>NZ_QQWG01000004.1 GCF_003863355.1 Ancylomarina euxina | reverse complement strand
AAGTGTAAGCAACTGTTTTTCAATGTCGAATTTCATTCTTCTCTTGACATTGATTCTAAAAAGCAGTAACTTATCCAAGTCTTAGTTAACGATACCAGTCGTTTGAAAGAGCGATCTTTCACGGTAGAACCGCATAAGACTTGAACAATGCCTTCCATTGCCTTTCTTGTCCTTTTACTCCTTAAGGAACTTGCCCCTCCGTTTTGTCTCAGCCTAAAAAAAGAGGGTTTAATCTCTCCTTAAAGATTTTAGTTGTACATAACAAGTGCGTAAAGTGCAATGCGCTTTATCCCATTTACCTGTTGTAGATTGTTGTTATCTATCGTGTTATCCATTAGAATTACGTCTAATGGACTTTTTTTTGCAAGAGACATTTTGTTCGAAGCATGTGTAAAAGCCCCAATGACAGTTTAAGCTTATAAATGTAATTATAATCTATCATATTATATGTAAGGTAAAAGGATGAAGTTTTGTAAATGCTAGTTAAGCATAAAAGAGAAGATATGTAAATGAAACCTGTCAGAGTTTAGATGTAAAGGTTAACTCCAACAGGTCTTCGACTCTGTCGGGTTTGTGCAAATAATAAAAGCCCAATCTCATTTTTATGAGATTGGGCTTCAAATATCTATAAGGCTTCATCGGATGTCTTTTATCCTTGAATATTAATCTTCTTGAGGATTTTTAAGTTTTAAAGAGAACAGAAGCAGGATAATCACTAACACTCCACCTGCAAGACCTGCAAGTTGGTAGCTACCTGTTAATGTAAATATTCGGCTAAAGAAAAGGGGAGCCAAAGCAGAGCCAAATACCATAAGTGACATTGCCAATCCGCTGATAGCACCCAGGTGGTCGCTACCGAAAAAGCGAGGCCAAGTGATGGCAGCTAGAACTGAGAAAAGTCCTCCCATAATACCATTACCAAGAATTAGAATGTAGTAGCCACTCCAATGTGAAAGAAAGGATAAGCCAATACAAGAAAGCAAGCATCCCATTAGATAGATGATTAGAATGCGCTTAAGTGGCATATAATCGCTAATGACATTTCCTGCCAAGGCTGCTACAATAGAAATAAGCGAAGCAGGTATAAATATACTAAGGGCCTTTTGTTCGCTATATCCTGCAATATCGAATATGGAAACCACATTGAAAGTGAAGCCTGTTATAAAGAAGGCACTAAAGGCAATGGCTAGAGCATAAACCCAAAAGATAGGTGTCTTCTTAGCTTCCTTAAGTGTGAATTGTTTGTTACTATCGTTAAAAGACTTCTTTTTCTTTTCTTTTACAAGCTTCCCATCGGGAATTAAGCCACATTCTTCCGGATTATCTCTAAAGAAAATATAGGCAAAGATGATAAAAGCGACGATGATGGCTGCCATAATCAGATAAGCAGCACTCCAATCGGTACTATGAATTAAACCGGCTACAAATAGAGGCGCAACTGCAAATCCGAAAGATTGAATAGCCGAGGAAATACTATTGGCTAATCCACGGTTTTTGTTAAACCATTTCATTAGCATATTACGCGATGCTAAAGTCAGTACCCCTTGTCCTGAAAATCGAAGCATAAAGAATAGAGCCGAAACCAAAACAAAACTGACCGCTGAGAATGAAATATCTGTCCACGAAGAAATACTATTACTCATATGATCGCTTATGGAGAAGAGTAGAAGGGTTAGTGCTAAAACACAAGCCGCAAGAATAGCGGTGAAACGAGCACCAAACTTGTCGTATACTTTTCCAGCCTTGGTCAGGAATAAGGAACTCATAGCCGTGCCAATCAGATAGGCTGAACTCAGCGCATCACGAGAGAGTTGCAGAGAGTCGATTAGGTAATCGGTAAAAACCGATACCCCAATGGTTTGGCCTGGTATTGAACAAATGATTCCTATTGTGGCAGCAATCATGGCCATCCATCCGTAAAAGATTGGGAATTTGGATGGGGCAAAAGGTAAGTTAGGATGACGTTTTATTGGCATGTTTAAAATTTTGCACAAAGAAAGTCAAATAAGCTGAAAGTAAAGAAATCAGGAGGTGAAATAATAGGTGTAATACTAACACTATCCTAGAAATTGTTACTTCGTCCATATTTAACTTCATTTGTTCATTCTGTGCATGATTTCAATTGTATTCACGATTTCCGCTACGCTCCAATTTTTGTCTTGAAACAAGAAACGAAGCAAAGAAATTCAAGACTGCTATTTAAATAACTTCTTTATTCATCTCACACTTAAGTGCGGCCGAGTGATCTTCGAACATCCCGATCGTTCGGGACAGCTTCTCGGTCTTACTAAAGTTTAGAGCTAAAACAAAAGCTATTTAAAATAGAGGTCATTGTAAAACACCTATCAATTATTTAAAATTAAAAAAGGGGGAGTGATACTAATGTCAGAGTCTTGTAAGTTTACTGAGGTTTGTATTAGTTCGTAATTCTTAATTTAGTATCCGATGTTGAGTTCGGAGTCTTTTAAGTCTATTGGGTTTAATGCTTGTTCATAATTCGTAATTACCAATTCATAATTCTTAACTCATAATTTAAAATTCTAAAATAAGCTCCTAGATATTAAACTTGATTTTTAATCCTGTTTCTTTATGCTGTTTCCCGTCGAAACTCCAAAACACCTCCAAATCAAGAAGAAGAAAGATTTGGCTTAAGCCATAGCCTGCTTCCCAATAATTCTTTTTCCCTTCATGAGTCAGGTAGTTAACAAATACCTTTTCTTGTATTACTAAAGAATTATTCAATATAGGGAGGCGTTTTAATAAAAATCGATCGGAGGTATATTGGATATGAGCTTCGGCGAATTCTTTATTGGTAGCGTGTTGGTAATAATCCAATAAGCGGAATGTGTTCATATCCCCACCAATCATAAAGACAGGTTTGCTGGTTCCAAATTGGCGATAGTCAGAAAAGTAGGTTTTTTTGTCCGATAGAAATGAACCTGCTTTTAAGCTATAGGCCAGTCGATCGTTAAATCCTATTTCGAATTCTTGCTTGACAGAGGCTTCTAAGAATGAAAAATCGGTCTCAGACCCAAATATATCCTTAATCCCTTGTTTGTAGAGTAAAGAAAAAGTAGGCTGTGAATGATAACTCGTCATTTGTTTTACCCCTTTCTTTACCATATATCTGTGGTGCGGAGTGTAATCTAATTGTGCAGTAAAGGTTAATGCCTTATTATCACGAACCAATTCTGGATTTATGCCTTTAGGGATGTTTGGCGTGTATTTATTGTCACCAGGACCTGATATATAGAATTTATTGTTGTTATAAAGCTGTTTTCTATTGGCATATTCCAATTTTGTACCAAGGTTTAGGCCATTGGTAAGATCTATTTTATGCCACACTTTCATATAGTTTTTGTCGTACAATTTCATGTGATTATCCTTGTAATAAAGGGAGGTAACCACATTGAGCATTGGGTTAATGCCAGTAGTTTCATTGAAATCAACCGCCTTGCTTCCTGCTTCGAAACCCAACCAGGCTCTTTTTAAACCATTGTATCGATATAGGCTTCCTATAGTATAATCAAGATGCTCACGTGAGAAAGCATAGCTTAAATTTGATGTCATCTCAAAATAATGACCTATAGTATCTTTCTTTGTGTAGGAGAAAGGCGCATCGAAGGTAAAGCCTTGAACCGTATTGTATGAGATTTTATCAAAGGCCAATAGACCCGGTGTAGACAAACGTGAGTTCGATTCTTTATATCTGTACGTTTTGCCCCAAAGTAGGTGGTTGAATTTAAATTCCCTGTTAGCCCTACGTACCGAATCTTTATATTCGGGTGTATTTTTAACTTTCACGATGGAATCTTTTTCTACAAAACTGATTTTTTCGTCTTTTGAAAGTGGGATAGGACGCATTTCGTCCCAATATATCGAATCTTTAGTTTTGGCGTCTTTAGCCATTTTCACCTTTTCGATTTTAATCTCAAGCGGCTCTTTAATTTTCTCTTTTTTGTTTTTTGAATTCTCTTTTTCCATCAATCGAGCAAGCTTCCGCATATCAGAATTTTTCATATCTGGCTTTTCGAGAAGCGTTTGAATTTCAGCTTTGCGTTCTATTTCTTTAGCCGATAATACTTTTGATTCTTCAGTATTGCTTAGCTTGTTTATATCTTCAGTTTCTTGTTTTCTAGCCAGTTCTTCTTGTTTTAGATAGTCATGGTCTAAATCAGGATTTAATGTTACTTGATAATCTTTGATTGAAGCAACGTACATACCTTCCAAACCGAAGCCCATTCCTTTGAATTTGATTTCGTAGTCCAGACTAACTGGCATCCAAACATCTTTACTAACAGGTGCGTATATTTGATGCATGTGAATATGGGTCATGGGTAGTCTTAGTTTCAAGTCTGCCGAATGAATGTTCCAGAAGGTTTCGGTGATATTTATAAAGCCATTAAATAAATCTTTTCCTTTTCTTTTAGGTGTCACTTTTATCTGATTAATTATTCTGCCCTGATCCTCGAATACAGATACAAATTGGAATTTATAAACTGTAAAAGCAGCCTTATCTAAAGGCGATATAAAACCCTCGTCTCGTGTGTTATAAAGATTTAATGTAATAAATTGCATTGGATTTACCTGGTCATCTAAACCTGAAGACCGAATAGATATGACTTCTTCTTCAATTTTATTGGGAAGTTGGAAATGGATTTTAGAAATGTTTTCGGTGACGAACACTTTGCCGACTGTAAACTCTTCTTTTGCTAGTTTATTTTTTAACAAGCTGGGAACACTGGTGATTTTGCCAGTACCTTTCAAATATACCTTATTGGTATATTCGCTAACCTGTTTGGTGTAATAATCACCCATAGCAATAGCCTTGCGCATGACGAAGTAGGCAGGATCTTCGCCACTTGCCAATATTTTCACTTCTTTTAGTTGGTATGTTTGGGGGGCAAGGGCAACATCTAGTTCCATATTGTTTTGCCCCATAGTAACTTTCACTTCCTTGGTTTTGTATCCCATATATCGATAATGAAGTTGCCATTCACCCTCTGGAAGATCTAAATGATATTGTCCATCTATATTCGATGTGGTTCCGGTAGCTAACTCTTTGATAAATATGTTGGCAAAGGGAATCGGTTTGCCTTCAAGGTCTGAAATGTTTCCACTTAATTGTTGCGTGTGGCCTGTAAATGAAAATAGGCAGAATAATAGGATGAAAATGTTTCTTGTCATAATTTGATTTTGGGTTTTCAAGAAGTATAACGAATTAGGTCATGATATTGTTACACTTATTTTTTTAGTTAGCATGCTTATTTTTTAGATGTTAGTAAAGATATTATTTCGAAATGTTAAATAGTATATAAAAAACATAAAAAAGAATTAGACCTTGTTTTGTTCCGAATAATAAGGCAAAAAGAAAGCCACAATCTCAGTCTTGAGATTGTGGCTAATATTTTATTTATAATCAAAGAATTAGACCTTTTGACTTTTCAGACCTTATAAACTTTCCTTAACCCAATCTAGTATGTCCTGATAGCGGTATCGTTCCAGTTTCCCAAAGCCAGGCATTCCTTTAGCCTTAATTGTTGTGAATTTAGGTGTGTAGATTCCACATAGGAATTTGGTGATCAATTCTGGACTTTCATTTCCCTTCAAGCTATCGATGAGCTTTTGAGTCAGTTCTTCGAAACTGTAGTTCTCTATATTGGGGAGAGAATCTGTTTGAGCTACTTTTATTGCGCCCGATGAACAAACGGAGCAATGTCCACAATTGTCCATTGGTAACTTTTCTCCAAAATAGGCTGCTAGTTTTGTACTCAAACAGCTTTCTGATTCAAACAAGGAGATCATATTTTCAATTCGTTTGACTTCAGCCCCTTCTTTTAATTTGAATTTGTCGAATAGTTCTTTTGCTAATTTTTCGGTGTCGAAGTCGGAATTCTTAATAGAGAAAACATCTGCCATTTGAGAAGCTTCTAATATTAACCAGCCTTGCTCGCTAAAGTATTCAAGAGCTGCAATAATGCGTTGGCGATCTAACTTAGGATTTTGTTTGATATTATCGAAATCAACAGTCCACCATTTTCTAGCCTTATTACAAGTGTTAAAAACTTCTTGAATGAATTCTTTCCGTTCTCCTTTAAACTTGTTAATAATGATTTGGTCATCAATATTTAGAGTGAATCGATACGTGGCAAAGTAGGAGTTTAGAGGCTTGAGAATACCCATAATTTCAAGATAAACTAATAAAGTTTTAATGGGCAGCATACGGATGTTGCAAAGCGCAGGAATATTAATTAATCTAACATCCCAAATTTCACCAGCGGCTTGAATAATATCCAATAGTTTTTTGATCCCCTCATATTCAGGTGTATCGCCAAACACAAAGTTCTCAAGTATGTTAACGTTGTCTCTATTAGCTAAGACCACACAGTTTGATGGCTGGTTGTCTCTGCCTGCACGTCCAATTTCTTGAGAATAGTTTTCTATAGACTTAGGTAAATCGTAATGAATCACATTGCGGATGTTGCTTTTGTCAATACCCATTCCAAAGGCAATCGTAGCGACGACGCAATTAATTTCGCTCTTCATAAAGCGATTCTGTATATCTTCTCTCATCTCATTTTTCAAGCCAGCGTGGTAGGCCGTTGCGGCAATACCATTTGAGCTCAGAAATCTGGCTACATCTTCAGCCGTTTTTTGAAGCGTTACGTAGATGATGCTTGCTTCCTCTTGTTTATTTGAAAGCATGTCGGCTAAGATCTTATTCTTATCAACTTGTTTAACGGGTAGAACTTGTAAGTTCAGATTAGAGCGGTAAAAGCCAGTGACATTCACATTCTCTTTAGAAATGTCAAACTTCTTGCACATATCTTCGATAACCTTTGGTGTTGCCGTAGCTGTCAGTAATAGGCTTTGCTCAATATTAAACTCCTTTTGATAGGCAGGAAGTTTTAAGTAATCTGGGCGGAAATTATGTCCCCACTCTGAAATACAGTGTGCCTCGTCAACTACTAGTAGCGAAATAGGGATCTCTTTTAGGAAGCGACGAAAGCGTTCGTTTTTAAATCGTTCAACAGATATCATTAATATCTTATGCTTATTTTCCTTGATACCTTTCATCACTTCTACTTCCTCTTCTCTTGAGAGGCTAGAATCAATTCGAACAGCGGAAATATTTTTTGAATGAAGAAAGTCAAGTTGGTCTTGAATTAAAGCTAATAAGGGAGAAACAACTAAAGTTAGATTTGGCAGAGTTAAAGCAGGTAGCTGATAACACAAGGATTTACCCGATCCGGTAGGGAAAATAGCAATAGCCGATTCTCTATTCGTAATTTTTGTAATCACTTCTTCTTGACCTTTGCCGAAAGATTGAAAGCCAAATTGCTGTTTCAGAAGTTGATGTATCATGGATGTGGGTTTGTGTGTTTGTGCAGAATGCGTTTTGTAGTCGTACAGCGAAATTAATAAATTAGTCAGATTAAACTTAAGGATTCAAACTAAATTTTAAAAATGATAATCCGTAGGATTTCGACTTTTATAATTTTTAGTTTAATGAAGAACTTGTGAGTATATTAGACTGTTTGAACCAGATGTTTTTAATTCGCTTAATTAATAATTTGTTAAAACTTATTTCAATTTTGACAATCAAATTGCAATAGATACTTTTGTGTGAACTTGCGCGGAGGCGTGATTTTATTACTTATCCAAGACTGAAGAGAGGCAAAGCATTAATGATATATAGAATATTAAGAAATATTAAGAGTCAATTGTCTCTTTCTAAGGTGGGTAAAGATTTATTGACTTTGGCTCTACCCATAATTGGAGCTCACCTCTTACATACGGCTTACAACCTAACCGATATGATTTGGGTCGGGGCATTGGGGAGTAGTGCAGTGGCAGCGGTTGGCTCGGCAGGCTTTTTTATTAATATAGGTTGGGCTCTGGCATCAGTTATTACAGTAGGTGTTAATGTTAAGATTGCGCACTCGATAGGTGCAAAAGATTGGAAATCAGCAGGACGATTTGCAATTTCTGGTCTTTGGGGTATTAGTTTTCTCTCAGTCCTATTTACTTCAGTATTACTGGCTTGGCCAGATGAATTTATTGGTTTTTTTGAAATGAAGGATGCTCATGTCAATGAGATGGCAACTTCGTATTTGATTATTGCAGCAAGTGGTAGTGTTCTTAATTTTACAAACTTGTTTTTTATCTCGGTATTTAATGCTCAGGGTAAAACTAAAATTTCACTCAAGGCAAGTTTGGTTGGAACGTCTCTTAATATCTTATTAGATCCGATTTTTATTTTTCTTTTAGATCTAGGTGTAGATGGTGCAGCTTATGCAACCATTATTGGGCGTTCTGTGTCATTAATCTATTTTATTTTTGCTTTCCAACGAAGTTCGTCTATTAGGTTTAAAGGTTATTTTCCACATTTAGATAAAGTTAAGTCTATCATTAAAGTTGGTTTTCCAGCAGCTTTTCAGCGGATATCTTTCTCATTAATATATATCGTAATGGCTCGGATTATTGCCGAATGGGGACCAACAGCTATTGCAGTACAGAAAATTGGGGTACAGATCGAAGCTTTTACCTTTATGATTGTAGGCGGTTTAATGCAAGCAGTTACAATTACAGTGGGGAAACATTTTGGAGCTAAGGACTTCGATCAGATTCCTAAAGTTTTTCGTGCTGCCTGGCAAATGGCATTTGTTGTAGGCTTATTAACCACACTTATGTTTTTGCTAATTCCGGAAACTTTATTCTCAATATTTGTTCCCGAAAAAGAAAGTATTTTAATGGGTAAGAATTATTTGCAGATATTGGCTATCTCACAGTTATTTATGTGTATGGAAATGATTGCTGCGGCAGTTTTTCATGGTGTTGGTAAAACATCGGTTCCAGCTATTGTCAGTGTGATTTTTACGAGTATGCGTATTCCTTTTGCTTATGTGTTAGGTTTTTGTACGATCCTTAGTTTAAATGGAGTGTGGTGGAGTATTAGCCTTAGCAGTATTATAAAAGGAGTCTTGTTGTTTTTCATTTTAAAAGCTTATTTTAGAAAGTATAATTTACGTTTTGAGAAAGTATTTGTTTTCAGCAAGAAACTATTAAATAATTACGGAAAATTATAGAATTAGATATATGTAACGACTCAGAAATAGTCGTCTATAATAACTTGGACTTTTTTCAAGTATTAAATATTTGACGACTCATTAAGAAATAAGATCATATGAAACGAGCTTTGATCCTATGTTTGCTCGTAGAGAAAAAATTATTTGAGCGACTTGTTTGTGACAAAATCAAATTTTAGAAATATGAAAACCATACATAAAAACCTATTTGAGGTATTAGAACATAAAAGTATCCGTAGCAGTATATGCGATGGTAAATTTGGGATAGAAAAAGAAAATGTACGTGTGGATAAAGATGGTCGTATGGCTACAACTCCTCACCCTGGAATATTAGGCGATAAGTTCCAACACCCTTATATAACCACTGATTTTTCTGAATCTCAGGTTGAGATGATTACCCCTCCACTCGATAGTGTTGATAAAGTGCATGGTTTTTTAGAAACACTTCATGACGTGGTGACTCAAAATATTGGGGAAGAGTTGTTATGGCCACAATCGCTGCCTCCATTGTTACCAGATGAAGAAAATATTCCTATTGCTCAGTTTGGCGATAAGGGATTGAGTAAAGAACGTTATCGTGAGGTTTTGGCTAAGCGTTACGGTAGAGAAAGACAAATGCTGACTGGTATTCATTACAATTTCTCTTTGTCTGATCGACTGGAAAAAAAGTTGATTAGGATTTGTTGTCCAGATGGTGATGCCGAGACATTTAGAGAGACTTTGTACTTGAAGATGCTCCGTAACTTTATGCGTTACCGTTGGTTCTTGGTTTGGCTTTTTGGTTCGAGTCCTGTTTCTGATCCATCGTTTAAAATGAAATCGTTAAAAACAGGAGAGAAGAAACCCGTTGTATGTGGTCATGCCGTTTCTATTCGCACTAGCTCAGGTGGTTATAGCAATGAAGAAGAATATTTTGTCGATTTCAATAGCTTGGATGCCTTTTCAAAATCAATTTCTAAACTGGTGGATGAAGGGCGGTTAATAGGTCATGAGGAGCTTTATTTACCTATTCGATTAAAGTTCGATGATAATGAAAGAATTTCTCATGTTGAAGTTCGTTTATTGGATCTCGACCCATATGAAAAAGCAGGAATATCGAAAGATAGATTGAATCTGGTACATCTATTTCTATTACATTGTCTATTTAAAGACGAGCCAGATCATTACGATGAAAGGCAGCAAGAAATTGCAGCAAATAACCAAGATCTTGTTGCTTGTTATGGACTTAAACCAGACTTGAAGCTTTCAAAATTTGAAGGCGAAGATATTTTAGCTAGCGATTATGCGAAAGAGATCTATTCAGAAATTAAGAATTTTTTAAATGTAGCGCAATTAGAAGATAATGAGCGGTATATTTCAGCAATGAAGCATTGTGAAGATCTGATGAATGGGACAGTGGTGCGTGCATCTCTGAAAATAAGAGAGGATATCTTGAAAGAAGGCTTTATTTCATTTCATATGAAGCAAGCAAAAAAATATCAGCTTGAGAGCAAGCTTAGTAGTTTCCGTTTTCATGGCTTTGAAAATTTAGAACTGTCTACTCAGTTGTTGCTTAAGGCTGCTTTGCGCCGAGGTGTTGAATTTGAGATTCTTGATCAGAATGAGAATTTTGTGCGCTTAAAACAGGGCGATAAGGTTGAGTATGTGATGCAAGCGACTCGTACATCTTTGGATAATTACAGCTCAGTTCTAATGATGGAGAATAAGTTGGTGACTAAAACCATTTTGGACGAGTTTGGAATCAGTGTGCCAGGTGGAATGAATTATTTGTTCAAGGAAAAGGCGCTTTCAGATTTTGAACTTTTTGAAGGGCGTGCCATTGTCATTAAACCGAAGTCTACAAATTTTGGATTAGGCATAAGTATTCTCAAAGAAAATAACAAAGAAGAGGTGTATCAGCGAGCTGTTGAAATTGCCTTTGAGCATGATAATAGTATCCTGATTGAAGATTTTGTCCCTGGTAGAGAATTTCGCTTTTTTGTGATGGGCGAAAAGGTTGTAGGTATTTTACATCGTGTTCCTGCAAATGTAAAAGGCGATGGGAAATCATCTATTAGGGAATTGGTTTTGGAAAAAAATCTGGATCCATTACGTGGAAAGGGTTACGTAACACCTCTAGAGAAAATAAACCTAGGCGAAGCAGAAGCCATGTTTTTAGCTGATCAAAATCTGACTTTTGACAGTATTCCTAATACAGATGAGATTATTTATTTACGAGAGAATTCAAATATAAGTACAGGTGGTGATAGTATCGACTTTACAGATGATATTCATCAATCCTATAAAGACATTGCCATAAAAGCAACTAAGGCTTTGGATGTTGAAATTACAGGTTTGGATATGATGATTATTGATGTTACCACTCCTGCTACAGAACAAAATTATTCAATTATTGAGATGAACTTTAACCCAGCAATTCATATTCATTGTTACCCATACAAAGGTGAGAATAGATATTTGAATGAGAAGGTCTTGGATGCTTTGGGGTATTAATTATGGATAATTCAGATGTGTTATATAAGATATTTTAATGTCTGTTATAATTCATTTTTTCATGTATTTTGTTTTAGTGTGTAAAAAGCAATAATAATATGTCCAATGTTAAGTATTCATTTCTGGATTTTTTTGATCAAAAAATTCTTCTTAGAGAGTTTTCTGATGATGCGAGCATTGAAGACGTGATAGCCTCCTTTGAGGAAATTATGGGTATGGAAATGCTCGCAAATAATGTCCCGGGTGTTATCACGGATTTGCGAAATGTGAAGTTTGAGATCAATACCAATGTTTTCAAACGAGTTTCTAGCTTTTTGAAAAATAACCCCGAATTATATAAATATAAATTTGCTGCAATAACAATATCTCCTTTGCAAGTTGCACTTGTCATCATTGGTAATACAGTAAGCACAAAATTGAGGACCAAACCCTTCTCAACTCTTGAGGCTGCTGTTGCTTGGGTGTGTGAACCGTGATTATCTATTCTGTAGATGAAATATGTTATATAACCAAAATGTTGTAGAATACACCTTCTAAAAATGGACTCTATCTATATTATTGTTTAAATTTGTGAGTCTATAGATGGATTTTGTCCAATTATAGATTCAAATTAGATTAGACTATTCAAATTTTAAAGCTATAAAGATGTCCGATTTTAACTACCAAAAACCATTTCCTATAACAAAGGATACAACGAAATATCGCTTGTTAACCAAAGATTTTGTGTCAACAATCGAAGTTGAGGGAAGAAAAATCTTAAAAGTAGATCCTAAGGGACTTGAAATGCTTTCGAAGCAAGCTTTTGCAGATGTTTCTTTTTATTTACGTCCAGCACACCTTGAAAATCTTAGAACTATTCTTCAGGACCCTGAAGCTTCAGATAATGATAGATTCGTAGCACATACGATGCTTTTGAATCAGGTTGTGGCTGCTGAAGGTGAATTACCTACTTGTCAGGATACGGGTACTGCCATCGTTGTTGCTAAAAAGGGAGAGGATGTTTACACTGGTGTTGATGATGCAAAGCATTTATCGCAGGGTGTTTATGATACATATCAGGAACGTAATCTGCGTTATTCTCAGGTTGTGCCTTTTAGCATGTTCGAAGAGAAGAATACTGGAAATAATTTACCTGCACAAATCGATATTTATGCCAATCAGGGTAAAGCCTATGAATTCCTATTCGTAACTAAGGGCGGTGGTTCAGGAAATAAGACATTTTTGTATCAGCAAACTAAAGCTTTGTTGAATGAAGAAAATTTGACCAAGTTTATTACTGAAAAGATTAAAGATCTTGGTACTTCAGCTTGTCCGCCTTATCATTTGGCTTTGGTCATTGGTGGAACATCTGCAGAATCTAATCTTGCGACTGTGAAAAAAGCTTCAGCAGGTTATTATGATCATTTACCAAACGAAGGTAATGAAGGTGGTCAGGCTTTTCGTGATTTGGAGTGGGAGAAAAGAGTTGTAGATATTTGTCGTAATAGCGAAATTGGAGCTCAGTTTGGTGGTAAATATTTTGTTCACGATGTGAAAGTGATTCGTTTGCCTCGTCATGCAGCCTCATGTCCTGTAGGATTAGGAGTGAGTTGTTCGGCTGACAGAAATATCAAAGCGAAGATCAACGAAGATGGTATTTTCTTGGAAGAACTAGAGACAGAGCCATTTAAGTATTTGCCAAAAGAGGCGCCACACTTGAAGGATGCTGTTGAGATCGATTTGGATCAGCCAATAGAAGATATTCTAAAAGAATTGTCGAAATATCCAGTTAAAACTCGTTTGAGTTTAAATGGAACTTTGATTGTTGCTCGTGATATGGCTCATGCAAGAATTCAACAAATGTTGAATGAAGGAAAAGAAATGCCTGAGTATTTCAAGAATCATCCGGTATATTATGCTGGACCAGCGAAAACACCTAAGGGCATGCCTTCAGGAAGTTTTGGACCAACAACTGCAGGACGTATGGATTCTTATGTAGGTCCATTTCAGAAGCTTGGTGGTTCTATGGTGATGGTTGCTAAAGGTAATCGTTACAAGTCTGTTACTGATGCCTGTAAAGAAAATGGTGGATTCTATCTTGGTTCGATCGGTGGACCTGCAGCAGTATTAGCTAAAAATAGTATCAAATCGATTGAAGTGATTGATTTCCCAGAGTTAGGGATGGAAGCAGTTCGTAAGATTCGTGTTGAGAATTTCCCTGCTTTTATTATCGTAGATGATAAGGGGAATGATTTCTTTGCAAATCTTTAAAGGTTTCGATTGTTTATGATTTAAATGGTTTTCTATTTAAAATCATGTCTAAATCATAAATTAGCCTTATTTTTGAATCAGAAAAATCAAATAAACAACACTAAAAATAATATTATGGCTCTTAATAAGAATGTAGAAGCGATCTTAAATAACCAAATTAATAAAGAATTTTGGTCGGCATACTTCTATTTGTCAATGTCAAATTACCTGAATGCTAATGGAATGCCAGGTTTTGCTAATTGGATGCACGTACAGTTTCAGGAAGAGATTTCTCATGCCCTTAAATTGCAATATTTTGTAAATGAGAGAGGTGGGCGTGTTATTCTTGAGCCTATAGCTGCTGTTAGAACGGAGTGGGATGGTGTTTTAGATATTTATCAGGAAACATTGAAACATGAAGAAATTGTGACTGGTTTGATTAACGAATGTGTTAATGTAGCGATGGATGAAAGAGATCACGCAACCGTAAATTTCTTACAGTGGTTTGTTGACGAGCAGGTTGAAGAGGAAGCTACTGTTGGTGAAATAATCGATCAGTTAAAAATGTTCAACTGCCAAGGTCAAGGTCTTTATATGATGGATAAAGAATTCAAAGCAAGAGTATTTGTTGATGCAACAAAAGCTTAATTGAATTTATAATATATTGAAAAGCCTGCTAGTGTATCCTAGCAGGCTTTTTTTTTTGTGAAAATCGATGGGTGATTCCGTTTAAGAAATTAATGCTTCTTTTTCATAAAGTCCTGACCTAAGTCTTAGGCTTTTCAATAAAATTAATTACTTTTGATTCCCATGGATATGAACAGGTATCTTATTGTCGTTTTTTCGGTGCTAACAGCATGTGCATCGGCCGTTCCTAATGTAGATTATGAGGAACTGGTTGATGATGTGCAACGTTTTGCTGCTTGGTATGCCGATCATTCTGATAGTTTGGAAGATTGCTATAATCTCCCAATTCTTGTTCCTACCCAAACTTCTTCGGAAATTTCAGATATTTATACGGCAAAAAGCTTGACTTTACCGTTGATCAAGAAATTACCAAAATTTCCACACTTAAATTCGGATGCAGTTCATTTATATGAACCACTTTGTATTGATATACCAGAAGCAAGTATAGCTTTTGATTTTCAATATGAATCAATCTTTTTTGCCGGATCCAATAGTATACGTGCTCCAGGTTTATCTTAATACTCTGATATCGGTACAAATTTATTTAGTTCAAACTCTGAATTAAATAATGAGTATGTAATTAATCGTAGTTGATCATTTTTAAATCAATAGAATTTTGATTTGAATGCAACTGCTCCTTTTTAAAATCAATAGACAAATAAATAGATGAGTTTTATAGATAAAACACTAGGTAAACTGTTTGGTAATAAATCAGATAGAGACCTTAAGGAATTGGCGCCGTATTTGACGAGCATAAATAAGGAATACGACAGAATTAAGCACTTAGATGTTGATGGACTACGTGCCGAATCTCAATTGTTGAAAAACAAGATTCAAGATTATATTAAAGCTGAAAAGGATGAAATTGTAGCTTTAAAAGAAAAGATAGAAAAAGGTGATCTACCTGTGAATGAGAAGGAAGAAACCTATGATAAAATCGATATTATTGAAAAAAGTATCGATGATAAAATTGAGGAAGTTCTGGATCAGATTTTACCTGCAGCTTTCTGTATTGTAAAAGAAACGGCTCGTCGTTTTACTGAAAACGAAGAGATTGAAGTAACTGCAACTCAGTTTGACCGTGATTTGGCAGCTCGTGCTGATCATGTTCAAATTAATGGAGATAAGGCTGTTTATTTCAATTCATGGACTGCTGGAGGTACAGAGGTTGTGTGGAATATGGTTCACTACGATGTACAAATGATTGGTGGAGTTGTATTGCATCAGGGAAAAATTGCTGAGATGGCAACAGGTGAAGGTAAGACCCTTGTTGCGACGCTTCCGGTTTTCTTAAATGCACTTACAGGACGAGGAGTTCACGTCATTACAGTGAATGATTACTTGGCTAAGCGTGACTCGGAGTGGATGGGACCTATCTATCAATTCCATGGATTGTCAGTTGACTGTATCGATAAGCACACTCCAAATTCTGATGAGCGTCGTACGGCATATGCTTGTGATATTACCTTCGGAACAAATAATGAATTTGGTTTTGATTACCTACGTGACAATATGGCAACCAATCCTAAAGATTTGGTTCAGCGACGTCATAATTATTCAATTGTCGATGAGGTTGACTCGGTATTAGTTGATGATGCTCGTACGCCTTTGATTATTTCAGGACCAATTCCAAGAGGTGAGCATCAATTATATGATGAGTTGAAGCCTAAGGTGCAAAAGTTAGCAAAGGCTCAATCTGAGTTGGTGATGGGAATGTTTACCGATGCCAAGCGTTTTCTAAAAAGCGAAGATAAGAAGGAGCAGGAACAAGGTGCTAACTTATTGCTTAGAACCTATAAGGGAATGCCAAAAATGAAGCCGCTTATTAAGTTCTTAAGTGAGCAGGGAAATAAGGCTTTATTGATTAAGACTGAGAACTTCTACATGCAAGAGAATAACAAAAACATGCATATCATTACTGATGACTTGTACTTTGTTATTGATGAGAAACAAAACTCAATTGAGTTGACCGATAAGGGTATCGACTTAATTACTGATTATAGTGATGATGCTGCATTCTTTGTATTGCCAGATATTGGATCTGAAGTTGCAGAGATTGAGAAGTCAAATATGACTGATGAAGAAAAACTGAAGACTAAGGATGAAATGATCCAGAGTTATGCTGTTAAATCGGAGCGAGTTCATACTATCAATCAATTATTAAAGGCTTATTCACTTTTCGAAAAGGATGTAGAGTATGTCCTTATGGATGGTAAGGTGAAGATTGTTGATGAGCAGACCGGTCGTATTATGGAAGGTCGTCGTTATTCTGATGGACTTCACCAAGCGATTGAAGCTAAAGAAAGTGTGAAAGTAGAAGCTGCAACTCAAACATTTGCGACTATTACGCTTCAGAATTATTTTAGAATGTACCACAAGCTTTCGGGTATGACGGGTACTGCTGAAACTGAGGCTGGTGAATTATGGGACATCTATAAGTTGGATGTGGTTGTTATTCCAACCAATCGTCCTATTTCTCGTGATGATAGAGAAGATTTAGTCTATAAAACCAAGCGTGAAAAGTACAATGCAGTTATCGATGAAATTGGAGAACTTGTAAAAGCAGGTCGTCCAGTATTGGTCGGTACCACTTCAGTAGAGATTTCGGAGCTTTTGAGCCGAATGTTGAAGCTAAGAGGCATTAAGCACAATGTCCTAAATGCAAAATTACACCAGCGTGAGGCAGATATTGTTGCTGAAGCAGGTTATAAAGGAACCGTTACGATTGCAACCAATATGGCGGGTCGTGGTACCGATATTAAGTTGAGCGAAGAAGTAAAAGCTGCTGGAGGTTTAGCTATTATCGGTACGGAACGTCACGATTCTCGTCGTGTCGATCGTCAGCTACGTGGTCGTGCAGGTCGTCAGGGAGATGTCGGTTCTTCTCAATTCTTCGTTTCTTTAGAAGATGACTTGATGCGTCTTTTTAGCTCTGATCGTATCGTAAAATTGATGGATAGAATGGGAATTGAAGATGGTGAAGTCATTTCTCATTCGATGATTTCAAAATCTATTGAACGTGCACAGAAAAAAGTTGAAGAGAATAACTTCGGTATTCGTAAGCGTCTGCTTGAGTACGATGATGTTATGAATTCTCAGCGTGAGGTAATCTACAAGCGTCGTCGTCATGCCTTATTTGGTGAGCGTATCCAAGTTGATATTGCAAATATGATGTTCGATGTTTCTGAGTCTTTGGTTAATGAATACCATGGTGGTGACTATGAAGATTTCAAATTAGAATTAATTCGTGTTCTTTCTATCGAGTCTCCAATAACAGAAGAGGCATTCATGAAAGAGAAGCCGGAAGATATCTCTCAGAAAATATATGAAGTCGTTTTAGATGCTCATAAGCGTAAAGTTGAGACCATTAGTAAGCAGGCTTATCCTGTTATTAAGGATGTTTATGAGACTAAGTCTGGAATGTATGAGAATATTGTTGTCCCTATATCTGATGGAACTAAGAACTTCCAGGTTGTAACAAACCTTAAGAAAGCATACGAAACTGAAGCTGAAGAATTAGTTCGTGCTTACGAAAAAGTGGCCATTCTTGCGACAATTGATGATTCTTGGAAAGAGCACTTACGTGAAATGGATGATTTGAAGCAATCGGTTCAGAATGCTTCATATGAGCAAAAAGATCCTTTGTTGATTTATAAGTTTGAATCTTTCAATTTATTTAAAAGTATGATTGAGACGACCAACAAATCGGTCGTTGCAACTCTTATGAAAGGACACATACCATTGCAAATGAATGATGAAATTCAGGAAGCAAAAGAGCGTCGTCGTACTGATATGAGTGGTCTTAAAACGTCGAAAGATGATTTAGGTGCCGACGGAAGAAAAGAGCCTAAAAAAGCTGAGCCCGTTCGTAATGTTCAGAAAGTGGGTCGTAACGAATCTTGTCCTTGCGGTAGCGGAAAGAAATTTAAGCAATGTCATGGTAAAGGAATGCCAGCTTAAGAAATTTATGAGAATTGAGAAGACTGGATTTTTCTCAATTCTCATATAAATAATAATATCAAATAATATGCTACTATCAATTCTTTGGGATGTAGATCCTGAAATATTTAAGATTGGTCCAATTGCTGTACGATGGTATGGTTTACTGTTTGCTCTTGGGTTTTTACTGGGTTATCAACTTGTTGAGCGAATGTTTAAGAAGGAAGGTATTCCCTTGGAATGGCTCGAGAAATTATTCATGTATACCTTAATAGCAACAGTTATTGGAGCGCGCTTAGGTCATGTTATCTTTTATGGTTGGGAATTTTACTCTCAACATCCAGCAGAGATATTAAAGATTTGGCATGGCGGATTAGCCTCTCATGGAGCGACGATTGGAATCTTAACGGCTCTTTATTTTTACTCTAAGAAAGTGAGTAAGAAATCGATGTTGTGGATTCTTGATAGAGTGGCAATTCCTGTGGCATTAGCTGGTTTCTTTATCCGTACAGGTAATTTGATGAATTCGGAGATTATTGGAACGCAAACCGATCTTGCCTGGGGATTTCAGTTCGTTAAAGTTCTATCTATTAATGGGCATCCCGTTGATCCATTGACAGTGCGTCATCCGGCACAGCTATACGAAGCCCTATGTTATCTGTTTAGTTTTGGTATCCTAATGTATATGTATTGGAAAACCAATGCCAAAGAGTTTTCAGGACGTTTGATAGGAACGTTCTTTATGCTGATTTTTACAGCTCGATTCTTTATAGAATTTATAAAAGAGAACCAAGAGGCGTTTGAAGAAGGCATGTCCTTAAATATGGGACAATGGTTGAGTATACCATTCATTTTATTGGGAGGATATTTGACTTATAATTCATTAAAGAAGCACAAAGCTTAATTGTAGAATAAAAACAAAAGATTAATGGTCGATACCTCAGGTGTCGACCATTTTTCGTTTAAAGTAGATGGGTATCTTATCCGCATATTTTATTATATTTAACTTATAAATGAAAATAAACGATATGAATCAATCCAAATATATTTGTGTAAAGTGTGGTAATATGAACTACGAAACGGATGAGTTTCGAGCTACTGGTGGTGTCTTTGCCAAAATATTCGATATACAAAACAAGAAATTTACCACCCTTACTTGTACCCGCTGCAAATACACTGAGATCTATAAAGGAACCACCAGTCAGTTAGGTAATGTTTTTGATTTTTTTACGGGTTGATTTTAATAGCAATTCCGTAATTTTGGCAAATTATTAGAATAAGCTATATAAATCAAGAATTGAATCTATCTATGGAAAATGAAATGACCAAGACCTTATTATTTGTTTGTTTAGGTAATATTTGTCGCTCTCCGAGTGCAGAAGCAGTTATGAATACTGTTATTGAAAAAGCAGGTAAATCGTCTTATATTACATGCGACTCAGCGGGTATTATTGGTCATCACGAAGGTGAAAGAGCCGATAGTAGAATGCGTGTTCATGCTGCTCGTCGTTCCTATGATTTGATAAGTATCTCACGTCAATTCAGATCTAAAACAGATTTTGATAAGTTTGACTTGATCATTGGGATGGATGATCAGAATATAAAAGATCTACAATCTCAAGCCAGAAATGAGGCTGATTTGAAAAAGATCGTTAAAATGACAGATTATTGTTCGAAATATAAGCATTACAAGACAGTACCCGATCCATATTATGGAGGCGAAGCAGGTTTCGAGTTGGTTTTAGATTTACTTGAAGATGCTTGTGATGGCTTGTTAAATCACTTGAATGGAAAAATATAGAACAATCATATCTAAGGTTGAAGATTGGGCAGGACAAAAAGTTCTGTCCACAAAATCGATTGGTGGTGGCTGTATTTCAAAAGCTGAGTTACTTACTTTTGAAAAGGGTAGTACTTGTTTTATGAAAACGGCTTGTTCGGCTCCTGATGTATTTGAAAAGGAAGCCAAAGGTTTGCATGAGTTAAAAAAGGCCGCCTGCATTCGTGTACCTGAAGTTCTTTTTGTTGATCAGGACTGTTTGCTTTTGGAGCAAATTCATTTAGGTGAGCAGCACTTCGATTTCTTTTCAAAATTCGGTCGACAGTTAGCACGACTGCATCAATATGGTGCGCTCCGTTTTGGTTTTCCTCAAGATAATTACATTGGAAAAACGCCTCAAATTAATACTTGTAACAAGGTTGAGGCTGAAAACTGGTGTGATTTTTACTATAATAAACGATTACTTTATCAATACAAGCTTGCTGAGGCAAAAGGTATGGTGGGGCCAGAGTTAAAGAACGGTTTCATTCTGTTGGAAAATAGGATAGAAGAGATATTGGAAGGTAGTGAGGAAAAACCAGCTTTATTGCATGGTGACTTGTGGTCGGGAAATTTCCTATGTGATTCACAATCACAGCCATGTTTAATCGATCCTGCTGTCTATTACGGTCATCGTGAAGCTGAATTGGCAATGACAAGACTCTTTGGTGGATTTGATGCCAGTTTCTATTCCAGCTATCAGAATACTTATCCCTTACCTCAAGGCTACGATTATCGACAGAATATTTATATGCTTTACCATGTTTTGAACCACCTTAATTTATTTGGGAATAATTACTATGGTCAGGCCGTGAAATTACTTTGGTCATATCTCGATTAATTTCCTCTTTAGATACAGATGACGCAATTTATTTTTAAGACTAAGCATTGAATTATGTCTGTGATAATGCTTTAAAGCGGACTTTTAGCCAGATATAAAATAAAAAACGATTTTCTTATCTTTATTTATAGGCAAAAATGTCTGGAATGACTAGATTTGCAGGATATTCATATAAATAAGATGGCAGAAATTCAAGATATATTATCAAACGCTAAGTTACTCTTTGAGGCTGAAGAGTTTCAATTAGCACAAAGCGATTATCAAAAGGTTGTAGATTTGGATCCAAATCACATAGAAGCTAATTTCATGATTGGTGAGATTCATCATCAACTTGGAGATATGGCGAAAGCTTTGAGCTTTTATATCAAAGTAAGTGACTTGCAACCCGAGCATGTTAAAGCAAATGTGAAGATTAAGATGATTAATACCATCCTTGATTATTTTAATAAGGATATGCATAATCCTTAGCCCTTATCAATCTAAGACAAATAAGTATTGAGTTATTAGGAGTATAAGTGTGTGAAGTTATTGAAGAAGATTTAGGATGTTAGAGTCTGAATTTAAAAGATTTAGGATTATTTAACTAATTTTGGTTCTTTCTGAATTATAAAACCGATCAGAATTTATAGTTATTTTTCGGTAATTAATTATATATTTGGTAAGGACTCAAGCCTATATTGTGCTAGTATATTAGCGAAGAACTCAAAATTAGATCAATTTATGTCATCGCAAATAAGAGAGAATCTACAGAAATTTTTTGTTTTAGGAGTATCATATCGTAAAACGGCTTTGGATGTAAGAGGACGTTTTTCATTAACCCAGATGGATCAGGAAGCATTGCTACGAGATGCTAAAGAATATGGCGTTGAAGGCCTAATTGTCTTATCCACCTGTAATAGAACAGAAATCTATGCCCATACTTCGGACATGGATTTAGTTACAAAGTTATTCCTAAGTTACTGTAAAGGCAACGAAAAAGATTTCCGTTATAATGGTTATACCATTCAGGGAAGTGACTGTATCAAACACCTATATCAGGTTTGTTCCGGTATCGATTCACAGATTGTCGGTGACTTCCAAATTGTAGGGCAAGTGAAAAATGCTTACCAATTATCTGAGAATTATCAGATGATTAATTCATTTCTTAATCGACTTTTTTCCTTTGTATTTAAGGCTAGCAAAAAGATCAAAAATGAAACGGAATTAAGCCGTGGTGCTGCTTCTGTTTCACATGCTGCCGTACAGTATATAAAAGATAAGGTTGCTGATTTGGAATCGGCAAACTTTTTACTTTTTGGTACAGGTGAGATTGGAAAAGATACCTGTAGCAATTTGGTGAAACATATGGCGAATCGCTCACTGACTCTGGTGAACCGAAATGTGGAGAAAGCTGAAGCATTAGCTAAAAAATTCGATATTAATTATCGCGCTATGTCGCACTTAACTGAAGAAGTTAAGAAGGCGGAAGTGATTATTGTTGCAACTGGAGCTCCTCATCCAACTCTGATGGTGGAACATTTTGAAGGTATTACAGAATGTAAGCTAATTCTTGATTTATCGGTACCTCGTAATGTGGATACTGCAATTGATTCTCTGGAAAATGTGTTGGTTATTTCTGTTGATGAACTTTCTGAGCACACTTCAGAAGCTATGCAACAGCGCTTAACTTGTATTCCTCAAGCTGAAGAAATTATCGATGATTCAATTCGTGAATTCTACGGTTGGTTGGAAGTCACTTTCTTATCTCCTGTGATTGTCGCTTTAAAGGATAATCTGAATAAAATTCGAGATAAAGAGTTAGAATATCATCGAGCGAAGATGAGTGATGATGAATTGAAACGTGTTGAGAAGATTACTTCAAATCTGATGAATAAGATAGCCAGAGCTTGTATTAGTCATCTAAAAGATCATCATAAAACACAATCAAGTCCTATGGAAACATTGAATATGATTTTCCAGGAATCTGAAACGAAATAAAAAATTTTTATTGAAATTTAAAGCTGTATAGATACGTTTATATGGCTTTTTTTTGCACCTTAGGTGAACTAAATGTGGGACTGAATTTTTCAAAATAATTGACAGTCTCTAATTCAATCATTAGCATTATTCTAAACGAAATTAAATTCGTGAAAGGTGCTCAAAACAACAAGTTTGACTATGTCCCTTAAGAAGAAATTAATTGTTGCAACTCGTCCCAGCCTATTGGCATATACCCAAACCATGCAAACCGTAGAACTTCTACAAAAGGCTAATCCAGATATCGAATTCGAAGTTAAAAAGTTTAGTACACAAGGTGATCGTGTATTGAATCGTTCCTTGACGGAATTTGGAACAACAGGTCTGTTTGTAAAGGAATTGGAACATGCTCTTTTAGAGGGTGAGGCAGATATTGCTATTCACAGTCTGAAAGATGTACCTAGTTTTCATCCAGCGGGATTAAAGTTGGTAGCTTATCCTGAGAGAGAAGATTCTCGTGATGTGTTTTTAACGCGTGATGGGTTATCTATCGACGATATGCCGCAAGGCTTTGTCTTGGGTACAGGATCTCCACGTCGAAGAGTGCAATTAGCAGATGTTCGACCAGATGCAAATTTTAAAGATATTCGAGGTAATATAGACACGCGCATGCAGAAATTGCAGGATGGCGAATATGACGCTATTATTTTAGCTGCTGCCGGTATGAATCGCATGAGTAAGGAATTTGATGAAGAGATGCTTATAGATGTGGATCTATGTATTCCTGCAATTGGACAAGGCGCTATCACCATTGAAACTCGAGATAACGATCCTCAATCTATTGCCGTAGTTGAAAAGGTAAATCATAAGCCAACTGAACTTGCGGTATTGGCCGAACGTGCTTTTATGGCTGAGATTGAAGGGGGGTGCAAGTTTCCTCTAGCTGCTCATGCTGTAGTCGATGGGAAACATTTGAATATGATTGCTATAGTTGGCGATTTAAAATCAGGAGATTTCATTGTAGAAAGTATTGAAGTACCTATTGAAGTGTCAGTTGCTAAATCGGCAGAGTTAGCACAAAAAATGAAAGCCATTTGCCAAGAAAAAGGCATCAATTTTTATCAATAAGAAAATATAAGGTCTGTTCTCCTTTTCGAGATCAGATAATCGCATATAAACTATAAACACGATATAAGATGAGTTTACGTCCATTATTTCCACAGACACGACTAAGAAGACTTCGTTACAACAAAGTTGTACGTAATATGGTAGCTGAGACATCGCTTTCTGCTGATGATTTAATCATGCCACTTTTTGTTTGTCCGGGAGAAAAGGTAAAGAATCCAATTAAGTCGATGCCAGGTAACGACCAGTTATCTGTAGATATGTTGGTAGAAAAATGTAAAGAATTGTACACAGCGGGTGTCAAATCGGTATTACTTTTTGGTATTCCTGAATCTAAGGACGAAGACGGTACAGTAGCGACTCATGAACATGGTATTGTTCAGAAAGCAACGCGTGCTATCAAAGAGGTGTTACCTGATATGTATATCATTGCTGACATTTGTAACTGCGAGTATACGACTCACGGTCATTGTGGAACCATTATCGACGGTGATGTCGATAACGATAGCACTTTGGTAACACTTTCTGCACAGGCTGTTTCATTGGCTGAAGCTGGTGTTGACATGGTCGCTCCAAGTGATATGATGGACGGTAGAATAGCTCATATGCGTTCGGCTTTAGATGAAAACTGTTTCGAGAAAATGCCAATTATGGCTTACTCGGCAAAATATGCATCAGGTTTCTATGGCCCATTTAGAGATGCGGCTGATTCTGCACCTCAGTTTGGTGATAGAAGCACATACCAGATGGATCCTCGCAATAGTGATGAAGCGATCCGTGAAGTTGAAATGGATATTGCAGAAGGCGCTGATATCGTAATGGTGAAGCCAGCTTTAAGTTATCTTGATGTGATTTACCGGACTAAGCACGAGTTTAATATACCTGTTGCAGCTTATAACGTAAGTGGTGAATTCTCAATGGTAAAGGCTGCTCAAGAGAGAGATTGGATTGATGGAAATCGTGTAATGATGGAGATTATGACATCGATTAAACGTGCTGGTGCTGATATTATCATAACCTACCATGCACAGGAAGTCGCTGAGATTTTAAACAAACGATAAATTTAAGTTTTCTGTTATCGGTTTTCAATTGCCCGCTTTTTGATAAGCGATAAAACTTTGACAACTGATAACTTCTGATAACCGATAACTAACAATATGACAAATTCTATTTTTCTAGATACAATTAACGGCATTAAGCGTGAGCGACCACCAGTGTGGTTCATGCGCCAGGCTGGACGTGTTTTACCATCTTATATGAAACTGCGCGAAAGCCATGGTTTCAAACACATGATGGAGGATCCTAAATTAGCGGCAGAGGTAACTTTGCTTCCAATTCACGATTTGGGTGTAGATGCGGCAATTCTATTTTCTGATATTCTTGTGATTCCTGAAGCCTTAGGTATGGAATTGAGTTTCGAAGGAAAAGGGCCAACTTTTAAAACGGCACTTAAGGATGTTGAAGATCCTTTGCATTTCCTAACCGATATGCCTGAGAGATTGGAGCATATTTACAAGGCGATTGATGTGATTTTAGCGACAAAACCTGCTGAGATTCCTTTGATTGGATTCTGTGGCGGACCATTAACCACATTGTGTTATATGTTCCAGGGTTTTAGTCAGAACCTGAATTTCCCTGATTTTGTTCCTGCGATTTATCGCGATAAGGCAACCATGAAGAAGTTGGTGACCCGTATAACCGAGATGAGTATCCATTATGCTTTAAAGCAAGTTGAGCATGGAGTACAGGCTTTTCAGTTGTTCGAAACGCATGCTGGCTTAATTCCTATTGAATTGTACAAAGAGGTGTTCTTACCATCGGTAAAAGCGATTCTTGGAGCTGTGCGTGCTAAAGGGGTAAAGACTATTTATTTACCTAAGGGATTAGGAACAGGTATTAATATGGTGAACTACGATTTGTGTGACTGCGTGAGTGTCGATTGGCAAACACCATTGCACGAGGTTCGCTCTATTGTAGGAGAGGATATGATTCTACAGGGTAATTTCGACCCTAGAGTTCTACTTGCCGATAAGAATGCGATTGATCAGCAATTCGAATACCATTTGAACTATGGTCGTAAAGATCACAAGTGGATTTTCAATCTGGGACATGGCTTGTTACCAGAAATTCCTGTTGAGAATGTGAAATACTTGATTGATAAAGTGAAAACCTCAGATTGGGGGAGATAGATTTCACTCAGAACCATAAATATAAAGCCGACTTTAACGAGTCGGCTTTTTTTTTTCTAAAATATAAGGCAATAACATCAATATGGATGTTACATATAAGTTCGTATGTAATCTAAGATTGAACTGTATGGTAAAAAACTTATTATATTTAATCATGTTAGGTTTTTATAGAAATACAATTATCTTAGTTAGAGAATGTAATATGGATATTTATCAAATTCATTAAAATTAATTGAATGTTGAAAATCGGTGAAAATCTAAATGTTTTTGCAATCATAATTAGTTTAATAATTATTGGTAATTCTTTTATAAGTTGTAAAACGCAAAAATCGATGATTGATAAAACAGTAGTTGAACAACTGGATATACAAAAATATCTAGGCACATGGTATGAAATTGCTCGTTACGACCATCGTTTTGAACGTGGGCTAGTTGGTGTAACAGCCGATTATTCAATACGCGACGATGGAAAGATTAAGGTGATAAACAGCGGTTATAAAGATAGTTTAGACGGTAAATTCTCGCAAGCTGTTGGTAAAGCCAAAATCCCTAATCCCGAAAAGGCACCGGCAAAATTGAAAGTATCGTTTTTCTTGTTCTTTTACGGTGATTATTTTGTGATGGAATTGGACAAGGATTATCAATGGGCTGTTATTGGGAGTAGCTCTGATAAATATCTATGGATTCTAAGTCGCACGTCAGAAATGCATACCGAGTTATATAATGAGTTACTTAATCGACTAGAAAAGCGGGGGTATAATGTTTCAGGCTTGATAGAAGTGGAGCAAAAACCTTTGTAAACGACTAGATATTAGATGTTATGCATATAAAAAGTATTCTCATAAGTTACTTGCTTACTTTCGTCGTTTTTTTGATGATAGACTTGCTATGGCTTGGCATTATTGCTAAAAACCTTTATCAGAAATACCTGGGCGAATTTTTATCTGATAAGGTAAATTGGACTGCAGCTTTTATCTTCTATTTCATTTATGTTGCGGGGATTTCATTTTTTGCTATTTACCCATCCGTTCATAAAGAATCAGTTTTCAATGCCATATTACTGGGGGCTCTATTTGGATTATTTACTTATGCCACTTACGATTTAACAAATTTGGCTACGCTTAAAGGCTGGCCACTTCCCATTGTTTTTATCGATATACTATGGGGTGTGAGCCTATCTGCAATCGTAAGTTTATCAGGTTTTTATATCGTGAAATGGATTAATTAGTAATAAGCATGAAAAACATTAAAACACCTTTTATTAACGGAAAATTCTTGTATTATGCTTTTATCGCAGGTGGAAATCAAATATTAAAAAATCAGGTCGAAATAAATAGAATAAATATCTTTCCGGTTAACGATAAAGACACCGGAACAAATCTTGCTTCGACCGTCCGTTCGGTTATCGATAATATAAAACCTCATAAATCATATAAGACTACGGTGAGTAATATTGCCGATGCAGCATTAATTGGGGCTCGTGGAAATTCAGGCGTTATTTTCGCACAGTTTCTGCATGGTTTAAATCGTGAAACCATAAATAAACCGATTATTACTTTAAATGAATTTGCTGAAAGTGTAAAGAAATCAATTCCCTATATATACGAAGCCGTTGCAAATCCTATTGAAGGGACTATGTTAACCGTTATTAAGGAGTGGTCTGATTTTCTAAATAGTAAAAAAGATGCTATTTATGATTTTGCAGATGTCATCATTGATTCTTTCGCAGTATTAGAGAAATCACTGGCTGAAACGAACACAAAATTGAAAGCATTAAGCAAATCGGATTTTGTAGATGCAGGAGCAAAAGGCTTTGTCTTGTTTATGGAAGGTATTATCGGTTTTATTAAAAATAGAAATATTCGAAACCTCGTGGTTGACGCCTCCGAAAACATTTCGCTTGTTCATTCCTACGATTTAACAGAAGATGAAATATCTTTTCGCTTTTGCACCGAGGCTATTATAAAAAATATGACGCAAAGTAAATCTGAACTTCAGAAATTCCTTAGTCAAAATGGGGATTCCGTTGTTGTTGCTGGTTCGGAAAGCATTTGTCGTATTCACGTTCACACCAACAAACCAGCAGAGCTTTTTCATCAGTTAAAAGAAGTGGGAACCATCACTTTTCAGAAAGTAGATGATATGGTGCGTCAACAGGAGGCAGTAAGCAAACGAAAATGGAATATTGCGCTGGTTACAGATTCAACCTGTGATTTATCACAGGATTTGATTGATTTATATCAGATCAATATGGTGCCAATTAATTTGAATTTTGGAGATAGTCATTATCTAGATAAAGTTACGATTCAGCCCAACCAGTTTTACGATTTGCTCGATACTGAATCCGAATTCCCAAAAACATCTCAAATAAACGAGCAGACTTTTACCAACTTATATTCGCATTTGGCTTCGCATTACGATGCTATAATTGCTGTGCATTTGAGCGGACAGTTTAGTGGAACTTATTCAAACAGTGTAAAAGCAGGTGAACGCATTTCAAAAGAATTTGAAAAACCGATTTATGTCATTGACTCAAAGAATTTATCGGGAGCATTGGGGTTACTTGTTTTAAAAGCAGCCCAAAAGATTGGAGCTGGCGAGTCAGTAGAATCAATTGTCAATACTCTCAAAAAGGATGTTCTCCAATCTAAAATATTCGTAAGTGTTCGCGATTTACAATCAATGATTAGAGGAGGCAGGGTGTCAAGACCCAAAGGGATAATCGCTAGCGCTCTGGGTTTAAATCCGGTTATTTCCATGGATAAAAATGGAAAATCGCTCTTGTTTGGAAATACTTTTAGCCAGCAAGCCAGCTTAAAAAAAATATTCAAGCATATTGAACAGATTAGTCGTCGAAAAACCATATGGAACTACATCATTTTGCATGCACATAATTCAGAAGGAGCTCAATTGGTTGAGTCTAAGATGTTTGAAATGACCGGAATAAAACCAGTATCGGTTGTCAATATTTCTCCGGTTATTGGTATGCATGCTGGTAATGGTGCTCTTGCAGTTTCATTACTTTTTAATAATTAATATTACTTATATGATGACTCTATTTTTACAAGTATCCTTAATTATTTTAGTTCTGGTAAGTCTATTATGGATTTGGAGTGTATTGATAAAAAATGTAAGTATTGTCGACATTTTTTGGGGGATTGGCTTTGTGCTTGTAAATGCGTTTTATGTATTCATGTCGGACGAAATAAATGCTAGGAAAATACTGGTTTTTACTTTGGTTAGCATTTGGGGGCTAAGGCTTGCCCTTTATCTTGCCTATAGAAACATCGGTAAAGGAGAGGATTTCAGATATCAGGAATTTAGAAGAAATTATGGTCCCAAACGTTATTGGTGGTTTAGTTTTTTTCAAACATTCTTATTGCAAGGCATTTTGATTATGATTGTTTCCTTGCCCTTATTAGGTGTCAATTCGAGTACAAGTTCCGGAGAGCTTATGATATTGGATTACCTTGGAATAATAGTTTGGCTTATTGGTTTTACGTTTGAGGCAGGAGGCGATTATCAGTTGGCACGTTTTAAACGAGATGTTGCAAATAAAGGAAAGGTTCTAAATACAGGATTGTGGAAATACACCCGCCACCCGAATTATTTTGGCGACTCAGCTGTGTGGTGGGCCTATGCAATCTTTAGTATCGCAGCCGGAAGTTACTGGCAGATTATTGGTTCTATTGTAATGACTTTATTGATTATCAAAGTATCAGGCGTGGCACTACTTGAAAAATCTTTAAACGATACAAAACCACAATACAGAGAATATATCGAAAAAACCAATTCGTTTTTCCCTTGGTTCCCTAAAAAATAAATGACAATGGATTTTATCACAAATAATATTTGGCTTATACTTTTTGTAATATGGGGGCTGCCATTAAGTTATTACAGAAGCAAATTCCGTAAAATGGTGTATCAAACCGATAGTTGGACAATAAACATCAAGCCGGTTTTTTTGAAAGAGATTAAGGGGCTTTTTGGAAACATCTATCCCGACAATCTGGAATACAAGAGGTTTAGAAACTTCTACCTGTTTTATCTGACCATTTATTTAGCCTTGTTTATTGCTTATTTAATTTTTGACACAAATTCTGAAAAAATGAAAAAAATTGAAGTCGGAAGCAAAGTTCCAATATTTAAATTAAATGACCAGAATGGTGAACTATTTAAGCTTGAAACGGTACTAGGGAGAAAGAACCTGGTGATTTATTTCTATCCGAAAGACGATAGTCCGGGCTGTACAAAAGAAGCTTGTTCGTTTCGAGACCAATTTGAAGCGTTTGCCGATGCTGATGCTATGATTATTGGTATTAGTGCACAATCGGAGGAAAGTCATTTGGAGTTTGCGAAAAAACACCGCCTGAATTACACGCTATTGAGCGACACGGGTAATAAAGTGCGTCAATTATTTGGTGTGCCAGCCAGTTTTTTTGGACTAATTCCCGGCAGAGTCACCTATGTTGTGAATAAGGAAGGAGAAATAGCCTACCTTTTTAATTCACAGATTCAAGCAGAAAAGCACGTCGACGAGGCCTTGCGCATACTACAAGAAATGAGATGAATATAGCCATTCAATATATTTTTATACTGCTAGCCTATTTACTGGGAGCAATTCCCTTTGGTTACATTTTAACCCGATACTATACGGGTAAAAATATAATGGAAATGGGGAGTTGTAATGTGGGGTCAACAAATGTAGGAAGGGTGGCGGGAAAACGAATCGCTATCATCACTCAGCTTTTGGATATGCTCAAGGGACTCATACCCGTGGCTGTTTATCTCTATTTTATTGATGGTGAAAAAATGGGGGCTGAATTCTCTGTCTGTAGTGTTGGGTTAGCCACGATCATAGGTCACGATTTTAGCATCTTTCTAAAATTCAAAGGTGGGAAGGGTGTCAATACCACGCTTGGCGCCTCGTTATTGATTGCTCCATTTTCTGTTTTTATTTCGGTTGCCGTCTATTTTGTTGTAAAGTGGCGACTAAAGTATGTTTCGTTGGGCTCTATTATTCTGGGAATAACTTTACCACTTACAGAATTGTTTATTCACGGACTTAGCTCGATATTCTATTATTTATTGGTTTGTATGATACTTATTATTCTTAGGCACCGAACGAATATCAATCGCTTATTGCATAGCGAGGAACTTTCATCCTAAAAAGAACATTTATGGCATTTTATCAATTTCAAAAAGAACAATTTGTTAATGCCTCTATAGACGAGGTGTGGGATTTTATAAGTTCTCCACAGAATTTAAAAAAAATTACACCTCAAAATATGGGGTTTGATATACGTACTCCAAATTTACCCGATAAAATTTATGAGGGCATGATTATTAGTTATACGGTTCGCCCTTTGTTGGGGATTCCCACAAACTGGGTTACTGAAATAACACATGTTAGAGATAAATCGTATTTTGTGGATGAACAAAGGGTTGGTCCTTATAAATTATGGCATCATCAGCATATAATTATAGCTACAGAAAATGGTGTTTTAATGAAAGATATTGTGAGTTATCAACCTCCATTTGGCTTTTTAGGAAATATTGCAAATGCCTTGGTCATTACACATAAATTGAATAATATTTTTGCTTTCAGAACCCAAGCACTTGATGAAATATTTCCATATTAAGAACTTTATTTGCATCTAATTAGTGTCTATAAGCTTTCCCTCAGAATTATAATACAAAGCCGATTCGTACAAGTTGGCTTTTTATTTTCCTTATTTTATGTAGAGTTTCTCTATTTTCTTACCTTACAGGGAACTAAAATATTGTTAGGCTAACAATATCTATAGTAAAGATATAAGTGAACTAAGATCATTGTTGATCTTATACATCCCTTGATGGTAATTTAAAGTATATGGAAAAAACAAAAGACATATTCGCTTCTTGGCTACACGATCAAAATATTGAACGTCTCCTAATAATACTTGTCGGAGTACTATTCATTTTGCTAGTAACGTATTATCTCAAAAAAATCATTTCGCGTCACGTTAGCAATTCTGCTAACAAATATCGATCAAGAAAGGCCGTAAATGTTTTAGGATACATTCTTATTATCAGTATTGTCTTATTTGTTTATAGCGACAAACTTGGTAATATTGGAATTGCACTAGGCCTAGCTGGTGCAGGAATAGCTTTTGCATTGCAAGAAGTTATAACTAGTATTGCTGGTTGGATTAATATTATGACAACAAATTCTATTAGAATAGGACAACGGGTGAAAATTGGAGAAATAAAAGGGGATGTGATTGATATAGGCGTGCTTAAAACAACCATAATGGAAGTGGGAGATTGGGTTGATGGCGATCTTTATAACGGACGTATCACTGATCTTTCTAATAGTTTTGTATTCAAAGAACCGATACAAAATTATTCCGCTGATTATCCTTTTTTATGGGATGAAATAACTGTACCTATTCGTACCGAAAGTGATTTCAATCTTGCTCGCAAGATTTTCAGTGAAGTAGCAGTGGAAGTATGTGGCGAATATTCTCAAAAATCTGAGAAGGTATGGGCTAAAATGACGGATAAGTATAGGATAGAAGATGCAGATGTACAACCACTAATAACCTTGACTTTTGACGAAAATTGGATAACCTATACGATACGTTATGTCGTTGATTTCAAAAAGAGAAGAAGTACGAAAGACCACCTGTTCACACGCTTGTTAGAGGAAATCAATCATTACGATAATATCATAATGATAGCAACAACATCAGTAGAAGTTACGAACGTTTCTCAAACCGAGATAAATAAAACGACAGGCAACAAAAAATAAAGGGTATTAAAAAGCAGCTTATTCAAACTGTTGACACCACAAAGAATAGCCCATCCTCTTAAAGAGTTTGGGCTTTTTCTTTGCCAAATTTTGACTAAGCGCATTCTTATGTAGAGCTTTTCTATTTTGTATGACTCTATTGTTTAGTTAATGTTTTGCTTAATTTTGACGTTCTTAAAAAACGGGTGGAAGATGTATATATGCATAGTCGAACCGCTTACAATATTGGTGTAAATTACTAAATGGATAAACGACACATTTTTAACTTTAAAACGGATATATCTAGGATTAATATCCCTGCAAAACTGAACAATCCATTTGGATTATCTATTCCTGAAATTGCCAGGATAGCGGCAAATGAATTTCAAGATTTTATTAGTTCAGAATCTCAAGGATGGAAGCATGACTTTCGGATCCAAAAAGGAAAAATGTTTGGAATTCTTGTGGTTCAAAAAGAAGATTGTACCTACAGCTATTTAGGAACAGTTTCAGGGAAATTACAGGGAAACACTATATGCGACAAATTTGTTCCTTCGACCTTTGATGATTCTATTGATGATTTTTTCATTAATAGAGGCATGACAGAGTTGACGGAAATCGGCAATCAAATTAAAAAAGCTAAAAAGCCATCTGAAATTAGTTTGTTGATAGAAAATAGGAAACAAAAATCGTTTGCCTTGCAACAACGACTTTTCGAGAATTATCAATTTTTAAACTTTTCGGGAATTGAGAAAAATGTATTACAAATTTTTGAGAGTTCTTCACATGGTAATCCTCCAGCTGCAGCTGGCGAATGCGCTGCTCCTAAATTACTGCAATATGCTTTTAAAAACCGTTTAAAACCAATCGCTTTAGCAGAATTTTGGTGGGGAAATTCTATCAAGAATCAAGAGAGAGAACACAAGCTTTTCTACCCGGCCTGCAAAAATAAGTGTCGCCCAATTTTAGAATACATGCTGGATGATGTGGAACTATTTAATCAAGCGAGTGCTGTTTGTGAATAAGAAATTAGTGACTATCAACATATATAGAGTATATCTCCTCAGTGGACACTAGGATATTATATAAGGAAGGTTAGCATTAAGTCAAAAAACAGCTTTCGTTGACAATTAATAGGTTAATTGAAAAAAAGATGTCCACTACCCAAAGTACTCATGCTTCGGAGATTGATTCTGAAATTTGACAATAATTTTGATTTTTTACTGTATCTTCCATCCGTGTTGGAAATGAAAATAGATCGAGAATGAATACGCGAAAATTTAAGACTAATAAATTGATATCCCTCAATCGGTATTTTTTCATACCCATTGCATTAATTTTATTCTTTTTAACCTTCTACATGATTTATGAAGATATTAAAAACAATACAATCAATGACTTCAATAATGAACAATTAATATTAGCCGAAACGGCATCTCAGGGTATTACTTTTTTTATCGATGATTGCCAATCCGAACTGGTTTTTTTGGCGAAGTTTAAGCAAATTATAGATTTTTCGGATGAGAGTAAAGCATTAATGACAAACTATTATGAAACCCATAAAAGTATTGTTACAGCTATTACAAGAATAGATACAGCAGGTGTCATTCTGTACACTTATCCTTATAATCAATCAGCAATAGGGCAGGATATCTCCTATCAAAATCATGTTCAACAAGTTCTTGTTAATCAGAAGCCTGTTTTAAGTGATGTGTTTATGTCGGCACAAGGATTTTTAGCAATAGCTTTGCATGTTCCTGTGTTTAAAAACGAAACCTTTGTAGGTAGTCTTGCAGTTTTAATCCCAATTGATGGATTGGGAAAGCTGTATCTTGGGAAAATAAAGAACAGAAAAAACGGACATGCATGGCTGCTTAGCGAAAATGGTATCGAAATCTATTGTCCTATAAGCGGGCACACAGGCGAATCCATTCTTGAAACTTCGGAGCAGGATGGTTCTACCATTGAGATGCTCGAGCAAATAAAAAATAATAATACAGGAACAGGTAAAATTACCCATCAGGACGTATTTGATAAGGATAACACGAAGGACTTAGATTTGTATTACGCTTTTTATCGTATTCCGCTTGGCAATACGTATTGGACTATTCTTATTTCCTATCAGGAAAAAGATATTTATATCGCCCTATCCAGGCTTCGTAATCGTTTAATCTTTGTTTTTTCTTTGCTATTTATAGCTCTCTCATTTTATTTTTATTCGCTGACTAAAGTCAGAAATCTTTTAAGAGAAGAAGCTAAAAGAAAAGAAGTTGAAAAAACATTGCTTAAAAGCGAGGAGAAATTCCGTAAAATATTTGATGATCATGCAGCCGTTAAACTTCTAATAGACCCCAATACCGGCAATATTATTGATGCGAATAAATCTGCAGCCAAGTATTATGGCTGGAGCTGTGAAGAATTGACGAAGATGAATGTTGGGCTACTCAATGGCCTTTCATCTCAGGAAATTATGAAGAATATTGAGAGTGTCTTGTCCGAAAATAAAAACCAATTTGAATTCAAACATCAACTGAAGGATGGCACTATAAGGGATGTTAAAGTATTGAGTAGTAAAATTAAAATTGACAATAATAATGTGCTACATTCAATTATTCAAGACATTACTAAACGTAAAAATGCAGAAGCATTACTAAAAGAAAAAACAGATAAAATAAAGTCGCAAAACAAGGAATACCAGCAGATTAATGAAGAATACCTGCAAATTAATGAAGAACTTAATCAAACAAATCAAGAATTAACTATAGCCAAGGAAAAAGCCGAAGAAAGCGACCACCTAAAAACGGCATTCTTGCACAATATTTCGCATGAAATACGAACACCCATGAATGCAATTGTAGGCTTTTCAGGTTTGCTTAACGACCCCGATTTGCTTTCTGAAGATCGTCAATATTTCACCGATTTAATTATACAAAGTAGCGACCAATTGCTCTCTATTATCACCGATATAGTAAGTATTGCCTCAATTGAGGCCGGACAGGAAGAAGTTCAGGGAAATGAAATCAATATCAATTTAATTTGTAAACTTATAAACGAGCAATTCTTTCCGAGAGACACAAACCCAAATGTTACCTTTCGTTTACAAACCCCTTTGTCCGACGATGACGCGATTATTATTACCGATTCAACTAAACTAACACAGATACTAAGTAACCTTGTAGGCAATGCTCTTAAGTTTACCCAAGAAGGTTTTGTTAATTTTGGATACACTGTAAAAGACAATTGGCTGGAATTCTTTGTTGAAGATTCGGGAATAGGCATTTCTTCTGATATGCACGCCGAAATATTTAAACGCTTTCGTCAGGTAGAATCGACTTCAGCCCGAACATACGGAGGTTCAGGTTTGGGATTGTCTATCTCAAAAGCTTATGTTGAAATGCTGGGCGGTCATATTTGGCTAAGCTCCGAAGTGGGTAAAGGTTCTGTGTTCTACTTTACTCTTCCTTACAAAACGGTAAACTCGAAATCGATACCTGAGCTCCCTCTTAACGAGCTAAACGTTGAATTCATAAAGCCAAAAACAGTTTTAATTGCAGAGGATGAAGATTTTAATTTTATTTTGTTGGAAAAATTCTTTTCAGACATTAAAATGAATATTATCAGGGCTATAAATGGGTTAGAAGCCGTTGCAATTTGCAAATCAAACCCACAGGTGGATTTAATACTGATGGATATAAAAATGCCTGAAATGGATGGTTACGAGGCTGCCAAACGCATAAAAGAGTTTAGACCTAATTTATCTATAATAGCTCAAACCGCATATTCCAACGAAGCAGATAAAAACAAAGCTATTGCTTGTGGTTGTTCCGATTTTATTAGTAAACCTTTTAAAAGAGAACTCTTATTATCTAAAATTAATGAACAGCTCCTTAAATAGATTTTCTAAGCCTTATTTTCAAAAAGCCAACTTTTGCGAGTCGGCTTTTTGTATTTTAAAGAGGCGGTGTTTAGCTTTTAACCAATATACCCAAAACTTCGAGTTGTTGTGGCGTATCGTATAGGGCAATTTTAGCAAGTGTGTCAAAATCATCCATCCATTCACTTAGTGCGTGTAAGTCTGCATTCTTAGAAACAGTAGTCGCTTGAGATTCTCCCATTTCTTTGTCGAACTCAGATCTATGCGTCAATAGTGTATCGAGTTCTGCCAAGCATTCTGTCGCAAGCTCAGGAGTCAACTTTATAAGTGCAAGCTTTTCCTGAACCGACTGGTTCGTGTTAATGCTTGTATAAAACAACTTAAGCTTATCGAAAAACTCATTATATTTTATTGGGAAACGCCCCTTTACACCCAATTGAATTAGCGTATCAGGATCTTTCTTGCATAGAATTAGACTTAAGTCACGATGTCTTTTAAAGGTCATCTCCAATTTACTGTAAGCCTTGCTATAGATGTTAGATGCCACTCGTGTTTCCGACTCTTCTTTTTTATGAAATTCCCATGTTCCTTTAGCTATATCGTATAAGTTCCAACCTTCGGAAAACTTGCTTTCGTCTATACCATACTCGGCTAATGCAGCTTTAATTTGAGGATGCGTTTGCGCATTGGTTAATGCGGTACGTGTGCGTTCTAAAAATTTTGATTCTGATTGTTTCATTGTTCTTTTAATTTTTGATTAATAAAATAGTTTAAGTTTAATAGAATGACAATGAAGTTACATTTTTATAATCACATAATAAAATAGTTAACGCAACATAATTGTAAAACAATGTTAATAGATGAGCGTTTTTTATCCATAGCCTTATGGTAAGGTAGGCTGCGGGAGGGTAGAATGGATATATCCTTCGGTAGAATTGGTTAATCCGATGGTAAAATTCGTTCCCAGAGGTTAGAATGGACTAGTCAGTTGGTAGGATTGGTCTATTCGGCCGCATTATTTATTGCTTCGTCCGCATAATTCGTTCCCAAGTGTAAGAATGGACTGCTGGGGTGGGAGGATGCCCTATTTATTGGTTTTATGCTCCCCCAGACGGTTTTATGGCCAATTTTACGGTAATATGCACCCTTGTAGGCGCAAAAAACTAAGTTATGTTTGCAGTATGTTGTGGTAGGTTCAATTATTTGTATATGCACTTATGTAGAGCCACTCTTATTTAATTTTGATTAATAGTTTTGTGTCTTGTTTAATACTGTTTAATGGAATTTATGTCTATTTTTAGTCCTCTTAAAATGAGTCTATTGAAAGGTTGAAATTTAGTAAGATAATTTTAAAAAATATTTTAAATGAAGTATTTATTGTTAGTTTTTGCAGGTTTTCTAATTAGCCATCAGGCTTATAGTCAGAATCTAAAAACCAAAAAGAAAACAAGTCAATTCACCAAAGAAATCTACCAGATAGACAAGAAGAGTAAAACAAAAAACGGGTTTTACTATAAAATATCCACAAGTACGAAGGACACCCTGGTTGTTGGTAATTATTCGAATGACCAAAAGACTGGTTTGTGGACATATAATAAAATGAATGGAGAAAAATACCTTGAGTTTAATTACGAGACGAAAACCATAGCTTCTTTTTGTGGTGATGAGTTAAAATCTGATTCGACTTATATACTACATGATAAGAAATTTGTACTTGATAGAGTTGATCATCCGCAAATTTATCTAGGATTCGAAAACGAACCTCGCACGTATATTGCAAGAAACATCAAATTACCTATAGAAATTTTTAAAAATGGAATAAGTGGCAAAAGTGTCGCCTCATTTGTTGTTGATGAGAATGGTAAAATTAGAGATCAGAAAATTGAGTTTTCTTTAAATAAGGAATTTGATAAGAAGATACTTGATGTGATTAGTAAACTGACAGGAGATTGGGTTCCAGCAACAAAAGATGGTAAAGCTTTCTCATCAAAAATAATTCTCACTGTAGATGTACAAAGTATGTCTCAGAGTTTTGGAAAATCACTTATGAATAAAGAAGAGGATCTTCCTTATTTATGGCATACTGTACTTACATATTCTTCGGTGATAACAACAAGAAAAACAGTAACTAGAAGGAAAGTGTCATACTAGTTGAAATTTTTGTTCATATGAGTCATGAAAAGATTGTTTAGACTTGTCGTGAAAAAGATGTAAAACTTTAAAGAATAGCCCATTCTCAACAAGATTTTGGACTTTTACAACCTGACAGATTAATCTACATCTTGTAAATTAATCTGTCAGGTTTTTTTTAATCATCCAGTTCTTAAAAAAAACAGCTTAGGAAGAAACAATATCTCGCTGAAATTCGTTATTATTAAGAATAATAATAAATAGGAAGGGGAGAGCATGGCAAAACTAAAGAGCATATCCCCAAATTCGAAAGGAGAGCAAACACAAAGCATATGAAAAAAAAGAAACAGACAATAAAATTAGGGATCATTTTGATTATTCTCTGTATTCCATTTTTTCTTTTCCTCCCTGTTGTTCCATTCCTCGAAATGGATGCTAAAACCAAAATTACACTCTCCACCATATCTTTAATTATTGGGGAAGTTATGTTTTGGGTTGGTGGTATATTGGTTGGTAAAGAGCTTTTGGGAAAATACAAATCATACTTTAAGCCTAAAAATTGGTTTATAAAAAAGGCAGATCAGAATAAGGACGTAAATTGATAAAAAGAATAGTAAGGATAGAGAATGGCAAGATCACATACAGCAGATACATCGAATGTTCCCAAAGGGAAAATAAATAAAAGTGGCCTACGAAATGCCTTTAGGCTTTATAAATACATCAAACCCTACCGCGGACAGTACTTCCTTGGGATCTTTTTCTTATTAGGCTCAAGTTTGGCTAGCCTGGCTTTCCCCAAACTTCTTGGGGATTTGGTGAATACGGGTAATAACACCACGCTGGGACAAACTTTGAACCAAACGGCCATCTTGATTGCTCTTGTCTTAATCATACAGGCAGTCTTTTCTTATTTTCGTATTGTCTTATTCGTAAACGTAACAGAACGATCGCTTGCTGCGCTTCGTCAGGCCACCTATCGTCATTTAATCAAGCTGCCTTTACAGTTTTTTGAAAGAAGACGCGTGGGGGAGTTGAATAGTCGAATATCGGCCGATGTGATTTTGCTTCAGGAAACCATGACGAGCACGCTGGCTGAATTTATCCGACAGATTATTGTCATTACAGGGGGTATTACACTTTTGGCTGTCATATCAATAAAACTAACAGCTTTTATGCTGATTACTTTACCACCAACTATGATCGTAGCAAGATTCTTTGGTCGATTTATTCGGAGATTCTCCAAAGATGTGCAAACGAAACTGGCAGATTCCAATACGATTATTGAAGAAACACTACAGGGCATACAATCTGTGAAAGCCTTTACAAATGAATCTATTGAGATTGCTCGATACAAAAAGAAAACCATTGAGATAGCTGATTTAGGCATGACGAGAGGTAAGTACAGAGGGGCGTTTTCCTCTTTTATTATTCTCGGCTTATTTGGTGCTATTGCCGCTATGGTATGGCAAGGTTCTCGTTTATTACAAGCGGGTGAAATGCAATCAGGAGATTTATTCTCCTTTGTCATTTATTCTGTTTTTGTGGGGGGAACCATTAGTGGTTTGGCCAATGTATACACCAGTATTCAGAAGTTTATTGGAGCCACTGAAGATCTGTTTAAGATTTACGATGAAGTACCTGAAGACATTCAAGATATCAAGGAGATTGATCCGAAATATAAAATGCAGGGAGAAATTAGCCTGAGAAATTTGAATTTTGCCTACCCTTCAAGATCAGAGCAAACGGTTTTGAACAATATCAATTTAGAAATTGAAAGTAATAAAATGATTGCCCTTGTGGGACATAGTGGGGCTGGTAAAAGCACTTTGGCTTCTCTGCTGTTAATGTTGCATCAACCCCCAAAAAACAGCTTATTTTTCGATGAGCACGATAGTCACGATTTTCCTTTATCTGCCTTAAGAAGTCAGATATCCTTGGTGCCTCAGGATATTTTTCTATTTGGAGGGAGTATAGGTGAGAATATTGCCTATGGCAAACCAGGTGCAAGCGAAGACGAAATTTATCAGGCTGCGAAAAAAGCCAATGCGATGGAGTTTATCGACCGTTTTCCCGAAAAATTTGAAACTATTGTAGGTGAGCGTGGTACTCAGCTCTCGGGAGGTCAACGTCAGAGAATAGCCATAGCGCGCGCTATTCTAAAAGATCCAAGAATTTTAATCCTGGATGAAGCTACATCTTCGTTGGACTCAGAATCGGAGCAATTGGTGCAGGAAGCTCTTGAAAAATTAATGAAAGGAAGAACATCCATAGTGATTGCACACCGCTTATCGACCATTAGAAAGGCCGATGAAATTATTGTCCTGGAACAAGGTGAAATCGTAGAGCAGGGCACACACGAAACACTGATGAAGATGATAGAAGGTAAATACAATAAGCTGATTCAATTACAGTATGCCAATTAAGAAATTTAAAAACAAAATATTTTCAATAGGTAAAGCCGGCTCGAGTGAGTTGGCTTTTTATTTGTTCTTTTTTTGTAATTATTATTCAAAGTCGTGTTTAATAAAGTGTACAAAATCATTACAAATAATCTATAATATTGTAAATTTAAAAGAAAACGCATGATCTTACTTCTATTCTACCTATTTCTAGCTCTCGTTGTTTCCTTTCTTTGCTCTATAACGGAGGCTGTTTTACTTTCCACACCTCAATCTTTTTTAATTGTTAGGAGCGAGGAAGGTCATGGCTGGGCCAAGACATTTGTCGAACTAAAAAGCAATATTGACAAACCTTTATCTGCCATTTTATCGCTAAATACAGTGGCTCATACCATTGGAGCAGCTGGTGTTGGTGTACAAGCCGTTAAAGTTTTTGGAGCAGCTTCATTTGGAATTGTTTCCGCTGTTTTAACCCTTTTAATTTTGGTTATCACTGAAATTATACCGAAAACAATTGGAGCCAGATATTGGCGAAATTTAGCCATGATATGCTCTCCTCTTATCAGAGGAATGATCTTTATTACTTATCCTTTAGTTTTAATGTCAGCTAGGATAACAAAGTTTATTTCAAGTAACACGCAAGAGCAGACAACGAGTAGAGAGGAAATAGCGGTACTAGCAAGTATAGGTGCAGATGAAGGCATTTTTTCAATAAAAGAAGATAAAATTATTCAAAATTTATTGAAGCTAAAAAATGTGAAAGTAACAGAAATAATGACCCCAAGAGTTGTTGTTGCTCTTGCTGATGAAAACTTATTTCTAAAGGATTTTTTGAAAAATAAAGATTATCTAAGGTTTTCGCGCATACCTGTCTATTTGGGTAATGATGAAAATATAACGGGTTATGTCTTTAGACAAGCCGTTTTTGAAAAGCTCGCAGAAGATCAATTTGAGTTAAAATTGAAAGATATTAAACGAGATATCGTTATTTTTCCTAATTCGATCGTTCTATTAACTTTGTGGGAGAAACTTTTGGAGAAAAAGGAACATATTGCCTTGATCGTTGATGAATACGGTGGTATGGATGGTATTGTAACCTTGGAAGATATAATTGAAACTTTATTAGGTCTTGAAATTATTGATGAAAAAGATACGATAACTGATATGCAAAAATATGCAAGGGACAGATGGAAGGAAAGACAAGCTAAATATAATATATTAGAGAAGTTAAATAAAAAGGACGAAGAAAAAAGGCCTCCTGGCAATGCTGAAAATAAGGTGTAACGACAAAGCTCCCTGGATTTCCAGAGAGCTTTGTCCGTTAATATTGCAATACCTTATTCTTTGATTTTCGGAAAAAGAACCTCATTTTCAAGCTCTCTATAATGGCTTAATTTTTCATTGAAAGCTCTTAATAGATCGTAAACCAAGTTATAAGTTCTGCAAGAACCTTCAGGTGCTGTAAATTGATTGGTTAATTCTGAGATGTTTTCAAGAACGCTTTCGAAAGCAAGATGATTCCCAGCTAATGATGAAATTTCAAAGTCTAGAATATTGTCATCCACCTTAATATCATCAATTAAATTAAATACAGTCTCTTCTTTTTTGATGTGCTCATTAAGCTCGGCTACCAATTGTAAAAAAAGGTTACGAACCGCTGGTAGGTGAGGGTGAGATTCACCATGAACACGAACCACCTTGTCGATAGGAGGCAATAGTTCATTGATATCAGCTTCTATCTTCTGATGGTATTGCTTTTCGATATAAGCCATCAATTTGTCCAAATCCCAACTTTTATAAGTTTCTACTGTCTCTATTTTTTTATCAGGTGCTTGGTATGAAAATTCCATTTTGTTCGATTTTGATTTCTAATAATTAGAGTAAGAGAGTTGTGTATCTTTTACTCTAGTTTGTTTGCAAAGCTAAAATTTAAATTCAATAATTCATATGAATAAGTCTTAAAGTCAATTGAAAGATGAAATATTTGGATGGCGTATAACTTCCCGATAACAGGACTTATGTGGTTTTGTGAATCAAATTTTGATTTTATTATTGAGGGCGTGTTAAAAAATGCAAAACACTTATAACAAAGAGGTTGTTCTTTTGTTAAATCAGATCAAATGAGTTTTCTTTGCAGGCTTTAAAAAAAAAGAAAGAATTTCTAGTAGAGTTAAAATGAATTCGGCTATTATACCTACAGAAAAGAAAGCTTATGAGGAATTCCGATCTCAACGAGATAGCGATTTAGGATTACCAACCATTAATAATCCGCACTATGAGAACGCTGCTGCAAGTGCAAGGCTGATGCGCTATTGTTTTTTATTTATAGCTTTTTTGTCTAGAAATCATTATCTGTTTATAGACTTATTTTCATAAATTTGGTCGTGTTCTTAAAAATCGAATCATAATATATGGAAAGTAAGCGTCCTAAAGTGGGGGTAGGAGTTGCCGTCGTAAAAGAGGGGAAAGTGTTGTTGGGTAAGCGTAAGAATGCACATGGCGAGGGAACTTGGTCTTTCCCTGGTGGGCATTTGGAGTATCAGGAAAGTTGGGATGACTGTGCTTTTCGCGAAACGCTTGAAGAAACAGGTCTGTCAATTAAGAATATTAGATTTGGAACTGTGACTAACGATATTTTTCACGAAGAGCATAAGCATTATGTGACCATCATTATGCTATCAGATTACGAGTCTGGCGACCTGCGTTTAATGGAACCTGATAAATGTGAAAAGTGGGAGTGGTTCAACTGGGATAAGCTTCCTGATGCTCTTTTCGTATCCATTGAGAATCTGTTGAAAGACAATTATAATCCTTTAAATCAGTAGTTCTTAGATTAAGAAATAGCCTTGTGATTTTACTCATTTTTTGGAACGGTACATTTATTCCCAAAGTAACTGTTTTGTTATCTCAAACTTTAAGGAAGCACCTAATGTTTACAACACGATGTCGCCTTTTATGAATGCCGATAAAATGAAAACACCTTTGCTTCTGATTCATGGTAAAAGCAGATAACAACTCGGGTACTTACACCATGCAGAGTGAGCGTTATTTTAATGCCTTAAAAGGTTTGGGTGCAACGGTACGTTTGGTTGTATTGCCAAGAAAGTCATGGTTATACCGCTAAAGAATCGATTCTGCATATGTTATGGGAACACGATCAGTGGTTAGAGAAGTATGTGAAAAACCGTAAGATGAATCCTGAAATTTCTAAAGTAGAAAAGAAATTCTAATTGAAACTTACTTGTGAGAGAGTTCCTTTATGGGAGCTCTTTTTTTTGCATTTGAATTAGAAGCAAAGGTCGAATGGTGCTTGTGTAAAATGGAGATCCTAAGTGTTCATTTGAAAAAAATAATTATCTTATGTGTCAGATTCACAAATAGAATCAACAGCCTATGGAAACCTATCTTGAAATTATTCTCTTTTTGGCCGGATTTTTAATTATAACTGTAGCAGCGAGCCGACTTTCTCTCTATTTCGTGAAAGTTAAATTGCCAATTATTACAGGCCTCCTTGTTATTGGGATTATTGCAGGTCCTTTTGTATTGAAACTTATTTCAAATGAAGCCTTGCCTAAACTTGGTTTTATCAATGATATTTCCCTTTCTTTTATTGCTTTTGCGGCTGGTGCAGAACTATATATGTCTGAATTGAGGAGCAAGATGAAAAGTATTAAGTGGATAACTTTTGGACAATTGTTTTTCACATTTACTTTGAGTTCTACAGCGATTTATTTTGTAAGCGATTATATTCCTTTTATGTCTGAATTAGGGGCTCCTGTTAAATTGGCAATTTCTCTTTTAATCGGAACTATTTTTGTCGCACGTTCACCGGTTTCTGCAATAGCAATTATTAACGAGATGAGAGCTAAGGGACCATTTACTAAAACTGTAATTGGAGTTGTCGTTGTTAAAGAATTTTTAGTTATTATTTTATTTACCATTTGTTCATCCATTGCTAATGTGCTGATTAACAATGTTGAGTTTGATATTAAACTCTTATTTGTTTTAATTGGTGAGTTGAGTTTATCCTTCTTTTTGGGTTATGCACTAGGAAAAGGAATTAACCTTTTACTAAGTTTCAGAATGTCAACTACAGTTAAATCAATTTTATTAATTGGTTTGGGCTATTTAGTCTTCGTATTGGCACATCAGGTACATTTTTTTAGTCAAAAGTATTTAAGTTTTGATATTTATATAGAGCCTCTATTAATCTGTATCTTGGGCGGTTTTTATGTAGTGAATTATAGTGGATTTAAAAGGGAGTTTTCTAAGATAGTCGAAAAAGTAACCCCAATGATTTACATTATGTTTTTCACTTTAACTGGAGCTTCTCTCTCATTGGATACGTTTGCACACACTTTTTTGATTGCCTTATTTTTCTTTTTTCTAAGGTTGATTGTACTCGCGATTGGAACTTTTTTTGGAGGAATTTTTGCCAATGATCCGTCACATACGAGAAAATCGTCATGGATGCCTTATGTCACACAGGCTGGAATATCATTAGGCTTAGTTTCGATCGTGAGTCAGAAATACCCAGAATGGGGCGTTGAATTTGGTACGATCTTAGTAACTGTAGTTGTATTAAATCTTTTTGTAGGCCCCCCACTATTTAAATGGGGAATTTTAAAGGTTGGAGAATCTCATCGCAAGCACGATGTTTTGCATGAAAAGCGAGATAAGAAGGTTTTTATTTTTGGTCTCGAAGGGGAATCTCTAGCCTTAGCTCGTCAGCTTAAATCCAGTGATGTTCAGGTGAGTATGGTGACGCGCGATAAAGAAAAGGCCTCACATGAATATATGGGCGTTCAGGTTGTTCATATAAAAGACTTAGGCGTAGATGAAATGAAACGTATTGGAGCTAATGAGGCTGATAGTTTTGTTCTTTTTTATCAAGATAAAGAGAGTTTAGAAATATGTGAACTAGCCTATGAACAATTTGGTACTCGGCATCTGGTCGTGCGCTTGCACGATAGAACGTTTATGAAGCGTTTTCAGGACTTGGGCGCTCTTATTGTTGAGCCAGCTTCTATGCTGATTGGTTTGATGGATCACCTGGTTCGCTCACCAATCGCCACATCTATTATTCTGGGTATGGATGAAAGTCAGGATACAGTGGATGTCGAAATGCAAAATAGTGATTACCATGGCATGAGTATACGAGAACTTCAGATGCCTAGTGATATTATTATTCTAGCAACTAAGCGTAATGAAAATCCTATTATTTCAACAGGTTATACACGATTGAGAATAGGAGATGTATTAACCCTTGTTGGTTCCAGAGAAAGTTTAGAGAAGGTGAAACTAAAGCTAGGACAGCAAAGTGAGGCTGATTTTAGACAATTGAGAGGGATACATATGAAACTTCTTAAGAAGGTGAAATCTCCTAAAGGAGGTGATTTTATTTAGAAGTATTCTGAAACAGAAAGGCTACTTGTGAAAGCAGCCTTTCTTGTAGCTATAAATTTTTTAGTCTTTCTTTTTACAAGTATTGAAACCCATAAGAGCATAAGGAGGACAATTCCCAATAATAGCTGAAATAAGCATAATAGATGCAAATACTACAACTACAATTCCTATAGTACCTGTGATAATATCCATTATAAACAAAACAATTAACGCTATTGCTACTATTGAACGTAAGATTCGGTCAACAGGACCCATGTTTTTTTTCATTTGAATAATTTTTAGTGATAAAATTTGTTTAGTTGTATCTTATTATTTCTCAATGTAAGCTTTAAATTTGCTCAACCCTTTTTCAAAATCGGGACCAACTTGCTTTTCCATATCCATAAATAACATGATGATGGTCGTTGGAAATGCATGCTCACCGCGGAATCCCCAGATCACTTCAGTTTGATTATCTAGTTCCTTAAGCTTAAAGAAACCAATACTTGTTGATTCGAATGGCTTGAGAAATCGCAGTTCGGTTTCGATATCCGTATTGCCTTTAATTTTCATGATTTCTTGTTCGCCCTCACCAACTTCCTCGTTTCCAATCCAATGAGTAGTTGATCCAATTTCACCATCAATTCCTCTATATTCTACTTTCATGTTTGCATCCATTTCTGCCCAAGGAGACCAAATTTGCTGTTCCTTTAAAGAACACAAACTTTTGAATACAGTGTCAATTTGTGAAGAGACAACAACTTTTCGTTCTACTTGATAAACTTTGGGTGCAATCACATGCATTACAACTAACAAAAGAACCAGCATTCCAGTAATAAATAACGCTTTCTTCATAGATATTTTTTTAGGTTTTGAAATAGGATGGCTTTCCAAAAATGCCTCAAATAAAAAGACAAGTGCCTCCTAAATTTAAGAAAAAAAACTTATTGTAGGATTCACTTGTCTTAATATTGTTTTTAAATATCTGATCTTCTTTAGATAAGGGCGATTTTGCTAGAGTATGAAAATATCCGATTCTTTACACTTTTGTCTGAGTTCATCAGGCCAAATACTCGATTGAACTTCTCCAATGTGAGCTTTTTTCAAAAGAAACATGCACAATCTTGATTGTCCAATTCCACCACCAATTGAATAGGGAAGTTCCCCGGTAAGTAATTTTTTATGAAACATCAAGGATTTTCTTGATTCAGCTCTACGAATTTCAAGTTGTCTTTCAAGTGCTTCTTTATCTACACGAACCCCCATTGAGGATACTTCGAAGGCAATTTCCAGTACTGGGTTCCAAAGAATAATATCACCGTTTAATCCCTTATAACCGTTAAGGGTAGGTGTGCTCCAATCGTCATAATCAGGAGCGCGACCATCGTGTGGTTCGCCGTTAGCCATTTCGCTACCAATACCAATAATAAAGACGGCACCATATTCTTTGGCGACTTTTGTTTCTCTTTCCTTAGGGCTTAGTTCTGGGTATTTAAGTAATAGATCCTCTGCATGGATAAAGTGAATATCTTCGGGTAATTGAGTTTCGATATTTGGATAATGCTCTTGCAAAATGTATTCTGTTCTTTTGAGTGCCGCATAGATTTGTTTAACGGTCTTTTTCAAAGTATCAAGGCTACGTTCTTCTTTGGTGATTGTTTTTTCCCAGTCCCATTGATCCACATATAGAGAGTGGATGTTGGTAAAGTCCTCATCAGGACGTAGGGCGTTCATATCTGTATAAAGACCTTGTCCCACTGGTATACTTAATTCTCCAAGCATGTAGCGTTTCCATTTTGCCAGCGAATGAACAACTTCAGCTCTATCATCGCCCAATGCTTTAATGGGAAAGGCTACTGGGCGCTCAGTACCGTTTAAATCATCGTTTAAGCCAGTGTGTTTCATCACGATTAGTGGAGCGGTAACGCGTCTCAATCGAAGTTCTGCTGATAGTTGTAATTGGAATTGATCTTTAATGAGCTTGATAGCCTTTTCTGTACGATCTAAGTCGAGTAAGCTCTTGTAATCTTTTGGAATAATTAAATCTTTCATGGTTTTTGATTTTGGTTAAAATGAAATTTTGATATAAAAAAAGCCTTTCCATAGGGTGGAAAGGCTCAAACAAATGCATGTTGGTATCCTTTCTCACCCTCAGGGAAAATTATTATTAGTCTTATTATTATTGAATGAATACATAATGCTATAAAAATGTGTTTATAAAAAAAGCCTTCCGGTAGGGGAAGGCTTTAGCTAGTGTAGGTATATTTTAACAATCAACTATAAGCTTCCCGATTTTGATGAATTATTATTCATCAAATTATTAAAAGCATTATTGTTGTTGAATGATCTCATAGTTTTTTTGTTTGCTGCTGCTAAACTAGACAAGTTTTTTTGAATTACAAAACAAGAAAAATCGTTTTTCGTGAAAATGAACTCGAAAACCAGAGTTTATTCGGACTCTGATTTTTCATTTTCTAGTTCTGATATTTGCCCAGAATAGGAGATGTGAGCTTTACTATCGGTTCGAATAATTGTGGATGCAGATTGTTTTGAAAAGACTTCCATAATAACCGTGTAAGTCTCTTTATCCTTGACTTCGAAGGTGTAAGTCAATTTCATTTTTTTGTCGTTACGAGTCAATTTCTCATTTAAAATATCACCTTCAAAATTGATTCCACCATCAGCACCATAATCCACTCGATATGCTCTTCCGAAAAAGGGTAAATCTCCTAAACTTTTATTTTCAGAAATTTTAATAAAACCATAGTTTGTGGTTAAATCGATAGATGATCCTCCTTGAGGATAGGCTTTTTCAGCCTCAAATTTGAATTCGCCACCTTCAATTAGCTGCAAGCATTCGATATATGCTTTCTGCCTTTTGGCTTTTCTTTCTTTTTTATTTTGAGCAAAAGCACTTGAGAAAATAAAAAGAAATAGGAATGAGCTGATTAGTATTATCAGTTTGGATTTCATAACTAAAAGGATTGGTTTATACCCTCAAGTTAGCCAAAAAACATGCCATAAAAAAGCCCATTCAGAATATATCCGAATGGGCAATTTTTACATCATTAAAAACTTTATTTAGGCTCTCTCCATAAATTTAATTGGGTCGATCACATAACGTTTGTGAAGAGATGAACCAATTGGACCATCCTCGTCAGCAGCCTCTATTTCGAAAGTCAATTTTTTGCCATCAACTTCTGTTAATTTAGCGGTGCAAGTCACTTTCTTACCTACTTTTGTTGCTTTAATATGCTTGGTGTCTATCTGAATACCAACAGTATCAAGTGCCTTATCTAAATTGTTTTCTATACATTTGACAGCGGTGTTTTCCATGAATGCAACCATTGCTGGTGTTGCAAAAACTGGAAGTTTTCCTGATCCATGTGCTATGGCAGTATTGTTTTCTTCAACTGTAATTTCCTGAGTGAAGCTTAATCCTTTATCTAAAGACATAATTGTAATATTTTAAAGGTCCAAAAGTCAGAAGGTCTATAAGTCATCAATAGAACAGATAATCGTAACTTTCACTTTATCCTTAACCTTTATTTTTTATTCTTGTTTGTTAAAATTCAGAAGTGAAATGGAATTCCAAATTCTTATAATTTGCTTGAGCCATTTGTAACATATAACCTGAATCTGCTAGGAATACATCTCTACCATGCTTGTCTTTGGCAATGTATTGGTATTTGGCTTTCTTGAATTCTTTCAATTCTGCATCGTCGTTTGATTTTATCCAACAAGCCTTGTGAAGGTTGATATGTTCCCATCGACAAGAAGCGCTGTATTCGTGTAATAAACGGTATTCGATTACCTCAAACTGAAGAGCACCAACTGTACCAATGACCTTACGACCATTGAAATCAGAAGTGAAAAGCTGTGCCACACCTTCGTCCATCAACTGGTCGATTCCTTTGGCCAGCTGCTTCGATTTCATTGGATCGGCATTTTCGATATACTTAAATAGTTCAGGAGAAAATGATGGTATCCCTTTGAAGTTGATCTTTTCGCCTTCAGTTAAGGTATCACCAATTTTAAAGTTTCCCGTATCGTGCAAACCAATAATATCACCTGGATAAGCCTCTTCAATAATTGATTTCTTCTCTGCCATAAAGGCTGTAGGACTTGAGAATTTTACCCTCTTACCATTACGAACGTGTAGATAAGGGGTATTTCTTTTAAAAGTACCAGATACAATCTTTACAAAGGCAATTCTATCACGATGGTTAGGATCCATATTTGCATGAATCTTAAAAACGAAACCAGAGAATTTTTCCTCAGTTGGTTGAATCATTCTTTCAACAGTTTGGCAAGGCAGTGGAGAAGGAGCAATCTTGATAAAGACATCAAGTAATTCCTGTACTCCAAAGTTGTTCAAAGCAGAACCGAAGAAAACAGGTGCAATTTCAGCATTCAAATAATCTTGAACATTGAATTCAGGATAAACACCTGAAACCAAATCCAGTTCTTCACGAAGAATTTCAGCATCTTCACCAATATAATTTTCTAATTCAGGACTAGAGATATCGTCGAATTGGATGGTTTCCTGTACGGTTTGAGTTGCCGGAGTAAACAGGCTTAAATTCTTATGGTAGATATTGTAAACACCTTTAAAATCAGGCCCCATATTAATAGGCCAGCTCAAAGGATTTACATTCAATTGTAATTCTTCTTCAATTTCATCAAGCAAATCAAATGCATCCTTACCCGAACGGTCCATTTTATTAATGAATACGATCACTGGCGTTTTTCTCATGCGACAAACCTTCATTAACTTTCTGGTTTGTGCTTCAACCCCTTTAGCAACGTCAATTACAATAATAACCGAATCGCAAGCTGTTAAAGTACGGAAAGTATCTTCTGCGAAATCCTGGTGACCAGGTGTATCAAGAATATTAATCTTATGGCCTTTGTAATCGAATCCCATTACCGAAGTCGCAACAGAGATACCTCTTTGACGCTCAATTTCCATAAAGTCGGAAGTTGCTGTCTTCTTAATTTTGTTCGATTTTACGGCACCTGCCACGTGAATTGCACCACCAAATAACAAAAGTTTTTCAGTTAGTGTTGTTTTACCTGCATCGGGATGAGAAATGATACCAAAGGTTCTTCTTCTCTTTATTTCGTCTATAAAAGCCATAGCTGATTGTGTTTTCTTTCTACTTGAAACTTAGATTTGAAATGCAATAATCTGACTTAAGAATCATAAATTGCAAAATATCAAAGTGTTTATTACTCTATATAAAAAAGCATGCAAAACTAAGCATTTTTAGTGGATTTTAGACTCGCCATTTGATGAAATTACTCAACTGAGTGGACTTTCCTGATAAATCTGATAGATGTGTTGATATTATTGCTGTACATGGGGAAAATAAGCATAATTTCATCTATTTTTACCTTTCATAAAAAGTCGTTTAAGCTTAAAAAAAACATGAAGAGGATTGCTTTACTTTCTGATACCCACACTTATCTCGATGAAAATTTATTCAAACATCTAGAAGGCTGCGATGAAATTTGGCATGCTGGTGATATTGGAAATATTGAAACGGCTGACCGATTAGCTGAATGTGCACCTTTAAAAGCTGTTTATGGTAATGCAGATGGGCAAGATGTTCGTCAGGTGCATCCGCTGCATCAAAGGTTCAAATGCGAAGACCTTGATGTTTGGATGACGCATATTGGTGGTTACCCTAAACGATATGATATTAATGTACGTGAGGAAATTAAACGAAATCCACCAGAGCTATTTATATCCGGTCATTCTCATATTCTCAAAGTGATGTTTGATAAGGAATTGAATTTATTGCATATCAATCCAGGTGCAGCTGGCATGCAAGGCTTCCATCAAGTACAAACCCTAATTCGATTTACAATAGATGGCAAGCAAATTAAAGATTTGGAAGTTGTCGAGTTTGGCACAAAAGGTAAATAGTTTGGGCTGATGGTTCTCGAGCATGGAGCGGATCGAAGTCTAATCAAATATAAATTGTAGCTCCCACCAGTGATTATTTAAAAATTAATTAGTTTCAGGTAGGCTCATCAGTGGAAAACACGATGAGCTTTTTTTGTAAGGTATTTTCCATCCTATTTGGAGGAAATTCTCTTTTTTACCCCAATTAGAGAATAATTTCACTATCTCCTTGTCAATTTTTTTCTTCTTCATTTATCCTTATTGTATCATTTTTTTGATCTTCTCAATTCAAAGATTTCTAGGCAATTCTATATCTGTAAGCCATAAATCATAATAGCTAATTTATGTAGACTAACTATGACACAACTTATTAGTTCCTAATTATATGACTTAGAATTGAATTATTTACCTTCTTTTAGTATATTTAGATATCTAAATGCTTTGGGAGAAAGATTTGAGCTGAGGGCAAGCAAAAGCAAGGATTGAGAACTAAATAAAAGAAGATCTCTATATCTTATTTGTGAGTTTTTTTATTACTTTAGGGACTCGGAAAAAAAAGACCACAAAAGAAGAGTGACTCTTTATTATATATGAAAAACCAAAATTTAAGAACATGCTTTTTGACCTCGAATTGATTAAATCTGTTTACAAAAATATGCCAGCCCGAATTGAGGCTGCCAGGAAGAATTTAGCCAAGCCTCTTACACTAAGTGAGAAGATTCTATATTCTCACTTATTTGATAATAATTCTTTGCAAGAATATAAGAGAGGAGAGGCTTACGTCAATTTTGCTCCAGATCGTGTTGCCATGCAGGATGCTACGGCACAAATGGCACTACTTCAGTTTATGAATGCGGGGAAATCTAAAGTATCCGTTCCCTCAACAGTGCATTGCGATCATTTGATTCAAGCTTCTGTTGGTGCTGATGAAGATTTAAAAGAGGCTCTTTTGCAAAATAACGAAGTTTATAATTTCTTACAATCAGTTTCTGATAAATACGGTATCGGTTTTTGGAAACCAGGTGCTGGTATCATTCATCAGGTGGTTTTGGAGAACTATGCTTTCCCAGGAGGAATGATGATAGGAACCGATTCACATACAGTAAATGCAGGTGGACTTGGAATGGTTGCTATTGGAGTTGGTGGTGCTGATGCTGTTGATGTGATGGCAGGAATGGCTTGGGAGCTTAAGATGCCCAAGTTGATTGGTGTAAAGCTTACAGGAAGGTTAAGCGGTTGGGCGTCGTCTAAGGATGTGATTCTTAAAGTGGCAGGTATTTTGACTGTAAAAGGTGGTACTGGTGCTATTGTAGAATATTTTGGAGAGGGTGCAGATGCTTTATCGTGTACTGGAAAAGCTACCATTTGTAATATGGGTGCTGAAATTGGAGCGACAACTTCAATCTTCTCTTACGATAAAAATATGAGTACTTATTTACGTCATACTGGTCGTGAAGAAATAGCAGAATTGGCTGATGATATTATGCCACACTTGCGTGCTGACGAAAAGGTTGCCTTAAATCCTGAGAAATATTACGATGAGCTTATCGAGATCAATCTTTCAGAATTAGAGCCTTTTATAAATGGTCCATTTACACCAGATTTAGCACACCCACTTTCAGGATTTGCAGATGCGGTTAAGAAAAATAACTATCCTCAAAAATTGGAAGTTGGATTAATAGGTTCATGTACCAATTCTTCATATGAAGATTTATCGAGAGCAGCTTCATTAGCTAAACAGGCAAAGGATAAAAACCTAAAAGTAAAATCAGAATTTATTGTAACTCCTGGTTCCGAGATGGTGCGATATACGACTGAAAGAGATGGTATTTTGAGTGAATTTGAAGATATTGGTGGTGTTATCATGTCTAATGCTTGTGGTCCATGTATCGGTCAGTGGAAGCGTCATACAGATGATCCTACTCGTAAGAATTCGATCATTACCTCATTTAATCGGAATTTTGCCAAGCGAAATGATGGCAATCCTAATACACATGGTTTTGTAGCTTCGCCTGAATTAGTAACGGCATTGGCCATTGCTGGTGATTTAACTTTTAATCCGATGACGGATACCTTGATCAATGAGGATGGAGTAGAAGTAAGATTGGATGAGCCAAAAGGATACGAATTACCACCACATGGTTTTGATGTGAAGGATGCAGGGTATTTAGCTCCACAGGTCGATGGATCTGGTATTAAAGTAGAGGTGAATAAAATGTCTGATCGTTTACAATTATTAGCTCCATTTACAGCTTGGGATGGCGAAGATTACACCGGACTTAAGCTCTTAATTAAAGCAAAGGGGAAATGTACGACAGACCATATTTCAATGGCTGGACCTTGGTTGCGTTATCGTGGTCATCTTGATAATATCTCGAATAATATGTTGATAGGTGCTATCAATTATTTTAATGATGAAAGCAACTCAATTTTCAATCCGCTTTCTGGAAAATATGAAGAAGTGCCAGCAACAGCACGTGCAATTAAAGCAAAAGGTCTTGCCTCTTTAGTTGTAGGTGATGAAAACTATGGAGAAGGATCTTCTCGTGAACATGCGGCTATGGAGCCTCGTCATTTAGGCATAAAGGCTGTTTTAGTTCGTTCGTTTGCACGTATTCATGAAACGAACTTAAAAAAGCAAGGCGTGCTTGCCTTAACATTCGCTAATAAAGCAGATTACGATAAAATTCAAGAAAAAGATGAAATCGATGTTTTAGGATTGAAGGAATTCAAACCTGAAAAAGATTTAACTCTTGTCTTGAAACATGAAGATGGTAGTCAGGATGAAATTCAAGCTTGCCATACATATAATGAAGCACAGATAGAATGGTTTAAGGCTGGAAGTGCATTGAATCTTATTCGTAAACAAAACAATTAGTAAAATGGGTATTAATAAAATGAAATATCCAGGAATAAAAAAAAGACAAAATCAATTTAAGCAATAACATTCTAACTATACTAACCATATGAGAGAGACTCTAAAATTAAGATTATCAAGAAAAATTGATGAGCACAGACCAAGAACGGAACGCCTTTTAAAGGAATATGGTGATGTTCAAATTGATGGTGTTACCGTAGCACAAGTAATAGGAGGTATGAGAGGCATCAAGTCTCTTGTTACTGATATATCTTACCTTGATCCGGAAGAAGGTATTCGTTATCGTGGTTATACACTTGACGAAGTCATTCAAAACCTACCGAAGGCTAAGGGAGCTGAAATGCCATATGTTGAAGGATTGCTTTACTTACTTTTAACGGGTGATTTTCCAAATGAGGAAGAAGTGATGCTGGTGGTTGAACAATTTAACAAGCGTCGTATTGTTCCACGTTACGTTTACAATGTCATAGATTCTTTCCCCACATCAAGTCATCCTATGGCGATTTTTTCTACAGCCATTTTGACTTTGAATCGTGAATCTGATTTTAATCGGGAATACCATGCAGGGCTTAAAAAAGAAGATTATTGGGAAGCAACTTACGAAGATGCTTTGAATCTACTGGCAAAATTACCTGAAATAGCGGCATATATTTACAATAAGTTGTATCGAAAAGGTGATCCAATCCAATCCGATCCGAAATTGGATATGGGAGCTGATTTTGCACACATGATGGGTATTGATAAGCCTTATGATGATGTATCACGTTTGCATTTTATTATTCATTCTGATCATGAGAGTGGTAATGTGAGTGCACATACAGGTCATTTGGTAGCAAGTTCTTTATCTGATATTTACCTTTCGATTTCTGCTATGATTAATGGTTTGGCTGGACCATTACACGGTTTAGCCAATCAGGAAGTTTTGCGTTGGTTGCAGGATGTGATGGATAAGATGGATAATAAGATACCGACTGAAGACGAAATGAAGCAGTTTGTGTGGGATACATTGAATTCTGGTCAGGTGATTCCAGGTTTTGGCCACGCTGTATTGCGTAAGACCGATCCTCGTTATATGTTACAGCGTGAATTTAGTAAGAAACATCTACCAGATGATCCAATCTTTAAATATGCTGATTTACTTTATAAGGTTGTGCCTCCAATTCTTCAGGAGCATGGTAAAGCGAAGAATCCATGGCCTAATGTCGATGCACAATCGGGTGTTATTCAGTGGCATTATGGCGTAAAAGATTACGATTTCTATACGGTTTTATTTGGTATTGGGCGATCAATTGGTATATGTGCCAATATTATCTGGGACAGAGCTTTAGGTTATCCGCTTGAAAGACCAAAATCAGTAACAACTGATATGCTTGAAAAGATGGTTGGCATTAAGAAATAGCCATTCAGTATGCAGCAAAAAAAATCCCCTTTAAACTGATGTTTAAAGGGGATTTTCATAGTATAGTGGTAATTAGGATAGGATATTAATTTGTTTAAGCTCCATTTCTAATTGTGTCATATCTTTATATATCTGAACTTTAAATTGATCAAATTGACCTTTTACTTTATCTGATAAAGAACGGTAATACTCAATTCCTGCCAGAAGGTTATTTTTGAACTTTTCAAGGTTACGAATACTCTTCTTATCAGGATTCTTTAGATCAGCAATTTGTTCCTTTAGGTAGTCGATATAAATATGTAACTCCTTGGCAAACATATTAGGACGATCTGTTCGAGTAATCAAGTTGAAACGGCCATAAATATGATCGACCATTTGTTTAAATGTTGCAATCTCTGAAAAGTAAGCCATATTTGGACCTGGACAAATTGAAACACCAGGACCATCAGCCGTTGTATCCAAATTGTTTACAAGATAGGATGCAGCGGATAAACCTTTACACAGACAAGCTTTTTGACTCATCTTTTCAATCTCAATTTCGTACGATTCGTCACTCAAATTTTGTGATTTAAGATCCTTGATTTTCAAATTTTGATATTGTCTCGAAGCTGTGCAGATCGGTTTATCGGTATATTCCTTGTTGGCAACCAAGAGACGCTTTGTACAAACACTACCTGGATTACCAGCTTTAATCATTTCCAATTTTCCCTCATCACGGGTATTTCCTTTCAAATTATTGAAACGAACACCTAAAGGTGACGAATGACTTAAGTATAATTCCTCTTCTTTTGCTTCAGAAAGGGTCTTTAGTGTTGTTTTATCAACATCACAAACTTCAGGAACTAATAGAAAAGGGGAACCCCAACCCACAGACTTAATTCCATAATAATCCATCAAAAATTCATGTTCCTCTGATGTACCAACACCACCTTGAGCGGTGATATTCAGTTCTAATTTACCTTCTGGTACAGGAAGATTCTTTTCTTGGAGTGCAGAATACAGTAGCTCACTTGTATCTGCGATTAATTCTGATTTATTGTTCTTGAACTCTTCAAGAATAGGTCCCATTAATGAACCATCGGTAGCAAAAGCATGACCACCACAGTTAAGTCCGGATTCTATTCTATATTCAGAAACCCAAATTCCTTTTTTTGCTAAGAATTTACCTTGAATAAGAGCCGAACGGTAATCACTTACCTTAAGAACCACCTTCTTTTTGATATAGCCGTCTTCGTTTGGAAAAAAATCATTGAATTGCTCTAGATAGCCATATAAACGAGGATTCATTCCAGCTGATAATACTAGTGAAGATTCAAGTGTACTATTGGCAAAACCTCTTAGAGCAGCATGAGCATCGTTATATTCCGATGGCAATTGTTCTCCTTCAAAGTAGTTATCTTTATCCACTTTTGTCATGATGTTAACATCAATGTTACCAAGTGGTAGATTCTCATTTAACCAATTTTTAATATCCTTAACGTAATGGTTATTGTTTACCTTGTCTTGAATTTCTTTTTTTAGAGTAGATACGTCAGGAAGAAGATCCATATATTTCTCAAATTCCTTACCCTTCTCTAGTATTGATTCTTTGACTTCTTCGAATTTATCCTTAACCATTTTATCTATTAGGTTAAGATATGCGGTAATTCTTTCTGCTCTGCAATCCATGGTTTTACTGGATATAGGTTGGAAAGGCAAACTCAATTGTTTGCTATAAAATTCACGCAAATTCTCAAGAAGAATATCATCCACAATGGAAACAACTGACGAAATACCATACTGAGCTACTTGTAATGGTGTGTTCACAGTATATCCCGTTCCCATGACAGGAATGTGAAATGTGTGTGCAGTTTTATTGGTCATTTAGTTTTTGTTTTTTTGATATGTGTTATGCAGTATAACAAGTAAATATCTTTGTTTAGCATTAAACAGCCCGCAAGGTATTGTTTTTAGCCAGTTTATCAAATAAAATAATGAAAAAGCGAAGTCTTATTCAAGGTTTATTTATAATGTATGAATAAGGGAAATGGCATTGTTAATTAAAAAAGCTTGAATTGATCAGGATTCGTTTCTATTTCAATGCCTTCTAGTTTTAATAGGTTTTGTTTTCTGTCTAAACCACCTGCATAACCCGTTAGCTTTCCACTTTTCCCAATCACTCTGTGGCAGGGAATAATTATGGGGATGGGGTTTTGAGAATTGGCTCTTCCCACTGCTCTGCATGCCTTAGGGTGATCGATATTATTGGCGACATCCTGATAGGAACAAACATGCCCATGCGGAATAGCTATGACTTCTTTCCAAATTTGTTTTTGGAAAGGTGTACCCTGTGGATTTACATTTACCGTAAATTTCTTTAGCTGTCCGTTAAAGTAAGCTGTAAGCTCCCTTTTTGCTTGTTCAATCAATTCGGCCCCTTGAATCCATTCAGGATGAATATCATGAGCTTTTTCTTTAGGTTGAAATACGATTTTTTTTAAGGCAAATTCTTGGGCAATAATTAGTAAATCTCCTATTGGAGATGGGAGAATATCATAAAAAAGTTGCATGCTCACTTGGCTTAAGTTCTATATTGTTTATTGATATTCCGAAGATAATAAAAAGTGCGCTGAACTAATTTTTTACTTCTAATAATTTTAAAACGTTTTTTTTGTTTTTTTAATTTCTAAAAGAAAAGCCCTGTCATTTTGAATGACAGGGCTAAATTCAATTTTATTGTAATCTGTTTTTAGTTGTTGCGAGTTAAATCACGAAGAACGACAGAAGCAATATAGCAACCAAAAATTGGAGGCATATAAGAGATCGTTCCCACATTTGATTTTTTGTTTTGACTTTCGGCCAAAACAACTGCCTTCTTATCTACTTCTTCGGGTGAGAAAACCACTTGAACACCCTTATAAATACCTATTTGGTGGAGTTTCTTTCTTAGCATTCTAGCCAGTCTACAATTATAGGATTTAGAAATATCCTGAACTTGAATTTGACTTGGATCCATTTTACCACCAGCCCCCATAGAGCTCACAACTTTATAGTTATTTTTAAGGCTATGGTAGATAAGGAATATCTTTGGTGCTAAGGTATCTATTGCATCTACGACGTAATCAAAAGGTGTTTCTTCTAATACTTCTATCATACGTGTATCACGCAAGAATTCATTAATGACTTTAAGTTTTAAATTAGGATTAATAGCTAATAATCGATCAGCCATGACATCAGTTTTATCTTTGCCTAAAGTTTGTGTTGTGGCTGGCATTTGTCTATTAATATTTGATGCTTCAATATTATCTCCATCAACAATAGTCATTTGACCAACTCCTGCACGACAAAGTAATTCTGCTGCATATGCTCCAACTCCGCCAAGTCCAACGACCAATATATGAGCATTTTTTACCTGCTCTAACCTTTCTTCTCCGAGGAGCAGTTCCGTTCTGCTCAACCATTCTGTATTCATCTATATTCAAAAAAAATATTTACACTTAAACTTTCAAATTATTACTTGGCGTGGAATACAGCTGTATAATTTTCAAAAAGCTTCGTTTTAAAATCGTTTAATTGCAAGCTCTTTAATTGAGCTGCTTTCTTGTAAATGTCACTAATAGAATATGTACTCTCATCTGTTTCCAGAAATAGCCGTTTTATTGGCACTTCTATGAATACGTCTTGAGTCATCTTATCAAACAGCAAGGCTTCCCCAAATGAGATGTAACAATTTTGTTGAAGCAAGTCTTCAACAATCTGTATATTGTTTCTGAAACCATGAATCAACCATGGAGTAGAAGCTTTAAGTTTCTTCTTGATAGAAATTAATTCCTGAAAATATCTGACACAGTGAATGATAATTGGTTTGTTGACACTTTCAGCTATGGCAATCTGTTTTGTGAAATAGGCCTCTTGAATACTTAAAGCAATAGTTCTGTTTCTATCTAAACCAATTTCTCCAATTGCTAATACCTTATCAAGTAAAGCAAATGTTCTTATAAGATTCAGATTTTCGTCTGCACTGTCATTATTAAGATGCCAAGGATGTATGCCCACTGAAATGTATTTGTCAGTATGCTCTTCAAGTTTGATCTGTTCCGGAAAACAATTGATTATAGAAAGGACATTATCGATTCGAATCGAATGGTGCGTATGTATATCTATAAAGGGTGTTTCAAGCATTTTCTATTATTTGCTGGCAAAAATATAAAAATATTGGAAAATGTCTCTTTTTATTAGGAATAAGATTGGGAGGATGGACTTTGGTTTATCCCTATGATCTTCATTTTATTACCACACATTTAATAAAGGTAAGATTTTAAGTTGACTCATAAAAGCTTTAATTCAAATAGATGAATTTCGTCTGTAGGCCTTGTAAACACAGAAAAAATTACTTACTTTGCACTTAATAAAGGAACGTTCTTTACATATAAGATAAAAGCATAATCGCGCTAGTTATCGATTGTTAAACTCAACACTTACAAGTTACCGAGAAAGCTACACGTTTGCAAAAGCAGGCCCCAACCTTCGGGTTGTTTTAGGACACAGGGGAAACTTGACCAGATGGGCACTCAAATCCTGTTTTATAGGAGTTTAAAATCTACTAACTGGTGCGATTTTTTTATGCCTAAATGTGACTTGTCTTTGTGTAAAGGTCTTTTTATATCTATTCAGGTTCGATTTCGAGAATCTCATCGGAATTGCTATTTTTGTGCCTAATTACTGGCTAATCATAAACACATATCGATTTTGACTCAGAGATATTTTATACAACTTAGTTATAAGGGAACCCATTATCATGGTTGGCAAATACAGCCAAACGCGATCACTGTTCAGGAAGTTTTGAATAAGGCTTTAAGTACGATTCTTAATCAAGAAATAAATGTTGTAGGTTGTGGTAGGACAGATACGGGAGTTCATGCTAGCGATTTTATGGCTCATTTTGATATTGCTGAAGCTAGAGATGTTGAAGCTGAGAAGCTGGTGTTTCGACTGAATCGTTTTCTCCCTTATGATATTGCTGTTAAATCGATGTTCCCTGTCAAAGCCGAGGCACATACCCGTTTCGATGCCTTATCTAGAACTTACCAGTATTTTATTACCAAGCACAAGAATCCTTTTCGATCAGAGTCTCATTGGCAAATGATGCATCAGCTTGATGTAAATAAGATGAATGAGGCCGCTAAGCTTCTTTTCGAATATGAGGACTTTACTAGTTTTAGTAAACTACATACCGATGCCAAAACGAATATCTGTAAAATCTATAAGGCAGAATGGGAAGATAGAGGCGATGAGTTAGTCTTTACGGTTTGTGCTGATCGTTTTCTAAGAAATATGGTTAGGGCTATTGTTGGAACTTTGGTTGAAGTCGGTCGGGGTAAATTGGATATGGCTGGTTTCCGTCAGGTGATTGAAAGTATGAACAGGTGCAATGCTGGTTCCTCAGTTCCGGGGCATGGCCTATTCCTTTGTACCATAGAATATCCCAATGATTTAAAACAGGAAGTTTAGTTTAGCTTTATTCATTCCAAATTTCCCAACTTTTTTCAGCTTGTAAATGAAGCATCTTTAATCCGTTATGGGTTTTTGCTTTATGTTCTATCCCTTTTGACATGAAAAGGGTAGTGGCTGGATTGTACACAAGGTCGTATAGAAAATACTCAGAATTTAAATTAGAATAAAGCAGATTAGGGCAAGCATCGGTATTTGGAAAAGTTCCAAGTGGTGTGCAATTGATAATTAATTGGTGATTTGAAATAATCTCTTCATTTAAATCCTCGTAGGATATCGTGGTATCACTTCTCTTGCGAGAAACAGATATGAATTCAATATCCTGATTCTTTAAGGCTGTAGCTACGGCTTTTGAAGCGCCACCTGTACCTAATATGAGTGCGCTTAGCTTTTTTCCTTCAATAAAGTCGGCTAGTGATTCTCCGAAACCATAAATATCCGTATTGTATCCTTTTAGATAAGTTCTCCCATCTTTTCTGCGAATCTGTATGGAATTGACAGCCCCAATTTTTTTGGCTAAAGGATCAATTTCATCCAAATAGGCCATTACCTCCTCTTTATACGGAATGGTAACACATAGTCCCAGTAAGCTTGGGTTATCCTGAACAACATTAAGGATTTTTTCAATGCTTGGAATCTCAAAATTTAAAAACTGTGCATCAATTTCCTCATTATGGAATTTATCCGTAAAGTATTGTTTCGAAAAGGAGTGTCCCAGAGGATTGCCGATGATACCGTATGTTTTCATGAGTTCAAAGATGAAAAGGATAAAGGTTAAAAGTTAAAAGTTAAAAGTATAAAGGGATTAAAGGGTAAATGAAATAAAGGATAAAGGTGAAAAAAGTTACGAAGGGTATTCCTAATTTTGTAATCACCACATCATCCCATCAATATATTATCATATCATCAAATTATTTTTTCGATTCAGGGCTGTATTTGTCCATGATGATGATTAATAAGAAACCAACAAGGGCTAAAGCAATCGCTATTGTTATATCTGCATTCTGTCCAGATATGTTTTCAAAAGTTTGTGGTAAGATGTTTCTTGTAGTCGCAGACTTTTCAACACCATGGCGATCGATAAATGTTGAGACTGTTTCTTTCCAAGGCCATACCTTATTTAATGAGCCAATCATAAAACCTGAAAGGAGAGCTATGGTCATATTATGATATTTTCTCAATAGCCAGCTTAATAGATTTGAGAAGCTTAATAAACCTACTGCCGCTCCTACACCAAAAACGGCAATTACATCCAGCTTAAAGCTGCTTAAAGCATTTAAGACAAACTCATATTTCCCCAAGAGTAAAAGGATGAAAGCACCTGATATACCAGGTAAAATCATGGCACAAATTGCAAGCGCACCAGATAAAAATAAAAACCAATAGGCGTTTGTCGTTTCGGCAGGCGTAACAACAGTCACCATATAGGCAATTCCGATTCCCACTATCATGGCTACAATACTACGTAATTTCCACTCGGTGATTTTTCTGGCAATAACAATGGCAGATGCCACAATTAAGCCAAAAAAGAAAGACCAGATTAAGATAGGGTGTTGTTCTAAAAGATATTTAATCAGTTTTGCTAGCGACAAAATACTCATTCCAATACCAATAACAAGTGATAAAAGAAAATTGCCGTTGACAGCTTTCCAAAAATCAGCCAGCTTAAAATTTAATAAGAGTTTTATGGAATTCAGGTTAATTGATTTAATACTTTCGATAAGTTCTTCGTAAATACCAGTTATGAATGCGATTGTTCCTCCTGAAACACCTGGAACGACATCTGCTGCTCCCATTCCCATGCCTTTCAAGGCAATTACTATATAGTCTTTTATTGATCGGGTCATAATCTTAATATTTGGTCGGCCTGAGACGTATTTATGCCTAAGGAAAAATACAAGACCTAAAAAAAAGCTAATTCTATTGATTAGCTTTTATAATTTGTTTGAATTTGTTATTGTTTTCTAACTCAGGAAACTGAATGAAAATATCTTCAATCTTATTCTCAGGGTTAGCCATTGCTTTACGGAGATAGTGTTCGGCAGCATTTGCATCTGCAGCTAACATATAATATGCTGCTAAGTTATTCTGTAGCTGAACATCCTCAGGGCAACAGCCTAAACTTTCAAGTAAAACGTCAATAGCGGCTTCTTCCTTACTATTTTGATGATAGAACTCTGCCAAGGTGATGGCGTAAGTTGGATCATAAGGGTCTAAGTTGATGGCTTCACGGAAACATTGAACAGCTTTTTGGGCGTCTGGTATACGAGAATAAGCTGAACCGAGCGCAAACCAGTAGTCAGGATTTGTATCATCTAGGTTTTTAGCTTCATTTAAATAGACCAAGCACTCATCAATTTTATCCTGATAAAGAAGAATTAAGCCCATACCAAACCAAGGATCATCAAATTTCTCATCCTCTTTAATGGCATTTTCGTAATAAATCATAGCCTGATCGTATTCTTCAAGCTTTTCAAAACATTCTCCTATGTATGAATAGGTAGAGGCATGATCATCTTCAAATTCAAGATATTCGATATAACTTTTAATAGCTTCTTCGAATTTATCGCATAGAGCTAGAGCGTTGGCCTTGTTAAAATAGGCTTTGCTGTGTTTATCATTAATGGCAATACAGAAATCATAAGCCTCTACCGATTTCAGGCTTTGGTCGTTTCTGTTATATAAAATTCCTAAGTTGTACCAAGCATTATCCGAAAATGGATCAAGATCCAAATAAGCCTTATAAGCTAAAATACTCTCTTCGTCCTGTTGTAATTTTTCGTAGCAATACGCTATCTCAAAAAGAACTTCAGGATCTTCAGCATCTAGTTTATGACCTGCCTTAAAATAGGGCAGAGCCATTTCGTATAAGCCCAATTGCTCAAAAGAAGCTGCTATGCTAAATAATAAATCTTCTTTATCATCGTAGCATAAATTCAAAGCAATATCGAATTGAATTTTAGCGTTTTGAGGTTTTTTAAGGATGTTGTAGATATTCCCAATAAGGATATAGATGTTTTTATTGGTGCTTTCTATCTGCTTAAGTTTTTTGAGAATAGTAAGTGCCTTTATCTCTTCGCCTCTGCCAATAAGCACTTGTGCGTATTTCAATTGCAAGGAAATAGAAGAAGGGTGCTGTTGTATGGCTAATTCTGATACCTTGGTAGCTTTAGCCAATTTATGGTCCTCAAGATAATAGTCGACGAGGTTTTCAAACTCATGTACATCGAAGTAGCACGGTTTGTTATGCTTAAGCATAGTTTCGAATCTTTCTAAAGATTCTAGAGCATCATCGTCAAAATAATTCTCTGTATTATCTATCATTTATTTATTTGAAGTGATAATTCTAAAAGCAAAAGTAGCTTTTATTTGCAGAATTTCAATATTTAGTTATCAACAATAGTTATTTTGTATTAAAACTACCTGTGAAAAGAAGTCCTCCAACAATTCCCATTAGAATGTAGGCAACTTGTGAGCCAAGGTTTCCAGCATTTTCAATTGGTGTGTCAAGAAGCATATTACTGATTCCCATAAATGCCTTACTACCAGGAACAAGTGCGATTAGCCCCTGTGTGATGAAAACATGGCTAGGAGAGCGAGTAATATGAGAAAATAATTTGCTTACAAGTACAACAGCAATACTTCCTACAAAAGTACTAAGAAGTATACCACTGAATGATAATAGTACCGTTGTACTGTAAGCTATTACGCTAGTTAATACGCCAAATAAAATATCTTTTCGGCGCACTTGAAAAATAGGAATAAGACATATTGCAAGTAATGGAATACCTGAATGTTTAAGCCATATAGGTATGTCTGAGTTTACAGGTTCGAAATTAAGACTGACAAATAAGGGGAGTACTGATAAGCCTAAAATCGTTCCAAAGAATTGTTTGAATAGAGATATTGAAGCATCAAATAATTTTGCTGATCCAGATACTAAGCTTTTGTACGTTATTTCTTCTAGTGCTGTGGTTATGGCCAAGCCTGGTATAAAAATAATGATAGCAGAGAGTATCGTTATTGGCATGTTTATACCAGAGACATAAATAGAAATTAAACCTATAAGTATAGTAACAATAAAGGCGGCTAAGGCTTCTAAGGTATTGCTAAGAAACTGATATTTGGTGCTGAGATAAGTTAGAGCATAAACAACTGCTCCCATAAGGCATGCAGTAAGGAATGAAATTAAATTTGTTCCCATCAGTAAACTGAAAGCTCCAGCTCCCAATGCAAATGCAAGGGTTAAGATAAGGTGGTTGACATTTAAAGACTGTTTGTATACCAAGCGCAACCTAACACTAGCTTCATCAAAGTCGATTTCGTCGGCGAGAACCTGATTGGTAATTTCTACAGTTTGAGATAGTGCGCCTAGGTTAATACCTCCTGGAGGGATGCTTTCGATATGATTGTACGATTCATCTTCATCTTCGCTATAAAATACGTAATTTATCCATGTAGGAGTGTCCATAAAGCTAGCTCGAATACCTTTTAGTTTGGATACTTCGGAAAGATAGATTTGAATTTTATAAGAAGGAACACCGTAAACGTGTAAAGCTCTTCCTAATTGTATGATGAATTGGTATTGTTTTGGTGTTTTCAATGCTTTAAATACTGGTTGTTTTTAAGTGGAACAAATATAGATAAGAGTTTTGAAGTGGAGAGAGATTTTAGAAATAAATTTGAAGGAATTAATCTTTACAACTTCAGAGAATCGGGGGAAATCTCAAATGGACTGTTGGTATAACTTAGCGGGATTTTCCCCTTCCTGACTTAGTAAATTTTGGGCGGCTTGTTTTATGCCATTCCGCTGAGGTTTTTAGTCCAAAATGAACGATTCATTGAGAACCGACAATCTGAATTGGTAAGTTTGGCTCAATTCTGAGAAAAAACATCAGAAAAACTAAAAACCTTAGCGTTTGAAGTTCAGTTCATTCACTGCGCAAAGCCCATGAACAGTGAATTTAGTGCAACTTATTTTCAAAAAACATTTGGAGTTTATTGAAAAACACACCATCTTTGCATCGCAATCAAGAGAAACGCGGATGTGGCGTAATTGGTAGCCGCGCTAGACTTAGGATCTAGTGCCGAGAGGCGTGGGGGTTCGAGTCCCTTCATCCGCACAAAAAGGATCAATACGAAAGTGTTGATCCTTTTTTTTATTCTTAGAATTTGTGATTTTTTTACGAATCCCTGTCCCGATCGATCGTGAGTATCCAAGAAAGTTTAGTATTAAAAGGGTTATGTCTTTATGTTAGATGTCTCTTTGTGAATGCTCTTCCAGATTCTGATTGTATACATCCTATAGGCTTTAAGGCTTGATTTGCCGATGTTTATGCTAGGGTGGTTATTTATTCTCACTTGAGAGTTCTCTAAGAAATAGGGTGCTAAAACTCTATTAAAATTAGTACTACTAGCTTTTGGTAATATCATCGAAATTCAATTGGAGCATAAAGGGTAGGAATGATTTTGCTGATGATATCATCTTTCCTTCCCCGCGGAAAAATGATTGTATTCGTTATTTAATAGAGAAAAAATTCCTTATATGTATGATGCCTTATCAAGGAATCGGACTAACATATTCTCTGTACTCTAAATCTCTTTTTTTTTGCTAGCCATAATCAGTCATATTTTAATCAAGCTGCTAAATAATTCGATTCATCCTTATAAGCTAATGGATACACTGGAGCGATTTTTATATTTATCAAAACCAATCATTAGTATTTTGATATTAATGGGTAATTATACCCATTAATAGGTAGTGTGTTAATTATTAGCTACTATTTGAATTAAACATTAGAAGGAGAGTTATTGGTATGTATTCTTTTCTTGATAGAAAAGGTTATTGAAATATATTTTTATAGATATTGTCGTTTTTCAACTCGTTCTTTATATGTTCTACAATATCTAAGATGAATTTTTGCCATTCTTCCTTGAATATCGCTTTATTAAAGGAATGGGTTGAAAAACAGACTGATAGAATCATAGTTTCATGAGTGCGGTTTGATATTCAAACGTTTACGTTGGTAAAGTAGTGTTTTTAAACAGTTTCTTATCTACAATGAAAGTATATATATTCGGCCATCAATAATGAAATAATTCTTTAAACTGGATTGGGATCTAAACAAACAGGTTCTAAATATTTAGGTTTAAAATTGAAGTAAAATAGAAATTCCTTGAGATTTTCTTAGAAAATTACTTGATAAAAAATATAAAATGAAAGTATCTGAAAAGTTAGATCTCTTAAAGAAAAAAAGAGAAGAAGTAAAAAAAATGGGCGGAGAAGCTCGTGTTGCGAAACAACATGAGAAGGGTAAGCTTTCCGCACGAGAGAGAATAGACTTGCTTTTTGATGAAGGAAGTTTTAGAGAGCTGGATATGTTTGTGAAACATCGTTGCGTAAACTTTGGTTTTGAAACAACAGAAATTCCTGCTGATGGCGTAATTACTGGTCATGGTTTAGTAAATGGTCGAACAGTATTTGCTTATTCTCAGGATTTTACTTCCAGAGGAGGTTCTTTAGGCGAAATGCATGCTGCAAAAATCTGTAAGATAATGGATTTGGCAGTAAGTGCTGGAGCTCCAGTTGTTGGGCTTAATGATTCTGGCGGAGCACGTGTAGAAGAGGGAGTTGATGCTCTAAAAGGATATGGAGACATATTTATGCGTAACTCAAGAGCATCTGGAGTAATTCCACAGATTTCTGCGATTATGGGACCTTGTGCCGGAGGTGCAGTATATTCTCCAGCAATGACTGACTTTGTATATATGGTTAAAAAGCAGAGTCACATGTTTATTACATCTCCTTATGTCATTAAAACAGTAACAGGTGAAGAAACGACTTTTGAAGAACTTGGTGGAGCTATGGCTCACAATACCAAAAGTGGTAATGCACATTTTGCCTGTGATTCGGACGAAGAAACCATTGAGTCTATTCGCGATATTTTAAGTTATTTACCTAATAATAACTTAGAGGAAACTCCTCAAATACAAATGGGTGACGATCCTGAGCGTGTTTGTGAGGAACTGGATACGATTATTCCAGATGATTCTAAAACACCTTATGATATGAAGGCAGTATTAGAATCTGTTCTTGATCAAGGTGAGTTTTACGAAGTACATGAACACTATGCAGAGAATGCCATTGTTGGTTTTGGTCGATTAGACAATCAATCGGTGGGTATTATCGCAAATCAGCCAATGATTCAGGCTGGTTGTTTAGATATTGATGCTTCTGATAAAATCAGTCGTTTTGTTCGTACTTGTGATGCTTTTAATATTCCATTGATCACATTTGTTGATGTTCCGGGATACCTTCCAGGCGTTCAGCAAGAACTGGGTGGTATTATTCGTCATGGAGCGAAATTACTATGGAGTTATGCTGAAGCAACTGTACCTAAATTTACTGTGGTAACACGTAAAGATTATGGTGGAGCTTATTTGGCAATGTGTTCTAAGCCATTGGGAGCTGATATGGTATTTGCATGGCCAACTGCCGAAATTGCTGTAATGGGTGCTAAGGGAGCTGTGGAGGTTATTTCTTCTTATAAAAAAGAAATTGCAGCAGCTGATGATAGACAAGCTAAAACTGATGAGAAAATTAAGGAGTATGAAGATGCATTTAGCGTTCCTTATTTGGCAGCTCAGCGTGGACATATCGATGATGTTATTCTTCCTAGCGAAACTCGTTCAAGATTGATTGATGCATTGAAAGCTATGCATACAAAAGCAGAGGTTTTACCAGCTAAGAAACATGGAAATATTCCATTGTAATAAAGACTTTTAATAAATTAATTATTCATACCAATAATTATGACACGAGAAGAAAAGATTAAAAAAGCAGCTTTAATAGCAGTTGCTCACCACATAGAGTTAGAGAAAGCTGAAGCTTTAAAAGCTCAAAGTTCGACTAATAGTTCTTGGTCACGTACTGGCATTAAAATGATGATGACCAAACGTAAGATTGTACAACTTCGTGGTCGAAGTCTACGAAGTGCATAATTCATTTTTCATGTTAGTTGGGAAAAGTATTAATTCAAAAAAAATAAAAAAATGATATACGATAAGCACGGGGTCTTACAAATGACCCAATTAAATTACGGAAGTGATCGTCCGAAAGCTGAGAATCCAATTAAAATAAATGACGTCAGTTTGCGTGATGGTCACCAGTCGCTATTTGCTACTCGCGGTCGTACAGAAGATATGCTACCTGTTGCAGAAATGATTGACGAAGCAGGCTATCATTCTGTTGAAACATGGGGTGGTGCGACTTTTGATACCATGCACCGTTTCTTGGGTGAAGATCCATGGGAGCGTTTGAGAGTATTGAAAAAGCATATGCCTAAAACACCATTCTCGATGCTTCTACGTGGGCAGAATGTGGTAGGATACCGTAACTATGCTGATGATGTTGTTCAGGCTTTTGTTCAGAGATCAATCGATAATGGTATGGATATCTTCCGCTGTTTCGATGCATTGAACGATTTTAGAAACTTCGAAACTGCTGCTAAGGTTATTAAGGATAATAAGAAACACTTACAAGGTGTTGTATGTTATACGCTTAACGAGCCTCGTTTGGGTGGTGAAGTATATAATATGGACTATTACCTTAATAAGGTAAAAGATCTTATCGCATTTGGAGTAGATTCAGTTTGTATCAAGGATATGGCTGGATTGGTAGCTCCTTATGATATTTATAATTTGGTGCGCGAAATCAAGAAGTTTACAGATACACCAATTAACTTACATACTCACTTTACTTCTGGTATGGGTGACTTAGCTATCTTTAAAGCTATAGAGGCAGGTGTTGATATTGTTGATACTTGTATCGGACCATATGCATACCGTACTTCTCATCCTGCTGTTGAGCCAATGATTATGTCATTATTAGGCACAAACCGTGACTCTGGAATGGACATTAATAAGATTAATGCTATTGCTGGTGAAATGGAGAAATACATTCCTAAATATAAGCACTTAGACAATAGTCCTAAGTATGCGACTACTGATATCAATGTCTTATTGCACCAAACTCCGGGTGGAATGCTTTCTAACTTAGTCAATCAGTTGAAAGCTATGGATGCCTTGGATAAATTACCAGAAGTATATCGTTTACTTCCAAAAGTTCGTAAAGATCTAGGTAATATTCCATTGGTGACTCCTACATCTCAAATTGTTGGTGTACAAACAGTAAACAATGTATTATTCGATTCTTATGAAGGGGAGTATGCACAAATTACCAAAGAAGTAAAAGACCTTTGTTTCGGCTTGTATGGTAAAACGACACATCCAATTAATCCTGAGGTTCAAAAGAAAGCTCTTAAGGGGTATCCTCGAGGAGAAGAGCCTATTACAGCTCGTCCAGGATCTATTCTTGAGCCAGAAATGGAAGATGTTAAAACTGAATTCGAAGGTCTTGCTAAAGATATTGATGACGAAGTTTTATGCGCGCTTTACCCTATTACAGGAAAACGCTTCTTGAAATGGAAATATGGGTTGGAAGAAGTACCAGCAGATGTCAAAGCTAAAACTATGGCAGAGGTCGAAAAAGAAGAGGAGCTTGTAAGAAAAGCCCTTTCCGGAGAATTGACTTCTAAAGGAAAAGGTAGTGGTCGTGAGCTTGAAGTTACTGTTGATGGCGAAACCTTTACTGTAGAAATCAATGATCCTAATGGTCCGTCTACACCTCAATTTAAAGGTCGTAAGAAGAAGGAAGCTAGTAAAGACGAATTTGCTACAGGAAGTGTTGTTGCGCCAATTCCAGGTATGATTATAGAGTACAAGGTAAAAGTTGGTGATGAAGTAGAAGTAGGAGATGCACTAGTCGTACTTGAAGCGATGAAGATGATGAATAATCTTGATGCTAAAGCAGCAGGTACCGTAAAAGAAATTAAATGTGAAACTGGCGATTCTGTTGCTAAAGGCGATTTGCTTTTAGTAATTGAGCCAAAAGCCTAATGACTATTTAATAATTGAGTTTTATTTACCCCCTGAATTTATTTTCGGGGGGTATTTTTTTTGCTTTATTTTCCCAGATGTATACTCCAAATGTAAGTTTATTGTTCTTTTAAGCCCCGATTTTATTAAAGTGCTCCGTCGTAGAAGCTGCTAAGGCGGACGAATATGATGCGGATCTATCCGCCGAATCCCTTATCGCAAGAATTTTCGTGCAAAAAAAGCCCAACACATCTGTTGCTATGTCGGGCGAAGGCCGAGAGAGAGGGATGATTCGTTCGTTCCTCACTCATTAATTTATTACGAACCCCCAATGGGTTCAAATCCTCAAAACTCGTGATACAAAAAAAAAGCACCAAGGTTTTTCAACCTTGATGCTTTATTCAGCGGAGAGAGAGGATCTGAGTGTCATCAAATTTTAATCAAGATGAGAAAAGAACTTAAACTAAATCAGGCACCACCCAATGATAAGGAAATTGAGATAGCGATACTTGGAGCGATATTCTTCATGATCTACATATCTGTCCTGATTATTTCTATCAGGATGACCACAGGACAATTTTTACTATCCTCGAAGAAATGGTTAAGAATGGGAAGACCATTGATCTTTTATCTGTAACAGAAACCTTAATGAGAAAAGGATTGTTAAATCAGGTTGGAGGTACTGTTTATGTCTCTAAGCTAACAGATTACTTGTTTCCTTATGCGAATCTTAAACAGCATGTGTTGTGTTTAGCTGAGATGAGTCTAAAACGAAAATTACTTATTGAGACTGCACAATTAGAAAGACTGATATATGAAGGCGAGGATCTGGAGATTGTAACAAATCAACTACACAAATCACAAAAAGAGGTTGATCAAATATTAACTAGAAACCAAAAAGGGATGAGTACCTCTGAGGTTCTGAAGTTGTCATTAGACTTATTAGCACAAAGAACCTTTGCAGATAAGTCAAATTCGGTTATTGGTGTTCCTACTGGTTTAAACAGTCTGGATAGGCTAACTAATGGTTGGCAAAAGAGTAACCTAATTATTCTTGCAGGTAGGCCTGGGATGGGAAAAACTGCAGTTGCATTGAATTTATTTGGACTAGAAGCTTTAAGAGCTGGATGTGATGTACTTTCTACTCGCTTGAAATGTCAGCAACACAACTCATGGATAGGCTAATTATTGGCTGCTCTGAAGTAGGTGCTGACCAATATAAAGCTGGCACACTGACTTCAACTGAAATGACTGCTGTAGACATAGGAGTCCATGAAATAGAACAAACCAAGCTTTTGATCGATGATTTTCCATATTGTAATATGGGCTACATTCGCAGGACGGCAAGGAAGCGAAAACGTGAAGGTAAATGTGATCTCATTATTATTGACTACCTGCAACTCATTGAGCCTGATAAATCAGCAGGTTCTGTTAGAGAGCAGCAAATTAGCATGATTAGCCGTGGATTGAAAGCTTTAGCTAAAGATCTAGATGTACCTATCATCGTCCTTTCACAGCTATCCAGAGATGTGGAAAAAAGAGGTGGAACTAGGATGCCTCAACTATCTGATTTGCGTGATTCAGGTGCAATTGAGCAGGATGCTGACATGGTTATTTTTCCATACAGACCAGCATATTATGAAGAGATGAGTAATTCAAAAGATGAAAATGGATTACCACTTAAAGGTTGTGTCAAACTAATCGTGAGCAAGAACAGAAATGGAAGAACATTGGACGTTGATGCCTACCATAACGAAAGCATGACTTTTTTTAGTGATTCCAGGATATAGTTGTATTAAGTTTCTTTACTTTATGTAGAATGTAAACTATGGGTTTAAACCAAAACACACTTGATGCTTCAAATGAAGAGTCCTTAAGAATTGCTCTTAGTCTACTGAGATTGTACCGTAAATATCGATTGCTATTGTGTAATCATAATGACACTGAAATTTGATAGGTGTGATATTTGTTTGCCATTCAGGTATCAGCAGTGTTTTTGAAATAGGGTGTAAAGAATGAGCATTGATAAGTTGTGACTATACAGGTTGAGTTACGTTTTCTAACTAAGCATACTCTCCAAATTCCTCTTCTCTTTGTTTCTGGAGTTTTATGAGATTCTTACTTAGGTTTTCCCAAATGTATTTAGGATCCTCTTTTTCTGTAGGATTACTATTAATTGTTTCAAGTGCTAGGAACGTTTTTGTTAGTCTATCAAGGTTTAATTCTGTAGGTATAAGTTTGATGATCCTGTTGAGTACTTGCTTTTTTGCTGTATATAAATTTTGAATATAGTCTCCTTCTTCAACTAAGCCAGCATCTCTAATTTCTGAACACTCTTCTGTTGCTTGAATCTCATCATGCTTAACTCTATCATTAATAGCCAAACTTGTTCTGTACTTATCTCTAAATTTAGTCAGGGTAGCTCTCGATATTTTGGTCTCTTTATTTGTTTTGGAGATGTTAAAGCTATTTGCTCTCATTATCTCCATAATCTTTCCAACCTCCTCAGGACTATAAGCCTTGGATCTGTTGCTAGTATTCTTGTTGAACTTAGTCATGATGGAGTATTTTGAGATGTAAAATTTACTTACCTTAAAGTTAGATGGATGTGTTTTAAGTTCCTGTTTATTATAAACGTAAATGCAATCGCTAGGATAAGTTATCATGCTGTTTATTCATACAAGTCTTTTTAAAAGGATACGGCTCAATATCACAAGTCTACAATCATCAAAATGACTTGTTATTCTTTGACGGTCTCTTATTTTAAAAGATATGCTTAAAGAAAACACACTTGAAGAATTAGTCAGACATATTTTTGTTATTGATTTGTATTCCTATTACTTTTCCTATCTAATCGTTTCTAAGCTTTTTTTTCATAATTTAAGCTGATGAAATTTCTTTAATAACTCGTATCGCTGAAAACTATAGTTTTCATACTGGAATGTTTAATGCACTTGAATGACCGTAGCGAGTTTTGATTCTAAAATGTTTTATTGTGAGAAAATTATTCAGCTTAAGTATAATCTTTTGTTTTGTTGCCAGTAGTGTTTTTTCTGAGATTAAAAATGTAGGGGTTCCATTTATACGTAGTTTTTCTAAACGGGAATATAAAGGGGGGGCACAGAATTGGAATATGGTTCAGACCATGAATGGCTTAATGTATTTTGCCAATAATGATGGGGTTTTAGAATTTGATGGTAATTCGTGGCGCTTAATTCCCATGCCAAATCGTTCTGTTGTTCGCTCCCTGGCAGTAGATAGTTTGCAAAGGGTTTATGTAGGTGCTTATAATGAATTGGGTTATTTAGAACCGAATGATCAGGGTAAGTTAAATTATCACTCTCTAGTAGATTTAGTACCTGAGGCTGAACGGGATTTTTCTGAGATTTGGCAAATTTTCCCCTTTGAGGATGGTGTCCTTTTTCATTCCTTTCAAAAGATACTTTATTATAAGGGTGGGGAAGTTACGGTTTTTAATGCTGATACTGAGTTTCACTATAGTTTTTTGATAGATAATCAGCTATTTATCCAAGAAAAAGAAAAAGGCTTGTGTCTTTGGAATAAGCAGAATGTTGAGCAGGTAAGCGGTGGTGAATTTTTTAAAGATCTCGAAATTGTGAGCATTTTGCCATATACAGATCATTCTATAATTATTGGCACAGCAATGTCTGGGCTGTTTTTGTTTGATGGGGATAAGATTCAAGCCTGGGATACCGCACTTAATTCAACATTAAAAAAGGATCGCTTGTTTTCGGGCATTTCGCTTGGTAATAGCTTTTATGCTTTTGGAAGTGTGATGAATGGCCTATATATTCTGGATAAGTCCGGTCATTTGGTTCAGCATATAAATTCTGATAAGGGCTTGCAAAACAATACCATATTATGCCTTTTTAAAGATCTGGAAGAAAACCTTTGGTTAGGGCTCGATAATGGGATTGATTACCTTGAGATTAGTTCTCCTTTGTCTCTATTGAAAACGAATATCGGTACAGGTTATGCCTCTGTTGTTCATGACAATTATCTTTATCTGGGAACCAATATGGGGCTGTTTTGTAAAACGCTTCCTGTCGACTCAGATTCTAAGTTAAAAGCAGATGATTTAGAATTGGTTAAAAATACACAGGGGCAGGTTTGGTCTTTGCAAGTGGTTGACGGAGAATTGATTTGCGGGCACAATAAGGGTACCTTTCGAATTGAAAAGAATCAGGCTGAATTGATTTGCGATAATGAAGGAGGCTGGAAATATCTATATAAAAAAGAATTTCCAAACAGAATGATTGGAGGAACCTATTCTGGATTAATCCTGTTTGAGAAATCGGCAAAAAGTCAGTGGAAATGGCAGTTTGTGAAAGAGATCGAAGGTTTTAATGAATCGTCTCGCGAAATGATTTGGAACGATGACAATTCCATATGGATGTGTCATGGTTATAAGGGAGTATACCGTATCTTTTTAAACCCCACTTTGGATACCTGTGTCAATTTCAGTTTTTATGACGAAGGTGATGGTTTTGACTCACGTCTAAATATCAATGTTCAAAAGGTACACGACGAAATTGTTTTTTCTAGTCCCAATGGTTTTTATAAATACCAGTCCGAATTAGATCGCTTTGATGAGCATAAATATCTAAATGATTTATTTAGGAATGAGGACAGTGTAAGTAAACTGATTGAGGATCAGAATGGGGATGTCTGGTTTTTTCAAGGGGCAGATATGGGCTTGTTAAAGCGACAAATAGGGAATTCTTATGAGTTGATTCAGAAGCCCTTTGTTTCTTTGAAGGATGCCTTTACCAATGCTTTTGAGAATGCTTACACTTACGATCGGAAAAATGTGTTGATTGGTACCGAACAAGGCTTTGTACATTATAATCCCTCCATAACAAAACGATACGATTCCGATTTTCATGTTCTTATTCGTGAAGTAAGCCTCACTAGTCCTAAGGATTCTGTTATTTATTTTGGCGGAGACAATCAAGCTGGTTTGGTGGCTGGTGATGGCTTAGTGTCATTGCCTTATAGTAATAATGCTTTACGCTTTAATTTTTCTGCACCACAATATAGCGATCCAGGTTTAGTGCGTTATCACTATCAATTAATTGGTTTTGAAGATGCTCCATCACTCTGTGGAAGTACACTACAGAAAGAGTATACGAATCTACCAGAGGGGGATTATATTTTCAGACTTGATGCTCATAATCAACATGGGATTAAAGCAAAGTCTACTGAATTCCGTTTTTCGATCTCACCTCCTTGGTACAGGTCTTTAGTGGCTTACTTCTTTTATCTACTTGTTTGTGTTTTTATTCTACTTCTAACTGTTTTTCTAATCAGGAGAAGAATAAAAATCGTACAAATACGCCTAAAACAAAGGCAAGAGGAAGAGTTAAAAGTTAAAGAACAAAAGTTTAGGGAAGAGGCCCTTTTGGTTGAAAAGGAAATTGTGCAGTTACGAAATGAGAAGCTTAAAAATGAAGTTGTGTTCAAGAATCGCGAATTGGCCAGTTCTACTATGAATATTATTCATAAAAATGAGGTGCTCTCATATGCCTTGGGTGAATTGAAAAAAGCTTTGAAGAAAATTCAGGATCCAACTGCTCTTGTTCAGGTTAAAAAATTGGCAAAAACAGTGGAAAAGGAATTCAATAGCGAAGAGGATTGGGAGCAATTCGAGTTGAATTTCGATCAGGTACATGCCAATTATCTTCAGAAACTGAGAAAGGAATACCCTCAGCTTTCTCCCAAAGATTTAAGAATGTGTGCCTATCTAAGAATGAACCTTTCAACCAAAGAAATCGCACCTCTAATGAATATTTCGGTTCGGGGTGTTGAAATCAGTAGATACCGTTTAAGAAAGAAATTTGAATTACACAGGGATGATAATCTGATTGAATTTCTATTAAATATATAAAGAGGCTTTGAATTAATAAAAGGATGGAGATATCTGTTTATCTCTCCATGTTTTTTTTTGATGTATTAATGAAAGAAAGTGTAGGATTTTTATTTGTTTTATTATTTATTCACAGTCAGGTTGTTATGTGTTAATATTTGTTAAATGATGTATTAGTGATGTATTGTGTTTAAGTATATGATGTATTCGTGATGTACTCGATTTTTTGCTTTGGAGAGAAAGTCGGGTCATATTGCAAACGATTTAAACGCGTATGAATCGATCACTAATTCAATCTAAACTAAAACAAAGAGCACATGAAAAAAACAGTCTTGTTTTTATTTCTGACATTTTTATGTTGGAATACGTTTGCGCAAGGACATACGGTCAACGGTGTCGTTACCTCGGCTGAAGATGGCTTACCTATGCCATTTGCATCAGTTGTACTTAAAGGTACAACTATAGGGACATCGACCGATTTCGATGGAAATTATTCAATACAGGCAGATGATGACGCTATAATAGTGTTTTCTATGGTTGGTTTTGCCTCTCAGGAAATTAAAGTTGGCAGTCAAACTACCATAAATGTAACACTTGCTGTTGACAATATGGGCTTGGATGAAGTCGTTGTTATTGGTTATGGTGTACAGAAAAAGAGTTCGGTAACAGGTTCTATATCCTCAGTAAAAGCTGAAGATATCCAGAAAATGCCTATTCAGCGAGCAGAACAAGCTTTGCAAGGGCAAGTTGCCGGAGTTCAGGTAACAATGGATTCAGGTCAGCCAGGTGCTGGACTATCTGTTAACATTAGAGGTGTTGGTACCACAGGGAATTCACAGCCACTTTATATTATAGATGGCAATCCTGTAGGTGATATCTCTTATTTGTCTTCAACAGATATTGGAAGTATGGAAGTTTTGAAAGATGCTTCTGCTTCTGCTATTTATGGAGCAAGGGGTGCTAATGGTGTTGTTATTATTACAACTAAGCAGGGAACCAAAGGTGAAGCTAAGCTATCTTATGATGGCTATTATGGTATTCAGAATGCATCGAGAAATATGGATGTTCTAAATGCAAGCGACTATGCTATGATCATTAATGAATCTTTGTTGAATGCTGGTAGAGATAGTTCTTCACCAGACTGGATTCAGGATGCTGAAATTACTGGTATTGGTTCTGGTACGGATTGGCAAAACAAAATTTTCAGAAATAATGCGCCTATTCAAAGTCATACTCTATCTCTTAATGGTGGAAATGAAAAGATCTTGTATTCAACTGCATTATCATACTTCAGTCAGGATGGTATTGTTTCTGAAGACAAATCGAGCTATGAGCGTGTTAACTTCCGTGCGAAAGGTGATTATACCTCTTATAACAAGAAGTTAAAAGTGGGTTCATCCTTTGTTTATTCTCACAGTACGTCCCAAGGTGTTGATCCTAATAATGTTTATAACTCGCCATTGGCTCAGGCTATAAACATCGATCCTATTTCTGTAGTTAAAGATTCTGAAGGAGACTTTGGTAAGCCTATTCGTAATATGCAGGAAATTGTGAATCCAATTGCAGCCATGTATTACCTGAATGATGAATACAAAACAGATAAAATTGTTGCAAATCTTTATGCAGAATATAAGGTGATGGATCACGTGAAAGTGAGAACATCAATAGGTATTGATTACGCCTACCAATGGCACGATGTATATAAGCCTATTTACGAATTAAGTACAATTAGCAAGAATGATAAAACCAGAGTGGATAAAACCATGAACAACTGGTACAGTACTAACTGGGAAACTACAATCAACTATAACAATACGTTTGGAGAGCATGAGCTTGACGTGATTGCAGGAACAACAGCTTACACTAACAATTACGAGAATCTAAGCGGTAGTGGTAGTGAATTGATAATTGGAGGTAAAGAATATGCTTACATTGATAATGTAGGTAATATAGAAAGTAAATCAGCAGGTGGAACTTTTGACTCAAATTCTTTATTGTCCTTGTTTGGACGTGCTAATTATAGCTTCAAAGATAGATATATGGCATCGGTGACTGTTCGTCGTGATGGATCATCCCGTTTTGGACCGAATAACCGTTATGCAACTTTCCCTTCTGTTTCTACCGGATGGATTATGTCTGAAGAGAATTTCCTAAAGGACAAATTAGGTCCGATTACTTTTATTAAGCTAAGAGCTAGTTGGGGTCAGAATGGTAATGAGAATATTGGTAATTTCAGATACCTTTCTTCTATTGCTAACAATCATAACTACAACTTTAATGCAGGTACTATTGTAAATGGTTCTTCTCCTTCTAAAATTGCAAATCCTGATCTTAAATGGGAAACTTCAGAGCAAACCGATATTGGTATTGATTTACGATTGGGTTCTAATTTCTACATGAATTTCGATTACTACGATAAGAGAACTAAGGATCTTTTGATTGATGCACCAATTCCAGGTTATATTGGTAACAGTGCACCAACCGTAAATGGAGGAACTGTACAGAACAAAGGTGTTGAGTTTCTATTAGGTTACAATGGCCGTACAAATGACTTTTCTTACGGAGGAACACTTAACTTTTCGGCTAACAAAAACGAAATGTTGGAGATCAACAACGATGAAGGTATCATTTATGGTAATGTGAATATTGGTCCTTCTGGAATGAAAAACTTAACCATCGCTAAAGTAGGCCAACCAATTGGTTATTTCTGGGGATGGGAAACTAATGGCATCTATCAAAATCAAGCACAAATTGATAATAGTGGATCGCATCAATCTAACGCCACTCCTGGTGATTTGATCTATGTTGACCAGAATGAAGATGGTGTGATGGATGATGCTGATAGAATCAATCTGGGTGATCCTCATCCTGATTTTACTGTTGGTTTAAACCTGAACTTCTCTTATAAGAACTTCGATTTAAGTATGTTCTGGTATGGTGTTGTTGGCAATCAAATTGTTGATGCGACACGTCGTTATGATTTACCTAATGCTAACTATCAAACATCTGTTTTAGATAGATGGACCGGTGAAGGTTCAAGCAATAAGACGCCTAAGGTATCTTGGAGTGATAGTAACAATAATAGAGGAAATTTCTCTGATTATATGGTTGAAGATGCTGACTATTTAAGACTTAAGAATATTCAATTAGGTTATTCTTTACCAAAATCTGTTCTGAATAAACTTAATATCGAGCGATGCAGATTTTATGTTTCTGGTGATAACCTATTGACATTCACCAAATATTCAGGATTCGAGCCTGAGATTGGAAACAGTGAAAATGTATTCTACACTGGTATCGATCAGGGAATTTACCCTCAGGCAAGAGTCTTTACTATAGGTGCTAATATCACTTTCTAAGATATTTTTAACAGATAAAACTAAAACAATGAAAAAGATAATATATATACTTCTTTTTGCTGTTACTTTCATGGGCTGTGAAGACTATCTTGAGAAAAGTCCAGTGACGGAGCAGACCGAAGAAAGCTTCTATCGTACAGAAGACGATATGTTCAGAGCTTTAATTTCAGCTTACGAGCCACTTCAAAGAAACTGGGGAGAGAGCTTGCAATTAACCATGGATATTGTTTCGGACGATGCTTATGGAGGAGGAGGTTCTGCTACTGATGGTGTTTCAGGAAAGAAAGCTGACAGAGGAATAACAACCCCTTCAGAGGGCATGTGGAGTGCTATGTGGAACGACCACTATGCTGGTGTTTATGGCGCAAACGTCTTTTTGGAAAAAGTTGATGCTTCTGAAATCTCAGAAGAGCAGAAAACTCAATTTAAGGGCGAAGTTCTTTTCTTAAGAGCTTATTACTATGCCAACTTAGTGCGTATTTTCGAAAATGTTCCCTTGATCACGAAAACACTAGCTACGTCAGAATATTCGCAGGCTGCAGCACCAGTTGCAGATGTGTATGCTCAAATAGCAAGCGATTTGGAAACCTCAATTTCATACCTAGAGGGTGTTACTTACAACAATGATCAAAAAGGAAGAGTTACAGAATGGGCTCCCAGAGCCTTATTAGCTAGAATGTTCCTTTTCTATGATGGTGTTTATGGTAATGGCGATGCAAGTTCTATAATGCCAGGAGATGTTACCGGTTCTGATGTTTTGACTTATTTAAATGAAGTTATTGATAATAGTGGTGCAGATCTTTTACCAGATTTTGGAAATCTTTGGGGACACTCTGAATTTACAGATTCATGGGTTGAAAACTCAGTAGAAGGTGTTTTTGAGGTGCAATTCTCGAATCAAGGCGAAGGCTGGCAATGGTATAATGCACCATTTGATATTGGTAATAAAATGGTTGTTTTTGTTGGGCCAAGAGGTACCGGTGCTGATTCTGAATATTATTCAGGTTGGGGTTTCTCACCAGCTACTCAACAACTATATGATTCTTATGAGGATGGTGATCTTCGTAGAGATTTTACACTTCTTGATATGGTCGCTGAATTGGGCGATGGTAACTTCGAAGAGGCTGACCAGTACACAGGTTACTTGAATAAAAAGTATGCAGGTCTTAAAAGTCAGGTGCCTGATGTTGGACAAGAACAATTGAACTTCCCTCAGAATTATATTTCAATTCGATTTGCCGATGTTTTATTGATGGCTGCCGAAATGGAAATTCATTTGGGATCTGCTGCTAATGCTGCAGTTCATTACAATAAAGTTAGAGCTCGTGCTTTTGGCGATTCATATTCATCAGTTAGTACGGTGACTTTAGAGCAAATATTCCAAGAAAGAAAGTTGGAATTTGCCTTAGAAGGAATCAGATATTGGGACTTGCTTCGAAGAGGTATGCCTGTTTTGGAAAGTGCCGTTCAGGCAACGAATTTAGGTGGAATTTATGATTCTGCAGTTAATTCAGCAGCCAGAGGATTCTGGCCAATTCCTTCAACTGAAATTGCACTGTCGAACTATGCCTTAGAGCAAAACGATGGTTATTAATAAGTCGAAATCAAATCATCTTACATGATTAATGAATTTCAGGACTTATTTGGTAATTATTTAAAATTAAAATTATGAAAAAAATATTATATTTTATTTTGCTCTTAGTTGTTGCTGTGTCTTGTTCTCCCGATGAGTACAGTACACCTGAAAACCTAACGGCAGAACAAATTGACTGGGGCTACACAGCTACCGATATCACCAATGAATATACACTATACAACAACACGCCTGGTGTAAGTTCAACTTGGGATTTTGGTAATGGTGTGACTCAAAAAGGAAGCTCGGTTACAGCGCAGTATACCTTTGCTGGAACCTATACCGTTAAGCTTACAGTTATCTCTCAGGGTGGTGTGATTATTCTTGAGGATGAAATTGTAACAACTGTTGATAATCCATCTTTTCTTTCAGGATATCCTTACGATCAACTCGTAGGAGCTGGAGAACAAGTATGGGCTGTTGACGGGTATTCAAAAGGTGCTTTTGGCTTAGGACCTACCTTGGCTAATCCTACCGAATGGCATGCTGATGCTAAAGGTGCTCGTTTAGATAAAGGATTATATGATGACCGATTTACCTTTAAAATTACGGAATCAGGTTTAACCTTAACTCAACTAACCAATGGTGATGTTTATGCCAATGGTGGATGGGCTGCAGACTTAGGTTCTACAGATGGACATCAGGAACCAGATGGTGGTGACTTTATCATGCCGCATACAGGTGGTGATTTTGTTTGTACTATAGCAGGTGAAAAGTTGACTGTAACAGGAGGTGGTTTCTTAGGTTACTACGCAGGTGCTCATGAGTATGAAATCATAACTCTAACTGAAGATTTATTAGAAGTTGCATTTTGGGATACTAATGCCAATTTCTATTGGTTTACAAGATTTGCACCTGTTGATAAATTAACACCAGAACCAGAACCAGTTGTTAAAGAGCTTGAGAGTAATGATATCGCTGACGATTTTGAAGGCAATGGTAATATTATATGGGATACAGCAGCAATTGATGGTTTTGATATCATTGATAATTTTGCGCCATCAGATGTTAATTCGTCCGACAATATTATTAAGTACCAAAAAGGTGCTGGCGAATGGTCAAGTGTTTTGACTGTACTTGATTATATCATTGATTTATCTACAAGAAACCAATTCACAATGAAGGTTTTTGTTCCAGCTTTTAATGATTATACTACTGTTTGTGATCCAGGAACACCTTGGATTGCAGATCATAATCTTAAGCCTCAGATTGATGTGAAACTACAAGATAGTTCATTAGGAGGTAATGCTTGGCAAACACAGCAGGTTCGTAGCCATACTTTAACTGAAGCTCAGTTTGGTACATGGGTAGAATTAACTTTTGATTACAGCGATGTTTCTGATCGTGTTGATTTTGACCAGATTGTCATTCAACTTGGAGCAGAAGGACATTGTAATTCTGGTCTTTTCTATATCGACGATTTCCAGTTGTTACCTTAATTAGTTTATGCCAGAGCACAGACCGTGCTCTGGCATATTCTCACCAATGTCTTTTTTTCAAAATTCAAATTGATTTATTAAGATTCATTCATGAATTTTTAAGCAATAAGTGGTAATTGTGAAGCTCACACTACCTTCTGAAGTATTTATCTGTAATCACCATAGGGTAATGGCTTTCAGTGCAATCTTATTGCTTTTTTTTTAATACTAATTAAGTAATTAGTTAGCTGCTAGTCATGAATAATTAATCGATAATACCTATGAAAACCTTACGCTCTCTTACATTTCTAAGTATACTTTTCTCCATATTTTTTGCCTCTGTTCTATTGTCATGTCAAAAGAGTGATGATGAGGAAAGTTATATGCCTGATTTTACTTTTAGTGAGGATGTTAATGATGCAAATAAAATTGTGTTTTCAAATACAAGTAAGGGATCGTATTTATTTATGCAGTGGGATTTCAGTAATGGAGAAGTTTCTGAAAAAGAACGTGCCAATACAAATGATCAAACCGTTTTCTATTCTGAAAAGGGAGATTATAAGGTTCAGTTAACGCTTTGGGGACTTGATAATAAGTTGTCGAATAATAAGGTTGCGACCAAAACAATCAGTATTGATCAAGATGTATTTCTTGCTGGTTTTACGTATTCAATTGATGAGTCTAAACCTAATTTTGTCACTCTAACTAATACAAGTCAAGGTGATTATGATAATATTTCATGGTCTTGCAATGGCAAGGAATATATGGGAGATAATATTTATGAGTTAGAGATTTATTTGCCCAGAGCAGGTACTTATGATGTGGACTTACATGTTTATAAAGATGGTTTTGAAGAACTTTTGACAAAACAGATTACAATAGCACAAGACGATCCTGATTATTTGGACAATATGACTTTGGTTTGGTCTGATGAATTTGATGGAACTGAAATTAACACCGACTATTGGACTTTTGAAACCGGATCTGGTGGCTGGGGGAACAATGAACTACAAAATTACACCAATGGTGATAATGCTGAAATCGCTGATGGTAAGCTTATTATCACTGTCCGAAAAGAGAATGAATTTAAGGTGGCAGGTTCTTACACCTCTACTCGCATGATCTCTAAAGGGAAGAAAGAATTTACATATGGTCGAATGGAAGTTCGTGCCAAATTACCCTCTGGAACTGGAATGTGGCCAGCCATATGGATGTTGGGAGGAAATATAAGTACTGAAGGATGGCCAGCCTGTGGCGAAATTGATATCATGGAGTATGTCGGGTATCAACCTGATGTGGTACATGCAACAGTACATACTACTTCTGGTTCTGGAGCTAATGGCGATGGAAGCAGCAAAGCATTGGAAACGGCTGAGGAAGCATTTCATGTTTACGGACTTATTTGGGATGCTAAGGAGATGATTTTTTATATCGACTCACCTGAGAATGTAACTCATACATACGCGCCATTTAATAAAACGGCTAGCAACTGGCCATTTGATCTCTCTCAATTTTTTATACTGAATGTTGCTGTTGGTGGGAATTGGGGAGGCGTACAAGGTGTTGATAATACCATCTTCCCACAAAGTATGGCGGTTGATTACGTGCGTGTATATCAATCAAATTAACTAGACAAAGTATAAGCATAAGTCTTAAAAGAATAGATCATGCAACTAAAAAATACAATAATACTATTAGGAATGATATTTCTCTTTGCAAGTTGCAAGGGGAAAAAATCAGAATCTAAAACAAAAAATATAAACAGCTCCCAAACTGACTATTACCAATTGGTTTGGAGCGACGAGTTTGATTATACGGGTTTACCCGATTCAACCAAATGGGTTTACGATACAGAAGGTAATGCCGACGGATGGGGTAATCATGAAGCTCAACATTATACCAAAGCAAATAAAGAAAATGCCTGGGTTGAAAATGGTATTTTAAACATTACAGCTTTAAAAGAGCAAAAAGAAGGAAAAGAATATACGTCGGCACGCTTAAATTCAAAAGTAAGCTGGCTACAGGGTAAAATTGAAGTGAATGCTAAACTTCCAAAGGGAAGAGGGACCTGGTCTGCCATATGGATGATGCCCGAAGGCTGGAGCTATAAAGATGGGGATTGGCCCAATATTGGTGAAATCGACATTATGGAACATGTAGGACATAATTTAGGTACCATTCATGCTTCGGCTCATTCTAAAGATTATCAATGGCAAACTAATACACAACAAACAGATACCATACAAATAGCTGAGGTGTCTGAAAAATTTCATTCTTACATATTGGAATGGTCACCAGAGCTGATGAAAGCTTATGTGGATGACAAACTCTATTTTGAGTATAAAAACGAAGGTTTGGGCAAATCAAAATGGCCGTATATCAAGCCATTCTATCTGATCATGAATCTTGCTGTAGGAGGCGCTTGGGGCAATGTACAGGGGATTGATGAGAATGCCTTCCCACAAAGTATGCAAGTTGACTATGTCAGAATCTATCAGAAAAAATAATCTCATTCATAGCCGATTGTGGCTAGTGAATTTTAAATAAAGTTAGAATATATGAATTTAAGATATACAATTTTTGTATCGTTTATAGTTGCATTGGGAGGCTTCCTAATGGGATTCGATGCGTCTGTTATATCGGGTGTTGTAAAATTTATTGAACCTCAATTTGATTTAACGAAAATTCAATTGGGATGGGCTGTTAGTTGCCTAACCCTAACTGCGACTTTGGCCATGTTTTTGGCGGGTCCTTTAAGTGATAAATTAGGACGAAGAACGGTGCTTAAATACGCCGCAGCACTTTATTTTATTTCAGCAATAGGATCAGCGATAGCTCCCAGCTTTTGGTTTTTAGTTCTGGCCAGAATGGTCGGAGGGTTTGGTGTTGGAGCGTCGCTGATTATTGCTCCTATCTACATTGCTGAAATTGCGCCATCTAAGATGAGAGGAACCATGGTTTCTCTAAATCAATTGAATATTGTACTGGGGATATCGGTCGCATTTTTCACCAATTACATGATTTTACAATTAGGAAAATCAAATACAGGCTGGGCGGAAATGTTACAGTTTAATAATTACAACTGGCGTTGGATGCTTGGTTTGGAAGCCCTACCTGCTATCATATATTTCATATTTCTATTTTTCGTTCCTCGCAGTCCAAGGTGGTTAGCCATGAATGGATTGGATAACGAGGCCTTACAGGTGATGGCGAAATCATTGGGAGCCGAAGAGGCAAAACTTCAATTAAAGTCGATTTCTCAGAGTATTAAAGCCTCTTCACAAAAGGAGAAAACTTCACTAAAAGAACTCTTTAAACCTTCCATGAAACTTGTTTTGTTGATTGGTATTGTCATAGCTGTTACTCAGCAAATTACAGGTATTAACTCCGTGTTCTTTTATGCACCCATGATTTTTGAACAAACTGGTATTGGTACCGACGCTTCATTTTCGCAAGCCATACTGGTTGGACTTATTAATCTGGTGTTTACGCTTTTTGCCATTGGGTTAGTCGACCGTATCGGAAGAAAACCTCTTTTGATTTTTGGTTTAACTGGCATCGCGATCTCTATGTTTATCCTTTCTACAGGATTTAGCAAAGCAACTTATCAATTAACCGAAGATAAAATTCAGGCATGCGAGTCATTTGTAGATATAGAGCATCTTTCGTCCATGCAAAATGTCGTTTACTATAGCGACCTGGACTTTAATAAAGCATTAAGAAATAGTGTAAGCGAAAAGGCTTTTAAAGAGCATCAAACAGATTTTATCTCGAAAGCAATTAGTATTAACCCCTGGTTAGTTTTGATTGGTATTCTAGGCTTTGTTGCCTCTTTCGCCATTTCAATCGGACCGGTTATGTGGGTCTTGTTCTCAGAGTTATTTCCCAACCGTATTCGGGGACTTGCCATCTCTTTTGTTGGCTTGATAAATTCAGGAATAAGCTTCCTTGTTCAACTTGTCTTTCCATGGGAACAGATGAATTTTGGTAATGCAACAACCTTCCTTATTTATGGAATCTTTGGAGCTTTAGGACTCGTATTTGTCTTTTTTATGCTACCAGAAACTAAGGGTAAATCTCTGGAAGAATTGGAATTAATACTTGTAAAAGAATAATAAACAGACTCTTCAATCGGTATAATACAATTGGGAGTTTATAATATAAGAAGCAGACGTTTTTACTATTGAAAGTAATTGAAGTAGAATCAATTAATATTAAAATGAAGAAGAATAACATTTATTTGGGAGATACGAATTTGAATTACAGCGGGGCTGAAGTTGAGGGGGAATTCGTTGAGCTACATGATGAAAAGTTTTACAAGATCAGTAATTCTGATCAAATGTCAGACTTCTTTATGAGTATTGTCAGTGATTCCGATCACTGGATGTTCATATCGAGTAATGGTTCTTTATCAGCAGGAAGAAAAGACAGGAATAATGCCTTGTTTCCTTATTATACTGTTGATAAGATTCACGATTACAGAGATAAAACAGGGAGTAAAACCATTGTTTTAGTTGAAAAGGATGAGAAGACTCTATTGTGGAAACCTTTTTCCAATGGCCTTAGAAATATATATAAGATTGAAAGAAATTTGTATAAGAGTATCTATGGCAACAAAATCATTTTTGAAGAGGTCAATTTCGACTTAGGGATGAGTTTCCAATATGGCTGGAGTAATACCGAGAAATTTGGCTTTGTGAAAACATCAAAGGTGTCCAATCTTAGTGATAAAATGGTAAAATTCGAGATTATCGATGGGATTGAAAACATCCTGCCTAGTGGTGTCGATTACGATTTTCAGAATGAATACAGTAATTTATTAGATGCCTATAAAAAGAGTGAACTGCTTGAGGAAAGTGGTCTTGGATTATACATGCTGAGTTCAATTCCTGTTGACAGAGCAGAACCAAGTGAGTCTCTAAAAACCTCAACGGTTTGGTCTTATGGATTGGAGGGGAGTAAAATTCTGTTGTCAGCTAAGCAAATTAACCGCTTTAAAGAAGGTTATTCTGTTGAAACGGAGATCGATATAAGAGCTGCCAAAGGGGCTTATTTTTTAAATTCTGAGCTTGAGTTGGGGCAAAATGAATCCAAAGAGTGGATGATCATTACGGAACTTAATCAGGATAGTGTTGCAGTAGCCAATCTGAATAAGTTTATTAAAACCGAAAAAAATATTGCTGATTTAATAGCGGAAGATATTGCTTTAGGAACCAATAATTTGATCAAAATTGTTGCTGATGCTGATGGTTTGCAAATGGGAGAGGATGACTTGGCTTACGCTCGTCATTTTTCCAATACGCTTTTCAATGTCATGCGAGGTGGTATTTTTGTAGATAATTACCTTGTAGACTCTGCTGATTTTAAATTGTTTGTTCAGCAAACCAATAAACCAATAGCTAAGAAATTTCAAGAGTGGATTGATCAATTACCTCCAGAAATTGCTTATGCGGAATTGAATCAATTGGCCGAAGAGACCAGTAATTCAGATTTGATCAGAATTTGTTATGAATACCTTCCTCTAACCTTTAGTCGAAGACATGGTGATCCTAGTCGACCTTGGAACCAATTTGCTATCGAAACAAAAAATGAGGACGGCTCACCAAAATTAAACTATCAGGGAAACTGGCGTGATATTTTTCAAAACTGGGAAGCTTTAGGGCTTTCATATCCTGAATTTTTGGAAGGCATGATCAGCAAATTTGTCAATGCATCAACTGCCGATGGTTATAATCCATACCGAATAACAAGAGAAGGTATCGACTGGGAATGCCCGGATCCTAATGACCCATGGGCTTATATAGGATACTGGGGCGATCATCAGATCATTTACCTTCAAAAATTTCTTGAGTTATCCAATGAATACCATCCTGGGAAATTGGATAATCTATTGACCAAAGAGAATTTTGTCTATGCTAATGTTCCTTATAGAATCAAATCATACAAGGATATCGTAAAGAATCCGCAAGATACCATTGAGTTTGATTTTGATCTAAATGATCAGATTAGAGGAATGGTTGAGGAGATTGGATCAGATGCCCGACTACTTCAAAATGGAACAGATGGCTTGTACCAAGTCAATCTAACTGAAAAGATATTAGTCACACTGCTAACTAAGCTGAGCAACTTTATTCCTGAAGCTGGTATTTGGTTAAATACCCAACGCCCGGAATGGAATGATGCCAATAATGCTTTGGTTGGTAATGGTGTGTCTATGGTTACTTTGTGTTACCTGAGACGATTCCTAAAGTTCTGGTCAGAAAAGTTTAGTGAAATTTCAATAGAGGAAGTTCATATTTCAGAGGAAGTGAAAATGCTAATGGATTCTATTTATAGTCTGTTTGTTGCAAATGCAGGTCGTTTAGAAAATGGATTTTCAGATGAAGACAGACGTCGTTTCGCTGATGTTTTAGGTGAAGCTGGAAGCACATACAGAAATGGGATTTATGAACAGTCTTTTTCAGGTTTGAAAGAAACGGTGAAGGTGAGCGAATTACTTGAGTTCACTGATCTGGCTTTAATGTATATGGATCAATCCATAAAAGTGAACAAGCGAGAAGACGGACTTTATCATGCATACAACCTAATTTCTTTTGCAGATCAAAGTGTTTCTGTACGCCATTTATATCAAATGCTTGAGGGGCAAGTTGCTGTTTTAAGTTCAGGTTATTTAAATGCTGAGGAAAGTCTTGATGTATTGAATTGTTTGAAGTGGAGTGAACTGTTTAGACGTGATCAATACAGTTATTTCCTATATCCAAACAGACAATTACCACGTTTCACTGAAAAAAATAACATCCCGGAGAAACGTGTTAAAGAATCTAAACTCTTAAGTAAACTGATTGCCAATAATGATTCTTCAATTATTACTGTTGACAGTATGGGCGGGTATCACTTTAACGGGACTTTTAGAAATGCTGAGGTTTTGAATAATGCGATGAACGATCTAAAGTCAGATGTTTACGTTCAGCTTCTTAAGGAAGAGAAAGACAAGGTGCTTGATATTTTTGAAGAGATATTTGACCACCAATCTTTTACGGGGCGTTCGGGTACTTTTTATGGATTTGAAGGATTGGGTAGTATTTACTGGCATATGGTTTCAAAGTTGTTGTTAGCTGCACAGGAAAGCTATTTTAATGCCATACAAGAAGGTGCCAGCCCGATTACTTTAGGCAAAATTAAAGACCATTATTTTGAGATTAAGGCTGGTATTGGATTATATAAATCACCGGATTTATACGGTGCTTTCCCAACTGATGCTTATTCTCATACCCCTTCTACTGCTGGAGCTCAACAACCCGGTATGACAGGGCAGGTGAAAGAGGATTTTATCTCAAGAATGGGAGAATTGGGTATCCATGTCATTAATGGAGAAATCGTATTTGATACATCTCTATTAAACGATCAGGAATTATTGAATCACACTGAGAATTTTGTTTACTACGATGCCAATGGCGAGAAGAAACAGATTGCTCTTGATGCAGGACAATTAGGATTTACATTCTGTAAAGTACCTGTAATTTATACTTCATGTGATAAGAATCAAATCGTAATTGCTTTTAAGAATGGAGAAACGAAAGTCATTCCAAATCATATAATTGACGGGGAGACAAGTGCTTTGATATTTAATCGAGGTGGTGAAGTTGAAAGGATTGAATTATCAATCACAAAGAATTAATATAATAAGGTATCTGTATAAGCATCGTTTTAGGCTTTGCTTATACAGACACTTTTAACCCTAATTAAGATCTAACCTATGTCTGTACGCAGTGAATATTTAATGTCCCTGGCCGGAACCGATTTTTCCCGGAAAACGAAGGATGAATTATTGGCTCTTTATAATCAATTATTGCATGCAGGTATGCATGGATTGTGCTTCAGTCCCTACTTGGACGGACAGGAGCCCGGCACTCAAATAAGTGAGGCACAAATAAAAAGACGAATTGAAATTATCAAGCCCCATACCCAATGGGTGAGATCATTTTCATGTACCGAAGGAAATGAACTGATTCCTAAAATTGCCAAACAAAATGGAATGAAAACCTTGGTTGGAGCCTGGTTAGGCAAATACAAAAGTATTAATGAGCAGGAAATTGAGGGGCTTATTAAGGTTGCTAAGGCTGGACATGCAGATATTGTTGCAGTAGGTAATGAAGTCTTATATCGTGAGGATTTAACAGAAGACGAATTGTTGGATTATATCTATCAGGTTAAGGAAGCATTACCAGGAATTCAGGTTGGTTATGTTGATGCCTATTATGAGTTTGGCAACCGCCCAAGAATCACAGAAGCTTGCGATATTATTTTGGCTAACTGCTACCCATTCTGGGAAGGTTGCAGTCTGGAACATTCCTATTTATATATGAAGGATATGTATAATCGCGCATTACAGGCAGGTAAGGGAAAAAAAGTCATCATTACTGAGACCGGCTGGCCTAATGTTGGCGAAAAATTTTATGGAGCTGAACCTTCTGATGAAAATGCCCTTAAATATTTTATCAATACACAATTATGGTCTAAGAAAGAGGATATTGATATTTTCTATTTTTCTTCTTTCGACGAGACTTGGAAAACCGATGATGAGGGTGATGTTGGAGCCTATTGGGGAATTTGGGATAAGGATGAGAACCCAAAATTCAAACCATCAGTTGAATTACAATCACAAGCTAAGCACACACATTAGTAAAGTATGAAGATTAAAGAACGAATAGATATAGAACCTGGAAGAGCGATTTGTTATTCAGGTTTCAGAGAAGGACAAAGTCCTGAATCAGGTATTTTTCCAAGCTACGGACAAATAAAAGAGGATCTGTTAATTCTACACGATCATTGGAAATACTTGCGTTTGTACGATTGTGATAAGCATACAGATATTGTTTTGGAAGTTATTCAAAATGAAAATCTGGATTTTAAGGTGATGCTTGGCGCTTATATAGGAGCTGAGATGAACAACTTTGGCTGCCAATGGGGAGGATTTTATTCTGAAGAGGAGTTGGCTGAAAACAAGGCAAGAAACCTGGATCAAATTAAGAAGTTGATTCAACTTGCAAATGAGTACCCTGATATTATTTTTTCCTTATCGGCTGGAAATGAGGCTTTGGTGCATTGGACAGATCATTACGTACCGATTCAGGATGTGATTAAGTATGTGAGGCTAATTAAAATGGGAACCAAACAGCCTGTTACATTTTGTGAAAACTACGTCCCATGGCAGGAAAAATTACACGAGCTGGTCGAGGAAGTTGATTTCATATCGATACATACCTATCCGGTTTGGGAATATAAAAACATTCATGAGGCTTTAGAATACACCAAGCAGAATTATTATAGCGTTGCTGACAGGTACCCTCATAAACCTGTTGTGATTACTGAGGCCGGATGGGCAACTAATTCTAATGGTAGAGGGATTGATCCTCATAATGTAAGTGAAGATCTACAGGAGGTTTATTATAAAGATTTGATGAAGTGGACAGATGAAGAAGAGATTCTTACTTTTTATTTCGAAGCTTTTGATGAATCCTGGAAAGGGTCCAATGAACCCCTGGAACCCGAAAAACACTGGGGATTGTTTACGGTAGACCGAAAACCAAAGAAAGTGATGCAAAAGATGGAACTCAGTATGGTTTAGAGATTCTTAATGGAATAAGAAGAAAACCTTACCATTTGAACTAAAACGAAGCTAACACCTAAAATACAACTCATGATTTCAGATCAACGAATCAATAGAAAAATAGCCAATTTGGCACTACTTATCTTTTTTTCATTTAGTCTTATTTGCTGTAAGCAAACGAGTAAGTCCAAACAAGCCATTACAAACGAAGCAGAACCAGAGATGAAAGCGATTAAGCAAAGTAAAGATGATTTGTTGAATGGCGTTTCAAGAGCAGTTTGTTATTCGGGCTTTCGAACGGGGCAACATCCAGACAGAGGTGAAGGAGCTATAAACCCATCAGATGAGCAGGTTCTTGAGGATTTGAAGATTATTTCTCGGGATTCACTTTTCAATTTGATTAGACTTTATGATTCTGGTGAAAATTCGGAAGCAGTTTTGAGAATAATCAAAGAAAATAAGCTTGATATTAAAGTGATGTTGGGTATATGGTTAAAAGCGGAATTGAGTGCACATGAGACTTGCGGCTGGCTCACAGAACCCATTGCTCAGGAAGTTCTTGATAAGAATAGTATTGCAAATCAGGAAGAAATTCAGAAAGGAATACAGTTAGCAAATCAATATCCGGATATAGTTGTTGCCGTGAATGTAGGTAATGAATCTTTGGTTGAGTGGAACGATCACAAAGTGGATACGGATTCTATTATTGTCTATGTTCAGAAAGTTCAGAAGGCTATTAAGCAACCTGTAACTGTTGCTGATAATTATGAGTGGTGGGCTGCAAAAGGAAGCCAGTTAGCTAAAGCTGTAGACTTTATCTCTATACATGTCTATCCGGTTTGGGAAGGTAAAGATATTGATGAAGCCATGGCTTATACCATAGAAAATGTGCAAAAAGTTCGCAATGCGCTTCCCAATAGTAAAATCGTGATTACAGAAGCTGGCTGGGCAACTGTGGCTTCAGAATTTGGTGAAAGAGCAAGTGAAGACAAGCAGGCTAGGTATTATGAAGAACTGATGAAGTGGACAAAAGAAATGAATATCACCACTTTCTTTTTTGAAGCTTTCGATGAGGATTGGAAAGGTGAAACCGCAAATCCTTTAGGGGCCGAAAAGCATTGGGGAATGTTCTCTGTCGATCGTAAACCTAAAAAGCTTATGCAGAAGATGTTCTCCCATTAAGATTCAACATCAATAGGTCCTTAATTCATAACTCATAATTACTAATTCATAAGTCAAAATATATGACACACTATAAAACAGCAAAGGAAGATATTGTCCCATTTGGGCAAAAACTAGCATTTGGATCAGGGCATTTGGCCAATCAGTTATTTCCTGCTGCTTTGGGTGTTTTTATGGTCGTTTTGGTCATGTCTCTTGGAATGAATCCTGTTCTCGCAGGTTTATTAGGTGCATTACCCAGACTTCTTGATGCTTTAACTGATCCTATAATGGGATTTATCTCTGATAATACAAGATCGAAATGGGGAAGGCGTAAGCCCTATATTTTTATTGGTAGTGCTATTACAGGTGTCGCTTTTATGGTGATGTGGCAATTAAATCCTGAAAATTCACAAACCTACAATTTCTTCTATTTCTTAATCGTATCCATATTCTTTTACATTGGTTATACCATTTTTGCAACGCCATTAATCGGGTTGGGATATGAGATGACTCCCGATTATAACGAGCGCACTCGTTTAATGGCTGTTTCTCAATGGATGGGCCAGGTAGCATGGATGATAGCGCCTTGGTTTTGGGTTATTATTTACGATCCATCAATATTTGAATCAGCACCCGCTGGAGCACGTGTTTTATCAATTTGGGTAGGCGCTATTTGTATGATTCTGGGTGTATTACCAGCTCTTTTTAATAAAGAAATGATATTGCCTGATAATAGCAAAAGAGCCAATTTATCTATGAATGAATTGGCAGCTAACACCAAAGAATTCGTGAAAGGCATTAAGCTTACAATCAAAAATAAACCTTTCATAAAACTTTGCGGCGCCACATTTCTCATATTCAATGGATTTCAAACTATTGCACAGTTCGCCATGTTCATTATAGTCTACTACCTTTTTAATGGAGATAAGGTTGCTGCTGGATCCTGGCCTGCCTGGTTTGGGACTATAAGTGCCATGGCTACCGCTTTCCTGGTTATTCCTATTGTGACAAAAATATCTGAAAAGGTAGGTAAGAAAAATGCTTTTGTTATCGCAACTCTAATATCAATGATTGGCTACGGACTGAAATGGTGGGGATTCAATCCAGCCAACCCATGGTTGATGTTTATGCCTATTCCATTCTTGTCTTTTGGCATTGGAGGCTTGTTTACGCTTATGATGTCGATGACTGCTGATGTTTGTGACTTGGATGAATTGAACAACGGAGAACGTCGTGAGGGAATGTTTGGTGCTGTGTATTGGTGGATGGTGAAGCTTGGGACTGCCTTGGCTTTATTGACCAGTGGTATTGTTTTGCAAGCTGTTGGTTTTGATCAATCAATTGATCAACAGGCCACTGAAACACTGATTAACCTGAGAATTGCGGATATCATTATCCCTATTCTGACGGCAGTAATGGCAATTTTAATTGTATGGAAATATGATATAACAGAGACTAAGGCTCATGAAATTAGAGAGGCTTTAATTCTTCGACGGGGTAAGGCTAAGCATGAGGGGCAAGAAGTCAATAATGAAAATATGACTGAAGAAGTTACTCCTTCAACCATTAAGTTGTAGTTAAAAGTAAGGACTACAGAAATCCAATTTTAATTAATATGATAATTATAAACTAATGAAAATATTTCAATATTTCTTATCTGTTTTTCTCATGGCAAATTTGTTGGGGTGCACAGTACAACAGAATAATTTGACGGTGGATGTCTATGAAACGTCTTCAAATGGCAATAAGCTCAAAAAAATAAGTGAATTTAAATCTGGAGAAGATGCTGTTGCCATCCAATTATTACCGGATGAGAAATTTCAAACCATCATTGGTTTTGGAGGATCCTTTACCGAGTCATCGGCTTACTTGTTGAATCAAATAGGTAAAAAGAACCGAGACATAATTTTGGATGCCTATTTTGGGTCAGAAGGGGCCAGATATTCGTTAACACGAACGCATATTAACTCTTGTGATTTCTCATTGAGTAACTATTCCTACGCTCCTGTAGCAGGAGACTTGGCTTTGGAGAACTTTTCAATTAAAGAAGATCTAGATGATATTATTCCAATGATTAAGGATGCAATGGAACTATCAGAAGATGGATTCAAAATTCTTTCATCGCCATGGACAGCACCACCTTGGATGAAGGATAATAATGATTGGAAAGGTGGTAGGTTATTACCTGAATACAAGGACACCTGGGCATTATTTTTCTCAAAATATATAACTGCTTATAAAAATGAAGGAATCAACATTTGGGGATTGACTGTAGAGAATGAGCCTTTGGGAAATAACAGCAACTGGGAGAGTATGCATTATACACCAGAAGAAATGGTAGAATTTGTTAGCAAGTATCTGGGACCAAAATTAAAAAGTGATGGTCATGATATTAAGATCTTGGGCTACGATCAGAATCGCGATGAATTAAAGGAATGGGCAGATGTCATGTATAAAGATGAGGAATCATCGAAGTATTTTGATGGTATGGCAATTCATTGGTATGCCAGTACCTATGATTATATGCCTGATGTCTTACAATATACACATGATAAAGCTCCGAATAAACTCATGATTCAGTCGGAAGCTTGTGTCGATGCAGAAGTGCCACATTGGAATGATGATGCCTGGTATTGGAAGAAAGAAGCTACCGATTGGGGTTGGGATTGGGCTCCTGATGATCAGAAACATCTTCACACTAAATACGTGCCAGTATATCGTTATGCACGAGATATCATAGGTTGTTTGAACAATTGGGTACAAGGATGGGTTGATTGGAATATGGTTTTGGATACACAAGGTGGCCCCAACTGGGCTAAAAACTGGTGTCTTGCCCCGGTCATTGTTGATCCTGAGAAAGACAAAGTGTATTTTACGCCAATGTATTATACTCTGGCACACTTTAGCAAGTATATCTGTCCTGGAGCAGTGCGCATTGGATTTGACATATCCGATAAGGATCTTATGATGACAGCGGCACAAAATCCCGATGGATCGATAGCTCTTGTGATTTTGAACATGAACCTGGAATCAAGAAACATGAAACTTTCTTTGGGTGATCGTTCTGTCGATATACAGATTAGTGCACAGGCAATTCAAACAGTTGTAATTCCTGCTTAAGTCTTGTTATAAAAGTAAATAACGAATAAATATCCATGGTTATGCTTAAACATATTTTATTAATTTTTTCAGTGAGTTTATTGCTCTTTCAGACTGAGAATATTAAGGCGAATACCGTATCAGTTAATGGAAGGCGTATTCTTGTAAACGACTCTGTTTATACAATCAAAGGGATATGCTATCATCCTGTTCCCAAAGGAAGTGATAAAAGAAACTTTGGTAATTTGTCTGAGGACTTGTATTTAATGCTTGAAGCTGGAATAAACACCATTAGGGTTTATGCTCCTATAACAGATGTTTCTGTTCTTGATGAGATAAATGAAGCTGGACTCAAGGTAATTATAGGTTTTGGCTACGACCAAGGTGGTGAGAATGATATTCTTTCAGGATCTTTTGTCACATATATAAAGAAGTTCAAACATCACCCTGTGATATTAATGTGGGAATTGGGGAACGAGTATAATTATCATCCCGAGTGGTTTGGTGGTGATATGAAGAATTGGTACACAGCTTTAAACAATGCTGCCATGCAAATTCAGAAGCATGACCCTTCTCATCCGGTAACAACCGCACACGGCGAGTTGCCAGATTCATTGGCACTAACAATGTGTCCCAATATAGATGTCTGGGGCATGAATGTCTATCGATGGGATAATCCGGAAGAGATCTTTTCGGAATGGGCTATTCTTAGTGATAAACCTATGTATTTGTCTGAAGCGGGAGCAGATAGCTATATGACGATTTCAAAAGATGGCTATAAACAAGGTGTAAATGAGCTAGCTCAAGCAGATGCCACGAAAAATATCCTGGAATCCATTTTTAGTAATCAGGCAATTTGTTCAGGTGTCACTTTGTTTGCTTTTGTAGATGAGTTGTGGAAAGCTGGAAATAACAACAAATTGGATGTTGGTGGTTGGGCTCCCAAAAGTGGTGGTGTGCCATATGATGGTGCACCAAATGAAGAATATTGGGGGATTGTTGATATTGAAAGAAATAAGAAAGAGGCCTTCAGTGTTGTCAAAGAAAAGTACACCAACTTATCTAAGTCAAATTAGCCACGGTTCTAAGCAAAAAAAATGAAACGAGCCATTTCATGTATTCAGACAAAGGAATATGATTATCATGGCTGGTAACTAAAATAGAATGATAAACACATGACTAAAACAGTCCTATTTCTAATGATATGCTTACCATTTGTAAGCTTTGGTCAACACAAAGAAGAAACGAATATGGTACATATCCTTAAAAATAAGAACCTGGAAATTCATATCGACTTGCCATTGGAAAATTATCAGCTCTCAAGATTTGACTGGACAGGTAAAATTGTGTCTGTGAAGTTTAAAGGTGTCGATATTGCCGGAACTGAGAGGTTAAATAGTGATGATGATAATAGCTTTGGAAAAGGCTTCTATAATGAATTTGGGATTGAAACACCAGTAGGATTTGATGAATGTGAGGAAGGAGACTGGTTTCCTAAGATTGGAGTAGGCTTATTAAAAAAAGAGGGTGATTCATACAGTTTTAGTAAGGTTTACGAAATTCAACCTGCCGATTTTAAACTAATTGCTGAAACGAATAAGCTAATTGTTGTGTGTAAATCTCAAAGCTTTAACGGGTATTCATATGTTCTGAAAAAAGAAGTTAAACTTTGGGGAAACAGTTTTATCATTAAATATCACTTACACAATACGGGTGACAAAATCATTTCGACCAATGAATACAACCACAATTTTTTAGCCATCAATAAAGAGTTAATAGGTTCCGATTATATTTTAAAATTTCCATTCCAGATTAAACCTGAATTGTTTGGAGCTACTGTTAATCCTGAAGGAATCGTTGAAATTAGAGATCATAAAATCACTTTCAATAATACTCCTGAAGAACAGTTCTTCTTCAGTAATCTTTCAGGAGGTGAGCGTGTTGATGCAATATGGGAATTGGTAAACACAAAAAGTAAGATTGGAATTAGTGAAACAGGAAGTTTTAAAACTAACAAAGTCAATCTTTGGGGATGGAAACATGTTGTAAGTCCGGAGTTATTTTTTGATGTCAATGTGAAGCCCGGCCAGACAATTGAATGGACCAGAATGTACAATCTGTTTGAAGTAAAATAAAAAGTATTTGAATCATATAGAGATGAGTGAAATAGAGTCAAAATTATCTTTGAAAGAAAAAGTCGGTTATAGTTTAGGAGATACCGCCTCCCATTTTGTATGGGATATGGTCGGTTTCTGGATTCTAATTTTCTATACCGATACCTTTGGGATTTCTGCAGCAGCAGCTGGTACCATCATGCTGATTGCTCGTTTTTGGGACATGCTTAGCGATCCCTTAATGGGGATTATTGCTGATAGAACAAACACCCGATGGGGAAAATTCAGACCCTATATACTTTGGATGGCTTTGCCCTACAGTGTATTGGCAGTCTTAACGTTTACCACTCCCGATCTAGGCCCTACGGGTAAAGTGATTTATGCAGGCGTTACCTATATGTTATTAATGACAGTATTTACGGCTATAAATCTTCCTTATTCATCATTAGGAGCTGTAATGACTTCTGATTCATACGAGAGAGCAGGCCTTAATTCCTACCGATTTATCTTTGCTTTTATTGGTCAGTTTATCGTGTCAGGAACAGCTCTTTCTTTAGCCTTGTATTTTGGTCAGGGTGATAATGCAAAAGGTTATCAGTATACCTTGATTTTGTTTTCTATTATCAGTTTTGCACTTTTCATGATCACCTTTAAAACCACTAAAGAGAGAGTTCAACCTCCTAAAGAACAGAAAGAAAACTTAAAGGAAGATTTTAAGAATCTATTTAAAAACAAACCCTGGGTCATTTTGTTTTTTGTAGGAATTATCTCTTTTATCATGTTTGCAATGCAGAATTTATCCATTGCTTACTACTTTAAATACTATATAGGAAATGAAGAAAATGTTCAATTGTTTAATGTGATAGGAACTGTTGCTCTAATCGTAGCCATACCTTTCTCAAAACCTTTGGCTAAACGGTTCGGCAAGCGTAATGTTTTTTTGGCTAGTTCATTACTGTCGGGCTTTTTCTTCATCTGCCTATATCTTCCTGGTGCCAACAATATTACAATGATCTATATTCTCAATATTCTGGCAAAGATGGCTTATGCTCCTGCAGTGCCTTTACTGTGGACCATGCTTGCCGATACAGCCGATTACTCGGAGTGGAAAACAGGAAGAAGATCAACCGGTTTGGTGTTTTCTGCGGCTACTTTTGCTCAAAAAGCGGGTTGGGGTATTGGTGGAGCCTTGGCAGGATGGATGCTTGCTATCTTCCAATTTACACCGAATGTAGAACAAACCGAAACTGCCATTACAGGAATAAAACTTATGATTTCAGTCATTCCGGGAATCCTGTATATGTCATGTGCCATCCTCTTATATTTCTACACCATCGATCATGACACTTGTGTCGTGATGAAATCGGATTTGGATAAGAGACGATTATCGGAAGCATAATCATTTGATTAGCCCATAATATATCAGGTAGGAAAATTTGGGGTGTTAAAATTGGTTTATGAAGCATTTTAAACACAGATTGAGAATCAAGGAAACTTGATTTTCAATCCAAAATAGTTTAAACGCTTGTTATGTAAGATGTTAGTTGGTAGCGCCTCTGTAGTATCCCTCATGCTATATGCGCTATTTTTTACGACTAATATATAAGTTATACAAATTAGTAAGTACTTATCAAATCACAATGAAAAGACTATTCCTTACGACTCTGTTATTGGTTCTGTTTGCTGGCATGCAACTGTTTGGGCAAGTGAATACCAAAACGATTGAAAAGAAGATTGACGTATTAATTGAACAATTGACTCTGGAAGAGAAAGTGGCCATGTGTCATGCACAATCGAAGTTTAGTACGCCTGGTGTGCCTCGTTTGGGAATTCCTGAGATATGGATGTCGGATGGACCTCATGGTGTGCGTGCCGAGATTGCCTGGGATACTTGGGACCATGCAGGCTGGACCAATGATTCCTGTACCGCTTTTCCTGCCTTAACTTGTTTGGCGGCTACTTTCAATCCAAACTTGTCGTTTAAGTATGGTAAGGCTATTGGTGAAGAGGCCCGATATCGCAAGAAAGATATTCTTTTAGGCCCTGGTGTTAATATTTATCGCACACCTCTTAATGGTCGTAATTTTGAGTACATGGGGGAGGATCCCTATTTGGCATCCAAGCTGGTTGTGCCCTATATCAAAGGCGTGCAGGAAAATGGTGTGGCAGCTTGTGTGAAGCACTATGCCCTGAACAATCAAGAACACTGGCGTAATCATATTAATGTGGAATTGAGCGACAGAGCCTTATATGAAATTTACCTGCCTGCATTTAAGGCTGCGGTTCTCGAAGGAGAAGTTTGGGCAATTATGGGTGCTTACAATAAAATAAGAGGCCAGTTTTGTTGCCACAATGAATTGATGGTGAACAAGATTCTTAAGGGCGATTGGGCTTTCGATGGCGTATTGGTTACCGATTGGGGAGCCACACACGATACCAAAGAAGCAGCACTATATGGCTTGGATATGGAAATGGGAACAGGAACGGATGGACTCACCTCTTCATCGAAAAATGCTTACGATAATTACTATTTAGCGAACCCATTTCTGGAACTGTTAAAAAGTGGCGAAATAGATGAGTTTGTTGTTGATGATAAGGTCAGACGTATTCTTCGCCTGATGTTTCGAACCAATATGGATCCAACTCGAACTTTCGGTAAAATGACCAATCAGCAACATTTTGAAGTGGCTCGCGAAGTGGCTACAGAAGGGATTGTTTTGTTGAAGAATGATAAGGGGTTCTTCCCGATAGATCCTGCAATAAAACAAACCATCGCTGTAATTGGAGAGAATGCGACCCGTAGCATGACAATTGGTGGTGGTTCTTCGGAACTCAAAACCAAGCATGAAATATCACCTTTAGAAGGTATTCAGAAACGCTTTAAAAATGCTCGAATTATACATGCAATGGGTTATGCATCAGGCCCATCAGTTTATGGTTGGGTGTTACCAACCAATCTAAATGCAGATTCATTAAAGCGTGCGGCAATCGAAGTCGCTGCTGAAGCAGACATCGTTCTTTTCGTAGGCGGTTTGAATAAAAGTCATCATCAGGATTGTGAAGGCGATGATCGTACTCAGTTCGCTTTGCCTTTTGGTCAAGATGATTTGTTGAATGAAATATTGAAGGTGAATAAAAACACCGCTTTTATCATGCTAAGTGGTAATGCTGTTGAAATGCCTTGGATTTCGAAGGTGAAAGCACTTGTTCAAGCCTGGTATTTGGGAAGTGAGGCCGGACATGCTATCGCAGATGTAATCTCGGGAGATGTGAATCCATCAGGGAAACTGCCTTTTTCGTTTCCTGTTAAGCTGGAAGACAACGCAGCTCATTCATTTGGAGAGATCTCTTATCCTGGCGATGGCATCAATCAGGAATACAAAGAAGACATATTGGTCGGTTACCGCTGGCACGATACGAAGAAGATTAAACCCTTATTCGAATTTGGATACGGTTTATCCTACTCCACATTTAAGCTGTTAAGTGCGAAAACAGATAAGTCTACCTATAAAAAAGGAGAGGTGATTAAAGTCTCATGTGAGATTAAAAATACGGGTAAATCAAAAGGATCTGAAGTCATTCAGATGTATGTCAACGATGTTGAAGCATCGGTTTTAAGACCGCTTAAGGAATTGAAAGCCTTTAATAAGGTCAACCTAAATCCTGGTGAAACGAAAAGTGTTATCATGGAAATTCCCGTGGATGAACTGGCCTTTTTCGATGATTCAAAAATGAATTGGAATCTGGAATCAGGCCAATTCAAATTGATGCTGGGAACTTCTTCTCGCGAGATTAAAAAAGTGCTTCAAATTGCCGTTAAAAACTAATTGAAACAAGATAGTTTATTAGTTTAAAGAAAGAAAAGGAGACGTTAACTGTAAGGCTAACTGTATTTTGACTTTTCTTTCATTTTAATGAATTATAGTAAAGAGTATTCATTTTGATTAGTTCTAACGAGTACTCATAAAACTTGCATATTCATCGCGGTTGATAAATAGTTGATATGAAAAAACGCAAACCCCTAATGGATAAAGGCTTGCGTTTTAAATTGCGGAGAGAGAGGGATTCGAACCCCCGGTACGTTGCCGCACAATAGTTTTCAAGACTACCGCATTCGACCACTCTGCCATCTCTCCAATATGTGTTATTATCTGTTCTGATAACGGGTGCAAATGTAAGTCAAAAATGTTCGTTTCGCAAATATAATAAGGGCTCTGGATGAATATTTTTTTGTTAAAATAAGCAAGGGCTTGACAATTACGATTTTAAAATACTACTTTCATCAAATAAAAATTATTTTTTTATTGTAATCATACAAAACAGAGGGCTTGCCGGGTTTTACGGCCTAATTTTTGATAAACATTAAAGTCGGGTTTTCCCTACTCGTGATTTTTATAAGAAATTCTATTTTTACCGCCTGTAAAGTTGGACAACTATACCTTAAATAAAATTTAACTGAGAATTAAAATGAGTGTTGAAAAAGAGAGTACGATAAAGGAACGCTTTTCTAAAGCCTTTTGGGTAGCCAATTCGGTGGAATTGTTGGAGAGAGCAGCTTATTACGGGGTTTTTATTGTGATTACAATTTACTTATCCCGAATATTAGGATTTACGGATGTGGAAGCGGCCATGATTTCAGGTTTATTCTCTGGAGGTTTGTATTTATTGCCAACTTTTAGTGGAGCATTAGCCGATAAAATGGGTTTTAAGAATGCCTTACTATTAGCATTTGCCCTTTTATCTATTGGTTACGCTGGTTTAGCTATTTTTCCAACACTGCTCGAATCCGCAGGTTTGGTAGAATACACCAAGATTACAACATTTACAGGATTAGAGAGCAGTTCTCATAAATGGTTTATAATCCCAATTATTATCCTGATCATGATTGGTGGATCATTCATTAAATCAGTAATTACAGGTACTGTTGCTAAGGAAACGACTGAGGCCAATCGTGCTAGAGGTTTTTCTATTTTTTACACCATGGTCAATATTGGTGCCTTTTCTGGGAAAACTATTGTAAAGCCATTGCGTGAGGCAATGGGAAATGAAGGATTAATCACCTTGAATTATTTCTCGGCTGGTGCAACTCTACTGGGCCTGATCGCCGTTTATTTCTTTTTTAAGACCACTCGTCACGAAGGAGAAGGCAAGAGTATGTCGGAAATTTGGGATGCATTGTTAAAGGTACTAGCTAATGGGCGTTTGGTGGCTTTGATTTTGATTGTTACAGGATTCTGGATGGTTCAGCACCAATTGTATGCAACCATGCCCAAGTATGTCTTGCGTATGGCAGGTGAAGGCGCATCACCTTCTTGGTATGCTAATGTGAATCCATTGATTGTTTTCCTTTTTGTTGGCCTTATCACTCAGCTTATGCGAAAGAAAACAGCTCTATTTTCAATGACTGTCGGTATGTTTATAATGCCCGTTTCAGCTTTGTGTATGGCAGCAGGAAATCTTTTAGATGTGGAATCGATAGATTTAGGTTTTTTTAGTCTGCATCCGGTTGCTTTCATGATGATTATAGGTATTGTATTCCAGGGGTTTGCTGAGTCATTTATTTCACCACGATTCTTAGAATACTTTTCATTGCAAGCTCCTAAGGGAGAGGAAGGAATGTATTTAGGCTTTAGTCATTTACATTCATTCATCTCATCTATTTTAGGATTTGGTTTATCTGGATTCTTATTGTCAAAATATTGTCCTGATCCACATTTATTTGAAAATCATGCAGACTGGGAAGTTGCATCAGCGCATGCACATTACATTTGGTATTATTTTGTAGCCATTGCAGGTGTATCGGCAATAGCTTTGATTATTTATGGTCGAGTGACTCGTAAGTTAGATAAGCAGAAAGAGCTTTTAGAAGCCTGATACAGTATACAGATTGGCTAGCTTGAGTCGATTTAATTGAACCACCTCAGTTTTGAGGTGGTTTTTTTTTGCTAGCATTTAGTTTGTCTTTTTATCTTTTACATTCTCCCAGTAAGCTAAAACAAAGCGAAGATCGCTCATGCTAATATCTTTGCCCAGATCCTTTTTTGCATCGTTAAGGGCATCTATGGCGTGTGTATCAAAATAAGCCATGATATTTTCGACTTTCTCATCATCAACAAAATCCCCGATGGGAAGGGCATTAATACTCACATAATAGGTTAGGTGCTCTTCAACGGTAGAACGAGTCAGATCACGCATAGCTGCGATAACAGGAATGCTTTTGCCTTCCTTATACATTAAAAAACTTCTTTCTTTGCTGCTGATTTTTTTGGGTTCCTGGCTTTCAACTGATGAAAAGATATCGGGAACCTGTGATAGTTTATTATCCTTTTTAAAAGCATCAACCAATTTCAGAAGTTCCAGACCAAATTCATCAATCTTTTTGGCTCCCATGCCTTTTATGTTTTTCAAGGCCATTTTGTTTTGTGGCAAACTGTTGCATACTTGAACAATCACCTTAAGGCTGATAATTGAGGCTACGCTTGTGTTTAATTCATCTGCTTTGGCATATCGCCAATCTTTAAGTTGCTTAAACAGATCCGGATAGTCGACAATAGCAGCAAAATCTTCTTGCTTTGGCATACGTTTGAAGTTAATCGTCTTGAGATGCTCCTTCGCTTTGAGCTCAAGGAAATCCTTAAGTACAAAACCATGATTGCAATGAAGCATACAAGCTAATTTCACCTGAGTTAGCTCAACAATGCGAATGCGCAGATCCTTAACGGTTTTCTCCAGAGCTTGATTATCGGTATCGAAATAGCTCTGATGGACTGGTTCTAACAGATAAAGCTCCAACTTAGGAATAAAGTACTGACAAGCTTTATGTAGGCGTTCCTGAAAAAGTTTGTCATTCTCTAAACTAGGAGAGTTACCAAACATATGAAACAACTGATTGGAAAATTGTTGACCAACCTTTACCAATTCTGGTTTTAGATGATCAATAACAGCCTTTAACTTCTCCTTACAATCGCCTTGAGCTGTTGTGGGGTAGGCTTCGAAGACTTTGTTCAGCCGGTAAGCGTAATGGTAAATCAAATCCATATCGAAAAGCTCTTTCAATAATGAAAGCTGATAGTCGCGCTTGGCTTTGTAGAGATCCTCTTGTTTTGGCGGATTCTCTTGCATAGCTTTATTAAAACTGGCAACAGAGCTATCGCAAATAATGCCTTGAGGATTGATGCGTGTTTTCAACACCATACCTTCAAGCGATTTACAACGCGATAGTGCCACATAAACCTGCCCGTGTGCAAAAGCCGAAGCGGCATCGATAATTGCCTTTTCGAAGGTTAAGCCCTGAGATTTGTGAATGGTGATGGCCCAGGCCAATTTGAGTGGGAATTGTTTGAAATTGCCAATGACCTCCTCTTCAATCTCCTTGGTTTTTTCATTAATGGAGAATTTAATATTCTGCCAGGTTTCCATTTCAACCTCAATCACATCTTCGTCTCCCTCGCATTTTACACTGATACTATCCTTATTCATAAAGGTGATCGTTCCAATTTTTCCATTATAGAAACGCTTGGCCGATTGAGAATCATTTTTTACGAACATCACCTGAGCACCTTTTTTTAGCTCAAGCTTTTCGAGAGTAGGAAAGGCGTATTCGGGAAATTGACCATCTATACTAGCCTTAAAACTCATTTTGTCTGTCTCTAGTTTTTCCAGCTTAATCTCATTGATATCTTCAGCCTTACGGTTGTGAGTACTTAGAGTGATGTAAGCTTCTTTATCATCCGGATCGAAATCGGGTTTGTAATTGGCATTTAATCGACGGCGCGATTGATCAGAAAGCTGGTTATTACGAATCTCATTTAGAATTCGAATAAAGTCTTCGTCCTTCTGACGGTAAATGTGTTTCAGCTCAATGCAAATGTGCGGCGACTTTTGTAAGGCTCTCGAACTAAAGAAAAACTCAGTTGCATAAAAACGTTTCAATATGGACCACTCTTCCTGTTTCACCACAGGAGGCAATTGCTGTAAATCACCAATCATCAATAACTGAACACCACCAAAAGGCAATTTCGATTTGCGATAACGACGCAGAACGGCATCAATCCCATCCAATAAGTCGGCGCGAACCATAGAGATTTCATCGATCACCAATAAGTCCAAAGATTTAATGATATCGATTTTGGTTTTATTAAAACGATTCTCAGGAGATGCCTGATCCTTATTTTTATATTCTTCTTCGGGAAGAATGGGACTAAAGCCCAACTGAAAGAAAGAGTGAACCGTTACACCGCCCGCATTAATCGCAGCCACACCCGTAGGGGCAACCACAATCATTCGTTTGAGTGACTCCTGACGCAGGCGGTGCAAAAAAGTGGTTTTACCTGTACCGGCTTTCCCCGTCAGAAATATGTTGGTGTTGGTGTTTTCTATATAATCGTAAGCTAGTCTCAGCTCTTTGTTGTCTTCCATCCTGATGTCGAAAAATGATAATCAGTAAAATTAATATTTTAGATGGAGAAAGGCGATAAAGCGGAGAGTAAATTAAAATATAAGGCTTAAAGTCAGACTTTGAAATAGATTGTCTCTGATTGAATATGATGAAAACAAATTGTAATAAGTGATGCATGATTAATGACAGTGTGAATGGCTGTTATTTTGATATTCATAATTATGTAGATAGGTTCTATTTTAGATTTGTTCGTGATTTTAGAATAGACAAGTTTATTGTTGGCTATAGAATATTTCGTAATTTAATAGGGATGTATGATTTTATCTGTCAGTTAAATAACAATGATTTAGCTGTTTCGTGAGAGCTTGTTTTATAATATATAGACATATACAGCCATTAGAATAAATAAGATATAGCTCTTATATAATTTTTACTCTCCTTATAAGAAATTAATAAAAAAACAAAAATGGATTCTAAACCTACTTATCAAGAATTGGAAATTCAGATTGCAGAACTTAAACAATATAAGGAAAATTGTCAGCTCAATTCTTCTATTAAAAATGACGATATCTATCATTCTCTCATTGATAATATGTCAGAAGGATTTGCGCATTGCCAAATGATTTATGAGAATAATAAACCCATTGATTTTATTTATCTTGAAGTAAATCAGGTTTTTGAAAAATTAACGGGTTTGAAAAATATTGTTGGTGAACGTGTATCTGAAGTCATTCCTAATCATAGAATGGAAAACCCAGAACTGTTTCATTTATATAGCAGGGTTTTGCAAACAGGAATATCTGAGAGGATAGAAACTTTTGTCGAAGCCTTGGGGATATGGTTTTCCATTTCGGTTTATAGTTCTCAAAAAAATCAGTTTCTTGTGATTTTTGATAATATCACGAAGCGAAAACAGTCAGATGAGGCTCTAAGGATTAGTGAGCAGGAATTTAGAACCTTGGCAGAAAACGCTCCAGATATTATTTTTAGGTTTGATCGTTTATTTCGACACACCTATGTGAATGCAGCTGTTGAAAAAGCTACAGGAATCCCCAAACAAACATTTCTCGGGAAAAACCATCGAGATCTTGGAATGCCGGAAGAACTTGTTTTGTTTTTCCAAAAGCAGATTCGCAAGGTTTTTGAAAGCGGACAGGAAATAGAGTTTAGCTTCACTTTCCCAACACCAACAGGTGACCATTATTACGAATCCCGTTATGTTCCTGAATATAACAAAGACGGGACAGTAGGCCATGTAATGGGGATTACTCGGGACGTCACTGAGACTAAGTTGACAGTAAAAGCCCTCAAAGAAAGTGAAGCACGTTTTAAACAACTCATTAAGAATTCGTTTGATATGATTGTGTTAATGGATTCCAATGGAATACAACATTTTGCTAGTGAATCATGTGAGAAGATACTGGGATTTAAACAAGAAGAACTAATTGGTATCTCTGTCATTGATAAGATGATTCATCCAGAAGATCAGGAATTAACTAAAATAGGGTTTCTTGATATGATTGAAAATAAGGCAAATGGTGGAACGCAATACCGACATCTTCATAAAAATGGAAGCTGGGTTTATTTGGAGGCCTATGGCAATAATCAATTAGATAATCCCGAAATTAAATCTATTGTTCTTAATGTTCGTGATGTGACTGAACGAAAACATGCCGTACAAATTATTAAAGAAAATGAAATCAAATTAAGAGAACTCAATGCGACAAAAGACAAACTTTTTTCAATTATTGCTCATGATTTAAGAAGTCCATTTAATGGAATATTGGGCTTTTCGAGATTGTTAATTGATAATTTAAAAGATTTTGAACTTGCAGAATGTGAAGAGTATTTAGGCATTATAAATTCATCAGCCAAAAGCACGCTTATTTTACTTGATAATCTGTTGAATTGGGCAAAATCGCAAACCGGACGAATTACCTTCAAGCCCCAAGAAATAATTTTAGCATCAATTATCAATGAAACGATAGAACTCTCCAAAACAGTCGCCATTGGCAAGAATATATTATTAGCTCATAATCAATCAGGTGATATTGAAGTTTGTGCCGATAGAGATATGTTGAAAATAATTTTACGAAATCTTATTTCGAATGCCATAAAATTCACAAAACCAGGAGGAAATATAAGTGTTTTATCAAAAAAAAAACAAAGTCGAGTTGAAATTGCAATTTCTGATAATGGTATTGGAATGAGTGAAGAAACGATAAATAAATTATTCAAGGTTGAGACAAATAGAACGACGATGGGAACAGAGAATGAAATAGGTTCAGGTTTGGGCTTAATACTCTGTAAAGAACTTGTTGAAATACAGGGAGGGAAAATATGGGTAGAAAGCGAATTAGGGAAAGGCAGTAACTTTATATTTACAATACCTATTAGTGAAACGAATCATAGTAAAATGAAAACCGCTAATAGTTATGAACGATAAAGAAAGTATTGGCAAATTTTTTAAGGAGTTATGAAATCCCTTACTAATCACAACCAATCTCATACAGAATAAACAAAACTTAAGATATTTAAACCCAAAACCTATCTATTTTGAGTTTGGAAAGACTCAAGCATAAGAAGATAATTTAGATCTCTTTCCTTACAGCATTCGCTATGCTTTTAAGTGCATTAATCGTGTTGACTTCATTTATGTATTTACCTCAGGCTTTTCAACTTTATTGGCTGTCTATCTGCGTCTATTTCCTTTGTTTGTGCTTGGTTGTTGGAAATTGATAGCCATATATAAGGAGATTGGATTTCGGTCTTTTCTGTCTCTTAAAAGTTAAATCTTTTTTGGGTATAAAACTAAAGGGCAAGCTCAGTACAAGACACTTAGTAACCCAAAGGAGGCGAAATGCCTAGAGAATTGAATGGTCATGCTCTGATTATGTGTAAGCTGTAAATATCAGGTTATGACTACAACCCATATTTCGCCAGACTTGACTTAAGTTAATAAAATTTCCCTCTTTTTTGAGGAGTAGTGCCAAGCTACTTTTCGATCCCTGAGCGGAGTCGAAGGGCTAAATATATTCTTTCTATTTAATACTCGCTGATCATTTTACTTTAATTGGGAATACTGTTTATACAATTGTTTTCATAAATTTACTTTCTCGTGCAAAAATGGAAACTGCTTTATTGGTCCTAAGCTTTATGTGGCTTGCTTCTTTAGGAATTTGATAAGACAACTGTTTTAATCGCCCACGAAACTTTGAAGACCGTTGTGCTTCATGCTGAGATCGTACTAAAGAGGTCGATTTTTTTAGAAAGAGATCATATTAAGTGAGATCTATTGAAAATAAGAAATAAAACTTTTATTAGTACCTCTAATGAAGTGTATATTATGAGTAAAGAAACAATTAACTTTGAAGATATTATTCAAGTAATAGTAGGGGCATCTGCTTTGACGATTCCTGTTGCCTTTTCAGAGGAATCATGGAAATTAAGTGAAACTTTACCAACTCTCAATCTTATTGTAATAATTCTATTGTCATTATTATTTATTAATATATACTCATTTCAAGGAATATTTCAGGGACAAGTAAAACACAGATTATCGCATTTCGTATTAAGAACTATAATAGATTATGCTGTTACCTTTATTGTAGTATTTATTATTTTATTTGCCCTTAATAGGATGCCACTATTAGAAGAACCATTAATTGCTTTTAAAAGAATAATAATCCTATCGTTCCCAGCATCAATGGGGGGCGTTATTGTTGATGGATTTGATAAAGAGTAATGCAATTAGATATAATTTTCATTTATGCTCAAAAAAGTAGCACGAAAGCACAACAATGTATAAAATAATAGCTGTCTTGGGAGTAAATTCAAAGCTTATAGCTCGTTTTAACTTTCTTGTAGCTTGACAGGAAAGTGCCACGCAATCTGCCACTACTCATACAATTTACCGTTGTGTGGCATACAAAACAAAAAACTGAATGGACTTTAAAAGCATACAAAAACAAATTGATCAAATAATGAGCAAGCAGAACAATCGGTCTATCCCTGAATTTGAAGGATATTCTCCGATTGAAATGCATAACCTTTTGCATTTTACTTTTGAGCCCGACAGTCCTATAAGTATCCAAAAACTTACTAAAGAAGAGTATCTTAATATTCCAATACTTAATCAGGTTAAATACTTTTTGAATTTAGTGAGAGAATCTGGTGAAATCAAGTTGACTTCGAAAGGATTTTTACCGACTAAGATTGTTCACGAAATTTATAATGAAGGATTCATAGAGGAATATCAATTTTCATCAGGAATTTCTAAATTATATAAGGAAAGTGATTCATTAACTATTAATCTGACTCGACTGTTAGTTGAATTAGCTGGTCTGACTAAAAAAAGAAACGGTAAATTAAGCCTGACAAAAGCAGGAGGAAAAATTGCATCCGACAATCAGAAATTATTTGAATTGGTTTTTAAAACAATGACACAAAAGTTTAGTTGGGCTTATTACGACAATTACGAAGACGAACAACTAGGACAGCTCGGCTATGGTTTTTCATTGTTGCTAATATCAAAATATGGAATGCAAAAACGGTTAGACTCTTTTTATGCCGAGAAATACCTTAAAGCTTTCCCTCAATTTCTGGAATCAATTACGCCGACTTATGGAACTGTTGAAAATTATGCTGGAAACTGTTATTCAATAAGAATGTTTGAAAGGTTTCTTTGTTATTTTGGTTTGGTTAAAATTGAAAAGAAGGGTAAAATACTAGACAGGGAAATTTTCATAACAAAAACTGAACTATTTGATAAATTGATTAAAGTACGACCACACAACAAAAACTAAATTTCATGGGAGCTGATGAGTCGTTTGAAGGTTTAGTACAATTAAGAAACACAAGCAAGCTACTAAAATTGGTTTGCTTAAAAATATAAACGAATTTATGCGGCTTGCTTCCTCGCGGTTTGAAAGGGGAGGTTCTTTTAATCGCCCGCGAAAACTTGCAAGACCGTTAGGCACCATAGCTGATCCACAGAATAAAAACATAGATGACAGAGAAACTGATACTTCGCAAACCAATTATTGATTATTCAGAACTGCTAATTTTGGTAATCTTTACGGGAGCAACTATTTATTTTAGATTTGAAATAACATTTCTGACAATATCAAACTTAGTCTGGTTCACTTATACTATTTACAAAACAAATCAACGTCTAAAAGACAGAGAACCCAAAATCATCGTTTCAAAGGAGGGTATCAAGTTTTGTGATGATGACATCCAAATAGACTGGGAACATATTAAGTATATTTTCGTTGACAGTAAAACTGTTGGAAGTGGAAAGAATGCTAATAATATACCATACTTGAGAGTTGAATATGGGAATAGAACAATCTCAAAAAAAATATATGACTATCAGTTTTCTTACAGGAAGTTAGAACGCTTAATTGAGACGTATTGGGGAAGAAAAATCGGTAATAAAAGCGAGAAGCTAGACAATGATGTAATAAAAAGTCTAAATTCTTCAAATTCGCCAGAAATAATAGATAATATAAAGATCTATAAAAGGATTAATATTTTATCGATGCTTCTAATATTAATAGTGTCATTAAGCTTTTGGATTTTCCTGCAGGTTAAATTTACTTTTCCATATTTCATAGCCATTGGTGTTCCATTTACATTTGCTTCAATGTTTGTTTTTATAACAACCCAAGAAAAGAAATTTAGAAATAGTACGCCGATGAATAATTTAACTGATGAGGAATTCTTATCGCTTTTAATTAAATATCAGGTGAAAAATGAAAACTCACCTCAGGCTACGAAAAGTGGATTGATTGGTATAGGTGTAATAGGAATTATTATTTCACTAATATCATATCTAATAAGCCAGTAAAACTACGGTGCCTAACAAAAGTGCCTGTTGCACAAAAGCTAAATTTCATTGTCAGGGGAATTGCACGAGAGTTAGTTCATATAAGAGACACCAGAAAGCTACTAAAATTGGTTTGCTTAAAAATATAAACGAATTTATGCGGCTTGCTTCTTTTAGTGTAAAGTCTAATCTTTAACTTGTGTAAAGGATGCCTTAACAAACATATAATTAATAATGAAAATAGTAGATTTATCAAAACCAATTCAATTTAATAGATCCGACCCTTGGTTTATGAAGGTTCGGATCAAATATAAAGCACATAAAAAAGCAAGTTTATTATTACGTTTTTTGGGCTTACCTAAAAGATTGTTCCCAAAAGGTTTTAACGGTTGGGCAGATGATACAATAAAACATATGGGGGTACATGCTACAACTCATATTGATGCTCCTTGGCATTATTCTCCAACAGTAAATGGAGAACGTGCAAAGACCGTTGATGAAATTCCATTAGATTGGTGTTATGGAGATGGCCTTGTTATTGATATGAGGCATAAAGAAGATTTCGACGCAATAACTGTCAAAGACATTCAAGATTTTCTTAAAAAAGAATGCTTATCTATTAAGGAAGGTATGATTGTTTTGATCAATACAGGCAGAGACATTTATAATGGGACAAAAGATTTCCCTGATAAAGGGACGGGAATGAGTGCAGATGCAACAGAATGGTTAATTGATCAAGGGATTAAAGTAATGGGAATCGACTCTTGGGGTTGGGATTTGCCATTGAGATATATGATAAACAAAGCTAAAGAAACAAATAATTCAGAATTATTTTGGGAAGCTCACGTACTTGGACAAAGAAAAGAATATTGTCATATGGAACAGCTTGTAAATTTGGGAAGTCTTCCATATGAAGGTTTTAAAGTTGCTGTTTTTCCTCTTAAGATTGTGGGAGCTTCAGCTGCTCCAGCTAGAGTTGTTGCGATTTTTGAATAAATGCTATTGCAACAATAAAAACGCCCTGTACAGAAGTTAAATTTCATGGGCGCTGATAAGTAATTCGAAAGTTTAATTCAATTAAGAAACACCAGCAAGCCAATTAAAATTGGTTTGCTCAAAATTGAAACTAAAAAAATAACCCAAAGCTCATCAAGCTTTGGGCTTTTTGATGCCTTTTCATCAGATTCAGTTATTTGGCTGTCTTTAGAAATGAAGACTATAAAACAATAAGATTTCTTCGTTTTCGAATAGCTAACTGAATGTCTGTTGTTTAGGGAAAAAGATTAGGATTAAAATATTTTACAAAAAAATAATACTTTGTTGCTTGTTTTAGAATGCTAATAAAAACGGGCAGTTTGGGCTTTCTTGAGTCGCTGTTTTTACCTGACGAATCCACTTCTTTTTCTGATGAATGAATTTTAGGTTTGGAATTTAAAGAAATTATTCCATAACTTTATTATAGAAAACGTTCCACAGTCTGTAAAGCCATTTGTATCATAAGTTTGATCCAGTGAGACTGTTAGTTCTCTTAAAGCTTTTTCCGGAAGAGCTTTTAAAATTAATTTTTTAGAGTGAGTATCATTTAATTTTAACAAACCCACCAAAAAGTAGAACTAAGACTCCCCTTATTTCTTCATTCATTTTATTAAGTAATAATTTGAAACTGAAATTTTAAACATAGACAACAACTTTTCTTACAAAGAATTATTGCCGACTAAGAGAGACGAAGGATTTTTATAAAGAGAATTTCAATCGACATACGGAGACGAATAATTTTCATACAGAGAATTTCCATCGGCATGCAGAGACGAATAATTTTCAGACGGAGAATTTCCATCGGCATGCAGAGAGGAAGAATTTTCATACAGAGAATTTCAATCGACATACGGAGAGGAAGAATTTTCATACAGAGAATAACACTTTGTTTGGTTGCCATACGATTCTAAATAGGTAGGCCTTGCTGGCTTGAGGGTCTTTAGAGGTGTTGAATGTTTGGTTTCTCGTTTCATATGAGTTTGCCATTAGCATTATCGCATTGGCTTTGTATTATATTAATCTTTAAAAATTGAAGTGATGAACAAAAAGTATTTACCTACTCAAAACATGCTGTTTCAATTTAACGATTTTGTAACAGCGAATAGAGAAAAGCTAGAAAGCAATCCTCTTCTTTGGGCGTTGATTCAAAAGATACTTGCTAAAGGTATCGAATTTAACGAGGCTATTGCTGTACAGAGTATCAATTATGGGGGATATGCTATAGCTAAAAGGCAAAAGAAAGAGAATTTGGCCGATAGTTTAATTAACATTCTGAACTTGTTTTATAATGATTGTTTGCAGAACAATAAGATGGATGATATTGAAAACTTCAAATCGACAGAAGGGAAGCTTCTTAGTATGTCGTTCAGCGGATTGTTGAATTATGCTGAAAAAACAGTGACGTATTGCGATAAGCATAGCCAAGAATTAGCAGCTGCCGGAATTACTGAGGCCATGTTAACCAGCCTGAAAGATGCCGTTCGTGAAATGCAAACCTATATGCCATTGCCTCAGGAAATGATAAAGAAGCGTGAGGAGGCAACCAAAGCCATAATTAAAAAGGCTAAAGAAATTGATAGTCTGCAAATAGACCGATTAAACAAATTGATGGAAAGTTTCTTCAAGTTATCGGACCCAACACTCTATTCGGCCTATCAACAGGCTGTTAGGCGTGAGCGTGCAGCAAGTAGGAAACTTGCCCTTATCGGATCGGTTAAGGATAAAAGAACCAATAAACCCATCGCCAATGCTCAGGTGTTGATTCCTCAGGCCGAAATCGATCATATTATCAGAGGAGACAAGGGTGGTTTCCGTATTCCAAGTCTCGAAGCAGGAACCTATCCTGTAGAGTTTCGTGCCGTAAATTATAAAAGTCAAAGGATAACCCTGGTTCACAATTACGGGGAAACGGATAGACTGGATATCGTTTTGGAACCTGAATTCATTCCTCAGAATATTTAATAATAGAATTCCTTGGGGCTTGCCCCTGGCTATCTTTTAGTCTCCCCTAAATTTTAGGGGAGACGTTATTCATTTCTGATCAATCTATCAACCTGATTTATCTTTTTGATTCAAATGAAAAGTTAATCAATGTTTTTATTGGTGTTCCTGGCATCTATTCAGAAGATCTATATTCGTATTTGGAAGAGCTATTCGTCTTTGACTCAAAGGATGAGGTTCTATCGGTTTATTGTAATGAACAGAAAGAAGAAGATGTCACATTACTAATAGGTGTGTTTGATATGAGCGATAATGGTTGTTTGGTTTCTTATATCGAATATAAAAATAGTCCTGCGAAATTGAGCAGACAATCAAGTTCATATATAGAACAGATTAGAGACAAGTATGATGATGTAAATTATTTACCATTTAAAGTTAAGATGTGATGTATAAAAAAACAAGAGTAATTATTGTGGTTAATAAGTATTGGGAATGCGATCCAGTTTGTTGGGTACTGACTAATAAATATATCAATGAACAATGTGGTATCGAGTTAAATGCGATACTGACTTGCTTAACTTATCCATCCTACGGACCCGTAAAGACGGTATGTGCTGAGGCAAGTTTACCAAGATTGACTATTGATGCTGAAGATAAAACGATAGAGGTTTGGTGCATATCTGACTTGTTGAGTGGGAGTCCTGAGGACTTGCAGTCGAGTTCAGAGGAGAAAATGAGACTGTTACCAATTATTTTTGAGTACGATCTTCAAAAAGAGATTGAATTGGTTATAGCGGTGGGTACGGCATCTTCGGGCCCGGGCGTTACGGCTAGTTCCATATTTCAATCGGATAACATCAATGGTTCGGTGGTGATAGGTAGCAAGGTGTTTATGCATAATGGTGGAGATGCTAATTCGAAAAGTCATTATAATACCGACTCTTGGGATGAGATTCTCGAATCGGGATCGACAAGTTTTATTGAACAACTTAAGATCGTAGATTTTAGCCCTTATAACCAATTGATGCTTTGTCCACCAACCAATCCATCAACGAATAGTCAGCAGATTTATGTCGATAAAAATTTTATTGCCTTGGGAGATGTGAATGTGACTGATTATACCCAATATGCTCAAAAGGACGGGGAAACGGGGTCTGCATTTAAAGCTCACTACCCCAATAATGAAAACGGGGTTTCCATGGAAACAACCCATTGTTTGATTTATAAAGCTGCGAAAAATCATCTTAACAATCAGAATCCTCCCTTCCTATTTGTAAGTGGTGAAGTCGATCGTTTTACTCAATTTGCTACAGATGTAAATCCTAAGGTTTATGCACAGAACGTTTCCGGTGCACACAATGCAGGAGTGGCCGTGGCAATTATTGTTTCGATGCTGAATAATGAGTCTGTTGTTAAGCTAAAGAAAGAACTAATGGCAGAAAAGCTATAAGCTTGTGTTGGTTTAAGAGCGTTTAGATATAGGCTTAGTAAATTTGCTCTAAATTAGTTTATTCTTGGTGAGATTGGCCTAGTTTGAGCATGTTAAAGGTGTGGGGGAGTCCACACCTTTTTTTAATGTCCGTGATGCTTGTGTTCATTATTATGTAGATGCATTCTATTTTAGTCTGGCTTATCATTTTACAATAATTAAATTTATTTTTTGCTTTAAAAAAAATGTAATTTAGGTTGTCATATGAGAATATGAAATAAATCTATTTGTCATGTTTTTGAAAAAATAATTAAGAACTCATTCAAGTCCCTTATTCCTAATTTATTTGGGAATATAATAAAACTCAATCGCGTGAAACAAGATAAGCTATCTATTTTGAGTTCGGAAAGACTCAAGCATAAGAAGAGAATTTATATCTCTTTACTTACAGCATTCGCTATGCTTTTAAGTGCATTAATCGTGTTGACTTCATTTATGTACTTTACCTCAGGTTTTACGCCTTTATTGATTGTCCCGCTGGGGCTATTCCCCTTGTTTGTAATTGGTTGTAGAAAATTGAGAGCTATATATAAGGAGATTGAATTTCGATCGGTATCCTCAAGTCGGATTGAATAAGGTCTGGGCTCAGCTTCTTTTTATCTTACGTAACTCCCCCCTTACAAAGGAGGAGAATCTTTTGCATGCAAGTCCAGAATCTTTTCTTGCAAGTCCAACTTACTTATGCTTGGCTATCATGACACAAATATAATGGGTGTATGTTGAGCCTGGTTTTTTATAAAATCCGATGCCACAGTATTCTGCATCTGCCCAAAAACAGGTCATGCCAAGTAGGTGTTTTCTGTGTCCCAGGCTAGGAATTCCCTTATCAATAATCAATTGCTGTATCATGATTTCCCCTGTATTTCGATTGGTGCCAGCGGCTATCGATTCGAAATGATTAGCTGATTTTGACGGCATCAGATAGTCGGCTAGATCAAAACCCGCTGCATTTATCTTATAATTCATGCCATAACCATCCGGATCGACATGGGCAAAATAGTTGCGCTCAGCCATATCCTTAGCTTTATCGTAGGCAGCCTTCGCTAGTTCTGCACTCCAAATTAATTGATTACGCGTCACAACCCCTGATAAATCAATCCCTAGTTCATCACTGAAACTTGCTGGTTTATTTCTAACCGCATTCAGATAATCGAAGGCATCCTTTCGGTTGATCTCATTGAGTGTTTTCGCCTCTGGAGATTCCTCAATACTCATATCTTCATGATAGCCTGTACCGCCACAAGAAATTAGGAGAATAGGGACTGAAAGGAGAAGGAGAGTGAAAAACTTGCTCATGCTGCGACCGATATAAATGAAATTTGTTTTGAATTATAAACGCCCTGCCAAACTAAGCTTAGGTGAGGCAAGGGATTCTTTTATAGAACGCATGTTTTGAGATAATGGTATGGAAATCGTGGAACTTTATTAAAGTTTTATTTCACTTATATATACGATTTCACTTAAAAAACGATAGATGTTAGATAACACGAAATTATATTGATAAAGAACTCGGAATTGAAAAAATAAAGCTTTTATATTTGCAACGATTTAGGTGTTCTACTCAGGCATTCGCTTGAGGGAATGAAAAGGGAATCCGGTGAGAATCCGGAACAGTACCCGCTACTGTAAATCTCGTTTTGCAATTGCAAAGCATAATTTTTACACCACAAGCCACTCTCAGAGATGGGGGGAAGGCTGTAAAAATTGAGATAAGTCAGGAGACCTGCCAAATCGTAACTTAAAACATTTTGCTTCCGGGAAACGAAGTATATGTATTGAACTTACGCGCGTGTTCAGTATTTATTTTTTGATTTTTTCACAAAAGAAAGAATAGGAAAGCAAGATGTCATTTTTTTTTTAGAATTTTAAAATTAATGAATCATGCAAAGAATGAATTATGTCCTGTTTGGTCTATTTATGTTAGTCTCTCAATCACTACTAGCACAAAGTCTGACAATTTCGGGTCTGGTAAAAGAACAGGGATCCCCACAACCTCTAATAGGAGCCAATGTTTATATTGACGGCACAAACTTGGGTGCAGCTACAAACCAAAATGGAGAATTCTCTATTACAAATTTGAAAGTAGGTGAATATGAGATCAGTGTTTCTTATTCAGGTTATACTAAAATCAATAAAATAGTTAAAATCAGCAGAGATATGCCGAGGCTGATTTTCGAAATGGAGAATCAGCAAACCCTTTTAAAAGGAACCAATGTTTCTGCTCAAAGAATTCGACAGGCCGAAAGTTCTTTGAAACTAGCTGCTCCATTGAAAGATATACCATTAACAACATCCAGTGTTGATCGGGACTTATTGGATCAGCTACAAGTGAACAATGTGAACGATGCTCTGAAATATGCGACAGGGATTAAACCAAAAATGAACTATGGTGGATTTCAAACCTTTAGTATGCGTGGCTTTGGAGCACCGGTTATCATGCTCGACGGAGCTCGCGATGAGCGGATGAACCTTTCTAATAGTGCACCTTTGACCTCTTTAGCTGCTGTAGAGCGCATCGAATTTGTGAAAGGTCCTGCTTCCGTTCTTTATGGTCACTCAGCAGTAGGTGGGATTTTGAATGTTGTTAGAAAACAACCAACTAAATATTTTAGAGGTAATTTCACAGCCTCATATGGTAGTTGGGAAGCCAAACGTATGACTTTAGGTTTGGGTAATCGTATTACAGATAAGTTAAGCTACCGTTTCGATGCGAGCTTATCAAGTCAGGAAGGTTGGCGTGATAATGGTAATAAAACAGCCAATGCTTACCTAGCTCTGGATTATGAAATTGACGATAAAAATAAATTGGAATTCCGTATGGGCGCCAATGACGATTTTTATGGGACAGAAACGGGTTTGCCATCAGTTAAATACGATATTTACGATGCCGATGATAAGCTTGTTTATCAGAAGGGTGATTTACCAGAGAATTTCGATAGAAAACAGCGATATAACGATCCTGAAGATTTTCTTAAGCATGAGAACGTGAATGCTTCAGTGAAATATACACATGAGTTTAACGATGAATCGAAGCTGCAGTTTCATTCGACTTATTCTGACGATTTAATTGATTATTTTTCAACAGAGGAATTGTCTTATCTGACATCAATATCGGATATTTATGCCAATTACTATATGAAAGGAAGTGAAAAGATGTTTATCTCTTTAGATACCATTCAACGCACCTTCCCCTTGCGTTTTTCTCATGAAACGCAGACTTATCAAAACGATATCGACTACAGTTCAAGCTTCAAAACAGGTGTGATCAAGCATAAATACACTGCTGGCTATTACTTTATGTATCTTGATAGAACTTGCTTTAAGGGCTATAACGTAGGTGTTGATGTGAAGGGAGATGGTCTGTTTGCAAAAGTGGCTGTAGAGAATCCAACACTAAATCAAGGGAACTTAAGCACAAGCTTTTCAGGAGCGAGCCTTTACAGGGAATATGTGAATGGTTTCTATTTCCAGGATTTAATTGAAGTTTCAGAGAAAGTGAAGTTTCTGGCAGGTTTACGATTCGATCATTTTAAAGTAAACATGCGATCGGCAAAGGTTGATCTTGGGCGTCATTTAACCGATAAATCAGAAGAGACGAGCATGGTGAATAAGTCCTTTTCATATCGTTTAGGTGGAGTGTATCAGCCTATTGAATCTCTTTCTGTTTATGCTTCATATTCAAGTTTTTTCAAGCCAAAGCGTTCTAGCTTTAATGCCAATTACGTTTACTTGAATAAGGACGGTAAGGAATTCTTCCCCGAAGATGGAAAAGAAGTTTATGAGCCAGAAAATGGTTACCAGTTTGAGGCGGGTATCAAATACGATTACAAGTCGTTTTTGAATCTAAACGCCAGTGCCTATTATATCAAGAAGAATAACATCGTACAATCTCTAGGCAAAACCGATGATGGTCGCCGCGTATACGGGCAAATTGGAATGGTCGATTCAAAAGGATTCGATATTGAGGCCCTTCTTCGTCCAACAGAAGGATTGAGCATAACAACTGGCTACGGCTTTAATATTGCTAAGTACCGTCAGTTTTCAGCCAATGATTACATCAATTCTACAGCTGGTAATGACCTGACGTTTAATCCCAGAAATCAGGTTTATGCCTGGGCCTTCTATCAGGTTCAAAAAGGGACACTTAAGAGCTTTAATATGGGATTGGGTGCCAACTATTCTGATAAAATGTTTACCGACTCGAATAATGAATACGAACTGGATGGCTATTGCTTGTTCGATGCAGCACTGGGGTATATGTTTGATAAAACCTTTGTGAAGTTAAAGATCAACAACATCTTAAATAAGGAATATGAGTCAAGCTCGGTTTATTCAAACCAATATGTTCCTGGACAAGAACGAAACTTTGTGTTGACAGTAGGACTTAAACTGTAATTCAATTTAATGATTGAAAACAATTCCAATAAGCTAATCTTCCAATATGACTTGTGGGGATTAGCTTATTGCTGATATAGATTTTGACAATATGCGCTACTTAAAACAATTGATTATTCGATTACACAGTCTCTTAGGTTCCTTGCTGAGTCTGATGTTTGTGATGTGGTTCCTATCTGGCTTTGTGATGATATTTGCAAGTTTTCCGCATGCATCAAAAGAGAAGGCATTTTCACATTTGGAAGCCATCACGTGTCAGGAGCTAATGCATCTAAGAACGCCAACTTCAGATTTATCAGAACAGCTTGTTGTAGAAAAAAGACATGGAAAAGTTATTTATGAGTTTAGACAATCGAGAGGCAATGAGAACATTTATGATGCTACAAGCTTGAAGAAAATAGATCACTATTCTGAGGAAGATGTTTTAAACTTGGCTTGTTCATTTTCGGGAGCAGACTTGCTATCCTATGAAAAATGTTTGGAGCTGGATCAGTGGATGCCATGGTCGTATTGTCAATCATGGCTTCCTATTTACAAATGCGATATGAATGATGAGGCTCATACGCAGCTTTATATCTCAGCTGTAAATGGGCTTGTTGTTCAGGAAACCACACGCAATGCGAGATGGGCAGCCCGATTAGGTGCCATACCACATTGGATTTATTTTAAATCGATTCGTTTGAAAACAGGCTTTTGGTTAAGACTAGTGTATTGGATATCATTATTGGGTGTCTTCGCTAGCTTATCAGGTCTGATTTTGGGTTTTATCCGACTCAAGAGAAGAAAGAAAAGAGCAAGTTGGTCGAACCTCAGTGTGTATAAAAAGTTCTGGTACAAATGGCATCATATAACAGGTTTTGTATTCGGCTTGTTTGTCTTCACCTTTATTCTTAGTGGCTTGGTTTCTGTTTCGAATATTCCCCAGTTTATAGCTCCTGTTCACAATAAACAATCTGCCAGAAAGCTTTGGAATCAGAAGGGTGAATGTTACGATTCACTTGCGATTACACCTAAGCAAATTGGGGCGTTATTGCATGAGGATACACAAGTAAAAAGGATTATTTGGAAAAAGGTGATGGGTAAAGCTTGTGTTCATGTTTTTTGTCATCATAATGGAATGCCCGAGGTTTATATCCTTAAGGGAAATGAGCTTGAAAGAAAATTGACTTACACAAAAACGGAGATTGAAACTTGGACAAAACGTTTGTTTAAAAATACCTCTTTCAGTTTAAATCAATTATATACTTATAACGCCTATTACCCATATGCAGAATCAGGCGATTATCCCATACCTGTGTGGCAATTGCAAGTTGATGATGCCGATCAAAGTAGCCTATATATTCATCCCTTAACGGGCGAAGTCATTCGTTCTTACAATACTAATAGGCGATGGAGGCGTTGGCTATATAATGGACTTCACAGCTTTGATTTTCCTTTTTTGTCAGAGTATGAATGGTTGAGAAAACTCTTGCTTATCCTGCTTTCAGTCGGGGGCACATTTGTAAGTGTTTCTGCTTTGGTGCTGACATGGCGTGTTTTATTAAAAAAAGTAAAACCAGAGCTTTGACTTAAGATTGAATGCCTTGATTATTAAATGATACTGTTTTTATATAGGGGAAAGAGCTGATTTAAGCCCTAGCTTCTGTAAGTTTGACAGGCTTAAAAACGTTACTTTTACACCCAATACCATGAAAAACACAATAAGAATTGAATACAATGTCTGATAACTATAAGTTTGTCCAAAACACAAAGTGCGAATATTTCCCCTGTCATAAAGTTGAAAATGAGGCTGATTTTAATTGCCTGTTTTGTTTCTGCCCCTTATACATGCTGAAAGATAAATGTGGTGGGAATTTCAAATACACAAACGGTTTTAAAAATTGTGCCGATTGTACCATCCCGCATACCCGAAAATCTCATGAATACATGATGAGTAAAATGGGAGAGGTTTGTAAAATCGCAAGCGAACAGGAGTAGGCATTATCTTAAGAGGTTATTTAAATTTAGAAATCGACTCATCAATAGAAGTTGGTGAGGTGATTATGAGTTTGAGATGACTTAAACGGAGACTGAGCTGCCCGTTGAGTAAAGCCGAAATGTAGTCGAAGTTATCCTAAGGAAGCGTTAATTATTTTTGAAGATTCATTATACAACAAGCTCCATATGCTAGGTTGTGTGGGGCTTGTTATATTGGTTTCTAAGTATTTAGTTATGTTTTTTTAACTATTAAAGTATGTGGGAAGATTGGTGAGCTCATTCTTTTTTCATACTCTTGCAGCGATTTTAGAAAAGGAAGCTTATTTTTTCTGCATAAGGAAGAGATAAGATTCGTTTTGTAAACGTTTATTAAAAGAAAGTTTTTGAAAATGAGAAATTTATTGATGGCAGTTCTGTTTGCTTTCAGCACAGTAGCCTTTTTTAGCTGTTCCAGTAAGGATGCGGTAGTAAAAGATGACAGAAGTTTTGTTACAAATGCAGACACCGATTACTTTATTAATCGTGATGGGACAGTCGATATCATGTTGACTGGAGCCTTTGATGATGGAAACAAGGATTTTGGGAATGTTGTAAGACGTGCCTTTGTGTACGGAACAACATCGAAACCTACGGTGAATTCGAGCAATACAGCCATAGCGGTAGGTCCTGCAAATGTAAGCGCAACCCTTAAAAACCTAAACCGAAACAGCACTTATTTTATCAGAGCATTTCTCGAAATGAACGATGGCAGTTTCTTTTACGGTAACGAAATACATGTCAGCACTCAGATTGATGCTAGTCAAAGCCGATCGATGGCTATGGAAATGATTACACCTAAAACAATCGCTATAGAAGCCACGAGTATTGACGCTGCACTTAGAGTACTTGAGGTGGAGAAAGAGTCGCCAATAGAGTTAGGGATACAATACAGTCTCAATAGTGATTTTACAGATGCGATGACCTTACTTGCTGACAATTTAGTAGGGAATGTTTCGACCACCAGCTATTTTGCAGATGCCACTAATCTAACACCTGCTACAGATTATCATTTTAGACCTTACGCCAGGTATGCTGATGGTAGTCTGACTTATGGCGGTACCCATACGATTGTTGTTCGCACAACGAATTAAATTTCTAGAGAGAGAGAAAAGTAGGTCGTTTCATTATAAGAACAAGCCCCACAGTGCATTGCGCTGTGGGGTTTGTTCTTATGCCACTTTTAAGTTTGACATTAAGGTTTCTATTACGAAGAGTGATTCTATTTTATACTTACTTATAGTTTTACTTGCACTCGATATACTGTTTAGTTCGAATAATATTTAATTTAGTGACTCTTATTAAGTGCTGTTCTTATCCTGCCATATTGGAACGATAACAATAGTATTTATTCTAGAATTACCATTCTTCGATTGGTTTGATAAATATATTGTAGATTACTTTTTTGAAGGAATTACAATAGTTAAACCAGATAATAATTAGAAGAAATAAAGCACGAGCCGCCAACAATGTGTCATACGTAATATGCCTGTTGCAGGCGCAAACGCACCTTTGGCAACAATATAAATAAAACCGTAAATTAAAATGATAAGCGATAGTTTAATAAAGCAAATAGAGTTTATTAAAGAAATTGATAAAATCAAATACATTCAGAGACGAACAAAATTGTTTGATAGCGACAGAAATGAAAATGATGCTGAACATAGTTGGCATTTAGCGATGATGGCAATTGTTTTAAGCGAATATTCTGATGTGAAGATTGATTTGCTAAAAGTTATAAAAATGGTTTTAATTCATGATATCGTCGAAATAGATGCTGGTGACACCTTTATTTACGACCAAAATAAAAATCATGAAAATACTGAGGAGGAAATGAAATCTGCCAAACGGATTTTCGGCATTCTACCCAAGAAGCAGGCTGCCGAATTTATGGAAATTTGGACTGAATTTGAAGATGGTATTTCTAATGAGGCGAAATTTGCAAAATCAATGGATAGACTTGAACCTTTATTGCAGAATACTTCAAATAATGGTGGGACGTGGAAAGAATTTGGCGTTAAATATCAAACTGTATACGAAAAGAAAAAAGTAATAAAAAATGGTTCGAAAGAATTATGGAATTATGCTGAAAAACTTATTGATGATAGTGTTGAAAAAGGCATTTTAGAGAAATAACATCAATATGGATCTTACACATCCGTTGCGTTTCAGTAAAACTAATCAACACAAAAGCTATTAATAATTAGAAGAACATAAATACAAAAAAATAACATTAAACGATATACAAATGAAAATCACTTATTTTACAATGAAATTTCAATTTATTATTTCAATTATAATGTTGTTGAATTATAGTTGCTGTAACAGACAAGATGATTACAACTCCCTGCTTCAGAAATGTTTATATGATGAAATATCAGAAAACAATCCTGGAGTTATAGTAAACGTAACTTCTCCGACTAAAAATATTTGTTGGAATGGTGCAGCTGGGTTTTCAGAAGAGAAGACAGAAAAGAAATTACTCCCAAATCAAACTTTCCGTATCGCAAGTGTAACCAAAACATTTGTTGCTGCAACAATTCTGCGATTGTGGGAAGACGAAAGACTTAATCTTGATGACCCAATAACAAAGTATATTTCGGACATGCATATTAATATTTTAAAAACGGGAGGATACGATGTAGATAACATTTTTATAAAACACTTATTAACCCATTCTAGTGGACTTGCTGAACATACAAATTCGTATAAATTCAAGATTGAATTTATGAAAAAACGTCATGAGTGGACACGAACCGAACAACTAAATGATCTTATATTATACGCTAAACCTATCGGTGCTATTGGCGAACAATTCAGTTATTCCGACACGGGATACATTCTTTTAGGTGAAATCATCGAGAAAATCACTGGTGAATCTATGGGCGATGCCATATTAGAACAATTACAACTTAAAAAAAATGGCATCAAAGATACATACATGGAAGATTTTAATGGAGATTATACAGGAAAACGAATTCATCAATATCTTGAAAATGCTGACACATACAATTTTCATCCATCGTTAGATTACTATGGAGGCGGTGGATTGCTTTCAACAACTTCTGATCTAAGTCTCTTTTATCAAAGCTTGTTTCAGCATAAAATATTCCATAATAAAGCAACACTAGACACAATGCTCACTCATGTAAAATATAAAAAAAAGCAGGGGCTAGATTACAGGATGGGGATTTGGCAAATTGAAGTTAATGGAATGAAAGGCTATACACACTCAGGATTTTGGGGCACTCAAGTGGCATATTTTCCAAAAATAAAAACTACTATTTCTACAAATTATAGTCAGCATTGGAAAGAAAAGGATATTGCCCCAATAATACCAAAAATATTACAAACAATTGTGAAGAATAATACAACAAATAAAATATGAAGAGTAAAATTACCATCCTGCTATTAGTCGGCCTGTTTGTTTCGCATAATCTATTTAGTCAGGAAAAAACAAAAAGAGAGTAGAATGATATACGATAAGGAAAAATATAAAATTTGGGATTGGAAAAGCCCCGTGATTTTACATTGGATTATTAATCCGGGATTAATGATTAATGAATTGATTTTGGGACAAACAATTCCCAAAGTGATGTTGATTGAGCGGGAAGGGGATAAACCTTTCATGCAACGTTCATTAATACCATGTCCTCACTGTGGAGAACGACATTCAGGATTGAAATATTCTGCTCAAAACAAGACAGCTATAAAAAACTGGTTTGGATTCTATTGTGATAAGTGTACCAAAATAATTCCTGTACAGAGGAATTTGACCTCATTAATTGTTTTGATCATTACTTTCCCGATTTGGGGTTGGTTTAGAAAATCTCTAGAGAAGAACTGGTTAGATAGACAACCAGAGAGGTATAAGAATTTAAATATGGAACTAGAGACACCAAAAATGACAACAAGGAATTGGTTGAAGATGGGCTTAGTCTGGGGCTTATTCATGTACTTGATCATGGTTTTTATATTTCCACTTATGATGCAAGAGCAAGTCACACAGAAAAGTATGTTGATAGGAATCCCTATCTGGCTTATAGGTGGCTTGGGTTTTGGTTTTACGATGAAAATATGGATGAATAGAAAAGGGAAGATCGCCCATAACAACTAAGTGTTTGTGTGGCGGGAACTGCCAAAGGTTTCATATACACGAAAGTCAGGCATCATACGCAAAAAATCAATCAAATAAAATATTAAAACTTTAAAGCATGAATCGATCAAAAGAAACAAACAATAGGATTTCAAGACTAGTAAATGTGGTGTTCGCACTATTTATTCTCTCAATTATTTATTCACTAATCGACAATTATCCCAATTACAATTCAGCATTTGCCTTTGGTAGATCTACTGGTGAAATGTTTGGGCGTTTGCTTAAAATTTTAGGGACGATTGTTTTGTTGGCTTTGACAGTTAGAAGCTTTAAATCGGTTTTATTAAAAGAATAAGGCCCCCCGCTGGTACGTGATTAACTTCGCTGGTGGGTGGTAAAGTATTTTTTTAGTCGCCACATGTTTGCAAAGCCGTTATAGGAAAGTTAAATTAAGATATTTAAAGTATTAACAATACGGTGAACAGATTCCTCATCTGTATTATAGTTAAAGCAAGGAAGATGTGAACAAACGATTTGGCTCAATGCAGGTTTAAAAGCCTATATGGCCTTAGCCCAACCCTAAAAGAGGAGATAAGAAATGAGACTTGAAGATTTAGGCTATCATACAGAATTGGAAAACTACCGAAAAGATCAAAATCTTGATTCGTTTGGTGTGGGAAGAGTAATTTCCGAGCATAAGGAAAGATACATTGTGAAAACAACTGAAAAAGAATACGATGGTGAAATTATTGGAAACCTGCGTTTTTCGGCAAGTAAGAGGTCTGATTTTCCTGCTGTTGGCGATTGGGTGGCAATTTCGGAGTACGATGAGGATAAAGTGCTTATTCATGCCGTTTTTCCAAGACAGACCATCATTGAACGACAATCCGTTGGTAAGCAAGGGGAGAAACAAATTATAGCAAGCAATATTGATTACGCCTTTATTGTACAGGCTGTCGACCGTGATTTTAGTATTAACAGAATAGAAAGATACTTGACCATTTGCAACACGTCAAAGGTCAAACCAATTGTCATTCTCAATAAAATAGACCTGGTAAGCGAGGCCGAATTAACAAAGATGATTAGCAGCCTTCACGAACGGGTACATTCAGCGCCCATATTGGCAATCAGTAATGAATCTCATAAAGGGATTGAAGAACTGAAACAGATTATAGAGAAAGCTAAAACCTATTGTCTGCTGGGCTCATCAGGAGTCGGGAAATCGACCCTCTTGAATCATCTTTTGGGAAAAGACTTGATGCGGACAGCTGCCATAAGTGAAAGCTCAAACAGAGGCAGACATATTACCAGTCATCGGGAGATGCATATCCTGGAAAATGGTGGGATTATAATTGATAATCCTGGAATGCGAGAAGTTGGAATTGCCGATTCGGCCAGTGGCTTAGAAATTACATTTGAAACCATAGTCGCCTTATCAAAGCGATGCAAGTTTAAGGACTGTACGCATACAACTGAAACCGGCTGTGTGCTTGTGGCAGCCCTCGAAAGTGGGGAGATAGATAGCTTGTCCTACGAAAACTACTTGAGAATGGAACGTGAAAAAGAGCACTTTGAATCGACTGTTGCCGAAAGGCGTAAAAAAGATAAAGATTTTGGTAAGATGATTAAGAACTATAAAAAAGGCAAAAAAAATAAGAAGAACTGAGTACAATCATATAACTAAAAAAACAGGACTGAATTTAGATTAAGAGCCCTCGATGGTAAGCGATTAACATCGCTGGGCTTCCTTTGATAGGGTGTATTGCCTTTCTATAGAGACTATAGCATTGCAGGATTAATTTCGTCGAACTTCGTTTTGCAAGCTAGCAAGGGGGAGAGGTATTAAATTACCTATGAACCGTTGCAAAATCTATAATAAAAGAGAGTCGGTTTCTGAAAGAGCAGAATTATAAATAATAAACCAATGATATTAGTAGCAATTTTAATATATGTCTTGGCTGGACTAGCCCCAAAGTGGATTTTAAAGCAAGATTATGAAATCCTGAGGGAGCAATTCAGTTGGAAAATTCCATTATTCAAACTGTCGGGACTTTTTGTAGGCTTAAGTTTAGCCTTTGTTTTAATTTCTATTTCCACATTTACAACAAAGAAAGGATTTGTTGAGAATAAGAATGCCATTTATGGCTTAGAATTTAATTCGGTCATGGAGAAATTAGGATTTCAAGACGGAATGAAAATCGCTAGCATAAATGATAAAGCTGTATACAAAGTATCAGACATTATTGAAACGATTCTAGTGGAGTATGGGAAATCAGAGGTGTGTGTTGACGTGAATGGGATAGAGAGTATCAACATTTTAGATGCAAAAGCTAAAGGCGATATTCTCAAGAGTGTGAGTATGGATTTTATTAAACCCATAATGAAATCAACGAATAACACGAACAGTGTTAAAATAACCTATGAAAATTATAATTTTTCTGATGTTTTGGCTCGATTTAAAATGCTATGGTATCAAGCTATCGTTTTTGTAAACCCAAGTCCGTCACATATACAGCAGGTTGGTGGCTTTTTAAGAATGGCAAATCCTGCCAATAGCCATGGTCAAGCCCTGTCTTTAGCGTTTACTCTAATTCTTTTGGGGATCTTGAATCTTTTACCCCTTCCAGGTTTTAATGTGGGGAATGCTATCATATCAAGTATAGAAACCCAGAGGAGAAAACATTATAACAAAAAGAAGCTAATTGGATACGTTTCAATCCTTATTGTAATTCTACTCCTTTTGATTTAAATATAATAAAATGCCTGGTTAAGGCGCAAAGTCGCATTATAATATAACATAGAGTATCATGCAGAAAGAAATGAAAACGGGAATCATATACATATCTAAACATGGAACTACTGAGAAAGTAGCAAGGATAATTGCCGATAAGCTTCATCCAAATGAAACTCAATTGATAAATCTTAACGAAGAAAAGATTAAGGATTTTGAGACTTTTGACAGGATAATAATTGGGGGCTCAGTTCATATGGCATCTGTGCATAAAAAAACAAAAAAACTCTGTGAGTCTCACAAAAACATTCTATTAACAAAACCATTGGGATTGTTTCTATGTTGTATGGAAAAAGATGAAAAGTCTATTGAGCAATTTGAGAATGCTTTTTCTGAAGATCTTCGAAAACATGCAACAAGTACTGCATTATTAGGTTATGAATATCATTTAGATAAAATGAATTTTTTTGAAAGAGCCCTGGTTAAGAATATTTCAGGTGTCATGAAGAGTATATCCGAGATTGACTATGACGCAATTTTAAGATTTACCAATGAGTTAAAAGAGCCATGATAAAGCACGAAACCCTCATAATAAAGATAGGTTATTGGGCGGATGGTACTAAATTGAACATGAGTTTAATAATATAAAATATATCGAGGTTGCACCCGCTGGCCGGTGGATAGAACATCTGTTTTAATTGTCGATGAAGTTTAGAAAGGCTGTTAGTACCAATTGAAAAAATAAAACAATGAATTTACAAAACCAACCTGTTCTGAAAACAGGATTATTAATGACAGTATGTATGATTTTTCTTATTAGTTGTAATAAGAAAGAATCAAAGGAAAATTTAGAGCAACTATACCAAAAGTTTAACGGGAATTATGAATTAATTTCTTCAATTTCTAAGCATGCCGTTGATTTAAATATGGATGGAAGAGCTTCTACTGATTTGCTTTCAGAAAACCCTATGCTTTCGGAATCTCGCTTAGGCATTAGAATTTTAGAAAATGACTATCATTATTTTGAGGAGATGTGGCCTATGGTGTCGTCCCAGGTACGCAGAGATGAGGTTTATGATCCTAATAAAGTTTATTCAACATATGCTTTAAGCTATGATTCATACTATAACATGAGTACTTGTTTATTTAATAATGATTATACATCAATACAATTACTTAGAGATGTTCAGAAAGATTCAGTAAATACCCTAATAAGTATAGAATCGATAATAATTGAGGCAAATGAAGTTATAAAAGTAACAGCAGTTCGAAAGTTATATACAATTGAGGGATGGCATACATGCCAAATAGAATCTCGTTATAAACGATACACCATTATCTCATAAAATCAAGAGACGTTAATAAAAAGCTTAATTGATATGGGCTTTCACAAAAAAAATGAAAGTTTAGCTCAATTGTAAAACACCAGCAAGCCATTAAGATGATTCCATAATTTGTAAAAAATAGATTAAAGCTAATCGAGACCTTATTTAATAAAAAGGTGAGAATCGATCTGGAAAAATCGATTTTAAAGAGGAGACCCTATTTGCAAGCAAAGTATAAGGATTTTAGATTAAAAGAGATTGAGCATACAAATATCAAAAACGAATCGGAATTGTATCGAATTCCTTAAAACGATTATCCCATAATATAATCTTACGCTAACAAAAAGAATCACTTAAACCAAGATGAAAATATATTACAAATACTTTATTGTATTCCTTTTTATCGGCATTATTAGTTGCCAAAAGGAAAAGGATGAGCCAACTATTAAATCGGAATATGAAAGCAATTTTGAACAGTTTTGGAATAATTTTGATCAAACCTATTCCTACTTCAGCCTGAAACAAGTCGATTGGGATGCTGTTTACGATGAGAGTAAGAGCAAAATAAAGCCGCAAACGACTTCTACCGAATTTGAAAGCTTACTCGCCGATATCATCTTTTCGCTTAAGGATATTCATGTTCGCTTAATTACCGATACGAAAACGCACAGGTACTCGAATAGCGATTTGTTTGATCGAAATTCACCGGCAAATGCAAACAGGTATATGACATCCGTTCGTGTCAACACCCCAACGCTGACCATTGGTGATATTGAAAATACCAATATTGCTTATCTGAGAGTGAAAAACCTAATCCCAACAGGCGATTTTGATCCGCTGAATTCAGTATTAGAGGATTTGCCCTCGAAAGATGGCTTAATTCTTGACCTCCGAGATAATAATGGGGGGAATGATGGCATTGCTAAGAAATTTGTAAACCGACTGACACATAAAAATGTTGTTCATGGCTATGTGCGTGTTAGAAACGGAGCAGGGAGAGATGATTTTGGAGAATGGTATGAACGTAGATTGACTCCTGATAATCCGATTACCTTTAATAAACCCATCACGGTTTTAACCAACCGTTTTGTTGTAAGCTCGGGTGAAGGCTTTGTTAGTATGATGATGGTATTGCCCAATACGACCCTCATTGGTGATACAACACGAGGGGCTACAGCTAATCCGAAGGAGTTTTCATTACCCAACGGTTGGAAATATCGTGTGTCGAGCTGGCAGGCAACAACAGCCATGCATCAGCTAATTGAAGATCGGGGCATTGCTCCGGATATTGCTATTACAAATACGGAAAAATCAATGGAAGAGGGTAAAGATTTAATCCTTGAAAAAGCCATTGAGGTGATTCAAAACTCTAACTGATAAAACAAGGCTTAGTACAAAGGAACTTATCAGAATCTTTACCACTCATCGGCGTGAAATTAACTAATAAGTATACTTAATTATGAAAGGAAATTTATGGCACCCCTTATTAATGACGATAATTGCAATTGTGAGTTTAATAACAGCAGAAAAAAGAGCTAGATTATTAGACGGTAATCCTATTCTAGGGTTAATTCTACTGGTATGTATGGTAAGTTGGTTTGTTTATTTTATGCAGAAGAGAAAGAGGAAGGTGATAAAAAGATAGAATAAAAACCAAACTTAATGGTTGTTGAAACTTTGTTCGAAAGTATCGTGTTATTAACAAAATAAAGTAAACTAATTATGGGAAATGGACTGGATGATTTATTAGGGGATGCAAAGAAAAAGGGTTCTGAAATATGGACGAGTATCAAGAGTGCGGGTAAGGATAAATTAAAGAATGGTATACAGAATTTAAACGAGGCTTTACCTGATATTGAAGAAGCAGGATTCATACTTGTCCGCCTGGATGTGGACATTGCACTTCTGCCACGTTTATTTGCACGCTTTAAACAGATAAAGCTCATCGGTAAAGAAGAACGTGAAAGTATTCTGCTTAAAACCAAGAAAAACAAATTCCTAAATTTTATTCTGATTGGCTTATTCAAGGCTGCTGATATAAAGAATGAAATTAGTATTGATCAAATCAATCTGGAGGAAATCGAATTGGAGATAGGCCTAACACCTTCGGCCAAACTCATCTTCCGTAGAGAGGAAAGACTCAGCTTGATGGAAAGATAAGTCGGGGCTATTGATCAGCCTGTTCTCCGGAAGCATATAATAAAAGTACATTTGAAAAGCTATAAATCTATATTGCATCAATAATAGCCATAGAAGATAATCTGGTTGAATATTACGACGATTTTTTTAAGTCAAAGCTTTTACCAGATTTGGATATCAAGGCTTAGGCGAAGTTTGAAAAAATTAGGAATAGAGTTGCAATTATTGTGACTCTATTTTTTTGGATGAGGATTCATAATGGTGATAAGCCTGCAATTTATGGTGTATAACGAGTCAGACATATTGGATATAGAATAGAATTGAAATGTTGGAATAATTAGTCTAATTTGGGTTTCTGATTGTAAGCAAAAGCAAATTTTTATTGTCTAATAGATATTTTTGATTATAAAGTATTATACAAACCAAAATTGATTGATATGACTAACAATTATTTGAAGAAACTGAGTCTGTTTCTTGTCTGTTTTATATTGTTGTCGGCTTATGTCCAGGCGCAGGGTACGCGCCTTTTGCGTCAGCCAACACTATCTGAAACACACATTGCCTATACCTATGCAGGCGATTTATGGGTATCCGATCTCAATGGCACCCATACCTTACGTTTAACCAGTACGCCAGCTGTTGAAAGCGATCCCTATTTTTCTCCTGATGGTCAAACTATTGCTTTTACATCCAATCGTTCGGGTGTGGATGCCGTTTATACGGTTCCTGTTACGGGGGGCGAAGTTAAGCAATTGACCTGGTATCCTGCAGCATCGAATGTACGTGGCTGGACACCTGATGGGAAACGAGTTTTGTATGCTTCAACTCGTGAAACAGCACCAAGCAATTACGATCGTTTATGGACCGTATCACGTGAGGGCGGTGTCTCAACCATGCTGAATGCGCAATGGGGAACGAAAGCTTCCTTTGCTGCTGATGGTAAGCAGATTGTTATTGATAAGGTTCGTCGTTGGGATAGGGAATGGCGTGCTTACCGTGGCGGACAAAATACCCCGTTGATTATTCTGAACCTTGAGGATTCAAGTGAGAAATTACTTCCTAATGAATCAACGATTGATGTTCAGCCTGTATGGATAGGTGATAAAATTTATTTTCTTTCGGACAGAGATTGGGCTATGAATATTTGGATGTATGATACCCAATCCAATGATTTAAAGCAAATCACGAAATTCAAAGATATTGATATCAAATCCCTTTCAGGTAATAAAGAAAAGCTTGTTTTCGAAAGAGAGGGCTATTTGCATACTTATGATTTAGTTTCAGGAAAAATAACACAGCTTGAACTAGAGCTTAGCGGCGATTTCCCTTGGGCAAGGACCAAGTGGGAAGATGTGAGTTCCAGCGTTCGTTCGGCATCCTTATCTCCAACAGGAAAGCGAGCAATTATGTCGGCTCGTGGTGAAGTCTTTACGGTTCCGGTTGAGCATGGCGATGCGAGAAACATAACCAATAATTCAGCAGCAGCCGATCGAGCTCCAATTTGGTCACCTAAAGGTGATAAAATTGCCTGGTTTTCTGATATAAATGGAAAAGGCTATCAATTGATGCTTGCTAATCAGGATGGTTTATCGGAGCCTGAAGCGATATCAATTAAAGAATCGAAAATGGCCTGGGAGCCAGCTTGGTCGCCCGATGGCAAGTATATCGTTTTCACAGATGACGATGTTCGTATTCGTTTGATTGATATTGAAGCCAAAAGCATTAAAACTATTGATGTGGGGGGCAATAACTTTGAACGTGGCGATTTAGGTCTAAGCTGGTCGAAGGATTCTAAATGGCTGGCCTATGCCAAATCGGGAGCCAACAATTTCCGACGTGTTTGTGTTTGGTCGATGGCTGACGATAGAGTCCGCCCCATTACCAACGAATTGGCTGATGCTTTTTCACCTGCCTGGGATGCCGACACGCATCATCTGTATTTTCTGGCAAGTACCGATTTGGCATTGCTATCGGGTTATGTGAATACCTCGGTAATGGGAGCAAAAGCACCTAATTACGAGGCTTATGTGGTTAATCTGCTTAAGAAAGATGCTTCGCCTTTTGAGCCTAGAAGTGATGAAGAAAAAGCGCCTAAGAAAGAAGATAAAAAGGATGCTAAGGATAAAAAGAAGGATGATAAAGAGAAGAAAGCCAAGGAAAAAGCCGATAGCCTGATGCAGATCGATTTTGATGGTATCGAGCGCAGAATTATTCCTTTGCCTATGGAAAAAGGGAAGTATCGTTATATGATAGCAGGACCTAAAGGCATTGTATTTATTGCCGAAGCGAATCCTAAAGGAAAAGGTTCTATTCTTCACAAATTCGATTTGAAGGAAAGAGAAGCTAAAGAGTTTGCTTCTGGAGTTGGAAGTGTTTCGATTTCTGCTGACGGGAATCAGATGTTGGCAAAAATGGGAGCCTCATGGAAAGTGATTGGAACCAAAGGGGCGAATACGAAAAGTGCCAAAGTTCTTAAGATCAACTTAAAAACACAGCTCGATCGAATGGCAGAATGGAATCAGATGTTTGAAGAAGCATGGCGATACCAACGCGATTACTTTTATGATCCAAATATGCATGGAAGAGACTGGGATGAGGTCTACAAGCGTTATACGCCTCTTGTGCCATATATTAAGCATCGCAGCGATTTAAATTATGTGCTCGATCAGGTGAATGGTGAACTGTCGGTAGGGCATAGTTTTGTTTTTGGTGGTGATTTTCCTAAGACCGATCGTCCGTCGGTTGGTCTATTAGGAGCTGACTTAAAGGCTGACGGTAAACATTGGAAAATTCAACGTATTTATACCTCTGAGAGCTGGAATCCTGATTTGTCGAGTCCTTTGGATCGTCCCGGAATGAAAGTAGAGCAGGGTAATTATATTGTGGGAATTAATGGTAAGGAGATTAGTAATAAGCAAGATCCTTATATGGCCTTAGATGGTACAGCTGGTCAGCAAACGGTTCTTCATATCAACAACAAGTCTGATTTTAAAGGGGCCTGGAAAATTACCGTGAAGCCTATAAGTAGCGAAAGAGCACTTCGTCAACGCGCATGGGTTGAAGATAACCGCCGTTTGGTTGATAAGCTTTCTGGTGGACGCCTGGCTTATATTTGGGTTCCGAATACCTCAAACAACGGATTTATATCTTTCAATCGCTACTATTTTGCTCAGCAAGATAAAGAAGGGGCCGTTATAGATGAGCGTTTCAATGGCGGTGGTCTTCTGGATGATTATATGGTTGATCTGATGAAACGTGAGACAAGAGCTTGTTTGACCAATGAGGTTCCAAATGGTGATCCGATTCGTCTGCCTGCTGGAATTGTTGGTCCAAAGGTTTTAATTATCAATGAACTTGCAGGATCGGGAGGTGACTTTTTCCCTTGGGTATTCAAGCATCAGAAAATTGGTCCTGTGGTTGGCGCACGCACCTGGGGTGGTTTGGTAAAATCGTCAATCCACTACAGATTGGTTGATGGCGGTGCCTTAACAGCTCCTGATAATGCGGTATTTGATCCGAACAAAAACGAATGGGTTGGCGAGAATAAAGGTATCTCACCAACGATTGATGTTCGTCAGGATGCTAAATCCTTAAACAAGGGCATCGATCCTCAGTTAGAGCGTGCTGTTAAGGAAGTACTTTCTCTTTTGCCGAAAACAAAGAGAAAGATTACGCCACCACCGTTCTCAACGCCTGCACTTAGAAAATAAGGATTTAATGTGTCTTAAATTAAGGAGTACTTAAAATAAGAAAGAATAGATATTTAAATATGAAGTCGAATCTGGAAAGTTATTTTCAGATTCGGCTTTTTTTATTTAGTTCAATAAGTTACTGGAGCGCAATTAGCTCCTCATTTGTTCTATTTTCATGGGTTATGGTCATATATGAAGCGTTGAAATTAAAGCTAGTAGCTTTGTATGATGAAAATGGAAATAATATTTATGATCATACAAATTTATTTTTTACAGAATGAAAAAGGAATATGTTTTATTCTTTAATTTGTGTTAGTAATTATAATTTTAGAATATAAACATATGGGTGTTAATAAGTGTTTTTGAATCTCAGATGAAGAAAATAGATATTGAGATAAGAAAAGCCAGTGTTGAGGATATTGGTTTTTTGTTAAAATTAGAAAAGGAGTCTTTTCCTGCTTTTCAAAGAAGTACCAAACAGAGTATAAAACACAGTATTGAAAGTGATTTTCAAGAAGTTTTAATTGCCGCAACGAAAGATGGAAGTAATACTCCTATTGGTGCTTTAGTTTTATTTAAGTACAGCAAGTCGTTACGCATATACTCGATTGCAATAGCCTCTTCATTTCAAAAGAAGGGCTATGGAGATTATTTGCTTAAACATGTTTATGAATTTGCAAATCGACATCAGTATGGAAAAATATTGATCGAGGTAAGTGCTAAAAACACCACATTAATAGACTGGTACAAAACTAAAGGATTTTATACTTTGGGAATGGTAAAAGATTATTATTGTGAAGGAGAAGATGCTTTAAAAATGGAGTTCAATGCTAAAGCTATTTCTTGTTCAAAAAAGACAAGTAATATTATTGTTATTAATCAGCCTTACAAATGGGCATTTACAGATATAAATGCAAAGATCATTTCTGTTAAAGAATATATTAATAACCCAATTTATCAAACAAATACGGATTTTAGAATTTTTAATCTATGCAGTTCTTATAAATATCAAAGCTATGGTTATTACGTTTCTTTACTTGCATCGGCACGTGGACAGCGCATTATACCAAGTACCATAACGATACGTGATTTTGGAATATTAAACGTGATTCATTCTGCAGCTTATGATATTGAAGAACATATTAATAGTTCATTGTATAAAGAGAAGGGAAATGCGTTCTCTTTAAATATTTATTTTGGGCAAACGAATATTAAAGGTTATAATTCTTTAGCATCAAAACTCCATCAATTATTTGAAGCGCCACTTTTTAAAGTCGATTTCATTAAGCATGATGAAAAATGGATGATTAAAAAATTAAAGGTATTAACCTTAAATAAGGTACCTGAATCTGACTTAAATTGTGTTTACGAATTCGCAGAAAAGTACTTCAATAAGAAAAGGTTTAACAATACAAAGTTGGTTAATTATAAGTATGATATAGCAGTACTTGTAGATCCTAAGGAAACCAATTCACCTTCCTGCCCTAAAGCATTGGAGAAGTTTAAAAGTGCTGCCAATCGAAAAGGATTGTACTTAGAGTTTATTACAAAAAAGGATATTGATAAAATCAATGAATTTGATGCTCTGTTTATTCGAGAAACAACCTGTGTCAATAATCACACCTACGAATTTTCCAGAATGGCCTATGCTGAAGGTCTTGTGGTTTTAGATGATCCATGGTCTATTTTACGATGTTCTAATAAGATATATCAGAATGAAATTTTTAAAAAGCACAAAATTCTAACACCTGAAACAAATATTTTCACTAAAAATTTATTTGATAAAAAGGTTCTGAAGCAAATGAATTATCCTTTGGTTCTCAAACAGCCTGATAGTGCTTTTTCTCTTGGAGTAATTAAGGTGGTAAATGAAATTGAGGCTCTAGCTGCAATTAATGATCTGTTTAAAATTTCAGATATGCTTGTTTGTCAGGAATTTCTATACTCTGAATTCGATTGGAGAATTGGAATAATTGATAATACCCCTTTGTTTGCTTGTAAATACTATATGTCTAAAGATCATTGGCAAATTTATAATTGGAAAGGTGAAGAGGAAGATCATTCTGGTGACTCTGAAACGCTCAGTATCGAATCAGTTCCTGAGATTGTAGTGCAGACAGCTTTAAAAGCCTCATCTTTAATAGGCGATGGCTTATATGGTGTTGATTTAAAGATGATAGATGGTAAAGTCTATGTCGTCGAAGTCAATGATAATCCTAATGTTGATGTCGATGTTGAGGATTTGGTCTTAAAAGATAAATTGTATGACTTAATTATTGAGTCCATTTATAATAGAATCGAAATTGCTAAAAACGTTCAAAAAATAGATTTTAGACATAAGTCAAAATAGTTGTTTGAAAGGTTTATTTGTGGTCGTGATCTTTTATAAAAGAGACCGTATCTCATAAACTAAATCAATAAAATTTAGAGGGTTGGACTTTTTAGTCTGACCCTTTTTGGTTCTATGGAGAATGATTTCTTTTAATCTACCACCTGTACATAAGGGTATTGAAAGGCTTTGTTCGTAGTTGTAATATGATTAGCTTCATTTAAAATACATTGTGAGTACTCATTGTCCAAATCAGGTGTGCTATCCCCCCAATAACAGAAAGAGCTGGAATAAAGAAAAGATGTCTGACTGGTTTCTTAAAAGCAGATAAATAGCAAATTAGAGGCATGCCAATCGCTCCAATTATAAAGAGAGCTGAGGGTAGGGCAACTTCCTGTTCTATGCCTAAGCTCTTTACCGTAAAAACAAAAGCGATATTGATAAAGGCAATGCCGAAAAAAGATATGTGACCCAGACGCATCATTCTTCTTTGCCAGGATCCATAGCCACCCAACCATACTTCTTTGTGAAAGAAAAGGCCCTGTATGGCACCAAAAATACCGCCAAGCAACATGCCAATCCATGCTGCATATAAGTTGATTTCACTCATCGTATTAGATTTAGGAATTTGGTGATATTCATCGATTTTTGCTTACCCACATATAGCATTCTAACATGAGTATCAGCATGATTAAATCAAGAATGCCAAAGAGAGCAAAAAAGATAAAGTGAGGTATATTACCCACTAAAGCATAAAAAAAGGCAATTGAGCAATAAGCGAGTTTGTACATTAACCCCACTAATATAAGGTCAATGTTTTTTTGCAAATCACCTTTGTATATTAGGAAGTAGGCCAGTCCAATAACTAGAAGGAAGGCCCCAATTAAACTCAAATAGCCTATAAACTCAGGTAATTTGTCAGAAATACCAATTAATTTGAAGGCCCATCGAGAAAAAAATAAGAAGACTAGACCTAAAATGAGATCATAAATTGCCGCTACTAAAAACAAGCCCTTGTAATAAGATATTCTGCTCATGATTTTATGATTTAACCATTAAATGCTATTTATAAAGTTACGGAACTTGTATTTTTTTTCCTTATTTCTACATAATTCAGAGTAATTATAAATAATTGACTGATAGGTCTTTTAATGCTTGTATTTCATCTATTGTTCAAAAGTTTTGTCTAAAATGCTTTAACTTTATAGGACGTTGCGATCTTCCTTTAATATTTTATACCATGAAAAAAGAATATAAGGTCATTTTAGTTTCAATGAGTGGTGTCAGGGTATTCAATGAGAAATTACTCAAGACTGGATTAACTCTGCCAGGTTTTGTTGATCGAAGCCGTGTAATTGCAAGTTTACCAAGTTTGGGGCTTTTAACTCTTGCCGCCCATACACCAGATGCCTGGGAGGTGATTTATAGAGAGCTGGATGCTTACACTGATGATGATATCGCAGATATACTGAATGAGAAACCCAATATTGTCGCTTTTTCTGCTTTAACTTCAAGAATTAATGAAACCTACGAGCTTGCAGCACAGTTCAGAAAACAGGGTGTAACGGTCGTTATGGGAGGTTTACACGTTTCAGCATTGCCGGATGAGGCTATTGCTCATGCCGATGCGGTCGTTCAAGGTGAATGCGAAATGCTTTGGAAAATATTACTTAAGGATTATGAATCGAACACATTAAAAGCTTTATATAGCTCTTTGACCGAACCGAAAATGGCTTTTCATCTTGAGGATTCAAAGGTTCCAGCTTATGATTTGCTGGATATAAGCAATTATAACCGGTTAACCATTCAAACAACCAGAGGCTGTCCACACGATTGTCATTTTTGTGCTGCATCAAGAACTATTAGTGATTATAAAAAGAAACCTATTAAATTAATCAAAAAGGAACTGGATAAGATCTTTGAGATATGGGATAATCCTTTTATAGAATTAGCTGATGACAATACCTTTGTGGATAAAGAGTGGTCTAAGGATCTTCTCAGACTATTTACTAATTATAAGATGAAATGGTTTACCGAAACGGATATTTCTATTGCTTGCGATGATGAACTCTTAGAGTTATTGGCTAAATCAAATTGTATGCAAGTCTTAATTGGTTTGGAATCAGTTAATTTTGATAGTATCAAGGGCTTAGATGGAGGATGGAAGTCTAAGCAATTTAAAAATTATTCGAAGGCCATTGATAAGATACAGTCATATGGAATAACGGTAAATGGTTGTTTTGTATTGGGATTCGACTCCGATACGAAAGAAACCTTCAGAGAGACTGAACAGTTTATAAGGGAGAGTCATTTATCGGATGTGCAAATTACAATTCTGACCGCTTTTCCATGTACTGATTTGTATCAGCAACTAAAAAATGAGGGGCGATTATTGACTGATTATTGGGATAAGTGTACCTTATTCGATGTCACCTATCAGCCTAAAAACTTTAGTGTTGAGGAATTAGAAGATGAATTTCAAAACTTAATGACCCATGTTTATTCTGATGAAATGGTAATAAGACGCAAGGAAATATTTAAACAGACCTTGTTGAATAGAAAGAAGTTCATAGCTACTTAATCCATTTGCCATTCATTCTCTTTATTCTGACCTTATCACGTTATCCTTATTTACTTTAATCCTTTAATAACAACATTTCCAGTTCCTCTTGGGTCGCAAGGGTATTGAAAAGCTTTAGCCGCCATCTTTGGATTATTAATTGTTTGGTAAAACTCATCTAAGTATTTTAGTGTTTGTTTGAGATAGCTTTCCTCAAGCAGAAAATTGTTGGTATAAATGGCATAGATATCTGCCTTTAAACTATTGAAAAGGTCGAAAGTAGGCTGAAATTCTCTCATATCTTCTATACAGTAGCCTCTGTAGCGTCTTTGTCTGACGGTATTCATTTGAAGTTCCTCGGCTGGTTTAGCATATGGGGCATTCACAAGACCTGCATGATCAAAATCGTAGGGGATTGAAATAAGACCATTTTTATCCTTTATATGAATTAATTTGATGTTGTGACGGTATTGAATGGACCAATCGGTATTGCCTATCAGGTATTGAAAAACTGCCATATTTAGAAATTCTTGTTTGATGGTTCTTTGGGGTTTGGTATTAACCCGTTTGAAAAGCTGTGATCTTAATCTATTTGCTAAAATATTTTGGTTTTCTAGAAGGATGCTATATTGGTCTACCATCATTTTTCCTTTTACAGCATCTTCAAAACAAAGCTTTACTAATCTGACATTAAAACTGTTTGCACTAATCAATTGATAAACTTTATAGATCAGGTATTCTCGTAGCACATATTTGTGATCAACACAGGGGGTGACCAGCTTGATTTTCCCTTGGCCTGCAAAGAGATCGTTTGATTGGATCTGTACCGAATCAAAATTAAGCAGTAGAGGAGGTGTTTTGCAATTTTCTCGCTTACGTCGAAAATTGCCTCGTGTTTTCACACGAATATTTAAGCTATCGATTTTACCACTGGCAAGTTTATAGGTCAATAAGATAGGGTGGTAGCTAGCATCATCACGTCTATCCTTAAAGAGTTCACGAATATTGCCATTGAGGCATATTTCAAACAGCTCATCCGATTCGAATAGTGCATCTTGTATACAAATCGTATCGATTAACGTCTGCATATCGCTCTCCTGAGCAGAAAGAGGTATCTGCAAGCAAAGTATCAGGAGTAAGTTTGCGGCAAATCTCATGAGCCTGAGTTATTTTGGTTTCTTAGTTTACACCTCTCTATCCTTCGGATATCTCCACTAAAGGGGGAGAATTAGGAACAGGTTTTAGAGAAATAGTAATATCTTTTTTAGGTGTATTCATCTATCAATTTAAGGGTATCAGGAGGCATTACTCATACTTAATCATCATCCACATCAATAAGGACAATGACATTTTGAGAAGTGAAGTTTCCTAGGTTCATCATCCATTTTGTCTTTTTCTTGTACAAGTTTGGCTCACCAGCGGGATCATTATTTATTTGATAGAATGTTCGCTTCAGTAAGTTTATTATGTGAATTTTGTCAGTCGTAGTATATTAATCTGATTGAAGGAATAAGTTATAGAACAATTTTTAAATAACAAAACGACTAATGCTTAATGATTAGTCGTTTTGTAAATAAGAATGTTATAGATGTTTAATTAACAAGAAACTTTAGCCTCCTATAACTCATCGATGCTTGGAGCTTTCCATTTTACACTTTCTACTTTTCTATCTGAGGCCATATTTAGTGCTATTGAGTTTCTGTACTTGTCGTAAATCATTGCGAAAGTCATAATTAAACTGGTTCCAATAATTACACAAAGCAATATTCCTGGCTCAAATCCTACAATTTGGGCTTCGGTAGGTATGCTGTAAAAGAGAAGAACGGTAATTAAACCACGAGGAGCAATGAACAATTGCGGTATGATATCTTTTCCGGCAAAAATACGAAGTGTCATGTATCGTATCGTATAAATCGAAACAAGAATCAGGAAACTAATCAGAGTCACGTTTAGGCTTAGTAAAGAGGAAACAGCTATAGAAAGACCAAAAATCACAAAGAAAAAGGTTCGGACAACAAAGGCTGTTTCTGCTGTAATCGTGTGTAACTCATGATAGATATGATGTGCTTTATCGAAATCAATTAATTTTGAAAGTTTGCCTTTGAAAAAAAGTTTCATATTCGCTATTACTAAGCCGAATATCAGAATGATAATAAGCGAAGAGAGGTGCATTTTTTTACCAAGTGCATATAGTAATAACAATACCGCTATTAGTAAAAATAGCTTTACCTGACTTTTGATGCGTTGGAAAATTAAAATGATTGCATAACTGGCTATCAGAGAGATAATAATGGTGAGTATTATATTTCCTGCAAAACCGGTTACACCGCTGTCTTCGGCAGGATTTAATTTTCCGGTTAAAAAATAGAACATCATAATGCCCATGATATCCGAAAAAGTACTTTCGTAGATGTGAAATTCTTTTTTGCTTGCATTTAAACCTGATACGCTTGGTATGATAATGGCACTGGATAGTATAGACAAGGGAGTTGCGTATAGCCAGGCCGATTGCATGGTCATTCCGGGTATGAAATTGTAAAGAATCAACACAACTGCCCATGTAGATAAAATCAGGCCGCTTAAGGCTACGCTAAATGATTTTAGGATGGGGATCAATTTCTCTCTTTTCAGTTCTAGTTCCAGGGCCGCTTCCAGCACAATCATAATTAATCCGATAATTCCCAGAACTTCCAGAATGGGAAAGAAATTTAATGATGTTGCATTGAAATATTTTAGGATGTATTGGCAACCAACCCCAAGTACGATGAGCATCAATACGGCAGGGATATTGGTTTTTCTGGATAATCCATTGAATAAAAAGGATAAAATAATGATTATAGATACTTCAATAATCAAATTATAAGATGAAATGATTTCCATGTTGCTTACTTAAAATTGTTGGTTGTACTTGTTTCAATCTGTATTTCCTGTAAAAAGGCTGTTAAATCTTCGGTGGCAGCACCATTTTCAAGTGTATACTGAAATTTATATACCTGAGGAGTTTCACTGTTCTTGATGCTGGGTTTTTGTCCGAAATCTAAAATAGGATTGTCGAAAATCAGATTTAAAACCTGCTCTTTTGTTAGTTCTGTTTTCAGGTAAAGAGTTTGCCTTAATTTGGTGTTCACATTTGAGTTGATTGCAAACCCTAAATTTTCAATCTCTGTGTAATTAATAAATCGTTCTCCTGATTCAGCATTGATAATTAAACCGAAGGATTGAAGATTCTTAACTTCGCCTTTAAAATCTCCTATCGTGATAAATGCGTCTTTGCTTACCAAGGGGTTTGCCTTGAAAAAAATGCCGCTCACGTAGTTTTTGATATAGTAAAAACCAAAAAGACTTATAAAAACCAATAGAATACTGTGTGTAATGTAATTGATCGATATAAAATCAAGCAATAAAAACGATAATGCAGCGGGTTTATAAAACAACTGACTTTTTCTTAAAAAGCTTATTATTTTTTTATTGGTGACGTTCTTTTTAGCAAATCGCTCTCCAATGTATGTTATTAGTTTTAGTATCCAATAGATGACTAATAGCAGTACAATAAGACCTAGTAGGCCGCTCCATGTGTATAGTGTTTCGATATTTTCCATTTAGTTGAGTACTCCTTTGTATTTTAAAATTTCACGAATGTTGTGGTATAATACTGGATTTAAAACCAGATTTCCTTCAGGGTTTCGCAGAAAAACTTTGGTGTTAATTAAACGTTTTAATCCGGATTTATATGAGCTGTCGTATCGTTTGCCCAAAAAGTTTTTTAATACAATTTCATTAATGTGTTTGTATAACAAAACATATTTGAGAATAATTACTTCTTCGGTGGTGAAAAAATCTTCAAATTCATATTCCTTTTCCTGATAAACAACTCTATTGTCGTCAGTAGTAGTGATTGCATATGTCCATGCTTGCAAGACTTCGCCCATATTGTAGTCGTAATTTTTACACAATTTTTGGACATATAACTCCAGTTGTTTATTGTGCAAGGGGAGCCCTTTTTCTGTAACCAGACTTCGGTGAGAGGCACCATGTCGCAATAAGATGGCTTTATGTATTTCATCTATTTTGGCTTTATTAACATCGATAATGGAGCTAAACGAATGAGAAAAAGGAAGCCTTCTGTCCAAATGAGACTGCATGGCACTTGAAGTCGTCATGATAACGAAAACCTGATCCGATTCTGATTCTATGAACTCTATGGCGGCTCTTACATTATCCAATAAACTGTGATTTTTGTCTCTCCATAATTCCAGATTATCAATGACCAATAAAGGGCGGAAATTATAGGTGTGTTTCTTAATGTGCTGAAGAGCTTCTGCAAGGTTTTTTGTGGTCGTAAATTTTCTTCCTTCAACGGAAATCGTACTGTCTATTTCGAGAACAATACTTTGTTTATCGAAATGATCTTTTGCCACACTTTCTATAAAGGTGGATTTTCCACTTAAATTATTTCCTACTACTAGTGCCGCTTTATTATGTCCTTTTTCCCATAGATTTAAACTTTCCTGTAGTTTTTGTTTTTCGGTTTCGCGGGGAACCAGGAACAAATCGCCAATAAAATTCTTATTTAAAAAAAGAGTATCGTAATGGATGTTTGATGCTTTAAATGTTCTGTATTCAATGCATTTTGATGATGCCTCTAATTTCTTAAAAGGATTATCAGCTGTGCTGATTTCATATTTTGTACTGAAAAAAGAAAGGATGTTTTGAATTTTTCTATCGACGTCGATTAAGAATTTATTTTTTGAAGATGTGAGCTGGGTCATTGATGATTGCAAAGAAACTTTTAAAAAATCTTCGGTATCATAAATATTTGTGACTAAGAAATCTGTACTGAATTTTTTTTGTACTTCACCAATTATCTTCCTTTGCAGCTTTTCATTTGTGTCGGCCGAGAGCAACAAATTTTGGATGCTTTGCACCTGAGAAGGCAAGGTTTCAAGCGTATTGTTATTTTTAAGTAAGGTTAAACTGCTTTTTAAATTGTGTAAGCTATGCTTATAAAAAGCGACCAAATTTGCTCTGTTCTGCCACAGTTCGATCAGATCGGGGAGTAGCATATAGTTCAGCCACTTTTTAGCCGATTTATTAAAGTCTATTTTTTTGATGAGAAGTAAACCATCTTCGCTTGCAACAGGAATGCTATTTTCTTTAAGTAATGCAATTTTTAATTCAATATCAAAGGCATAGGTTTCCTGTTGTGGATTTTTTAAATCTAAATCATCTAATATCTTCTCAATTAGTGAAATGGTTTCTGAGGTTTTAACAGGTTCATCCAAGTTCTGGACTGAATCCATGACCCTTATTATAGTTTGTTTTGAACTCTCAAGTTCACTGATAAGCGTTGTACAAATGGTTTGGGTATGGTTTTTAATATCCCTAAAAACAAGGATGATATCCGCTAAAGTATAAGCCGATTTTTCAATATCTTTTGCTTGGTTTTGTATGGTTAGAAATTGATTTTTGTAGACTTCCCAAGGGTTTTGCTGGTGTTTGGCTTTGGAAACAAGCTTCTTCCTTTTTTTATCTGTTTGCTGAATCGAATTTTGTTCTTCACTGATTTTCTGAATAAAGGAATGGATTGCTTTTTCTAAAATTGCTTTGGATTCTTTTAAGTGATGCTGTATTGCCTTATCATCAACCAACGATTCTTGTTTCTTATTTTGTGAAATTTGAAGCTGCAATAGCACATCGCGATGTATCAACATCGTATCCTTAAATGATTCAGATAACAGATAGTGTAAGCTGTGTATTGTGGTGAAGTCGAAATTTTTGCCAGTTTGTACTTTGTTGTATTCCTGATCGCCTATCGTGATAAAGAAATTGCTGACTTCCATAAAATCTTTTAGAATAAGCTGAGAAAGTCTATCCTTTGTCAGGCTTTGTTCCAATAGGTTTAGATAGTCATCTAAATGTTTATTTAAAACCTCTAAAGTTTTTATGTGATTGGTTGTTAGATTTTTCTCTTTGTCAGATATCATGTGTTTCAAATCTTTGTTATTCATAATAAACCCAATGCAATATAAGAATTCCAAATTCAGGATTTTTATATTTTTAAATACTTTTTATGATGACTTATAAATAAAAAGAAAGAAAGAATTATTGTGTTGACAATAAGGTGAATGGAACTTGAAACGGCCTGTGAGATCCAGCGCTTTGCACATATTTTACTTGGGATAGATATTGAATGGTGTCATCCTAAAACAGTTAATTTGCCTTCTGATATATATTAAAACATCAATTAACTAAAGCCAAATTTCAGATCCTAGTCCCCTCTAAAGTCAGGGATACTATTTTCGAAGAGTATATGCATCAATCAGTTCCAAGGTATCCGGATTTTTTACTCGAACATGAACGCTTGAACCATCCACGTCAATAAGTACAAGGGCATTTTGAGTAGAGAAGTTCCGTAGGTTCATCATCCAGGCTGTCTTTTCCTGTGCATAGTATGGGGCACCTGCAGCACCATTATTGATTTGATAGAATGTTCGCTTCAGTTTTAGCTTATCGTGTGGGTAATTCTCAGGATAACGAGGCATATCTTCGTTAATGGTCAGCATATTGTAATTGTGCTCGTCACCCGTAAGGGCAGCAACCGTTTTATTGCTTTTGTTCACGATAAGATCCAAAAGTTGGTCTCTTCGCTGAATAATACCTTCAATATAGCCTTTCCCAGCGACCATGGCTCTGTAACGATTATCACCACTATACCACATATCATCCTTTACATGACCACCATTGGGAAAAAAAGGCGTGTGCAGACTAATAAAAATATGATCGATGGTCTCATTCTTTTCAAGCTGTTTAAGCGTTTTTTCAAGCCATTTTAGCTGGTTATCCATGATAAAGGCGTGCAAGTTTCCGCTAGCAAGATGTAGGCCTTGTGGGGCATAAAAATAGTCGGAGTTTAAAACCACCATAGCGATATTATCATAGCTATACCAATAAACTGATTCTTTATAGGAGGGAAAGTCCATTATTGAAGGATTAGGGTCATAAATTGATCCATCCTCACTTTGGGGACCATTTTCTGGCAATACAAAGTTATCTTGAAAGATAGACTCCCCAGAATCATCTGCAAATGGGAAATGATCAATCATATAGCTATAATTAGACACCGTATCATTAAAGAGATAGGAATAGGCCTCATGATTCCCAAAACCAGCATAAAAAGGGATATAATGCCAATAAGGCTCAACGGCATGCTTCCAATTAGCATATTGAAGATTCATTCTCTCTTTACTCACTTCATAACCATCGATTAAATCACCCGTGAATTGTACAAATTTGGCATCTTCCGCCTTAGCCAGCGAAGCAATGCGTTTCATAATATAAGCATTGGTTCCAAAAATGTTTCTTTCACCACCGCCTTGACCTGCTCTTGAATCACTACCATAAGCAAAAGTGAATCTTTTTCTATCACCAGGTTTTGGAGCCGTCTCGAACTTAAAGTTGAAGCTAAGTTTATCTATCTTAAGGGTGTATGGATAAGTTGTTTTCGCTGTCAGTTTATTTATTTTTATTTCGTGTTGTAAGCTTGCTTTTTTATCATGATATGTTTTGCCATTGACAACAATGCTTGCTTTTATTTTTTGTGAAGTTGTGAAAGAAATGACAAGTTCTTTATCCGTTAATTTATTAATAAAAGGACCTTCGATAAGGGTTGGAACAGCTGTAAATAAGTCATCTTTATGGGTAAAGGCGACTTTCCCGTCATAAAGGATGGTTCCATCCTTATTGACGATACGGTAACCCAAAACACCTTGACCAGATTTCTCCCAGCCAATCATATCGTACCTGCCCGATAGTCTGGATGCGATAGGAATGTTTGTTTTCCCATTGATGATAGGAGCGCTTTCTCTAAAATAAACAGGCTGAGGGAAACGACCGTCCTTATAATTGATGAAACCATAATAGAGCGTCCCATTTAGCTCAGGGAATTTAAAATCGATATCCAATCCTTTTTGTGTGCCAGTTACGTTCGAATATAAATCGCTAAAGTGAAACATGTCATTAGGAGGGACAGCATAAATTCTTTTGTTTTCCAATTGTAAGTAGATGCCATTTTCATCGGTACCTATATTGGAATAAACGGCGGGTACTTCTTGTGCTTTCAATGGGATAATAAGGAATATGCAGCATGCCCATGTTAATAACTGTCTCATTACATTTTCTTTTTAGAGGTTAGAATGTGTTGATTCCCATTAAAGATACAATAAGAGAAGGAGGCTTGCAGATTTTTTTAGATGAATTTACTATTAATTCAGATTGTAAATTTGCTGTAATAAAGGCTTTGGATCAATCCTGTCCTAAACATTTTTGTTAGTGCCTTGTATTTCATTACTATTCTCACAATTAAGCTCAAAATAGGAACAAAGGGTTCTTTTTTGAGATCAAGGAAATAGGGCATCTCTTTTAAATCTTTTTCGTTTAACGAAAGCTTTAGTAAGACCGGGAAGTTGAGAACTTGTTCGAAAATCACCCGGCCGCACTTAAGCATGAGGCAAATAAGAAAGATATTTAAAAAGCAGCCTTGATCTTTTTTGCTTCGTTTTTTGGATCAAGCCAAAAAATGAAGTCGGGTTTGGGCGAAGCGCCAATTTATTTAGGACGCTATTGGCTTTGGATTTATTTTAAAGACTGAGGTTTAAACAAAAATAAAGGAGCCATATAGGCTCCTTTATTATTTTTTTATTATAAACAATGACTTATTCTGTAAGGCTAATAACTTTGCCAAACAGTTTCGCATTTTCGGTTACTTTGTCTTCGTTACCATACACACAAATAGCATCCTGTGCCAAAATGTCTTCCACCATTTTTTTCATTTCTTTAATATCTGCTGGTGTTGTTGATAAAACGGCTGCTCGTTCAGCTTTTAGCTCTTCGGCTGTTGTTTTCTCGAAGTAATATTTAATCGCACGATTTCCTCTTTGTGAAGCTGTCATAGGGCCATCCATTCGTGAAATAGTACCAATAATATAACGAGTCATTTCTTTTGCATCGGCATCAAACTTTTCCAGATATTCTGGCGTTTTGTTATAATTATCGATAGTTTCTGATAAATTAGGATCACGGTAAGAAGCAAAATAAACATTGCCACTATTTGAGATTCCTGCAAAACCACCATAAGCACCCCCAATGACACGTATCTGCTTTTGAAGCCAGTCGGTTGAAAGTACCTGGTTTAGAACTCTCATTTTACCGTTGTAATCGTATCCAAGCTTTTTTAAGTCGTAACCTTTAACTACATATTGTACTTTCGAGGCCGTCTTTAAACCTTCGTTTTTCTTTTTAAAGTCAAATTTCCAATTATTTAGACTAACAGGTCCTTCTTTTAACTTGCCTGCAAAGTTTTGCATTCCTGTTGTATAGGCCATAAAGTCTTTCTCGTCACAGGTAACAGAACCAATCATATTTTCTTTGGCAAAAAGTAAACTTGCTGTTTTTTCAAGATTGGCAATAAGCTCGTCACTTTTAGCATCGAAATGATCTGATAAATCAGTAACAAAACGATAATAATCCAATCCGCTGGTTTCCTCGCTGTAAGCTCCATATTTAGAGTAATACGAACGAAGGCGGGTCATGGCGTAATTTAAACCGTTATTTTTAATATCAGAGTCAACTCTGGATTGATGACGAGTCAGTAGTTCTTTCAAACGATCTTTATCGTTTAGTTTCGAATGATTAATCACCTCATTAGCCAATTCAAACATTTTTCCAGCCTTTGCAGCTGTCGCTTTGGTATAAACTGCAAATTTAGGAATCATCTTATCGTCAGAATGTTCTTCAAGGAAAGTGGTTGTGTATGTGTTGAAACCACCTGTTTGAATATTCAATGCATTATCCAGTTCACCGTAAGTGTAATTTTCCGTGTTCAGTTTGCCTAAGAAGGAAGACAAGAGTTCTGCATACGGAATTAGATCTTTAGGTAAGGTGCGGATGTCAAAATACAAGTTACTGTATAGGATATTGTTTGTGAACGTATTGTGGTGTAAAACCTCTACGTCAGCAATAGACTTCTTATCGATTCCAAACCATTCAATATCGCTTGTGATATCTGCCAATTCAAGCATTGGAATAGTAGCCATCGCTTCAGGTGTATCCTCCCTTTTCTGGTAAGCAATCAATTCTTTAGTTTGAGTAATCAAGCTCTCTTTTTCCTCATCACTTAAACCATCTTGAAATGCTTTGAGTTCCGCTTTTGTTTCCTCAGTTAGTTTAGCTTGCAAACCAGGTTCTGGTTTTAAAACCATTAATAAAGCATGAGGGTTGTTTGTCAAATATTTGGTTGTGGTTGTTTCGAGAATATTGGTAGTAAGCGCTTTTTTAGCTTCTTCCAATGGTTTATTATATTCTAAACCAATGAATGGATCATTAGCAAACATCCAGCTTTGATAAGATTGGAATAAATACATCATCCCTTTCTGTGGTGTATTGCCTTCTTTCATGTTGAATTCCATACGATTTAGAATGCCTTCAACCATTGTTTTATCAAAACCTTTTTCTGCAACTGTTTTCATCGTAGAAAAAACGATCTCTTTGAATCTGTCTTTATCCTCAGGGTTCGCATTTTCTACTGTAATGTCGAAAACACCCTGTTTTGCAGAATTATAATAAGCACTCACGTCGCGACCAATTCCAGCTTCTTGTAAAGCTAAGCGTAAGGGAGCTGATTCGTGATTAACCAGTGCGTCAGCTAAAACATCGAAAGTTAATCCTAAAGCGATATCGGTACCTTCGCCAGCTACAAAACTTATATTTAAGAAAGTTTGATCTTTTGTTGAGGCCCCATCAGATACTGCATAGGTTTTCTCAGCTTCCTTCATTTTATCAAATGGCTTTTGCAAAGGAATTTCCACTTTTTCAGTTGATAAATCGTAATTCGATAAATACTCAGTATCGATAAACTGAAGTTCTTTATCTAAATCGCCATTACCATATAATAAAATGTAGCTGTTACCTGGGTGGTAATACTTTTTATGAAAGTCTACAAAAGCTTCCTGACTTAGCTGAGGAATCGCTTTAGGGTATCCTCCTGATGAAACACCGTAGGTATTATCCGGGAAAAGAATCTTATTAACTTGGTAACCCAATTCTCTGTTTGGATTTGAGAAGGCTCCTTTCATTTCATTATAAACGACACCTTTATAGACCACTTCATCGTCTTTGCTTGCCAATTCATGATGCCAGCCTTCTTGCTGAAGAATTTTAGGGTCGGTACGAAGATTTGGATTAAAAACAGCATCAAGATAAACATGCATCAGGTTGAAATAATCCTTATCGTTCATACTTGCTACCGGGTAGGTTGTAAAATCAGAACCTGTCATGGCATTTAAAAAGGTATTTAAGGAACCTTTTATCAAAATGTCGAAAGGACTTTTTACAGGAAAATTTTTCGAGCCATTCAAAACAGAGTGCTCCATAATATGAGGTGTACCACAATCGTTTTGAGGGGTTGTTTTAAAGGCAATATTAAACAACTTATTCGGATCGGCGGCTGCAATTTTCAGTAATCTAGCGCCACTTTTGTCATGCTTAAACAACAAACAGTTGGCATTTACTTCTTCCACAAATCTGTTCTCAACCAGAGTAAATCCATGGTACTTTTCTCCTGATTGAAATTTCTCCTTAGGGGCACAAGCCGTAAATACAGCGAATAGAGCCACAAGAAAGAAATAGGCAATGTTTCTTTTCATGTTAAATGTTTTTAGTGATTGTTATTTCGATTCGTTTGTGAGTTTGTAAAATATGTAATTTTACAAATTGTAGTAAATATAGTAAAATACCTTTAACCTTATACAGACCGATCATGTGGATCAATCTAACTATTCGATAACTTTTAGTATTTAGTGGTTATTATGCCTGAAAATAAAGATTATCAATAATATTGTTAAAAAACTCTAAACATCAGATTATGGCCTTTTGATTGTCTCTAGGGTGTTTTTTCATCATCCATTTACCCCAAACCCCTGAAGGGGCTTCTGAATTGCATTTATAAGGATTTCCTTTAGGGGACTTAGGGGGTTGTTGCAGTTTATCAGATGAATTTTCATCATCTGGATTATTCATCTGATAAGTCGCCATATCAGCAGAAGTGGGAAAGGTAAAAACACAAAACCTGACGGAGTCTTTAGACCCGTCAGAGTTTAATTTTTTTTTAGATGCCGATTACATTTGCTGTTCTGATCTTATTCGAAATCAGTATTTTGATGCATTTAGCTTTTGGCATTAACTCTGTCAGGTACTTCGTACTCTGACAGGTTTTATTTAGTTTGGAACCTGACAGGTGCTTCGTTCTCCGTCAGGTTATATTCAGTTTGGAACCTGACGGAGTCTTTAGACCCGTCAGAGTTTAATTTTTTTTAGATGCCGATTACATTTGCTGTTCTGATCTTATTCGAAATCAGTATTTTGATGCATTTAGCTTTTGGCATTAACTCTGTCAGGTACTTCGTACTCTGACAGGTTTTATTTAGTTTGGAACCTGACAGGTGCTTCGTACTCCGTCAGGTTATATTCAGTTTGGAACCTGACGGAGTCTTTAGACCCGTCAGAGTTTAATTTTTTTTTAGATGCCGATTACATTTGCTGTTCTGATCTTATTCGAAATCAGCATTTAAATAAATCAAAAGATCATTAGCTTTTTTTATGTTGAAAAAGCGAGATATAAAGCCTATTTTTGATCTTTCAATCCTGAAAAGGAGAGAAGCAGGAGATAGGAGAGAAGGCAAGCAGCTTTCAGGATATATAAGAATAAGAGATTTAGATGGCAAAAGCAGATATCGATTTTGAGAAGGAACTCTGGAATGCAGCGAACGAGTTAAGAGGCGCCGTATCGGAGAATAACTATAAAAACTACATATTACCCCTGGTGTTTTTAAAGCACCTAAGCGAACGATACGATATTGTTCAGGACGAATTGGAAGGCCTGATGGAAGACCCCAAGTCGGACTATTACACCACCGATAAGGAAGAGAAGACCTATGTGTTGGGCGACCCCGACGAATACCGCTCGCGCAATACCTTTGTGGTGCCCAAAAGCGCAAGCTGGCAATACCTGAAAGACAATGCCGGGCAGGACGACATAAAGGTGAAGATAGACGATGCCTTTGATGTGCTGCAGGATTTACTCACCGCGCACAATGGGCAGTTGGTGAATTTGCTGCCTCGTATTTTTGTGAAGAGCGAACTGTCGGCCAAGCAAACAGGGGGTATCATTAACCTGCTGTCGCACCCTAAGTTTTCCGAAAAGGAGAATCCCGAAAGCGATATTCTGGGCCGTATCTACGAATTTTACATTGGCCGCTTTGCCATGGCCGAAGGTTCGGGTGCCGGACAGTTTTTTACGCCCGGCAGCATTGTGCGCCTGCTGGTAGAGATGCTGGAGCCCTACAAGGGGCGTATATTCGACCCAGCCTGTGGCAGCGGCGGTATGTTTGTGCAAAGTCTTAAATTTATAAAAGAGCACGGCGGCAACAAAAAAGACATTGCCATATACGGACAAGAGATGACCGCCCAAACCTTGCGTTTGTGCCTGATGAACCTTTTGCTGCGCGATTTATCTTTCGATATTCAGCTGGGTAACTCCTTGTTGGCTGATAAATTTCCGGAGCTGAAAGCCGATTATATTATTGCCAACCCGCCCTTTAATGTGAGCAACTGGCATCCCGAAGATTTGCCCGAGGGCGATCCCCGCTTGTTTGGCCCCAAGGAGGAGTTCACCACCGATGGCAGCGCCAACTACATGTGGATGCAAACCTTTTGGAGCCACTTAAGCGATACCGGAACAGCAGGAGTGGTTATGGCCAACGGCGCCATGACCTCGAACACCAAGGGAGAGCGAAACGTGCGCCAGCATATGGTTGACAGCAGCATGGTAGATGCCATTGTGCGCATGCCCGATAAGCTGTTTTTAACCACCGGCATACCGGCCTGTTTGTTTATTCTGAGCAAAAACCGCGATGGCAGGGATGGCACGCATCGCGAACGAAACAAGGAAATTCTGTTTATTGATGCCTCAAAAATGGGGACCATGGCCAGCCGAAAGCTGCGCGTTTTCTCCGACGAGGATATCCATAAAATAGCCAACTCCTACCATGCGTGGCGTGCTTCAGGAGCGGTCACTGAGCGGAGTCGAAGTGCGCTCACTGAGCCAAAAACAGAAATGCAATCACCAAACGGTGAAGAAGTGCGGTCACTGAGCGGAGCCAAAGTGCGGTCACTGAGCGGAGCCGAAGTGTACCAAGACATAGCCGGCTTCTGTAAAGCCGCCACCTTAGCCGAAGTGCAACAGCAGGATTACAAGCTAACACCCGGCATTTACGTAGGCAGCGAAGCCGAAGAGGACGACGGTATCCCCTTCGAAAGCAAAATGGCAAGCTTAAAAACACAATTGCTAGCCCAGTTCGAAAAAGGCGAAGAACTTAAGAAACAGATTGTGGCTAACTTCGATAAACTGTAGGCATGAGAGAAGATTGGAAAACATATAAGCTCCCAGAACTTGGGACAATTGCTAGAGGAAAATCAAAGCATCGACCTAGAGATGCTTCTCACTTATATGGTGGGGAATATCCATTTATTCAAACGGGTGATGTAAAAGTTTCAAATCATAGATTAAACCAACATACTCAAACATATTCAGAGGATGGATTGGCTCAAAGTAAATTATGGCCTAAAAATACAATGTGTATTACTATCGCGGCTAATATTGCAGAAACAGCAATATTAGATTACCCTGCTTGTTTTCCTGATAGTATCATCGGTTTTATTGCTGATGAAACATTGTGTGATATTGATTTTGCAGAATATTTGATGCAATACTTTAAGAAGCAAATACAATCACATTCGATAGGTTCTGTGCAAGAAAACATTAATCTTGGGACTTTTCAGAGAGTTGAATTTAAAGTTCCTCCCCTCACAGAACAAAAACAAATAGCCTCCATACTATCCGCTCTCGACGACAAAATAGAGCTGAACCTGCAAATGAACAAAACCCTGGAAGAGATGGCCATGGCACTCTACAAGCATTGGTTTGTCGATTTTGGGCCTTTCCAGGAGGGAGAATTTGTGGATTCTGAGCTAGGCTTGATTCCTGAGGGCTGGGAAGTGAAAAGATTAGATTCGTTAGTTAACTTTTCTAATGGCTATGCCTTTAAAAGTAAGCAATTATTGAAAAATACAGAAGATGATTGTTTTCATGTATTTAAAATGGGGCATATTCAGAAAGGTGGAGGATTAAAAGCAAATGGAACTAAAAGCTGGGTGAGAAAAAATGACTGTACAGGCTTAGATAAGTATATTTTAAAAGTCGGAGATATACTTATGAGTATGACCGATATGAAAGATAATATGACGATTCTAGGGCATACCGCACTAATGAATGAAAACCAGAAATACATTGTTAATCAGCGTGTAGGTTTATTGAGGATTAATAATAAGGTAAATGTAGGATACCCTTTCATTTTTATGCTAACAAATAGTTTTGACTATATCGAAAGATTAAGAAGTCAAGCTAATAGTGGGGTTCAGGTTAATTTATCTACGGATGCGATTAAGTCTTCAAAAGTTGTTACTCCAACGGAGTCTATTAATGAAAAGTTTCATCAGATTACTTTACCATTATTTGAACAGATAAATAAAAATGCGATAGAAAACCAAACCCTCACCCAGCTCCGAGATACCCTCTTGCCCAAACTGATTAGCGGAGAGGTTCGGGTAAAGGAAGTTCAGGAAATGGTTTCGGAAGCTTTAGTCGGGTAAAATTAAGGGACAAAAGACAAGTTCCAAGGATAAAGTGACAAGGAGTAAGGATAAAGGAACAAGGATAAAAAGGCAAATAATAAAATTCAAAATACCCAAGATAAAACCCCAATGCCCTATGAAACTAATGATTGAAAGCACGGTTCAGAATGCGGCTATAGAGTGGCTGCAAAATTTGGGCTACCGCCATCAGGAAGGCAATTCGCTGCAGCGCGAGCTTAAAAAGGTGGTGCTCGAGGACGATTTAAGAGCCTTTTTGCAAAGCACTTACCCGGAGCTTCCTGCAACGGCCATTAGCGAGGCCCTGTCTGCATTTACCCAGCACGAGGGCATGGATGTAGACCACCGCAACCGCGACTTTCATCGAAAAATGACACAGGGCATTGCTATTTCGTGGAAAGATGCGCAGGACAAAGAGTACGCCAGGCACATTTACCCCATCAATTTTGCAGAGCCCGACAAAAACAGCTTTGTTTGTGCCGACGAGGTGAAAATCGAGGGCAAAAACAACCGCCGCTGCGATCTGCTGATTTTCATCAACGGCTTGCCCGTGGTGGTTTTCGAATTCAAAAACGCCTTCGATGCCAATGTGGGTATCGACAATGCTCATGGCCAAATTGGGCATTACCTGTTGGATATTCCGCAGCTCTTCGATTACAACGCCATCACCATACTATCCGATGGTATGCAGGCCCTGCACGGCATGTACAATGCGGCCATGGAGTGGTTTGCTCCCTGGAAAAGTCTGCAGGGAACCGATACCCGGCAAAAGGTCGAATTGCAGCTGGAAACCCTGCTTTACGGTCTCTTTCCCAAAGCCAGGCTTTTAAACTACCTGCAACACTTTATTTTTCACGAGGATCACAACGGGCACATCATTAAAAAAGGCGCCAAGTACCATCAGTATTGGGGCATTTGCAAGGCGGTAGAATCGGCACGCAGCAATATCAAGCCTTTGGGCGATGGTCGTTTGGGCGTTATCTGGCATACGCAGGGTTCGGGCAAAAGTATCTCTATGGCTATCCTTACGGGGATATTGCGCAGTCTGCCCGAACTGAAGAATCCTACCCTTGTGATACAGGTGGATCGATCGGATCTCGATCAGCAGCTCTACGAAAGTTTTGTGCTTTGTAAAGATTTGGTGGGCGATGTGCAGCATGCCGACACCACCGATGAACTGCGGGAACTCTTGAGTGCCGAGGGGGGCGGCGTTATTTTCACCACCATCGAAAAATTCCGCTTGAAAGAGTTGGAGGAGGGAAAAGAAGTGGCGCACCCAGTGCTGTCGACCCGCTACAACCTCATTGTAATGGCCGATGAGGCGCACCGCACCCAATATGGATTTAAGGACGGCGGTTTTGCTCAGAATATCCGTAAAGCCATGCCCAATGCCTCTTTTATTGGTTTTACCGGCACACCGGTTGATGGCAAGGGCGCCGATACCGAACTGGTTTTTGGCGAAACCATTCACACCTACGATATTAAACAGGCGGTGGAAGATGGCGCTACCGTGCCCATTTACTACGAACCCAAAATGGTTCCCCTAAACATTAAAGCCCAATACAGCCAAGCGCTGGACGCGATAGAAGAAGAGGAAGACGAAAGCACACAAATGGTTTGGGCGGCCATTGAAGATGCGGCAGGTGCCGAAGACAGAGTGAAAACGGTAGCCAGCGAAATTGTAAAGCATTACCAAGCGCGAACGGCTGCCTTGCCGGGAAAAGCCATGATTGTGTGCATGAGCCGCAAAAACTGCGTGAAAATGTACGATGCCATCACGGCACTGGAAGGCTGTCCGGAAATTGCCGTAATCATGACTTCCAATATCGGCAAAGATCCGGTAGACTGGAATCCGCATGTGCGAACCAAGGACCATATGGAGGCCATTAAAAAGCGTTTCCGCACACCCGGCGATCCGCTGAAAATTGTGATTGTCCGGGATATGTGGCTCACGGGTTTCGATGCCCCTTGTGCGCATACCATGTATGTGGATAAGATTATGAAAGGGCACAACCTGATGCAGGCCATTGCACGGGTAAACCGTGTGTTCGGCGACAAACCCAATGGTTTGGTGGTCGATTTTATTGGTATTTCTGATTTTCTGGCGCAAGCCACCAAAAAATATACCGGCAGCGGGGGCGAGGGCAAACCCACTATTGATATTGAAGCAGCGGTGCACTTGTGTTTGCAGCAATTAGCCAGCGTGAAAGCCTTACTGGGCCATTTCGATTTGGAAAGCATTAATGCCCTATCGGCCGGAGATAGAATGAAATGGTCCGAGGCATTGGTGAACGACCTGCTGCAAACCGATGCCTTAACGGATGCCTTTTTGCGCGAAGAAAGAAAGCTGACCGAACTGGTTGCCATGACAAACTCCGATGAGCGCATTTGGGCCATTCACGAAGACATTGCAGTGGTTCAGGCTTTTCGGGAAGCAATTCGCAAAATTAAAGTCCCACCGGGGCCGCAGCGCAAAAAGAACGAGCGCATAAAAGACCTTATCAGTAAATCCATCGAGTCGCATAGTATTGTCGATTTAGCAAGCATGTACGATCTCGATAAAATAGATATCTCCATTATTGACGATCGCTTTCAGGCCATGGTGAAAGATAAGGGCAGCGAGAACATTAAGGTGGAACTGCTGCGGCGAATCATCAACGACGAGCTGAAAGTGAGAATGGCCAAGAACATTAAAAAGACGCGCAAGCTAAAAGAGGAGCTGGAGGCTGTTTTGAGCAAATACCATAAAAACAGTCTGGATTCCATTGCGGCTATTAAGCACCTGTTGGATATTGCCACCGAATTTAAGGAAGACGACAAACGAACCAAAGAATTGGGTTTAAGCGAGGATGAGCTGGCCTTTTACGATCTACTGTCGGCCAACGGAAAGCTGCTGAACACCCAAGGGCCCATTCAGGATTTGGTGCACAAAGTGGTGGCATCGGTGAAGAAAAACCTGCAGCTCGACTGGGCTAAAAAAGAGGAGGCCCGTGCTGCTATTCGTTTGGCTGTAAAAAAAGAATTGAAAGGAAAAGTGCCCTTTTCGGAATTGGATCAAATCCTAAAAGAGGTGATTGAGCAGGCCGAAGGTCAGTATGCCGATTGGCCTATGGTGGGATAATATTTTTTTTAAAAATTTGCGTACAGACGCAATGCATTGCGTCTGTACTTTACGGATATCATTAATCGCAATAATGGTGCTACATCGCGTCTGAATGAATGTAATATGGGCGCAATGCATATGCAATAAATTTTGATAATGGATACGCCAAGTTTTTTTAGGATTGCCTTTAGGGGATTTAGAGGTAATCGTAGAGAAACGCGATAAATTGTGTCTGTACGATTATAGGCAATAAAAATCCCCCCTCTCATGCGAAAGTGGGGGATTCCTATACAGACTTAGGTCCTAATTAAGTTCAGGTTCCATCAAAAAATTCATCTCTACGGTTTGCCCTTCGTTGTGTACCAGGGTAACTTCCTGTGCTTTGAAATTTTTAGCCTCAACCCGCATGGGGAAAATACCCGTTTCGATATTCTTGATTTGGTAGCCGCCTTTTTTTCCTCGGCATTCATGATCGATTTTCAGAGCAGGGATAATGATGTGTACCCCTTTTAAAGCTTCTCCGGTTTCCTTATTCTGTATCATGCCTTTTATGGCCAGCTTGCGGGTTCCCGGATTTTCTTTTCTGGCTGCAAGTTGATAGGCAGCAAACAGTTCAGGATCACTTTTCTCGAAAGTGGAGCTCATCACCTTATTCAATCTAAGATTAATGATGTTGTTAATATCTTTAATGATGAGATCTTCTTTTTTCTTTAGTGTTTTGTTTTTCTTTTTGATCTCCAGGGGCTTATTTATGATCATTCTGTATATTTCTGTTTCATTTTTTAAATCCGTTAAGTTTTCGGCTGTTATACCGACATCAATTAAGTTTTCGCCCAAATTTTCACAATCTGTAATTCTTTGGTTTGCTTCGTTAAAGAGAATACCATCGGTGCCATGTAGGTAATGACTGGCCGAATGGGTGAATGCCTTAACTTTTTCAGGCTGGTCTATTTTCATGTAATAATTAAAGAACAATTGATTAAAACTCGACAGCAAATCGGCAAGCGTTTTTTTATCGCTGTATTTTATAGCGGTTACCACACTTGTATTTTCTGTTCTTTGTTTGTGAACATTTTCCAATTCTTCTCTAAGAGGCGAAATCTTAATTGTAAGTTCAGCAACCAGCGGTTTTGCACTCAGTTTGATATTATTTATGGCTATAAATTCTTCAACACTTAGTGCTCTGTTGTGTGCAGCATCATATTGTTTGTACATATCAGATGGTTTTTTGCTGACAATTCATATTAATTTAAATTTTATTGTCAGCTGGTTTATATCATGTATAAGCTGTTGATTTTTATCCGCATAAGTCTCTATTCTTATTTGAATAATTAAAAGACATATTCTTAAGGATTTGCTCCTTACTCAAGTGCCATTTTAGGGTGGTTTTTTCTCTTTAGGATCATAAACTTCCATAGCATCAATCATTTAAGTTTATAAAAGATTCCGATTAGTATTCCGTCTTCATTCTTGAGAAATTCGTCTGACTTCTCCTATATTTCTGATCAACTGACTTTTAGGTAAATCCGAAAATCAGTAGCGTTTTTAGGGATTTTCTCTCTGTCAATCAGTTGTTTCTTACTAGAGTGTTCAGCATGCCTATTCTATTTAGATGTGTTGTATTCTTCAGATTGTAAAGCTTTACAATCTGAAGCCGAAGCTTTACAATCTGAAGCTGAAGCTTTACAATCTGAAGCCGAAGCTTTACAATCTGAAGCCGAAGCTTTACAATCTGAAGCCGAAGCTTTACAATCTGAAGCCGAAGCTTTACAATCTGAAGCCGAAGCTTTACAATCTGAAGCCGAAGCTTTACAATCTGAAGCTGAAGCTTTACAATCTGAAGCTGAAGCTTTACAATCTGAAGCCGAAGCTTTACAATCTGAAGCCGAAGCTTTACAATCTGAAGCCGAAGCTTTACAATCTGAAGCTGAAGCTTTACAATCTGAAGCCGAAGCTTTACAATCTGAAGCCGAAGCTTTACCTTCTGAAGCCTAAGTCTTGTTGCTTCTTACTTAGCCTTTTCAATCTAATAACTCATCTTGTTCTGTTCGGCCGTCTGCTATTTTGTATTTGTAAGCTCATTGTCCATTTAAGACTTTTATTATTTTGACAATATGTTTCTCTTTTTATAAAAAACAGATTCGTTTTAAAGATTAAGCTATTGGTGCTTAGAATGATATATTTTCTATTTTAAAAGGAATTAACTGTCTATCCTATTTCCTATGTTAACAAAGTTCGGAAAAGCCAATTCGTGAAAAAATACCCACTAGAGCGTATTTTTTTTGACAAACGATATGTTTTAATCGACTAGATAATGTAAATTGAGGTTTTAAAAGCTCAGTAATTTAGAATTATGCTTGTTCATGACTCTACTTTTATCACTGTCGATTATATTGAATCGAAGAGCTTGCTTCTTTCAAAATGGAAGCAGGCTTGTATATCTGATGCTGATTTTATGCATGAACTGGTTTTATGTCGGGATTTGTGCAGCAGGTTTTCAGCGAAACGAATGATTATAGATCAGGAACAATTTTGTTTTAAGATACCCCTCGAAATATTTACTTGGCTCGAAGATGAGTTTAACCTGCCTGTTTATAGGGCAGGTGTTGAGGATTTGGCTTTTGTGTTGGCACGCGATTCCAATACACAGTTATCGGTCATGAATTTTTTTGAAAAAGCCGATTCTGTTTTTAACCCCATTTTTTTTTATGAGCAGCAACAAGCTATCGATTGGATAACGGCAGATAAAAAAGAAAAGGGAAATATCGAATTTAATCGTCCTCCAGAAGCATTCGAACCCTTTATCGACATTAGCTTGAATCCTGAAAAAACAACAGCCACCATTCAGCTCGAATTCCCAATTGATTCTTTGCCTCACAGCTTGAATACCCTTAAGCAGCATATGAAAAAGATGAATTTTATGCGAGAGAATTGGTCTAAGTTTTTGTCTCTAACCAAACGGGAGAAGAACATTTTAAAACTGCTGGTGAAAGGATTCCAAAACCAGAAAATTGCTGAAAAGCTCTACATCTCCGAAATGACGGTGAAAACACACAGACGAAATATCATTAAGAAGTTAGATGCTAAGAATCTGATCGACTTGTATAAGTATACTCTAACTTTTAATTTGATTTAAAACGGTTTAATAATGAAGTGTTCATTTTGTTTAAGCTTCACCCATTATATTCAATATAGAACCTTTTTTTTGCCCTGATCGTGCTAAAAATATTTCATTTTGCTTAAAGCCAGTTTTGATATTAAATTGGTAGGACTTACGCCATGATATAAATCGATAATGTTCGTGATTCATCAGATTCCCCTTTTAAAGGGAGAAACAGCAAGTCTATCCGGCTGAATATCCGACGTTTATTTTATAAATCAGGATGCCAGAGGCTTGAGCTTGTGTTTGATAGAAGCTAAAATAGAGGAATGGTCTATCTATCATCTTTAATGATTCTTTCTAGTTTTGAAGACAAAGATAAGATCACTTGCCTTACTAGTTTGCTTCGTTGCCCCTTAAGAGACTAGATGGAGATGTGAGCTTATTTAAAAACACTCAGCCTGTTTTAAAATGGGTGAAACGATATGCTTTTTCTTTCTCCCGATAATTAGGCCTGTAACTCATTCTTTAGCACATCGTTTATCGTTCTATAAATTGATGGGAAACATGATTGAAGAATTATTAAAAATACGATCCCGATCTAATAATAAAACACTAAAACCTCTTTATTACGGACTTTCAGGGCTATTATCATGTAATAAAGCTAGATGTTAAGTACTTATATCCAGATACATTCATATATTTATTGTATATTAATCATCAAATTAAGCCAAGAATTAACCACAAAGCCTATGTACATTCCAAAGAACAAAATTCGTATTGTGACTACAGCCTCGCTATTCGATGGTCATGATGCTTCCATAAATATCATGCGACGTATTCTGCAAGCTTCGGGAGCCGAAGTTATCCATTTAGGACACAATCGTTCGGTTCAGGAGATCGTCGATTGTGCTATTCAAGAAGATGTTCAGGCAATCGCCATAACCTCCTATCAAGGAGGACATAATGAATTTTTCAGATACATGCGAGATTTGCTTATCGAACGAGATTCTGAACACATTCGAATTTTTGGAGGCGGAGGTGGTGTGATTCTACCTTCCGAGATTGAAGAACTGGAAGCTTATGGTATTTCAAAAATATATTCTCCTGATGATGGTCGGGTGCTTGGTCTGCAAGGTATGATCGATCATTTACTTGAGAATTGTGATTATCCGACTGGTAAAGAGGTCGGTTTTTCTCTTGATGAGCTAAATAAAACCAATCATTCAGCTCTGGCTCAGATGATTTCAGCTGTAGAGAATTATCCGGAAATGGTTTCTGATTTAATGGAGAGGCTGAGAGTTGAAGAAAAGAAATCCAATTCTGTAACGCTTGGTATTACAGGAACAGGAGGAGCGGGGAAGTCGTCTTTGATTGATGAGGTCATTCGTCGATTTCTGGATGTGTATCCAGATCTGCAGTTGGCTGTTATCTCTGTTGATCCTTCTCGTCGTCGTACCGGAGGTGCCCTATTGGGGGACCGTATTCGTATGAATTCAGTGCATTCTCCTCGTATTTATATGCGTTCTCTTAGTACTCGTCAAACCAACTTAGCTTTATCTAAACACATTAAGGATGTGCTGAGTATCACAAAGAATGCTGGTTTCGATTTGGTTATTCTTGAAACCTCAGGTATTGGACAGTCTGATACGGAGATTATTGATCATTCTGATTGTTCACTTTATGTGATGACTCCTGAGTTTGGTGCTGCCACTCAGCTTGAGAAGATTGACATGTTGGATTATGCCGACATTATTGCGATTAACAAGTCGGATAAGCGGGGGGCTTTGGATGCTTTACGCGATGTGAGAAAGCAATATCAGCGTAACCATTTATTATGGGAAAGGGAGCTCGAAGATATGCCGGTATTTGGAACGGTAGCTTCACAATTTAATGATCCGGGAGTGAATGCCCTTTTCAATGCTATAAGCAAGAAATTGAGTGAAATTTGCCCCGCTGTTTTTGAACTCGAAAATCGAATTAAATTGGAGGTGAGTGAAAAGATTCAAGTGATTCCACCCTCTCGCGTACGTTACCTTTCTGAGATCTCGGAAACGATCAGAAACTACAATAAACACTGCGAAGACGAGTCAGTAAAAGCGGACTTGCTTTATTCGCTGCAAAAAACAAAGGAAAAGCTTCAATCTGATAGTAAAAGTGATCTGTCTCTTATTTCGAAACTCGAAGCATTAATAGCGAATACGGAAGATCAAATCGACAAAGAGAATCTGAGAATCATTAAGAATTGGCCAGAAAAGAAGAAGCAGCTCTCAGAGGATTTTTATGAATATCAGGTTAGAGGGAAAGAATTCAAAATTGCGACTAAAGGTGAGACTTTATCTCACAATAAAATTTCAAAGATTGCTTTGCCAAAATATAGATCTTGGGGTGATATTTTGAAGTGGAACTTGAAGGAAAACGTTCCGGGTGAATTTCCTTATGCAGCAGGTGTTTTTCCATTTAAGCGCGAGGATGAGGATCCCATACGTATGTTTGCAGGAGAAGGAGGACCTGAACGAACCAATAAACGTTTTCATTACCTTTCTAAAGGGATGCCTGCTGTTCGTCTGTCTACCGCTTTCGATTCGGTGACCCTTTATGGAGAAGATCCACATGAGCGTCCCGATATTTATGGGAAAATAGGGAATGCTGGTGTTTCAATCGCTTGTTTGGATGATGCTAAAAAACTCTATTCTGGTTTTGATCTCGTATCAAGCAAAACGTCCGTTTCGATGACGATTAATGGTCCTTCGGTAGCTATGGTGGCTTATTTTATGAATGCGGCTATCGATCAGCAATGTGAAGTTTATATCAAACAGAATGGTTTAGAGAAGGAAGTTGAAGAAAAACTTGAAGTGATATTTAAGAAAAGGAAAACAAATCGTCCAAGCTATCAAGGCCAACTTCCTGAAGGCAATAAAGGTCTTGGGCTCATGTTGTTGGGTGTGACTGGAGATATGGTTTTACCATCTGCGGTTTATCAGAACATTAAGGCTGAAACGATTTGCCGTGTTCGAGGTACAATTCAGGCGGATATCCTTAAGGAAGACCAGGCGCAGAATACCTGTATTTTCTCTACAGATTTCTCATTAAAGCTAATGGGAGATCTTCAAGCTTATTTTATCGATCATGAGGTAAGAAACTTTTATTCTGTATCTATTTCGGGTTACCATATTGCTGAAGCTGGAGCTAACCCGATCAGTCAATTGGCTTTCACCTTATCAAATGGTTTTACCTATGTGGAGTATTATTTGTCGCGAGGCATGGATATTAATGCTTTTGCACCTAATTTATCATTTTTCTTCTCAAATGGCATAGACGCGGAATATGCCGTTTTAGGACGTGTTGCTCGTCTGATCTGGGCAAAGGCCATGAAATATAAGTATGGGGCTGACGAGCGCTCTCAGAAGCTGAAATACCATATTCAGACCTCAGGACGATCCCTTCATGCTCAAGAAATGGATTTTAATGATATTAGAACGACTTTGCAGGCTCTTTATGCGATTTACGACAATTGTAATTCATTACATACAAATGCCTACGATGAGGCTTTAACGACTCCTACAGAGGAATCTGTTCGTCGTGCCATGGCTATTCAGTTGATTATTAATCGGGAATTAGGTTTGGCGATTAATGAGAACCCAATGCAGGGCTCCTTTATTATTGAGGAGCTGACCGATTTGGTTGAAGAGGCTGTTTTGCTTGAGTTTGATAGAATTAATGAACGTGGCGGTGTGTTGGGTGCTATGGAAACCATGTATCAGCGAAATAAGATACAGGAGGAATCTTTATACTATGAAAGACTTAAGAATTCGGGTGGTTTGCCCATTATTGGCGTGAATACGTTTCTGTCAAGTACAGGCTCACCCACAATCATCCCTGAGGAGGTGATTAGAGCTACTGAAGAGGAAAAGCATTACCAAATTAGTACGATTGAAGACTTACATAAGACCTATGATGAGGAAGCTAAGCTGACTCTTAAGTCTCTTAAAGAGAAAGCTATATCTAATCATAACTTATTTGATACTTTAATGGAATCTGCTAAGTACTGTTCTATCGGTCAAATTACCCATGCACTCTTCGAAGTAGGTGGTAAGTACCGTAGGAATATGTAGTTTAATTCTAGTTTGATAGAAATAAAATAATCCCAATCTGATTTTATTCAGCTTGGGATTATTTTTAGTCTTTGGGGAGATTCTATTTACTCTTTAGTTCTTTAGCTTTATTTACTTTGTTTTCAAGATCTTTAACGCTCTTTTCAGCTCGATCAATCTTGGCTTTCTTTTCTATATATTCCTTATCTGAAATAGATTTTTCTTTTTTATTTCTTTCGAGTTTCTCTTTCGATTTTTTTATTTTCTCTTTAGCAGTTTTTATTTTATCATCTTTTTCTTTAACAGCTTTATCCAATTCTTCGGCCTTTTGGTCTTTAAATAATTTGGACTGACGAGCTCTTTCTTGTCCAAATTCTTTACCCTTTATGGTTTTATCTTTACCATATGCATGGCCTTTCTTTTCTATATCAGTTTCAAGCTCTTTTTTTTCAGTTTTAATTTTGTCTTTTTGCTTGTGTTCTTTGACCTTTAATTTATCCTTCTTAGCTTTTCCTTTTTTCAGGATAGAGTCTTTTTGTACTTTCTGAACTTTTTCAATTTTAGCTTTGTTCTTTTTTTCTTTTTGAGCAAGTGAAATTTGGCTTGTACAGACCATTATACAAAACGATACCAGGATTATAATGTATTTTTTCATAGCAATATTTTAAAATTTATAATTCGTCTAATAACTGATCAAGCTCTTTGGCTGCATCATCGATTTCATCCTTAGCTTTCTCTAATTCATTGGCTATTGAATCAATTTGATTGACCTCAAGATCTGAATTCTCAATTTTAGGCGTTTGGGATGTGTCCTTTTCGGATTTTGTTTTCTTCTCGGCACAACTGATAAATAAGAGTGCAGAAATCGCTAGGATAGAAAAAATATTTTTCATAACTAAATGGGTTTAATAAGAATGAGGTAAGCAATTAAAGATAGTGAAAAAGAATTTATTATTTGAAAAGAAAAAATCCCAACCTGCAAGTTAGCAAGTTGGGACTTTTGAAATAAATTTATTTGAATTGTAGTGCCTTAGAAAACATATCGAACAGATAGCGCAAAGCCATCGCCCCATACACCTGAATAACCCACCAAATTGAAGGCTGGTTTCCAGTCTACACTTAAATTAATGGGAATCTCTCTGATATTATATTCCAGACCTAAAATGCCATCTAAACCTAGAATGGTATAGTCCTTACCATCATCTCCCCAGTGAGCATGATCTCCATCCCAAAAACCCAGGTGAGCCCCAAAACCATAATACCAGTTAAAACCTGGTTCGTTGAAGGCTCGAGCATGAATTTCGTATAAACCGGTCAGGTTTACGCCTTGCCATCTCGATGAAATGATCCCTTCTAAGGCTACATTATTACGTATAAAGTGCTTGATAGTTAATCCATTTGCCGAACCCCCTCTAATTCCAATTCCAGTACCGTAATCTTGAGCCTTAGCAAGTGTGCAAACACAGAATAGGCTTACAATTAATAACAGTTTTTTCATAATTTTCAGTTAAATGTATTGTGTGATGTTATATAAAGCAAAAATAAACAATTTTGAATCCTTATGCATAAACTATTTGATGGTAGAAATATTGTTAGTTGTCTTATCTTTTTCTTGAAAAAGTAATATTACCGGACTATATAAATTTTAAATCCCGATCTGCAAGGAGCAAATCGGGATTTATATATTCTTGGAATTGAGGTTTTACTACTTCTTAGGCAGATCCTTTTGCATTTCTACATAATCAGCTGATGATCTGAAATCATTTAAAAGATATTTACAAAAATATTCGCCACGTAGCCAGAAAGAGTATTCACTCATATTTCCGAAGCTATGACGCTGACCAGGGTATAAGAAGAAATCGAATCGCTTGTTAGCCTTAATTAAGGCATTGGCCATTCTGATACTGTTTCCAGGGTGAACATTATCATCAATATCACCCGTTACAATCATCAATTTCCCTTTCAGGTTTTTAGCCAGGCTAGGGTTGGTGTCAATCTTGTATTGGAAAGTGGTATCGCCCTTTTCGCTCACAATTTCTTTTACGCCATGGTGTGTTTCACTCCACCAGCGGTTATAGATGTTGTTATCGTGGTTTCCTGCGGCTGATACCGCTACCTTAAAGAAATCAGGATAGACCAACATGGCAGCAGTCGACATAAATCCACCACCTGAGTGACCAAAAATACCCACTTTATTAATGTCAATAAAGTTATGTCTGTCTGCCAATTGCTCCAGACCAACTTTCTTATCTTCCAAACCATAGTCTCTAAGGTTGCCATAACCGTAGTTGTGATACCACTTAGAACGTGCCGGGTGACCACCTCGATTACCCATTGTCACAACGATAAAACCTAATTGAGCCATACGATCAGCTCTATCCATACGAGTGGAAAAGCTTTTATAAACCGCCTCAGTTTGAGGACCTGGATAAACGTAAGTTAGAATAGGATATTTTTTATTAGGATCGAAATCGAATGGCTTGTACATTACGCCATAAATATCGGTAACGCCGTCGCCTGCTTTCACTTTAAAAGTCTCAGGGAACTTGTATCCCGTTTCGAATAAACGAGTTAGATCTGTTTCTTCAAGTTTCATCAACTTAGTTCCTTTGGAGTTGTAAAGCTCAGATACAGGAGCTGAGTCAACTCTTGACGAATTGTTCACGAAATAATGAGTTTGATCGTTCAAGTCTACTTTGTGGTCGAAATTTCCTTTGTTTAGCAATTGTAATCCCGTTCCATCAAAATTCACACGATATAAGTGAGAGTAGTATGGGTCTTCACCTTTTTCACGAGCATTACCCGTGAAATAAAGAACACGATTCTTTTCATCTACACCTTGAATTCTATCGCAATGCCAGGCACCTGAAGTGATTTGGTTCTTTAGCTTTCCTTCACCATTGTAAAGATAAAAATGTGCCCAACCATCGCGCTCAGACCAATGGATCATTTCTTTACCATCGTTTATAAAGCCTAGCGGACGCGTTTCGATATAGGTATTCAAACGTTCTTCGATAAGGACATTAACCTCACCAGTGGAGGTATTGGCAGTACAAATATCAACACGTTTCATATCGCGGCTTGTACGCTTAAAGTATAGCAGCTCGCTACCTTTATTAATCCATTTTGAGAATTTAACATCATCAGCCTCGTTACGCTTTTTTCTTGGTGCTGTTAAAATTGAAAGGGTCTGATCTTTGAAAGCATTAGCTTTTACTTTTACAGATGCTTTAGTTTCCCAATCAAATATCTGAAGCTCGTATTGAGGTGCTTCTTTTTCGCCAGCCATGTGGTATTTATAGCTTTCAAGCGTCGGACGACCTTTAGCAACTGAGTTGATTACCCATAAATCTTTTACTTCTCGCTCATCTTCACGAGTTAAAGCAAATTTCTTTGAATCAGAAGAGAAAGTCACGTATGCTTCTTTTCTCTTATCTTTTTCTTCTTCTTTCTCTCGGTTGGTTTTGCCATATGAGTTAGTACCATAGCAATAGTGCTCAACACCATCAGTGGTCAATTCATGTTCAACAATTGTAGAGTCCTTCTCATTCTTTTGCGCTTTTTTGTAGTTTTCAGCATCCATCCAATATAGGTTGTGATGCTTAGCGAAAATAACATATTCTTGATTTGGAGCGACTGATGCCCATTCTTTTTGCTCAAGTGGCTTTTTAAAATCGTCAAGAAGATTTAGCTTTTTTGAAGCCAATGTGTATTCGAAATGCCATACTTTATCAACCATTTTCTTTTTAGCATCCTTCTTCTTTTCTTCATCCTTTTCCTCTTCTTGTTTATCGCCGTCTTCCTCGTCTTTCTCCTCTTCCTCTACAAGCTTACTTTTAACCTGAAACTGAAGAATTGTTTCATTTTTGATGAATTTTAGCTTACTGATGTCAAGGTGTTGTGCATCGTATGGATCGCCCGTCAGGCGACTCATGTCTGAAGCCATTTTTACCACATCGAAGAGTTTGCTTTTGGTGTTCTTTATAGGATCGACCAGATAGTAAAACTGCCCTTCAGAAGTACGATACGTATACCAGAATTTTTCTCCTCCTTTTAGCCAGTGAGCTTGTACACTCGTTGAGTATACCATGTTTTTTAGTCGGTTTGGCGAAAATTTAGCTGCCAATTCAAAGTTTGCTTTTGTCACAGGTGTTTCCTGCGCAAAGACACCAAATCCTATCATGACCAATAGGAGTGTGAGTAAGTTTTTTTTCATTGTTGTTTATTTAGTTTTGAGTTGTCCAATCCCTCAAAAGTGAGAGATTCTCATTTAAGCCCACTAAAATAGATAACTGGGCAACATAAAACATCAATAAAGTTCAAATTTCGATAAATAATATAATTGACGGGATGTAATTAAGGTGCATTTTAAAATGTCATGATCATATCTCAAAAAAAGTGACAATCCTTTTTTAAGAGAATTGTCACCTTAATTTATCTATTATCAAATTACTAGCTTAAAGTTTCATATTGGTTCTATGACCGATGTCTGCCAACCTTAGGCACTCTTAAATACTCTAAGTACTTTAGGCACCTTTATTCAAATACGTGATCCCCGATTAAATAAACCATTAGCTATAATCACTTAGAGTCCCTATAATATCTGTTCGCCATTTAAAAAGAGTTGGTATTTAATTTCGACACTTGTTTGCATCGTGATAGAAACAGAACAGTATTTTTCAAAACTCAAGGCAGCTGCTCGGATGACTTTATCTGCAGGAATATTGCCTTTTAGATAGATTTTTAATGTCATAGCCTTAAAAGGTTTTGCTCCCAAAACGTCGTGAGTTTCGCCTTCTATATCCACAGAATAGGATTCAATAATTTGACGTTGCTTCTTTAGGATATAGATGATGTCTATGGCGGAACATCCTCCAACTCCCATAAGTAGGAGCTCCATAGGACTTGTACCCTGAACGTTTCCAATTGTAGAATTATCCATGAGTACAGGCACGCCGCTAGCGCCTTTGGCTTCCATCAAATAATCACCGTTTATTCTTTCAATAGTTACTTGCATATTTTCTTGTTTATTATACTGTTTTAAGTAGTTGTGCTGTGTTTAGTATGGTAGCGAATTCATCCTTTAAATTAGCTATCGAGATTTGATGAACCATTTCGGACGGGTATTTTTCACCCTGTAGGCCAATGCGATCAAAGGTTGCTGTGGCATCATCAATAAGAATCGTCTCATAGCCATAATTCCCTGCCATTCTTGTTGTAGTTGATATGCAATGGTTGGTCGTTAAGCCTACAATGACAAGGTTTGTAATGCCCTCAGTATCGAGTTGCTCTTTTAAATTAGTTCCTATAAAGGCAGAATTCACATTTTTAATGATTATTTGTTCTCCATCTATGGGTTTAACCTGATCACATATTTCAAAGCCCGCATGCGATTGATGTAATCTGGAATTGGGATCCTGCGAGCTATGAATAATGTGATAGATTGGCAAGTTTAAGCTTCTCCATTTAGCAAGAATTTGAGACGCTTTTTCCTCAGCATCCTTATTATTTCTATTGCCGCCCCAATAGGTTTCATCATCAAAACCTTTTTGAAGATCAACTAATAATAGAGCGGGTTTGCTTTCTCTTAATTTCATTGCTGCTATTTTAAAGGTAAAAACTTCAACTATTTCTTTTTTGGAATAAGTGTATCAATCAGATTATCAAGTACTGGGTTCATATTCATATTATTCCAAACCATTCTTAAGGTTGTTCGCTGTGGGATCATATTCAATTCTATAAATTTAATACCCATATCGTAACCCAACTTCAGTGATGTGGGGACTATAGCCACTCCAAACTTATTTTCAACGAGTCTGAAAATCGAAGAGGCATTAACCGTATAATGAGAAATAAGAGGAGAAAACTTACTATGATCAAATATCTGCATGACTTTTTCGTGATAAGATTCACTAAAAGATGAATCAAAAAGAATAAAAGACTCATCCTTAAGTTGAATTAAATCCTTAAAGTTGGATTCGTCAAGTTCATGATCCTTAGGAAGAACAAGCGAGAAGGTGTCTTCGAAAATGGATCGAATATTTATCCCTCTGGGAACACGTTCCATTCTGACAAAACCCACATCAATTTCCTGATTAAGTAATGCTTGAATCTGTTTGTCGTTGTCCATTTCGTTCAGACTAAAAAGGACTTGAGGGTGTTTGCTTTTATACTTTAGCAAGAGATCCGGAATCACTTTTTGCATGGCAGAACCCACGTAGCCCAATTTCAAGTTTCCATCCAGACCGTCATTCAACAATTTGGCATGAGCTATGATATCATCCAATCTCTTGAAAGAATTAGTTAACTCATTTTGTAAGTATAAGCCGGCTTTTGTCAGTTCTACTTTCCTGTTATGGCGTTCGAACAGGCTAATACCCAAATCCTCTTCCATTTGTTTAATCTGACGGCTCAATCCAGGTTGCGAGATATACAAGCGTTCAGCGGCTTTTCTAAAGTGTAGATCTTTGGCTAAAGCTAAGAAATACTTATAGTGTCTTAATTCTATTTGATTACTCATGGTTATTAAATCTTGACAAAACTAGTCTTGTTAGGTATCAAAACTAAGAATATCTTTGCTAATAATAAAATTTTAAAGAGCTACCTTTCAAAAGTTACTGAACTTTTTTAAGGTCAATCATATTTAGTTTGAATCTTTAAGTCGAAAAGTTATGACATTTCAAGAACAAATCTTGCAAGGTATTCCTTCGGAATTACCTGCAAAGAAAGCTTATCCAAAGGATGCTAACAGAGCTCCAAAGAGAAAAGATATTTTATCAGTAGAAGAGAAGAAATTAGCTATTCGTAATGCGTTGCGTTATTTTCCAAAGCCTTGGCATAAGGAGCTAGCATCTGAATTTGCTCAGGAGTTATTAGACTTCGGACGTATTTATATGTACCGATTCAAGCCTGATTATAAAATTTATGCTCGTCCAATTCAGGAGTATCCAGCACAGTCTCAACAAGCTGCTGGTATCATGATGATGATGCAGAATAATCTGGATCCAGCAGTGGCTCAACATCCTGAAGAGTTAATTACTTACGGTGGAAACGGTGCCGTATTCCAGAACTGGGCGCAATACTTGCTTACGATGGAATATTTAGCCACGATGACTAATGAACAAACTTTGCATATGTATTCGGGTCATCCTATGGGTTTATTTCCATCATCAACGGGAGCACCTAGGGTTATCGTAACAAACGGTTTGGTTATTCCTAATTATTCGAAGCCTGACCATTGGGAGAAGTTTAATGCACTTGGTGTTTCTCAGTACGGACAAATGACTGCTGGTTCTTTCATGTATATCGGTCCACAAGGTATCGTTCATGGAACAACCATTACGGTAATGAATGCTTTCCGCAAGATCTTGAAAAAAGGAGAGACCCCTGCCGGAAAGATATTCTTAACTGCTGGTTTAGGTGGTATGAGTGGTGCTCAGCCCAAAGCGGGTAATATTGCAGGTTGTATCACCATTGCTGCTGAAGTGAATCCTAAGGCTGCAAGTAAGCGTCACGAGCAAGGTTGGGTGGATATACTAATTGACTCAATGGATGAGTTGGTTGCACGAGTGAAGCAGGCTCAAGAAACGAATGAGGTGGTATCCATTGCCTTTATTGGGAATGTGGTTGATGTTTGGGAACGTTTTGATGAAGAGAACATCTTTATTCATATTGGTTCTGATCAAACTTCACTACATATTCCATGGACGGGAGGTTATTATCCTGTAGATATTTCTTACGATGAGTCGAACCGATTAATTCGTGAAGAGCCTGAACTGTTTAAAGAGAAAGTACAGGCAACTCTTCGTCGTCATGCGGCTTCGGTAAACAGTCACACTGCTAAAGGGACTTATTTCTTCGATTATGGAAATGCTTTCCTATTGGAAGCTTCTCGTGCTGGTGCTGATATTATGGCTGAGAATGGTATCGATTTCAAATACAAGTCATATGTTCAGGATATTTTAGGCCCAATGTGTTTCGATTATGGTTTTGGACCATTCCGTTGGGTTTGTGCTTCGGGTAAGCCAGAAGATTTGGATATGACTGATGAGATCGCAATGCAAGTTCTACAGGAGATCAAAGAGAATTCTCCGGAAGAGATTCAATTGCAAATGCAAGATAATATCACTTGGATTAAGGAAGCCAAGCAAAATAAGATGGTTGTTGGTTCTCAAGCTCGTATTTTATATGCGGATGCTGAAGGACGTTCGAAGATTGCAGAGGCATTTAATAATGCCATTGCAGCGGGGAAAATTGGACCAGTCGTATTAGGTCGTGATCATCACGATGTAAGTGGAACTGACTCACCATATAGAGAAACATCAAACATTTATGATGGATCTAAGTTTACAGCTGATATGTCTATTCACAATGTGATTGGCGATAGTTTTAGAGGAGCGACTTGGGTTTCTATCCACAATGGTGGTGGTGTAGGCTGGGGAGAGGTAATGAATGGTGGTTTTGGTATGTTACTTGACGGAACACCAGAAGCTGATGCACGCCTTAAAAGCATGTTGTTCTATGATGTAAACAATGGTATTGCACGTCGCTCATGGGCTCGAAATGATGAAGCCATGTTCGCTATCAAGCGAGAAATGGAGCGTCGTCCGGATTTAAAGGTTACTTTGCCTAACCTGGTTGAAGATAATTTGTTAGCTGATCTTTTTTAAAGATTAGTTTTGTGTAAAAGAGGAAAATGGGTTCAGGTACGTTCTGAGCCCATTTTTATTCTCTGACTTGAGTCTTAAAAATTAATCCCGGCTAGTTTTCTAGTCGGGATTATTATTTATACGCGTTCTAACTTTTTTGTATAAGCTTTGGAATAATGCTGAAAATCATTTTTATTAATTGACTATTGCTGGAATTGGTGTAAATTTATAAGTAATTCATCCTAAATAAAGCCTAAGCGTTTAAGACAAAATAATATTCACCCAATATTTTAAATTATGCTTATTCAAAAACAAATTTCGATGAGATGGCTAACGGTGGTATTGATGATGTGCCTCATGTTTAGCGTGAATTCCTGTAATAATGATGATGACGATGATGATGATGATAATAAGATATCATCTTATGTAGGAACCTGGCAGTTAACCGATGAAGGAGGACTTGAAAAACAAGTGCTGGTCATTACTGAAAGCACTTTTAAAATGACCATGAAATTATATTTTGAAGACCAATGGGTCGATATTATGCTTGTTGAAGGTAGCTACACGGTAGATGGAAATATGTTTACGCTGACGATTACCAGGCTTGGTATGATTGCTGATGAAGAGACCCTTGAAATGGTTTATTTTACCCCTGATGATCCTGAATGGGATTTACTTTTAGGTGATGAGTTTGAAATTGAAGGCCGTTTTGAAGCTAAATTTGTGGTTTCAGGCAATAAACTGACCATTATAACCGATGATAATGATGATGGTGTATTTGATCCAATTGAAGAAGGGGAAACTTTTACTAAAATTTAAAAGGTTTAAATAATAAATCGGTTGAGAATAGGATTCTGTTTGATTTATAGTTGTTTACGAAAATAGGAGAGTGGGCTCAGATATGTTCTGAGCCCACTTTTTTATCTCTACGATTTTGATATTTCAATGAATGATTTAATGAATTTGACAGAGATGAAAAGTGATTTTGTATGATCAGAAAAATATGAAATCAAAGCTAATCAGTGTCAATTTTATTTTTTAAAATTTCTGAATAAGGAGGATTCCTATAAATATTAAAAGCACACCTGCAATTCGTCCCCAATTGACTGGCTGTACAGGTACACCAAACAAACCAAAATGATCCAAAGCCAAAGAGAAAACCATTTGTCCAGCTATTATTAAACCAAAACTTAGAGCTGCGCCCAATCGAGGAACCAGAAAAATAATGGATGTTACATAAATAGAGCCCATAAGGCCACCGACCCAGGCATGTGCAGGAGCCTCTCTAATGGCTAGCAATATATTATTGGGAGTACGTGTTCCTATAATCACTGTCAGTAAAATAAAGCCACCTACAATGAAGTTGACCAATGCTGCCATAAGAGGCGCTTTAAGAAAAGTCCCCAATTTTGCGTTAATACTTGCTTGAATAGGTAATAAACAGCCAACAATAATGGCCAATAGCATTAGAAAGTATCTCATAGCTTATTAAAATTTGGCTACAAACTTAGCTAATTTATAATAATTCAGTGAAGAATCGTTGAGGAGAACTTTTCCTTCTTTTTGACTATCCCTTCAACCTTAATACCTATTCCAATATTTTAGCCGTATTCAAAACGATTAAATATAATCCCTTTGAATTTCCAAGCCCTTTTCTTTAAGTTCCTGAGTCACTTTTCTTAATAGCTTAACCTTTTGATTTAGAGGCAGAAAAGCAGATTTAAAACCGTTGGTAATCAGGTATTTTATTTCTTTAGGTGTGAAATTAAACTCTTTAATGGCTAATAAGTATTCGTCGGTAAGAGTCGTTTTGGATATTAATCTATTATCCGTATTGATAGTTACTCTTAAACCCATATCAAAATAGAATCTGATAGGATGTCTGGAATAGGATTCTATGGCTTTTGTTTGAAGATTTGAGGTAATGCACATCTCAAGCGGTATTCGATGATCATTGACATAGTTGAGTAGATCCCCATCTTCTTTTAATCTTGTGCCATGTCCAATTCTATTGGCTCTCACATGATGCAGTGCCTGGTGTATAGATTCCGGTCCATAAGCTTCACCTGCATGCACTGTGGTGTTAATATTGTTATTTATAATCAGATAAAAAGCTTCCTTATGATCTTTTGCAGGATAATTTTTTTCGGCACCAGCCAAGTCAAATCCCACAACACCATAGTTTTTATAGGCAACACAAAGTTCAGCTAGTATATCAGTTGTTTCAGGGCTTAAATGGCGCAGACCACATATGATGATACCAATGGTGATATTGAATTTTTTTTCAGCTCTACTTTTTCCATCCAATACGGCTTCTACAACCTTGCTTAGGGATAAGCCACCATTTACATGAAGTATAGGAGAGAATCTAATCTCTAAATACCTGATATTTTCGTCTGCACAATCCTCAGCCAATTCGTAGGTCGCACGTTCTAAAGCGTCTTTGGTTTGAAGAACAGAACAGGTGATATCAAAGGGGCGCAAATAATCTGTTAAGCTCTTACAATTGTTGCCAACTTCTAATATTTGCTTTAATTTCTCGGGATCTTTTTCTGGTAAGTCAATTTTATTTTTGATTGCAAGATCAATAATGGTTTCAACTCGCATTGATCCATCTAAATGGCAATGTAGTTCAGCTTTGGGCAAGCTCTTTATGAATTCTCGTGTAAGTTCCACTTTTATATCATTTTGTTAAAAGGAATAGCAAAATTTCTAAAAATAAAATGGTTGTGATAAAAGATTATCAGCGGAATGTGGCTGATAATTATCTTAAATTCTCTACAAAGATATCACTATATTTTAAAATGATAGAGTCATTCTAAATTGGGTGAGCTTTTTATGTTTATTTTTTTTAATCAGCCTTGTATAATTGAATAAAAGAGAGCAAATTGCGAGATCTATTTTTTTTAACTTAATTCTCCAATATGAAATTACATATTCTAGGCTTAATTCTTTGTTCCTGTTTGTCTGCATGTACAAAAACTGAATGTTCAATTGTAGTGATCGATACACCTTTAGGTTCTGTTGAACTAGAAATCTATGAACATAAAGCACCTATCACCGCAAAACATTTTCTATATAATATTGACAATAATATTTTTACGAAGGCTTGTTTCTACAGAGTTGTTCATATGGACAATCAAGAAGGACAAGAAATTAAAATCGAAGTGATACAAGCTGGTTTATTTCACGATTCGATAGTCGATCAAATGCCATGTATAGAACATGAAAGAACGGATCAAACAGGAATTCTACACAAAGATGGTGTTATTTCCATGGCACGGAATCAACCAAGTACTGCCTGTACCGAGTTTTTCATATGTGTGGGTGATCAGCCACATTTGGATGCGGGTGGCCTTCGTAACTCAGATAGTCAGGGCTTCGCTGCATTTGGGAAAGTTATAAAAGGAATGGACCTTGTCAGAAAAATTCAAAAGCAAAAGGAAGAGGGGCAGATGCTGATTGATCGTATTCCGATCATTTCAATAAAAAGAAAATAAGCTACTGCCAGAATCACGTATTTTAAAACCTTATTTGAATATCAGTCCTTGATACTTGATATAAATGAGAAAATTGATAAAATGAGTATAATTAAGAAAATTTGTTTGACAGTTGGTTTGTTGGGTATCGTTTGTGTGCTTAAAGCGCAGAATGATATAAGATCCTGGTATCAGATATTGAATGAGAACGACGATAAAAGTGCTGTAATAAGTGAATGGAATACCACCTTTGAGTTTGAAAAGCAGGCTAATCAGATGATGCCCAGGGTGATTAAAACCGATGTGTGTAAGATAATTCCCTTGTGCGGTCGACAGCTGACCAGAACCTACTTTACGAATTCACACAAAGCTCTTCAGAAGTACAAAATTGTATCATCAAAAGGGAATCGACGTGTAAAACCTGTTATTGGGGATCAGAAGGACACTGATATTTTTCAAACAGACGGTCAATATTATCTTTTTTCGCTGAATGTAACAGAAAATGATCAATATGTTGAGTTTAAGATTGTGACGGTTTATGATGATATCCGCTTTTTTACACGAGAAATTATTCCTGACAATCAGTTTTTTGTGAAAAACAGAAGTGTTAATGTTATAAAACCAAATTGGTTAAAATTAAACATAGGCAGCTATAACTTTGAACAAGTAAAAGTTCAAAAGTCAGATTCGATATCTGTTAATGGTAATCACATCATTAGATATAAATTTGATCATATCTCTTCTCCAATTCAATGTGACTATTCACCTTCGGCTCCGCATGAAGTACCTCATTTGTTTTTTTCAGCTGAGGCATACCAACAGGAAGAAACGCAATGGGAACCTATTTTAAAAACAACACAAGACCTCTATTTATGGTACAAAGAAATGTTGGGGAATAGTGATCTGAATTCTAAAAGTTTTGCATCTGTACTTCCTGAAATTCTGAAAAATAAAAGGAGTAAACAAGATAGCGTCCGTTCTATATTTTATTGGGTACAGGATAATATCCGATATATTGCATTTGAGAAAGGGATAGATGGGTTCAGACCTCAGAGCGCTGACTTGGTTTTTAAAAATAAATATGGCGATTGTAAGGGGATGGCAAATCTTTTAAAAGCCATGTTAAATACCGCTGGATTTGATGCACGCTTATGCTGGTTGGGAACACGAGATTTACCTTATACCTATTCAACATCATCAATTGCAGTAGATAATCATATGATTTGCACGTTGATTGACAAGGAGGATAAAATCTATTTGGATGCAACCGAGAGATTTGTTCGCTTGGGAGATTGTGGAGAAAGAATTCAATCCAAAGAGGTTTTAATTGAAGATGGTCAATCGTTTATAATCGATACAATCGAAGCAGATGGTATGCTGGCGAATCGTAAAAATTATAACTTGAAATTAGGGCTTAAAGAGAAAAGCCTTAAAGGTGAAATGAGTTTCGAGTATGTGGGCGAAAGTCAAAGAAGGTTTTTCCAGTTTATGTCCACGCAAAAAGTAGAAGATCAAGAAAAGACGATTATTAATTTACTAAATAATAAGGTGTCGTGCGAGATTGATTCAATACACCCATTGCCAATTGAATTTGAGCGTGACACCAATTTTGTGATGCAATCAAGGGTTCTAAAATCGAATGCCTTGTTAAAAATTGGTGATGAAGTCTATCTGGGCATCTCCGATTTAACACCCTATTTTAATCCTTATATCGATACGCTTAAATGTAATAAATTGTGTTTTAATCAAACGATTAATGAGAATGTGAAGGTTGATTTTGAAATACCTGAGGAATTAAATCTGAAAAGCTTACCAAAGTCAATTACGGTTCAGTTTAATGATGTTTCTTTTAAAGCAGGTTTTGATAGTAGTAATGGGAGAGTAAGCTATTTTTCCCAATTACAGATTCCCAATCGAATTTTCACAGCTAAGGAGCTGTCGAATTTATTAGATTTATTGAAACAACAAAAAAAATACCGAAGTCAGAAAATAGTGTTTGAAACAAAATTGTAAAAGGAAATGCGTAAAATTTTATTAATTATCATCTTGTTTGTTAGCTGCTGTCAAGCTTTTGGACAAATGGACTCTTTAAGAGAAATTCAGTTGCGAAAATTATTTTGGGACAATCCAACAGAAAAATGGAAGGCGACTGAAATACCAAGCAAATGGGACAATGAGTCAGCGGTTATTCTAGCTAAGGAAACTAATTATTGGGTGAAAAAACTAGCTATTATATCTGTCTTAGAGGAGAAATATCATACCCATAAGAGAATAAAAGTTCTGGATGATAATGCAGTTACTGCTTATTCTCAATTCACTTTTGGAGAAACAGAAAATAGAGGCTATAACAGTATTTTCTCATCAAATTCCGAGTCTTATTACTATGGAATTAAATTGATTAAGCCCGATGGAAGAGAAGAACTTATTGATAATTCGGAAGAGGTGCGCGAAGAGGTTTCGCATCGCAGGTCAAAAGTCGGATACAATAAAATAGCGATTCCTAATTTGGAAAAGGGAGATATCATAGACTTCTATTATTGTGTTGAAAGCCAGTTTTCGATGAATGCGTTTTATGTTTTTGATGCCATTCGTTATTTCATTAACGATAATTACCCGATAGTCCATCAGGAACTCACTGTTGAGCTTGCCCGAAGATGTTATTTGAACTGTAAATCCGTAAATGGAGCACCAGAATTACTTGAAGACAGCACGGGGGGTAATAAAAGAGTTTTTACTTATCGTATGACCGATCAAAATAGAAATAAATTAGAGATTCAAGGCTGGTCATATCCTTATGCAGAGCTGCCATGTATTAAGTTTCAAGCTTTCAATTCTGCACCCGCTTTTACGGTGATTCCACCTTATGCCGATTTTTGGGGAGAACTTCAGAAAATAAAATCGGATGTAAATTTGAAGGGTTTGATAGGTTTATCTAAAACGATACAAAACCCTGGTTATGGGGTTTATTATTCGTCATTGAAAAAATATATCAAAGGCAAGTATGGGAAAAAAGCCATGGTAAAGCCTGAGCTTATTGTGAACGATGCCTATTTCTTTCTACGTGAATTCTGGTGCCAACAGCCTTTATTTATGGAAGCTCAAAATGGTGGCTCATGGTATAACTTTAATATGAATAAATTGGTAGGAGCAATGAGTCGTTTGCTTAGATATTATGAGATTGAACATGATATCCTGTTTATAGTTCCTAAATTTCTGGGTAAGGAATCTGACCTCTTGTTTATTGATGAGCTACGTGTGGGTTTGCATGTAAAAGGTTCTGACAAGGCAATTTTCATAACAGACTTGAATTTAAATTCGTTTCCAAACCTGACTCCAGATTATTTTAAAGGGGTTAAGGCTTATGCTGTTCCAATACTGGCAGAAAATCCCAATGTAAAGGAAATTGAAATTCCACTTGGTAAGCGTGGAAAAGTGGATATTGATATTCAATCTGAACTTTCGCTTGATTGTGAGAATTCAAAATTGGAACTTGTATCTGAATTTAATATTTCAGGCTTGGCTAAGCAGCAATGGGATTCAATCGTTCTTAATCGTGCGGTTTATCATCGAGAATTTAAATCTGCAGAGTATGGCAAGTATATAGAGGATAAAGGCAAAAGGAAAGATTTAGATGCCTATCGAAATTTTCAGGCTAAATTAGCCATACAATTGGAGGAAGGGGATAAGCTTAGATTGAAAAAAATGGAAAAACAATTGGAATATTTCTTTGGGATAAATCAGCCTAAAGTATTGGAGTTTGAGCTTATTTCTTCAGGTCGGTGGTTTGAGAATGAAGATTTGAAATTTAGACTTAAGTGGGAGACAGGTGAGCCTCTTGTTTCGGCAGGTGAGAATCTGTTTTTATCGATAGGTAAATTTTCAAAGCGTGGAATTAATAAAGCAGATTTGGAGAAAGATAGACGCTTGGATATTCATTTCGAAGGAGGAAATATGATCTCCCATGATATTAAAATTAGAGTTCCCGAAACCTATAAGGTCAGTGGATTAGAAAATTTGGTAAGCCATTTTGAAGATAAAAACTTTAAAATAAATTGTATCGTTGATACGACCGCAGGATATTCAAAAGTGCGTTTTCAACAAGAAATAAAATCTAATCACTTAGATAAATCAGAATGGAATAATGTTGTTTCCTTTTTTGATCGCTGTAAAGACATGAACGAAAAGCAGCTTTTAATTCAATTGGAAGGTAATTAAAAGAAAAAGGCGAGTCTAATTTATTATTGAACTCGCCTTTTTATATCTCCTGCATGAGTTTAATAAGACTCATCAGTACTGAAGTTATTCGAAAAATTTAAAAGAGAGCTTTCTTTTTTTTGTCTGCCTTTAAATTGGCTCAAGAATAAAAGTGACTGGCTTTGAGCGTTGACCAACGATTTTACCTTTTTTCATGAAATAGGCCGTATATACTCGGGTTTCTGGTACTTGAGGGTTTATTCTTGGAAAGGTGTCGTTATAGTAGTGTTGTGTGACTGTTTCCTGATATTCTTTTTCCCCATTATTGATAACACAAGTCAACCGAATGCCACTGTAAGGTCCTTTGGTATACTTTACCTGAGGAAAACCTGCAACTGATTTTGTGCTTAGAGTAGGAAAATCTATATCCACATCAATCACGCGTTTGGTGTTGTCCATACCTAAATCGACAATCACAGCTGGGCTGCAATTCGGACTCATTTGGATATCTTTTTTAGTGACCCGAATCTCTTTTGTTAACGGATTAAGTAACTCGTTGCATGTTTGGGTTGCAGCACGTGCCTCAGCATGCAAGGCATTTTTCCTATTACAGGCATCAACATAAGCCTTTAGGTGCGCTTTTAGGCTTGTGATTTTAGCCTCATCCAAAGCAAGGATTGGGACATAGTTATCAATTTTCGATTCAAAATTATGGACTTTACTGATAAAATCTTCCTCTTTTTTCGCAATGAAATCGACTAATACGGTAGTTTGAGACATCTTTTTAGATTTTAAGTTTACATTAAATTCGTATAGGTATTAATGAAGTTATATAACTCTCAGGTAGAGAGTTGTATCGTTTATATTAAAATTAGACATAAAATATTTATTTTCTAATTATTTTAATATTTCTTTATCGTAATCATCAGTTTACCAGTAAAATGGGGTGTTTGGGGCTGTGTTTTTTTTTTCATTTTATAAAAATAATTCAAATTGAAGATTGTGAAAATTTACTAGAAAAAATATTATTTCCTTATGTTAATTATTTTATATTTTCATCTGCAAAAAGTGCTGATTGCAGTTCTTTTTTAATCGTCTGTAAGCCGCATGAAAAAAGGTTTTTATATTTTAGGTTCCGTTTTTTAGTGCTTTAGTGTCAAATCTGCCGTTTTAGTATATGGTTAAGCAACTTGTGAGTGTTTGACTTGCTCTATTCTTTTGCTCATCGTATGTTGAGAGGATAATGTGGCTTCGTGTTTTTTGTCATTATAATCTTGGTGTTTTTACTGAATCGAAACTTCTACACGAAATAGTAGGTCTGATATATTTTCTAGTAGGCCTGCTGAGTCCTTTAGTAGGTCTGATATATTTTCTAGTAGGCCTGCTGAGTCCTTTAGTAGGCCTGATATATTTTCTAGTAGGCCTGCTGAGTCCTTTAGTAGGTCTGATATATTTTCTAGTAGGCCTGATGAGTCCTTTAGTAGGTCTAATATATTTTCTAGTAGGCCTGCTGAGTCCTTTAGTAGGCCTGATATATTTTCTAGTAGGGCTGATATTTCTTTGAGGAGCTTTTCCTCGGTCTTGTAGTCGTACTGATATATTGTGTAGTAGTCTTAATATTTCTTCGAGAAGAAGCTCCTCGGTCTTGTCGTCGTGCCAAGAGTTTATTAAGCAGATCTAGCTAATGGGAGGAGTGAAGCTTATCCCATAAATTCTGATTGTATATTTATTATGTAGAGCTATTCTATTTTAAATAGACTTGTCATTTTACATGTATGCAGATATTATTTAATCCATTTTATCTGTAAATTTAGATTATCCAATCATAAGATAGTCGTAGAGATGTCTAAATTAGTCATATCTACGAGTATGAAATGAATAAATAATATGACTGAAAAATTCCAAAATAAATATCGGATTAAAACGACGCGTTTACAGAATTGGGATTATACTAGCAATGCGGCCTATTTTGTGACCATTTGCACACAAAACAGAGAACATTATTTTGGTGAAATTACAAATCAGGTCATGCAATTATCTGAAATTGGTGATATGGCAAACAAATATTGGCTAGAAATACCCGAACATTTTCCATTTGTAGAATTGGGTGAATTTGTGGTTATGCCAAACCATGTACATGGGATCATTATAATCAACAAACCAGATGATGAACAATCCAATAATGATTGCACCGTAGAGACAAGGCATGCCTTGTCTCTACCACAACCACAATGCGAAACATTGGGGGAAAAACGATTCCAAAATCAGGGTAAAGGATCCTTATCATCAATAATTGGTTCATATAAATCTGTATTAACAAAAAACGCCCGTAAAATCCATCCCAATTTTGAATGGCAATCCCGATTTCACGATCATATTATTCGTAAGGACCAATCGTTCCGTAACATTAGCGATTATATTAAAAATAATCCTACCAAATGGACCGGCGATAAATTTCACGAATAACCCAATAATGAATACCCTGTGCAGACAAAGCATGCCTTGTCTCAACCACCACAACAACACAAAACAATTGGGCAATAACCGTTTTTGCAATACATTGCATCTCCACCAATACCGTCATCTCAATTATAAAGAGTGTTTCTATTTTAAATAGACTTGGCGTTTTACTTGAATTGTAGATACTGTTTAATGTGATTAATTCTTAATTTTAGAGACTTTAAGGTAGAGGTGTTGTTATCCCCATACTGGAGGGATAACAACACTTTTTCAGAAGATACATAAGAAATAACATCAATACTGATGTTATACATACGGTAGGTGTAATTTCCCAAAAACTTTGAAATATTACTAAAATTTTGATATTAAAGAAATAATTATATCTTTGTATTATACAAGTTGAATAATACTATTTGATTATGACAAAAGAAATATTACCAGATTTGCTCTCTTCTTGGGAGGAAACATACAAAAAAGGACAACTTACTTTATGGATATTCCTTGCATTAAAGGATGGACAAAAATATGTTGACGAAATCAAGGAATTTATTGAAATTAAATCCCAAAGCACAATCAATTGTGAGGAACAAAGCCTCTATAGAAACTTACGGAAATATGAACATATTGACGTGGTATCGTTTGAAAATAGAAAAGGGAATAAAGGACCTGACAGAAAATATTACTACTTGACCAAAATGGGAACTGAATTACTTGAAAAATTTATCGAAAGGAATATCAAACTGTTCTTCTCTAATGAAATAAATAATCTTTTAAACAAATAATTATGAAAGCACTAATAACACCCAATTTGTTAAGATTCACTCTTGTAACAGTGGTACTTACAATAATATTCAGATTAGGATTGAGTACGTCAATAACTAATAAAATTATTATTGCCGTAATTATATCCGCAGTTGTTTATGCCATTTTGATGTGGATTAATGGAAGTTTCTTTGGTAGAAAAGATTATGAATATCTTCCATTTTATGACATCGGATTTAGATTTCATCTTTCAACTTTTTTAGCTCACAACATTATATCTATATTTTGGTTTGTATTTGGTTTTGAATCAAAATATGAAAACATCAATACAATTTATATCACAGCATTAATTTGGTCTGTATTTCTAATTGTACATATGATTTATTATCTTTCCGTAAGAAAATCATCAATTAAAAATTTGGATAAGGAAGACTTATTTGAATAAGTAAACTACACCTAACAAAAGCTAAATTTCATGGGCGGCAATGTGCAGTTTGAAAGTTTAGTGCAATTAAGAAACACCAGCAAGCCAATTCAATTGGTTGTTAAAAAATATAAGCAAATTTAATCGGCTTGCTTCCGCGCGGTTTGAAAGGATAATTCTTTTAAATCACCCACGCAACTTAGTAAGACCTTTAGTCAGAATTTTAAAAAAAGGAAAGAAGTGATACATAAATTAAATTTAGAACTCTCTACAGAGCACCCTGCATATTTATGGGCAAAGAAACAATCAGACTCAGTAAACGCCTTAGGACATATTGGCACACATATTGATTGCTATACACTTTCACCCTCAGAAGCAAATTATGAATTAGAAGCAGTTTTATTAAACTGCTTCAACGATATGCCTAAAATATCAGATATAGATAAAATAAATATCCGAGGTAAGGCTTTAATTCTTTACACTGATGTTTTGAATAAACATGGATATGGCACAGAGGAATATGGTAAAGCAAATACTTTTTTATCCGAACCAGTTCTTGATTATATCTTGTCTTTAGAACCAAAGTTTATCTTAATCGACTCTTGTGGTATTGGAAACCATGGAGACGAACACATTAAATTTGATAAGAAATGTGAAAAAAAACATTGTTTCGTAATTGAAAATATCTTTATGAATCAAACTATTGCCAAATCAATAACCAATATTAAAATCAAAATTGAAACTAATAATTCTTCCACTGGGAAAGCATGTCAAGTGTATGCTGTGACAAAATAAAAAAAGCTAAATTTCATGGGCGTTAACGAGCAGTTCGAAAGTTTAGTTCAATTAACCCCGACTCATCGGGGCCAGCAAGCCACCAAGATTTTTATGCGGCTTGTTTCCGCGCGGTTTGAAAGGATAATTCTTTTAAATCGCCCACGCAACTTAGCAAGACCATTAGATAGAATTCATAGACAAAAACACGATAATTAGTAAATGGAGATCTTAACTAAAATAATATCATTTCTTGGACTCGGAGGACTAATTGCTTCTCCAATTGTAATTCTATACAGATTAAATAAACGAAATGTAAAATATACATTTTTAGCATACTTAACTCTAGGATTAATTATAACAGCAAGTATCGTATTGGCTTTTGCATGGTGGGCTGACATCTCAAATAAAATTCTATTATCACATTACGGATATGACTTTGATGCATGGAACGATACAGACAGATTTACGAATGTGACTAAAGAAAATATGGCACGAGTAAAAAGCCTTGAATCCAACATGTTGGGAATAGGATGGCCACTAAAAGCTATTCTGTTTTATATCTTCTATTCTCCTTATTTATTACTTGTATTTCTAATCACATACATAGTTAAAAGAAATAAAATAAAGAACATACATCTAACAAAAGCTAAATTTCATGGGCGGTGATGTGCAGTTTGAAAGCTTAGTTCAATTAAGAAATACCAGCAAGCCAACTAAATTGGCTTGTTCAAAAAATATAAACAATTTTACTCGGCTTGCTTTCGAGCGGATTGAAAGGGTAAGTCTTCGAAATCGCCCACGCAACTTAGTAAGACCTTTAGGCACATTAAAGAAATGAACGAAATAACAACCAAATACTTCATTGAACGAATAGAATGGAGAAAGTGGCTCGAAAAGAATTTTGAGACTAAGAATGATATTTGGTTGGAGTATCCTTTAAAGAAGACTGGAAAGAAACGAATCTTGTATAATGACGCCGTTGAAGAAGCACTTTGTTTTGGATGGATTGACAGTACAGTTAAATCACTAAACGAAGAGACCACAATTCAAAGATTTTGCAAAAGAAGAAAAAACTCGACTTTCTCACAACCCAATATAGAACGCTTGAAATGGCTAATTGAAAAGGACTTGATTCACAAGTCAATTAAGCCCGAAGTTTTAAAAATAATTCAACAAGAATTCGTTTTTCCGAAAGACATAATTAAGCAGTTAAAATCAGATATGACCGTTTGGAAGAATTATCAGATTCTTTCAGAACCATATAAACGAATTAGAATTGCTTACATTGATAGTGCAAGAAAAAGACCTGATGAATTTGATAAACGTTTGAATAACTTCATTGAAAAGACAAAAGAAAACAAGCTGATCAAAGGTTATGGCGGCATTGATAAATACTATGAAAAATAAAAACTACGACCAATAGTGTATAAAAACAATAGCCGAAACAGTCGTGAATTCAGGATCAGCCCATCTCGACTTTCTTGTAGCTTGAAAGAAAGTGCCAGACAGTCGGCTACTATTCTTATACTATCCTTTACCATATCCAATGTGCCTTAACGAACATTTCAGAGAGAAACTCACCTTATTAATTTAAAAAGATACAAAATGAAAAAAGTAACTAATATACAAATCATAACCTTTTTTGCACTCCTAGCCTATATAATTTGGGAATTTTATGTGTGGAATTGGGCAATATCTCAAGAGTATGGCGGTGCAATAATTCGAGTGGATTTAGTAATCATTTTACCAGTATTATTAGTTCTAATTATCGTTTCACTAGTTCAGTTTTTCAGAAAAAAAACAATTAAATAAATACCCTAGAAGAATGCTAATCCCTAAAATATTGGGTAAACTTTAAACTGCAAACGTCAAAAGAAATAAATGTTGTAAGTAACAATTAGATACTAAAAAATTAGCAAGCCAATTATTATGACCGCATTATACGTCATGCTGACTTATACAATAGTTCGTGAGATATGAGATTTGAGACATGAGAAGATTTGCAAACTGCTTATAACTAGGATGTTTCTGGAAATACAAACAATCTATTACAGTCTCATTATCAGACATCTACAAAACCATACCGAACCATTGTTATATAGACGAATAAGCAACTATATTATCAATTATCCTAAGAATTGGAAGGATGATATTCAAGGTTTAAATATGATTGTTGTCGAGCCCGAAACGATATAGATAAAGAAAACCCAAGTCACAAGCGTGAATTGGGTTTTGTTCCTTATGAATACAATAGCTTGAAATACCTTTACTTTAATTTGTGTTAATCAGTGAAAATCGAGCTTGCGAGATCGACGAAATCCATTAGTGGTTCTATCTTTTTTTGATTTATTAGCTTTATTTAATTAACTGCTTAAAGTAGCTGGGCGTATTGGCCTCAAATGTCATCTCCTTTTTGGTATGAGGATGTCTGATAGTCAGTTGTGCAGAATGAAGAGCCAAACGTTTAATGCCAACACTCTTTTCGCCATAAATTTTGTCTCCAGCCACAGGACAACCTTGTTCATAAAAATGCACGCGAATTTGGTTTTTTCTTCCCGTAAACAAATGGATATTCACTAAACTAAATCGCTCAGATTCTTTAACGACCTTATAACCTGTTTTGGCAAACTTGCCTTTGTCTGCATTTCTAACGGAGAATACACGATGAATACTATTCTCTGCCAAATAAGAAGTAATGATCCCTTCTTTTTCACGCATTTTACCTTCTATTACAGCTACATATTTCTTGCTGAAACTTTGCCATTCGTCCTGAAGAAAGAATTTGGCTTTCTCCGTTTTTGCAAAAACCAGAACACCCGATGTGTCTTTATCTAATCGGTGAACAATAAATACTCGATTCTTGGATTTTGGACTTCCTTTTTTAACGTAATTGCTTAGCAAGAAATAGGCTGTTTTTTCTCTTTCCCTATCGCTTGCCATGGTTAAAAGACCACTCATCTTGTTTACGACAATGATATCCTGATCTTCGTAAAGTAGGGTCAGTCCTTTGGGTTGATATTTAGTCGATATCTTTTTAGTCTTTTGCTGATTTTCTTCCATCATATATATTTAAGAACAGCCTGTTCTTTTGTTTGAACTCAAATAGAAACTGGGTGCTTAGCTCAAATTATTGTTTTGCAGCAATTGATTTTGCTACAGTAATTATTCTGCAAAGATTACGCTTTCATTTTGTTTTTTAGTCAAAATAGCGGTGAAATATTTGTGCGAAAAGAAGAAGTGAGGCATGTGATCTTATAATATAACGAATTTGGCGACTGCTAATCGTAAAAATAAACTTAATCTGATTATAAGATAAATGCCTTATGATTTTATGTCGCGGGATTTATTAAGACCAAGGAGCTAAGGCTGATCTTGTTCAAAAGAGGTGAAAAATAGGCATCCTGTTCGATTTGGTAACCGCCTTGTAATGTGAGGTATAAGGCTAGATGTTTTCGTATTAATATGAATGTGCAAATTAAGGGTGAAATTTAATTTGTTTTATGATTTCAATTTAAAATTAAGTGTACATTTGTTGCTATCATGTCTACAAAATCAATAACACATATCCTTTCTAAAGGCTATCTAAACCTAGATGGCCGTTTGATGTTTTTGTATATTTTTTCCGAACTGTAATTTATAACTCTTTCTGTAGATTTTTCATTCTATGAATTTGTCTTAAATAATTGATAACAATTTACGACAATTTGCAGGTATTTGTGGAATTTCCAACTTGAAACAAATGGTTCTTCTAATGAACGATTTGATTGCTGTGTGTTATCACATTATGTAATATTAATTTCACTTAAATTATTGTATCAATGGAAGCTTCAGATATTTATGACAATATCCTTGTAAATAGGAATAGTCTGGATTTTATAGAATTCCCTCAAATTAGATGGTATAATGCCTACAGAGATGAACAGCTAATAAGCCGAAGATCTGACTTGTTGGAGTTTACAAAAGACAGTTTGCTGTTTAAGGATACCAAACCCTTTTACAAACAAATTTCGAAGGGTTGTAAGTTATGTGGGGCAGGCTTCTGGAGCTGTTTGTTTATAACAGGTAAATGCAATGCAAATTGCTTTTATTGTCCCACATCGCAAACTCACGACGATCTGCCTTCGACTCAAGGTTTAAGTTTCGAATCGGCTTCTGCCTATGCTGAATATGTTAATCATTTTAAGTTTAAGGGCGTTGGATTTAGTGGTGGGGAGCCTTTTTTAGTGTTCGATAGAGTTATCGATTTTCTGAAGAAGCTGAGGAAGAAGTGTTCGCCCGATTTGTATGTTTGGCTTTATACCAATGGCATTTTGGTTGACGAAATCAAGTTGAAGAAACTGGCAGCGCTGGGTTTAAACGAAATAAGATTCGATATAGGAGCAACAGATTTTAGTCTCGATAAAGTAAGAATGGCAAAGGGTATTATCGAAAATGTGACAATCGAAATTCCTGCTATTCCCGAGGAATTGGAAAGAATGAAATTGCTTTTGCCCGAGATGATAAAAGCGGGTGTGAGTAACCTGAACCTGCATCAGCTTAGACTGACGAAATATAATGCCCCTAAACTTTTAAAGAGGGACTATACTTATGTTGCTGACGAACGACCTCTTGTTTTGGAATCGGAAATCATGGCTTTAGAATTGATTAAATATGCCAGTGATTCTCATCTTGAAATCGGAATTAATTATTGTTCCTTCAATTTTAAACATCGCTTTCAGAAGGCCGGCTTCCGTTCTCAAATTGCCAATGCTTTGGCTGAAGATTCCGAAATCATTAATTCGAATGGTTTTGTTCGAAATTTGAATGGGCATACTTTAAACTATGAGAGAATTACAGTGACCGATTTTGATCATTTAAATGGCTTGACATTGGATTTGAATCACAAAAAATACAGTATAAAGAGAGATTCTATCATGAAAAATACTGAATTGACTTCCACTCAGTTGTCTGATGTGGAAACATTAATCAGCGAAGGAGAAGAACAAATTCCCAAGGATGAATTCCTGTATCATATCTGGAAAATGGAACATATTGAAAATAAACTTCGCAAATTTTAATGACTCACATCTGGAATGAATCTTAATAATAGACCAAAAACTCTTTTTTTTGTTTGCGATGCCAAATAAAAAGCTTTTCTTTGTGCAAAATTTTATCAATTATTAAATATTTGAGTTATGACTATTGCAAAAGATAAGGTTGTTTCGGTTATATATGAGTTGAAAACTGAAATTGATGGTGAAATCATCGAGAAAGCAGTTGCTGAGACTCCATTAACATTCCATTGTGGTGCAGGACAAATGTTAGAAAAATTCGAAGCTAACCTAATGGGGTTATCTGTTGGAGCATCTTTCGATTTTAAATTAGCGACTGAAGAAGCTTACGGTTTAGCATCTGAAGAGGCTGTTATCGAATTGCCTAAGAACATTTTTGAAGTAAACGGTGAGTTTGATTCAGAAATGATTGCTGAAGGAAATGTTGTACCTATGCAAGATAGTTCAGGTCGTCGTATGAACGGTATCGTTCTTGAACTAAAAGAAGAGACTGTAACAATGGATTTCAATCACCCTCTAGCTGGTGATGATTTGTTTTTCAAAGGTGAAGTTATCGAGGTTCGTGACGCTACTCAGGAAGAAATGGACGCAATTAAAGCAGAAGCTAACGGATGTAGCCCAGGTGGTTGCGGTGGCGGATGTTCTTGCTAATCCTTAAAAAGGAATTATAAGAGATGAATTAATTCTCTCTGTAAAGATATAACCCGGAAGTCATATGACTTTCGGTTTTTTTTTTGCCTTAAGTTTAAATAAATGAGAGACGCTGATTAAAAATGATTTTAAAAGAGATAAAGCGCAGATTACACTGATTTTCACAAATTGTTAAATCCTAATTCATCACACCTAATTCTTAATTCATCATGCGTAAATTATTGTATATTTAGGCTTCATTTTTATAAAAAGCAGAATATGACAAAGAAGAAGATGCCATTATATGTGAAAATATTGATCGGAATGGCTTTAGGTGCCGTAGCAGGACTTTTGGCTGTTAAGATGGGTTGGGACAAGTTCACTTTTAATTGGATTAAGCCTTGGGGCGCTATTTTCTTAAATCTGCTCAAGCTGATTGCTGTACCTTTGATTTTTGTCTCATTGGTGAAAGGCATCTCAAGCCTGTCTAATATCTCTAAATTATCGCGTATTGGTTTCAAAACGATCTCTCTATATGTATTGTCAACTGTAATAGCAGTCAGTTCAGGTCTAATTTTAGTGAATACCATTCAGCCGGGTAACACCTTCCCAGAGGATAAAAAAATTGAACTTCAAGAAAAATTCAACAGCACTGTTGATCTAAAAAAAGATCAGGCAGCAAAGGTCAAGGAAGAAACACCTTTGCAGTTCTTTGTCGATATGGTGCCTTCGAACTTCTTTATGGCAGCCAGTGACAATACCAAGATGTTACAGATTATATTCTTTGCCATACTATTTGGCATTGCTATGGTTTTACTTGAAGAAAAACAAATTGTTGTCGTTCGGGATTTTTTTAACGGAATTGATGCTATCATTCTTAAGATTATCGATTTGATTATGGCTTTCGCTCCTTATGGGGTCTTTGCACTTATAGCAGGCTTAATTGTTGATTTTTCAGGAGATATCGATTTATTTGCCGCACTTGGTTTATATGCTATAACCGTGATTATAGGTTTATTGGTTATGATCTTTATCATTTATCCTCTTTTCCTTCGTTTGTTTACACCTGTTTCTTATCGTGATTTTTATAAGAAGATAAGTCCAGCTCAACTTTTGGCTTTCTCGACCTCTTCATCTGCTGCCACATTACCTCTTACGCTCGATCGGGTTGAGAATCATCTGGGTGTAGCCAATGAAGTTGCCAGCTTTGTTCTGCCTGTAGGGGTAACCATTAATATGGATGGAACCAGTTGTTATCAGGCTATAGCTGCCGTATTTATTGCTCAGGTATTTGGTGTGCCTTTGGATATCTATGATCAATTGTTGATTGTATTAACAGCGACCCTTGCTTCTATTGGAACTCCAGGTATTCCGGGGGGGAGTATTGTTATGCTAATTATTGTACTTTCATCAGTGGGCATACCAGTTGAAGGTTTGGCTCTGATATTGGGTATCGATCGTCCTCTTGATATGTTGCGAACGGTGGTGAATGTAACCGGAGACGCTACCGTCGCTACCATTGTGGCACAATCTGAAGGGAAATTGAATTACGAGCCTGGATTGATTCCTCAAGCTGTTGAAATAAAAAAGTAAGATGATATGAGCCGACAGAGTCGAAGACCTGTTGGCATTAGAAAATCAACATAAATCAATGCTGTAGGTTATAAGTAAATTGGTAGCCTATTAAACTATTCAAACCTGACAGATTTAATTTACATCTTATTATTAAACCTGTCAGATTTTTACTTACTTGTGTCTTTGAGTTAATAGCTCAACAACTTCTTCAAGTTTATAGCCTTTAGCTGATAGAAGTACCAGATAGTGAAACATCAAATCAGCCGCTTCCCCCATAAATAATTCTTTATTGTCATCTTTGGCTTCAATCACCAACTCCACGGCTTCTTCTCCAACCTTCTGAGCAACTTTATTCATCCCTTTTTTGAATAAACTAGCGGTATACGATTTCTCTGAAAGATTGTTTTTTCGTTCTTCAATCACATTCTGTAGTTGTAAAAGAAAATCAATTTCAGATTTTGTATTGGTCTCATTCCAGCAAGTCTCACTCCCTGTGTGGCAAACTGGTCCCTCAGGATTCACCTTAATCAGCAAACTGTCCTTGTCGCAATCCAAACTCATGCTGATAAAATTCAGGTAATTGCCACTGCTTTCGCCTTTTGTCCACAAGCGTTCTTTACTACGAGAGTAAAAACAAACTCGTTTTTCTTTAAGTGTTTTTTCCAGCGATGCCTTGTTCACATAGCCTAGCATTAAGACCTTTTGTGTTTGAACATCTTGTATAATGGCAGGAGCAAGGCCATCACCTTTGCTGAAATCTATTTGGTTGATTAATTCTGTATAGTTCATCTTTAATTTTTTTTTATCGAGAGTCAATTTTTCAGTCGACGAATGCAATTAAATCATTGACACATTTACTTCTTCACTCTTACATTATTTATAATCGAACAGGAATACTTTCTGATTTTAGATAGTTTTTCAATTTGGGAATCTCAATTTCTTTATAGTGAAAAACACTGGCCGCTAAAGCCGCATCAGCCTTTCCTTTGGCAAAAGCATCAGCAAAGTGTTGCATGTTGCCGGCTCCTCCCGATGCTATCAATGGAATACTAAGCATTTCAGAAATTTCAGCCAGCGCTTTGTTGGCAAAACCATTTTTTGTTCCGTCATGATTCATGGACGTAAAGAGTATTTCTCCGGCACCGCGTCTTTCAGCTTCCTTCAGCCAGTCGAAGAGTTTGATTCCAGTTGGAATTCGTCCACCATTCAAGTAAACTTCCCAAGCATCTTCCGTCTCGCGAGCATCTACGGCCAAAACCACACATTGCGAGCCAAAGCGATTAGCTAATTCAGTAATCAATTCGGGACGACGAACTGCTGATGAATTGATGGCTATTTTATCTGCACCAGCCTTTAGTATCTGCGCCACATCTTCACAACTACTGATACCACCTCCCACGGTGAAGGGGATATTGAGCACCTGGGCTACCTTCTCAACCAGTTCAAGTAAGGTTTTACGCTTTTCATGAGTGGCCGTTATATCCAGAAAAATCAATTCGTCGGCACCTTGCTCTGCATAAGCTTTAGCTAATTCAACAGGATCACCTGCATCCTTTAAATCGACAAAGTTGATTCCCTTAACGGTTCGTCCATCCTTTATATCCAGACAGGGTATAATTCGTTTTGCTAGCATCGATTAGAGTATAAATTCATTTACTAAATCTTCAAGTTTAATTCGATTTTCATAGATAGCTTTCCCAATAATCACACCCGTGCAATGGGTGTGATTCAAAGCTCTCACATCTTCGATACAGGATACTCCACCACTGGCAATAAGCTGTATTTCGGGGAATTGCTTTAAAATCGATTGATAGAGCTCAATAGCTGGTCCTTCTAACATCCCATCTTTGGAAATATCGGTACAAATGACTCTGCGAATTCCTTTTTTCAGAAACGTTTCAAGAAAATCGAAGAGTTCAATACCCGAATCTTTTTCCCATCCTGATGTAGCGATGAATCCATTCTTAACATCTGCCCCTAGAATAATTCGTTCTGCACCATATTCTTCCAAACAAAGGTCAAATAGATCAGGATCACTTACCGCTAAGCTTCCAAGTGTAATCTGTGATGCACCCGACTCAAAAGCCAAATCGATATCAGCCTTAGATTTCAGACCGCCGCCAAAATCAAGCTTCAAATTGGTATTCTCACTAATCTTTTTCAGAATAAGAGCGTTGCAAATATTTTTCGACCGGGCTCCCTCCAAATCAACCAGATGCAATTGTTTGATACCAGCTTTCTCAAAAGTGCGGGCGACATTCAGAGGGTTGGAGTCGTATATGATTTTAGTCTCGTAATTTCCCTTGGTCAATCGAACACACTGTCCTCCAATAATGTCGATAGCAGGAATGATTTCTATATTGTTCATGCTTTATAGCTTAATAAAGTTGTTTAATATCTCTTGTCCAATATCTCCTGATTTTTCAGGGTGAAACTGACAAGCGTAAAAGTTGGCCTTTTGAAGACTGGCAGAAAAACTTCTGATATAATGTGTTTCAGAAGTTGTGTGTTCGTTTAAAGGAACATAGTAGGAGTGAACAAAGTAGACAAAGCTATTCTCTTTAATCCCATTGAATAGCTCAGCTTTCTGTTGCCTGATCTGATTCCAACCCATATGTGGCACCTTATCTTCAGCGGGAAACTTAAGAGTCTTGACAGGAAAAAGACCCAGTCCTTTGGTATCGCCTTCTTCCGAACTGGTGCACATGAGTTGCATCCCCAGACAAATACCCAATACAGGTTGTTTAAGTTGAGGAATCAATTGATCCAAACCTGTTTCTTTTAGCTTTTTCATCGCCCAGGCTGCTTCTCCAACTCCAGGGAATATCACCTTGTCTGCTTGGCGTATTGTTTCTTCACAATTCGAAACTTTTGCATAAACGCCTAGACGTTCGAGTGCATATTTTACCGATTGAACGTTACCTGCTTTATAGTCGATAATCACTATATTTTGTTTGCTCATGTCTTTCTCTTATAGAAGTCCCTTGGTTGAGGGCACTTGTAAATTATTTACATCGCGTTTGATGGCCATACGAATAGCACGGGCAAAGGCTTTAAAAATGCCTTCAATTTTGTGATGCTCATTTCTACCTTCGGCCTTTATATTCAGGTTGCATAAGGCGCCATTGGAAAAGGATTTGAAAAAGTGTGAAAACATCTCGGTTGGAACATCACCAATCATTTCTCTTTTAAAGTCCGCTTCCCAAACTAGTTCGTTTCGTCCGCCAAAATCGAGAGCAACCTGTGCAAGGCAATCATCCATAGGCAAACAAAAGCCATAACGTTCTATTCCCAGTTTATCACCTAATGCTTTTTTGAAGGCCTCGCCCAAGGCAATGCCTGTGTCTTCAATGCAGTGGTGTTCGTCTACATTTAAATCGGCTACCGTTAAAATTGAGAGATTGATGCCTGAGTGTTTTAGAATTTGTTCCAGCATGTGATCGAAGAATCCCAAGCCTGTGTTGATTTTTCCTTGGCTACTGCCATCTAAATCCAATTCAATTCTGATTTGTGTTTCAAGGGTGTTGCGTTCAATTAAAGCCGTCCTTTCACTTAAGCGCAAAAATTCAAATATCTGGTCCCAGGATGTGGTTCGCAAAGCGATTTGTTTCTTTAAATCATTTTGATCTTCTGATTCAGATTGTTCGGCATTAATAAAGATGGCTTTTGCATTCAGGTTCTTAGCTAATTCAACATCGGTCCATCTATCGCCTATAACAAAGGAGTTTTCTAAATCGTATTCATCTGATAAATATTGCTCTAAAAGTGCAGTACCTGGCTTGCGAGTAGGAGCATTGTCTTCAGGAAAAGTTTTATCTATGATAATCTCATTAAATGAGATTCCCTCATTTTCTAATGCTTGCATCATTTTGTTTTGGGCAGGCCAAAAATCAGCTTCGGGAAATGAATCCGTTCCCAAACCATCCTGATTGGTTACCATTGCCAATTCGAAATTGAGCTGAGAAGCAATTTTGCCCAAACCTTGAAAAACGCCAGGGTAAAACTCCAGTTTTTCCAAACTGTCAACTTGAAAATCTAAAGGTGGCTCAATAATGAGCGTCCCATCTCTATCGATAAAGAGAACTTTCTTTTTTTGTGATGTATTTTGCATGAGGTGGTTTATTTTGGTTGAATAGTTCGCATTTTATTTCTTATCAAACTCTTTGAGAGCCATGAATAAACTTTGGTTTTCAATAATGGTTCCAATACTTATTCTAAGACAATTCTGAAGCTGTGAAATAGTGGTTCTATTTCGGATAACGATACCTTTTTCAATTAAAAACTGATAAAGCGCATTGGCATCCTTAACTAGAATAAGTATGAAATTTGCTTGAGAAGGGAACACTTTTTCAACAAAAGAAAGGCGTCTCAGTTCTTTTAACATCCATTCCTTTTCTTTAAGTAAGAGTTTTATTTCATCCTGACTTCTTTTTTCATCGCCTAATAGTTCAAGTGCTTTCTCCTGGGTTAGCGTATTGACATTATATGGCGGCTTAATCTTGTTCAATACTTCAATGATTTCACGAGAGGCCATTCCTATACCCAAACGAATACCTGCCATCCCCCAGGCTTTTGACAGGGTTTGTAAGATGATCAGGTTTGGATACTTATAAAGTTCCTTAATCATACTTGCATCAGCAGCAAAATCGATATAAGCTTCATCCAGAACAATTAGTCCCTTAAATCGATTCAATAATTCAGTTAGAATCTTTTTCTCAATGAGATTACCTGTCGGATTATTGGGTGAACAAAGAAAAAGGAGTTTACTGTCATTATTATCTAAAATGCCTTTTACGTCAGGTTGAAAGTTCGAATCAAGCTTTAAGTCACAAATCTTCAAATCATTGATTTGCGCGGCAACCTGATACATGCCATAGGTCGGATTGCAAATAATGACTTTATCTTTCGATGGCTCACAAAATGCTCTCAATAACAAATCAATAATCTCGTCACTGCCATTACCTAAAATCATATTCTCCTTGGCTAGCCCTTTAATTTCGGACAAGCGTTTCTTTAGAGCCCATTGTTGTGGATCAGGATAACGATTGATTCCATTATCAAAAGGATTTTCGTTAGCGTCCAGAAAGATAGAACTTGTACCAGAAAACTCGTCCCTGGCAGAAGAGTAGGGATTGAGAGTTTTCACATTTGTACGAATTAGATTTTCCAGTTTAAATTTTGTATTCATCTTATTTACGGTTTAAGCGTATTCTTAACAAGTTCTATTTAAACGAATACTAACGGCATTTTTGTGAGCGGCTAACTGTTCAGCTTCAGCCATTATTTCGATGCTAGGTCCTAAGTTTTCTAAACCTTTGCGTGTAATTTTCTGAAAGGTTATACTCTTCATAAAAGAGCCTAGTCCAACACCTGAATACGACTTGGCGTAACCATTGGTTGGTAAGGTGTGATTGGTTCCCGATGCATAATCGCCGGCACTTTCGGGTGTGTAATTGCCAATAAAGACGGATCCTGCATTTTGGATACTATTCAATATCTCATCTTCGTTCTTAACAGAAACAATTAAGTGTTCTGGGCCATACAGATTGCTGATCTCAAGTGCTTCTTCCGCTGATTTCACCAAAATTATCTTGGAATTATTCAGCGCTTTTGTTGCAATAGCTTCTCTCGAAAGATTCTTAAGTTGTTTGGCTAATTCAACCTGAACTTTCTCAACCAATGCCTCGTTCCAGGAAAGAAGAATCACTTGACTATCGGGACCGTGCTCGGCTTGAGATAAAAGATCGGCTGCTACAAATTCAGGAACGGCACTTTCATCAGCCATAACTAAAACCTCTGATGGACCTGCTGGCATATCGATTGCAATGCCTAGTTTGCTGGCTGTTTGTTTAGCTGCTGTTACAAATTGGTTACCTGGACCAAAAATCTTATAAACACCAGGAATTGATTCTGTCCCTAAAGCCATGGCCCCTATAGCCTGAATGCCTCCAATTCGGAAGACCTTAGAAATACCAACTAGCTTACATGCATAAAGAATAGCTGGATTAATTTTTCCTTTCTTATCCGGAGGAGTACACAAGACAACTTCCTGACAGTTTGCTATTCGTGCTGGAATCCCCAACATCAGAACTGTAGAAAATAAGGGCGCAGACCCTCCGGGAATATACAAACCGACCTTATCAATTGGAGTAAACTTTCTCCAACAAGTTACGCCTTCAGTGGTTTCAATAGTTCTGGATTCAGGCATTTGAGCTTTGTGAAACTTCTCAATATTCTGGGCCGCAACTTGAATTGCATTTTTCAATTCATCAGAGATAAACTGTTCTGAATCATCAATCTCAGCTTGACTTACTGACAATTTATCAATTTTAACTCTGTCGTAAAACCAAGTGTATTTTCTGAGAGCAGCGTCACCATCAGCTTTAATTTCTTTGAAAATTTGGTTGACAACTTCCTCCATTTCCTCTAATTCAATAGTAGGACGTGATAGAATAGTATTCCAATTGTTTTTTTGTGGGTATTTTATAGTTTGCATTGTCTTGATATTTAAAAATTAAAGAATCATTTTACCGATTGGAATAGTGAGGATACCTTCAGCACCATTGGCTTTAAGCTGATCTATGACAGTCCAAAAGTCATTTTCATTGATAACAGTGTGAATGGAGCTCCATCCTTCTTTCAACAGAGGCATTACTGTTGGACTTTTCATGCCAGGTAGAATATTGCTTATTGCTTCAATCTTATCAGTAGGAGCATTTAGCAAAACGTATTTGTTGTTCTTGGCAGCCAATACCGCTCTCATTCTGAATAACAAATCATTCAAAATAGCCTGCTTTTCTTCAGATATATTCTCGTTACAAACCAGGCAGGCCTGTGATGAAAGAATTTCAACAACTTCTTTAAGTCCATTTTTGAAAAGCGTGCTTCCCGAGCTAACCAAATCGCATATGCCATCGGATAAACCAATATTAGGCGCAATTTCAACAGAACCAGAAATAACGTGGATCTCAGAGTTTAAATTATTCTCATCGAGAAAGGCTTTTAATGAATTAGGGTAGGAGGTTGCCAGTTTTTTTCCCTGGAAGTATTCAAGGCCATTGTATTCATCATCCTTAGGAATCGCCATGGCAAGTCGGCATTTCGAGAAACCAAGCTTTTGAAGTATTTGAACCTTTTTTTGTTTTTCCACAACAACATTTTCTCCAACAATGGCGATATCTGCAATCCCATCCTGAACATATTCCGGAATGTCTGAGTTCCTCAGATAAAGAACTTCCAAGGGAAAGTTTTGAGCTCGCGCTTTGAGTTGATCTTTTCCATTGTCGATGTAAATACCACATTCTTTTAAAATTCTTAATGAATCTTCTTGCAGTCTTCCTGATTTTTGAATGGCAATTTTTAGTCTTGTACTCATTTTTGTTTTTATAAAACCTAATTCCAGAAATGGGCACAAACAAAAACGCCAATCTGAAATCAGGTTGGCGTTAATAGTTATGAATTTATCACTTAAATTTTTTGCATAACAGTATCAGCTCACCTGAAGTAAGTATAAATGATGATAATGATGAGACTGTGTTTTAAAAATCATTGTTTTGTGTTTTAAGTCCTGTAATTATTCTGTTTTTGTAATAAAATTTGATTTCAGAATTGCTTGTAAACAAAAACGCCAACCTGAAATCAGGTTGGCGTTAATAGTTATGAATTTATCACTTGAGATTTTTGCATAACATCATCGGCTCACCTGAGGTAAGAAAAAATGATGATGGTGATGTAGTGCTATAAAAATCATAGTTTTTGCGTTTTATCTGCGACAAAGATTAGAATAAAAATTTAAGAAACAAGTAGATCTGATTGAATTTATTTTTATTCCTGGTTCTATTTGATGCTGGAAGTCCCATGGATATTGAGTCTTAGGATTGTAAGGTTTTTTCAAATAAAATTATTGCATCGACTAAACTGTATATTTTTATCGCTCTATAGTGTGATGCATATTTTGGCAATTTTAGTATATTTGCAAAGAATTTTGAATAAGAACAATTAATATTAAGAAGCTATGGCGAGTAGAAGAAAATTAAAAAAAGATATTGACTTTTTGACTTTTGAAGTTATTTCTGATTGCTACAATTATATTTATTTGCATCCAGGCAATCAAGATAAGGTTATGGAGATTGTTAAGGAAACGGTTGCAAACCGTAATAACTTAGTTGCTCGTGCCAATCATCCTGATGGTAAGGATAACCCTAAATTGGTGAAAGCACATTACAAAGCAGTTTTTACTGATTTAATTAATAATACAGACACTTCTTTTACAAAATTAAGTGAATTGATTAAAGCATAAGTTTTCCTAAACGGAATAATTCTGATAGCTTTGCCTCCTGGGTAAAGCTATTTTTTATTTATGAAGATTGAGAAGAAGATAAGACTTGATGGTTTAGGGGAAGTAACTCTTAAAAAGGATTCACGTTTTAAACGTTTATCCTTACGGATGGCACCCAATAAGGGCATCTGGATTAATGTTCCTACTCTTTTGGATTGGCAGACCGCTATCGATTTTGCACAAAGTCATAAAGATTGGATTGCTAAACAAAATTTAAAAATTCAAGCGAAGGAAAACCAAAATTTATTTTTCGATTTGGATACTGTTTTTAAAACTAAGTATCATGAATTGAGAATGAATCCTTGCAATGAAAATCGAGTTAGTGCAAGTGTCAAACAGTGCTTGATTCAAATCAATTATCCAGAGAATTTCGATCTTAAAACGGAAGGCTTTCAGGATTTTATCAAAAAGATGATAATCGAAACACTAAGAAAGGAAGCCCAATATGTTTTGCCTAAACGTTTAGAAGAGCTAGCTCAATCCTTTGGTTTTAAATTCAATAAAGTTTCAGTTCGAAATGCCAGTACCCGTTGGGGATCTTGTTCTGGAGATAATAATATCAGTTTAAATCTTCATTTAATGCGTTTGCCTGAACATTTAATTGATATGGTCTTACTTCACGAATTATGTCATACCATTGAGAAAAATCATTCAAAATCATTTTGGGATTTGTTGGATAAAGTTTGTGATAATGTGCCTGCAAAACGTAAGGAAATGAAAGCTTATACAACGTATTTTTAGGTGAGAAAAGGATTAATACAAAGAAAATGAATAAAGAACTATATATTCTGGTTGGGCTGAGTGTTTTTGCATTTTTGTTAGGGACTCAGTTAAAAAAGAAATTTTCAAAGAAAGCAGTCGAAGAGCCAAAGATTCTTAAAAATCAACGCTCTAAAATGGCCAAGCAATCACAGGAAATTCCTGGAAAGAAGCCAAGCAAACACCCTAAAATCAAAAGCTTTTTTCTTTGGCTTCAAGTTGTGGTCTTATTTTTTATCATCGTTTTTATGATGCCTGCATTGTCACGCGATATTATGCTAGCAGAAGGCAACTACGATCAGAAGCTTATTCTGCGGATTTTGATTGTTGCTTTTGCTGCTTACACCCTGTTTATTGGCCTAAATAAGCTTTTTAAGAAGAAAGGGAAGTGGTAAACTGATTTATAACATATATTTTTAGCTCATCTGGGGCTATTTGAAAGAGTTTTATTTATCGATTTAGATGAATAAAGCTCTTTTTTGATATAAATAGGCCATTATTGTGATATATTTTATTCAGTCTTAAATCGTTTTCGGAGAGCGCTCTTATAGTATATGAAAAATTATTGAATTTTTAAATGATAAACAGCATATAAGAGTCTTTTAATGCATTTTTTAGGATAGATATTTTCTGTAAATTTGATACGGACACAGTCTTAAAAAGCTATTAAAAACTCAAGATATGGAGAATATTAAAACAACTTATCGCGAAATCCAATCGAAAAATGGAGAGGTCGCTCAGAAGGATCTGATTCGTTATATTAATCTGCAATTAGCAGCTATGGGACAACCAATCTTTAATGAAGAAGATGACGAATTGTCTGATGCTAAATTTATTGCGTTGACAGATAGTTTGATTCAAAATTATCGTGTGAAATCTCGTTTACTTGCGGATCATCACTGTCCTTCAGACCAGCGTATTCAGAACTTTCTGAATGAATATTTTAAAGAATTGAATCAGGAAGTCCCTCAGTTACCGACTTCAACGTTTACTTTAGATCAGGAAGGGATTGCTCGTGAGCTAAGTTTACCACCACATAAGAATGAATATATAACTGATTATTTAAGTTCATACCGTATAAAACAAGGTGTCCTGCACAATCCTAAGCACGATAGAAGAACGACCAAAGGTTCATTTCATATTGTAGAAGGAAACTTACCTGCACCACTAGATAAGATAGAATTACCAAAGTATGCATTCCTGAAGTTTTTGGATTCTGCTTTTAATCCATCAGATAAATTTAAAACACTTCCTTTTACAGCAACTCAAGACGAGAAAGCCAAAATGATGGTTTCATTGTTATTGCGTCCTGTTGTATGTCCTGAGGTGAAAGGTGTTATTTCTCAGAAATCAATGGAAGTGCGTTTCTTTGTGCCAGGAGCTTTCGTTAGTAACCTCGATTTTGTTGAATCTATTTTTGGTAATGCGGGTGATCCTCACTTGCCTTCGAATGATGCTGGTTTGGATATTGAACATTGGACCGGTCATACGGGTTGTGTTGTGTTGGCTCCACAATTGTTGGAATTGACTAAGAAAGAGCTTGGTTTACCTCATTACGACAAGGCTACAGAACGTCAGCGTAACGATGGTGTTTGTTGGAAAGAAGAGAATGAACTTTATAACGGCGGACAACCCTTTAAGGTAACTTGTAGAAGCGAGGAAGGTGTGGTTATTACACTTATTGCCGATAACTACTTTGGATACTCTAAAAAAGAAATTAAAACCCAGATCAGTTTCTCGGCTAACCTATATGGTTTGGCAGAGGAAGAGCATTCAGGTGGCGCCATTGCGTTTCCACGTAAGAATTTAGGTGATAATTTCGACGGAACACTTTTTATGAATAACATTCTTAAGAAGCAATATGTTTTCGACGAAGTGATGAAGCAATTAGGCGATACTGTTGATGTAAAATCTGAAGGATATGCAGTTGATAAAGAATATGAGAATATTATTTATATCGATGGACATGCCAAGATTGATTTATATAAAAGTACAGTAAGTTGGGTAAAGGACGGTCAAGATCAAACGATTCGTTTAATGCCTGGGCATTATTACGTGCATCCATCAGGCTATAAATTACATATGGAAAAACATCCATCAGCTCCATCATGGCGCTTGGTGAGTACTTATGCGGAGGGAACTTTCTGCCATAAGCCATGTACGGTATCTGGTGGAGGTAAGTCTGAAATTTCGAAGTCACTATTAAATGCCATTATCTACAGTTCATTCTACATTCAGGATATGGATAATGATTTTGATATGGCAGATGAAGTGTTTAATTACGACTATTCAAATCGTTGGAAAGATCATTCTGATCGCTCTCAGCCTTCACGTCCATTATTGAATTCAAAACGTTCTTTAGGGTCAGTTGTTAAACTGCTAACGCCTTCGAAATATTATACCGAAGAGTATAACAATTACTTACAATCTATACCAGACCATGTAAAAGGATTGGTTCTTTTCATCAAACGATTCTACCGCGAAGGTCGCACAGGTCGTGATTGGAGAAATTATTTCTCTGTGGATATGGTGAATGGTAAGAAAGGGCACGAATTACTTTATAATAACCGTAAGATTGTAGCAAGTTATTTACGTGTTGGTTTTGCAACAGATAATTCATGGTTCCTTCATAAATTACGTCAGGACTTTATCGCTTCTGCAAAAATCCAAATGGAGGATGATATCACCGCTTCAGTAGTTTTACCTACAAGCAGTCTTTCATATTTGAATGAGGCTTACGACAACAAGTCGGTTAAGATTACAACCAACTGTGAGCGTCGTTTCTTCCAACGCCCTGATGAAGCCGTTCATAGAGGATACGATAAGGAAGCAGAGGCAGATCTTTCGATGAGAGGTAATTTTACATCGAACTACGAACCAATGACTACAGAAGACGGTCAGGAGTTAATGGCTGATGCCATTGGTTTTGATCTATATACCAAGCCTATTCAGGATTTGATACGTAAAGGTGCTAACAGTGAAAAAGGCAATTACTTTATCACGCCATCTCATACACGAATTGTAAATGGTGCACCTTCTCAAAACCCACGTTACTTGCAAATTCGTCCAGATTTGGTAAACCCAATCGACGATAAGTTGGCAGAGGTTGGTGTTCGTTTGGCTAGAAAAATTCCTATGGATCAGCCTGTTCATCATCCTGTAAATGCTGTATTACCAGGACGTCGTAATAACCCTGCCGATAAGAAAGCAGGCATTCGCGCTTTGAGTGTTTACAATCCAATTCATTATCAAGAGTTACCTGAATTGTTTATGGACTTTATTTGTTCTCTAACAGGTAAATCACCATCTACAACAGGTGCTGGTACAGAAGGAGCATTGACCAAAGGACCTTTCAATATGTTGAGTCCAACAACTGACTTGAATAATGCCTTATTATCTTATATTATCACTGGATACCAAGGATTTTCATCAGCTGCAGGACATGTAGGAACTGAGAACCGTTTCGATCATGATGTTTCTTTATTGATTCCTGAACTTTGGTGTCGTTTAAGTGAAGATAGCCGTGATCCTAAACATTTAATTGAAGAAGGTTCTCTTGAGAAAATGAATGACTTCGAATATAATGGTGAAAAGATTCACGCAAGTCGTTTGGGTTACCGTATTACTGAAGGTTTCCTTTTCCGTTATTTGAACAGAATTTTTGATGAGCCTCAGAATGTATTCAACGAAAGAATGTTGAAGCCTGAGATTCAAGATATGGAAGCTTTTGCTGATGGTATCAAGAATATTGTTGAAGCACAAGAGAAAGTGGCTATCAATTACTTTAAGGACGATAGTATATCTGCTGCAATTCCACCATTACAAGTCTTATTGAGCATCATGGCCTTTGGTCAGTACGATGGCAAAGAGATTAGTGATCCTGAGTTGCGTAAGATGTTTGATCGTGATGTGGTGATCAATTCTGATTGGTATAAAGCTCGATTGAAGCGTAAGCAAGATATCGATATTCAATACTTCGTGAAACAAATTGATTATTTGAATAATTTCATGGCTGATAAGAATAATTCAGAATGGAATGAAACGATGGATCTTGAAGATCGTTTAGCTAAAGCAAAATCAGAGCTTGAGCACGTGAAAACTGAAGCTTATCTTGAAAGCCTGGTTGGAACAATTGGAGCAGATCCTTTGTTCAAAAAATAGTTCTCATTTAATTAGGTCGATATATTCTTAAAAGATTATTAAACTAATTAGGAGTATGGTATCATCAGATCCTGTTAAACTTAAGTTTGACAGGATCTGTTTTTTTACACTTCACAAGCCTAATTACCAGTCACTTGTTAATTACTCTCTAACGATCCTATTTTATGCTTTGTGAGGATTTGTTTAAAACATAAAGAATGCCCTTGAATGGCCATAATATTAAAGATATTATCGTAACTTTATTTTGTACAAAAAAGAGAATAATGAATAGATACCTAATAATAAGTTTCTTCTTTTTGGGGTTTTTGTGTGGCCAGAATGGAGAAGCTAGAGCTCAAGATATGAATTATAAGGAATTGCGTTATAAAATGGTTAAGGAGCAGATTGCCGCCCGGGGTATTAAAGAAAGGGCTGTAATTAAAGCGATGCAAAAAGTTGAGAGACATTTATTTGTTCCCAGTCAGTTCCGTCATTTAGCCTATTCAGATTCTCCTTTGCCTATTGGATTTGGGCAAACCATATCTCAGCCTTATATCGTTGGTATTATGACCCAACTTTTGGATATCAATTCGAAGAGTAGGGTTCTTGAAATTGGAACAGGTTCAGGTTATCAGGCTGCTATTCTGGGAGAACTATGCAAAGAAGTATATAGCATTGAAATTGTGGAGGGGCTCGCTTTAAAAGCTAAAACAACAATTGAGTCATTAAATTACGATAATCTGCACCTAAAATGGGGCGATGGTTATATAGGATGGGAAGAACATGCGCCCTATGATGCCATTATAGTCACTTGTTCACCGAGTAAAATACCACAGGCTCTGATTGATCAATTGGATGAAAATGGTCGTCTCGTTATCCCAATAGGAGAAAAGAATGTGAAAAGTCTGGTTCTACTGAAAAAGATAGATGGAGAATTGGTTAGAAAGGATGTTATTCCTGTTCGTTTTGTTCCTATGATTGATGAACGAGGGAAAGAATATTAAAATTTAGGTAGCAAGATTCTATATTAATCGGATCGATTATTGCTTATAGCATATAAGGAAAATCAGATCACAACAGACTAAAGTTTGCTGTGATTTTTTTTGCTATTGTCTTTTATATTCAGACTTGTAATGAGATTGTGAAACAAAAAAACCAGCTGAAATAATTCAACTGGTTTATTAAAGGTATTTCTTTAGCTAAGTTCTATTACCACTAAAGGGGACGAAGTTTATAGCTGGTGTTTTAACAAATCAGCAACAGCCAAATGGTATTCTTTCTCAACTTGTAGGTAGGTATCGTAACTTTCGTAGAAATAGATACTTTCCATAAAGTACTCAATGCTCGATATCTGCCCAAAATCAAGTGCCTTTTTCAAAAGTTCATTCATATTACTGCCATCAAGAATTAAGCGGTATTCATCAAGAGAAGCTTTTAAACCCTGATAGTTCTGATAGTTTTTCTGAATGTCTGAAAGAACCATCTTCTCCTGTGATAGAAACTGACTTTCCTGTGACAGTTGGTTCAACTTAGCAAATTTAACCTTATTGCGACTTTCCCACAGAGGAATACTAATACCCACATTTATACCATTGTAAGACTTGTTGATATCAGAGTTCAGGTAACGGTAACCCAAACTTAGCTTAGGTAAGACCTGATTCTTTGCCAAACGGGTCTGTTTTGATGCAATATCCATATTGGCTTTCATTTGATTCAAGCCAGGGCTATTGCTTAGAACATCCATTTCAAGCTTTGATAAGTCTTCTTCAAGTGAAACCTTAGGGTAAAGAATTGTTTTGAATTCAATTGGTTGGCCACCATTCAGTTGTTTCAACTCTTGTTTTAGGTTGATGATTTGCGTATTGCAAAGCTGAAGTTGATTCTTGATATTCAATAAAACAATCTTCACCTTATTCATCTCTAAAATATTGGCATCACCTTTTTCAAGCTTCTTCTGAAAGAAAGAAACTAATTTCTGAGCGTTCTCGTAACGAATGCTTAATTGCTCTTTTTGTTTATTCTGATAAATCAAATTCAAACATGTTTTTTTAGCACTTAGGAGAATATCCTGTCGACTTTGCTGCATGAGATTGCTAAGATTAGCCGTTTTTGCTTTCCTAATCTTATTCTTGTACAAATAAACCGTAGGGAAATCGAAATCCTGGCTGATAAGAATCTCATAAGGATTTCCATCTGAATCGGAGAAGTTTTTTTCATACTCAATCTCAGGATTGGCTAAATTCATCTCTGTTTTGAAACCTATCTTTTGCGATTCGATATAGTTATTCTGAGCTTTTAAACTCAAATTATTAGTCTCCACAGCCTGAAGAATCTCTTTTAGGTCTGATTGAGCCTGAACATTCAGACTCAATCCTATAGCAAATAGACCCATTAATATTGATCTCATATTGATTTCTTTTTAGAGTTTAATAATAGATATACAATAGGAATAATATACATATTTAGTAGGGTAGACGTTAATAGACCACCTAAAATCACAACAGCCATTGGGCTCTGAATTTCGTTACCTGGTTCATCACCCCCAAGAGCCATCGGAACCAAGGCTAAGGCAGCAGTTAAGGCTGTCATTAAAATCGGGCTCAAACGGTGGATCGATCCTTGAACAATAATTTCTTTTATCTCTAGGCCTTTATCTAACATACTCAGGTAATTTGAGATGAGTAGAATACCATTACGTGTGGCAATACCAAAGAGGGTAATGAAACCAATAATAGCAGGAATACTAAGCATTCCAGAGGTAAAGTAAATGGTAAAAACACCTCCAATTAATGCTAAAGGTAAATTTAATAAAATAATACTAGCTAATTGGAATGAACGAAATTCCTGAAACAATAATAAAAAGATAATCAAGAATGAGATGATAGAAGTCAAGGCTAAAGTCTTCGATGCCTTTGCTTCACTTTCAAACTGTCCTCCAAATTCAATCCGATACTCTTCAGGAATTTTGATATCCTGATCAACCGCTGCTTTAATATCTGTTACTACAGAGCGTAAATCTCTTTCTGCAACATTGGCAGATACAACCAACTTACGTTGTACATTTTCACGACTTACTGTGTTTGGACCCGATAGAGATTGAATATCCGCCACATAGCTAAAAGGAATTTTCTTGCCATCCCAAGTGTCGATTAAAGCATTACGAAGTGCGTCAATATTACCACGATTTTCTTCATTATATCGAACAACCAAGTCGAAAGCCTTAACACCTTCGAATACATCTGAAACCTTTTCACCTGCAAAGGCGATATCGATAAAGTCAGAGAAATTCGAGATGGAGATACCATACTTAGCTAACATGTCGCGTTTAGGGCGAATCTGAATCTGCGGAATCTCAACTTGCTGCTCCACATTTATATCCACAACGCCTTCTATTGATTCTATAGAGCCCTTTATCTCATTGGCCATTTGAAACATCTTGGAAAGATCGCTACCAAAAATTTTAATGGCAATATTTGCTTTGGTTCCCGATAGAATATGGTCGATTCGGTGACTCAAGGGTTGTCCTATTGCAAAGTTAACACCTGCAATCTCACCCAATTTACTACGGACATCAGCAAGAAATTCAGCCTTTGTTCTATCCGTTAGTGTGAATGGTACTTCAATCTCCGATGTATTCACACCAAAAGAGTGTTCATCCAATTCAGCACGACCTGTACGACGAGCCGTTAGTCTAGCTTCAGGAATTGTTATGAGTGCTCTTTCTGCAAGGTTCTTTATTTTGTTCGATTCTTCAAGAGATATGCCTGGCTTTGTAATTGCAGTAATGGTAAGCGATCCTTCATTAAAATCAGGAAGAAAGTTACGTCCCAAGCTACTCATGATAATAAGTGAAGCAATAAACAGGACGCTTGCTGATCCTAGAATAAAGTATTTAAACTCTAAGGCCTTATTTAATGACTTTTCGTAAAGTTTATTCAAATTGGTAACCAACCAACTTTCTTTACCCTTACGATCTAACATTTTGTCGTTCGTCAGCATAAAGCTACAAAGAACAGGAGTTACGGTAAGCGCTGTAATTAAAGATGCAAATAGCGAAACAATAAAGGCAATCCCAAGTGGTTGAAGCATTCGACCTTCCATACCAGTAAGGAAGAAAAGGGGTATAAATGCCGCAATAATAATAAAGGTTGCATTTATAATTGAAGACCGAATTTCGCAGGAGGCACTATAAATCACAACAAGTGACTTCTCTCGTTTTTCTTTAGGCAGCTTGAAATTCTGTCGAAGCCGTTTATAAACATTCTCAACATCGATAATCGCATCATCTACGAGATCACCAATAGCAATAGCCATACCTCCCAGAGTCATTGTATTAATAGTAATTCCCAATAGCTTCAGTGTAATGATCGTGAAGAGTAGTGATAAGGGGATAGCCAATAATGAGATAAGTGTTGTGCGGTAATTCATTAGAAAAACCAATAGAATGATAATCACGAAGATTGAGCCTTCGTATAAGGCTTTCTTTACATTACCAATTGAGTTTTCAATGAAATCGGCTTGACGGAAAATATGCGTATTGACCGAAACATCTTCAGGCAAGCCTTTTTTGATATCAGCAATTGCCAGATCTAGTTTTTCAGTTAGTTTTAACGTATTGACACCTGGCTGTTTCTTTACCGTTAAAAGAACGGCTGAATTGGCATTAACACTGGCTAAACCAATTCTGGGAGCAGGAGCCTCAACAAGCTCAGCGATATCGCTAATTCGTATAGGAGATTTTTTATAAACCTTAACAACCGAATTCCCTAGTTCACTTATATTAGAAGTACGAGCAATGCCACGAATATTATATTGATTACCAAATTCGTTGATGAAGCCACCTGCAGAGTTTTCGTTTGTTGCATTAGCCGCTTTCATCAATTCATCCAGACTAATATTATAATGCCGCATCTTCTGAGGGTTGGCTAGAATCTGGTATTGCTTGAAATCTCCACCCGTCACAACAACCTGTGCCACCCCATTGAGAGCCAATAACTGCGGACGAATATTCCAGTCAGCCAATGTTCTAAGATCCATGCTGGATGTTTGGTCTGCCTGAAGACCAATCATCATCACTTCACCCATAATGGATGACTGTGGTGCTAATGTCGGACTACCCGTTCCTTTAGGAAGAAGATCTGAAATCGCCATCAGCTTCTCACTCACAATTTGGCGAGCCAGATAAATGTCGGTTCCCCATTCAAACTCTACCCAAACGATAGAAAATCCAGCTGAGGAAGATGAACGTAGACGTCTAATATTGGTTGCGCCATTTACGGCAGTTTCTATTTGAAATGTGACTAGTTTTTCCACCTCTTCAGGTGCCATGCCATGTGCTTCAGTCATCACAACCACAGTAGGGGCAGTCAGATCTGGAAACACATCTACATCCATATTGGCCGTTGTGTAGCTACCTCCAATAATCAGGAGAAAAGCCCCAAACATCACCAATATACGATTGTGTAGTGCGTATTGTATGATTTTATTTAACACAGTTTCTTGTATTTAATGATTGATGATTTTAGATTGATGATTACAATCCAAAATCCTTTAAATGTTCTTTAATTCTTAAATCAAAAATCCTAAATCGAAATCTAGTGTTCGTGTCCATGAGAAGGCAGTGCACCAGCCATTGAAGCTAATTTCACAAAATAGACGCCCTTGCTTACCACACGTTCTCCAGCTTTTAAACCACTTAGAATTTCAATTTCCTTACCATTATCCGATCCTATGGTCACAAAACGCTTCTCATAGCTTTCTCCTTCGGTTTGAACGAAGACGAAGAAGATAGATTGATCTTCTAAAACAGCAGACTTACTAATGCTTAAAACCTTGCGAGTACTTTCCGACTTTAAATAGACTTCGACATAAGAGCCCATATAAAGCTCAGGAATCTTGTTGATTTCGAAGAAAATAGGAGTCGTATAATCGTCTTGATGAATATCACGTCCATAGGCGATTAATTTACCATCTAATGCATCCGTATTATAGATTTCATCGCGATAGGGTAGTTTAAAGTTTGCTGAATGAATTTTTGATAACTGTGTTAAGTGTTTCTGGTATAAATCAGCCTTTAGAATTAGCGTTGAGTTTCTATCAACAATGCCAATCACTTGACCTTTTTCAACATATTCGCCTTCTTTCACAAAAATGTTACACACGTAACCGGTTGCCGGTGAAGCTACTTTGATTCCCTTTGTGCTGTAATCTTTAGATATCAATTGAAAATTAATATCAGCTTTTTCAAAGTTCGATTTAGCTTCATCAAACTCCCTTTCCGAGATGATTTGATCGGCACGTAAAGCTTCAGCTCTTTTGTAATTAGCTCGTGTTTTTTCAAACTCTGAACGAGCAGAGATAAAACGACTGGTTAAAGAATTATCAGAAAGACCATTTCCCGTGATATAGAATATGGCTTCATTCTTCTTGACTGGTTTCCCATTAACAATATCCGATGATGGCATATGAATAATTCCGCTAGACTGAGCTGAAATACGAATCTCACTATTGCTCGAGGCAATCAATTCTCCAGTGGTTTTAATAATCTTGTGAAAAATACCATGCTTCACATCTTCCGTTCCGAAATCTATTTTCCAGGCTTGTTCCTTTAAGAAGGCAGTCTGATTCTCTTTCTGCTGAGCTGCTAGTGCTTTAGTCGCTTTTTCTTCAGAGGCATAAACTTCAATGTTTTGAGCTTCGAAGCGTTCCTTACCAAATTTTGAATCGACTTCAATAATTAAAGTATATAAACCAGTCGTTTTAGGCTTTAAGCTAGGTGTGAATATTCCCAAAGAACTTGGCTTTTCAGCTGTATTACGGATGCCATTACCCTCTTTGTCAATTAAAGTGACTGTCACTTTCCCTTCGCTATAAGGTTTATAAGTCTCCAAACGCGTTAAATGCGTTAAGAATATTGAGACCTGACCGGCAACCAAGGGATGGAATTCTGCAAAGATTTCAGTTTTGTCAGAAAAAAGGGTCAGGGTTTGGTTCGTGTGTTCTTCATGACTTGCTCCACCTGTGACTTCATCATGAGAATGACCTTCATGACCCGAAGTGGCCGGTTTGCAGCTAATTATGGATAGAGATAAGCCAAGAGCTACCAAATATATTTTATTCATTGTGTGAGATATTTATAATGCTGTGATGGCTTCTATTACAGATTTTGTAAGACAGATAAAAGCCATTATTTTTATTATTGACTATTGATAATTAGTACGGTAAAGGGGGAAGAGTAGGGAAGGCGAATGGCCAACCCTATTCTAATTTTTAATGTTTGTGATCGCCATCAGCGTGATCGTGGTCATGACCTGCATGCTCATCTTCTACTTTTTTAGAATCGCAGCAAGATTTCTTTTCCTCAACAGTACAACCTGTTTGGCTGGCAGAACAACCCGTTTTTGTAGTTGAATCTACTTTGAATTCCTCCTGATGGTGTTCATGTCCTTCAGTACCATGCTCGTGTCCTTCATGATCATGTCCTTCATGTTGGTGTGCTTCTTCTTTTTTGGCTTTTTTAGCTGTGCTATTGCACGAAGTGAATGCCAATCCACAAATTGCCAAAGCAAACAATACTTTCTTCATGTTTAATTCTTTGTTTTTTTGAATTTTCCCATATCACACAATCTGTTGACTTAAATCAGCCATTACAAAGAATGTATTATGAGAAGAATCAGATTTGGTTAGTAAATAATTATCAATAAAAATATAATACGATTGTATTATACCGTGTACTACAGTTTGATAGCTTCTAGAAAGAACCTGACTAAATCGTTTAGCTTGAATGATAGATGAATTGACACCAAAACGAATGCATGCTCAATTCGTATAAACCGATGGGCATAGAAGGCACAGATCACTTTCTAAAAGAAAAAGAATCTAATTAAACTAGTGGAGGTCCACGTAAACCGCTGGCTTCCCGATAGGGTTCGGGTATGCTGATATGATTGGATACGTAGTGTCTTACAGGTATGTCTTCATCTGGAGCCAGTATATCGAGAATGATATGGCTGAGATAAACCTGAAACTTAAAATTCTTGAAAAAACGCAAATTGACAAAGGAACAACAGTCACTTTCAGTCTCTTTGTGAGAATGGGAAAGGTGCTGTGGGCTCTCGTGTGAATGGCAATCTGACGTATGAATGGCTTCGGGATGTGAATGACTACCTTTTACAAAGTTTGCCGAAGTATTCGTATCATGATGATGGTGAGGAATAATATCATGAGCCAGCATTACCAGTATCGGTAAAACTAAAATAAGACTCACTATTTGTTTATTCAATTTCCTCATAAAACATATTTCTGCATCAAAACTAAGTTTTTATTCTCGATATGCAAATTCTCGGATAAAAAATAATGTTAATTTTTAGATTAAGAGAGAGTTGCACTCCTGCAAAGCTTGTGTCTTTTTGCAGGATGATGTTGTTGACACTTTGAGTGCTTATTTAGAAGTATTCAAGGATAAGAATTTTGTAAAATAGAATGTGTTTTAAATACGATCTACTATATTTGTAGTATCAGTATTGGTAGTAGATTAATCTTGCCAAAATACAAATTCTGTTAATAATTAGTGTGTAGATGATTACATGGTAGCGTGAGGTTGGATTGAAGGGAGAGTATTGTTTTAAGTGAATGTAAAACTTAAGCTACTGACATGTTCTGATATCTATTTAGAAATAATTAGAATTTTACTAACCTAAGGCGCTTACATGTTTAGAAATTATTTAAAAACAGCACTTCAAAATCTAAAACAAAACTTTGTTTTTACGAGTATTAATATTCTGGGGCTTTCTATAGCATTGGCTGTCTCTTTTATTATTCTACTCTTTGTTATTAATGAGCTCTCTTATAATTCTTGCCATAAGCATAAAGATTCGGTTTACCGGCTTGTAGAGTATAAAAAGGATTATAAAAGCTTATGGGCGGGAACGCCTTATGTTTTAGCTTCTACTTTAAAGGAAGAGTTTCCACAAGTGGAGAAGGCGATTAATGTGCGAAATGTTAGAGGCTTTAATATAAAGCATAAGGAAGAGAATATCAGGATTAGAAGTGTCGTAGCAACAAATTCTGATGTTTTTGATATTTTTACACTGCCTTTATTAAATGGTGCCAATACGGGTGAATTGCTTAAAGATAAACATGCCATATGTTTATCCAGAAACCTGGCTGAGAAATTATTTTCTGATATTAATGTGGTCGGAAAACAAATCACGGCTACTATTAATAAAAAGGAAGAAGTTTTAACCGTCAATGCCGTTTTTGAAGACCTTCCTGAGAATTCAACATTTAAAGCTGAATGTTTTGTGAATTCTGAATGGAATTTAGCTCCTTTAAATAAAGCATTTGGGATTGATCATGTTGAAAGTAGCTGGGAACATGAGTTTTGGAGAACATGGGTTCGTTTGGTTGATGGTAGTGATCTAATAGCCGTAAACAATCAGCTTAGGAGTTTAGAGACTAAATACCTGGGTTCTGAGGCCAATACGGCTTTTTCTTTGCAGAGCTTGAATGACGTGTATCTTGCCTCATCTGATATTAATAATGCCGGCATGACGAGGAATCGCAGGACTCTCAAACTATTTTCAGGTATCGCTTTATTAATCATTTTGGTTGCAGCATTCAATTATATCATTCTTTCAACCGCCGTTTCATCCCGAAGGGCCAAGGAAATAGGCGTTAGAAAAACATATGGTGCCAACAACAAACAAATCAAATATCAATTTCTTGCAGAATCTGTTTTACTAAGCAGTATTGTTTTGCCCATTGCTATCCTTCTCATGTTTATTGTTTTACCCTATGCGAGAGAATTGTTTGGTGCAAACTTATCGATTATGAGATCCAATATTGCTACCTATTTGTTGGTTTATCTCATATTAACAGCACTTATTGGATTGGTATCGGGATTCTACACCTCACTTGGTTTATCAAGATTGAAGGTAGTGAGTATTCTGAAATCTCAGAATTTTACGGGTAGAAAGAAGCATGTTTTTCGTTCCTCGCTTATCGTTCTGCAGTTGGTTATTTTCTGTTTCTTTTTGGCTTCGGCCTTTACGATTCGATCGCAGTATCACTATTCAATAAAGAAAAATCCTGGCTTTAATAATACGAATGTCTTACTAATTGATGTCAAAGATAAAACAGCCTACAAGCCTTTGCTGAATGAAATTAAAGCGATTCCTAACGTGATTGGTGCGGCTGGATCGATGAATAGTTTACCTGTACTATCATCAATGGTGATGATGATGCCTCATTTTCAGGACAAGGAAAAACAGGTGAAAGTGGAAGGAATGGCTGTCGACTTCGACTTTCTGAAAACAATGGGAGTTTCCCTTAAGGAAGGGCGTTATTTTTCTCATGAATTTGGAGGCGATTCGAAAAAAGCCTGTATTCTGAATGAGAGCGCAGTGAAGCAATTTGGAATAGTCGATCCAGTTGGTAAGCAGATGGCTTCTCAATATGATATTATTGGCGTTGTCAAAGATTTTAACCTGCATTCTTTTCATTCTGAGACACCGCCATTAATGATTAGGATAACTGATAAGTATCTCAGACAAATTGCTGTACACTATAAGGAAGGGACACTCGATATGCTTTTGCCTAAACTTAAGCATTCATAGCAGAGGATCTGCAAAGATCAAGCCTTCGCCTATACCAGAATTGAAGAAACGATTAAGGAATTGTATTCTGAAGAAAGGAATATGAGTACAGTGGTCACCATTTCAGCCTTATTTACCATGCTGATAGCTTCATTTGGACTTTTCGGTCTAACGCTATTCTTAGCACAGAGTCGAACAAAAGAGATTGGTATCAAAAAGGTTATGGGCTGTTCGAATTCAACGATTATTTATTCTTTTTTACGATTGAATATGATTTATGTCATCCTTGCGGTTCTTATTTCAATTCCAATAACCATTTATGCCATGTCGGAATGGTTAAGCAATTATTCTGTAAGAGTTGAAATACAGTGGTGGTTCTTTGTTGTAGCATTTCTAATTGCAGCATTGGTTGTTAGTTTCACCGTTATAATACAATCCTATCGTGCTGCTAAATTGAATCCAGTCGACGCGATTAAATGCGAGTAGGTTCTTTCTAAAGGATGTCATAAAATGCCATATCAATAATAACAACAAAGCTCTCAGTGTATTCTTAGAGCTTTGTTGTTCTATAAGGTATTTTGATTTATAATTCCTGCAACCTTTCGTTAATGGCTCTCCAATAGGCTTTGTGGAAGTCCATACTTTCATCATCTATCCACTCAGGGAAGAATTTTGCTTCACCTTGAGGTGTGAATTGCACCTTATCCTTAGGTTTGTAGAAGCCAGATCGTTCAGGATGGAACTGAATACCAAAGACGTTTGGATATTTCTTATGGTATATGGCTTCAATAATCTTTCCATCGGTAGATAATGCCGAAACCTTAAAGCCTTTACCTAGCTTCTCAATGGCTTGATGGTGGTATGAATTGACCAGGGGACTATCTTTTTTATTAATTCCCGTTAGTTTCGAAAAGAAAGCCCCTTTGAAGTTGATCTGGTGAAAATGAAAGCCAGTGAGTTCTAGCTCATCATTCTCGGGCATTTGTCTGTAATAGTTTCTGTGAATCTCATTTTGGCTCAGTTTAGCCAGACCTTCACTTTCCACACCATTGTAGATTTCTGATGGAATATCCTGAATTAAGCTGCCACCCGTGGCAATATTCATGCTTTGCATGCCCAGGCAGATGCCATGAATCAGATAATTGGGCTTTTGTTTAAGTAAAGCTTCATAGCTTTTATCTTGAGAACCTCCCAGTAGATGAAAGATGAAAGAAGCCTCAAAATAATGACGATATGGATCATAAACTTTAGTTAATGGATTCTGCACTTCATTATAAAGCTCTGCTGGAATATCTGGTCCACCAAAGAAAAAGATTGCATCGCTATTAGCAAATAGTTCGTTAAACTCATCGCTGACTTCATTTTGCTGGTATAGCTGATTGGCGTATAGGCTATCCTTTAGTTCTACCAGATAAATATTTAGTGAAGTAAGCGTATCTAGTACAGCTTGAGATTTGGTATAGTCATATTGCTCACCGCTATGGTATAAACCAATTAATTGGATTGAATCCAGATTAAGCAAGCCTTTGTTTGATAGGATTGATAAGATTTCAATATTTCCAACCGTCGGGTGGGCAATTAAAATGCGTTTATTCAGATTGTCGGGTAGTGGCTTTAGAAGCTGTGCCTGCAAAAGAGTAACCGGTAAAAGCAGGAGTAAGAGTAACTTGAATTTCATGATGTTTTTCTTTCAATTAGTTTGAGGTCTGTTAAGTCTTATTCAAAAATAAGCTTTTATATCTGAAAACGACATATGCCCAAAGAGCTAGCTGTAAGCAATCGTATTGATGCAGCCTAAACGGTGTTTATAAGATCCTACAAGTCTAGTATTTAAGTTGATTCGTGAAAAGGGCGGTCAACTTATTTTTTTTAATAACTTTAGATGACTGACTTAAATAAAGGAGAATGAGAATTTGGTCTTTACACCCAAAATATCTTGATGCTAAAGGGCTTGTAGCACTCTGGCGAGAGACTCTATTGGCTAAAAATGTATTGGAGGGGCAAACAAAAGCTTATAGTAATCACCCACAATTGGATCGATTTAAAAAGTCGAACGATCCCATAAGATCAATTCATTATTACTTAGGTGTTGTCTGGCAGGAAGCAAATGCAAGAGGCTATAAGTTCGATAGTCGAAAATATAAGAATCTTGAGTTGATAAAAAAAATCAAGCTAAATACAGGGCAAATCGAATTCGAAAAAGAGCATCTTCTTAAGAAATTACGCCTTAGGGATGAGATAAAATACGCTGAACTGTGGTCTTTAGAAAGTGTTGAAATACATCCTTTATTTAATCAAATTGAAGGAGGAATTGAAGAATGGGAAAAAATATAAGTACGTTTTTTGTCTTTGTGTTATCATTGTGTTCATGTAAAGCAAGATACAACAACAACAACAACAAATAAATCAGTTGTGAAAGACTTTAATATGAATAAATATCTGGAATCTTGGTATGAGATTGCCCGTTTTGATCATCTTTTCGAAAGAAACTTGCTTGGAGTACGAGCAACTTATTCATACCAAGAAGATGGAATGATAAAAGTCGTGAATAGTGCCAATAAAGAGACGCTTGATGGGGAAAGATAAGAAGCTATAGGCAAAGCAAAGATTCCAGAGCCAATTCTCGTCAATCGGTCATATAAGAAAATTTATATAGAGAGTTGTTGAATAGAATAAAAAAAAAAAGGGTACGATCCCAGCAAACTCATTAGAGTTAAACAAAAAACAATCTAAGATCAGAAGAATCGTTTAACTTACATTCTGATTTAGGGAGTATACACGAGTCGATAGTTAATCTATTGACTCTTTTTTATGTCTATATAAGAAAGTTTTAAACTGCATGTAATGATTATTATTTAAAATAAAATGGATTTTATTTGTGAATACTCTGGCTTGATTATTTTGTGATAAAATGATTTATTCTATATCTTAATGAGCTCTAATTGATGACGAATGTCATTTTTCTAGAGAAATAATCGTCATAAAACTTGTTCGTTATAAATTAATATTATAATTTACAAGTTGATTAGTTGCATATACTTAAGTAAAATTAAGGCTTGATGATTAATAAAGGGTAGACCTAATACCACAATAGGACGATGAGAAGGCAAACGCTACATAAGGAAATACTAGGGATTCAAGATCTTGAGTCTTTTGATGCCTTTCAGTATTTTGAGAAACGTTTATCTAGTGTTCTCGAAACGCATTTATACGAATCATCTCCGGTACACCTTTTAAGTCATGAGGAGAAGCAAATGATATTTAGTTTACTGTGGTATGTTCGCTCGCCTCAAAGAGCACTAGAAAATGCCATCAGCGATTCAGATCTAAAAAACATAGGCGAGGAGTATCATCAAATAATTCGCAAGTTTAGGATCATTCACGAAGGCAAAGAGATTGCTCTACTAGATTATAATATATTGGCGGCCTTTTATCATGTTATATATCATGGGATAAAGAATATAAAGCGTACTAGTTTTTTAAAAGAAAACTTCGCGATATCAATTCTAGAAGGTGTATCTATGCTGAAGTCTGTCCCCAATATGTATACAGCTTGTTTTTCTATGCTCATCTCTCGTTTGAATAATGTTCGTAAGCAATATTACTCATTTGAAATGTTGCACAGCGATGGGCAAGGTAATTTAAGTATGACACTTACTCCTGTATTATCTATATATTGGGCAAGGCAAGAGTCTATGATGATACATCGAGCTTTTCGATCAGTTTATAAAGTGCCCAACCCACAAATTTCTACTAATATTAATTGGCTAAAAGTTCCTAGAGAAAAACTTGAATCACATTATTCGGGAAATACCAATGAGTTTAATTTGTATATTCAGACCCATGCTTTAAACCAAATTCAAGAATGTTTAGATATTTTCGATCAACAAGCGTTGAACGATATTGTGAGTTTTAATCTAAGACATATAAAAGCTTTTGAAATTTATAAGGGGAATCTTTTATTACCTATTCTAGTGTGTCATATCAAAGTTGGCTATTTGGTTTGTGATATCATAGATGATCGACTTGTGGCACGAACGTTCCGTTTTATACTGCATAACAATACCCCTGTGGGCGATAGCTTATTAGAAAATCATATTAATTCAAGTTTTAGTATAACATCTTGTCATATTGATAAATTGAGTCTCTTATTTAAGGTAGAAGATGAAGTGATTTTAAATTTGTATCAGGACGCAGGACTTGAAGATCTGTTTCGTTTGAAAAATTATAATTTAATGATAGATGCCATGCAAGAAGCAAATTATAAAGAGTTTCTTTCTTACATTAAGCAAGGAGAGGAAGCCGAATTGAGTGTCGCAAGTGTTAATCAAGAAGACTTAACTTTACAGGATTATTCATTAGTGAAACTGTTGGGTCTTTTGATATTGAACAGCTTAGGTTTAATTGTGGCACAAGTCATGAAGTTTTTTTATTCTTTAGCCAATACATTTAAGGGTATAGGTAAACAAAATGCCGACTTGAATGGGGAGCTTGAGAAACAAAGAACAATCGATCTTTCAAACGCAAAATTACTTATGCGTAAGGAATTAGATGTGGTACACGTTAAATCTGAAACGTATGAAGAACAGATGAGCTAATCATTTGTTTTTAGCATTCAAGCTTGAATGTTTCTAATGACTAAAATATGACCTATATACATTAAAAGTATTGCGATCGCTCATTAATATGTCGTCAATAGGGCTATTCGCAATCCAATTAAGCTTTACTCTTGAATAATTCACCTTTCAGCTAAGTTTTACTTAGCTAGAAGGTGTTTTTTTATAAAACTGATTTTTAGATGTAAATGGGACTCTATTTAAGAATAAGAATTAATTTATTGTTTATGAATTTAAACTACTAGTAGCCTTGAATAAAATATACAAACTGGAAGGGTTGTCAAATGATTGATATAATTATTGTTAGAAAGCACGAGAAGAAGAAGAGCTTTATATCTGTATTTAATTAAAATATTTTTTTCTGGAAAGTTTTATTCTTATTTTAGCTAGTAACACTATTAATCTATGGCTTAAATGAATTCATTTCTAATTCGGATATCGATTATTTGCCTATTGATACTTCCTCTATCTATAGTGTCTTCCAAATCTCAACGTACGGTTTTTAGTCTGAGCGAATATAATAAAGCGAATAATTTACCTGAAGAGTTAGTTAAAGATATTGTGATTGATGGATATGGGATGCCTCATTTCGCAACAGATAATGGTTTGTATGCCCTTATTCATGATGAATATCACCGCATTAGTCAACCCGAAAACAAGTCTTTTTTCTTTAAAGCCTTTTATATTCTTCAAGATCAGACAATTCTTGTTGTTACTGATGATGCAATTTACAAGCTAATTCATGGAGAAGAAAATAATCATTTGGAACTTTTTATCGATTGTAATAATGGAGATGAAGTCCCCAAATATCCTAAGAATATATATGAGGATAGTAAGAGTCAGATTTGGATAGCCGATCACGAAGATGTGTTTTCTTATAAGGGAGGAAAGCTGCATAAATATAAGATGGATGAGAAAAATAAAACGACGTCGTTTACGCGTTCTTATCAATTTGTGGAGCTAGATCAAGGACAAATTATAGTTGTCTCTCAAAAGGGGTGGTTTTATAAGTTAAACGACGAAACAAATTCCTTTGAAGAGATAAATGAAGTATCTGAGTTCAATGTTCATTCTTTATTCGTGCATAAAAGTAATGAGTTTCTTTTGGGAACTTCTAAAGGTCTAATGAATTACAAATGCTCTTCTGATGGACGTATTGTTGAGAAAAAATTGCTCGACCCTTATATTATCGCTTCCTCCATTATTCCCATAGAAAATGATCGATTTTTGCTAGGTACTTGGTTTCAGGGTTTAATCGAAATTCACCTACAAACTCAACTAAAAATTTATCCTGTTGGTGGTTTCCCCACGTTTACTATTAATAATATGCACAGGGATTGTTTTGGAACAGTTTGGGCTGCTACCAACTCTGGGGTTGTTCTTCTGGAAAAGAAATTCTTTTCGACACAGCTACTTAATAGCAATGCTGACTATGTGAATGATATCGTTAAGGATAGGAAATATGTCTACTTCTTAAATGGTAAAGACGTGTTTCGGGTTAATCCAAACAACAGTGTTGAGACTTATCTAGAATTAAAAACAAACAATTCAACAAAGTTGGGTATTTGGAACAATTTGATACTTGTAGGGAATGATAAAGGAGAGATAGATTGTTATAAGGATCATAAACTTATGTTTCATTTCAAGTTGTCGGATATGGATGTGACCGATATTGTCATCAATTCAAAATATGAAGCATGGGCCGTCAGTAATTCAGAACTATTTAAGCTTGATCTTTTAAATGGAAATCAAAAGTCATATTTACAGCAATTTGGTGGAGAGCGTATCGTGTTAGATGTAGAGTATTTTAATGAGACCGATTTAGTTATTTCTGGAGCTAAGTCAGGATCTTATTTGTACCAATATAAAAAAGAGGATGATAATGTAATGAATATCAGTGTCGAAGCCGATTTTATGAAGGGTGAGGAGTTTTGGACCACAGATATAGAAATTGATGGGGATAGTGTTTTTATTGGTAGTTCAATCGGTCTTATTAAATATCATGGTGGAGAAGTTGAGCGCCTAAGCTTAGGGGAATATACTAAGAAAGGGGTGGTTTCTGTAGTAAAAGATAAAAGAGGAGATTTATGGGTTAATGGAAGTAAAGGAGTTCTAAGAAAACAAGGGAATGATATCACCCTATTCACAAATGATGACGGATTACCATCTACGATTTCTCTTGTTGGGAACATGCTAATTGATTCTAGAGAAAAAATTTGGCTTGGTACTAGTAATGGTTTAACTTATTCTGACACCAAACAAAAGCCTAGGCGCAGTCCAAAACCTCTAATTTATGGTATCCTGGAGGATGAGTATGTTTCGCTTTTAAATAAGGAATATGAGGTGATAAAGAATACCACCATCCTATTGGATGTGAGCAGTGTGATTTATCCTCAATCAAAGAATCAATTTGAGTATTGCATCCAATCTAGGGTGAATAATAAAAAGGAATGGTTGCCATTGACGGAGAAAAATCAAATCCTTATATCTGATTTGAAAGTAGGCGATTATCAGCTTAATCTGCGTACCAAGCATGACGGTAATTATTGTTGGAGTGAAGAAACGATCTTACCTATCCGAGTAAATGAAGTTTGGTATTTGAGATGGTACAGTCTGTTTGTTTTATTTTTGTTCTTGATTGGCTTGATTTTCCTAACATATGTAACCAGTAAGAACAGAACCTATTTAAGGATGCTTACTTTAAAACGAATGATTAATGAAAAGACTCGAGATTTAGAACTAGTTAATCAGGAGTTGGAGACGGCTAACCTTGCTAAGGATAAATTTATTTCAATATTAGCTCATGATCTGCGCAATCCTTTTAATGCCATTAGGGGCTTCTCTCAAATTCTAGTTGATCATTCTATGGATTTAGATGATGATGAAAAAACAGAATTGATAGAGATGATCTATAAAAGTTCAGATGATACTTTTAAGTTACTTGAGAATTTGCTTGAATGGGCTAATGTTCAGAAGGGGAATTTAAAAGCAAATCCTGAATCATTCAACTTGAGAATTCTTATGCAGAATAATTTGGAGCTTCATCAGAAACTGGCTGCTGTAAAAAAAATAACGATTCGGGGAGAATTCCAGGATTTGTTTGTAAAAGCAGACAGGTATATGCTTGATACCGTAATTCGAAATTTAATATCTAATGCCATTAAATATTCTAATTCTGAAGATACCATTAATCTGGAAATTGAAGAAATGAGTGATATGGCAATGATTAAAATAATGGATCATGGAGTAGGAATGAGTCAAGAAAGAATAGATCAGCTTTTTCGCATAGATGCTATCAGCTCAACAGCTGGAACTTCCGATGAGACAGGTTCGGGTTTTGGTCTGATGTTATCCAAAGAATTTATTGACTTAAATGGTGGTAGAATTGAAGTCTCAAGTGAGAAAGATATGGGCACCGTTTTTTCAGTGTATATTCCTTTAGATAAATAATAAAGCCATTTTCACTTTCTTTATTAACGCTTTATTTTAGTCCTCGACCATGATTTTATTATAAGCTTATGAATGCTGTGTTTATTTATTCTAAATAAGGCGGAAATTCTTATCATACTTCTAAGTCTGTTAATGGTTTATAGGCAGAATGAGATTAGTTTAACAATCTACTTAACCACTTCTTATCAGGGCTTTTAGTAGCTAAGATACTCCTCATAATCAAGAATATTATAAGTAAACTGTTGTATGATTGAATCTTACATGTTTTGTAATCTAGAGATTGCAAAATTATTAAATAATGCTTGCACAGCAATAATTAAAAGCTTTACTTTGCGGCCGTAAAAATGAGGGGAACTCTAATGTTTTCTGAAATTTCTTACCGGATTATCTATAATGGACGTCCGATCTACACAACCAAAAGAATTAAAACAAGTTAGCATGACTAAGATGCAATTCAAGGCCGGTGAGTGGCAAAAAACGATTAACGTAAGAGATTTCGTTAGTAATAACCTAACTTCTTACGAAGGAGATGCTTCATTCTTAACAGGAGCAACAGAACGCACAAAAAAATTATGGGATATCTGCAAGGATGCAGTTAAAGAAGAGCGCGCAAACAACGGTGTTCGTTCTATAGATACAGAAACTGTATCAACCATTGCTTCTCACGGAGCAGGATATATCGACAAATCATTGGAGTTGATCGTAGGTCTTCAGGCTGACGAACTTCTTCGTAGAGCAATGAAGCCTTATGGTGGTATTGCTGTTGTTGAGAAAGCATGTACTGAGCAAGGTCTTGAGGTTTCAGATCGTGTTAAAGATATTTTCCGCAACTTCGCAAAGACTCACAATGATGGTGTTTTTGACGCATATACTGACGAGATTCGTAAATTTCGTTCTTTAGGATTCCTTACGGGTCTTCCTGACAATTACGCTCGTGGTCGTATTATTGGTGATTACCGTCGTGTAGCTCTTTATGGTATCGATCGTTTGATTGAAGCTAAAAAGGAAGATTACAATGGTTTAGTTGGAACCATGACTGATGAGTTGATTCGCCTTCGTGAAGAAGTAGCTGAACAAATCAAAGCTCTTGGTGAAATCAAGAAATTGGGAGAAAAGTACGGCTTAGAATTAAATCGTCCAGCAGAAACAGCTCAAGAAGCTATTCAGTGGGTATATATGGGTTACCTAGCTGCTGTAAAGGAGCAAGATGGTGCTGCTATGTCTTTGGGTAACGTTTCTACTTTCCTTGATATCTATATCGATCAAGATCTTAAAGCGGGTGTAATTACTGAAGAATTTGCTCAGGAAATGCTTGACCAATTCGTAATGAAACTACGTATGGTTCGTCACCTTCGTATGAATGCTTACGATGAAATTTTCGCAGGTGACCCAACTTGGGTAACTGAGTCAATCGGTGGTAAAACGATGGATGGAAGAAGTAAGGTAACTAAAACTTCTTTCCGTTTCCTTAATACACTTTATACTCTAGGAGCTTCTCCAGAGCCAAACATGACTGTTCTTTGGTCAGATGAATTACCAGAAGGATTCAAGAAATTCTGTGCACAGGTTTCTATCGATACATCTTCTATTCAGTACGAGAATGATAAATTGATGCGTGATACTCGTAAGTCTGATGACTATGGTATCGCATGTTGTGTTTCTTATCAGGAGATTGGAAAGCAAATTCAGTTCTTCGGTGCTCGTTGTAATCTTGCTAAAACTTTATTGTTAGCATTGAACGGTGGTCGTTGTGAGAAAACTGGTACTCTACTTATCGAAGGTATTCCAGCTATGTCTAGCGACGTATTGGACTACGAAGAAGTAATGAGTAACTATATGATTGCGATGAAAGAAATGGCTCGTGTTTATAGCGATTCAATGAACATCATCCACTACATGCACGACAAGTATTACTATGAGAAAGCTCAAATGTCTCTAGTTGATACAAATCCTGCTATTAACCTTGCTTACGGTATTGCTGGTCTTTCTATTGTTGCCGATTCTATGTCTGCAATTAAGAATGCTAAAGTGACTTCTATTCGTAACGAAGAAGGTTTAACAACGGATTTCAAAATCGAAGGTGATTTCCCATTCTATGGTAACGATGATGATGCAGTAGATTGTTTCGCTGTTGAAATTCCAAATATCTTCAACAGCATGTTGAAAGATTTACCAACATATAAGAATGCTGAAGCAACTATGTCAATTCTTACTATTACATCTAATGTAGTATATGGTCTGAAAACAGGTGCAACTCCTGATGGTAGAGCAGCTGGTGTACCTTTCGCTCCAGGTGCAAACCCAATGCACGGGCGTGATTCTCATGGTGCTGTAGCTTCTTTGAATTCAGTAGCTAAAATTAACTATGAAGATTCATTGGATGGTATTTCAAATACATTCTCAATTGTTCCTAAATCATTAGGTGCAACTCCAGAATCTCGTTCAGAGAACTTAGTAACGATGATGGATGCTTATTTCATCAAAGGTGCTCACCATTTGAACGTAAATGTATTGAACCGTGAACTATTGATCGATGCAATGGAGCATCCTGAAGAGTACCCACAGTTGACTATCCGAGTATCAGGTTACGCAGTAAATTTCGTAAGATTGACTCGCGAGCAGCAGCTAGAGGTTATTTCTCGTTCTTTCTTTGAGAGAATGTAATAATTTCCATTGGAAATAAGATAATTCCGGGACTCCTATGGGGTTCCGGAATCTTTTTATAATAAGATAAGTTTTTTACTTACAACAAAAACATACAAATGCTAAACGTTCACTCATTCGAATCACTTGGAACCTATGACGGACCAGGTATTAGACTCGTCGTTTTTTTACAGGGCTGTGCATTTAAATGTTTATACTGTGCGAACCCAGATACCATTACTTTCAAAGGAGGAACTCCAGTTCCAAATTCAGAAATTATGCGTAAGGCTCGCAATCAAAGACCTTTTTTCGGTAAAAAAGGGGGGGTGACCTTTTCAGGAGGAGAACCTTTGTGGCAAGCTAAAGATTTGTCTGTTCTTTTTCAGGAGTTAAAGGATGATGGTTTTAATACCTGTATAGATACCAATGGTAATGTATTTAACGATGATGTGAAAAATCTGCTTAAAAATACAGACTTAGTGCTTTTGGATATTAAACATATTAATCCAGATTGGCATAAAACCATTACAGGTAAAACCAACGAAACAACCTTAAAGTTTGCAAAATACTTAAAGGATACAAATACACCAGTCTGGTTACGTTATGTACTAGTTCCAGGTTATTCTGATCAGGAGGATTATTTGCATGAAATGGGGCAGTATTTCAAGGACTATTCAAATATTGAGAAGTTAGAAATTCAGCCATACCATAAACTAGGGGTTCATAAATATGAGCTCTTGGGTATGAAATATGAACTTGAAGGAGTTCTAGAGAATACATCTGAACAATTGACTCGAGCTGAAGAGGTTTTAAGTCAGTATTTTAAAGAGGTAATTATTAATTAAATAGAGTTCAACTCTTTGTTAAAGATTTAAGTCATGTCTTTTAATACATTTGAAGAAACTGTTGAGACAGTAGAACGTAATGCATTTGTTACATCAAAGGAGCCTATTCCCACAGTAGCTTATACGGGATTTAATTCTCCAAAAGAAACCGTAGAAGTTGTTAATCATACAGCAGAAGCAAAAAGAGATACAGCATCTAAAAAGGTATTTGTACTTGCAGTTTTAGCTGGTGGATATATCGCTATGGGAAGTCTTTTAGCTTTAGTCATAGGTGGCGCAATGCCAGGACTAGCTCAATCAAACCCTGGTTTGCAGAAATTCTTTTTTGGTGCAGTTTTCCCATTAGGGCTTATTTTATGTGCTATTGCAGGTGCTGAATTGTTTACAGGTAATACGGCATATTTCATTCCTTCAGTTTTATCAAAACGTATGTCTGTTAAAGTTCCTTTAAAGAACTGGGCTATTGTTTATTTTGGTAATTTTGTAGGCTCACTCATAGTTGCCTACTTCCTAGTATACCTTACTGAGGTAATTATGCATTCACCTTCGATGGATTCGGCTATTAACATTGCTATTGCTAAAACATCTAACCCTTTCTACAAGACTTTCTTAAAAGGAATAGCCTGTAACTGGATGGTGGCTTTAGCCATGTGGTTAGCTTATGCAGCAAAAGATGTAACCGGTAAGATTTTAGGTATTTGGTTTCCTGTAATGGCCTTTGTTGCTATGGGGTTTGAACACTGTGTAGCCAATATGTTCTTTATTCCGGTTGCCATTTTTCATGGTGCGGATATCACCTGGATGGATTTTATTGTGAAAAACTTAATTCCAGCGACTTTGGGTAATATTGTAGGAGGAGCTTTATTTGTAGGAACGGCTTATTGGTATACTTACGACAAAAAATAAAAACAAGCTTGCATTGTTTCAAAAGCAGTAACCTTTAAGGTTGCTGCTTTTTTTTATGGCAACAGATTTAGAAAGTTTTATCATTCCAATTAATGAGTACTTACATATTATAAGGGAAATCTTCTTATTTACGATAAATATTAATTTTTAGATTGATTTTTAATACAAATCATACATTATTTTATATTTTTGCCTTACAGTAAAGATGAATATCTTTAGAAGGCTTACTTTTGAATTCATTCATCAAACAACAACAAATACAAACACCAAAATAATTCAAAATGATTACACGTTTAGATCAAGTCATTGACACTCTTAAGAACAATGAAAAGAAGAGATTGATAGCTGCCTATGCTAACGATTCTCATACTATTGGAGCTGTAAACGATGCTGTAGAATTAGGTATTGTTGATGCAACTTTGGTAGGTGACCAAGCCGAGATTGCAAAAACATGTAAAGAGCATAATTTCGATATGTCTCGTTTTACAATTGTTCATGAGCCCAATGAACTTAAAGCAGCACAAAAAGCTGTCGAGTTGATCAATAATGGTGAAGGTGATATGATCATGAAAGGTCTTGTAAGTACGGATAAGTACATGAAAGCCATTCTTGATAAAGAAAAAGGTTTGATGCCTCCTAAGGCTGTTTTAAGTCATGTAACAGTGATGGAAAACCCTAATTACCACAAGCTTTTGGTTGTAAGTGATGTTGCTGTTATCCCTCAGCCAGACTTGAACCAAAAAATTGCGATCACGAACTATGTAATTAAAGTGGCACAAGCTTTAGGTATTGAAAAGCCAAAAGTAGCTATGATTGCTGCTTCGGAGCAGGTGTTACCAAAGATGGATGCTTGTGTTGATGCTGCAATTATCTCAAAGATGGCAGATCGTGGACAGATTAAAGGTGCTTACGTTGATGGTCCTTTAGCTATTGATGTTGCCATTGACAAAGAGTCAGCTGAGATTAAGAAATTAGATTCGATGGTTGCTGGTGATGCTGATTGTATGGTTTTCCCAAATATTGAAAGTGGAAATGTTTTCTATAAGGTTAACACAAAGTTGGCTAAGGCTGAATTGGGAGCAATGGTAATGGGAGCGAAGGTGCCTGCTATTCTTTCTTCTCGTGGTGATAGTGTGAAGACTAAATTATATTCTATTGCAATGGCAGCTCTTGTAGCTTCAAAATAGTAATGCAATTAGATCTCTCTCTCTAAGAGATTGATAAAAGACAATTGACTAGATTAATATCTGGTCAATTGTCTTTTTTTTATAAAAAAAAGATCAGTTCAAAGAACTGACCTTTAACATCTTAGTGGTAATTATTTACACTAGAGCTTTAGCTGCTTCAAGTGCTGCATCAAAGTTCGGAGCATCAGTTACTTCGGGTACATATTCAACATACTGAACGATATTCTCTTTGTCGATAACAACCACACCACGAGTAAGCAAACGTAATTCTTCGATAGCAAAACCAAACTTATAGCCAAAATCCATCTCTTTGTGATCAGAAAGAGTGATTAGGTTTTCGATTCCTTCCGCACCACAAAAACGCCCTAATGCAAATGGAAGGTCATTTGATAAAGTAATGATTTGTACATTATCGCCTAAATTAGAAGCTTCTTTATTGAAACGGTGAGCTTGTGCAGAACAAACCCCAGTATCAACAGAAGGGAAAATAGAAAGAATCTTTACCTTCCCGTCAAAATCAGATAAAGAAACAGGAGCTAAACCTTGGTTAATAGCAGTGAAATTCTCTGCCTTGTCACCTATTTTTACTGGGTTTCCTACAAGTGTAATTGCACCACCGGCAAAAGTAACTTTAGTGTTGTCTTTGTTCATTTGATTTGTATTTTAATGTTATTAAATCGTTTAAATAAGAAATAGGGATTATAATCTCCCTTTTTAACTCAATTGAGTATCAAAGATAGTAATATTCATTATTTAAACTAAATACGAATAGGGTTTTTATTGAATAATATGAAAGAAAAAATGCCAGCAACGCTGGCATTTTTACTGTTACTCGACTTCCTTGTTTTGTTTTAGAATCTTAGTTGTTATTTTTTCTTTAGTCTTATCCAAACCGACTGATATCGTATCTCCCTCTGTTAAAGAAGCTCGAATAATAACCTCGGCCATTTCGTCTTCCAAATATTTTTGAATGGCTCTTTTTAGAGGGCGAGCACCAAATTGCACATCGTATCCTTTTTTAGCAATAAAATCTTTTGCTGCAGTTGATATCTTAACATTAAAGCCTAAATCTTCAACACGGCGGTATAAACCTTTCAATTCAATATCAATTATCTGATGAATATGTTCTTCGCTCAATGAGTTGAACATAATTAAATCATCCACACGATTGATAAATTCTGGTGCAAAAGCCTTGCGAAGAGCCTTCTGTATAATATTGGTCGAATAGTCGTTATCTCCACTGCCTTTCGATTGGAATCCTATTCCCTTACCAAAATCTTTAAGCTCTCGTGAACCAATGTTCGAAGTCATGATTACGATACAATTTTTAAAATCAACTTTTCGTCCCAGAGAGTCAGTTAATTGTCCGTCATCCAACAATTGTAGTAAGATGTTAAATACATCAGGGTGTGCCTTCTCTATTTCATCGAGGAGGAGCACGGAATAAGGCTTACGTCTCACTTTCTCAGTCAATTGTCCACCTTCTTCGTAACCCACATATCCTGGAGGGGCTCCAATTAAACGCGAAACAGCAAATTTTTCCATGTATTCGCTCATATCGATTCGAATAAGGGCATCTGTACTGTCGAATAGATATTCGGAAAGAACTTTGGCTAAGTGAGTTTTACCAACACCGGTTGGACCCAGGAATATAAATGAGCCAATAGGCTTATTCGGATCTTTCAAGCCTGCACGGTTTCTTTGAATGGCCTTTACAATTTTTGCAATGGCATCATCCTGACCAATAACTCTGTTCGTAATTTCAGAGTTCATTTGAAGTAGGCGAGTACCTTCGGCTTGAGCAATACGTCTAACAGGAACACCAGTCATCATGGCTACAACCTCAGCAATATTATCTTCTGAGACCTTTTCTTTCTGCATACTCAAATCTTTCTCCCACTTTTCTTTTTCATTTTCTAGCTCATCCATCAATTGTTTTTCCTTATCTCGGAAACTAGCAGCTAGTTCGAATTTTTGAGCTTTAACCGACTTAATCTTATTCTGGCGTGTCTCTTCGATATTCGCTTCAAGTTCTTCAATAATTTTTGGAACCAGGATGTTAGAGATGTGTACTCGAGAGCCAGCTTCATCAAGAGCATCAATCGCTTTATCTGGCAAATGACGATCACTGATATAGCGAGTGGTCAATTTCACACAAGCTTCAATAGCATCAGGTGTATAAAATACATTGTGATGATCTTCATATTTCTCCTTAATATTATTTAGAATTGAGATGGTTTCTTCAACAGAGGTTGGCTCAACCAAAATTTTCTGGAATCGACGCTCTAAGGCACCATCTTTTTCAATGTTCTGACGATATTCATCAAGAGTTGTTGCTCCAATACATTGTATTTCGCCGCGAGCTAAGGCTGGTTTAAGCATATTAGCCGCATCCAATGAGCCTGTTGCACCACCAGCACCCACTATGGTGTGTATCTCATCTATAAAGAGGATTATATCAGTTGTTTTAGCCAATTCATTAAGAATCGCTTTCATTCTTTCTTCAAACTGACCACGATACTTAGTCCCAGCTACAATAGAGGCCAAGTCGAGCGTGACTACGCGCTTATCGAAAAGGACTCTGGAAACCTTTCTTTGAATGATTCTCAGAGCAAGACCTTCCACAATTGCAGATTTACCAACACCTGGTTCACCAATTAGAATTGGGTTGTTTTTCTTACGTCGACTTAGGATTTGAGCCAAGCGCTCAATCTCAATCTCACGACCAACAATGGGGTCGAGTGTACCTTCTTCTGCAGCTTGAGTAATATCTACACCAAAATTATCGAGAACTGGAGTGTTTGACTTACCTGTACCAGCTTTGGGGTTGTTACCGTGCATGCCACCACTAGCACCTTCTCTTTCTTCCGATGGAAAATCAGCTTGAGCTTTGGGAGAGTTGGCATTAATACTATTTTTCACAACATTATAGTCTATGTTTTTAGCATCTAAATAGCGTGTTACCAAACATTTTTCATCCTTAAGGATAGCCAGTAACAGATGGCTGGTATCTATCGTTTGGTTTTTTAAAGCTTTAGCTTCAAGATATATGAGTTTTAAAACACGTTCTGCTGACTTTTGCAATGGAATCTCTTCCTGATCCAATCGGTCTAAGCTTGTATTTTGAAGCTTAAATTCTAAATCATGTTTGATATCAAGTAGGCTAATTCCGAGGGAATTAAGAATGCTAATGGCAACGCCTTCACCTTCACGTAGTATTCCTAGAAATAGATGTTCAGTTCCGATCGCACTATTACCTAATCTTTCAGCTTCATCTTTGCTAAAAGAGAGGACATCTTTAACACGTGGTGAAAATTTTGAGTCCATATATATCTGTTTTAGTTGTGTATTTATCTTATTCGTCTTTGGTGAATTTAATAAGAATATTTTTATTCGAAGTAAACTTGACTTAAAATTATATCGATTTTAATAGCCTTTTAGACTAAATAACGAAGATTAAAGGGGTTAACATCATCGATTTTAATATAGGTAAAATATTTATCTTAATTGGACTTTAATTCCACCTCAATTATTGTCAAAATTGCACATATTTTTTTACTTTTGTCTTTCTGTGATTTGAACTGTTAAAAGAATACTTTATCTGATCAGAACATAGAAATTATATTTCCCATTTAAGAATAGAATCTAAAAGAATAAATATATGACCACGGGAGAAAGAATCATACGCATTAATATTGAAGAGGAAATGAAATCAGCTTACATCGACTATTCGATGTCAGTTATTGTTTCCCGAGCTTTACCAGATGTTAGAGATGGACTTAAGCCTGTTCACCGCCGAGTATTATTCGGAATGAATGAGTTGGGTATTGCAGCTAATAAACCTCACAAGAAATCAGCTAGAATCGTTGGTGAGGTATTGGGTAAGTATCATCCACATGGTGATAGTTCAGTTTATATGGCCATGGTTAGAATGGCTCAGTACTGGTCTTTGCGTTATCCTTTGGTTGATGGACAAGGTAACTTTGGTTCGGTTGATGGTGATAGTCCTGCGGCTATGCGTTATACTGAGGCTCGTATGAATAAAATTGCGGAAGAAATACTTGCAGATTTGGATAAGGATACGGTTGATATGTCTCCTAACTTCGATGAAACCTTGAAAGAACCTACTGTTCTTCCTACTCGTATTCCCAACCTTCTAGTAAATGGAGCTTCGGGTATTGCTGTCGGTATGGCAACTAATATGCCTCCTCATAATTTAACGGATACCATTGATGCGACCATCGCTTATATCAACAATAACGATGTTTCAATCGATGAATTGGTTGATATAATTAAGGCTCCAGATTTTCCAACAGGAGGTATTATTTATGGTTATCAAGGCGTAAAAGAATCATACGAAACGGGTAGAGGAAGAGTCGTTGTTCGTGCCAAAACCAATATCGAAATTACTGATACAGGTCGCGAGAAAATTATCGTGTCGGAAATTCCTTATATGGTTAATAAGGCCGAAATGATTATGAAAGCGGCTGATTTGATTAACGATAAGAAGATTGATGGTATTTCTAACGTCAATGATGAGTCGGACAGAAACGGTATGCGTATTGTATTTGACTTGAAGCGTGACGCAATTGCCAACGTCGTTTTAAATAAGCTATTCAAGTACACTCAAATGCAATCTTCATTTTCCGTGAATAATATTGCATTGGTGAAAGGACGACCAAGATTATTGAATCTAAAAGAATTGATTCATTACTTTGTTGAGCATCGTCATGATGTGGTTGTTCGTCGTACAGAATTCGAATTAAGACAAGCTGAAGCTAGAGCTCATATTCTTGAAGGTTTGATTATTGCTTCAGATAATATAGATGAAGTAATTAAGATTATTAGAGGTTCTAAGAGCCCCGATCTAGCTCGTATTGCCTTAATGGAACGTTTTGACTTAACTGACATTCAGGCAAAAGCAATTGTTGAAATGCGCTTACGTCATTTAACTGGACTTGAGCAAGACAAATTAAGAGGAGAGTACGATGAAATCATGAAATTCATTAGTCACTTAAAGGCTATTCTTGAAAACCATGATTTGCGTATGGAAATTATAACCAATGAACTTCTGGAAATCAAAGCGAAGTATGGCGATGAAAGAAGAACTGAAATTGTTTATGCTTCAGAAGACTTTAATCCAGAAGATTTCTACGCAGATGAAGAAATGGTGATTACTATTTCTCATATGGGTTATATCAAACGCACACCATTATCTGAGTTTAAAACTCAAAATAGAGGCGGTGTAGGAGCGAAGGGATCTACTACAAGAGATGAAGATTTCCTTGAGCATATGATTACCGCGAGCATGCACAATACCATGCTGTTCTTTACAGAAAAAGGTAAGTGTTTCTGGTTGAAAGTATACGAAATTCCGGAAGGATCAAAACAGTCGAAGGGTAGAGCAATTCAAAATCTATTAAATATCGAGCCTGATGATAAAGTGAAAGCTTATATCAATGTTTTGAACCTTAAAGAAGAAGAATATATTAATAACAATAACATCATTTTATGTACTAAGAAGGGTGTTGTTAAGAAAACGTCACTTGAGGCTTATTCTCGTCCTCGTGTTAATGGTGTAAACGCTATTACCGTGCGTGAAGGTGATCAATTATTAGAGGCTAGATTAACGAATGGCACAAAAGAAATTCTGATTGCTGCTCGTTCAGGAAAGGCGATTCGATTTGCTGAAGATCAAGTTCGAGCAATGGGAAGAACTGCATCCGGAGTAAGAGGTATAACCTTACGTGACGAGTCTGACGAGGTCGTTGGCATGGTTTGTGTGGAGAATGCTGATCAAGACATCATGGTTGTTTCTGAAAACGGTTATGGAAAACGTTCCAAGGTTGATGACTATCGTATGACTAATCGTGGTGGTAAAGGTGTTAAAACCATCAATATTACTGAAAAAACTGGCGAATTAATTGCATTAAAATCGGTATGTGATACTGATGATTTAATGATTATCAACAAATCAGGTATTACAATTCGATTAGCAGTGGCTGGATTAAGAGTAATGGGGCGTGCAACTCAAGGTGTTCGTCTAATTAATTTGAGTAAAAAAGATGACTCTATTGCTGCTGTAGCTAAAGTAAATGCTGCTGGAGAAGAAGAATTGATAATTGATGAAGATGCTGTAGAAGCAATTGTTGAGCAAACCGAAACTCAGCTTGAAACACCAATCGAGAATCAAGTGGATGAACAAGTTGAAAAGAAAGACGATGATCAGCCAAATAAGAGCATAGATGGTGAGCAAACAAGTCTGTTTTAATACTTAGATTAATTATAAAGAAAATGATCTTGTTTAAATTGTCGATTTATGGATTAAATTTGTACGAGATTCTTATACAAACAAACTATAGAATGAAGCTTTCTTGCTGATAATAAGTACGTAAGAAAGCTTCATAAGCAAAACAAAAACTATTTACTGATGAAAAAATTATCATTCATTATGGTTCTTCTTTTGTGTGTTTCAATGGTAAACGCTCAAAAGAGTAAAGTTACAGGAGCTAGTAATTATCTAACTTCAGGTAAACTGGATAAGGCAAAAGAAGCTATTGATGCAGGTATTGGGGATGAGAAATGCGCTGCCTGGCCAAAAGCCTATCTAATTCAAGGGAAAGTGTATCAAGCTATTTTTGAAAGTCCACTTCCTGCTTATACGAAGTTGTCAGAAACACCGTTGGATATAGCTTATGAAGCTTATATGAAATGTTTAGAACTAGATGTTAAGAATAAGTATGGCAAAGCTGTCAAAGCTCAAATGACCAATCTAATTCCTGACTATACGAATAGAGCTGTTCAATTCTATAATAGCGAAGATTACAGTGGAGCATTAAATGCTTTTGAGAAGGTTTTGGAAATCGAGAACTTAGAAATGTTTAAAGCCGATAATCTGGCTGTTGATACTGCTATTATTTTTAACGCAGGTCTAGCTGCTCAGAAAGCGAATAAACTTGAAGCTGCTATTAAGTATTATAAGCAGACGATTAGTTATAACTATGGTGAGGCTAAGGCTTATGCATACCTTTCAAAGGTGTTGAAAGATAATGGGAATGATGAGGAATCATTAACTTATCTACATAAAGGATTTGAATTATTTCCTAACGATGCCTATATGCTAGTTGAGCTAATTAACCACTATCTATTAGGAGGTGTGCCAAATAAAGCTGCAGAATATCTAGATAAAGCAATTGCTTTAGATCCAGAAAATGGTTCTTATTATAGAGCAAAAGGAAATTTATATGAGAAAACAAACGAACCTGCTAAGGCTAAAGAGATGTACGAAGTTGCTTTTGCCAAAGATTCTACAGATTATATTTCTCAATACAATTTAGGTGTTCTACAACTAAATGTTGCTGAAGAAGCTCGTAAGGTTGCTAATGACATTATCGATCAAAAGAAGTATGATGCAGCTATTAAGAACTTATACAAGTTATACGAAGAAGCACTTCCATATTTCACTAAGGTTGTTGAAATCAAACCTGATGAGCAAAACTCAGTTTCTACTTTGAAAGAACTTTATTTCAAACTTAGAAACGAAAAGCCTGAGTACATGCAGAAGTATGAAGAGTTTAAAGCAAAGTTAGATAACATGTAAGATGATCTAATCAAAATATTTTAAAACCTCCAAGAGATTATCTTTTGGAGGTTTTTTTATTATTCGAAATTGCTGTGAACTTAATAAAGAACTTTATTTCAAGCGAGCCTTTATTTGGAGTCTTCAGAATGCACTCTATTGATCATAATATGAATTATAAGACGCTCATAAATAGTTATTTATGAGCAGTGTACCGTAAAGAGCAGGGGTGTCGTAAAGTTAATGATTGAATTTATTTAGTACGTTTTTTCTTTTAATAAGGCATCATGTATCAACATCTTTTAGAAGAAATTTCCATTCAAATATTCAATGTTAAAAACAACCATATTAACGAAAAGTTAGTAGTTTACAGTCAAAAAAAAGGCTTGTCGATTTGACAAGCCTTGGCTATGATAATGTAAGGGGAGTGGTAGCACTCCAAAAACAATCCTAATTGACTTTCTTAAATATATAACGAGTAATAAAAATACCTTTTCCATCACCTTTGCCGCTATCACTTTCAACAGCAGATGTAACAAAGGCTAATTCCCAACCTTCGGTAACTAAAGCATTAATTTTTGAAGAAATAAGAGCATCATTTGAGGCAATATTTTGAAAGTTGATACCTGCAATACTATAAAAGTTTAATAGTTTGGTCTCTGCAAATAAACTTACTTTAGCATCTTTTCTTTTTACATCACTTTGTTTACTTTTCTTACCATCAGTACGTTCTGTTGTAAAATCCTTAGCATCAATAGGAGACTTTTCCTCAATAATTCTAGAACGACCGATTCCCATAGGAACAATTGACTCAACCGAAGTAATTACTTTATACTGTAATGATTGTGCGTTTGATTCAAAAACAAAAGCCATTGCTAGCAGAGCTAGAAGTAATAATTTTCTCATGTGAAATTTTAATTAAATTATTAGATTGATTATTTAAATTGTGTGTATTGCATTAGTCCGAATTTCTTCATTTTTGTTAAAATAGATACCAATATTAACAATTACTTTGGTGCATATCAAAAATGATACCAACTTTACCTGGCGTGCAATTTTTATACAAGCTAATGGATAGAATTCTCTGGGGAATCTTTTATAAAATTGTATCTTTCAAAACTAATTCATTTAATCCTAGAGCATCAAAAGGCAATAGTTAATGTGAATATTCAATTCTCAGCAAGGTTTCGCAAGATTTGTAGTTTTAGAATATCAAAGATTTTGATTTATATTTTAAAATCCAACTATTTAATGAACGTACAGTAAAGTCTTATAATTCATATTATGATCAATAGAGTATATTCTGAAGATTCCAATCGACCTTAAAAATTTGATAGGCTATTATTAATAACTATCCTTTATTTTGAGTTTATTGTGCTCATCGATTAGATATTATTCACAATAAATAGTTTAAATCTATTGAATTCACTCTTTGGTTTATTTTTCATTACAATGAATTCTTCGCTCCTAATTACGAAAATAATCGTAGTTAAGTTTTGAAATACGAATTCTATCGTATATATTTGATACGAAATTAATCGTAGTACAGATTCACCACAATATGAGACCACAGAAGATTAAACCAACCGAAGCCGAATTAGAAATATTACAAGTCTTATGGACCTATGGTCCATCAACCGTTCGATTTGTTAATGAAAAGCTTAAAGGCGAACGTAACGTCGGTTATACAACAAGTCTTAAAGTGATGCAAATAATGACTGAGAAAGGCATGTTGGATCGATATAAAGAGTCTCGAACTCATATTTACTCTGCATTAGTAGAAGAAAAAGCGACCAAAATTCAACTTATGAATAAATTCGTGAGTACCCTTTTTGGTGGATCAGCCTCGGGAATGGTCTTACAAGCTCTTGGAAATCATAAATGTAGTACTGAAGAATTAGACGAAATAAAGAAATTAATTGAAAGTATAGAAAAACAAACAGATCATGAACCTAAGTAGTATAAGCATGCACAGCTTGTCAGAAGCTTTGGCATGGACTATTTTCCATTCTATTTGGCAAGCTGCATTAATCGCAGGACTTTTAGCCCTTACTTTTCGATTTATTAATAAAAACAACGCGCGAATAAGATATACAATGGCTAGTTTAAGTCTGCTGTTAATATTTGTTTCGGCAAGTTTTACTTTCTTTTTATCCTTACCGGCAGAAACACGGCCCCATATTCTAAATCTGTCTGGTTTAAGTTCGAATGTAATTATAAATACAACGAATTCAGGTTTCTCATGGGCCTCGCTTAAAAGCCTCTTGCCCACTCACATTTTATTCCCTATTCTTTTAAGAATCTGGATAATTGGCATTTTTCTGCTTTCATTCAGAATGGTGATTAATTATACAACTGCGCTTCGATTAAAAAAGCATAAAGCATTTACTCTTAATGAAAAGCATATGGCTTTAGCGTATCATGTATTGGAGCGTTTTGATATCAGAAAAAAAGTTTTGTTTAGAGAATCATCTTATATCGATTCTCCATCCTTAATAGGATATTTTAAACCAGTTATACTCCTACCTATTAATTTGTTAAGTGGTATTCCAAAAAATCAATTAGAAATTATAATTGCTCATGAGTTGGCTCATATCAGTCGTCACGACTATTTGGTTCAATTTATACAGGGCATCATCGAAATACTATTTTTCTACCATCCTATGGTTTGGTGGCTGTCTTCTGTGGTTAACACCGAAAGAGAACACATTTGTGATGATCTGGCGGTGAAGGTTTGTGGTGAATCGTTAACCCTAATTAAAGCCTTAAATAATATGGAAAGTATCAGAAGAAAAAAACCTGAATTAGTTTTGAGTTTTTCAGGAAAGAAAGCGAACCTTTTACATAGAGTTCGTCGAATATTAAATCCAGTAACGGTCAAACATCCCAAACTAGAACGTGGTTTATTGAGTGCCTTATTTGTGTTTGCGCTATCTGGAATGATCCTATTTTCAAATCTGGCAAATTCTAAAAATCAAGTTCAAGTTGAGTCAAAAAACTCAACAAACCTATCAATTGGTGAGTTTGATGGTGTTGAAATGTCACATGCCTCACCGATTATTCATGCTCCTCAAAAGAAAAAGAAGTTAACGAAAAATACTATGGTAGCTCCTGCAAAACCTGCTATAGTAAGTGCATCTGAATTACCAGCCTTACCTGAGTTACCAGAAGTTACGGAAAAAGCTGTTACTGTTTCAGATACGATAAAGGAAGTTAAAGAAGTAATTGAAATTCAGAAAGAAGCTTTAGAGGAAGCTCTTAATGAATTAGAAGAAGTTAATGTTCAAATAAATGAAGAAACCATAAAAGAGCTTAAAGAGAGTTTGAAGGAATTGGAATCAGTCGACATTAATATTGAAAAAGAGCTTATTAAGGCTGAAGCTGAGATGGAAATTGAACTCAAAGATTTGGAAGAGATTAATGAACATGATTCTTTGATAGAAATTGATGACAATACTGATTTAAGCGAAAAGGAAAAGAAAGAACTAAAAGCTAAAATTAAAACTTCTTTAGAGAAGGTTAATTCTGAAGAGTTTCGTCAACAGATTCGTGAGAACCTGGAACGTGGCAGAGAAAGCTTAATGAGACAAATGGAGAAGATCAATTCTGGTGAATTTCAAAAGAATATCGAGATTCAAAAAGAAAAGATCAAGAAATCTAAGAAGAAAAATATAAAGACGAAGATCAAATTTGATTCCAATAAAACACCCTTATGCCTCCTTAATGGCTTTGAAATCAGTAAGAAAGTCATAGAGAAACTCGATCCTGCTTCAATAGATTCAGTTACAGTATTAAAAGATGAAGCTTGCAAGAAAACTTATGGAGCTAAAGCCAAAGATGGTGTAATCCTTATAAGAACTAAGAATACAGTTAGTATTGATTCTCCAAAGAATAAAGCTTTTAAGTTTAAAGGAAAAACGAAGACTCCTCTCTATATTATTAATGGTGTTGAACTTTCATGTGTTCAGTCTATTGATGATATTGATCCAAATGAAATTGAATCGATGAATTTACTTAAAGATGCGTCAGCTATTGATAAATATGGCAAGAAAGCAAAACATGGTGTTATTGAAATAACAACTAAGACACACAGGAAAGCACCTTCTTTTAATGAGTATATGAAAAATAAATAGAGTTTTATCTCCTCTTAAATAAATTTAACGACCCTTATGGGTCGTTTTTTATGTCCTGAATATTTCGATGCAAAATATAAAATGTATTAGCTTTGAGTTTTAAAATAAATTCAATCATGACAAATAAAATCTACTACCTATCTACCTGCTCTACCTGCCAACGAATTATGAAAGAACTTGGCATAGATGAGACGTTTAATCAGCAAGATATAAAAACAGAAAATATTAATGAAGCGGACTTAAAAACTTTTGCCAAACAAGCAGGTTCTTATGAAGCTCTATTCAGTAAAAGAGCTATGAAGTATAAATCAATGGGCTTAAAAGAAAAGAATCTTTCTGAAGAGGATTATAAACAATTGATGCTGGATGAATATACTTTCCTTAAGCGCCCTTTTATTCTTATCGATGGTGAAGCTTTTGTTGGTAATTCTAAGAAAATCGTTGAGGCTGCCAAAATCAAATTGAATAAATAAACAATTTCCCGGTCATTCGATGAATATATAGAATTGTTTATTAACTCATCGAATGATTTATCATATAAAAATAACTGATTGATATTTGCTTTTTCCATAATGTAAAGTATATTTGTCTTAAAGTAAAAATATTTAAATATTACATTATGGAAATACATGAAATTATTAGCCCTTTAGTTATTCTATTTATAATTGCGATATTTATTGTAATTAAGCCAAAGAAAGATATAAGAGAACCTGCAGTTGAAAATAAGATAAAGCTGCTTCCCTATTGGTTTAAATACATTGGAATGATCGTAGCTGTTATTGGTTTTGTTTTAAATTTTGTTGTTGATATTAATTATCCAAATATTGAACGCGAATACTTAATATTTACTATGGTTTTTGGCTTATTAATATTTGCTTTATCTTCAGAGAAATCTGAGGATGAATTATTAAAACAGATACGTGCTAATTCAATTTTTTCCGCCTTTTTTATTGGAATATTAATTCACCTTATACTTCTATTCTTGAATCATTGGATTGGTGGTCCTATTAAAGAATATTCTTCAATTTATGTAATTGGATGGATGTTAGGAGTCTATATTGGAACGTTTTATTCAGCAAAAAAAAGATTGAAAACTCTTAATTCAATGGACTATTAATCATGAAAAACACCATAAAAGTAGAACGCGCCATTCTTGATCTGACACAAGAAGAGTTAGCTCAGAAAATAGGCGTTTCTCGTCAGACCATTAGCTCTATCGAAAAAAACAGGTATGTTCCCTCGACAGTTTTGGCTCTCAAAATGTCAAAACTTTTCAATAAACCCGTCAACGATTTTTTTTCTTTAACAACAGAGGATTAGTCCAGTTTTTATAATTGTATTTTAAACGATCTTGTGCTAAATTAGTTACAAGATCGTTTTATTTAGATCTCTAAATCATTTCATTCTTCTATACAATTGTTTTCCATAATAATAGAAGTTAATAAATGTTATAAAAAGAGGTAAAACTCTTTAATTCGTTAATTTTATAGTCTTTTTCAAAAGAAAATGGATTGATATCCGACCAAACAATAAATTGACAATGCAAAGAAGAAAATTTATAAAACAAACAGGATTACTTAGTCTAATAACTGTTTCAGGCTTATTGACAGGCTGCAGCCTGCCCTTTGAATATGGTCCACATGATATAAAGGTTAAATCTGAGTTTCGGAATTTAACTCAGAGAAACCTGGACAAACTAATGGCGATTGACAATAACAAATCATCTTTTAGATTCGCCTTTATTTCTGATAATCATACATTTTATGATGATTTCGAAGATCAAATAAAAGATATCAATTCCAGAGATGATATTGATTTTGTTATTCATGGTGGGGATATCACATTGAGTTCACTGCATAAGGAGTTTACTTGGTTTAACGAGATTATTGGAAAATTAGACGTACCCTTTCTTACCGTTATTGGTAATCATGATCATTTATCAAATGGGAAAGCTATTTATGAAAAATCCTTTGGTCCTACCAACTATACATTCACATTTAGAGGTGTAAAATTCGTGATGTTTGATAATGTCATATGGGAAAATGGAAATAAAAATCCTGATTTCGATTGGTTTAAAGAGAACCTTAAAAATGATGATAATTACAATCATGTTTTTCCTGTTTCACACATTCCACCTTGGGCAGATCAATTCATCAATCAAAACGAATCTATTTTTAATGAAATGATGCTTGAAAAAAACATAGAACTTTCTATTCATGGTCATACCCACAAATATTATTTCGATAAAAGATATGATGAGATTGATTATTTAGTTGTTGGTGATACTCCAGATCGAAATTATGCAATCATTACAGTTGATGAAGATAATTACAGTGTTGAAAAAATTATCTTCTAATATTTCATTTAATAAAGCTAAAAGATTAAATACTGATATGATTCAAAGATTTATATATACAATTATTGCGATTATAATGTTATCGACATCTGTTCTTGCAAACGGGAGCATGACTGAACAGGATAGTGTAAAGAGAAAATGGTATGTTCCAAGGGCAGCTAAGATTCAATATGCAGGAAATATTGGCTTCATGGCTATAGGTGCCACTTATTATATCGTAGATGATTGGTATCAAATGTCTCTCATGTATGGCATAACTTCTAGTCATTCTGATACAGACCGACTAAACACCTTAGCACTTAAGAACACTTTCTTGATTAAAAAATTTCATTATAAAAACATCACATTTAGTCCAACAGCCGGATTAAGTGTAAACCTTGCCTCTACTCATAATACGTATCGAAAATTCCCAGATCATTTTCCTGATCAATATTATTTTCAAAATAAAATTCACTTTGCTCCCTTTGTTGGAGGAATGATTTATTATCCACTTCCTAATAAAACGATAAAAGGAATCGATTTTTATGCTGAGGTTGGCACAATGGATAATTATTTGCTTGAAGCCATAAGAACGGATTACGTTAAGTATAGCGATATCTGGAATTTATCATTGGGATTAAGCCTGTATTTTTAGGGGATAAGCCCTATTATTAAGACATTTAGCCTTATTTCACGTTTAGTTAGCAAATTAAACATGAGATAAGGCTTTTTTACTTTTGCCTTTCGTTAAAAAAACTTTAGATTTGCAATGTTTATTAATTCTAAATAAAAGCAATGCAATCTAATTTTTGGCAGATACAAACGAGTCCCTCCTTTTCATTGGCACCTATGGAAGATGTTACTGATACCGTTTTCCGTGAAATGGTTTTGAGGAATTCAGAGAAAGATAAGTTACATCTTTTATTTTCTGAGTTTACCTCAACGGATGGTTTGTGTCACGAAATTGGCCATGATAAGGTCAAGCATCGCCTACAAATTAGTGCAAGTGAGCAAAAACTATTGAAAGATAAGTCTGTTAAGCTAATTGCTCAAATCTGGGGTAAAAATCCCGAAAAATATTACAAGACCGCTCAGTATATTGCTCAAGAAACTGATTTTGATGGCATTGATATCAATATGGGCTGTCCTGTAAAGAATGTCGTAAAATCGGGTTGTTGCTCTGCTCTCATACAAGAACCTGAACTCGCTAAGGAAATCATATTGGCAACTCGAGAAGGTTCAAACCTACCTTTAAGTGTGAAGACTAGAATTGGATTTAATGAAGTTGTGACTGACTCATGGGTATCCCATTTATTAGGTATGCCTATTGATGCGCTTATTCTTCATGGACGTATTCAAAAGCAGATGTCAGAAGGTTTAGCTGATTGGAACGAAATTAACAAAGCGGTAACCTTAAGAAATGAGATTGCTCCTCATATTAAGATTATCGGAAATGGTGATGTCTTGTCTTATCAAGATGGTCTGGATAAGGTAAATCAGTTTGGAGTTGATGGTGTGATGATTGGTCGAGGTATTTTCAAAGATCCCTGGTTGTTTAATCCAAACCTATCCGAGGTGGACGAAAGAACTCGTTTGAAAATGCTTTGGGAACATACAGAACTTTATGAACAAACTTGGCAGGGCAATAAGAATTTTGCCATTCTGAAACGTTTCTTCAAAATCTATTGCAAGGAATTTTACGGAGCAGCCAAATTATGCCACGAACTTATGCAAACTTCTTCAGCAAATGAGGTGAAAAATGCTCTGGAATTCCACAAAACGAATGTTGAAATGAAAGACTTGGTCTAATTGCGACTTTTATTCTGGACTGACCCTTCTGAGAATGGCATATTTAAATCGAAGAAGCATCCTATGTCAGAATAGCCCTAAAATAGGGCCGTCTGAGTAGGGTTAGAATCGTGTAAGCACCTGTTTATCGGTTTTTTATTCCTACTTTTTAAGCTTCAAAATCTGCTTGCAACTAGATTTAGTTATCAAAATAAGGGGATCTCACCTTAAATATTCTGAAAATAGATCTGGATTATAATTATTTATTTGTATAGAAAGTTCCGAAGGTGTTTTTTAAGTCAGTTGATGACTCCCCACGCATTTTATCGAAGAGTTCTGTTTCTTCGATGAACTTTTTCCAATGCTTACTTAAGTCTTCAGCTTGCATATAAGCTATGCATTCTTCAAATTGTTTCAAGACAGATTGAGGCATCTCATTTTGATTAGCCCAGCTATAAAATTCATCGAAGGACTTTTCAATTTTACTTTTTAATTGCTCAGGAATAGCTTTGATATTATAAAAATGAGGTCGCTCCAATATATTGATATAGAAATCATCTTTTCCAATAATCTCCAGATCCAGACAGGTTTTGTATAAATCAGGTAGGTTGGCAATAGATAGAACGGAAATGGTGGGTGCAATTTTGAACCTGATGTGTGACAATTCTCTAATGGCATTTCTGTTCTCTACAAAAATATTCCAATTAAAACCCTTTCGAATATACTCACCTAGGTTTTTATGGGCATCCAAACTGGCTAAAATTTCCACATGCTCGAACTGTTTCCAATAATCAAGAATTTGATGCCCTTTAAACTCAAGTACCGAAAAGTTGGTATTATATCGTAGGCGAAGTTTAGTGTGCTTATTATCAATTAGGTAATTTAAAAGAGCATAATGCTCCTCGCTTAATAGTGGTTCTCCACCAGCAAAGTATATTTCTTCTGCTTTTAGAAGTGCCTCCCCAGTTTGAGAGATGAAATTCTTAAAATCCGTAATATTTTGAATTAAAGCTGTATTGCCTGCGTTTCTTTTCAGTTTATTTGCCTCAGGAAACCAGGCTGAACTGGCACCGTGCCAACAGGTTCGACAAGCAAAATTGCAGGCATTCGAAAAGCGAATGTCAAAATAGATAGGCAAGGGATTTACTTCGCTCTCATTTCTCCATACAAATCGCTCGTGAGTCTCTTGTCTAATAGATTTACCTCCTGCTTCTTCGAGTTTTAAACAAACGGCACAACGCGGGTCAAATTCCCCATTTTTAAATTTATTCCTTAAGGCATTTATGGCATCACCCCGCCAAATATCACTGAAGGCTTGCGTGTTACAATTACCGTATGTGATATTGGATACACAACAAGCTTTGACATATCCTGCATTACCCACGTGGTAATGAATAAAGGGCATTAAACAAAAAGGACGTTCTGAATTCATATTGCAAATATAAACGAATTGCCTATTTCAATTCATATTTTAAGGCCCTATTTGTTTTTATTGGATAAGCTAAATAAATACAGCCTTGTCTTTATTTAGGCTTCACTATATTTTCAGATCTCGCTTAATTGGATTAATTTCAATTAATTTTTAAAATAAAACCATCGATTATGAAAGAGATAAAAGTATTGGCTCTTGTTTGCCTAATGTTTATGGGATTTGGATCAATCAAATCATATGCTCACTGTGAAATTCCATGTGGAATCTATAATGATGAAGCTCGTGTAAAAATGATGTATGAGCATATTCAAACCATTGAGAAGAGTATGAAACTAATTATTGAACTGTCTGCTGTCGAAAAGCCAGATTACAATCAGCTGATACGCTGGGTTAATAATAAGGAAGAACATGCCAATAAATTACAGGCTATTGCGACTCAGTATTTCATGTTCCAGCGTGTTAAATTGAGTGATGATCCAGTAATGAAGGCTAAAAGTATGAAACAACTTGAGCTTCTGCATAAAATTTGCGTGTATGCGATGAAAGCCAAGCAGAGTACCGATATGGAGATGATTAAGAAATTGAACAATACCGTTCATGGTTTTGATCATGCTTATTTTATCAAAGAAGAGCATAAGCATTAATCCAAATGTATATCTTAAAAAAACACCTCTTCGTATTCACGAAGAGGTGTTCTATTTATAGGTATTAGGAACTTATTCTGCAATAGATTGCTTTGTTAGTTGATTGTGAATGGAATTGATCTCTTTGATTGCAGCAGAGCCATACCAAGGATGTAATTCCATAACCAATCGTCCCGCTTTAATGGCAGGATCACTTTCTGTCAGCTTTTTAGCTTCTTCTACTGTGGCCACATTAAAAATATAAATACCCCGAATATCTCCATCATCCATAAAGGGCCCGGCAAGTACTAAAGTACCTTCCTCGGCCATTTTCATGATATTCTCTAAATGTGCCTTTTGCAAGTTAGCAGCTGTGAGTGAGTCCTGACCTCTGTTAGGTCCTCTCTTTAGAAAAGCCATTACATAAGAACTCATTCCGTATTGATCAGCCTCTAATTTAAGAGCCAATTCTTGATTATAAGCCTTTGTATTAGTTCTTCCTTTTTGGCTTTGCTCTTGACAAGAGCTTAAAAGAATTAGTATAGATACGAATGTGAATAAGAACTTAAATGCCTTCATAACTCCAAATTTTGAATTGTATTTGAAATGTAAGCAAAAATTTTTAATTCATTTTAGAATCATTATTCCCAATATTGATGAAAGTGATGAACTGGCCCATGACCTTTGCCAATTTCATAATCTATTCCAGCTTTTATCGATTCTGTAATATAAGTTTTAGCACGTTGAGCTGATTCTGTGATACTAAATCCCCTTGCCAGAAATGCAGCTAAGGCTGATGATAAAGAGCAACCTGTACCATGTGTGTTCTTTGTGTCAATACGTTTAGAAGCCAAATCGATACTTTCTGAAACCTCTAAATCATACAAAACGTCTATTAAGTCTTCTTCATCCAAGTGTCCCGCTTTTAATAAAACTGAAACCTGGTATCTGTCGGCCAATTCTTTTGCAATCCCACGAAACTCTGACTGTTTCTCAATTTTTCTACCTAGTAATATTTCAGCTTCAGGTAGATTAGGTGTGATGATTCTAACCTTGGGAAACAATACTTTTTTTAAATGATTGATCGCGTCATCTAATAACAATTTATCTCCTGAAGTCGCTACCATTACAGGATCCAGAACGACATGCTTAATTTGATATTTATCCAGGCAATCGGCAATAACCTGAATGTTTTCAGTAGAATGCAACATGCCTATTTTAATGGCATCTGTTCCAATATCATCAAGAACCGCTTCGATCTGTGATCGTAATATTTCAGATGGAATAGCGTGAACATCGCGAACGCCAATTGTATTTTGTGCTGTGATGGCCGTTATGGCAGAGCTTGCATAACATTGGCAAGCTGAAATACTTTTGATGTCGGCTTGAATACCCGCTCCGCCACTCGAATCACTTCCTGCTATAGTTAGTACTTTTTTATAGTGCATCTTGTTCTACTTTTCATTTTTCATATTTTACTGGCTTCTTCATTCAAACTTTTCTAGAACAAAAAAACCGACTCGTAGAATACGAAACGGTCAGAACAAGAGTATCTAAATACACCAGATCTATAAAGATTCGTTTTCCTACGCTGCAATTATGCCTATCAGGTTCTAGGGTTTTATCTCAGCCTGATAATTATCAAGCACCCCTAACGATGTGATAAAGATATTCAATTTATGATTAGATCAATAAAATGTAAGGTTTTTCATTTAATTGCAGCTTAGATCAATTCTTATAGCTGATTTAGTGTGAAAAATTAAACAATTTGTCTATTTTTGAGAAAAATATATACATATGCTAAGTATCTCTCAAATAGTAGAAAAAATTATTGCCCACCAGCCTTTTCTTGCTGAGGCTTTGGTCGAAGGATTAATCAATGTTTCCTCTTTAGCTCGTAAAATTCAACCTGAAGTGGAGCAATATTTCGGAGACGAGGTGAAAAGTGGTGCCATCGTGATGTCAATTAATAGGTTGATTCCAAAAATGAAAGGTAAAATTTCTCATCTTGGTTCTGAAGTCGTTGTAAGAGATATCATTGTTCGTTCACAATTGATAGATTACACTTACAAGAACTCAAGTATGCTTATTGAGAGACATACCGATCTACTTAGAGCCATTGGACCAAACCAGGAGTTCTTTTATACCATGGTTCAAGGTGTTTTTGAATCAAATTTAGTCGTGAGTCAATCCTTATCGGAACAGGTTGAAGCGATTTTCAAAGAAGAAAGTTTGTTGAGCAAAAGTGGGCATTTATCCGCTGTTACTCTTAAGCTACCAGATGTGAATTCACAACAAGCCGGCTTCTATTATCATATTCTTAAGAGTATTGCATGGGCTGGAATTAATATTCGTGAGGTGATTTCAACAACCAACGAATTTACCATTGTGGTGAATGATGATGCCATTGATAAGACTTTCTCAGTTCTTAAAAATTTGGGGCAGAATTAAGAAATACATATTATGGTTTGAAGATGATGCTTCAAAAAATTAGATACAAAAAAGGGATGCCATTGGCATCCCTTTCATATTTTTAAGCGATTGTGAATTACAATACAGCTTTTACTGTTTTCAATAGAGAATCAATATCTTCTCTAGCAGGAGCAAGAGTCTTAGCTTTTGTGTACTGAGCAACAGCTTTCTGGTAGAAAGCTTTTGCTTTCGTAATTTCAGCAGCAAATTTCTCTTTTTCAGTATTAGCTAAAGGATTAGCAGCTGCTTGAATTTTAGCACCTTCTCCGAAGTATAGAGAACCAAGGCTAACGATAGCATCAGTTTTCATAGCAGATTTCAATTCAATAGCCTCTTTGTAAGATGCTTCAGCAGAATCAAACTGAGAAGCTTTCTGAGCTTTCTGTCCTTCGATTAGATAATGCTTAGCAAGAGTTTTAGTTAATTTAGCATTCTTAGCAGGAACTGCGATTATACCAGCTTTTAAAGTAGCAACCATTTCGTCATACTTCTTAAGTTTCTTAAGAGCAGTTGCTTTGCTTAAGAATGAACTAGACAATTTATATTTAGCTGCAATAGTTTTGTCAAAATAGATAACAGCTTTAGCGTAATCTTTAACCTTGGAAGCTGCATATCCAACATTATAGACTGTCTTAATATCTTCTGCTGCTTCAGGAGTTCTTAAGTAGTTTTCAAGGTGAACGATAGCTGCTTTGTAATCTTTCGCTTTTAGGGCGGCGTTTCCGTCATTTTTCAATTGCACAGCATCCTGAGCAAATGCACCTAAAACACTCATGCAAACAACTAGGGTAAGAAGTAATTTTTTCATATTTTTCAATTGGTTTAAATTTTTAGATCTGGGCCACAATACAATATTAACTCAATTTTTAGAAGGAATTAAAAGTGTTTTGTTTTCCGATCAATGTAATCTTATGTTTCTATTTCTTGTTCCTGTTTCTCAAAAACAAGCCTAAAAATAACGATTTCATTAAATAATCAAATAGAATTGACTAAAAAATTGATGAGACTAGCCTATTGCCTAGTGAGTATTCCCACATAATCAGACTCTAAGGCTAAAATAAAATTTAAAATTCGAGTTGAACAAGCTCACCAAAACCAGCTGGAGCTTCGTTAAAAGCTTCTTTTAATTCGATATTCTTATGAATGGCCTGTAGCGTTCTGATGACACCTCCATGGGTTACAATAGCGATATGATTATGCTCCAAACTCTTTAGTTCTCCTAAAAACTGTAGCACACGTTTGTGAAGCATCACGAAAGACTCTCCATTGGAACATTTCTTATTCACGAAGTCTTCCATCCATGTATCCAAAAAAGGGTCTTTAATCTCATCCCAGGCTTTACCTTCCCAATCACCAAAGTTTAGTTCCATTAGTCGATCATCGAAAACGACAACATCACCAAACAAGTCTGTAGCAAGAGTTTTCGCGCGTGTTAGTGGACTGGAATAATAGGCATCGAATTTTAAATCAGCAATATTATTTCTTACTAGTTCAAGCTCTTCGGGGTAAGTTTCTAGTAATTCAACATCTTTTTGACCGTAACAAATACCTGGTTCTACATTAACCTTGGTGTGTCTTATCAGGTGAAGTATCATATCGTTTTTATTTTTTTTGAATGAATAGACAAAAATAGTATTCTGAGGGGAATTTACAGACTATACCCTTCTCCAAATTCACTATTTTTTATTATCCACTTACTAAAATACAGGTGTAAATCATAAAACAAGCAATAAAAATTAGATCAGATATGATTTTTTTTAACCCTCAAAGTCCCATTTTTGTTATGTAATTTACAGTTGATGCATTTTTTTTTTAAAAACAAGTTGTTTCTTGGGTTACATTTTTTGTTTTTCAGGAATAAAGGGGTATAATCATCATTTAAATTAACTTTTATGAAAAAAGTATTTGTTTTATTCACTGACTCTAACTTTCTTTATGACAATCATTTATTTTTGCGATAAATTGGAGAGATTAGAAATTGAAGAAATAATAAGTCCTTTAACTGAAGAAGTCGCTAGTGCAAGAAATTGGTATTTACAAAGCTCAATTGAAAACAATCATTCTTTATTGGAATATACAGAAAGATTAGATTGGAAGAATGCTGTAGTTACCTGCTCCGAACTTCAAAATATTGTGGAAGTCCCAATTGAATCTATTGAAGAATATCTAAAATGTATTGATTCTAATTTACCAGCAACATTAACTATATTTGTTGATCAACCTGTTCCAAATGAAAATATACCTAATATGGGTATTGATGATGTAGGTCATACTTTTATAGGTATATCTCAAAATGGTAATACATCAATATTTGGATTTTATCCAGAAGGATTGGCTAAACCTACCAATACAACTCACGGTAGTGCACTTGGAAATGATCAAGAACATTGGTTTGATGTACCAATCACTAAAAACATAAGTCGCAGTGAACTTAATTCAATTCTTACTTACGTATATAATTTCAGAAATTCTACTTATGATTTAAACGATTTTAATTGTACCGATTTCGGAATAAATGTTGGTAATAGAGCAGGAATAGGACTCCCTGATTCTTATAATTCTTGGCCTGAAGGAGGTGGTTCAAAGCCTGGTAGTTTAGGTCAAGATATACGCAATATGCAACTTCCATCAGGTTCAACAAGAACTACCAATGGTCAAGATGCTCCAAATAATATTAATACTTGTACTAATTAAATATTTCTTTATGAAGAAAGCGCTCAAAAAAATTATAGGTATTGGACTACTTCTTAGTTTTATCATAACTAGTAACTATTATTCTTACTTATATATTGGTTTAATCGATGGGGGTATTTCAAATCGTTACAAATTTGAAACCTTCGATGGTAAGCATCAATTCTTAACTATGCCAAGTAAGGGAACTGATATAAAAACGATGGAAAGAAGATTTGCTAGCTTTTGCGAGAAGAATCCTCAATATGAAAATACTCAACTCTATCGCACATTTAGGCGAAACCCTTTAAAATATTGGAGGTGGTATGAGTTTGTCTCTCATCCTCGCTATAAGTACACATATAAAAAGCCATCGAAAGATAGTTTTGATCATTTCACAATTGGCAGAAGCAAAAAGAAAAATTAATACTTCTATTGAAACCAGAAGAAATACAAAAGCCACCCTTTCAGGCGGCTTTTGTTGTAATTTTTATCTCTTACTGCAATTATAAGTGAACTGAGATGATATAAAAACTCAAATAAATCACAATCTCAACTACTTGTTGGGTGGCACCAATACAGTCGCCAGTATAACCACCTATCCATTTCTGGAAGTATCGTCCCAGAAGATACTTGGCTATAAAAGCAGGAATGATGATTAGGAAGTATTTGATATCCTGAAAAAGTAGAATAGGCAACAGACCAGTCAGCCATAAAAAGACTTGGTTGCCTCGACTAAGCTTATGAGCGTAATCCTTAGCCTTGGAATGATCCACTCGGGCGTAATCGTGGCTATTTACCAAACTACCCGCTAGAGTTCTGCTAAGTGAATGAGCTACGATTAGAACCACGGGTAATGAACTTGCCGAAATAGCCTCCATACCAAAGAAACGAGCCAGAACAACAAAGAGAATACCCGAAATACCGAAAGCGCCCACCAGAGAATCCTTCATGATCTCAAGAATACGTTCTTTGGTCCAACCGCCACCAAAACCGTCGCAAACATCCATAAACCCATCTTCGTGCAAGGCACCCGTCAGTAAGGTGGTAAACACCATGCACAAAACCAGTGAAATATTAAAAGGTAAGACCCAATGACAAAAGGCAAAAACTAAACCACTAAGGCCACCAATAATAAAGCCTGCTATGGAAAAGTACTTGACCGCTTCGTGTTGATAGGCCTTTTCGAACTTGGCCCACTTGGGGAAAGGAATTCTTGTGAAAAAGGAAAGAGCAGTAAAAAAGATATTAAGTTCTCTAAACATAGAAAGTAGATTGGTAATTAGCAATTAACAATTAGTGATAAAGATAGAATCATCGCTAATTGTTAATCATTAATCACTCATTGTAAATCAATTAGTCGGCATTACTCACGCCAGCATCTTCGAAACTAGCCATTTCGTTAAGGAAATTGACCGCCGATTGAATCAATGGAAAAGCAACAGCAGCACCTGTACCCTCGCCCAAACGCATGCCCATATCCAATAGAGGTTTTGCCTTAAGCTGATCAAGCATTAGTTGATGACCTTTTTCTTGCGACTTATGCGTGAAAATACAATAATCCAAAATATTAGAATTTATTTTAGAAGCCGCTAAAAGAGCCGAAGTAATAATGAAGCCATCTACCATGATGCACATTTTTAGTTCTGCAGCCTTAAGCATGGCACCTGCTATCATCACAATTTCGAATCCACCAAAGTAAGTCAACACCTCTTCAGCTGAATTCGTACCTCTGTATTTTGACAGGGCACGACCCAGGATTTCATACTTGCGTTGCAGGCCTTCATCATCCCATCCGGTACCACGCCCCACACAGGCACTTAGCTCAATATTGCTGAGAAGATGAAGAATAATAGCTGCCGAGGAAGTATTCGCGATTCCCATCTCACCAAATCCGATAATATTAGAGCCCTCAGAGTGAATACGCTCCACCAAATCAGAACCTCTTTTCATCGCTTTTTCGAACTCCTCGGTCGTCATAGCCGACTCATTCAGGTATGATCTGGTACCATGAGCAATCTTGGCATTTAAAACGCCTGAGCTCTTGTCAAAATCGTAGTTGACACCCGCATCGATAATACGAATATCGATATCGTGTTGCTTAGCAAAGACATTAATTGCGGCACCACCATTCATGAAATTAGCAACCATCTGCCAGGTTACTTCCTGTGGATAAGGACTCACCCCATCAAGTGCAATACCATGATCCGCCGCAAAAACCATAATAACAGGTTTTTTAAGCTCCGGGCTGAGGGTGTTTTGTATGCAACCAATATGCTTGGCCATTTCTTCCAACTTTCCCAGCGAGCCAAGTGGCTTGGTTTTTAAATCAATTTTCTGCTGAAGCGCTTCAGCTTTCTCTGTATTAAGAGCTTTTATATTGTATTGAATCATATCTTGTATGTTTATGTGTGAATATTTGGTTAAGTCAGTATCTAAGGTAGTTATTTTGCTTTAAAATTGAACTTTGCAGCAAGTCCATTTTTCACCTTTATTTACTTTATCCTTTAACCTTATATTTATTTTTGCCTTACTCCGTTTCGACTCCGCTCAACGAACGATTCCTAACTTAATTTGGCTTTATCCTTTAACCTTTTTTTCCTTTAAACTTCTAGCGCAGCAGTTTCACTAACACCAGCTTCCTCAAAGGATGCCATCTCGTTGAAATACTGCACAGCAGATTTTACAAGTGGATAACAAACCATAGCGCCGGTGCCTTCACCCAATCGCATACCGATATCCATAATAGGCTCAGCACCTAAATGGTTGAGCATGCTGATGTGTGCTTTTTCATTCGATTTGTGGGCATACAGACAGTATTCTAAAACCTTCGGGTTGATTTTAGATGCCGCCAAGAGTGCCGATGTGATGATAAAACCATCAATCAATAGGGTCATTTTCAGTTCGGCAGCCTTAAGCATCCCTCCCATAATCATAGCTATCTCGAAACCTCCAAAATAGGTCATCACTTCAAGGGCATCCTTCGTATTTCCTGTGTATTTTGATAAGCCTTCGTTCAGAAGCTCGTATTTGCTCTTCACACCAGCCTGATCGAGTCCGGTACCACGTCCTACGCAATCTTCCAAAGGGATATCTGCCAATAGACTAAGAATTAGAGCTGCCGAAGAAGTATTTCCTATTCCTTTTTCTCCAAAGGCAATAAAATTGCAACCTTCGCTATGACAATCTTCAATAATACCAGCGCCTTTTTCAATGGCCTCAAGGCATTGCTCTTTGCTCATGGCTGACTCAAAACGGTAATTTTTTGTCCCATAGGCCACCTTACGGTTGATGATATTCAATTCAGGCTCAAAATCGTGATCGATACCCGCATCAACCACCTTGAACTTGATACCATGCTGACGCGAAAAAACATTGATAGCCGCTCCACCGCCCATATAATTGTAGAGCATTTGGTAACTCACCGATTTTGGGTAAAAGCTCACCCCATCGTCAGCAATACCATGATCGCCAGCAAAGACAACCACCGTTGGTGCCTTTATTTCAGGTTTTAGTGTGCCTTGTATTTTTGCAATTTTGCAAGCAATACGCTCTAAGACTCCCAATGAACCCAAAGGCTTGGTCTTGGTATTGGTTTTATTTAATATTTTTTCGTCTAGCGCGTTAGACAGGCTTTCTATTTTAAAATTTTGCATAGGGTTTCTTCATTTTGTAAGAGCGGCAATTTACACAAAAAGCCAAAATTCGCTTTAGGAATATTGATGCTAGAGAATATCTTTTTTTGTGAATTTAAAACCTGAGTAGGCTTAAGTATTTATATTTTTGTGTGAAAGAAAATCCTAAAGATTTACAAGGCATTGGGGATTATTTTCTTGATCCCATTTACTGGGGTTATTTTTAATATACTGAACTATTCGATGATACTCTTCCCAATCACGTATAATATGATCGTGATAGTTACTTTGCCAGAATTTATTCTTTCTATTGTATTTAGGAATATCCAAAGACTGCTCATCAATATAATCATCAACGGCTGAAACCACTGCCGATTTAAACCCTGCTACAAACGACGAAATCGACTTGGGCCTACGAAACGGCTTTTGCTCATCATCATTTACAGACGCACGGCCGTGTGTCTCTGCAGTATTACTATTGGGGCTATTTACAGACGCATGGCCGTGCGTCTCTGCAGTATCATCAATTAATATTATAATGGCATGAATATGATTGGGCATTATCACAAATTCGCCCAATTGCAATTCCTTACGGATATCAACGGATTTGATTAATTCTGCTTGAACAATTTCACCAAAACGATTCAATTCCATTTTAGAATGCTTTACTGCTCCTAAAATACATTGCATTTGATCTATGCAAATGGTGATAAAATAATCGCCTGCATCAGCATAATTCCATCCTGGTTTACGATGGGATTCAATTCGATATCTATTTTGAAATTTTGTCATGATACATTTAGATTATAAACCTATTCAATATACAGATTATAATACAATTATGTACATACCCACGGCTACGATAAACAATAATTTACAAATACATGGTACAGACACACGGCCGTGTGTCTCTGCGATATACAAATATTACTATGTGCATTATTTATAATATTCCGTAAAATATATTGGGACACGTATTGATCGATTTAAAATATGGGTATTTCAATGCCTAAAGGTCTGCGGTATGGATCTTAATACTGATGAATTAATTAAACCAACGAAGGTTTTTAATAACCAAAATTGATCTGTACAAGCCCTCCCGTTCGAAAATTTGGTATCTCAGTTCGCTGGGTGAGCCCTTCAGTTCGGTAAAGTAGGCGTCAGTTCGCAAGAGTACCCTCTCAGTTCGGGAGTTTTGTGTCTCAGTTTGCAAAGGGAGGTGTTCAGTTCGGGGTGCATACCCTTCAGTTCGCAAACGGAACAGGTGAAAGAGCGAACTGAAGCTGTTTTTTAATACAAAACTTAATGAGCCTAGCGATCTGAATATATAACTAAGGCAAGAGCGCATAAAAAAAGAGAAGTGATGAGCTTCTCTTTTCTATTTAAACTAGGCTTCTTTCTCAGCCTCTTCTGCTTGCCTTCTTCTGTAAGCACTACCCTTATCTCGAGCATGTTTGCTAGAATAAGATCTAACATGCTCCACATTTTTACGGAATACGAAACGTCCGTAATTGCGAACCTCGTCAACCGCCACCTTTAATAAGGTGAAAGCTTGGTCGCGAACCACCTTGGTTTCGTCTGCCACATACATATGACCGTTTACGTCACCTAGTAAGGTTCTCATTTTATTAGCATCCTCTCCAGCTTTATCCAATAAGGTCGTGTCATAGTTAATGGCATCAAGTGGGGCCAAATTGGCCTTACCCAATACCGATAGGTTAGACATATCTTGAATGGCATCAGCCTGAGAGTCGCCTTCCTTAATGGCAGCTACTTTGCTAATTAAAGCTTCGTTGTTGCGATAAGCGAAATCCATATGATCGATTAAATCTTCACGGAATTCTAGAAAAGCAGGCCATTCAGCCTTCCAAATTTCCTTGGCATCCTCGCGAACGGTGTTTAGTTCTGCCCAATTGCTTTCAGCCGTAGATAAAGCACCTATGCGCGATAATAGTTTGTCGAGAAGTTCAGCTGTCATTCCCACTGTGGTAAGGAAAGCCAAATCGGCACTTGCGCGGGTGTGCAAGTTTTCCGATTCTTGCAAATAAATACCAATTGGCATATCGCATTGCTTAATCTGCTCTTTAGGAACAGCCTTAATCTCTGGTAAGAGATCTAATAATTTTTGTTGATCTGACATGAGTCTAGATTTTAAGTGTTTATAAAACCAACATCACAAATCGTTCTTCACATTAAAATTATTTCTCCTCTTAGTTTTACCTGTAAGAGCATCATTATTAGCCATCAATTAATAAATGACTATCTAAGTTATGTAAATATTATTTAAATAATAGTTAACGAGTGTTAAATTTTTATGATCTATACTGTTTTAATATTAGGTCATCAATCTTTATAATATCGACTCTAATTAGAAAGAGCAGACTTATTTAGATCATTCTTCTGAAAAAGAAAAAAACTGTAACTTAGGTATCAGAAAGCACTTATCCATCATCTATAAATTTGGAGGGACTTATATGAAAACCGTTGTTCACAAAGCCAATACCCGAGGGCACGCCAATCATGGCTGGTTAGATGCTCATCACACCTTTTCTTTTGCCGATTATTACCATACCGATCGCATGCATTTTGGTGTTTTGCGAGTCTTGAATGATGATAGAATAGCTGCCGGTAAGGGATTCGGGACACACCCTCACAACAATATGGAAATCATATCCATTCCACTTAAAGGTGAACTTGAACATAAGGATAGTATGGGCAATTCATCTGTTATTAAAGCAGGTGAGATTCAGGTCATGAGTGCGGGAACTGGCATTCTTCATTCGGAGTTTAACCCCAATGATGATCAGGAAGTCAATTTGCTTCAAATTTGGATATTTCCACATTTAAAAGATGTCGAACCTCGATATGACCAGCTTTCAATCAGCGATATAAAATCTAAAAATGGTCTAAAACAAATCCTTTCTCCTGATGCTGATGATGAGGGTGTTTGGATATATCAAAACGCGTGGTTTCATTTGGGTGAATTCGATAAGGCCAGTGCAAGTACTTATACCATAAAGCAAAAAGGCAATGGACTCTATCTTTTTGTCGTGGAAGGTCAAGTTTTTATTAAGGATTATAAGTTGGAAAAAAGAGATGGTCTTGCCATCACGGAGACCCAGATAGTTGAATTTAAGGTGAGCGCAAAAACCAAAGTCTTGCTGATAGATGTGCCGATGTTCGATTTATAGTTTATTTGTAATTCGCCCTTTTATCTTCCCTCTCAAGAGGGTATTATTAATGGATTTAATCATCTCATATTTATCCTGTAGGGATAACATGTTTATAGAGAATGATTTTGAAATAGTACATCCGACCCCCTCGGGGTCGTACTTTTGCTGAATCTGCCATGCTTTAAAGATATGAATCCAAGGATTCAATTTATAAGGCATGTGATTCACATATTCCACTCCTTTAATGAACATGAATTTAATTTTTATGATTTATTAAGTCTTAGACAGGATATGAAAGATCATATTTCCTAAGCCTATATCAGGACGAGATAATTACAACTAAAAAAGCCTCCAAAAGTCAAAACTCTTGGAGGCTTTTGATGCATGATTAGAATATCCTACATTTTTTCCAGCTTCGCTTTGAACTCTTCGTACTTTTTCATGTACTCAGGTTTTTCATTTCTAAGTCTGAAATAAATCTCCTTAAGATATGTGATTGAATTCTGCTCATCAGGCTTTATTTCAAGCACTTTAGTGAAATATGGAAGTGCTTCTTCGTATAATTTCGGTATGTCCTTAAGAGCAGCATCGTATTTCTTCTGATCCTCAATATCGTTAACTACCTTATGAGCTGTTCCTGCTTTATTCAATTGCATTACCCCTAGGTTGAATTGAGTGATATAATCCTTAGGATCCTTAGAAATAGCTATTTTGTACATCTCCTTAGCTTTCTCAAGCTCGTTTATTTTCTCATAAACAGTTCCTTTTGCTCTATAATAAGATGCATTTTCAGGATCTAAAGCAAGTGCTTTATCAAGATATTCAACTGCTTCATTAGGATTAGGTCCTAATAAATAATGGTTGATTAACTCTACAATCATATAAGCATCGTCTGGGTACAATTCGAAACCTTTATGAAGGTATGTTAATGACTCCTCAGCTTTTTCAGCATCCTTTAGTACTTTAGAAAGGTATGCGTAAGTTTTAGCGCCTTCATAACCATATTCGATCGTTTTCTTATAATACTTAATAGCAGCTTCAAAATTACTAGCTTTTTGAGCAGCTAAACCTGCATTAAAAATAACAGCCGTATCAACAGCAAAGTTATCAGCTTTGAACATCTCTAATTCTTGAATCTCTAATACTCTTTCAAAAGCACCTAGTGCACCAGCATAGTCTTCAACATTAAAAAACTGAACACCTCTGTTTGTATAGTCAGGAATAAGATTAGTCATCTGAGCTTTAATAGCTTTTGAATATTTATTCTTAACATCTAACTCCATACACTTTAAATACGCCTCGTAAGCTATTTTTAATGGAGCTTCTGCCAGGTTTTTATAAGCTGGGAGTGGGCTTTCGTAAATAGCTTGATAAACTTTACCCTGAATTAAGTATGCCTTTGGCCATGCAACACATTTTTCATGTCCAATACCAGCATCAATTGCTTCTTTTGCTTTATCAAGTTTACCCGAAGTTAGATAATTACTAGCTCCTGTAACTTTACTCTTTTGAGCGTTTACCATTGAAACACACAAAATAAGAATCATAATGAATGATAATTTTCTCATCAGTAAATAGTTTTTGTTTTGCTTATGGAGCTTTCTTAAACATTTATTGTCAGTAAGAAAGCTTCATTTTATAGTTTATTTTGTAATATAGAATCTTGTCCAAATTTAACCCATAATTTGACAAACCAAACAATATATTCTTTATAATTACTCTAAATACTAGGATAGATTTGTTTGTTCACCATCTTTAGTAGAATCTTGTTGATCATCATCCTTGTTACCAGCTTATTATCAGTAGGTACCGATGTTTGATTTATAGTTTATTTGTAATTCGCCCTTTTATCTTCCCTCTCAAGAGGTTATTATTAATGGATTTAATCAATAGAATTCCTCGAGGCTTGCCTCGGGGTCTGATGGATTTAATCATCTCATATTTATCCTGTAGGGATAACATGTTTATAGAGAATGATTTTGAAATAGTACATCCGCCCCCCTCGGGGTCGTACTTTTGCTGAATCTGCCATGCTATAAAGATATGAATCCAAGGATTCAATTTATAAGGCATGTGATTCACATATTCCACTCCTTTAATGAACATGTATTTAATTTTTATGATTTATTAAGTCTTAGACGGAATATGAAAATCATATTATGGTTAGATTTGGCGAATGAAAAAACTAATCTTATTCCTTGCATTTTTATATTGCATAAACCCTCTTTATTCTCAGAATAAAAACGAATATCTGGTTGCTTATGGGCAAGCCTGGGGTTTCTTAAAGTACTTTCATCCGCATCCAAGTTCAGTCAATTGGGACAATACCTTGTTGAACGACTACGATAAACTTAAAAACTGTTCGACAGATAAGGCCTTTAATGAGATCCTCTCTGAACTTATTTCCCAATGTGGCGATTATAAAAAAAAAGAAAGGCAGTTGGCAGATTCTCTTTTGTTTACAGAAAGTTTCGAATGGATGAATGGCGCTTTGTTTTCAAAGGTGAACAGGGCATACTTAAGAGAATTAAAAACGAAGAAAGCCAAGTTTAAGAACAAGTATGTTCAAATAAACAGAAGTGCATTTAATCCAATCATAAGCAATGAGGTGAATTATCCCGATTCACTTTTCACAAACGCCATTTGTTATTTGGGTATCACCCGCTATTGGAATGTTATCAATTACTACTTTCCATATAGAAGAATCATTAAGCACAATTGGGATTCAATTTATCTTAAGCTTGTGCCTGAATTTGTGAATCTGACAGACATGGATGATTATTATTTGGCAGTTAGACGCTTGAATGCTAAAATTAGTGATGGACATGCTGCCACAGTTTCTCAAAAAAATCTATTTGGCAGATATACTACACCATCTCTTTCGTGCCAAGACCTAGAGGGCCGTATTTATATAGACGATATCGAACCGACCTGTACAACACAATTTAAGAAATCCGATCGAATTGTTGCTATCGATAACATGAGTATTGATGATAGATATAAAGAATTATCTGATGTTTTTGCTTCATCAAATAATTACTATCTAAAAAAAATATCATATTGTCTCCTCTTAACGCAAAATGATAATATAGAAATTACAGTGAAGCGCGGTGACACTCTAATTACAGATAGATTAAAAACTTCTCCAATAAAGTTTGACAGTTCAAAAAAGCAAAAAAATAAATATTAAAAGGAAAGCCTCTTATTACATTCTGCCAAGGGATAGCAGTCTGACAACTGGCTATATTTATATGGGCAGGTTGGAAAAGAAAGATTTAGATAAGCAATTTAAAAAGACTATTCTCAATACTAAGAATTTGATTATTGATTCCAGAAACTACCCAAATTTCATCTATAAATCTCTCAGCGAAATATTATTAAATGAACCTAGAGATTTTTGCATATGGACCTATATGAATTTAGATTACCCAGGAAGTATTATGAAAAAAACGATACAAACAGGTAAAAAGAATAAGAATTATTACAAAGGGAACATCTATCTGTTGGTTGATAATACAAGTAAGAGTCTATCTGAATTTACAGTTATGGCTTTACAAGCTGCTGATAATGTAATTACAATTGGAGGGCAAACTGCTGGTGCTGATGGAGACGTAAGTTATGTACCTATGCCTTTCGGACTTAAATCTTGTTTTTCAGGTTGTGGTGTTTATTATCCCAATGGTGATCTGACCCAGCAAGTTGGTGTGCGCAGAGATCATAAAGTTGTTCAGGATAGCAGCTACTTAAATGGGAATGACAAAATTTTGAATTATGCACTCGAGTTGATTCGTAAATCTAAGAAAGATAATAGTCATTTTTAATCTGAGGATGAGAGTCTCAATAATTTTAGATAAATCCTAGTCATACCCTGACATTTTCAGCTTGCTCAGAGCATGACAGTTTTTAAATACAAAAAGCGGTCATTTCCGTAGAGATGACCGCTTTGTATTTTTTATAGCAGGCTATTCGCTAGCTATTTGAACCCAAAAGACCTTTTAGAGCTTTCAAGTTCTTTTTCAATTGAATTTTAATATTTTTATCGGTTTCAGTCATAACCGCTGCTTCCAAATCAGGAATGGCATCTGTTCTCTCCAATTGAATCAACGCCCAGGAAGCTTTCACTCTTACCTTAGCATCCTTATCGCGAAGCAGACCGGGAATCCATTTTTTAGACGACCAGCAAGCCAATTCGATCACTTTCTCAATACCTTCTAATTTCTCAGCTCTTGTACCAGTCAATTGATTGTGATATTTCGTTTGTAAATCGTTAACCTCTTTGGTGTAGATAATCTCATACTTGAAGAAATCAGGACGAACCACATTCTTAGGGTATGAGATTAATTCCTTGTTGCAAGTCCAACGTACCATGCGAGGTAACATCCAACGCATACCTGGTGTGCACTCTGGGTGACCAACAAATGAAGCCACTCTACCTTTACCCACTTCAGCAGCAACAACAAAAGGACGGTTATTAGTCATGTTTGCAGGTGTCCCTTCAACCGTATGCACGTCGCTAAGCATAGTCGCCAGTTCCATAAACTTAGCACCCGACTTAGCAGGAACCAATACAGGTCCTTCGTAATACTGGCAAAATGAAATTTTTCTATCCTTCAACTCTGGGAAGATCTCTTTCCCTTCCTTGGTCAATGAGAATTTCGATAAACCATGTCCACGATTATCGTGTTCAATGTCAATGGCTTCACAGCCATTCAAATCTAAACTTGGATAATCAGGTGTTTCAGTCATGATATAAGCACCCGCGCAAATACCTACAACAGCTTTGCCTTTTTCTTTCACCATCTTCACCAGCTTTTCCATACCAGCATCTCCCAAACTTTGGGTTTCACCACGACCACTTCCGCCAGGAAATACAATAGCATCGAAGGCATCGAGTTCACCTGACATGATTTGAGAAGCACGAACCACTTCGGCTTGCATATTGGGATCAATACGCAAAGCTTCCAGAGCATCTGTAATACACCAGGGACTATCTCCGTTTTTATCGAAAACACCTACCCGGATGATTTCCTTTGTCTGAGTTTGTCTTTTTTCAACTCGCTTGCAAGCACTTAATAAGCAAAAGCTCATGCAAGAAATCAGTAAAAGTTTGATTGTTAGTTTGGTCATTTTAGTGTTATTTGTCGGTTATGTTGTTAGCTGATAAAGATAATAAAACGATTGGCTATATAAATCATGAATTTTTATGTTGTGCTTACATATTGGATTAATCCTAAAAAAAAATCCCGACCACATATCGTGATCGGAATTATATAAATGATTCAGGTGATTGACCTTAATTATCAAACTCCAATTGACCGATTTGTCTTGTTTCTTTATTGTCAACTAGTTGCAAAGCAATGTGCTTGACTTCCTGATTGTCTTTTCCGTAATTGGTGTACAAAGTGGCATAAACCGTAACCGGTCCCGTAATACTTTGGCGTGATTCACTAAAATACTTGACATACACCGTATATGTACCTCTCTTGGCAGTTTTCAACGAAAATTCCTCAGGACCGTAGCCTCTGGTGAAATCAGAGCTGATTTTTCCACCTATTTGCGTACGTGGATGCGAATAAAAACACTTTTCTCCATTAGGATCGATTACCCACAAGTCGATATCATTCTCGTTACTACTCCATTCCAATGTAATTCTTATATCCAGTGGCATGGCTTTAATGTATTTAGTATTTACATTTTTGAGGTTTAATTTCGATTTGTGCAAGTCAATCAATGCATTAATCTCATTTAAGACAACATCCTTGATTGCCTCAAAACGGTTCCAATTTCGATTAAGGATTTCGATGTAAAGATCTAAAGCTTTTTGATATTGTTTGTTTTCCTCATAAGCCAAAGCCAAATCTCTATAAGACTGGGGCTCTTCGGGACGCAGGTTCTTTATTTCTTCAAATATTTTAATGGCCATCTCACTCTGGTTTTCATCAAGTAAACGACGAGCAACCACCTTTAAGAGTTCGGGGTTTTCCAGGTCAAGTTCCAATACATTTGAAAGAATACGAATTGCCAATTCTTGCAGATCTTTTGCAAAGAAAAAATCAGCAACCTGAATATAGAAAGCAGGACGATTCATATTCTCTGCTTTCAGCTTAAAATAGAGACTTTCAAGATCTTTATCATCCGCATTACGCAGAGCTGTCAGATAAGGGGCATCGGGTAACCATGCCAATACTTTGATAGCAGACTTTTTCTCAATATTTTTTGCTGAAGAAAGTTCACTTACAACAACAATTTCCTGCATATCACAATCTGAATCCATAATTTCAAGTTCATCTTCACTTTCAACTATATTCAACACGTTTGCCACTCTAGGTGGTGGCGGAGGTGGTGTTGCTTCTTGTCGTGTAATGGGAATGATTTCCTCAAGGGCTTCACCATCTTCCCAAACACCACCTGTCTCACCTTTTTTCTTGATTACAGGCTTTATGGAATTCTCATACCAAGTTGCTAGACTAGTCACTCGCTGTATGTTCAATCTCTCAATCTCTTCGGGCATCAATTCATCCCTACCTTTTGTCTTTGCCAATAAATTGTAATAGGCTTCCCTCAGTTCTTCAGGAGGTAGAATTTTATGAGCCACATAGTCTTCAACTCTATCGAGAACAATAAAAGAGCTATTGCTCGTTACGATATTGAATTTTTGTCCCAATGTGAGAATATCTTTCTGATTTATTTCTTCATCAAATTCAAGAGATGCGATCTTTTTGCTTGCCCAAATACGGGCCACATCAGCCTGATTCTTTTTGTTGATTTCAAAAGACTGACTTTGTTTGATTTCACCTTTTTTACCATAATTTACCCTTAACTGGGTCTTATTAGTCAGCAAAATACCTGCAATCTCAAAATAGTCTCCAACTGAAGTGGCTCTATTGGGGTAAAGTTCCTTAATATGAGAGGTGTTATAGCTACAGGATATAAACTTTTCCTCGTCGCTTTGCATGACGTTTAAAGCCTTTGCTATGCTAATACGGTTTAAATCGATGAATTCGCCATTACTTTCTACTGAAAGTCTTTTTAGAAAAGCATAATGACTACCCGTACTTGAAGTGATGGCATAAAGAGGGATCTTAGAATTTAATATCTCAGTCTTTCCTATAGTATTGATGCCATCCGAAAACAAAAGAATCTCGTCGCAAGACGTATCAAAATTTAAATTATCGAAACAGCTTGCCCCATCATATTTTAAACTCCGGATATGCTGAATAAGTGCGGACGCATCTCTCTTGATTTTAAAACTTTTAGTTGTATTGACTTGGAGATTGAATGCAATCAGATTGATTTCCTTTTCTCCTTTTATTCCAGTAAGGTAGTTCTGAAGTAAATTCAGTTCTTTTTCAATATTGCGCTTTGATGCTGTAAAGGATTGATCCCAATAAATACTGATTTTTTGGAGGTTACCTTTTATAGTGCTGCCCAATTTTGGAGGCTTAACATTTAGATAGAAATAGGTTTCTCCATTGAATTCGCTGGTAAACAACTGGTAATCCGACTGATTAAATCTAGGGATTGTGAATTTTATAGGCTTTTTAGCTGTATAGTTTGTTCTCTCAAAATTTAGACAATATGCATTGTCCTTGTTATCGAACTGAATATTTTCAAACTCTGACTTCAGTTCTTCTCCTTTAATATCTGATTTAAAAACCTTTACATCAAGTTTAAATTTACCAATAGGTTTAGATGCCTCCACGGGTAATGAATAAAAAAGATTATGACGATCACCTTGCAGGGTTTCCGAAAATGCTAAAACAACGCGCTTTTTCCCATTCGCGGGTATAGGGTACAGTTTCGTTTTAAAGAAATTGCCCTTGGTTTTGCTAACAATTCCTGGATCAATTTTCTGACGTACGACAGCTTCGAATGCCTGCCTGGCTTTAATCTTTTCTATGATAACACCTTCTCTAAGTTTACCATTAATCTCCAAAGCGTAACGACAAATTTCCTGACCATTTGCCAGAGGCATTGATAATTCCCCTTGTAAATCGCGAGATAGTGGATTGGTGAAGACCATATCGTATGTCGTCCTTGCAATATTGCCTACAACTGTCACATCGACTTTCAATTGGGATAATTCCAATTGCTGTTTTTCTCCTGAGTTCTCTATGCTTAGACTAGGGATTTGTGCCAAACAGAGCTGCCCAAGCAAGAGGGCAATTAGGGTGATTAGAATTCTCATATGCGTCTATTTAAGTGGACTATGAAAGAAACGATTAACACGTTCTTGTTATTTTGTTTAATCCAACAAAATAATGAATTCTAGGTCAGAACGAACTTTAATAAGCATCTAATTAGATATTATTATACTAAATAATGTTAAATTGACTTGATTTCTATTGGAATGCCCGAAATCACCAGGCTCACCCGATCCGCTTTTTTTGCAATATATTGATTGATTCGCCCCTGTAAATCATTGAATCGCATGGCCACTTCATTACCCGGATGTCCACCCAGACCAACCTCATTACTGACAATGATCCAATCACAATCCTGAGAAAGAATTTGATCCAATATTGCTTTAGCTTCTTCCAGGCTCTTCTCATCCTGCTCACCATTATCAAAGAAGATATTGGTTAACCAAAGGGTGATACAGTCTAGAAGAACCAATCTTCCCGAAAAATCGTGAGAACTTAATGCTTTTTCTTCCTCTATGCTTTCCCACTGTGGACCACGACGGGCCTTATGAGCCTCTATACGGGCACGATGTCCATCATCCCAAACTCGAGATGTTGCCAGATAGATGGGATTATTTGATTGTTCAAGGGTCAATTGCTCAGCGTATTCGCTTTTTCCACAACGTTGACCGCCTGTAATAAGATGAATCATAATAATATGCTTAGCTTGCTAGTCTGTAAAGAGAAGCAAATGATTTAGAGTCTTAAAGCTAATCAATCTATTTGACTAGCAGATTGATGCCCATGTAAAAAGCGGTGATCAGGATAATCGTTGCCAAACAAACCGCATGATTGATATAAGCAATACGTTTGATCTCCGAATTCTCAATCTTTCGATTCAACTCACCAATAAAAGGTTTATTAACCGATTCGCCACCATAATCGTGGGCGCCACCAAATTGGCAATTCAGAATGCCAGCCAGTGCCGATTCCGGATAACCTGCATTGGGACTGGTATGTGATCGACCGTATCGGAATATGAAGATAAAGCCTCTGTAACTCAGGCTCACAAGCACCATCAAAAAGGCCGTGATACGGGCAGGAATAAAGTTAGCGGCATCATCGATACGAGCCGCAACCCGACCAAAGTACAGGTATTTCTCATTTTTATAACCAATCATGGAATCCAGGGTATTGATCATCTTATAGGCCATCATGGCCGGTAAACCACCCACCGCATAATAAAAGAGAGGTGCCACCACACCATCCGAAAGGTTTTCTGACAGGGTTTCGAATACAGCCAGGCGGATCTCCTGCTCGCTAAGCCCTTTGGTATCACGACCAACAATCCACGACAAGCGTTTACGACCAGCCTCCAGGCCTTTCTCCTCAAGCTGTTTAAAGACCTCATAGCCTTCTTGAAGAAGACTGCGATTGGCCAGGCCATAAAAGACAAAAACAGAGGTAAATAGGATGAAAGCCCATTTTTCCCAGCCCAAGATCAGAATGGAAAGAAAGTAAAAGGATGAGTAAATCATCAGAATTAAACTCAAGCTCATAAAAGCACCCTTTAATATGCAATACTTCCCATGATTGAGTTTTTCAGTTCCCAAACTGATCATATTGCCAAAACCCACAATGGGGTGTGGTAAATTACGAGGATCTCCCAATATGAGATCCAAGATATAGCCTATAATAAGGGGTAGTATTATGAGTTCGATTTGCTCCATTGAGTCAGTGCGTCTATTAAAAGTTGGTTTTTGTCTTCGGATAAGGTGGCGACACGAATAAATTGGTCGCTAAGTCCTCGAAAGTTACTTGCATCACGAATCAGCAAGCCAAATTCAGAAATGAGGTGCTTTTTAAGCTCCGAAGCGCTCGATTTCTCTAGTTCGATCAAAAAATAGGAGGTTTTTGAAGGCCATATTTTAAGACCGGGAATTTGAGCCAATTTTTCGGCAAAATCCTTCTGGTCTGACTTGTACTGTTTTACAGGAGGCAGAAAAGTCTGTTTCCTTTGTAAAATGTACTTTCCAGCCTCAATTGCGATGGAATTAACCGTCCAGGGAGGCTTGAAAAATCGGATATTCTGTACCCTAGCCCTGTTTGCGATCAAATAGCCCAATCTCAGGCCGGGTATGGAGAAATTTTTGGTCAATGACTTCACCAAAATCAAATTGGGGTGCTCATCAATCAAATCGATTGCTGATGAAATCGCATCAGTAAAGTCGATATAGGCTTCATCCACCACAAAAGTGCTCTTAGGGTTGTTTATAAGAAGAGATTCAAGAAAAGCCTTCTCAATAACGCGACCATCCGGATTATTAGGGTTGCAAAGCCAAACCAGACCTTCTGAAAAGAGGGTGGTAGCTTTCAGGTCGGCCCAATTAAGGTATTTAAGCTGATGCTTATTGACCAAGCAAGCATCCTCATACTCAGCAAAAGTCGGGATGATAATCGTCGAAGTCTTTGAATGATAAGCCTGTGCAATCAAGTAAAAGGCTTCAGTGGCCCCGTTGCATGCTAGTACCTGATCGGTATCAATAGCCAGATCCTGAGCAATTAAGTCGCAAAGACTCTCAGCTGCAGGCTCAGGGTAAGCATGTATCTTATCCCAATTCGCTTGAATAAAGGCCTTTAGATCCTCAGATCTGCCACCATACCAGATATTCGTCGAGAAATTGGCTTTAATAATGTGTTTATAAAGGTAGGCGTCGTCGCCATGACCGTGTAACATATTGAATATGAGTCGAGTTTAAAATCAGTATTCTAATTTCTTAGAAGAGTCAAATTAAGCGAATAAAGCCAATAAAAACAATAGGTTTACAGCTGTAATCACATCTGTAAACCTATTAATCATTCAATAGAGAAATAAATCTTTAATACTTCTTTTGATTAAAGAAATAATTCCCTAATCAATCATGTTGCTTTATTTCAGGTTGATAGCACCAATTAAATCATTGATATCACTCACCTGATGACGAATCATATACTCTTTTATCCCTTCGACAATCTTCACACTCACCTGAGGGTCGATAAAGTTGGCTGTACCAATTTGAATGGCTGTTGCACCTGCCAGAATGAACTCGATAGCATCCTTGGCATTCATGATACCACCCAGGCCAACCACAGGGATCTTAACCGCCTGAGCCACCTGCCAGACCATTCTAAGGGCTACGGGCTTCACACAAGGGCCTGAAAGACCACCTGTCACCGTTGATAAGAGAGGTTTACGAGTCTCAGCATCGATTGCCATACCCAAAAGCGTGTTGATTAGGGAAACTGAATCAGCTCCTTGTCCCTCAACAGCCTTAGCAATGGAAGCAATATCGGTTACATTAGGTGATAATTTCACCATAAGATGCTTCTTATAAACTTGACGGACCGCACGAACAACCTCCTCAGCCGAAGCACATGAGGTTCCGAAGGCCATACCACCTTCTTTCACATTGGGACAAGAGATATTAAGCTCAATGCCCGGAATATGCTCCAGTTCATTGATCATAGCGGCTGTTTCCACATAATCCTCTATCACCGAACCCGAAACATTCACCATCACATTGGTCTGGTAGTCCTTAATTCGAGGGTAAATGTCCTGACAGAAGTTTTCAACCCCCTTATTCTGAAGTCCCACCGCATTTAACATGCCTGAAGGCGTTTCAGCCATTCTAGGGTAAGGATTTCCCTCACGGTGATGTCTGGTGGTTCCCTTAACGATAATGCCCCCTAAATCGCTTAAATCGATAAAATCAGCGAATTCTTCACCAAAGCCGAAGGTTCCTGATGCTGTCATGACCGGGTTCTTTAAAACCAGGTCCTTAAGTTTTACTTCTAAATTTACCATTTCAAGTCCTTTATATTGAAGACAGGGCCCTCAGTACATACACATTTATTACCTTTCTTTGTGTCTGTCACACAGCACAAACAAGCTCCAAAGCCACAGGCCATAGTATTCTCAAGAGAAACCTCGCAGGAAATACCTTTAGACTCAGAATAAGCCGCTACAGCCTTCATCATTGGCTCTGGACCACAAGTGAAGCTATAATCAAAGCTCTCGTTCTCTAAAACAGAATGTTGGGTTGGATAACCTTTCTCACCCTGAGAACCGTCCTCAGTAGTCACTAAAATACGTCCATAGGGCTCATAAGCCTTTAAACCTACAGCATCGTAAGAGGAACGAACACCCAAAATGGTGGTGACCTCATTACCCGCTTCATGTAAGAATTTAGATAGATAAAGTAAGGGAGCGACTCCGCAACCACCACCAATCAGGAGTGTTTTAGCGTTTTTAGGGATAGAATAAGAGTTTCCCAAAGGGTAAACCACACTCAACTTATCGCCAATTTTAAGCTTACCTAAGGACTTGGTTCCTTCACCAATGCGCTTCACAAAGAGCTGAATCACATTTCTATCGTAATCTACATTGTGAATAGAAAGCGGACGTCGTAAGAAAACCGAGTTATTATTATCGACCCTCACATTAACAAACTGACCTGGCAGAATCTCCGGTAAAGGCTCGTTAGCCTTGATGTCGAGCACAAAATGCTCACAATTGAGTTCTTCGTACTTAACAAGTTCAAAGTCCTGAATTAGTTTCTTCATACTTTTTTAAGGGTATAAAATGGAAGCATAAGAGCTTTAGAGGCATCAAATGCTGTTTAATAGTAAATCGAGCTCAAAGATAAGTGAAAAAATCGCTTGCACAAAGCGAAATAAGCCCATAAAGAGACTTTAAAGTGATTCAAAACAAGCGAAGCTTAATCGCAGACAAAGAAAGAAGCCCTAGAAGGAAATCTAAGGCTAAAGGCACTTACAAAGTAACATATTGGGAGTCTGTTTAAGCCGGATTGTATTCTTTAAAGGTCTTATCGCTATAGAATACGACAACCTTTTCAATCTTTTTGCCCGATAAAAAAGCAGACATATCTAGATCTGGTATCTGATCGGCCTTATTTTGAGTGACTTCAGGGCTTTCCTTTTTGAGTTTAGGCGGCTGACTGCTCTGATAGGGGGCAGGATCTTCCTCTTTGATCACCTCCTGGAATAAGGAAGGTGAATCTTGGTTTTTAGTCATCTCACCACTGCCAGATATTAACCAATCCCCATTTATATTAGGGAAAGAGCGCATAATCTTCTGTATAAAGTCTAGACTAGGGTTGTTGCGGCCGGATAAGATATGAGACATACTAGAGCGCTGTACACCAATGATATCGGCGAATCTAGAAGCACTAAGCCCTTCAGAGTTGAGTAATTGATTGATTCTATCTTTCATATATAAGCGATTATAAATCAAAGAAGAGCAGAATATTCTTCTTTATAGTTTTGTTACAATTGTTAATTCTTGCTTCAGTACAAATGTAATTTAAAATTTACAAAAATCAAAACGAATAATTTACATTTCACAATGGATTGAATACACATAAGTAACTTTGTTTACCAGTCATGTTTATTACAAATGTTACCAATTATTGATCCTAAAATTGCACTTACAGTGAAAGGTGTTTAGTATAGAGATCATTCTATTCAGATACGCCCTATTTATTAGAGATGTTTACAGATGAGTATGTAAACAAGATAGAGAAATCAGTATGAATAGGCTCTATGGATCTACGAGCTAAACAATTCATTAACTAGTCCTTTAGACTATGAATATATAGGGGATTATAGGCTCTGTAAACAGATATTACAGCTGCATTTAACTACATTGAAGTAAATTACACGAAAATAGGCATAAATGTCTGATTATAAAACTATCTACTAGGTTGTTGATATCCCAAATAGTCTGGATTGTAAACATATGTTACCTATGTGAAGTTTTGATTAAAGTATTACTTAATATAAAGCTTTTAAATAACTGGTTTTGTGATTTAAGTTTTAGTGTTTATAGCGTATTTAGAAACTGTGGTTTTACGTTCCATAAGTAAACAGACGCCCGTGTTTAGTTTTGGAAATAAATTGTAAATATTCACAAATGTATTAACCTGTGCACCTGCTAACAGATAACTTCTGTAAACCACCAATAAAATTACCTATTTCTTATTGTTTACATTTGTGATGGGCGTGTTTTTTTTAAATTTATTTTTTTAATTACAATTTGTAAACTGTCAAATTCACAAATATCTGTCCTATCCAGTTTAAAATCCATTGACAATTGTAAAAAATATGCCCTGCTGGACATCACTAATTAAATATGTGAATCTCAGAAGGCTTCTTAAGCAATAAAAAAACACAGAACCATTATAAATCAATGTATTAATCGAGAATTCTTTTATTAGATTAGCCCTGCGAATTAGTCTCATCTAGATAAAATCAGTAGGAAATGGCCATTTCAAGCTTAATTTCCCTTCAATTAGGAAAGGGGACGTTCATTTGTATCCAAAAAATGAATTATCATCACCCCTAGAAAATCATACTGAAATAAAAAAAAACTCGCTCCTCCAAAATAAGCAAAAGGATAAAAAGAGGCTGGAGCAGAATTTTCATTCAATTCTTAATTGGCAGAAAAATCTTTTCTTGTGTGAAGTTTGTTGGATTTATATAGAGATAAACCTGGCCTAATGTTCGGTTCTGTAAAAATATGAAATTCTCCAGCAGTTAAATGGCTTTGAAAAGATAGCCTAAGTCTAGCTAATCAAGTATTTATTGGCTTTCTGTTAAGTTCACCATGCTTAAACAAGCAGATGGGAATTCGAATTTTCCTGCCTAATTTAAAATTTTGAGTGAATTTCGACTACGAATGAGAAAAAAAATAAACGGATGCAAATCACGAAAGTCATTTTCGCATCTACACCCGTTTCATTCCTTTAAAAAAAAATCAAATATCAAGAGCAGTTTCCATTACTCATCTCTTATGGCATCAATCGGTTTAATACTGACGGCTCGTTTGGCAGGAATAATTCCAGCTAATATGCCGGACAGAATTAAAATACCCAGAGCCATGATTGCTAATTTGAAATCAACCTCGGGATGTGTGAACATAGGCTGATCACCTCCACTTTTTTCAATAGCCAAACTCAACATCTCCAATAAGGCTACCCCTATCACCAAGCCAACCCAGCCTGCCAAGCCAGTCAACACCACAGATTCAGTTATCACCGAACTGATGATCATGGATGGTGATGCACCAATAGCTCTTTGAATTCCTATTTCTTTGGTTCGCTTTTTCACAATAAAAAGCATGATATTACTAACACCAATAATACCCGCCATTAGAGTGCCAATTCCCACAATCCAGATCAAACCAGAAATGCCCATAAAGAGTTGATTGATCTTGACAAACTCCTTTTCAACATTGTGAGAACCAATGGCCCTTTCATCATCAGGATGAATTTTATGACGTCGCTTCAATAAGGCTTTAACTTTATCTTCCACATAACTGGCCGTGTAATTATCTTTGGATGTAATTGAATAATGACCGACTCGTGTGCCATAATTGTAAGTTTTTTGAAGAGTCGTAAATGGAATAAACACGCATTGATCCTGCCATTCGCCCCAGCCTTGTGAGTGCATGGAATGAAATACACCAATAACTTGAAAGAAAATACCATTGATTTTGATATACTGACCAACTGCATCATCATCTTCAAAAAGCACCTCATTCACACGTTTGCCTATCACAGCCACCTTTCTGTTTTTTAAAAGATCAATATCATTCAAAAAACGACCATCATACATATTGACAGGATCAATCTTATCTACATCTGGTACGTCTCCCAGAATACTAAAGGCACCTGTTTTAAGCCCTCTTACAACATTATTATTAGCATTACCTCCTCTGGCCTCAATTCTAGGTGCCAGAAGCTTGATTTCGGGTATATTATCCAGAATAGCCTTGGTATCCTCATTATTGAAATGATAGCTTCTACCCTGCTTAAAACCCTTATAGGCCTTGCTGGTTGGTTGTGCCCAGATAAAAACAGAATTTGTGGCGAAATCTCCCATCCCATAATAAACACCATTCTCAAGCCCTTTACCTGAGCCCAACATAATGATGAGCATGAAAATACCCCAAAAAACACCAAAGGCTGTCAAGAAAGTTCTCAACTTATTACTTTTGAGAGCCATATAAACTTCAGTCCACCTATCTTTATCAAACATTGTGATTGTATTTATGAGTATTGCGTTTATCTAACTTTAAATCATCCTATTCATCGGCCAAAGCTTCAATCGGTAAAATCGAAGCCGCTTTTCTTGCAGGGAAAAATCCAGCTATTGCTCCTGACACAACCAATAAGACGGTTGCGCTAAAAGCCACCCGAAGATCTACCGAAGGGTTCATGAAAAATTCAATCTGAGTATGCGGAGCCAAGATCTCCAATAGGATGACTCCCATTGCAAGACCAACATATCCTGCAACGGAAGTGATTAATATGGATTCGGTCAAAACCAATGAAATAATAGAAAATGGTGTTGCACCCAAGGCTTTTCGAATACCAATCTCGCGGGTACGCTCCCTAACGACAATAATCATGATATTACTAACTCCCACAATACCAGCAATAATTGTCCCTAAGCCGATAATCCAAACGAACAGACGAATTCCGGCAAATAAAGCCATAGTTCGCTGATAATTCTCCATATTATTATTAATGAACATGGCACGTTTATCTTTGGGATCAAACTTATGGCGAGCGGCAAAGGTGTTAATCAAATGCTTCTCCATTTGCTTTAACTCTTCAATATCATGTGTTTGTGTCGTAAAAGACATATTGGAAATTCTATTGGAACCGTCAAAAACACGTTGGGCTGTAGAGATGGGAATATAAACACGCTGAAGATCTCTTTCGGAATGATCCGTAAAGGTTCCAATAACCTGAAAAGGAATATTATTGATTTTGACATATTTTCCAACAGGCTCTTCTTTTTTAAACAAGGCATCTTCAACAACAGTAGAAATAGAAACCACTTTTCGGTACTGCTTAACATCAATATCATTAAGAAATCGACCTTTTAAACTAGTTGTATTTTCGAGTGTTTCCGTATCGGGATGAACAGCCACAATGGTGTAATTGACAAACTCTGTTTTATAGCTTATTAGATTATTTCCTCTAATGGTAAAACGAGAACTAATCTTATCCACATCCAAGCCCGATTGTTTGGTTCGGGAATAATCCTCGTTTGTAAACTGAACACGCCTACCTGGTTGCATGCCAGCGAAGGCCATACTGGTTTGTCCACTATAAAGCCAAAGACTATTTTCAGCATCAGCCTTAAATTGATTCACCACCCCATTTTGAAGACCATTACCTGAACCTAGCAAAATAATGAGCATAAAAATCCCCCACGATACACTGAATCCGGTCAGTATGGTGCGAAGTTTATTCTTACGGATAGTTTCGTAAATTTCTTGCCATTTATCAAGATCAAACATGGGCTATGTATTGGTTCAAATTATTCATATGACTATGAATAGTGCCCAATTGGAGGTTTCAATAGCTAAGGTGGTGGTTTTCTGCACTCAAGATAAGCAAAGTTTGGAAATTAGCAAAATAAAAAAAAGTCACCCGAAGGTGACTTTTAACTTTTTTTTTGAAGCTCAAATAATGACTTATAAATCGATATTTAGTTTCACACCAGCTCGAATCCATCGACCAGGCTGGGTAATATTTCCCATATCGTAATAATCCTGATTTAATAAATTACTTGCTTCAAGATAGACCGTATATGTTGGCTTTTGCCAGTACAGTTTTGAATCCACCAACCAGAATGGACGATATGATCGTTCTTCGAATTGACTTAGATCCTTTTTATTATACCAGGTATAAGAACCATTCCTATCCTGCCAGGCAAATTGCCAGGATGCACCCAATGATTTATAAATTTTATGATTCAGAGATATATTCAATTTATGTTTCAACTGATCGAGTACATAACGAGAGATAAATTCACTAGACGACTTATCCATTTCCAAATAAGCATATTTGATGGAAAGATCGTTAATAAAGAAATCTTCATTTACGAGATATTGGATATTGATATTCGAAGAAAATTCGATTCCCCAAGTATCCAGCTCCGTAATATTTTGAGCTTGCCACTTGTCTTCTGAATTGGCTTTAACCCAATCAATCATGTTTCGTCCTTCTCTTCTAAATATTCCAGCATGCGCTTTTAGCCATGCTTTATTAAATTTCAGTCCAGTTTCGTAAGTGGTTGCTTTTTCAGGATCCAAGTCTGTGTTTCCAATATTGGTTGGTCCTACATAATACAAATCGGTGAAGGTTGGCATACGCAATGACTTATTCACAGAGGCATATAATTTACTAGTCTCAGTCAACTGATAGCTGACATCCATACCTGGATAGAAGCTGAAACTTCTATCTAAATCCGAATTCCAGTTAGCCAGTACTCCTGCCGTGAATGTGAATCGATCAAGATAAACATTGTGCTCTAAAAAGTAACTCAAATTGGTTCGTGTGTGATTTTTAGTGAATAAAGCACCTGATTCACCAGGCACTTTCATCGGTTTTTCCATCAACTCGCCTAAAACATTACTCCACACATTTTCAGATCTGAACTCAAAGCCTGCTGCTGTTTTTCCCAGACTCGATGAAAAAGCAAAATTCATGCTTGTTCCATAAACATCGGTCAAGTGATAGTTGTGATTTTGGTACCAAGAAGCTGGATTATTTCGAAATAACTCAAATCTATCCTGACTACGTCTCCAATAAATATTAGGAGTCATTTTTACTTTACCATTTGTCGTTAATCTCAAACTGGCAAAAGAGGTTTTGTTTTCTTCAAATTGATTTGGGAAAGATGCCGTGTAAAATGAGTTGGCACCATAAGCTTTTTCATTGTATCCCAACTGCAGATCTAAAAGTCCGACCTCTGTTGAGAGTTGTCCTTGATAAAAGACATTTGAATTTCTAAAATCAGTATTTTCAATATAGCCATCGCTTGTCTTATGAGCTAAGGCTACATATGACTTCAATTTCCCCGTAATTAGAGTTGTATTGACTGATCCAGAATAAAAGCCATTTTCACCGGCTGAGATATTTGCCTTTAGTTTATTTTTGTTTTCAGTCCCTGTAATAAAATTGATGGCTCCACTAAAAGCATTGGGACCATATACTCGAGCACCAGGTCCTTGCAAAACCTCCACTCGCTCTATACTTTCGATATCCACAGGAAGATTTAAACTCAAATGACCCGTCTGTGGATCGGTGATATTCACACCATTGAGCAGAATCATGGTTTGGTCAAAACTACCCCCTCTAATACTCACATCGGCCTGAACCCCATGATTACCTCTTTGGCGCACATCCACATTTAAAACATACTCCAATAAATCTTGTAAACTTTGAACCGGAGCAGACTCAATAGTAGCCTTGTCCATAATCGTGACGACACGAGCCATCTGAGAATAAGTCACTGAGGCTCGTTGAGCACTGACGACGACTTCATCAAGCTTTTGATTGTTATTTACTAGCACAGTATCAGCCTGAGCAAAAGATTCTTTTGGCATTGCGACCAAAAAATAAGTCACAAGTAGTGAAGAAATAACACACTCTTTACTAATGCTCCTAAAAATGTAGTAGGATTGTCTTGTCCACTTCCTGAAATAGGACAATTCTGTATTTATAATTAGTTTTTTCATCTGTTTTAGTCTAAAATATTTTTAAGGTATAGCTATTTAGCAGTTGATTTTATCAAGTCTTAATAAAAATCATCAAACCGAACAAATATAGATAATATCTCTTAACATTAACAAGTAATCAAATTCGTAATTTGAAGGATTTAGCTATTACAAATGCTTAAATCAAATAGGAAACAGATAATCAAATTCTTATAAAATGAATAAATCAAGCAAACGATTCGATCAAATATATGGTGAGCAAGCTCCCGAGAGTATTCCATGGAATTCCCTAGAACTACCTACTTCGATTTATGATCTAATAAAAAATAAACAAATTAAAGCATGTCGTGCCATAGATATTGGGTGTGGCTTAGGAAATTACTCGCGAATATTGTCAAAAATGGGCTTTAAAATGACAGGAATCGATTTTTCTAGTGTTGCTACTGAAAAAGCTCAAAAGCTTGCAGATAAAGAACTACTATCAATTGAGATGTATATCAGGAATGTAGCGAAATTACTTAATGATAATGCTTATTACTTTACTATCGCTTTTAACGAAGAAGATGATTATTTTGAAGGCAAAGGGAAATTCCGTGAAACTCCAACGGGATCGGTTCTTTATTTCTCAAATCCGAATGAAATTCAAAAACTTTTCTCGCCCTTGTTCCATATTCTGGATCTGAAAAATATTGCCATCCCAGGAAAGAATGGTAATCACAGAGCTTACTATGCCTTTATGCAAAAAAAAAATGCAGTCTAGTTTAAATGCTTAGCAAATATTTTATCAAAGATTTCACCCTTGGTCAGTCTACCATTCTTTAAACAAATCGTAAACACTTTACCTTTTGCACAAAGTTTATTGTCTGATAATCGATAAATATCTTCATGGAAAATCAGCTTTGGTCCATCCCTGTCGATATTCAATTTCACAACAAACTCATCACCCGAACTCAATGAGGTTTTGAAATCTATTTCAACCCGAGCAACCATAGCATCCAAACCTTCTTCATGCAAGGCTTTGAAATTATTTCCGGCAGATTCTAGGAATTCATGACGGGCATGCTCTAAATAATTCTGATAAACAGAATTATTCACAACACCCTGCAAATCGCATTCGTAGTCGCGAACTTTTAGCTTTAATTCGTAAATATAGTTTTTCATTCTATGTGTTTTATGTATTCCATTATAGAAATGCAAGTTCATAAAAAAAAGGATTGCCAATCGACAACCCTCCTTAATATTTTGTCAATCCTAAGATTTACATGTTCATACCACCACAAACGTGAATAGTCTGACCAGTAACATATGAAGAAAGATCAGAACCTAAATACACACAAGTTTGTGCAATTTCTTCAGGTGTACCACCTCTTTTCAAAGGAATTTTACCTGCCCACTCTTTTACCACATCCTCAGGAAGCTGTCCTGTCATCTCAGTAATGATGAATCCTGGAGCAATAGCATTAGAACGAATTCCTCGAGAACCCAATTCTTTAGCAACAGATTTAGTGAATCCAATGATACCAGCCTTAGAAGCCGAGTAGTTAGACTGACCAGCGTTTCCGCTAACACCTACTACAGAACTCATATTGATGATAGATCCGCTACGCTGCTTCAACATGGTACGCTGAACGGCTTTAGTGAAGTTGAATACAGACTTAAGGTTTACATTAATAACCATATCCCACTGCTCTTCAGTCATTCTCATCAATAGAGTATCCTTAGTGATACCCGCATTGTTAACCAAAATATCTACAGCACCAAACTCAGCAACAATTTCAGCAACAACTTTATCTGTGTCAGCAAAATTACTTGCATCTGAAGCATAACCTTTGGCCTTAACACCATATGAAGCGATTTCTTTTTCAGTTTCCTGAGCTGCTTCATTATAAAATAAATCGGTGAATGCTACATTAGCACCTTGCTTTGCAAACTCAATTGCTACTGCTTTACCAATACCGCGAGAAGCTCCGGTAATAATCGCTGTTTTTCCTTCTAATAACTTCATTTTCAGAATATTTTAGCTATGAGATAGTTTATTGATATTCAGTGTGATTTTCTCAGACTAAATCAAGTAATCACCACAATCGTGATATCGTCTATCTCAACAATTAAAAATAATTACAGTTTAATAAGTTGATCTGCCAGTTCTTAATTAAAACCTAAAGATCGTGCATGTCCTTTGATTTCTCAAAATTTGACCAACAAATATAGAATATTTTAACCAAAAATAACCTTACTTAATTCGAACATACAGCTAAATAGCCCTTAGTACTTTAAAAACAAGTTAGTTTGGATGATGATTCAAATACCTATTTTTATCTCTAATAAGCTTATCAAAATTCTTTTTTCAGATATGCTGTATTTTAATCTATTATTATTAATTTCGCAAACTGATAATTGATGATTTTCTGTGAGTTGACAATATCCCGTAAAAGGGTGATTTTAAAGCAGAAACACAATTCTATTTTGACAGTTCTTTCATTCGCAGAGGACTGGCATATATGTTTTTAATTGCCTCTCTCCTACTTATTTGGAGACATAAGAGCTAAAATAAAAGATTTTCGTTTAATGATCACAGTTTCAAATCTATCCATTCAGTTTGGTAAGCGTACACTTTTTCAGGATGTTAACTTAAAGTTTACTCCAGGAAACTGTTACGGTATCATAGGTGCCAACGGTGCCGGTAAATCAACTTTTTTAAAACTTCTTTCAGGTGACCTAGATTCTACATCGGGTCGCGTTGCTATGGAACCAGGCGAACGTCTGGCTGTATTAAAACAGGATCACTATGGATTCGACGAATTCACGGTACTTGATTCTGTAGTTGCGGGACACACTGAGCTGTGGGCAATTATGCAAGAAAAGAATGACCTATATGCTAAACCAGATTTTTCTGAAGCAGATGGTATTAAAGCTTCTGAGCTTGAAGAAGAGTTTGCCGAAATGGGCGGATGGAATGCTGAAAGTGATGCTGCTGAACTATTGAGTGGTTTGGGTATAAAGGAGGCACTTCATTACAAAATGATGTCGGAATTGAGTGGTAAAGAAAAGGTGCGTGTGCTTTTGGCTCAAGCTCTTTTTGGTAATCCTGATAACTTGCTTCTGGATGAGCCGACCAATGATCTTGACCTTGAAACAGTGATGTGGTTAGAAAACTACCTTGCTAATTTCAATAATACCGTAATTGTAGTCTCTCACGACCGTCACTTCTTAGATTCAGTTTGTACTGATATTGTAGATATCGACTTTGGTAAGGTGAAGATGTTCTCGGGTAACTATACTTTCTGGTACGAGTCTTCTCAATTGGCTGCACGTCAACAGGCTAACCAAAACAAAAAGGCTGAAGAAAAAAAGAAAGAACTTCAGGAATTTATTGCGCGATTTTCTGCTAACGTGGCCAAATCTAAGCAAACGACTTCTCGTAAGAAGATGATTGAAAAATTGAATATTGATGATATTCAACCTTCGACTCGTCGTTACCCTGGTATCATATTCCCTCAGGAACGTGAAGCTGGAGATAAGATCTTCTCTTGCATGGGATTAAGTAAGCAAATTGACGGCGATATTCTATTTAAGGATGTTGAATTCACAATAGAAAAGGGTGAAAAGGTCATTTTCCTTTCTCGTGACCCACGTGCTATGACTTCATTGTTTGATATCATCAATAACGAAGCCAAAGCAGATTCTGGTTCATTCGAATGGGGTGTGACAATTACTCCTGCTTATTTACCTGTTGATCACAACTCGTTCTTTAATGGTGAAATCACTCTTAAAGACTGGTTAGCTCAATACTCACCAGATACTTCTGAGATCTTCTTAAGAAGTTATTTAGGTAAAATGTTATTCTCAGGTGAGGATATCTTCAAAAAATCGAATGTTCTTTCAGGAGGTGAAAAAGTTCGTTGTATGATTTCACGAATGATGTTGAAAAATGCCAACCTTTTGGTTTTAGATACACCAACTAACCACTTGGATCTTGAATCGATTCAGTCATTTAATAATGCCTTAATCAACTATGGTGGTACAATTATGATGTCATCTCATGACCACGAATTCATTCAAACAGTTAGTACTCGTATTATTGAGTTAACACCTAACGGAACCATAGATAAATTGATGGATTACGATGACTATGTTTCTAGCGATAAGATTAAAGCCCTTCGCGAAGAAATGTATAAGTAAACCCACAACATATAGATTTATCCCCCTTAGCTTAATTGCTGAGGGGGATTTTTATTACCTTTAAATAAGTGCATCAAGCTTATATTATGGATAGGCAAACCTTTACCGGTCTATACATAAATTAATTGATCTGTATGGAAGACTTAATCATGATATGATGGAATTAAATCAGGATAAAATAAAATTAACTACTCAAAGAAGAATTGTTTTTGTTACGGTGATTCTTTTTGTAGGTAAATTCATAGCCTATTACCTGACTAATTCGGTAGGAATATTAACGGATGCGATGGAAAGTACAGTTAATGTTTTAACAGGTTTTATTAGTCTATATAGTATCAGTGTTGCTTTAAAACCCCGGGATGAAGATCATCCATTTGGGCATGGAAAAATAGAAGCTATTTCGGCTTCTATCGAAGGTATATTAATTATTATTGCTGGTTTAATAATTATTTTCGAGGCTTTAAAACGTTTATTCTACCCTGGCGAAATACAACAATTAGATATTGGAATTCTTATTGTTGCTATAGCGGGACTTATAAATTACATTCTGGGATATTACAGTATCAAAATTGGACGAAAACTCAATTCAATAGCCTTAATTTCAGGAGGTAAACATTTGCAGTCTGACACCTATTCAAGCATTGGTTTAGTTGTTGGGTTAATCCTTCTATTAATAACTAAAAGGGCATGGCTTGATAGTGCCATAGCCATATCCTTCGGTTCAATCATCATCTATACCGGATATAAGATATTAAAAGAAACTACATCGAATTTAATGGATCAAGCCGATTTTAGAATACTCGAAAAGGTCAGAGATATTTTATGGGAAAATAAGTCAGATAAATGGATTGACATTCATAACCTGAAATTAGTGAAATATGGCGATGCCTATCATATCGACTGTGATTTAACACTGCCCTGGTATATAAATATTGCCACTGCTCATAAGGAGAGTGATCTAGTCATAGCAGCAATTTCAGAACACTTTAAGGACAAAATTGATTTTACAATTCATACCGATGCCTGTTATTCTGATTTGTGTCCCAATTGCCGTATAAATTCATGTCCATACCGTAAATATCCGTTCATAAATGATATAAAATGGACTCTTGAGAAAATTACCAAACGTTGATTACTATCGTTAAAGTGGAATTATTAGAGGGTCTCACGATCTGACTGACAAGGACTAATTAAACATAACGATCCATTTGAATTGTAAATCTCAGAAGACAAACGAGTCATTCTCACACATTGGTAAATAAGGCCATTGGTTGGCAGGAGTCAGAGACTCTCTTAAGTATTTCCTATATATTTAAACGAAATGATATTCGATCTAAACGTCTCACACACAGCACGACTTAAGCAGCTCACCTCCACAATATTATACCTAAGACTTAAGAGTACATAAAGAAGAACTTCACAAAATCAAATAACAATTTTATACACTTATTCGCGTTTCATTTCTATGCATGTTAGATTATTGTTAGATTTGTTAAGTTATTTTGTCACATCTAAAATTCAAATTCAAAATTTACAGAAATGAAAATCAAAAATATTCTGCAGACGCGCTATGGTGGTCTTATCCTATTCAGCCTTATATTTCTATCGCTTTCTTTTCTTATCAGGACTATCCTACTGATTACCGATTTTCAAAATGCGGATCCTAGTTTCGTCCATTTCTTGCAGATATACGCCTATGGTTTGTTTTACGATTTGGTAACCATCTCTTACTTTATTGTACCTTTTGTTTTTTATCTATTACTAGTTCCTAGCCGCATATATAGAACAAAGATTCATAAATGGGTTTCCTATGTCTTCTTTATTATTACGATCGGAATCCTGGTGTTTTCAGGTATTGGAGAATGGTTCTTCTGGGAGGAATTTAGCGTTCGCTATAATTTCATAGCCGTTGACTATCTGGTCTATACTCACGAGGTAATTGCAAACATACGCGAATCTTACCCAATGCCAATTATTATTTTGGGTATGCTATTGCTTTCAGCTGGTATTTTTGCCATTGTTAAAAAGCATTTTGATAAAACTATTAATTCTGAAACACGTTTTGTTTCACGATTAAAATACAGTTTAATCCTATGCTTGCTGCCAATTCTTGCCTTTTATTCTATTGATAAAAGTACGGCAGAAGTTGCAGACAACAGCTATTCAAACGAACTGGCACATAATGGTATTTATCAGATTTTTGCTGCCTTTATCAATAATGAATTGGATTATAAAGCTTTTTATCAAGACATGGATGAGAAAGAGGCCTTTACCAATTTGCGCAGTTTGCTAAAAACTTCAAACAGTGAGTTTGTGAGCGATGATGTTTTCGACGTGACTCGTCAGATTACTTATCCTGGCGTGGACAAGAAGTATAATGTGATGCTAATAACGGTTGAAAGCTTGAGTGCTTCCTTTTTAACGCATTTTGGTAACACCGAGACCAACATCACACCAAATTTGGATACTATTGCTCAGCAATCCTTATTCTTTACTAATTTTTATGCGACAGGAACGCGTACCGTTCGCGGTATGGAAGCCTTAACCCTTTCCTTACCACCTACACCTGGTTTTTCCATAGTAAAGCGTCCTAATAACGAGAACATGTTCACCCTTGGGAATGTTTTAAAGTCGAAGGGCTATGCAACCAATTTTATTTATGCAGGGAATGGCTATTTCGATAATATGAACTATTTCTTTGGTAATAGTGGTTACGATATTATCGATCACAAGAATTTCTCAGATGATGAGATCACCTTTGAAAATGCCTGGGGCGTTTGTGATGAAGACCTATTTACCAAGGCCATTCAGGTAGCCGATAGCGCTTATAAAGATGGGAAACCCTTTCATAATTTTATCATGACCACATCAAATCATCGCCCCTATACTTATCCTGAAGGTAAGATTGATATTCCTTCGCATTCAGGTAGAAAAGGTGCTGTAAAATATACCGATTACGCTATTGCAAAGTTCTTCCGCGATGCCAAGAAACATCCTTGGTTTAAGAACACTATTTTTGTAGTTGTTGCTGACCATTGTGCTTCGAGTGCAGGAAAAACATCACTGCCTGTCAAAAAATATCATATTCCACTATTTATCTATGCTCCTGAGATCATTCCTGCAGCTGAAATCAATACACTATCATCGCAGATTGATTTTGCCCCAACCATTCTGGGATTATTAAATATGGACTATACCTCTAAGTTTTTTGGTAAAGATATTCTATTGGATAAACCGAATCGTGCCTTATTGGGAACTTATCAGAAGATTGGTTTATTGCGCAATGATCAATTAACCGTTCAGTTACCAACCAAGAGAACTGAGGCATACTTGATAAATGACCAAGAGCCAAGTGCTACAAAATTGAATCCAGAGGAATTAAAGGATGCTATCACCTACTACCAGACGGCTAGTTATCTTTTTCATCACAAGCTTTATAATTACACTGAGAAATAGAGCATTGATCTTCGAAATCAGACGACATAAAAACGCCCAACTAACGACTTGTTAGTTGGGCGTTTTTTTAGGTTTAATGTCTCGTCATTAAATGGCCTTATACTTTGGCAAAACCCGATGAAAGCAAGTACGAAAGGCCTCTTGAAAAAGGTCCTTAATCCTCTTAAGTAATCCTAATAGTCAATGATATAGCATTAATCGTAAATTTTGAACTGATTTGTGATAAATACAAGTTGACCACTTCTTTTTGAGTCATGAATTTTTATCTATATAGGTATTCAATCTACATGTCCATTCTGAAAAATTAGATCTAAATACGGAATAAATTAACTTTTCCACCCGCTTCCATCTTTTTTACAAATCTCATAATTTTGTGTTTCGTAGATTTTGTCGTCTATTAAATAGAAATAATGGATGAATAAATTGCATAGATGCTACATTAGTCCGTTTTTTGTAAAAAATTAGAGGGAAATAAGAATAATGGAATACAAACGACTAAATAAAGCCATATCCGAAACAGGTTATTGTTCTCGTAGAGCTGCTGATAGACTGATTGAAGAAGGTAAGGTACAAGTAAACGGACAGCCTGTAGAAATGGGACAAAAGGTTACAGCTGACGATCAAATCACTGTGGATGGAAAAATCATTACCAAAGAGGTAGGTCATATCTATTTGATTTTCAACAAACCTGTAGGTATCACCTGCACAACTGACACAGACATTAAAGGCAATATTATTGACTTTATTGGTTATCCTGAACGTATTTTCCCTATTGGACGTATCGACAAACCCAGTGAGGGTCTTATATTCTTAACCAATGATGGCGATATTGTCAATAAAATACTTCGTGCCAAGAACAATCACGAAAAGGAATATGTGGTTAAGGTTGATAAAAGAATCACACCTGATTTTATTAGACTAATGGCTGATGGTATTCCGATTCTGGACACTGTGACTGAAAAATGTAAAGTGACTCAAATCGATGCTTACACCTTTAATATCGTTTTAACACAAGGCTTAAACCGTCAGATTCGTCGTATGTGCGACTATCTAGGTTATGAAGTCAGAGAGTTGCAACGCGTCCGTATTATGAATATAAAATTGGGCAGTCTGAAACGAGGAAAATACCGTTCATTCACCGGATCTGAGCTGAGAGAACTAAAAGCACTTATCGAAGATTCAAGTAAAACTGAGGAAGCTTCTTTATAGAACTTTTAAAGTATTCATAGATATTAAATCCTGATAATAGTGACTCTTAAGAGATTCTATTCATCAGGATTCTCTTTTTAGGATACAAAGCTGGCAGGTATAAAAACAAAATTTCGTAACTTCTAAAGGAAACCAATGATTTCCTCTATGAATGAGCCTACCGAAAAACCCAAAGCCTCGAAAGAGAGTTTGATTCTACTGATTGCCATTATCTCGGCAATAGTATTGGGGTTTATTCTGGGGGGCTTCTTCCCTTCCGTCGGCATAAAGCTGGGGATTTTCGGACAAATGTTCCTCAATATCCTGATGCTACTGGTTGTGCCTATTGTTGTACTCTCAATGATTGTAGGGATATCTCGCATTCAAAACTTAAGTCAATTGGGCACACTGGGTAGTAAAACCCTGGTCTTTTATGTGCTCACAACTGCAGTTGCAGCCACATTGGGTATTATACTAGTCAATATTATTCAACCTGGTATCAATCAGAGTATCGCTATTAATGAACTTCCCAATCAAAGGGAATTTATCGCTACTGATATCTCTACAGCCCTGAGAGAACTTCTAGTGGGTAATCCGGAAAAAGAACAACAAGGTTTGGTAGGCTATAACCTCTTTCTTGCCATGGAAAAAATGGATATTCTTCCATTAATCCTATTCTCTATCTTTTTTGGTGCAGCACTTTCATCTCTTGGGAGAAAAGCAAAAAAAAGCATTCGTGTTCTTTCTGTCATGAACGATGCCATACTCAAACTCGTACATTGGGTCATGTATCTTGCTCCTATAGGTATCTTAGGCTTAGTTGCTGACCGTATTGCCCATTCTGGTGGATTTAAGGCTTTCATTCCTGAACTCATGTCATTGGGGCTTTATGCTCTGACTGTCCTCCTGGGACTGGCCCTGCATGGCTTTCTTTTTCTGAGCTTGCTACTTCGATTTTTGGGTAAACGATCCATCACAAATTATTTAAAGGGTATGGGACCAGCTCTTCTCAATGCCTTTTCTACGGCTTCGAGCACAGCCACACTCCCCTTAACACTACAAGCCGTGCACGAAGAGAATCAAATTTCAGAAAAGGTCAGCAACTTTGTTCTACCTCTGGGTGCCACCGTCAATATGGATGGGACAGCTCTCTACGAAGCCGTAGCTGCCATTTTTATCGCACAGCTCTATGGTATCGATCTCAATTGGGTACAACAAATCATTGTCATTCTCACGGCAACGCTTGCTGCCATTGGTGCTGCAGGAATTCCAGAAGCTGGATTGGTCACCATGCTTATTGTATTGCGAGCCGTTAACCTACCCATCGAAGGAATTGGCCTTCTATTAAGCATTGACTGGCTACTCGACCGTTTTAGAACCAGCATTAATGTTTGGGGAGATAGCGTAGGTGCTGCTGTTGTAGAACGTTGGGAATCTATTAGACCTGAAGAATCATAAAGACAAGAAAAACTTCTCAAAAACATTCTTCAATTTGCATCAAATAGGGCTATAAATCCTAGCTTTATGGCGAAATTATTGAACCATAGAAATGAGCACAATCACACAGGAAGATCTTAAATTCGATAGGGAGCATATTTGGCACCCTTATACCTCAATGGAAAACCCACTACCCGTTTATCCGGTTACATCAGCCAATGGTGTCCGTTTGAAACTAGAGGATGGTCGTGAGATTATCGATGGGATGTCCTCATGGTGGTGCGCCGTACATGGTTACAATCATCCGGTTCTAAATACAGCCGTTGAGAATCAAATTAAAGGCATGTCGCATGTGATGTTTGGGGGGATCACTCACAAACCAGCCATTGAACTAGCCAAACTTTTGGTTGAACTTAGCCCTGAGGGATTAGATAAGGTTTTCTTTGCTGATTCAGGCTCTGTTTCTGTTGAAGTGGCTATGAAAATGGCCATGCAATATTGGTTCACCAAAGGGGAACAAAGGAAGAATAAATTTTTAAGCATCCGTTCAGGTTATCATGGCGATACCTTCAATGCCATGTCGGTTTGCGATCCTGTGACGGGTATGCACGATATCTTCACAGGCGTTTTGCCCATCAATCATTTTGTAAAAGCTCCTCAATGTGGCTTCTATGAAGATTGGGATGAGAAGGATATTCTCCCAATGAAAGATGCCATAGAGCAGTATCAAAATGAATTAGCGGCCATTATATTAGAGCCCATTGTTCAGGGTGCAGGAGGCATGCGATTCTATCACCCTCAGTATTTAAAAGAAGTTCGTCAACTTTGCGATCAATATAATATCCTTCTCATTGTAGATGAGATTGCCACAGGCTTTGGCCGATCAGGAAAACTCTTCGCTTGTGAACATGCCGATATCTCACCCGATATTATGTGCGTAGGAAAAGCCATAACAGGTGGGTATATGAGTTTTGCAGCAACTCTCGCCAACAAAAAGGTTAGCGATGGTATTTCGCAAGGAGCACCTGGTTGTTTTATGCATGGTCCCACTTTCATGGGCAATCCTTTAGCTTGCGCTGTGGGAGTAGCTAGTATCAATTTATTACTGGAATCAAACTGGAAGAAAAAAGTTGATACTATTGAAGGCATTCTTCGAGAAGAATTGATTCGCGCAGAAAAACTGTCACAAGTGAGTGATGTGAGAATACTTGGCGCCATTGGTGTCATTGAAATGAAGGAAGCCGTTAATATGGCTCAAATCCAAAAACAATTTGTGGATGCAGGCGTTTGGGTTCGTCCTTTTGGAAAGCTGGTTTATATCATGCCTTCCTTTGTTATTTCTGAAAAGGATTTGCGAACTTTGTGTCAGAGCATGATTGAAGTTGTCTCTCTGCAATGAGTTATCAGTTATGAGTTATGAGTTATGAGTTATGAGTTATGAGTTATGAGTTATGAGTTATGAGTTATGAGTTATGAGTTATGAGTTATGAGTTATGAGTTATGAGTTATGAGTTATGAGTTATGAGTTATGAGTTATAGGACAAAATTAAAATTATTGACGCTGATACTCCTAAATTTATTGTGATTTTATATGAATGATTCAATAAGAAAAGTCAAATCCTTTTTTACTCCTTATCACCTTTTTCCTTGAAACAATGATTGATATTTTAAAATCCTATCAAGACGAGCTGGAAAAGCTAAACCAGACGGGTAATCTTCGTTCTTTAAAACAGATTGATGAGAATCAGTTTAAGCTCAACCTATCCTCAAACGACTATATGGGCATAGCTAAGCTGGGTCTTTCTATTCCTGAAGAAAAAGGCATGGGCTCTGGCTCTTCTCGCCTACTGACGGGTAATTTTCAAGCCTATCAACTCCTGGAAGATGAACTTGAACTCCAATTTGGTTCTCCTGCTCTCTTTTTCAATTCGGGTTATCATGCCAATATTGGAATCTTGCCCGCTTTAGCTTCGAAAGGTGATCTGATTCTTTCAGATAAACTGAATCATGCCAGTATTATTGATGGCATCAAGCTATCTGATGCCGATTATCACCGTTATAAGCACCTCGATTACCAGCACCTAAAGCGATTACTTAAAAAATACAGAAGCAATTACAAGCGAGTCTTTATTGTGAGCGAGTCCATCTTTAGCATGGATGGCGATGTGGCCGATTTACACGAACTCATCAAGATAAAAAACAAATATGAATGTTTCCTTTATGTGGATGAAGCACATGCCCTGGGAACACGCGGCGAAAAAGGTCTGGGCATAGCCGAAGAACAAAATTGCCTTTCACAAATTGATCTTTTGGTGGGCACCTTTGGAAAAGCCATGAATTCGGTAGGTGCTTATCTCATTTGCAATGCGATTATCAAGGCTTACCTGATTAATAAGATGCGTTCGCTGATTTTTACAACGGCTTTGCCTCCTATTAGTATCGCCTGGAACCTTCAAATTCTGAAACAAAGCCTCGGCATGCAAAAAGAACGCTTGCATTTACAAGAGCTTTCAAACCAATTCAGAACGGCATTACAGAATCTAGGAATAAAAACAGGAGGTGATTCCAATATTATCCCTATCATGATTGGTGATAGTGAGAAATGCACACAAATCGCTGAACAGATGCAAAAACTAGGCTACCTGGTTTTTCCTATTCGTCCGCCATCGGTTCCACCAAACACATCCAGACTGCGCTTATCCCTTTCAGCTGATATGCAGTGGGAAGACTTGAAAAAACTACCCGAGATAATTAACAATTTACAATCAAAATACAATTAGTGATTATCGATTAGTAATTAAAACGTGAGTTATTGCTTATTACTAACTCCATCCTTTATCGATAATTGTTAATCATTAATTGCAAATTGAAAAAATGAAGATAAAGTACTTACACAAAAATAAGTCAACTAAGCTTATCCTCTTTATGAGTGGCTGGGGCTGTGACGAAATGCCTTTCATGAGAATTAATTCGGATGATTACGACGTCCTGATGTGTTACGATTATCGTGATTTGAGCCAAATTCAGGAATTAAAGGAAGCCTTGAAGGCTTATCAGGAATGTCATCTGATTGCCTGGTCATTAGGCGTATTCATCAGTTCGATTCTTTTTAAAGATGATCAAGAGCTATTCCAGACTTGTCTTGCAATCAATGGTAGTCTATCTCCCATTGATGATGAAAAAGGAATTCCTTCTGCTATATTTCAAGGCACCATTAATGGCTTAAACGAAAAAGGTCGGGATAAATTCTTTATGCGCATGTGTGGTGGCAGATCTGGCTATGCTGACTTTGTTGAGCATCAACCACAACGCCTGGTAGAAGATCAAAAAGAAGAATTGATCTGTTTGCAAAACATGATTTTGAAAGAAGCAATTACTTGGGATATCTTCGATAAGGTATTACTTTCGTCTCGAGATATGATTTTCCCTTTTAAGAACCTGGAAAAGGCCTGGGAAAATAAATCTCAAAAACTTATTTTCAATCTACCTCATTTCTGTTTCTCAGAATGGAGAAGTTGGGATGAGATATTAGAAGTCGATATGTCTTAAAGGTCAAAAAGGCAATACACAGAGATAAATAGATAGTGAATCAACAAAAGATAGATAAGGATAAGGTACAAAAAGGGTTTGTGAAGAGCATCACCACTTATCGCAAGCATGCTATTGTTCAGGAAGCTATTGCTTCTCGGCTGATTGCTGAGATGAGATGGCGTTGTCCTGAACATCACAATTCCGTTTTAGAGATTGGTTGTGGTCCTGCTGTGCTTACCGATAAGTTTTTTCAGTTCTTCGATGCAAACAAGTATCTGGCTAATGATATTGTAGAAGAATACGCGCCTATACTGGAAGCTCTCAACCCGAAGATTCAATTCATGGGTGGTGATATTGAAGCTAAGGCTTTGCCACAGAATTTGGATTTGATTCTATCGGGCTCCACATTTCAATGGTTTCATAATCTGGATGCTTTTCTTGAAAAATGTGCTAAAGCTTTATCTCCAACAGGCTTTCTCGCTTTTAGCAGCTTTGGTCCTGAAAATTACCGTGAGATTCGTTCGGTAAACGGCACTGGCTTAGATTACCTCACTTATAACGCACACTTACGACTTCTGGATAAGTATTTTGATGTTGTTTGGAGCGAAAAAGAAATTATCACCCGCCATTTCCCTGAGCCCATTGGTGTCTTGCATCATATGAAACAAACAGGCGTAAACGGCTTACCAGGTAAGGTGTGGACAAAATCAGACCTAAAGAACTTCGAAGAGCGCTATAAAGATTTGTATGGAACAGAACTTGGAGTTCCTTTAAGCTATCAGCCCATTTACTTTATTGCGAAACCTAAATCAATTAACGATTAGTAATGAAGAATTATTAATTATCAATCGTAAATCACTAATTATATATGAGTACTTACTTTATAAGCGGAATTGACACAGACGCTGGAAAAACCTTTGCTACAGGTTTAATGGCTAAATACCTTCTTGATAAGGATGTGAACGTGATGACACAGAAGTTTGCTCAAACGGGCTGTGTCGGCATTTCAGAAGATATACTTGCTCATCGTGAGATTATGGGTGTAGAGCCCTATGAGGTTGACAAAGATGGAACAACTTGTCCTTATGTCTTCACCTATCCGGCTTCGCCCCATTTAGCCGCTAAGATAGATGGTGAGGAAATAGATGTGAATGTGATTAATGATTCAACAGAGAAGCTGGAATCAGCTTACGATACCCTTTTAATTGAAGGTGTAGGCGGTATTCATGTACCTATCACTCTAGATTATTCTCTTTTGGATTATCTGGAAGAAAAAAAACACCCGCTTATTCTCATCACATCATCCAAGCTGGGGAGTATTAACCACACTTTAATGACTCTGGAACTGGCAGCAAACCGCAAACTGCCTATTCATGGTCTGATTTATAACCATTATCCTAACAATAGCGATGTGATTCTTGAAGATTCCATTCAGGTCTTTAAAACCTACCTGAAAAAGTATGGCTACGACTGCCCTGTGGTAGAAATTCCAGAATTCAAGATTGGGGAATCACCTGAAGTAGACTTCTCTCCTCTTTTTAAGCTTTAAATTATTCCCGCTGATAGCGCAACCCCATCAGACTATGACTATAAGCTGCTGCACATGTCATGGTCTGATTTACATCAGCGATGGTTTCCCGCTGATAAGGCAGATTGACGCAGAATAATATCTCTATTAGGCTATGACTATAAACAAACTGCACAAGTCATAATCTGATTAGTCAGCATTAATCAAAAGTGTTGCCAGAGTCTAAATTCATAACCTTTTCGACCTTTTAACTCTTATGACCTTTGACTTTTCCGACTATAGGAATAGCCTTAAGTTAAAATATGTTGTTAAACTGAAAATCTGTTCCAAAAAAAATGTAGGTTTGCAGTCTAAACACAACAACACAAAATTTTTAAAGAAATGGAAAGATTATATGTTCCCAACAGGGGTCATGTCGTTTTCGAAGATGTCGTTTTTGATGAAAAGCTAGGTGCTGAAATCAATCAATTCTTAAGAGAGTATGAGCATTGCGATATCTTATCAAAATACAATCTCCCGCTTAGTAATAAACTCCTGCTCCACGGTAAAAGTGGTTGTGGGAAAACCATGACAGCCCGTGCCATTGCTCGTAAGCTGGGTAAGAAAATTAAGGTGATTAACCTGGGTGGTATTGTTTCCTCAAAACTGGGAGAAACCTCTGCGAATATTGCTTCGGCTTTCCGCTTGGTCGAATCTCAAGAGGCTGTTCTTTTCTTCGATGAATTTGATTCTTTGGGTAAAGAGCGTGACTACGATAACACGGATAGTAATGAGATGAAACGTGTGGTCAACACCATGCTTCAACTGATTGACACCTTGCCGAAACATTCCATTATCATTGCGGCGACCAATCAAATTGATATGATTGATTCGGCTCTGCTTCGTCGTTTCGAGTTGAAATTGGAATTCAGAAACCCGAGCAATGATTTACTGGATGGTTTTTACGATAAATTACTGGCAAAATACCCTGAAGAGTATCGCCAGGTGGATCGCATCTACGATATTTCTTTTGCTGAAGCCCAGGATATTGTCTTTAGAACGGTTAAGAACAACATCATCGTATCGGAGCTTAAGAAAAAGGAGAACTTGCTTAAAGAGAAGCAAGAAACGGATCCTTGCCTTAACTAATAGATAAAGGCAATCTCGAATATAAAAAGTCGCTTCCCACGGGAGCGACTTTTTTTTCAGATCAATCATTCAATAATTTCAAAAGCATGAGTTAGACCAATTTATAGCCTTGTGATTTGCTTACAGTAACACTGTCTACGATTTTATCAACCATGCATGTGTCTTTATCTGTTAATGCAGTCTTTTAATTGTAATTTCATTAAAAAACATTTGGATTCTGTTGATTAAACTAAGCTTTAATATTTTCTCACATAAGTTTTATGGTCAATAACGTTTTTAATAATCTCCATATCATCCTCCATTTTACTTACCAACTTATATGCAGATGGCTTGTTCATATTATGCTTTAGCTCACAGAATTTAATTATATCAGACAATGGTTTTTTATCATTTCTATCTAATTTTTCCAAAATAGAAAACTTTATCTTATTGACTGGTTTAGCTTGTTCTTCAGCCTCAAACATTTCAATATAATTAGAAACAACAGCGTATTTTCTAGGACGTCCATAGCTTATTTTAACCCAATCTTTTTTAGATAGATATTCTGATAACATCCTCATACTAACGTTTATATTAACACGCTGACAATGTGTAAATAGATTCCTTAAACTTAAGTCTGGATATTTATTTAAAATATCTAAAACTAATCTCCAATTAAGCTTATTGCTATTTTTTATAACTGAAAAGGCAGAATAAACATTAGCATATTCTTTAGAAATATACTTCCTTTCATCATCACTAGTAATTGAAAAAAAAAGAGGTCGATACATGTACTGGCGCACAGTTTTAATACTAATATTGTCTCTTTTAAAGACATGTAATAGAATATCATGAATTTCAATAATACTTAATGGCTTTTTTTCTATTCGAAAACACTTAGCCAACACATCTTTTATTTTATCAACATTCACATCCCACTCTTTAAGCACCCAATATTCTCTCCCCTGACACTTAAATCTTTTATGACTAGTTAACTGAGCAACTAAGTTATCTGCTGTTACATGTCTATCTGTCTCAACTAGTCTTTCATTAATCTTTCTTGCAAGCTCATATCTGGAAATAGGCTTCTCTTCACCTTCTTTTAATACCCGATATGCCATTTTTTCTAAAGAGGATAAACGTGAGAATTTCATTTGAAAAAAGTAAGCATCATTAACAGACAAATTATCAATAAAAGAACTGTTCTCACAAACCAACAAAATCTCATCTAAAGAACAATCAAGCGTCTTACTTATCTCTACAAAAAGAGAATTAATATCAATAGATAAAACATAGTTATTTAAAAATCGACAGACTTGTGCAGATAGATTAAAATATCTTTTTTTAAATGGATCTCTAAGTTCTGATAATTTTAGGAAAACAGATTCATGGCTTAAGAGAGCATGACAGCTTCTTTCTAGATAAAACCCTAAAATTCGCAGCATAAACATCAAATAACCATGCTGTTTTGAATCCGAATTAAGATTAAAAAAATTATCGCTCACTATTTTATACAACAGATCCTCTGCATAAACCTTTGAAAATAAGCACGCCTTTAAATCTGTGTAAAATGATAATAAAGCTTCTGAGATAATTATACGACTGTCTGAATCTTTTCCTTCAGCAAATAGTTTTTTAAAATAATCTATTTCAATATGTAGAAGCTGTCTTACCCTCTCTACAGATAAATCATTCAACAGCTTAGATATTTCTATACAACTTTGTGCCTTATCATTTGCGACAGCAAAATGATTTTGAACGATACGTTTACTTCTTTCTATAATACCCTTTTGTTTAGATGAAACAGCATGACGAATTCTTAATTTGTAGCACTCATTAATAAACATTGAAAATCCATTAAAAAAATCGTCGACATGAAACTCAGATGGAATAATCACAGGTAAACTCTCTTGATAAGCCTGAATTATCAAGTCTGGTTTTTTAAGAGCAACAACAAGAAAATCAGCATATTTTTCAGCCTTGATACTACATGAAGACTTAAAATGCAAAAACTTTTCAACAGACAGACCAGTAAGATCTCCCAGCTTTTTATATTCATTGCTAATAAGCAATTTAAAAACAGACTTGTGCATTAAATGTTCTACGCATTCAATATCAATAGCACAAAGATTATCAGGTATTACCCGAGGCAATGTTTCTTTATATCTTTTAATTACTTTTTCAGGCTTTTTCTTTAACAACAGTTTAAATAGCTCATAATCGTGTCCCTTATGTGGTCCAACACCATCAATAGCTTCAAAGGAGGAAATAGAAAAATTCATAACATCACCAACAGTTAAGATATTATTATCAATCAAAATATTATATACACTATTTGAAAGCATATCTCTTATGTCAACTAATTGAATTTCTTCTAAGTCCATAATCTCTTTTTTAAAATGTATGAATACACATACCAATTTAGCAAAAAAAACAGATCTATTTCAAATTACAAGGACAAAAAGAGCTTGCTTGTGTGATCTTATCAACTTGAAAAAAAATAACTATACACCTATTTGTCATACATTTATAATCTCACCACCCTAATAAGTACAATACAAATCAGATAATTCCTTACTAGCCTTATTAAACCGATCAAAATTGTCCAAGCTGCCATTCCTTCATAAAAAATTGCACATAATTCACTCCTTTTATTCAAGCACCATCACATCTATTGTACAAGCTCGATAACATTTATTATTAACAGTAGGCCTACTCTATAAGTCATAAGTCTTTCTTCTCTCTTTATTTTTAGTCTCCTTGTGAACCTGTTAGAACGCCCTTTTAGCTTATCGTATGCCTGTATTCATCCAAGAGCTTTTTGCCCTCTGCAAAGTGGGTATCCAATAGCTCATACAAATCAGACATGTGATCGTTTCTGCGACGAACCAGCTTAATTAGCCACAAACTAAATAGTGACACAGCCATAAGTATACCTAAGGTAATACTTAAAAAACTCAATTTCCCTTCTTCGTAAAGTGGCACATCAGTTAGATTAAAGACATTGGCGATGCTCTGCCCAATATTCATAAATAAGGAAAACAAAAGCAGTAGGCCCGAAGCAATGGCCACCGAACCAAAGAGCAGCCTTAAAAAGAATAGTAGCAAGCGCATGCGGTATACCGAAGGACTCCCCTTTAATAAGGTATAATACCTGTCTTTAGACACTTTTAACCCGTTTTCTATTTCGCTGTAATTCATTTGACTCTTCATTTATATATTTTATCAAACCTTTCGATTCAATACCAGTTACACCTTATTCCCATCTAAGTAAACAACCCTCAGTCTGCAATAAAAATCAGTGTTAAACCAAAACTAACAGAATAGTATCTCCTTAAAGCATTCTCTTTATATTTTTCAATAAAGCTATTTAACTGGATTAAGCTTATAGAATAAATAGTGAGCATCAACAGAATTCTATAATAATTATTTAATTTTAAGAGTATTACGATCAGAAAAAAAACGAAACTTATACTGCAAGACCTGTTAAAATGCAAGCCATATATCCTCTTGAAACCGGCAGATATTATCACATCTACAATCGTGGAATAAATAGCTGCGATTTGTTCACTGAAGAAGATAACTACAACTATTTCATAAACTTGTACGAAAAGTATATCGATCCGATAGCAGATACCTTTGCGTGGGTACTGATGCCAAACCATTTTCATTTGTTGGTCAGGCTAAAGGATGTTAATGAAATAGACCTGTCAGGTCTGAAACCACCACATCAATATTTTTCAAACTTATTTAATGCTTACACCAAGGCTTATAACAAACGCAACAACCGCCACGGTGCTTTATTCGAGCGTCCCTTTAAGCGAAAGCTGATTGAAGATGAAAGCTATTTTAAACAATTGGTTCTCTATATTCACAACAACCCAGTGCACCATGGGTTCTGTTCTCACCCTATTGAATATGGATGGAGTTCCTATTTGACTTGCCTTAGTCATAAGCCAACGAAATTGAAGCGCAATGAAACAATAGACTGGTTCAACGATGAAGCCAACTTTAAATATATGCACAACAAAGCTGTTGAAACGATGCAATTAGAGAAATGGTTGGAAATTGAATAAATAAGCTTTTTAAGAAACATGATAGAACAAATTATCCAACAATTTAGCTCTCTATTTTTTTAAGTGTTGTGATTTGCTTACAGAATGTATCTTTGATGTGTGGAATCACAAGCTCCTTTAGCTGCATCAGCTGAGGAAATGCGTTGTGATTTGCTTACAGAATGTATCTTTGATGTGTGGAATCACAAGTTACAATCAAAAAGTAATCCCCATTTCAATGTTGTGATTTGCTTACAGAATGTATCTTTGATGTGTGGAATCACAAGTGGGCGCATGGGCGTTTAATTCAATTAAGAGTTGTGATTTGCTTACAGAATGTATCTTTGATGTGTGGAATCACAAGAGTCCGCCAAATATCTTAGGCTGTAACCTAGTTGTGATTTGCTTACAGAATGTATCTTTGATGTGTGGAATCACAAGGGAAGTTCACCCGTTACGCGTGGCGTCATTGTTGTGATTTGCTTACAGAATGTATCTTTGATGTGTGGAATCACAAGTCATCCTTTTTATATGGATGATAGAATTGTGTTGTGATTTGCTTACAGAATGTATCTTTGATGTGTGGAATCACAAGACGCTCTAATCTTGTATAAAGGGTAGCTTTGTTGTGATTTGCTTACAGAATGTATCTTTGATGTGTGGAATCACAAGTCCTGACTCAAAAAAGAAGCCCCATTTATTGTTGTGATTTGCTTACAGAATGTATCTTTGATGTGTGGAATCACAAGGGCATACAAATTAAGCCTCCAGCCTGACGGGTTGTGATTTGCTTACAGAATGTATCTTTGATGTGTGGAATCACAAGTAAAGAAGGTGACATCATTAACCTTTCAATGTTGTGATTTGCTTACAGAATGTATCTTTGATGTGTGGAATCACAAGCCGAAGTTAAAAAGCTCGGAGGCGGGTCTAGTTGTGATTTGCTTACAGAATGTATCTTTGATGTGTGGAATCACAAGAAAGCCGCAAAGCCTTTAATTAAAGCAGCTGTTGTGATTTGCTTACAGAATGTATCTTTGATGTGTGGAATCACAAGTACAACCAAAACAAAAATGGCCTACACATTGTTGTGATTTGCTTACAGAATGTATCTTTGATGTGTGGAATCACAAGCCCAAATAAAAGATTAAACGATGACAATTTGTTGTGATTTGCTTACAGAATGTATCTTTGATGTGTGGAATCACAAGTGTTGTTTAAATACTATTTCAACGAAGAGAGTTGTGATTTGCTTACAGAATGTATCTTTGATGTGTGGAATCACAAGACTCCGAATGCACGATGAAGAGTTGTGGGAGTTGTGATTTGCTTACAGAATGTATCTTTGATGTGTGGAATCACAAGGTAAATTTGTAGGGTTGACTGCTTTTGGGGGTTGTGATTTGCTTACAGAATGTATCTTTGATGTGTGGAATCACAAGTAAGCTTTGGTGGTAATAGCTTCCCACTGTGTTGTGATTTGCTTACAGAATGTATCTTTGATGTGTGGAATCACAAGCGAAAGCTTCTCGAATGCTTTTGCAGGAGTGTTGTGATTTGCTTACAGAATGTATCTTTGATGTGTGGAATCACAAGCAAAACAAATACTATCTTTACATTAGTAGAGTTGTGATTTGCTTACAGAATGTATCTTTGATGTGTGGAATCACAAGTATTGAAAAAGAATTAAAAAGCAGAGAGCCGTTGTGATTTGCTTACAGAATGTATCTTTGATGTGTGGAATCACAAGGTGTCGGCTACTACAAGCTAGCAGTCAACAACTTGTACCAAACAACAGAAATAAAAAAAACGAAGCCTCAGGGCTTCGTTTTTATTCTTTAAGTTCATATTTCTAATTCTAGTCAATAAGTCTTTCGTGAGATTGCTTCGTCGTGCCTCCTCGCAATGACAGGGATAATTAAAACAGTTGCAATTGCTGAACCACACCGGGTTTATCCGCAGCTTCCTGACTATAGAAGAGTTCCATCATGGCAAACTGTTTATCGGTAATTTTAAGTATGCCCACATGCCCATGTTCGGGCAATAAATATTTGACTCGTTTGGCATGCACATCAGCATTTTCACGACTGGGGCAAGTGCGCATATAAATAGAGAACTGAAACATGGTAAAGCCATCTTTCATTAGTTCTTTCCGAAAGCGCGATGCTTCCTTTCGCTCTTTCTTGGTTTCGGTAGGTAAATCGAAAAAAACCAAAACCCACATATTACGGTATTGACTGCGTGCATACTGTGTCATAAAACTCGGGATATACTATTTTCCGTCTCTCACCTGCAAAACATTCGTAAAGCGAAGAGGTGGTTCGGCTTATACCCACCATAAGCGGGCTTTTTTTACCAGTAAACACCACATCAGTAGTTAATACTGATAAAATCTTCGCTTTTTGTTCCTTAGTCAACTTGTCATCTTCCAATTCTCCATCGTAAAACATTTGCATCACCACCTCGTCGCAGTACGGGCGATAGGGTTCCATAATATCGTCAGCCAAACAGTAGGCGTTGTACTTATTACGATGAAAAATACCCAGAGTTGGCAGCAATCCCGAACTGACCAAAGCACGAGCCACACAGGCCCGCATAATGGCATAAGCATAATTGAGTTGCGGATTGGGCACATCCCCAAATCGCTCGCGTACAAAATCGTGATTCTCGAACAAAGCTCCCCAATAGATCTTAGCCGCCCGAGCCTCCACATTCTCGCTATCGCCCGATTTTATCTGGGGAATCAAGACATGCAGGCGTTTGGCATCCAGTCCAAATCGCTCAAGCAAACGAGCCTGGTTTTCGACCTTAGCCCCTACGGTTTGTGCCCAAAGCTGTTTTTTTAGAGGTTCGCTGGCATCTAACTGTACTTTAAAACGCTCCGATTGTACCGAGTTACCATCCAGTGGTAAAAATAAACCGACCGGATGGTGCTTTTCGTTACAAGAGATTAGTGCCACATTGCTTGATATAAGATAAGACAACAACGCTTGGCTAAGCGTTACCTGAGGATGATCGAGAACCATCACTCCTATATCCTCAATGGGAATACTAGCCAATTCGGTTTTTTCTTTGGGCAGCAAAACCTTCAACTGCCCATCTTGCCGACGCAAATAGGCTGGATTACCAAAATACAGTGTGCGTTTAATCATAACACGAAATTTAGTTAATATGCTGTCTGCAATTGTGCAGAGACATGTTTCTTCACTTCTATTACATTTCCTAAGCGATCAACCTTTAATTTCCAACAACGTTCTTTAATCATTACAGCTTCACCTCCTTGATCCAAAACATCATTCGAATTAAAATATTTGAGTATTCGTTCAGTTTTATTACCACTACCATTTTCTTTTTCAATTATTGAACTTGCATAATAAACAGGTTGGCATTGCAATTTATTTTGAGTTGTGCTAACCATTTTATAAACCCTCTCTAACTGATCTTTATTCAAACAATTAAAATCGACTAAACTGGTATCTTCTAATTCCTCATTAGTAGGAATATAAACAAGATCGTTGGGCGATAAAGTGAAAAGGAATTGTCCTTTTTCTGCTTTTACGGCAATAGGTGTATTATCTTTAGCTTTAACATGAGCTGTTTGTTTTTGATGCGTAATCACCTCATTTAAAGGCACAGTATCGTACACTCTCTTTTGCTTTTCCTCATCCCAGTAAATGGCAAAAAAGAGATTTGTTCCTTTTGCGGCTTCCACAAACTTATCTTGTTTATTGCCTGTTTCCCCCACAGCAAAACGATTGCCAACTTCGTATAAACGCACTTTATAGATAGGCTTATGAAACTTACCTCTGTTTAGACTTGCTATATTATTATTTAAATCTTCTAAGCCTTCAGTGTTAAAAGCCAAATCAAAACGTTCTTTACCATCCTCTTCGGTATAGTTCTTTATATGATTCTCAAAGATCAACTGAATACCCGAATCGGTGACAGCCTCCAACTGCTTACGTGTAAAATTCCCGGTTAAGGCTGTGCTTATTCCTCTTGTTGCAGTTGCTTCAACCGTTTCGTATACTTCAATTTTTACAACAGCTTCATCATTAATCGTAATGGGGTGCGATTTTAGGTGTTTCTGCATTGCCTTTACATCACCATTAAACAAATCGTTTAGGTTACGTACTTTTCTACGTATTGGCTTATCAACAATCAGTTGCCATTGCTCTAAATACGCCGTTAAGTTTGCCAAGCCTTTTTTCTTTCTTTTAATGGTAACAGCACCCGAAACGGTATCTTTATGCATCGCTTTTCTTATGGCCCAACTGTCTCCTTTTACTTGCTTCGTTAATTCTTTTTTAGGCTTACCATCTTTACCTAATCGTATTTGCCCGTCTTCGTCTTTATAGGAGAGGTATTTGTTGTTGGTTTTATTAATAACCCTTGTGTTCTGTTTAAAACTAATGAGTATATTTTCTAGTGCTGTTTTTGCATCGCTGGTAAAACCAGACCATGGCTGATGATATGCTTTTGCCACCTCTATTGTTTTTGGCTTTTGGGTATGCTTATCTGTAATTTGTTTTTTCTCTATTTGCCTTAACTTTGCAACCAAACTATGGTTCTTCCTTTCGGTATTTAACGATGTAATATAATTCGTATGATCTTTCGTTACACAAGCAATAATCAGAGCATCAAGAGCATGATGACGATGATCAATTCGTTTTTTACTAAAGCCTTTTGCAATTTCGTCCGGAACCATCGTGCGGAACCTATTCATGTCTTTGTCCCAATAACCAAAGTCATTAGACTTGGTCATTTCGTTCAGTCGTTTAAATCGTGGTGTAATTAATTCGTTCCACTTATCATTCAATCCCCAATCTTGTTTCAGTTTCGAAGTAATAGCACCTGTTACAGGCACTAAGCCTTTGGCAGTCGCTTCTTTTTCACCCTCTTCTCTCACGACATTACTCAACAAGGCTTTCACTATTTTACTGATGTAGCGACTATCGTTTAATTGACGGTTAATAAAACCTTCGGGAATATCTTCACTTAACAGATATTTTAGTTTTGTTCTCGATTTCTTAAAGCTTCTATTACAATGGTCTTCGTAAGCTTTAATCGTAAGCAACTTAATAGAACCATTTAGTATTTTACCACTGTTCTCTTTAATGTATTCATAAGCTGTTTTATTGCTTTTATCTTCATTCACTTCGCTTTCACAGATGACTTTATTGCTCAACGAATTATCGAAATAGCGCGATTGAGGTATAATGTGTTCAATTTGGTAACGCTCAGAGAAAAGACCACTTAGGGGTATCGGGTTACCTGTATAAGGCGAAATATAACCTTGTTCGAGCCATATTTTATAGCGTTCGATATCCTTTTTACTTGGTGATGTATTTTTTCTAATCTTTAAAATATCATCATCCGCTTCAAATTGATTAAAAATACCCTCTTCATAAATCTTTAATATCTCCTGGTGCGATGGTGAGTAAGGCCGAACATCATCTTTTACAGTACTATCCTCTTTAAGCTCTTGCAACAAAGCTTTAATTCGCTGATTGGTATTCTCATTTTCACTTTGAATGGCAGCAATAGACTTTCTTTTATCGCTTGAGCTTTTCATATCCCGTCCAAGCTCTACATGTATTTCATTAAAAAAATTAACTTGACCACTACCATGATATTGCCAGATATCCCTTACAACACGCAGTGTTTCTGTAACCACCTGTTCTACAATTGGATTCCGCAGACTGTGTTGTTTAAACTCGTGCAAATAAACATCAATATCCTTGGGATTTTTCCAACAAAGGATATCGCCTATCTCCGAGTGACGTTGATAAACGGCATAACAAGCCTGATAGGTGTTTAACCCCTTTAATGCTGTGTTTTTAGGATAATCGAGAAAGCTTTTCAATAATTGTTTAGGAATATCGTCATCTACAATAGTTTGTAATTTATTGTTTTTATCCTTTGCAAAAACCTCTTCGTCGTAATCAATACTTTCCAAGCGTTCCTGAATACTTAAAATTCGGCCTTTTACCTCCTTGTTTATTAAACTATCACTCCAATACTTTCCTTTGCGCATGAGTGGCAATAGTTTTTTTATTGCTTTTTCGGAATAAGCACCATAGTCACTATCAAAAGGTGGAAACTTAATAAAGCTTTCAACAAAAGTAGCTTCGTCAAGTTCTTTTCTATTGGCAAATGTTCCCAAGGCCTTTGCATACTCCAACTTGTCTTTTACCGAATAAATCAAATGCCAAAGTTCTTGTTCATTCTTTGTTGTTAAAAATTCCTCATAACTTGAGTCTTTAACTTTTTTTAATCGCGATATAAATTGTGCTCGTGTTTCATTGCAGGGGTATTTTCTATCCTCAACATTGTTCCATCTATATGCATTCTCATTTAGTTTATATTTTCTCAAAAAAGCTTTCTGATCGATTTCCTTCCTGTTATTAAGAAAATCAAACAAATCACCCCAGTCATCTTCAGTTTTTATAAACTGACAAGTTACGTCAACATCAATCTCACTTTTACTTCCTACAATTGCTTCGCGCTGATATATTTTTAAATTTTTCAGGAACTGCCATAATCGAAATTCCTGAAACAACGGATTTGATTTTGGAATACATTTTATGGGAACCTCTTGCCTAACATCGTCTTTAACAAATGTTTTTTTCTCGTAAGGACAATTTGCAATACTCGATTTTTTACTTTTTAAAGGGCGCTGATAAAAGAGAATATCCTCAACAAATAAGTACCCAAACCCTTTTTCCATAATCCCATTTCTATGCGATTCGTTAATTGGATACAACTCTTCAACACAAGCCTTATATAAATCTCTGTCTTGCAATTCGGGATGACATTCTATTTGCTTACTTAGTATCGCATTTAACTCTGCTTTGTAAAACTTACGTTCGATGGTTTTCACAAGCTTCCCCCTCAATTTTTGAGAAGGATTTTCTAGTAAGGTATCAAAAATATATTCACCAACTGTTTTGTCTGATTTCTGAATATCCTGTTCCGTTTTAGTTTTTATAGCAATCCAGTCTTTTTCTGAATCAACAGCTTTAAAGGAATATTTTAAGTCCCCATTTTTAGTTGTAGTTGTTGTAACAATAAACTCTTTTGTCTTTCCTATCCAATTCTCTGTTTTGGTTATTTGCCTATCGTATTGCCAACCATTTTCAAAAACAACATCATAAAGCTTATCTCCTGTCTTCTTAATAACGTCCCCAGAATCTATAACCTCTTTAACTTTTAATGAAACAAACTCTTTTATCTTTCCTTCAGCGACTTCTTCCTCCTCACCTCTTAACTGATAATATCCTCGCTTTTGGTTAAAGTTTAAAAGCAACCACGCCAATTCTTCTTTCGATATTTTTTCCCTTAATGCCTTTTTTCTAAGGTAATAAAGTGTCCAATCCAAAGGTACTTTTGTCTGCAGTCCTCTTGCACCAAACTCATTAATCATCTCTTTAAAAGAATCCATAAACAGAAACTCATGCTTACCATCTTTATTCTTTCTATAATTTAACTTGACTTCCACACCATTTTTAAATTGTCCAAAATGCTTCTCGAAATCAATTGAATCAGCATAATGCTCAGGCAAGAATTTTAATCTATTTAAAACACGATGTAAGCGTTCTCTCCTCAACAAACCCCTTTCTACTAAACGCCGCACACCACGATATCTAGTGCGTTCGGCTGTTTGTGAAATAGATTGACCAGAACCAAACTTGTCCATTATATCCTGCGACATAGGTATAATACGAGATCCCATACCGAGTATTTGGCCTTCTTTATTTTCAAAATTACTTTCTACTAAAGCCCAACCAATTGAGTTGGTTCCCAAATCAAGTCCTAAAATCTTTTTCATAACACTTGTATATTATATATTTTGTTATTAAGTTTGAATCACATTCAGTAAGCAAATCACAATAAGGATTATTCCGTTGTGAAAACATTTAAAGCGGCTCTAATCAGTCGCTTTCTTCATCTCTGAATGTTTCATGAACTCCTCCTTTTAAAATCACACATCCCTATTAAAACTTAAAAAAAAGCATTAATAAATCTATATCATAAGAACTAGTCATGTAGCAAAGACTAATTTATGAAAACTAACTTACAAACAGTTTCTAATTCTTAAGTAAAATAAAAGTATCTTACTATCTAGATTCAATCTAAGATGATTTAAATTTTTAACTTACATATAAGACCGGAATATGTAAATCCCAAAGAGCCTAATCACTCTCTCCCAAAAACTCTAAGGCCTCACTATTAGAGACTAGAATCACCAAGAATGGAGCTCACTCCTTTTTGTACTTGGGATCTTCTAGTCTTTTAGTGCCACACTCACTAGTCTTTGGGGTTGAGCTCAGCCCTGATATTTTTTGTTTCCTTATAAGAAAAAATTGTTAAAACCAGGGCATAAAAAAGAGTCGACATAGCCGACTCTTCAAGTAGAAGAATTGTTTTTGTTTAGCTTACAATCAGGGTCTTATTTAATTACCCTATTTGCAAGATCTTACGATCTGGAATAAAACCTTTACAATCTGGAGACATAGCTTTACAATCTGAAGACACAGCTTTACAATCTGAAGACACAGCTTTACAATCTGGAGACACAGCTTTACAATCTGAAGACACAGCTTTACAATCTGGAGACACAGCTTTACAATCTGAAGACACAGCTTTACAATCTGAAGACATAGCTTTACAATCTGAAGACACAGCTTTACAATCTGAA
>NZ_QQWG01000049.1 GCF_003863355.1 Ancylomarina euxina | reverse complement strand
AAAGTCAAATGGGTGCAAGATAAATTAAACAACAGACCTAGAAAGCGTCTAAATTATCTTACCCCAAATGAAATGTATAATATTATTGTTAATAATAAAATAGTTGCATTAGCGGCTTGAATTCAGCATATAATACAGATATAACCGAACTACTCAAACAAGAGTTTCAAGCCCGCTGGAGCCAAAGTAAAAAATATTGGTGGATAGCTAGAAACGAATTTGATTATAAAAAGTTCAAGGCTGTTTTTTCGGTTCTGGCTGATATAGAGATGCCTGAAAAACAGGTAGAAACTAAGGCGAAAACAGAAATGAAACTGCCCAATGGGTATTTGGAAAAATTGCAACGCGTACGATACAGTGAGAGTACAATACGAACTTACACGAGTTACTTTAAGGATTTTCAAAAGAACACAAGAGTTTTCTTTCCGTCATGAGATACCGCTCTCTGCTTTAGCCCATATAGCTCTGCCATTTGATCAATACAAATTTATCGCGTGTATTTTCTTGGCGTTTTATAAATCCAAACTCGTAAACAAATAGATAAACATCACCTTTTTTATTTTTCCAATAATGTGTGAAAAACTTAGGGTCGAAGCCCTGATTTAATAGAATATCGGCCCGAACTGTGGATTTACCAGCTTTATTGTACTCTCTTAAAAGCTTGCGATTGGTTTTTAGTTGCTTATCGACTTTAGAATAAAAATCGGGAGACTTATCTTTTTTTTGCTGATACTGATATGATGATTTACAATAGACATCGCAAAACTTTTTGCCTTTTCGACCTCTAATAGTTTCTCCGCAACTAAGGCATTTTATATCTGTATCCATAATTTTATTTGTTTCACAATCTCCTCTAATATTGAATTAGTCATTAGATTTTCAATGCAATAAGGCCAAAGTGCAACGATTTCACCCTGTTACTGACATAAATATTGATGAAAATTAAAGACATATGCACCGCTTTTCTCATAAAGATATATTATTCGTATAATATACGCATATTATACCTTTAAATCAGATATTTATGTTATTTATATAATATAAATACGAAAGTAGATATTAGCAAAATGAAATGAACAACTTAATTTCACTATCATGATTAAGAAATACATTACACTTAAGCACTTATTAATCAATAATACGAAATGTATAGGCTTGCAATTTTATCCTGATAAGGTGATACAAGCACTCATCAAAACGCTTCCAAATCCGCGATGGAGCAATACCTATAATATGGTTTATATTCTCAACACAAAAGAGAACTTATCTATTATTTTCGATACGTTTAAAGGGGTTGCTTGGATCAATTGCGAACATTTTTTAGAAAAAAAAAGGAATGTAAATTCCGAAAATTCACCACTTGATATAGAATCATATCGTAGGAGAAAAACCCCAAAAACGTATAGGCGATGCCCCGAAGATTTTCTTTTAAAATTGGAATTGAGAAAATATGCCCTGAACACAGCTAGGGTATATATCAGTTGTTTTGAAGCATTTATTAACACTTATAAAGAGGTTGATTTACTTGATATTGACGAAGAAAACATTCAATCATATCTACAACTACTCATACATCAGCAAAAATCAGACTCCTACATTAATCAGAGTATCAACGCTATAAAGTTTTATTACGAAGTTGTGCTTGGTATGCCAAATCGTTTTTTCAGTATAGAAAGGCCTCGGAAAAGTCAGGCTTTACCCAAAGTCTTATCGAAAGAAGAAATTGGCTTAATGATTAAATCCACTAAGAATATTAAACACCGATGTATTATTAGCCTGCTATATTCGGCTGGACTAAGACGAGGCGAAGTGTTAAATTTAAAAATGGCTGATATAGACAGTAAACGCATGGTGATAAATGTATTAAAAGGTAAAGGACTTAAAGACCGCAACAGTTTATTAAGCCAAAGTGTTTTGGTGGATTTGCGGAAATATTTCGAGGAGTATAAACCCCAAAAATATCTTTTCGAAGGACTATCGGGGCAGCAATACTCACCAACCAGCATCGGCAAAATTGTGACTGAAGCTGCACATAAAGCTGGCATTAAAAAAAGAGTTACACCACATATGTTACGACATAGTTTTGCCACCCATTTGCTCGAAAGTGGCACCGATTTACGTTACATACAAGTGTTATTAGGACATTCGAGTACAAGCACAACCGAGATCTATACAGAGGTTGCAATTAATAACATAAAAACTATTGTTAGTCCAATAGATTCATTAAATTTGTCATAAAACTCGCAATAAAGACATAGTCTGTATATAACACACTCTCTTTAGCGAATTGTTATGTACAACTAAAATCTTTAAGGAGAGATTAAACCCTCTTTTTTTAGGCTGAGACAAAACGTAGGGGAAAGTTCCTTAAGGAGTAAAAGGACAAGAAAGGCAATGCCAGGCATTGTTCAAGTCTTATGCGGTGCTACCGTGAAAGATCGCTCTTTCAAACGACTGGTATCGTTAACTAAGACTTGGATAAGTTACTGCTTTTTAGAATCAATGTCAAGAGAAGAATGAAATTCGACATTGAAAAACAGTTGCTTACACTT
>NZ_QQWG01000048.1 GCF_003863355.1 Ancylomarina euxina | reverse complement strand
CCGTGGGGCGGTTTGCTGGCTTGCCTGCACATTGCCAGCGGAGGGCCTTCCTCCATCTTAATTACAGCACTGAACCTTTCCGTAACTTACTCGAAGTTAGTGATTGGTTTCATTCAGAGCACACATGGGCTACAACGGTCTTGCTAAGTTGCGTGGGCGATTTAAAAGAATTTACTTTTCAAACCGCGCGGAAGCAAGCCGCATAAATTTGTTTATATTTTTAAGCAAACCAAATCTAGGTGGCTTGCTGGTGTTTCTTAATTGAACTAAGCTTTCAAAATGCTCGTCACCGCCCATGAAATTTAGCTTTTGTTGTAACCCGTTTTCATCTTATTTTCAATAATTCTCCATCATCGAACCCAGTCGTTATGGCTTTAGCATTCTTAATCAATGTCTTATTTAGAGTACCATCCGATTCCAATTGATAGAATGCTTTATTGCTGAGGTTGAGAATAGTTTCCCATGGCTCGTTTTGCACTTCTTCAGGCAATCTTAAGTATCGATATGGTTTTGATGGAGGTTCAATGCATGCCCAATCATCATCTTCTTCTGAGTATTCAAAAGCTCCAACAAAATACTTCACAAATCCTTGCTCACTTTCCATTAATCCCAAATTAAACGCGATTACAGAATCTGGAGGAGTTCCATCTTGCTTTTCAATATTGTTAAGCCATTTAATTATTTCTTTTTTCATCGTTTTCAATCATGTTTTTATAATTCTTGGTTTTGCTTTCATAGATCTTGAATATTGGGAATCCATGAAATTCAGCTGGTAGGTCTATTCTTTTCCTGTTTTTAGCTATATAAACGTTTATCGAATTAAAAGGTCCCATAATTGGAGCTAATCCACAGAATATTTTGTCAATTGCTTCATGTTTTCCATACTTAATGATGAATAATTTTTCGACTTCTTTGAAAATATCCCATTCCGTTTTATCATATGGATTCAATTTTTGACAAATCGACTTTTTCTCGTCAAGATTTAGTTTTATGAATTTAGATTTGTTCACTATTTTGCTTCTAAATGGGTTACAACGGGCTTGCTAAGTTTTCGTGGGCGATTAAAACAGTTGTCTTATCAAACCCCTAAATAAGCAAGCCGCATAAATTTGTTTATATTTTTGAACAAACCAATTAAAGTGGCTTGCTGGTGTTTATTAATTGCACTAAACTTTCGAACTGCTCGTCACCGCCCATGAAATTTAGCTTTTGTTAGCAACTTTACTTTATTCTAATTTATTCAGCAGTTTATTTAAAATTGGATCTTCCTGTGCCATATATTCCTTTGCTACGTATGGAATTTCAATATCTGGCACTAAAATTCCATCTGAACTTTTTGTATTCTCATTATACTGGACTGTCGATACAATTAAATTTTGATAAGCCCATGTACTTATTATATCACCAAAGTTTAATGAATTGTGATCAAGTGATTCCCCAACAAGAGTGCCGAGGTTGTTATATTGGAAAATATTTGCAAACGAAGCTGCAACAGAAGCTGTAGACTTGTCAATCATCAAATAATAATTCATTTTCCCCTGATACAGGTCTTTGTTTAGAGGCGCATTTCTAACCATTAATTTATTCGGGAACTCAACTAGATCACCTTTCTTATACTCCTTTAAGAATTTATAATCTCCTTTAGTTTTTGACGAAACTTTTATGAATTGAGATTTCATATAAGGTAAAGAATCTTTATCTGACATAAGTGAAAACATAGCATCAAGTTTGTAACCACTACCTCCAGTATTTCCTCTTAAGTCAATGATGAAATTAGTATACCCTTTTGCTTGCGTCTTTTCTATCTGATTCTTTAATTCTTTGTATATAAATTTATTCCCTGTGAAACTCGATATTTTACAATAACCTGTTTTAAACTCGTCAATTAGATTTCCTGTACAATATCTTTCATTGGTTGCATAATTAGAACTAACACCTTCAACAATTAATTCTTCAACTTTACCACTTCTAATAACAACGATTTTATATTTTTCAGAATAGGTTAATTGAGACTGCAACTGCATAACGTAACCTTTCATTGATCTCCAAGTTGGGTAAATGTATTTCTTGAATTCACCTATTTCATAACCATTTATACTCAAAAGATGATCACCCTTTTTTAAACCTTCAACGTATGACTTTTTTATCAGCAATGTGTCATTGATATTATAAATCTCAAATGGCAAAACCTTGAGCTGTTTAAACTTTCCCTTGAAGCCTTTGTCTACCTGTAAACTTGGATAGTAAATAAGGTGAGGATCTACATAATGAAATAGGTCAGTAAGACGTCTCATCTCAAGTGTAAAATCAACATGACTCAACAATTTACCTTCATTATCGCTCACAATTTTATTAGCTAAAGAATCAACAATTAGAGTGTCGATATCTAAATAAATATTGGGATGTATATCAGTGATATATTTTCTAAGTGTGTCAACCTTACCTGCTGTAATCAAATTGGTTTCACGTGGTTGAATCAATTCATAATTGATTTTTCTTGACGAAACACATCCTATTAGTTGTATTGCAACTATTATTAGTAAAAAATTCTTTCCTGTCATTTGTATTGTTGATTTTGTATTGTTGCTAACGGTTGATGGTATGGCCAGTAAGGGAGAGCGGAGTGATAACTTATCAGTGTACATTGAATTTGATGCGAGTTAAAACCAACGCATACCTCTCAAACCCTTATTGGCTATACCATATGTTAGGTGC
>NZ_QQWG01000047.1 GCF_003863355.1 Ancylomarina euxina | reverse complement strand
CGCTGCAATAGTCAGTGTTCCATTAGCCAATGTATAATCTGTACCACTGCCTGTTGCCGTTCCTGTAACGGTGTAATCAACTGAAACTGTTAATCCACTTGCAGCTGATAAATCAACTTGTAAATTCGCACTACTTACTGATTCTAAACCACTTGAACTTGTAGAATTAAATTCAATTGTTGGTGTTGCATCATCATCATTAATTGTATATGTATAAACAGTATTAGTTCCTAAAGTAGCATTTGAAGGATTCGACAAGGTTACAATCACTGTTTCATTATTCTCATCAAATAAATCATTGATAATACTTGCGATAGTGATATCGGCTTCTGTATCACCCGCTGCAAAAGTAAGAGTTCCACTAGCTGGAATAAAATCAATTCCATCACTTGCGGTATTACCATTTACTGAATAATCAACAGTAACTGTTAATCCACTCACTGCCGATAAATCAACTTGTAGATTAGCACTACTTACTGATTCTGCTCCATTAGAACTACTTAAATTAAAAGCTATAGTTGGTGTGGCATCATCATCATTAATTGTATAAGTATGAACAGTATTTGTTCCTAAGGTTGCATTTACAGGATTCGACAGCGTCACAATCACAGTTTCGTTATTCTCATCCAGTAAATCATCCACAATACTTCCTATTGTGATGTTATCGCTAGCATCTCCGGCAGCAATCGTTAAGGTACCATCTGCTAAAGTATAATCAACTCCACTTCCACTTGCTGTGCCAGTAACCGTGTAATCAACAGTAATAGTAAAACCAAATGCCGCAGAAAGATCAACTTGCAAATCAGCACTACCAATCGATTCTAATCCAACTGAAGAAACCAAATTGAAAGCGACCTCCGGCGGAGTATCATTATCTGTAATCGTATAGATGTGCAACGTATTGATTCCCAAGATGGCATTCGTTGGATTTGAAAGAGTCACAATAACCGTCTCATTATTTTCAATCAACAAATCATTGACAATGCTAGCAATTGTAATATTATCAGTTGCATCACCTGCTGCTACTGTCAATGTTCCATTGGCCAGGGTATAATCTGTTCCGCTGCCTGTTGCTGTTCCTGTAACGATGTAATCAACAGTAACTGTTAATCCACTTGCAGCTGATAAATCAACTTGTAAATTTGCACTACTTACAGATTCATCTCCATTAGAACTACTTAAATTAAAAGCTATAATTGGTGTGGCATCATCATCTTCAATAGTATAAGTATGAACAGTTTTAGTTCCTAAAGTAGCATTTGAAGGATTCGACAAAGTAACTATAACTGTTTCGTTGTTCTCATCAAATAAATCGTTAACGATACCGGCTATTGTGATATTGCTATTAGAAGTACCAGCAGGAATAGTTAAAGTTCCATTTACTAAAGTGTAATCTGTTCCACTGCCTGTTGCTGTTCCTGTAACGGTGTAATCAACTGCAACTGTTAATCCACTAGCTGACGATAAATCAACTTGTAAATTTGCACTACTTACAGATTCTGCTCCATTAGAACTACTTAAATTAAAAGCTATAGTTGGAGTTGCATCATCATCATTAATTATATAAGTATGAACAGTGTTTGTTCCTAAGGTTGCATTTACAGGATTCGACAGCGTCACAATAACAGTTTCGTTATTCTCATCCAGTAAATCATCCACAATACTTACAATTGTGATATTATCAGTCGCATCACCTGCTACTATAGCCAATGTTCCATTAGCCAATGTATAATCTGTTCCGCTGCCTGTTGCAGATCCTGTAACGGTGTAATCAACTGAAACTGTCAATCCACTTGCAGCCGATAAATCAACTTGTAGATTAGCACTACTTACTGATTCTAAACCACTTGAAATTGTAGAATTAAATGCTATTGTTGGAGTTGCATCATCATCAAGTATTGTTGCTGTAGCTTGTTGTGTTCCCGATTCGGTACCATTTGTAACTGATAAAATATCAATTATCACTGTTTCATCATTTTCATCTATATCATCACTAACAGAAGAAAGTTGTATTGAGTTAGACGTATTCCCCGCTGATATTACTATTGATGATGCAGGTAAAGTATAATCGGTACCCGAACCAGTTGCTAGTCCTGAAACAAGAAGATTTGTTGTTACATTTTTATTAAAACTGTGAGATAATGTTGCTTTTACATTTGTTGTTCCTCCATTTTCAGAAATTGTAGATATGGGGTCCAAACTTAGTGTTACAGTTGGTTCTGAAATAACTGTTAATGTAGCTACATAAATTAATGAACTATAGACAAAGCCATCGTACACAACAAATTGAAAATAAGCACTTGCTCCATCTGTATTATAGTACTGCAAATTTCCATTATCTAAATTAGCCCTGCTCACACTGGTTCCACCAGCTAGCTCCTCACCTACATCGTAATCATCATCATTATCGGCATCAATATATAAAATGCCATTAACAGGTACTAAATTAACTGCAATCTTAACCAAATTATCTCCATCAGAATCTGAATATCCAAAGTCGGAAGTTGCAAATACATAAGATGTTCCTTCATATATTGCTGTTGCTGAAAAATTACTTGCTGTAGGATTATCGTTAACTGCTGTAATATCAACATTAACTGCTCCTAAGGAAACATTTGTTCCGCCACCTGTTCCTGTATAACCTCCATCATTTGCGGTTAGTGTTAAAGTAGCCGCATCGTTTCCATTTGCATTAGAAGCCCCTGCATATTTTATATTAGATGCGGTATTTAAATAAGTATCAATATTAGCAACTGTCCCCGTTAAAATTAATGTCCCTGTACCTGAACCGCCAATGGTGACTGAACCACCCGAACTAGCAGTAAGAGTGCCTGCTGACGCAGCAACAGTTAATACAATACTGTTTGATCCTGCATCAACATCAATTAAAGTAGCAGCAGAAAGATCAACATTACTTGCCACATCTTCAGTAACTGTAATATCAGTTGGTAAACCTGAAATGCTTGGATCATCGTTAATGGCAGTAATATCAACATTAACTGTTCCCAAAGAAACATCCGTTCCACCACCTGTTCCAGTATAACCTCCATCATTTGCGGTTAGTGTTAAAGTAGCCGCATCGTTTCCATTAACATTCGAAGCCCCTGTATATTTTATATTAGATGCTGTATTTAAATAAGTATCAATGTTGG
>NZ_QQWG01000046.1 GCF_003863355.1 Ancylomarina euxina | reverse complement strand
ATTCGCACTACAGTTTCAAATAGCGGCGCGTGGGGAAAAAACAAAATAAATTCCCTTCAAGTTACACTGTCGTTTATTCAAAGAGCTTGATTGCTTGGGTCTTTTTTTTTGCCTTGTGGCTAACGGTTCGTATAAGAATAGTAGCCGACTATGAGGCACTTTCCTGTCAAATTACAGAGAAGTTGGAGCGGGCTACAACCCTTGATTTTACAACTATCTCGGCTATTATTTTTATACAATGTTAGCAAAAGTATTATTCTATTATCTTTTGACGATGTTTAAATCCCCAGTCCATTGCTTCGTTGATTAAGTTTTCTAAAGTTCTACCATGAGCTGTAAGTTCATATTCGACTGTGATAGGCTTTGTTTCTTTCACTGTTCTTGTCAGTATATCATTAGTTTCCAATTCCTGCAAATCATTGGATAATTTTTTAGGAGCAATACCATTTAATGCTCTTTTTAATTCCATAAAACGCATTGCTCCATTTAAAAGTAAAGTGCCAACAATCTGAATCTTCCATTTACCTGAAAGTAATTCCATGGTGTCTCCAATAGCTCTTAATTGAGATGTACATTGTGGTGATAGCTCTATCTTGCTCTTCATCTTCCTGATATTTAATATGGTTTCTTACAGTAAACTAGTTTCCCAAAGGAAACACATAGTGAAAATAAACTATTAATTCCTGATATTTGTAATATAATTTTAAAAAATATAACGTGATGAAAAAAATTAACAATCGTACTTTTTTAATCGTACACAGTAGCATTTATGCAATTTTTGCCATTACATTGCTTTTTCTCCCTCAAGTTATGTGGCCAGTTTATGGTCTTCAGTTGAATGATAAGTATGCCATCTTTTTATCTCAACACAATAGTATTTTTTTAGGTGGGATAGCCATACTTGGGTTTTTATTTAGAGATGTAGAAGAGGGAAGCAAAACAGCCCATAAATTATTCACAGGTCTAATGCTAACAAATATTCTGGGAGTAATTATAACGCTCTATGCCGCTTTAACCGAAATTTTTGTTGGCTTTGGCTGGTCCGATCCTGCATTCTTCTTGCTAATGGCTGTAATGAGTTATATCAAACTTAACAACAACAAATAAGATATATAAAATGAAAGTATTAGAAGTAATCAAAAACAGAAGAAGTATACGCAAATACACAAATCAGGAGCCTGATTCTGATATAATTAAAAATGTATTGCATGCTGGCAATTGGGCGCCATCAGCAGGTAACCACCAACCATGGGAGTTTATAGTAGTAAAGGGTGAGGTAAAAAGTGGAATTTCTCAAGAATTCTACAATTTTGCGAAAGACTACATTCCCAAAGCGGCTTATATTCCTGAAGATCAAAAAGCTCGCATGCTTGAATATTCAAAAGATTTTGGTGGAGCACCAATTCAGATCATTGTTAGCTACCCTAATCTAGAGGATAATGAAAAAAAAGAAGAAGCTTTGAAAGCCAGCTGTGCTGCAATTCAAAACATTCTTTTACAAGCAACGCAAAACGGCTTAGGTACTGTGTGGGTTGATGGTAATATTACTCACTCTAAAAAAGTGAAAGAACTTATCGGACTGTCTAATGATCGCTCCATAGCAGGTATTATTCCCATTGGATACCCTGACAGCAACCCGCCTGCACCACCAAGACAAGATTCAGAATTAAATGAAAAAGTAAAATGGCTAGGTTTTTAACTGAATAAATTAACAAATTAAAATTTAAAATTATGGCAGTAATAATGTATGTAGATTTTCCTCACACAGGAGCTTTTGGTGAGGAAATGGCAAAGCAAATGACAGATCTTGCAAAAAGTATAAACGATGAACTAGGAATGATTTGGAAAGTTTGGACTCAAAACGAAGCTGATAAAACTGCTGGTGGAGTGTACCTATTCGATACTAGAGCCAATGCCGAAAAATATCTGACAATGCATAGCAACAGATTAAGTCAATGGGGATACTCCGATATTAGAGGACGAATTTTTGAAGTTAATGAGACGCTTTCTGAAATTAATAAAGGTCCTGTCGGATTATAAAATTTTAGCAATAAGAATCGGTATAATAACACTTATAATAATGAGTATGACTGAAAAAGAAAAAAATCCACTTTTGTGTAATGCAGAAACAGGAATATGTGGAATGATGAAAGAATTTAATAAACCTGTAATTAAACCTGCATCGCCTTCAGTTAAACCAATAAAAATTGTCTATTATACCGATCCTATTTGTTCGGCCTGTTGGGGTATTGAACCACAATTACGCAGGCTAAAGTTAGAGTATGGACATGCCTTTGATATAGAATACAGAATGGGTGGATTATTACCTAATTGGGATGTTATGGGAGAAAACTTAAGTACGCCTTCCGATGTCGCAAATCATTGGGACGAAATGAGCATGTATTACGACATGCCTATTGATGGAGATTTGTGGTTGGAAGATCCTTTACACTCTTCCTACCCACCATCCATTGCATTTAAGGCGGCACAATTACAGAGCGAAGAAAAAGCAATCGTTTTTCTAAGAAAAATAAGAGAATTACTTTTTCTTCATAAAAAGAACATCACAAAATGGGAATATATTTCACAATCAGCTAGTGAGTCAGGTTTAAATATTGAACAATTAAAGACCGATTACGAAAATAAAGCGAAAAAATCTTTTCAGGAAGATTTACTTTTAGCTCAAAAAATGGGGGTAAGAGGCTTTCCTGCTTTCACTTTCACAAACCAAAAAGGTCAAACCGACATCGTTTATGGATTTAGACCCTATTCAAGTTTTGAAAAAGCGATTACAAAACTTGCCCCTGATGTGAATAAAAAGACGTTCAAACAAGATTGGGAAAGTTTATTTTCTATCTACCCTACTCTCACCACAAGTGAATTTGCCGAGCTAAGTTCTAAAAGCAAAGATGTAGCTAATCAAGAATTGGAATATTTATTTCACAATAACGAAATTAAAATGCATCAAATAAGAAATGGTACTTTATGGTTCAAATAAGCTGCTTTATCTACAGCCCAGATTTAATAATAGAAAAATGGTAAAATACGGCTAAATATTTTTGCTAACGGGCTGCGCTAAATGGCGTGGCGCTTTAGTTGATTTATGTTTCAAATTTTATAAAAGGCAAGTTAACTATTTTTGAATTACATTTAACTATAACAATTCTAAAATAGATAGCTTGCCGTGCTCATTTAAAGCATAAACATTCGAAAACCTCCGACTCGCCATGCCATTTAGCGTTTGTTACAGTTTGTTGAAAACATTCGTGTGAGAGAAAAATCTCACCATTCCTTTTGGGCTGATATAAGCAGCTTTGGCACGGAAATTTGCAACTAAAAGAACTGAGTGTGAA
>NZ_QQWG01000045.1 GCF_003863355.1 Ancylomarina euxina | reverse complement strand
GGTACAATACATGTAGAAGGCATTCTTCTTTAAATTATCTTTCGCCTTTAGAATACGGAAGGCTATTAAATAATCAAAAGAGAGCGGCATGACTTAACTTATTGTCCACATTTTTGTTGCAAGTCCAATCCTTTAAATACACCTTACCCTGGCTGATGCCGAAAACTGGGATTAAGCCATTACCTTTCTCAAAATAAAATTCGAATCAACTCCGTATAATCTTCGAATTTTATTGGACTTAATACGAAGATAATCTGTATCTTGTAGGGAATAAACCCAAAGATCGTATGGCCAAATTACCCAACTTACAAATCAGCGGGCGCATGGGAAATATTATCTTCTACGTGCGGAATGGTAAGCAGTGCATGCGAGCTATGCCCCAGAAAGTAAAGAATCCTAAAAGCACAAAACAAAGTTCGCGAAGGTCTCAATTTGGAGCGACAGCTAAATTCGCCTCCTCTCTATTGAGCGTATTGATACATCCTTATTGGAATCCCATTGCAAAAAAAGAAGATCGTAGCGGATATAACCTATTCCTGACCACAAATATGCCAGCTTTCACAGCGGGATTATTGCAAAAAGAAAAACTCCTTCTTATTCCCGAAAATGAACTAAAACAAGAACAATTTATAATTAGCCAAACAGACATGGGCATACAGTTGACTTGGAGCTATACTCAAAACAATAAAAAAGCTGATCCTAATGATGAACTGACTCTTTTAATCATGTCTCCTAATGGGGCTCTTGAAATAAGACAAACTCAAGCTAAACGCTCCGAACAAGAACTAATGATTGAAGCCCCTAAGGAACAAGAGTATTTTGCGTTTTGGGAAAGAGGAACTTTATGGTCGGAGACTTGTTGGCTCCCCCTTCAATCTGATAATTAAGGTGTAATTTTCAGACATAAACTGTACCCGATCACTATCGAGGATAGGCGCTTGTATTCTACAAAAAATCACACCGCCAATGACACAGATGACACAGATGACACAGATAAAAAAATCATTTAACCACTAATGAACACTAATTAGCACTAATTAAATAAGAAACTTAAAATTTCTCATCCGTCCGGTCACTGAGCGGAGTTGAAGGGTGAGGAGGAGTTCCCTCGTTTTATTAAAAAAAATAATCATCCACTAACATGTTAACGAGCTTGCCAGTAAACTCAATAAAAAATGTTTTAACCACAGATGATACAGATTTAAACAAACTAAAAAGAAAAGTTCATCCTTTATTGTCATAGCAAGGAGGTACGACGTAGCTATCTCATGATAGAAGAGCTGTGGTTATTAGTCATTGATCATTGGTTGTCTGTTGTTAGTTATTGGATGAATGATTTGATTTTTGTCATGACAATGCAAACCTAAGGGAAAGTTTTCGGGACGGTACCGAGGGAAGCGAAGCGACGAGGGATCTCAAGTATATAATAGCAGATCCTTCACTACGTTCCTCCGTTCAGGATGACAATGGTAAATTTAAATGAGCTTAATTCAAGTACCTCTTTGTCCCCTAAAGGGGAAAGTTTGTCTTGTGAAGTTATCAGTTGCCAGTTCCACTGACCTTTCGACTTTCTAACTTTTCGACCATTTGACTTTTCGATCACGCCTGAGGCGGCCTTCTGATTCTTTATAATCCTCTTTTATCAGCGTCTAAATTATTTTTAAGATAAACTCAGGATGTTAATAAATTTTGTTTATTCTGATTACTAATTGTTCATCATTCATTATTAATCAACTTTCTTAACTTGACAGATTTGACAAGCCAAGCTCTCCCCTTTTTATGTTACATTTGCATTTACTAAACAACCAAGGACTAAATTAGCTTTCCACGAAAAGCTTTGGCATGATCATTGCCAAGGACAGACAGAAATTATAAACAAAAAAGTAAGATAAAATGGAACTCGGAAACCTACCTCAGGACATTGCAGAAGAAATTGAAAACGCTCCCAGCATTTCGCAAATTGTACAATTGGCTGAACGTATTCTCAACCAAGGGGATAGTGAGAATGCTTCGAAAATTTTAGATTTAGTTCTGGAAAACTAAAATGCCTAGTGAGTAAACAGACACAAAGTAAACTAACATATGAATTGGCACTAGTCACTGGTCAGTAGACAACACCCATGCATTGAGCGAAGCGTGATATTGAGCTTGTTGAAATATCGAAATGCAAGCTACTGCTCATTGTCAGTTATCGGTTATCGCACACCACTTTATCATTTCGACTCCGCTCAATGCACCGCCTTTCTTTACTTTATCACTTCGACTTCATTTCGACTTCGCTCAATGCGACGCGCTCAGTGCGACGCCTTGAATTCCCGTTAAACTTATTATTTTCTCCTTGTAGACCTGCAGGCTATAATCTTTGCTTGCAAAACCAGCATGAAAACTTATCTTTGAACTTCTAACAAAAAAATCAGCATGTCATTATATCCATTAAAATTTACTCCCATTGCCAAAGAAACCATTTGGGGAGGCAACAAATTACAACAAGAACTCAATAAAGATTTCGCTACAGATAAGAAAATTGGCGAAAGCTGGGAAATATCAGGTGTACCAAACGATATCTCGATCGTTTCTAATGGTGATCTTAAAGGTAAGAATCTAAGTGAACTCATTCAAGTGTATGCTGGTCAACTATTAGGCGAAAAGAACGCTCAAAAGTTTGGATCAGAATTTCCTCTTCTTATTAAATTCATAGATGCTAACGATGTGTTATCCATACAAGTTCATCCAGATGATAATCTGGCTAAAGAACGACACAATTCCTTTGGAAAAACTGAAATGTGGTACGTTCTTGGTGCCGAAAAAGAGTCTAATCTCATTGTTGGCTTCAATCAGAAGGTCGATCAAAACTTATATCAAGAAAAGCTTAAAAAAGGCAAACTAGAAGAAATCCTTAATGTTGAAAAGGTACAAAAAGGATCAACCTACTTTATACCTGCTGGCCGTGTACATGCCATTGGGAAAGGCATACTGGTAGCTGAAATACAGCAAACTTCTGATATCACCTACCGTATGTACGACTGGAACAGAACAGATGCTCAAGGCAATGGCAGAGAATTGCATACCGAATTGGCTCTCGATGCCATAGATTATTCTCTTGAAAAAGAATATGAAACAACATATACGGATCTCCTGAATCATAGTAGCGAACTGGCCACTTGCGAGTATTTCACTACCTACAAACTCATATTCGATCAGGAGATCAAAAAAGACTACTCTAAACTAGATTCTTTTGTGATTTATATGTGCTTGGATGGGGAATTTGAACTAGAATATTCAACTGGAAATATCATCCTTGAGAAAGGAGAGACCATACTAATACCTGCAGAATTAAAGAGTTTAGTATTAAAGCCTAAAGGCACAGTAGAATTACTGGAAGTTTATATCTAGAAAACAAGGTTAAAGTGTTTCAAGGATAAAGTATGCTTCGACAAGCTCAGCAACCATGAATAAAGGAAGGAAAGGATAAAGGTTAAAAAAAGGGAACTACAGATGGACTTCGTCGAACTCACTAACTCGGTTAGCACTAATAATCACTAATTAAAGAAAAGACTCCCAAGTAAGTTATTTTTAGTATCATGTAATCATTTCAAGTGGACTTGCAACAAAAATGTGGACAATAAGTTAAGTCATGCCGCTCTCTTTTGATTATTTAATAGCCTTCCGTATTCTAAAGGCGAAAGATAATTTAAAGAAGAATGCCTTCTACATGTATTGTACC
>NZ_QQWG01000044.1 GCF_003863355.1 Ancylomarina euxina | reverse complement strand
GCAAAAAGTGCTGGATCAAGACTTTTTGCGGCACCATATCGCCGTATTTGGAAATATTAACCGCGCCGGTATCCAGGCCGGGCCAGAAGTTGCCCGACTTCCAGGTGCCCTTGCGCACTTTGTCTACAACATCCAGGTAAAAAGGCACCCAGTCCCACACGGCAGCCACAAGGTGGGCCTTGGGGGCAAAGTTGGACATATCGGTGTTGTAGCCAACGGAGTATACGCCGCGCTCCTGCGCTGCTTCTTGCGGGCCGGGGGAGTCCTGATGCTGGGCAATTACGTCAACGCCGGTATCCAAAAGGCCCTTGGCTGCTTCTTTTTCAGTAGCCGGGTCGTACCAGGTTTTGGTCCACACAACGCGCACCTGCGCATTGGGGTTAACCGCGCGCACGCCCATGGTAAAGGCGTTGATGCCGCGAATTACTTCAGGAATGGGAAAAGCGGCCACGTAGCCGATTTGGTTATTTTTGGTCATGCGCCCGGCAACCATGCCGGTGAGGTAACGGGGCTGATAAATACGCCCGAAATAAGCGGTGACGTTATCGGATGTTTTGTAGCCCGCACAGTGCAGGAAGGTGGTTTTGGGAAAGTTCTTGGCCACCTTTATGGTTGGGTCCATGTAGCCGAAGCTGGTGGTGCAGATAATATCGTAACCATCGCGGGCCATTTTGGTAATGGTGCGCTCAGACTGCGCGCCCTCGGGCACTGACTCTGCAATATATGTTTTGATGCCGGGCATTTTGTCCATGGCCTGGCGAGCCAGGTCGTGAGCGTAAGACCAGCCCGCATCACCAACGGGAGATACGTAAATGAAGCCCACTTTTATTTCTTTTTCAGCCGCTGCGGCTGCCCCGGCAACTGCCGGTATGGAAATGGCCAGGGCCAGAAGAACAAACAAGATACGCCTGAACATAAATTATGACTCCTGCTTATACGTATTGCGCCAGCCGCAAGGGCTGGCGCTTAAAATTACCTATTTATCAGAAATACCAAAGGTCTGCCCGCGCACGGCGAGCGGCTGCACATATTGAACTTCAGAATCCCAGGGGAAGAGAATCCAGGTATCTTGGCTCACCTCGGTAATATAGCTATCGACCATGGGCTTGCCCTCGGGCTTGGCATAAACACAGGCAAAATGCGCCTCGGGCAAAAGCTCGCGCGCAATTTTGGCCGTGCGGCCGGTATCCACAAGGTCGTCAATAATGAGCCAGCCCTTGCCTCTGAGATCCACAGCGTCTGAAAGACTCTTGAGCACAGCAGCGCCGCCCTGTTGGGTCCAGTCATAGCTGGATATGCATAGGGTCTCGATGAGGCGTATATCAAGCTCGCGGGCAATAACCGCGGCAGGCACAAGCCCTCCGCGGGTAATGGCAATGAGTCCGTTAAATGGGCCGCTCTCAAGAAGCCGCCAGGCCAGAGCCTTGGCATCGCGGTGCAATTGATCCCAAGAAACAGGAAAAGCCTTTTTATAGCGCTCTTCACTCATGGCTTATTGTCCTATAATGCGGTCGGTTTTGAGTGCTATTTTGGCGTCTTTTTGTAGCTGGGCCAAATAGATGCTAAAAAGTTCATTTTTGCGAGCATTGTTCAGCCCGTCAACATAAGCGGTAGAGATTTCGGACCAATCCTTTTCAGCAGGGGCGGCAATATCTTTTACGCGCACAAGCACCGCAGCATCACCAGAGAGGAACACGCGCTCAAGCCACTGCCCCTTGGGAGCGGTAAACACGGCCGAGGTAATTTCTTTGTCCATGTTCAGTTCCATCACACCCAAAAAGCGTGTGGTAGGCTTGGCTTCTTTAAGCTTGCGCTCAAGGCTGCGCGAAAGCTTGCCCCCGGCGGAGGCAATTTCTTTGGCCTTGGCGGCGGCATCGTCAGACGCAAGCTTGATGGCTTCGCGATCTTTAATGGCATCCACAACCTGGGCCTTTACGGCATCAAGCTCGGGAATAAAAGCAGGCTGGTAAGCTTTTACCTTTACCACCACAAAACCGTTTTTAAGATCAATGGCGGGCAGCATTTTGCCGGCGGGCACGTCGGGGATTCCTGCCAAGGCAGCGGGCTCAAGGCCAAGAGCCGGGGCAAGGGCCGCCAGATCAAGCAGGCCGGTATTTTTGCCGCGAATATTATAATCATTTGCCAGGGTCTCAAAGTCCGTACCGGTGATGATTTTATCATCAACATCGGCAAGAATTTTGCCCATATTGGCGTAAGCTGCGTCTTCCCTAAGCTGCGAGAGTATATCGTCGCGCACTTCTGCAAGGCTTTGGGCGCGCTCGGGCTTTGCTTCAACCATGTTCAAAATATGAAAGCCGTTGGCGCTGCGAATTGGTTCGCTAATTTCGCCCGGCTTGAGGCCCTCCAGGGCCAGATCAATCGAAGGGGCAAGCTGCCCGCGCGAGACCCAGCCAAGGTCGCCGCCGTTGGCTTTGGTTTGCGCATCGTCCGAGCGCTGCTTGGCAAGGGCGACAAAGCTTTTGCCGCCACGCAGTTCGGCCAGGATGGACTCAGCCTTTTTGCGCGCCGCAATAACGGCTTCTTCAGGGGTATCGAGCGTAAGCGGCAAAGACACTAAAATGTGCCGCACCTTGTAACTGGCAGGCTCCACAAAGCTGGCCTTGCGCTCGTCATAATACTTTTGCACGTCTTCATCGCTAATGGAGCTTTGAGCGGCCAGCACGTTCATGTCAAAAGAGAGATACTCAAGCTCGGCCTTGGCCGGAACCGTGTATGCATCTTTATTTTCGCTATAGTAAGCTATAATTTCACTTTCGCCGGGCTTAACATCGCCACGGTAATCGCCAGCCGGAAAGGCCAGGTATTCCACCGTGCGGCTCTCCATTTCAAAATTGAACACGCGGCGGGCCTCGGCGGCGTCTATATTGACGGCCCCGCTAATATAATCCTGAAGCTTGCTCACCAAAAGGTCGGTTGTAAGGGCTTTTTCAAACTGCCCAAGGTTCATGCCTATAGCCGAGATGCGATCTTTATATATAGCGTCGCTAAAGCGCCCGGTGCCGTCCTGAAAATCGGGCATGGCAGTTACAACAGAGGAAAATTCGCGGTCAGAAACGCCAAGGCCGAGTTTTTTGGCCTCTTGAGCCATAAGCTCGCGCTGCACCATGTTGCTGAGCATCTGAAAGGCCAAGGCATTAAGCTGCTCGTTGTCAAGCTGGCCCAAATTCGGGTTGCGCAACTGGATATTCTGAATTTCAATGCGCAGTTCCCGCAAAAGATCGGTGCGGTAGATGGATTCACCGTTTACTTCGGCCAAAACATCCGCCGAATCGGAGGTCACGGAGTTCGCGCCCCAGAAAACGAACGTAAGGATAATGGCGGCAAAAATCACTTTTACCACCCAGGATTGGGAATTACGCCTGATGACGTCCAGCATGTTTGGCTCCTGAAAATAATTTATTCATACCCGCATGCCCGCGAGCGCGGCAAAAGAGCGAGCATAATCTCGTAAAAAAGAATCCATAAACGAAAAATGTGATTTGATAAAGAAGAAAGAGGGGGGTCGTGGGGCAAACTGGGTCGCTAGTTGCTATCTACAGGCCTGCCCTGCTCGCGATATTCATTAAGCTTGTTGCGCAGGGTGCGCACCGATATGCCCAAAAGCTCGGCGGCCTGGGTGCGGTTGCCCTGGGTTTGATCCAGGCCCTTGATGATCATAAGCCGCTCCATTTCGTGCAGGGGAATAACCCCGCCCGAAAATTGCCCGGAAGGAGCGGCTGCGGGAGCGGAATCATCGCTGTCCCCTATACACATCTGACGCTGCCGCCGACTCCCTACGTGACGGTCTCGGCAGTCCGCGGCCGCATCAACAACAAAAGACTCGTACCATACACA
>NZ_QQWG01000043.1 GCF_003863355.1 Ancylomarina euxina | reverse complement strand
TTAGGCTTTCTCATGCCTTAAGTTACTAATAATCAATAGCATCTCAAAATAAAACACAATTTAATCACTTGATTATTAGATGTTTGTATGAAAAAAAGAAAGAGAGTATCCATTTTTGGACACCCTCTTTTTTTTTTAGTTAGTCAGTTGAAGATCTTTATAAAGATAATCTTTCTTATTTGAGCTTATACCAATTAAATTTCAAAATGATCTTTTAAGATCGCTTTTGATGTCAATTTAGCAATACAAGTTGGTTAGGCTTCAAGCTCACTGTTAATGCTATCCGATAAACGCATAGACAGTTGGATGTAACGTTGCTTAAAAGTATCGTCGTTTAAATAGAGTGCAATTTTCTCCTGCCAATCTTTGGCTTGATGCGATAACTCCATAATGCGATGTTTGTTGGCCATGCTATTTTTGTCAGATTTTTCCTTCTCAACCACACTAATGTATTGATTAACCCAATTTTCATAATTATTCAAGAATTCTGATCGTTCAATATCTTTACCTGACTGCATATTGGCTACTGAAGCCATACTTTCTGTATTGAGAAGTGCAGTTGCACCAACTGTTACACCTAATTTTTGTATAAATTTTCGTCTGTTGTCTTTCTTCATATAATGATAAAATAAGAGTTCTGGATCCGAATATACCTAAAATGTATTGATTTTGAAAGTGAAGAACTTCAATCGGCTACAGTTTTTTATAGTTGACTAGATAAAAGTTGGTAGGGATGCTATTGAAAATAAAACTTTTAGATATTTTTATTGACTTAAGTATAAATTAAAATTATTTTCAATTATGCAGGACTATATACCTAACCGGTCAGATGCTTTTGAATTAGTGAAGCAGTATATAAAAACGGATAGTTTAATCAAACATGCCTTGGCAGTGGAAGCGGTCATGCGCTATTATGCTAAAATTCATGGTGAGGATGAAGAAAAGTGGGGGGTGATTGGATTAGTTCATGATATGGATTGGGAAGTAGCGCCAGATAGGCATACAATTAAAACCAGAGAAATTCTCGAAGTAGCAAATTGGCCTGAGGATTATATTCGTGCTGTTGAATCTCACGCCTTTGGTTCGTGTACCGATGTGGAACCTCTGTCACTACTTGAGAAAACGCTTTATACAATAGATGAACTTACAGGATTGATCACAGCAACCGCATTAGTACGCCCTTCAAAATCTATTATGGATGTGAAGGTGAAATCGGTGAAAAGAACCTGGAAGACAAAGAACTTTGCTGCTGGTTGTCATCGTGAAACCATTGCTAAAGGTGCCGAAATGTTGGGCCTTGAACGAGGCGAGTTAATTGAAGGTGTACTAACTGCCATGCAAGGAATTGCTGATGAACTAGGCCTTGCATAATTATAAATGATTTACTAATTATGAGTTATGAATTATAAACGATGAATTAGTATTAGACACTGATTAACTATGATTTTGTGTGATCACAATATATTAAAATCATAAATGATCATTTGTGATCTGCGTCTATATTTTATTTGTTTTAATTCATAAATCATCAATTATAATTCCTAATTCGTTTTCATAATTGAAATTCCTGAGTCCTGTCATTTTTACACTTGGTAGAAAACTCTATCTTTAGCGGAAAATCAAAACAACTCGCTCTAAGGAGCTCCTAATCTAACTACAATGAAAAAAATAATTCTGTTTGTATGTACTGCTTTATTTTTTACGGCTTGTCAACCAAACGAAACGACTACCCAAACAACTAGTGTTGAAAAATCAAATATCGATAAATCGACTGTAGATGCTACAGTAAGTGCTTTGAAAGCAAAATTCCCTAATGCGAACGAGAGTCTATTGTCAAGAGGAGTGAAACATGTAGCTAATCTTTGGATTGAGAGTGATGGTAATGCTGAGGCTTTCAAAACTTTTTGTGAAGTCAATTACATTGCAGGTGAGGAAGAACGAGAGTTGGTGTTTAATAAGATATCGCGCAATATCGAAATCATAACAGGTCATTTTAATAAAATCACGCTTGACTTATTGGAGCCTGTTCACTTAAATACGTTTGAGCAGCACTCTATAGATAATTATTTTGGTGCATACAGCGTTGATGCTCACTGGCAGGATGATTTTTACAAAAATAAAATCGCATTTATTATTGCCTTAAATTTTCCTCCCTATAGTCTTGAAGAGAAAGAATCTTTGGCAGGGAAATGGAATCGTCAGCAGTGGGCTTACGCACGTTTAGGTGACTATTTTACAGCAAGGGTTCCTGCAGAATTATTGCAGAATGCAGGTAAAGCTGCTGCAGGTTCTGATCTGTATATTGCTGATTACAATATTTTTGTTGGTCATTTGACTGATGCTAATGGTGAGCGTTTCTTTCCAGAGGATAAGGTTCTTCTTTCGCACTGGAACTTGCGTGATGAAATTAAAGCGAATTATGCAAATTCTACAGATGGACTAGAGAAGCAAAAGATCATTTATAAGGTAATGCAACGCATAATCTCTCAAGAGATTCCAGAAAAGGTAATTAATAGTGGTGATTACGAATGGGATCCTTATACAAATGTGGTATACCAGGATGGTAAAACAATTGAGGCGACTCCAGAGCCAAATGAGAGATACCAGCAGATCTTGAATAATTTCCATGCGAATAAAGCAATTGACCCTTACTATCCTGATCAGAATACTTTTATTGAAAGACAGTATGCAGGTGCAAAGGAAATTTCACATGAGAATACGGAGAAGATCTTTACTGATTTCTTAAAATCAGAAGAAACCAAGAAAGTAGGTGAACTAATTAAGAAGAGATTGGGGCGTGACTTGCAGCCATTTGATATTTGGTACGATGGTTTCAAAGCTCGTAGTGGTATGGATGAGTCTAAGCTTGATGCTCAGACTAGAAAATTGTATCCTAATGCACCTGCTCTAGAAGCTGACCTTTCTAATCTATTAGAGAAATTAGGTTACGGAAAAGATAGAGCTAAATTCTTGGCAGACCATATTGCTGTTGATCCTGCACGTGGATCGGGACATGCTTGGGGTGGAGCTAAAAAAGGACAAAAGGCTCACTTACGTACTCGAATTGGTGCGAAAGGAATGGATTATAAAGGCTACAATATTGCAATTCACGAATTTGGACACAATGTAGAGCAAACAATCTCGTTATACGATGTTGATAATTTCACGATGAATGGTGTACCCAATACTGCATTTACTGAGGCCCTGGCTTTCATCTTTCAAAAGAGAGATATGCTACTTTTAGGTAGAAATGATGAATCTGATCAGAAAGATGCTTTGAAGAAGCTAGACTTATTCTGGAGCGCATACGAAATTATGGGTGTATCAGTTCTTGATATCCGTGTTTGGAAATGGTTATATGCAAACCCTGAAGCAGATGCTGCTCAGCTTCGCGATGCGACAATGCGAATTGCTAAGGAAATTTGGAACGAGTTTTATGCACCAGTTTACGGCATGAAAGATCAGACTATTTTGGCGGTTTATTCACACATGCTAAATAGCCCGCTATACCTATCAAACTATGCTTTTGGTAATGTGATTGAATTCCAATTAGAGGAGCAACTTAAAGGTAAGAGCTTCCCTAAAGAGGTTGATCGTATTTTTAAGCAAGGACGTTTAACGCCTAACCAGTGGATGGTAGAGGCTACAGGTAGTAAGTTGTCAACTCAACCAATGATTGATGCAGCTAGAGAATCTGTGAAGAGTCTTCAGAACTAAATTATCAGATACTATATAATTGAAAGGGCATTCCGTTTGGGATGCCTTTTTTTGTATGTCGGGCATGGTGATATACTAGCAGGATGTAAGTTCCTGTGTACGCCGAGTTGATAGGAAGTACTAGCGATTGGCAAGGGTGTTGTAGGTGACTACAAATCTGAAGGAAGCCATCAGCAAAGTCGATGTTCTAACGAACAGAAATCTGATATAAGGCTCAAATGGGAAGGGTAACCGAGCCATAGATTGGGAACGCCCAAAATTCAACCGTAATCCCATAGGGTAAATCAGATAGGACACGA
>NZ_QQWG01000042.1 GCF_003863355.1 Ancylomarina euxina | reverse complement strand
ACCGTTAGCCACAAGGCAAAAAAAAAGACCCAAGCAATCAAGCTCTTTGAATAAACGACAGTGTAACTTGAAGGGAATTTATTTTGTTTTTTCCCCACGCGCCGCTATTTGAAACTGTAGTGCGAATTTGGAACAGCCAACGCACAAACAGCACATTTGCAAATCGCACAAGCCTTCACACGACCAAATTTTGCAAAAGAGCTGTTTTTTAGCCAACCACACTAGTAAGGCTATTAACATTTAGTATATTCGGAAGCAGATTTATTTAAAATATAGAATAGTGATAAGTAGTTCAAATATAAAATCTTGGTTAAGTTATTGGAAAAAAACACTAATTGATGTTGATAGAAAAAGAATTGATGTTACCACATATCCAATACCTGTAGAATCATACTTTATAAAACAAGCACCTCAAAAGCATGCGAGATTCTTATGGAATGCATCTCAGACAAATAAAGAAACACAATGCATCAATGTTGACATATGCCCCTGTTCAATACAGTCGGAATTTGAACATGCAAAATCAAAAGAACTTGAAGAAGAAGTGTTTTACCCTTTCTGGATTCCTGCAATCATGTACAAAGACGGAACACTTGCTCCTCAAAAATCGAACAAAGGAGTAGCTAAACCCTTCTTTGTAAGAGAATATCTGAATCCTAATCCGAAAGATACCTACAGAATCGCATCAATAAAAGATGTTGACACAGCCCTTCAGAAAGTCGAATTTAAAGATGAATCATGGAATTCTCATTGGGGAAAATGTGAATCTTACTTTTCAATTATTACTGGGAAAAGTTTCGAGGAATTCAATGTAAAACATGAGAAACACATTTTTATTCAAAAAGGTGAGTTAAGAGGATTGACAGAAAATATTAGAAAACTCTATAACAGACTTGAAGATACTCCACCAGATAGGAGCTTACTTAATAGTCTAGTAGATACGGAAAAAATTGTGTTTTCAAATATTCCTGAGAAATCCGAAATAGTTAGAAATAAAAACCACATTGGCCAAATGAGTGGTGAATTTCCTTTGTCAGTATCACAGAGAGAAAGCATTGCATGTTTTAATTTGTTGGAAGAATCAAATGTTTTAGCAGTAAATGGTCCTCCAGGAACTGGAAAGACTACTTTTTTACAGTCAGTTGTAGCTAATAGTGTTGTTTCTACCGTAATAAATCAGCAAAGACCTGAATTAATAGTTGCTTGCTCGGCAAACAATCAAGCAATCACTAATATTCTCGACAGCTTCGTACTTGACTCAGACGATAAATTAACACAACGTTGGTTGCCTGATTTGACTTCTTTAGGTTTGTATTTATCTACGAATGAAAACAAAAAATACCAAACATGTACTTCCGAGTTTGGAAACGGCTTTCTAAATGACTTTGAAAGTGCCAATGTCGAAGATAAAAAAGAGCACTTTTTAAAAGAGTTTAAAGCCTATCTTGGAGAAAGTGATAACATAGAAGAATGCAAGTCGAAGTTACTAAGTATAGTACAATCAAAAGTTTCTAACATAAAAAAGAGCCTTGAGATTGCCGAAGAATTTGAAACCATTAGTCCACTATTGAAAGTAGCTGGATTTTCCAACTCAGATGAATTATTAGAAAGGATTTCCTCATTTCAAGATAATATCAACAGTACAAATTCTGAAATCCAACAAACATCTGTTGCAGAGGAAAAACTTACAGAAGTGAAAGGAAATCAACCATTCATTCAAAAAGTTTTTTCTTTTCTTCCAAAATTCAAGAAACGTAGAGCTTCTCTATTCCAAAGGGTACTTTTAGATATTAATCTAGGTAAAGTTCCTGACTACAGTAATTACAACGCTTTGATTCATTTGCTTAATGAAAGGATTATTACTAAAACCAATTTAATTAAGCAGTATAATTTTGAATTAAATCCATTAGTTGAATTAAAAAACAAAACAGAGGAATTACAATCCAATTATTTAATCTGCATTAGCAATTGGAACGACAATTACGGTGAAGCCCTAAATAAGCTTCAATCTATGACAGGTAAAGAATATAAAGATTTGAATCCCTTGGAAGATATGCAAGTCAGAATGGATTTTTCATATCGTTATGAAGCATTTTGGTATGCAATACATTTTCGTGAAGCAGAATACTTGATAAACTTAGAAGCAAAGCAAGAAAAGAATAGCAAAGATAAAGAGAGAGGTAAAATAGGATACAAAGAAAAATTGCAACGGTTTGCAGGAGTTACACCTATTTATATTTCTACTTTTCACTCCATTCCAAGGTTCAGTACATTCTATGACAATGCAGAAGGAGAAAAAGCATATTTTGATTTATTTGATTTGCTAATTGTTGATGAAGCAGGTCAGGTTGCTCCCGATATCGCCATTCCTTCATTTTCTTTGGCTAAAAAAGCTATTGTTGTAGGTGATGTCTTTCAGATAGAACCTGTATGGTCAGTCGAAGAAAAACTAGATATAGTTAATCTAAAAATGAATAACTTATTATCTGACAATGCTTCAGACGATTTAATAAATTCCTATAAAGATTCAGGGAAGCTTTGCTCATCAGGCAATCTAATGAAATTAGCACAGAAAGCATGCTTTGTTAAAGATGGTGATGAAGGCGGCACGCTCTTAAAAGAGCATAGAAGGTGTCCTGACAAAATCATTTCTTATTCTAATAGGAATGTTTATCAAAATAAATTGATTTTAACGAAAGGAAATAAGAGAAAAGCTAACACTGACCTCCCTTTAAAAGGATTCATGCATATTGATAGTGCTAGTGAGAAGATTGGAAATAGTAGAAGAAACGTTCAAGATGCAATTACAATTGCAAAATGGATTGAAAGTAAAAGGTTAGAACTTGAAAATACCTTTGGGAAAAAGTCAATCTCGGATGTTTTGGCAATAGTTACCCCATACAAATCTCAAGCTTCACTTATTAAAAATGAATTACTAAAAATAAACAAGAAAGTTTATGCAAAGATAATATCAGGTACAGTGCATGCTTTACAAGGCGCTGAAATTGATGTCGTAATTTTTTCAACGGTTCTTACCCCAGGTGATAGCACTTTCTTTGCAGATAACCTTAATATGCTTAATGTTGCAGTATCTAGGGCTAAATCAAGTTTTTTGGTTTTTGGTAATTTGAACACAATAGATGCAACAAAAAACAATCCTCTGGGTCGTTTAAAACAATGGCTACAGGAAGATGAAGATTGTGAACTTTCAAACAAAATTATATTTGACAGCAAAGAAACTGAAGATGGTGTAATTCGAGTAAATGATTTGAAAACACATGTGGGTACATTAAATCGGGCATTTGAAATTGCAAAATCAGAATTGATAATAGTTTCACCATTTATTTCATCAAATGCAATTGAATGTGATACGCTTAAGTGTTTTGATAATAGTGAGAAAGAAACGATAAATTCTATTGAGATAGAATCTGTTAAAAATCAATTAAGTGCTACGGTAAATAAAGGGGTTAAAGTCTTAGTAATTACTGATTCAACACTTGATACAAATAACAATCAATTAAAACCTAATGCTAAGAAAGGTCGTGAAATAATTCTACAAAGCGGAGCTAAGTTAAAACTTGTAGATGGCATACATAGTAAAACCATAATTATTGACAATGATATTATAATAGACGGTTCATTTAATTGGTTTTCTGCTCTACGTGATGAACAAAGTAAGTATTTTAGAGAAGAATCTTCCATTGTTGTGAAAGGTGAGCCAGCTAAAACAATGATTAAGAAGGCTAAAGCATATTTAGAGAATGTAGTTAAATAATTGCCCACCCTATTTGTAAGCACATTGGCAAAGCCCCACGAGCCATCTCTCAATCCAAAGCTTTGTCAAAGAGCTTACAAATCCACCACACGTAACCACCTTTCAGGATGGTTTTAGGTTTGCTCTCCCTCAAAAAAAACAAAATAAATTCGTGCTCCGAATCAGCAGTAGTGATTTTTGGTAACGACTATAAACGATTGATTGTGAATAACTAAACAAGGAAGCCCAGTGGCTAACAAAGTGTCATAAGTAATGCGGGGAAACGTGCAAATTTTGAACATAAATGCCTATATTTGAGCTTTATCACGGCTTGAAAGTTTAGTGGGGTTAAATCCCGCACTACTCATACACTAGGCCGTTA
>NZ_QQWG01000041.1 GCF_003863355.1 Ancylomarina euxina | reverse complement strand
GGCATCGACCTACTCTCCCACCTTTCGGCAGTACCATCGGCGCTAATGGGCTTAACTTCTCTGTTCGGGATGGGAAGAGGTGGAACCCCATTGCTATAGATACCTGAAATCTTCAGTTATCAGCATTGGTGTGCTTTTCGCACTAGCTGTCAACAAATATCATAGACATATCGAAAACAAAAAGTAGTTATAATTCAGTATAAGAATCCAACCATGGACCTCAGCATTCATAAGCTTATGGGTAATTAGTACCACTCGACTTTGACATCACTGCCTTTACATCTGTGGCCTATCAACGTAGTCGTCTCCTACGACCCTTTAAAGAAATCTCATCTTGAGGTAGGCTTCGTGCTTAGATGCTTTCAGCACTTATCCCTGCCCAACGTAGCTACTCTGCAATGCAGCTGGCGCCACAACAGATACACTAGAGGTTAGTCCAACCCGGTCCTCTCGTACTAGAGTCAGATCCTCGCAAATTTCTAACGCCCACAACAGATAGGGACCGAACTGTCTCACGACGTTCTGAACCCAGCTCGCGTGCCACTTTAATGGGCGAACAGCCCAACCCTTGGGACCTTCTCCAGCCCCAGGATGTGACGAGCCGACATCGAGGTGCCAAACCGCTCCGTCGATATGAGCTCTTGGGAGCGATCAGCCTGTTATCCCCGGCGTACCTTTTATCCTTTGAGCGATGGCCCTTCCATACGGAACCACCGGATCACTATGCTCTACTTTCGTACCTGATCGACTTGTAGGTCTCACAGTCAAGCACCCTTGTGCCATTGCACTCTTCACACGATTACCAAACGTATTGAGGGTACCTTTAGAAGCCTCCGTTACTCTTTTGGAGGCGACCACCCCAGTCAAACTACCCACCACACACTGTCCGTCGTCAGACGTTAGACTCCAGATAAGCAAAGGGACGTATTTCAAGGTTGACTCCACAAATCCTAGCGGACCCGCTTCATAGTCTCCGTCCTATCCTACACATTACTTACCCAAAATCAATGTGAAGCTGCAGTAAAGGTGCACGGGGTCTTTCCGTCCCGTTGCGGGTAATCGGCATCTTCACCGATACTACAATTTCACCGAGCTCATGGCTGAGACAGTGCCCAGATCGTTACACCATTCGTGCAGGTCGGAACTTACCCGACAAGGAATTTCGCTACCTTAGGACCGTTATAGTTACGGCCGCCGTTTACCGGGGCTTCATTTCAATGCTTCTTCCGAAAAATAACATCTCCACTTAACCTTCCGGCACCGGGCAGGTGTCAGGCCTTATACTTCAACTTTCGTTTTTGCAAAGCCATGTGTTTTTGATAAACAGTCGCCTGGGCCATTTCACTGCGGCTCACATTGCTGTGAGCACTCCTTCTCCCGAAGTTACGGAGTTATTTTGCCGAGTTCCTTAGCCATGAATCACTCGAGCGCCTTAGTATACTCTACTTGACTACCTGTGTCGGTTTGAGGTACGGGCCACTATAACCTGAAGCTTAGAGGTTTTTCTTGGAAGTCAAATTACACGCACTATCCACGCGGCCGAAGCCTTGCGGTACTATCAGCTTTCAGCTCAAGATGCGGATTTGCCTACATCTCTCATAGCATACGGCCTTCAACGAACTATTCCGTCAGTTCGCGGCGTTGTCATCTCTTCGTCACCCCATCGCAGTTATAGCGGGTACCGGAATATTAACCGGTTGTCCATCGATATCCCCTTTCGGGTTAACCTTAGGTCCCGACTTACCCTGATCCGATTAGCGTTGATCAGGAAACCTTAGTCTATTGGCGTGCGGGTTTCTCACCCGCATTATCGTTACTTATGCCTACATTTGCTTTTCTAAACGCTCCAGCATGCATTACCACACACCTTCTACGCTGTTTAGAATGCTCCCCTACCAATTCTGTATCTTTCAACAGAAGTCCATAGCTTCGGTAGTATACTTATGCCCGATTATCATCCACGCAAGATCGCTCGACTAGTGAGCTGTTACGCACTCTTTAAATGAATGGCTGCTTCCAAGCCAACATCCTAGCTGTCTATGCAATCTTACCACGTTTGTTCAACTTAGCATACATTTGGGGACCTTAGCTGATGGTCTGGGTTCTTTCCCTCTCGTCCGTGGACCTTAGCACCCACGGGCTCACTGCCAGATATAAGTTATAGCATTCGGAGTTTGTCTGGATTTGATAGGCGATGAAGCCCTCGCATCCAATCAGTAGCTCTACCTCTATAACTCTTTACTCTGACGCTGCACCTAAATGCATTTCGGGGAGTACGAGCTATTTCTCAGTTTGATTGGCCTTTCACCCCTACCCACAGTTCATCCCAAGACTTTTCAACGTCAACGGGTTGGGCCCTCCACTCTGGATTAACAGAGCTTCAGCCTGACCATGGGTAGATCACCAAGTTTCGCGTCTACCCCCACTAACTTTTTCGCCCTATTCAGACTCGCTTTCGCTTCGGCTCCGGTCCTGAAGACCTTAACCTTGCTAGTGAGGAGTAACTCGTAGGCTCATTATGCAAAAGGCACGCCGTCACACCACAAAGGTGCTCCGACCGCTTGTAAGCGTATGGTTTCAGGTACTATTTCACTCCTCTATTCGAGGTGCTTTTCACCTTTCCCTCACGGTACTTGTTCACTATCGGTCTCTCAGGAGTATTTAGCCTTACCAGATGGTCCTGGCAAATTCACACAGAATTTCTCGTGTTCCGCGCTACTCAGGATACTACTAGATGCAGATTGCTTACGTGGACGAGGCTATCACTCTCTGTGGCCGTTCTTTCCAAAACGTTTCACTTCACGCACTTTATCATGTTGTAGTCCTATAACCCCAGCATTGCCGAAACAATACTGGTTTGGGCTGGTCCCTTTTCGATCGCCACTACTAAGGGAATCACTTTTGTTTTCTTCTCCTCCGGGTACTTAGATGTTTCAGTTCTCCGGGTTTGCCTTCTATAAATAGAATACTCATTGCTGAGTGGGTTGCCCCATTCGGAAATTTACGAATTAACGGTTATTTGCACCTCCTCGTAACTTATCGCAGCTTATCACGTCCTTCATCGCCTCTGAGAGCCAAGGCATCCGCCATACGCTCTTAATTACTTATTATTATGCTTGTCATCTAAATAAATCTAGATAACCAACGAAATCAATCGCTGTTTTCTTTACTTGATTACTTCTACTTTTTGATTTTTCAATATGTCAAAGAACTTTTAATACCAAATATGTATTTCGTGGAGAATATCGGAGTCGAACCGATGACCTCCTGCGTGCAAGGCAGGCGCTCTAGCCAACTGAGCTAATCCCCCAAAGCGATTCACGATTAGTAATTATCAATTTACAATTAGTAATACTTTTATTATTAATTGTTAATCCTTAATTACCAATTGCATAGTAGTCCTGCGCAGATTTGAACTGCGGACCCCTACATTATCAGTGTAGTGCTCTAACCAACTGAGCTACAGGACTATAATTACCTATCAGCTTAGCGGTGAAAACACCCTAACGCTATGGGTTATGGTATATTAAAAGATGAAAGCAAAAATAAAATTAGGTCAAGATTATAACCAAGTCAACTGCATTCACAGTCAAACTTAATGTCGTATTATCCATCTCCAGAAAGGAGGTGTTCCAGCCACACCTTCCGGTACGGCTACCTTGTTACGACTTAGCCCCAGTTACCAATTTTACCCTAGGACGCTCCTTGCGGTAACGTACTTCAGGCACCCTCGGCTTCCATGGCTTGACGGGCGGTGTGTACAAGGCCCGGGAACGTATTCACCGTATCATTGCTGATATACGATTACTAGCGAATCCAACTTCACGGAGTCGAGTTGCAGACTCCGATCCGAACTGAGACCAGCTTTTGAGATTAGCATCCTGTCACCAGGTAGCTGCCCTTTGTACTGGCCATTGTAACACGTGTGTAGCCCTGGACGTAAGGGCCGTGCTGATTTGACGTCATCCCCACCTTCCTCTCACCTTACGGTGGCAGTCTCGCTAGAGTCCTCAGCATTACCTGCTAGCAACTAACGATAGGGGTTGCGCTCGTTATGGGACTTAACCCGACACCTCACGGCACGAGCTGACGACAACCATGCAGCACCTTGTAAATTGCCCCGAAGGGAAGATCTATTTCTAAACCGGTCAATCTACATTTAAGTCCAGGTAAGGTTCCTCGCGTATCATCGAATTAAACCACATGTTCCTCCGCTTGTGCGGGCCCCCGTCAATTCCTTTGAGTTTCATTCTTGCGAACGTACTCCCCAGGTGGATTACTTAATGCTTTCGCTCAGTCACGCACGGTGTATTGTGCACAACGAGTAATCATCGTTTACGGCGTGGACTACCAGGGTATCTAATCCTGTTCGCTCCCCACGCTTTCGTCCATCAGCGTCAATAATGGTTTAGTAAGCTGCCTTCGCAATTGGTGTTCTACGTTATATCTATGCATTTCACCGCTACATAACGTATTCCGCCTACCTCAACCATATTCAAGCTCTTCAGTTTCAATGGCAGTTCCAGAGTTGAGCTCTGGGATTTCACCACTGACTTAAAAAGCCGCCTACGGACCCTTTAAACCCAATAAATCCGGATAACGCTCGAATCCTCCGTATTACCGCGGCTGCTGGCACGGAGTTAGCCGATCCTTATTCATACAGTACATTCAAACAGGTACACGTACCTGCAATTATTCCTGTAAAAAAGCAGTTTACAACCCATAGGGCCGTCATCCTGCACGCGACATGGCTGGTTCAGACTTGCGTCCATTGACCAATATTCCTCACTGCTGCCTCCCGTAGGAGTCTGGTCCGTGTCTCAGTACCAGTGTGGGGGACTATCCTCTCAGACCCCCTAAGCATCATAGTCTTGGTGAGCCGTTACCTCACCAACAAACTAATGCTACGCATGCCCATCTTATACCACCGGAGTTTTAATATTTAAACCATGCGATTCAAATATATTATGCGGTATTAATCCAAATTTCTTTGGGCTATCCCCCAGTATAAGGTAGGTTGCATACGCGTTACTCACCCGTGCGCCGGTCTCAAGAAAGCAAGCTCTCTCTACCCCTCGACTTGCATGTGTTAGGCCTGTCGCTAGCGTTCATCCTGAGCCAGGATCAAACTCTTCGTTGTATAAAAAACTTAGTGTTAATTCTGCTCGTGGATAATATCTAAGTTAATTCGTAAATTTAATTGACAAGGTTATTATTCTTGTATTTACCTAACTTTATTCTACTTCCAATATTTTCAAAGAACTCTCGTTCAAAATTTCTAATTGTTTTGATGCTGATTACAGCGTCAAAGCGGGTGCAAAGATAACAACTTTAGTTTCTAAAAACCAAATGAAAATTGAAATTATTTTGAGAAATATTTTCTCTCCCTTTTTCAACTCTCGCCGTTTTCCTTTACCAGACTTTTAAGAACTTTTTCGCTATTTAAGCGGCTGCAAATATAAGAACTTTAATTCCTAAACTGCAAATC
>NZ_QQWG01000040.1 GCF_003863355.1 Ancylomarina euxina | reverse complement strand
AAGTGTAAGCAACTGTTTTTCAATGTCGAATTTCATTCTTCTCTTGACATTGATTCTAAAAAGCAGTAACTTATCCAAGTCTTAGTTAACGATACCAGTCGTTTGAAAGAGCGATCTTTCACGGTAGAACCGCATAAGACTTGAACAATGCCTGGCATTGCCTTTCTTGTCCTTTTACTCCTTAAGGAACTTGCCCCTCCGTTTTGTCTCAGCCTAAAAAAAGAGGGTTTAATCTCTCCTTAAAGATTTTAGTTGTACATAACGGGCTTGCTAAGTTTTCGTGGGCGATTAAAATAGAAATCCTTTCAAATCGCGCGGAAGCAAGCCGCATATATTTGTTTATATTTTTTGCAAACCAAATCTAGGTGGCTTGCTGGTGTTTGTTAATTGAACTAAGCTTTCAAGCTACACATCACCGCCCATGAAATTTAGCTTTTGTTAGGCAACGATTACTTCATCTTCAGTTCGTAATAAAACAGACCACTTTCAGGCTTACTTATTTGCCCTTTCCTTATTAATATATCTGTAGTCTCTGAATAGATAAAATGATACCACCAAATGAAAAATTCTTCAAATGAAGTCTCATTTTCAAATTCTAATGTTTTGTATACGCTAAGTAAATATGGCTTATTTCGTTCTAAAATATTTAATAAGGTTGGTAGAAATATTTCAGGCATTTTATTAACAATAAAGTCCAAGTCACTTTTGCTAAAATAATGAACATTTTTGTTCTCATATGAATTCCATCCTATGTTCGCTTCAGTTCTTGTATTCCCATATACACCAATATAAGTAGAGTCGCTTCTCCATAGTCCTTGATTTCCATAAAGTCTAAAGGGTTCTGTTATTTCACTTGAATCTTTTTCTAAAATTGCTGAATAATATCTTACACCATTCCTTAAAGGCCTCTCTTTCTTTAGAAATTCTTTTTCTACGTTATTAATCTGCGCCATATCTAATATTATATTGCTTAAATAGAAAAATGATAGTTCCTGAAATTCATATCTCCTAGAGACTGACATTTCATGATGCATTTTTTTTACCGTAGAGATTTTGCCAATAAGACTATCAGCTATTTCATTTGCAATTGTACTAGTTTTCTCAATTAGGCGATTTCCTCTTTCGATTGTGAATATCCCTAAATTAGGAGTGTACTTGTTTTCATTTTTCACAAGCAAATTATTCTCTATTAATGATTTAATATTTTTATCGGTTTCTTCTTTATCCCAATTTAATTTGCTTGTAATTTCATTTATTGGAATATCAAAATGAAGAGCCGTTAGAAAAATAAAAAGACTATCCTGACTAATATCAATTTTAGGGTGATTATTCCCTTTTGATATTGTTTTCATTTCAAAAGTTGATTCAATGACACTATCTATATTCCTAGTATTTTCAGTAGTACAACTCGCAAGAATTGAGACTAGTAATAGTAATTTAATAATTTTCATATTTAAGATTTCAATAAGTGTTTGTTTTAATTGTTGCCTAACGGTCTTGCTAAATTTTCGTGGGCGATTTAAAAGAACCAACCTCTCAAAACGCGCGGAAGCAAGCCGCATAAATTTGTTTATATTTTTTGCAAACCAAATCTAGGTGGCTTGCTGGTGTTTCTTAATTCTACTAAACTCTCGAACTGTGCATCAACGCCCATGAAATTTAGCTTTTGTTGTAGGGCGTATGTTCTACTAATATTTAAAGATTGAATCTAAATTTAAGATGTCTTCCTTGAAACAGATATCTATTAATTCAAACCTTAACTCTGATTTATCAATATTTTTATAAAAAAGATTCACAAAACCATAATCCTTATTAAAATAACAAGTTAAACTTGAATCAAAACGTTCATTGATTGACTTACTTGTAATTTTATAGCAATCAATTTCTTTTTCAGAAAATTCGAATTTCACTTTTTCATGACTTTCAATCAAATATATGTACTTCATTATGTCATCAGCTCTCACAGATAAAGATTTGTTTTCCCAATATTTCCCTAAGGCTAATTCCCAATTCCATTCTCGCCCTATTTGGAGTGGAAATTTCACATAAGGGAAAGGAGAATATTCTAAGATAGAAAATTCGTTATACCTTGGAGGATGCATCCAAATTCTCAGTTTGTTTTCAATTACACCTGTTCCAGCTGTCTTTCTAAATATATCGTTCAAGCTAGGTGCCCAATTAACTTTTATTTGATTGAGTGTATCTAACCTCCATGGCGTTCCATAGCATACTAAATACAAATTATTAACACTTATATTTTTCTCACAACTGACATGAGTAACTTTATATGAATAAATAATCTCTTTATTATAAACCAGTTTTGACTCCTTGACAACTTGGCTGAATAACCCAAGTGAAGCCAATTGAAAAAATATTAATATTATCCTCATTGAGTTTAGTTATTTTTAATATGCCCTACAACGGTTACATATATGAAACGTTTGGCATTTCGAAGCACTTTCCTGTCAAGTTACAAGTACTTTTGATACGAGCTAAAACGCTCGATAACCCACTGACTGCCAAATGTTTTATATAAGATGTTAGCGTTTCGTGCATTATTCTTCATAGTTTAAAATCTCAAATCTTTTAGTAGCTTTCTCATCTAACTTAAAATCACTAAGTACTTTCGTCTTGATTTTTAAAAACCTATCCTCATATTTTCTGTCTTGCAAATAAATTGAAAGCAAAAAATAATAATATTTTATATCCGATGGATTTGAATCAACAATCTGTTCTGAAACTCTAACTGCTAAATCTATATTTTTCATCTCAAAACACGTAACACCAAAATTATGTAATTCATTATTGTCATTATATGCATATTTTACAATCCCTTCGTATAGCAACGCTCTAAACTGTTCTGATTCTTTATTATGTTTTTTCTTTTTTAAGAAATCTCCTAGTAATCCCAATAAAGTTGAATAGCGATTCAAGTTGAAGAATTTAATAATTTTATTCAAACTCCTTCTATCAACCTCATTTTTTATTATTGGATTTAGGTATTTCTTAATGGACGTTTTAAATACTCCATCGAAATAATTTAAATATAAGGATTTTAATGGTTTCCTATAAATGCTATAACCATTTGAAAAATACAATTCACTGGAAAATCCTAATGAAAAAACTATTTTCAAGAAATCATTTGAATTAGTTATTTCATTCCTTATTAAGTCAGAAAATTCACTTGCCTCTGATTTAACTTCTATTGTTAAATTTTGTCTAGATTTTATTTCTATTTTATAGATACTCAGTAAGGAATTATAGTAAAGATAAAAGTCTGATTTAATAAGATTAGTTTTTAAAATATCAATAATATTATCGTTGACTTTAGAACATAATTCACCGAATGAATAAATGTATTGTAAATTTAATGGGTGAACCTCTTTATTAATATTGTATGTTTCAAGCAAAATATATAAGAGTGTATCAGGATAGCTAGTTTTGCATTCCAAAAAAAGCTGTAAAATTTTAATTTTATCTTGGTAAGAATTTGTATTTGAAAGTAATATCTGATGAAAGTATTTGTGTGCTTCTCTATAATCAATTGAACTTGTACTTTTCAGAAAACGATTTTTAGTTGTGAAATTTATCTTTTCAATAAGGTTTGAACGAGAAAAACACTCCCAAAAATAATGACGTGCTTCTTCATGTTGTTCTTTACTATCAAGAAGATTAAAATATGTTTGGTAGTTATGTAAGTCATTAACATTCGGGGGAAGGAATTCAGTTTCTGGTATTGAATCTTTTTCGAATGGTTTAACCGGTATTCCTACCAATTTTTGAATTCCATAAGCTCTATCTTTAGGTTCTAAACTAAATGCCTGAAAAACCATTTCTTCACTACAAATCTTTTTATAAGTTTTCTTAATTTGAAGGTAAAAAGATTCTATTTCATCGAAATTAATCGAATCTAAATCGGTTTTTAATGCTGTAATTGAGTTGTTTATATCGATATGTCCACAAGATTTATTTCGAACAGTTCTCAGATTATTCAATTTTTCGTCGAACTTGAAATTATTCAAAAACTCATCAATTATTTCTTTTGCTTTTAAAAACTCTGTTCCTTCAAGCAATTTATCAAGACCATCTTCCTCTTGTTTAGCTCCCGGTGTAATATCCGTTCGAGTAATAAAATTATCACAATAACTAATTAAATCAGTAATTAGAATTTTTTTTATTACATCTAAAATATCCTCATTCCCTTTAGAAATCTTGTATAGCTCAATTGAATATTCGAGTATTATTTCAAGTGATTTTAAAACCCCTGCTTTAACTTGTAATTTTGAACAAGGTATTAATCCACCAGAATTGTACCTAGTTAAAGAAAGTATATCAGAAGAAAAATTGGGATACTTTTCAATATCTAATTCAGAATTAAGTTGTTTAATTTTTTCTTTTAGCTCTTCAGATATTCCGCTAAATATAATTTCTGGGCTATCATAATCCGAGAGAGTACTATATTTGGAATAGATATCAATTGGAATAGATGAGAAAAAATCAGATTTTTCATAATCAATTTGACTCCAAAACTCTAATCGAGAAGCAAAGTCTAATTCTTGAAAATGAGCTCCAAATTTATCACGTTGAGTTTTAAAATACTCTTTATAATACTGTTGAAAAGTGTTTAAATCATTTTTTATTGATTGTTGGTTTAAAGAAGCTTTATTAATAGTGAAAGCAAGTTTTATAAAATCATCTGTCCTTATTGCAACAAACCGAGCAAGACTTCTCTTATAAAAATTTGAGTTTTCAATCTCAAGAATTTTCTTAACAATTAAAATTTCTTTCAGACAATATTTAAGGTGTTTTATCACAATATCTTATGTTTATGTAGAATGTTTCTTTGCATGAACGCTAACGGTCTTGCTAAGTTTTCGTGGGCGATTAAAACAGTTGTCTTATCAAACCGCTAAAAAAGCAAGCCGAGTAAATTTGTTTATATTTCTAAGCAAACCAATTTTAGTGGCTTGCTGGTGTTTCTTAATTGAACTAAGTTTTCAAACTGCTAATCACCGCCCATGAAATTTAGCTTTTGTTATGCATAGTATTATTCAACCCATTCACCTTTTTGTGTGTCTATTCTTAAAAACTTACCGTTATGTGCATTGTAAATTGATTCATTTCTGATATATGTTCCATTGTCTTCAAATATCTCGTTTATAAATTTCCATATTAAGATATTCTCTTTGGCTTCATAAGCCATTTCAGCCTTTAATCTAATATCTTGGTATTTTTTGTTTTGTCTAACTTTCTTTAGAATTTCTGTATACGGAACAAACTCCATGCTGCTTGGGACACCAACAAACCTAGGTAAACCTATATCTTCCAGAATATTACCTTCTATATCTAGTTTTATTTTTGAAGTATACATACCAATACCAGCATCTATGTTGGAATAACAAAAACAAAGAGAGTAAGCAGTCTTTTCATTGATACTTTGTAAATAATCAACATCGATTATTTGACCTCCAATTAGTCTCGTCTTATTATAATCCTTTACGCCAATTCTTTCAATTAAATGTTGCTTAAGCTTATTAGCAATATCTTTCGGAAGATCTTCTAGAGTTCTAGGACATCTAGGATAATAGTTCAAATAAGATCTAGAACTACAACCTTGACTTGAAAAGATAGAGTCAGATCGGTCATAATAATAATCTTCCTTAATTAATTTGACAATTAATGTGTCCCTATTATTTAAGTCTATTTCATGCCAGATTGGTTTATATTTTGTGTAGTTGAAACTAAAATAATATTTTGCATTTGGATCAACATTTCTTATTCTTAACCGTGAAAATCCTTCTTTGTTGGATCCTCCACAATTTTCAAAAGTTGTTTCATTCTTGAAAATTTTAGAATAAATACCGCAAACAGGTTCCTTAGTTTCAGGATTAATAAATCTCACTACAGTTTGTGTTAATCCACTTATAGAGAATAGTAATAATGTACAAAGTAATGTCAGTCTCATGAGTATTATTATATTATGCATAACGTATAGCTGTATGTCGTCTTCGTTGGCGATTTTTAATTTCATCCTGTACATATCGCCAATGCCGACATACAGCATGTTATGTACTTTTATTTTTAAAGCCTTTTTTTATTAACAAGTCTCCCTA
>NZ_QQWG01000003.1 GCF_003863355.1 Ancylomarina euxina | reverse complement strand
CCACCTGTTCCAGTATAACCTCCATCATTTGCGGTTAGTGTTAAAGTAGCCGCATCGTTTCCATTAACATTCGAAGCCCCTGTATATTTTATATTAGATGCTGTATTTAAATAAGTATCAATGTTGGCAATTATTCCCGTTAAACTTAGTGTTCCTGTACCAGAACCGCCAATGGTGACTGAACCACCCGAACTAGCAGTAAGAGTGCCTGCTGACGCAGCAACAGTTAATACAATACTGTTTGATCCTGCATCAACATCACTTAAAGTAGCGGCAGCAAGATTAACATTACTTGCCACATCTTCAGTAACTGTAATATCAGTTGGTAAACCTGAAATGCTTGGATCATCATTAATGGCAGTAATATCAACATTAACCGTTCCCAAAGAAACATCTGTTCCGCCACCTGTTCCAGTATAACCTCCATCATTTGCGGTTAGTGTTAAAGTAGCCGCATCGTTTCCATTAACATTCGAAGCCCCTGTATATTTTATATTAGATGCTGTATTTAAATAAGTATCAATGTTGGCAATTATTCCCGTTAAACTTAGTGTTCCTGTACCAGAACCGCCAATGGTGACTGAACCACCCGAACTAGCAGTAAGAGTGCCTGCTGACGCAGCAACAGTTAATACAATACTGTTTGATCCTGCATCAACATCACTTAAAGTAGCGGCAGCAAGATTAACATTACTTGCCACATCTTCAGTAACTGTAATATCAGTTGGTAAACCTGAAATGCCTGGATCATCGTTAACGGCAGTAATGCCAATTGTACGTTGAACAGTAGAACTGGAAAAACTTGCATCAAAAGCGGCAATAGTTATAGTTCGATTGGAAGTGCCTGGATTATCAGAAGTATTCCTGTAACGTATGGATCGAAAAACTTCCTGAACAATAGCATTTGTAGCATCAGAATCAAAACCTATAGCAAGTTGTGTCCCACCTGTCACTATTCCTCCACTAGGATTTAAATCACCAATGTCAGTGCCATTAGCAAGTATATTGGTTCCGCTAATGGTAATTGCTATTCCATCACCATCTGTATCACTAATACTGATTTCATCTGCAGCCTCAGAATTTAAAGTTAGTTGTATAGCCAGTTGTCCACCGTTCCATTCCGCATCACCGTCTGGATCGCTTACAGTTGCAGCTGCATCAATTTGAATAGCTGAATTGTTTTCTGTATATGATAAAGTAGAGCCGTTAATTGAAATGCTAGGAGCATCATTAATAGCAGTGATATCAACATTAACTGCTCCTAAGGAAACATTTGTTCCGCCACCTGTTCCTGTATAACCTCCATCATTTGCGGTTAGTGTTAAAGTAGCAGCATCGTTTCCATTTGCATTCGAAGCCCCTGTATATTTTATATTAGATGCTGTATTTAAATAAGTATCAATATTAGCAACTGTTCCCGTCAAACTTAATGTTCCTGTACCTGAACCGCCAATAGTGACTGAGCCACCCGAACTGGCAGTAAGAGTACCTGCTGAAGCTGCAACTGTTAATACAATACTATTTGATCCTGCATCAACATCAATTAAAGTAGCAGCTGAAAGATTAACATTACTTGCAATATCCTCCGAAACTGTAATATCTGTTGGTAAACCTGAAATGCCTGGATCATCGTTAACAGCAGTAATGCCAATTGTACGTTGAACAGTAGAACTGGATAAACTTGCATCAAAAGCAGCAATAGTTATAGTTCGATTGGAAGTGCCTGGATTATCAGAAGTATTCCTGTAACGTATGGATCGAAAAACTTCCTGAACAATGGCATTTGTAGCATCAGAATCAAAACCTATAGCAAGTTGTGTCCCACCTGTCACTATTCCTCCACTAGGATTTAAATCACCAATGTCAGTGCCATTAGCAAGTATATTGGTTCCGCTAATGGTAATTACTATTCCATCACCATCTGTATCACTAATACTGATTTCATCTGCAGCCTCAGAATTTAAAGTTAGTTGTATTGCCAGTTGTCCACCGTTCCATTCGGCATCACCGTCAGGATCGCTTACAGTTGCCGCTGCATCAATTTGAATAGCTGAATTGTTTTCTGTATATGATAAAGTAGAGCCGTTAATTGAAATGCTAGGAGCATCATTAATGGCAGTAATATTAAAAGTAACTGATGCAGCACTTGATGCCACAGTCCCATCATGAGTTGTAAACGAAATTGTAGCCACATTGCTACCACTTAGGTTAGGTGTGGGAGTAAAAGTTGCAGCATCTAAAGCAGTATTAACTGCTGCCAGTGTACCTGCAGCCGTAAAACTAGCAGATCCATTTCCACTGCCACCAAATGTAATATCAGTAGTACCTGTAGTAAGCGTTCCACCAGTTATCGTAAATGTAACAGTCTGATCATCACCGTCAGCATCTGCCACCTGTATATCATCAGCCAGATCAACGTCTATGTCATCTTCGCTTACACTTGGTGTACTTGGTGCCGTGGCTGTGGGAGCGGCGTTGGAAGAAGCTGCTGCAATATCCAAAACAAAAATAAAGTCTAATTCTGTTGCCCCATCTTCATAGTATGCAACACCATAGTCATAATGATTTGTACCTGAATGATAAAGTCCAACTTGACCTGTACCCGGATTTGTTAATTTAAAAGTATAATCATTACCATTGGTTACAGAGACGTTTGCAGAAGATAAATCTATTATTGAATAATCAGTAAATCCTGACGCATCATGAATTGACACCCCTGTAACAGAGCCCAAAACAGATCCACTAATACCTGCACCTGAATAAATTGTTACAGTTATTCCTGTTTGAACTGTATAACTAACGAGTTTAACCTGAGATAAAACACCATCACAAGTAGCTGAAAAACTCTGCGCTAAACTACTCCCATTTGCCGGAGTAGTACCAGAATAAGCAACATGATAAGGTGCAGAAACACTACACTGTGCATTAGCATTATTACCAAAAACAAACAACATACTGGCAAGCAAAAAAGAGATTATAATCAACTTGCTTAGACCTTTTCTAAACTCTGAAAAATTTCTTAACTGTTTATTTAAAGTAAAAAAGTAGATTTTTTTCATGATGCTATTTTTTTAATATGTTACAGCAATTCAAATTTGATTAAACGCATAAATAGGGATTTTGCCATCCACTAACATTCTCCTTATGAATTTTCTCGTAAGCTCCGCTACTATACTCCAAAGCTCTGCCCTGATCAATAACAATTTTTGTTACTTGATTATTTGCAAAACCAATTTTTTCAATATCGATTATCGGAGTGGCACATTCTGAATTCAGGAAGAAAGAGCGTTTGCCCCTTGGTCCCTCAATAGTTTCTGTTTTAAGTCGTTTTTTAATTTCTGCCCAATCCTTTCTATGGAATTCTGGGATTAATCGTTCGAAAGCCAAACCTGTCTCGTAGCCTAAAAGGGTGTAAAAATCGGGCTTTTGACCAGCAAATTGATTCACCTTTTGTTTGAATTCCATATTGGCTTTATCTTTTGAGTGATAATTCCACATAGATGCAGAATATAAATCTAAATCAAGACCGCTTACTTGATTTAAAATATCATCGGACGACATGTGTGCACTTACTACAAGTGGAATTTTATTATTTAATCCTGATTTACAATATTCATCGTAGAACTCCAAAGCTTCGCTACCACAAAATAGAGAATGAATATAGGTTGGTTGCATTTTCTTTATTTCATCAAACAAGCCTTCTATCTGACCCTTTAACTGAGAGGCTCCAGGCTGATATTTCAGAATATACATATCCATATTCGAAGCTCCAGCCATTATAGCTCCTTGTCTAAAGGCTGATTGCAGATGGTATCCTCCATCGTAAATTGGCATAATAACAGCTCCTCTTTCTCCAAATTTTTTATGAGCCCAATAACCTAAAGAAAACTGCGACTGCCACATTTGAAAACTATTATTAAAAACGCTATCGGATATATGATGCGTATAAGGAATATACTCTCCTACATCAAAAAATAATCCAAGTTTTTGCCTGTTTTCAATACTCGGTATCACAGATGGTAAAACTTTATAACTAATAAAGCCCGAAACAATATCGACCCTATTAAAATTCAACAATTTATTTACGGCTTCTGTAGTTGTTTTTTCTCCCCCCTGACCGACATATTCAGGAAATATTTGAAAAAGTTGATGGTGTTTTTCTGGAATAGCAGAATAAAATCCACTAACTAAACTAGGTACCATGTCAGGATAAATTGAAGAGTATGGTGCAAGAAATCCTATTTTAATATTTTGATTCATATACATATGATAAATAGAGGGTCTGTAAAGCTGAGTTTTCTAAAACAGAAACACTACTCAACAGACACTCTATATAATTAACTATTGACGCTGAGGATAAACACCATCCATGCAAATAATATAATTAACAGTATTAAAAGGCTGACGATTCTCAACATACTGGTCATCGCCTGAATTTGAGATTAGAATATCCCCTCCTTCAATTGAAACTCCATTAAGAGCTACAGTTGGGTTTTCTGTATTGTAAAGCATATCACCAGCTCCCATTGCCTTTTTTGTTGCTCCTATAGTTGTTGCATTATTTGCACCTGGAGTACTTTCTGTTCCAGCCAAAGTGCTAGCCATAAATTGTATTTCTAAACCATCAATAGTAGCCTGATGGTTATGACTTGGCATTTGAGCTTCATTTAGAACTATTCTTTCAAAACCGTACTTCATACCAAGTTGATACGATGCAAGTCCTGGCCCTACTCCTGCTCCAACAGGAACTCTACCTCTGAAATCAGGTAAACCAAAGTTATTTCGTCCATCACCACCATAATTCACACCTATTAATGAATAAAGTGAAGGGTTTTGGCTTAGGGAAATTAACTGTCCCCAACAAAAAGACCAATACTTTGGCGCCCAACTAACGGGCCACAATCCAATAAATGCAATAAATGCTTCCATAATTAAGATTTTAATTGTTAAAATGATTATTGAAAATAAAAAATTACAAATTCACAACCCACATCAAACAAGAGCAATCTTAACACCCAACTTCTCTTTAACAAATATAAATTTACATTTTCCACAAACAAACTCCAAGTGTTGATCAAAATATATTTATCAACCATGAATGCAAACATACAAAAATCACCATCCTTCACAATAACAAATAAATACTAAGCTAGTGGCCTCAACATATACTTAACATGGCGTCTTATTTACCTAACTCAAAAACCACAACTAATTAACCATAACAACAACAACTCCCCATTATAAATCCATGAGTAGTTTTACCTGATTTGAGACGACAGGTAATACACGAAAATATCATTTCAAATTGGCTGTAATAGAGATTTTCTCATTGGCTCTAATGCTTAAAGTTAAGACCAAACTCTTTTTCTGCGATCATCTGCACAATTTGCGGGATAGTTATAAAACAATCCCTTGCCAGATTCATTTAAAGAGGATCTAACAAATAAAAATACTTGCCAGATCTTCTTTAAAGATAAATAGATGTAGATGGTTCAATTCTATGAAAGGACGATTTCCATATAGGTTTCATTTCCTGGATGATCAAATGCTTTAACAAGAATTCTATCACCACTGAATTCACTGTTGGCTACAGTCGAGGCATAGTGCCACTCAAACTCATTGCCATTTTTACAAGCCAATCCTTTTTCGACCAGACTGCCATCGCCATGATAGATCTCGACAGCCACCTTCTCAACTTCAAGGTCATCAAAGGCTTCTACTATAATTTCATCACCTATTTCACCATGATACCCCTTAACTTCAAGATTTTCGATAACAGGTGGTCGAAGGTAATCCTGAATGGCTAAATTGTTTGGTGTCATTAAACCTCTCGCTTTTGCCGCCAGGCGATATTTTTCACCAAACACAGGATCGGCCATTTGTACCTGAGCATAACGAACGGCTTTTGTAAACCGCTTACGATGATTTTCCTGTTTTTCTGTCTTTGTATTCGAAAACACAGGACTGGTGCTAACAATAGTTTTACCATTGCGTTGTCTGAAAACTATATTCTTACCTAATTTTCCACTTAAACCATCTACAACCAAATTGTTCTTAACTACAGCCATGATATTTAAATTTTAAGTAAACAATAGAACTAAAACTAGTTCGGTTTCCATAAATGAATCATATATTAACACAAAGACATCTATTTGAATGACAAAGTTCTGTCATTTTTATTTTAATGTCAAGTGTAAATTTGTATTGACGATATGAAGGGATTGGAAAAGAAATATGATTTTGCGTATTTAAAATGAACAATAAAACGTCCACAATGACTAAGTTATTCCTTCGGTCCTCGTTCGGGTTTCCTTCGGTATTCCTTCGAACAAGCAATAGGATGTCTTATTGAATATAAATACACAACTAATAGCTGATATTTATGTTAACAACCACGAACTGCTTTTTATTTTGGTTTCATCATTGATGTTTAATTTCATTCTTAAAAAAACAATATAAACATATCCAATTTTGCTCTGAATGACTTTTTTTGAATCTAAAAGGGATTAATAACTTGACACAATATTCCCAAATAAGACTGCATTTCTGACGCATTATCTCATAGTGTGGGCATCGATCCATTATGAGTCCGCCTGAGGCGGATTAAAAACATGTAATTCCAGGAATCCCTTTTTAAGGTTTACAGCTTGGGGTATAAAGCATCGACAAGGATTTGTCAAGCTTATGGTTGATTATCTTTAAGGGGTTTAAACCTCATGATAAAAGAGGTCACCCATAAGATCCTTGCCAATGGCTAGCACTTCCAATAAAATCGACATATACAAGAACTCTCACATTGCTAGCATGTACCATGTCTACGGACTAAAAAAAGCTGTAATCGTACGACCACAGCTTTCCTTTATCCTTAGTATCTATTCTTCAGGTATACTTTTATTAAAGGCATCAATTAAAGCAAGTGCTTTTTCTTTATCACGAGCAAAAATTTCAACGCCCACAGGATCAATACCTCCCCCAGAAACATACCAAGGAGCAATACTTCCCATCAACTGATTACTCATTGTGGCAATAATTCCATTATCGTTTAAAATATCCTTTATAATTTCGGAGTTCACAGGATTACCTTTATATATTACGATTATTTCTTTACCTTCTTCCATAATTGATTTGATTCTTAAGTTTAGAGTTTTAAATTCTTTGTAACAAACCTTACATTTCAGCAAGTTTCCCTTTCAATTCAATCAGTTTATCAGCCATTTCCTTATTATTTGGCTCTTTACCAATAAGCACCTCCAAATTCTCTTTCGCTTCTTTTAATTCCCCTAACTTTTCCAGGGAAAGCACCATTTTATACCAAAGCTTATTGTCATTTGTGGCACCGGCAAAGCATGCTGCCACTTCAGCTGCTTTCTTGTGCTGATCGGCTTTACTCAACTTATCCCACAGACGATAAAGATGATCTTGCCCGCTGTGGTATTTATTAGAATCTGCCGTTTCTGTTATTTCTTTGTATTTCTCCCAAACAGCTTTTTCGCCACCAATTTCGATTGCTTTAAGCAGCGTATCAGCCATTACACCTTTGGCCTCATCAACTCTTACAACTATAAACTTGTCGTAAACCAACGTTGCATGCGGTGGAATAATATCTCCAGCACCTTTAGCTCCATAAGCTAAGGAGTCTGGAAGAATCGCAATCACCTCATCACCTTCTCTAAGTAACATGCTCATCTCTGTAAACCCTCTGATCAATCTGGTATAGCCTGCGACATAAGTAAATAAAGAATCTGGCTGATCAGCACTGGTCCAAACGACATCATCGCCAACTTTTAAACTAAGATAGGTCGCCATTTCACATCCAGCCTCAACTTTTCTACCCTTACCCATTTTTTCGTAGTAGTATTGCAAACCACTTGCTGTTCGAATGGTATCACCCAAAATAATTTTGCGTTCATTCGATTTAGGCCCATTGCAAGAACTCAACGCAATGGAGGCTAGTAATGTAATTAGATAAATCGGTCTCATTATGAATTCATTTGGTATTAGAAATAATAAAAAAAGAAAGACACATTCATTCTCTCTTTTCTCACATACAATTTAGCCTAAGTTTTCTTTCAAGTCAGTCAAAATACGATATAGAGCTTTCTTTTGATCTTGTGTAAAGATTGAAAAATCGTAAAGGTTGTATTTTTGATCTTTAGTGACAAACTCAACTTTATCTTGCTCTATAATAAGATCACACAGATTATCAACTGCTAGATTTTTAGTTCGTTGTGAGACATTTTTAAAGGTAATGTTTTGAGGATTAATACAAATAGAATTAGATTCTTTAATAATATTCCTACCATAAGCAGCTATAAGGAAACTCAAAATACCACTAGCAAGCAAAATTATATAAAATCGAGACATAGGATATTCTACAAGAAAGATCCCGACTGAACCCACAAGTATTTCAATGATTCCCACTAAGTAAAGAGCCTTCCTTTTTATTGAAGAAAAAGGCCTGCAGTCATTAAAACTCAATTCAAAATTTGTTGCATTCATAGTTAGGAATTTAATTTCATCAAATTTATGAAAAATCAGGACAAAAATTTCTTATCTCCTTTTAAGAATTACGAACTACATAATAAACGAGCTAAGAAATAGTAAATCTCTAAAGTGTAGACATAAGAAAACATCTGATAAACATGCTTATTTACAGTGATTATTTTTAAAAAATAAACAAAAATTACGCCAATATTATTTGTATTTTAGGACCTGATCAAATAAAAACATGACTACCACCTATGCCTGAACGAAGATCCCTATCTATCCCACAAACCTTTCTCTTGTACATTGTTGTATTCTTTGCTTTATCGGCAATTGTCACGAGTAGTCTCTTTCTTTATTTCGAATACAAAACTTTCGAAAAGCAAAGTAAGGAGAGTAAACAAGCCCATATCGAAGCTCAAAACCAATTAATTAAACACGAAGTTAATCAAGTAATTGAGCACATAAACATTAGCCGAGACATTAGGATCAATAAAATTAACGAATACTTAACATATCGAGTTGATCAGGCTTATGTTTTAGCTGAAAACATATACACAAAACACAAGAACAACTACAGCAAATTAGCTATCACACAAATCATTAAAGAAGCACTACGTCCATTAAGATCAGAAGAGATTAGAGGTGACTACTTTATCCTAAAAACAGATGGTGAAGAAATCCTATACCCCGCACATCCTGAATTTGAAGGCACTAATTTCTTAAAACTTAAAGATTCACCAGAAAAATTAATTGTTCAAGAAGAAGTAAATATTGCACTTAAATATGGGAAAGGTTTTATTCGCGAAAAATCAACAAGCTTAACGACTGATAAGTCATTCACTTCCCCATCAGTTATTTATGTTCGTTTATTCAAACCGCTCAATATTATTATTGGTACAGGCGAATACATTCCTGACATTGAAGGAGACATTAAAAAAGAGGCAATTCAATACATCAAGAACATAAAGTATGGTGTTAATCAACAGATCTTCATTAACGATACTGATGGAAATGTAGTTCTCTCAAACACGAAACACTACAGTAATGGTGATAATATTCTTAAATTAAAGGATGCTAAAGGCTTTGAAATAATTAAAGCTGAAATTGAAGCATCAAAAATGCCTGAGGGCGGATTCATTAATTTTGACTGGCTTAATGAAGACAATAATCAAATTGATAAAAACATCTCATATGTAAAGGCATACCCAGAATGGAATTGGGTTATTGGAGCTTGGTTTGATCTGTCACTTATTGAAACAGATATCAACAGAAGTATTCAACACATGCAAAATGCTCAAATAAAAAAGGCAACAAACATATTAATACTTATCATCCTTATCCATTTAATCTTACTTCTGATATTCAGATATGTAACTCATAAAACCAAAAAGAATACAGCAACCTTTATTGGCTTACTAAAGAAAGCAATCCAGTCAAATTCTAATATTGACAAAACAAAACTTAACTACTCTGAATTCCAGATAATTGCAGACGCAACCAATAAAATCATAGAGAATAAACTTATTGCAGATGAAGAACTCAAGAAGAGTGAGCTACAATTCAAATCCCTTTTCGAAATAGCGCCTATCATGATATTTGGATTAGGCAAAGAAGGTGAAATTGCCCTATGGAATAAAGAATGCGAACGAGCAACAGGTTATTCATTGGATGAAGTTAAGACCATGGATAATCCTTTTAAAAAGCTTATACAAAACAAAGAGGAATATAATTACGTTAAAGGTCATCTCTCTAAACCAAGTGGTCAGTTTAATGAATTCACAATCACCAATAAGAATCAAGAAGAGAGGAACCAATTTTGGGCTGGGTTTACAACACCTTCAAATTTGACAATTGGTGTTGGTTATGACACAACAGAACTCAAAAAAACTCTAACTGAACTTAATATCACTGCTGATAAATTACAAGAAGCAAATCTAACTAAGGATAAGTTTCTTTCTATTATCGCCCACGATTTAAAAAATCCATTCAATGCCATTATTGGATTCTCAAACATACTGTGTACCAGTTACAATGAATTCGACGACGCAACAAAACTAGAGCTAATCAAAGATATTCAACATTCAGCAAGATTAAACTTTAATCTTTTAGAAAAGATGCTGGAATGGGCTATGAGTCAGTCTGATCAAATCCCTTATCATCCTGAACAACTCAATCTTCAAGATATTATTCAAGATTCCATTTCCTTTGCGTCCTATCAAGCTAGTCAAAAGAAGATAGAATTGCAGAGTCCTGATTGCTCGAATATGAAGATTTTTGCAGATGACAATATGCTAACCAGCCTTCTCAGAAACTTGATTTCTAATGCAATCAAATTCACGCCTGAAAATGGTACGATTAGTATTCATGCAGAAGACCGTCCAACTGACATTAAACTGTCTATAAAAGATACTGGTGTTGGCATGAGTGCTGATAATATTGCCAAACTATTCCGAATAGATACCAAGGTTCAAACAGTTGGAACCAAAGATGAGAAGGGTACAGGTTTGGGTTTACTTATTTGTAAAGAATTTGTGGATAAGCATCAAGGAGAAATATGGGTTGAAAGCGAACTTGAACAAGGCTGTGAATTCATCATAACATTCCCTAAGCAAAATCTAAATTAAGAATAAACCTCTATAGAGTCAAAAGCAAAAAACGCAAGGATTGATGCAGTAATCACCTTGCGCTCTGTTCATTCATCGCTAATATTTTGAATTAACGCTCAAGCATTGCTTCAAAAGTCTTAACAAGATCTTTGAAATTTGGATATATTTTCTCCGCATTTTCTATAGTCTGATCCTTTAAGAGTTGCTTGAGCTTATCGTTTCCTCCTTTATGAATTAGGAAATCAACAAAAGCACCACCCATTGGGTAAGACAAATCTCTTTCATATTGTGTAGGCGACTCCCACAATTCAAGCAAATGAAACTCATCTTTAGGCAGCACCTTTCTAGCTTGATCCATTTTATTTCGAGTCGTTTGATCAAAAAACACGCAAATACCTTCATTGATCAACTTACTTTTTTTCATTGGTTGAATGGCAATATCGCAAAGTATATGGCAAATTTCATGTCCTTTAGTTTGCTGATACCAAGCATTAATAATCTTTCTTTCTGAATTAGCGAAACCCAAAGGTCTTCCAAACAAATTATGCGCCTCTTCCCTATCCTTCCAAACAAAAAAATCAATTTTCTTAGGTAAATCTATCTTAAAAAAATTATTAATATTGAGATAAGCTTCTTCGTGTTGCTTGATGTAATTTTCTACATTCTCAATAATTGATTCATCTTGAAAATGAAACCGAAGATGTTTAGTTTCGTGAATATTCCATTTTTGGAAAAAAGTATTCTCTTGAAAACGCATCAATTGGTTATGAGCAAAACGAGTACAATTTCGAGTTGCATTCATCCCTATAGCTTTTTTCAAACTCTCTACACCCATTTTTTCCTGTCCTGTATGATAATATGCCGTACCCAATTCAGCCAAACACCAAGATTGAACAGAAGCTTGATCTGTTTTGCCAGCCAAAGCCTTCTGCAAGAAAGGAATAGCTGTCTTATATTTCCCAATAGCTACATTAGATCGGCCAACAATCATATTAAGAATAGCATCATCAGGTAATAGCTCAAGTTTAAGCATGCCTTTTTCAATTGCTTTTTCGAATTTACCTTTTGAGTATAGCTTACCTAAATCTTTATACTGAGCCGAAAGTAAAAGACTAAATGACAGGAAGATGATTAACAAAATATACTTCATAGTTAGATTCTCTTTAGTTGTTTTTGAATAAAGACATAAAGCTACAGTTAAATAAATATTGAGCAATATGTTTTTTATTAAAATTATAAAAGATGACTAAATAACAATTTAACCTATTTTAAAAGCGATTCATGTAAGGAAAGAGCCAGTTCGTTTCATTTAATCACTATTTTTACGCATCTTTAAGAGTATATTTATTACAACAAACACGAACGACTATCATGAACTTACAAATATCTAAGTTTAAAGATTGGAGAATAAAATCACGATTATTCCTTTTAACAATTGTTTCAATTACAAGTATCATTCTACTTGGCTTGCTGGCAAATTTCTTTTTCCAATCAAGTCGAGTGTTGACTCTTTTTATGAACGCTGATCGTATTCACAATAATACTTTTAGTAGTGGTATTCAAGACTACTATAAATATATCCATACTGGTGAAAAGGCATTATACACATCTGCACTTAATGATATTAAGGCCGCAAACTTTATGGCCTATAATTTCTCGAAAATTGATGAACACCTACAAAATTTATCGAAAACAGAATTCACCAAGTTATTTTACAGTTCTTTCCCTACAATACAACAACCTGACAAAGAGCTTGTCAACACTTTTTACAATAGATTAAAGCTTTTTAGTAAATACGCCCCTCATAAACTAAAAGATAATCAAGCAATTGCTAAAAATGGCTATCAGATTGGCTTAAGTATTCAGAAACATATCGAAAACCATAAAGAAGGCATCGTCAATAAAGAACTTCTTAATGATATTAATAGATTAAAGAACCACTTTGGAGACTTTGCTAAAGAAACGGATCAATTATCAAACAAAGTAAACAAAGCTCTGATATATGTCATTAGCTTTTTTATATTCCTTATCGCAGTTTTCATATCGAGCGTCTCATATATCATCAACAGATCGATATCAAAACCTGTTGCTACTTTAGTGAAAAATTTTAATCTTCTAAACAAAGGGATTCCTCAAAAACGATTGAGCTTAAAGAGCAATAGTGAACTTGGTGTTTTGACACAATCTTTTAACGAAATTCAATTTGGCTTTTCACGTATTATTCATAATATTCAAAAAGTAGCTGAAGGTAACTACAGTGTTAAACTTAAGCCTCGCTCTAAAGTTGATGAGTTCACACATACCTTCAATAAGATTATTGACCAACTTGAAGCGGCACACCAAAAAAGTAAAGAAGCTAATTGGTTCCGCTCAGGCTTAAATCAACTTAATGAGAAATTACGTGGCGATCAGGAAACGTCTGAAGTTTCGAGTAATGCTCTTGAATTCATAATTGACTTCCTTAATGCTGAGCTAGGTGCACTATATCTTTTTGATGAAATTAATGAATCATTTAATCTTGTTGCATCACATGGTTTGCCAGACAAAAATCAGTTTAAATTTATTAAAAAAGGGCATGGTTTGATTGGATCAATGTCCGAAAGTAGAGAAATCAAACACATTAAGGACCTTCCAAAAGGTTATTTCACTATTTTCTCTGGAACTGGAGAAATCAGTCCTAAAGAAATCATTCTAACCCCATTAATATTCAATAATCGTCTATGGGGCGTAATGGAATTGGCTTCAGTTCGCGAGTTTAAACCTCATAAAATTAGCTTCCTTAACAATGCCAATGAGACAATAACAGTAAATATTGCGTCCTCAATTGCTCGTGAACGCCTAGAAAGTCTATTAAAAACAACTCAGGATCAAGCAAAAGAGCTTCAGGTTCAGCAAGAAGAATTAAGAGTGGCTAATGAAGAACTTGAAGAGCACACTAAAATATTAACCGAAAATGAAAAGAAACTTCAGGTTCAACAAGAAGAATTAAGAGTAGCCAATGAAGAATTGGAAGAACGAACTAATCAATTGGAACTTCAGAAAGATGAGATTACGCAAAAAAACCTCAACTTATCTCAAACTCATACTAAACTTGAATTAAAAGCCAAAGAGCTTGAACTAGCTAGTCAATACAAATCTGATTTCTTAGCAAACATGTCGCATGAACTGCGTACACCTTTAAACTCCTTGTTGATTCTATCAGGGATGCTTACAAAGAACAAAAAGGGAAACCTGACTAAATCTGATATTGAATCTGCTGAAATTATTCACAAAAGTGGTAAGGATCTTTTACAGCTGATCAACGAAGTCCTTGATTTATCAAAAATTGAAGCTGGCAAAATGACGGTTGAATTTGCTCCTACCAGTGCAGCCGATATCAAACATGAAATCATGCTTGATTTTAAACATCAGGCTGAAAAGAAAAAAATAGCACTCTCTGTTGAGATAACAAAGGATATACCAGATTCATTTATTAGTGATAGATTAAGATTATCACAAATCATCAAAAACTTACTTTCAAATGCCATCAAATTCACGACAAAAGGAAGTATCACCGTTACCTTTAATAGGTATGATGATAAAATAGCACTGATGCGTAACGATCTAGATCCATCTCAAGCCCTATCTATTTCGGTAACAGATACTGGCGTTGGTATTCCTGATGACAAAAAAGAAGCCATTTTTGAAGCATTTCAACAAGCAGATGGGAGCACATCAAGAAAATATGGAGGTACAGGCTTAGGCTTATCTATCTCGAAAGAATTAGCCTTTATGTTAGGTGGAGAAATTCACTTAGATAGCAAGGTTAATCATGGGTCAACATTTACAATTATTATCCCTATTGAACCCAATCAAAACTCTTTTGATTATGCCGATAAAATTACAGAATCTACCAAAATTGAACTACCTAAAACTGAAAAGGCAAACACTAAAGAGATCATCAATTACATTGATGATGACAGAGACATGTTCCAAACAAAAGCAATGGTACTTTTAATTCATCCAGAAAAAAAGAAAGCAGAAAAACTTCTACATCTTATCCATAAAAACGATTTTCAAGCCGTTGCAGCTGTTGACATAGAGTCTGCTATGCCTTTGGTGGAAAAATACCAACCCTCTTCTATCATTATTGCTTCGAAACTTTTATTAACAAATGGTGAAGAGCAGTTAGCACGATTAAAAGAAAATCCTCTAACTTCCAACCTACCTCTACATATCGTTTCACCGATAGATGGTTTGAAAAATGATAAAAAAGAACAACTAACGACTGTTAATGCCATTGATTTTAATTCGGCAATGAACAAAATTAACAAACAAATTTTCTCTGATTCAAAACACATATTAATCGTCGAAGACAGTGCCTTAACTAGAAAAGTAATTCACACTTTATTACAGCAAACCCATGCCCAGATTGATGAAGCTGAAAGTGGTTCTGCCGCACTACAACAGATAAAAAACAAACAATATGATTGTGTAATTCTTGATTTAGGATTACCTGATTTTTCAGGACATGAATTATTACAAAAGTTATCAAAGCTACATATTACGATTCCTAATACGATTATTTATACAGGGAAAGAACTTTCAAGAGAAGAACATCGTGAACTCAGCAAATACACAAATGCTATAATTCTTAAAGGAATAAAATCAGATGTTCGTCTAATGGATGAAGTCACTTTATTTTTACATCATGTCGCAATTAAGAATCCTCAAATTCCAGAAAAAGCAATATGTGAAATTGATGAATCCATCTTTAAGGGTAAAAAGATATTAGTTGTCGACGATGAGATTAGAAACATATTTGCCCTAGGTAAAATACTCGAAGATAAAGATATGGAAGTACTTGAAGCCGAGAATGGAAAAATTGCACTCGAAGTACTGAAAGAAAACAATAATATAGATTTAGTTTTGATGGATGTTATGATGCCTGAAATGGATGGATACACCGCCATTCAGCATATTAGAAAAAATCCTGAGATTAAGAATATTCCTATAATTTGTACAACAGCCAAGGCAATGAAGGAAGATTATGATAAAGCTATATATCATGGAGCTAACGATTATCTATCGAAGCCTATTGATGAAAACAAGTTATTCTCGATGTTAAAAATTTGGTTATATAATTAAGTTATGAATAAGGATAAAATACTAATCGTAGACGATAAGGAAGAGAATTTAATCAGTCTTGAATATATTCTTGGTGATTTTAACGTTGAGATTGTCAGAGCTTTTTCAGGAGAAGAAGCATTAAAACATACACTGAAGTATGAATTTGCAATGGCAATTCTTGACGTCCAAATGCCAGGTATGGACGGCTATGAAACGTTGGAGCTCATGCGTCAAAGAAAGAAGACCAAATACCTTCCGGTAATCTTTGTTTCTGCAATCCATCAAAGCGATTATCATATTGTAAAAGGCATAGAAACAGGTGCAGTAGACTTTATACCTAAACCTATTATCCCCGAAGTTCTTAAAGGCAAGGTCAATGTCTTTCTTGATCTTTATAGACAAAGAAAAGAATTAGACCTTGTATTAAAATACCTTGAGGAGAAAAATGAAGAACTTATTTTAGCCAAAAATAAAGCAGAAGACGCCACTCAAGCTAAATCAATGTTCCTAGCTAATATGTCTCACGAAATACGTTCTCCTATGAATGGCATATTAGGTCTTTCAAGATTAATGCAAAATGAAACTGAAAACTCAGAACATCAAGATATGCTCAATGTTGTAACAACATCGGGCGAACATCTCTTACAAATCATAAATGACATTCTCGATTTCTCAAAGATTGAAGCAGGACAGATTGACTTAGAATGCATTGACTTTGATATTAGGAAACTATGCGATACGATATATCAATTACTCAACTTTAGAGCTGTTGAAAAAGGAATTAGCTTCAATATAGATATTGACAAAGATGTTCCACTAATTCTTAGAGGTGATTCTTTTAGATTAAACCAGATCATCATGAACTTAACCAACAATGCGGTTAAATTCACATTAAAAGGTGCAGTTAATGTATCAATTAAGTTGCTTGAGAAAAATAAAGAGTGGGTATCTTTATTATTCTCAGTAAAGGACACTGGTATCGGAATTCCCGAAAAAGCCCAAAAAACATTATTCAAAGAATTCACGCAATCTGACAGTTCTATCTCCAGACAGTATGGAGGAACCGGACTGGGCCTTGCAATTTCAAAGAATCTAACCAATTTGATGGGTGGCAAGATTACACTTCAAAGTAAACAAGATGTAGGTTCAGAGTTCATGTTTGAACTCAAATTCGAATATAAAGAACAGGAAATGATTATACGCCCTACCGATAATAGTGAACTATCACAAGACCTCACAATACTTGTAGCAGAAGATAACCCTATCAATCAAAAAGTCGCCGTCTTAACTTTACGACACTTAGGTTTGAGCTGTGATATTGCTAAGAACGGACTTGAGGCTCTACAAATGTACAAAGAGAAGAGATATGATATCATTCTTATGGACATGCAAATGCCAGTACTTGACGGACTCAATGCTTCCGCTAAAATTAGAAGCTTTGAGACAAATGAAAATATCGAAAATTCAACTTATATCATTGCACTAACTGCAAATGCATCATCCGAAAACAGACAACAATGTCTTGATGCAGGTATGGATAATTTTTTAAGCAAGCCTTTTAAAGAAGAAGGCTTAAAGAATGTTTTGAGTCAAGGAATCAAAACTGTTCATTAAGATGACAAGCAATCAGGATAAACAAGAGAAATTTGATAATATCGACATTGAAATACCTTTGATACTTGAAGCCATTTATCAAAAGTACGGATATGATTTTCGAAGATATTCCCGTTCTCATATTAAAAGACGTTTGGTACATCGATTAGCTATCAGTAATTTGGAAAGCATCTCTCAAATGCAGGATAAAGTTCTACGTTCGAAGGATTTTTTTATTGAATTACTCGAGGACTTATCAATCAATGTCACCGAAATGTTCCGCGATCCTGAATTTTACGCTTCATTTCGAGAACATGTTATTCCAAATCTAAAAACATATCCATTCATTAAAATATGGCATGCAGGCTGTTCAACGGGGGAAGAAGTCTATTCCTTTGCCATTCTTTTGAGAGAAGAAGGCATTCTTGATCGTTGCCAGATATATGCTACTGATTTTAATCGAAAAGTTCTGGAAGTAGCCAAGCAAGGCATTTACTCCATTCGTGACATTGAGCTTTTTGAGAGGAACTATACAAAATCTGGAGGAAAATCTAAGTTATCAGATTTTTACACCATGAAATATGGATCTATTAAATTAGATCAATCCTTAGTTAAAAAAGTCGTATTTGCTGATCACAACCTCGTGACTGATTCTGTTTTTGCCGAAGTAAACCTTATTATTTGTCGTAATGTTCTCATTTATTTCAATCGAGATTTGCAAAATAAGGTAATCAACTTATTCCATGAGAGTTTATCATCTAGCGGACATTTGTGTCTAGGATCCAAGGAAAGTTTAAAATTCACTGCCAATGAGAATTGTTTCTCGAATGTGGATGATAAACAAAAAATTTATAAGAAAAGCTTAAGCAAATCATGTATAAAGCTTTAGTTATAGGCACCTCATTGGGAGGCCTGGAAGCCCTAAAGGCTATCATTCCTCTGTTACCAAAAGATTTCCCTTTGGCAGTGATTGTTGTTCTCCATATTGGGGACAATCAGAACGATTCTTTTATTCGTTATCTTAATGACATCAGCCAACTATTCGTCAAGGAAGCTGAAGAAAAAGAGTCGATTTCTCCTGGAACAGTTTACTTTGCACCACCAAACTACCATTTATTAATTGAGAATGATAAAACATTTGCTCTTTCAACCGATGCTAAAATCAATCATTCAAGACCCGCAATTGATGTGTTATTCGAAACGGCAGCCTGGTATTATAGACAAGATCTTATTGGTGTTGTTCTTTCGGGCTTAAATCAGGATGGAGCCTATGGTTTACTCCAAATAAATGATTTGGGTGGGATTTGTATTGTGCAAGATCCTGAAAATGCTATCGCTAGAATCATGCCTTCTGAAGCTTATAAAATAGCAAAACCACAGTTTATTGTACCTCTTCATCAAATTGCTGACAAGATTATTGAATTGGTACAATCTCAACACTAAACAAATGGTCTTCATATCAAATTTATCTCTACTTTTGAGCCATAAATTTATTCAAAACAGACCATGCTAATAAATATAGAGATCAAATCTAGTTGTCGTAATTTAAACAAAGTTAGAGACATTCTTAAAAGTCAAAATGCAGATTTCAAAGGTATAGATCATCAAAAAGACACCTATTTCAATTCTAACAAGGGCCGTTTAAAACTTCGTGAAGGGAATATTGAAAACAATTTGATTCATTACGAAAGAGAGGATACTCAAGGAAATAAAGAAAGTAAATTCACACTTTATAAAACCGAGGTCGATTCTAGTCTTAAAACGATATTAGAAAATGCAATTGGTAACAAATGCATTGTTGAAAAAGATAGAGAAATATATTTTATCGATAATGTGAAATTCCATTTAGACACAGTAAAAAATCTAGGAACATTTATAGAGATTGAAGCTTCAAACAAAAATAATGAGTTCTCTAAAGATAAACTTCAAGAGCAATGCAATTTCTATATTAAACTACTTCAAATTAATCCAAAAGATTTCATCTCCAATTCTTATTCAGATATGATTCAGCAAAACAACTTATTCTCACAAATTCTGATCGAGGAATAAATGGTTTTGTCCCGAATTTCGACAAAGGTTTTTATGTTGCTTCAATTTTGAGTAACTTGAATCAAATCTAAAAACAAACAACCATGCTTCAATTCGAATACGATATCCGAAGTCATAAGGTTAAAGCACTTAATGGTAAGAGTAAACAATTAGCAGTTGGTATTGCATTTGTTATCACTGCCATTGTATTATACTTCTTTGTTAGATACCTAGAGATTATCTATCTATGCAAATATTTTGCCCCATTTTTAATCATTATAGCATCGATATATACGGTCGGAATTCTATTAGGCTGTAAGTTTATGTATCCTCGTGAATATCTAAAAATAAACTCACGAAGAATAAAATATAAATATGGATGGTTTAAAAGACGAATAAAGATCTACAGAAAAGATATCAAAGAATTCAAGCTTATTAACCATGAACTCATTGTACTAACGAAGGAACAGGAAGAATTTAGAATTTGCCTCAAAGATTTTTCTGATGAAGCCATCATGGTTTTAAAGGGTTATCTAAATATCACAACAGAGTAGAGTCAATTTGAATGATCAAAAAAACAGCCTTGAAAAAATATTTCAAGGCTGCTTTATTTTATTTGATAGTCATTCGTGCAAAAGGAGCGGTATCCTGTTCCACAAAATCCTTTTTCAGATATTTAAAATAGCCTGTAATAGCAATCATTGCAGCATTATCAAGAGAATAACCCAGCTGTGGAATATAAACTTTCCATCCCAGCTTAACAGCAGCTTCTTTCATCGCATTCTGAAGACCCGAATTAGCAGAAACACCTCCAGCGATAGCAACTTCCTTTATGCCTGTTTCACGAACTGCTCTTTTTACTTTATTCATCAAGACATCAACAATTGTATATTGAAGTGACGCACACAAATCATTCATATTCTCCTCAATAAAATTAGGATTCTCCTTAACTCTATCGCGAAGAAAATATAAGAACGAGGTTTTTAATCCACTAAAGCTATAATTTAATCCCTGTATTTTGGGTCTGCTAAATTCAAAAGCCAATGGATTGCCTTCCTTCGATCTCTTATCAATTACCGGGCCTCCTGGGTAAGGGATTCCCATTACCTTTGCACATTTATCAAAGGCCTCACCTGCTGCATCGTCAATCGTTTCACCTATCACTTCCATATCCATATGGTCCTTCACAATAATAATTTGTGAATTACCTCCTGACACTAAAAGTGCTAAAAAAGGGAAATTAGGATGATCGTAAGTGTTTTTTAAATCATCAATAAAATGAGCTAAGATGTGAGCTTTAAGGTGGTTTACCTCGATTAGAGGAATATTCTTCGATAAAGCAAAGCCTTTGGCAAAAGAAGTCCCTACCATCAACGATCCCAAAAGTCCAGGTCCTCGAGTAAAAGCAACTGCATCAATATCATCCGCAGTCACATTCGCTTCTTTTAAAGCTAGGTCAACTACAGGAATAATATTTTGTTGGTGGGCACGAGATGCCAACTCTGGCACCACTCCGCCGTATGCCATATGCACAGTTTGAGTGGCCGTAATGTTAGAATGAATCACACCATCACGTAAAACTGAAGCCGACGTATCATCACATGATGATTCGATTCCTAATATCGTTATACTCATTAAATTAAAAATTAACTTAAAAACATTAAAAAAGACTATAATCACAGCTTACACTAGCTGTTTTCTATTTCTTTTTTATCTAATTTTGTGCAACTGCACTCAAAAGCACAAAACTATTAAAAAATTCTTCAAAATATCAATTTGGTCCATAGCAAGTATCATTATGGTGCTTATATTGGCTTATCTCATATTTTTGAGCCCTCGCGTACAAACATATATTAGTCAAAAGATAGCCAAATCCATTTCTGAACAAACACACACTCCTGTTACAATAGAAGGTGTAAATTTTTCGCCTTTTAAAAACATTATCCTTAAAGGTGTTTATATTGAAGATTATAAAAGAGATACTTTAATTTATGTTGGAGAGTTGAAATCGAAACTTGATTCGATAAATTTCAAGACAAGAAAGGCTTATATAGGCAAGCTTATCTTAAATAAAGCGTATTTTAATTTGTACGAGGGGGAAGATCGAAAACAAAATCTTCAAGTTTTTATCGATTCCCTTTCAAAAGAACAAGAAGTCAAAGATACATTGATTCAAGAAAAACCCTGGAACATTAATGTTTCAAACCTGGACTTAATAAATTCTCATTTCAGTTTTGTTACAATTCAGGCAAAAAAACAGGCTTTTGGAATGAATTACGACGACATTGATGTTAAAAATATTAAGCTTCAAGCTCGTAATATCAAAGTCATTGGCGATTCTGTTGTTTTTGATTTAAAACACATGAGTTGTATTGAAAAATCTGGTTTTATTTTAAAAGATTTTAAAACTCATTCTTGGATTACACCAACACAATGGGGTATGTCGGATGTGACCATGAGTTCGACTAAAAGTGAAGTTTCTGCACGGCAGATACTTTTAAATTATGTAAGTGGACAAGGTTACTGGAGGCATTTTACTACAAAGATGAAGCTTGACTTTCAAATTAGATCATCAAAAATTAGTTTCCAAGATCTGGCTTATTTTAACGACAGATTATTAGGCTTTAGAGAATCAGGGTTCTTATCTGGTCATGTGTATGGTACAATTTACGATTTAAAGGGACAGAACATTAATATCCTTTATGGTAATCAAACTAGTTTCAAAGGCCGATTCTATATGAATGGTCTTCCAAACATTGCCAGTTCTTACCTCGAAGCTGATTTTAAAGAACTTACAACTAGCATTTCAGATATTGAGAATGTTTATATCCCTAACTATGAAGGTAATCATATTCAGCTGCCAAGTCAGTTAGATAATCTGGGTCTCATACATTATCAAGGAAAGTTCAATGGTTTTATTAACGATTTTGTCTTTTATGGAAATTTCCAAACTGATCAAGGTAATATCAGAACTGACATCCTACTAAAACCCAGCCTTATAGAAAACAGCCTTAGTTTCACAGGTGATATAAATACTCAAGATTTTAACCTGGGACACCTATTAAGTCAAGAAAAGATTGGGAAAGTATCAATGAATGTGGCCTTAAAGGGATCCACCTCCAAAGATGTGACTCAAGGCGTGATGAAAGGTAATATTAGCAAATTCAATTTCTTTGATTACGAATACAAACACTTATCGCTCGATGGGTACTTTGCTGATAAACATTTCGATGGTAAAATATCTCTTCTAGACCCGAACATTGGGCTTGACTTTACAGGTAAAATAGACTTTTCGAAGGAGACTCCTGTGGTTAATTTCGATTCTCAATTGAAGAATGCTAAATTATTCCCTCTACATCTAAACACTAAAGATGAACTTTCAGAACTCAATTTGAACATAAATGCAAACTTTACCGGTGCTCGATTTGATAATGCTAATGGTAATATTTTCATTAATGATATTAAGTATAAAAATGGCAGAGGAGAATTCAATTTAGATAAGATCATTATCGATTCCAAAACCACCCCAGAACTCAAACAATTTGATTTAAAATCAGATTTAGCAGATTTAAATGTGAAAGGAAATTATGAACTTGATAAGCTTGTTTCATCCTTATCAAACATGATATACTATTATCTACCCGCTTATGCTCCTGATTCATCATACACAAAAATAGACTCAACCAATAAATTTGAATTCGATCTTTTAGTAAAGGAAAATTCAGGATTGACTGAACTAATCTACCCTGAAATAAGCATAGCCCCCCAAAGCCAACTGAAAGGGGAAATTAATGCAAAAGAGCATTCCTTAAATCTTAAGCTTGACATTCCAGTCTTAAATTACGATTCAAAATCTATTGAAGGAATTAAGATAAACTTGAACACCGACAACAATAAACTCAGTTTGAAAGGACGTAGTGATAAATTATCTTTTACTGATGATTATAACATTTTTAATCTTTCACATCAAATTGAAGCCCAAAACAACCAAGTTAAATACGATTTAAACTGGAATAACTGGGGGATAAAAACTTATAGTGGCTCCTTGTCTGTTATGGGAACTGCCAGCTCTAAAATACTAAATTCAGATCCCAAATGGGAAATTGATATTCTACCCAGCACTATAATTCTTGCTGACAGTACTTGGCAAATAAGTCAATCACACATTCAAATAGATAGTACAAGCTATACCATCGACCAATTTAAGATTAGTCAAGGTGAACAATTTTTATCAATAGATGGCAAGGTTTCTTCTCAAGTTGAAGACATGATTAAATGTCAGATCAATAATATCAGCTTGAAGAATATCAATACAATTACCAACAGCAAGAATTTAGGTATTGATGGGAATACCAGAGGCTACTTTCAACTCTCTGACTTTTACGGTGACCGTCTAACCAAGTCTGATCTTATTCTAGATAATCTAACTTTTAATAGAGATACTATTGGCGATTTCCATCTTAAAAGTGATTGGGATAAAATTGAACAAAAGTTTTCTCTGAAATCATATGCGATTCATAATAATAAGCGAGAAATCAATATTGAAGGTGACTATTTTCCCGTATTAGATTCAATTAATCTAAGTCTCAATTTAGATTCTATGCGGATGAATGTACTTCGACCTTATTTGGAAGGAAGTATATCTGAACTAGAGGGACGATTAGGTGGATTTATGAAAGTAGAAGGTTCTATTAATTCTCCTCGCTTTTATGGTAAGCTTAAATTCCTGAATACAAGATTCAAAATTGATGAGTTGCAAACTAAATACTCTTGTAATGACAGTATTATTTTCACACCACAAGAAATACAATTCAATAACTTAAAATTCTATGATTCCGAAAATAATCTGGCTGAAATCTATGGGGCTATCACACTAAATAATTTTGAAAAGATTGATCTAGACATAGCCATTAACACCAAAAACTTCAAACTTCTCAATACAAAAATCACTGACAATGAGCTCTTATACGGTCAAGCTTATATGACAGGTATCACACATCTATATGGTTCCCCTGATGATATAGAAATTGAGATTGATGTAAAAACCAATAAAGATACCCGCATATACATCCCTCTAAACAAAACAGGCGACATTGAGCAAAGCAATTTCATCACTTTCATTAACTCCTATGAAACAGTTGAAGTCGCAAAGGAAAAATATGATATTGATCTTAGCGGTATAAAACTAAATTGCAACCTTGAAATTACGCCAGAAACCGATATACAAATCATTTTAGACCCTAAAATAGGAGACATCATAAAAGCAAATGGCACTGGTAATCTAAAACTCGGAATTGATACCAAAGGTGATTTTAATATTTACGGTAATTACACCATCAATACTGGAAGTTATTTATTCACACTTCAAAATGTGATCAACAAAAAATTTGATTTATCAAATGGTGGGACAATTAAATGGAATGGAGATCCATACAGTGCAACAATTGATATCAATGCCATATATAACGTAAAGACAACTCTATACGATCTCTTATTGAACACTCCTTATATCGAGAACAAAAAAAAGATACAAGTACAGTGTAAAATGAACCTAAGCCAACAACTTAGCAATCCTAGTATTCGTTTCGATATCGATTTCCCAACTCTGGATCAACAAACGCAAAGTATCCTTGATGCTCTTTTCTCAACAGAAGATGAGATGAACAAACAAATTCTATCTCTATTGGTACTGAATCGTTTTTATACTCCAGAATATATGCGTTCTACGGATGCTGACTTTGAAAATAAAAATTCAAGTTATGCGGTTGGAGTTACGACAAGTGAGTTATTGTCTAATCAATTATCTAACTGGCTTAGTCAAATCAGTAATAAATTTGATGTTGGTTTCAGCTATCGCCCAGGAGACAACATTACTAGTGATGAAATAGAAGTGGCTCTTTCGACTCAGATTTTCGATGATAAAGTGACAATAAATGGTAATTTGGGAACCAATTCCAATAAAAACCAGGATAATGATATCGTAGGAGACTTCGACGTAAATATAAAAATTGATCAAAAAGGGAAATTGAAATTGAAAGCTTTCACTCGATCTAATGAATATTTATCAGACAATGCCTCTCGGAATACACAAGGTGTTGGTATATTTTATAAAGAAGATTTCAATACCGTTGGTGAACTGTTCCGAAAATATCTAAATTTTTTAAGAGCCAACAAGAAAACCGAAAAGACTGAATAACAAAAACTTACCTAGGACGATGTTTTTTCTTGACTTTTAGTATTCTAAAAATTTAAAGTCTCCTTTTTTTATTAATGCTCATTCTAAATTACTTGATATGAACTTTTATTAGGAATTAGGCGACATTTGGCATTCTCTAGATAGTTAAATATAACTATATTAGTGACCGACAAAAAGCAATTAATTAACTATTAAAACAAGATAATATGTTTACATTAATGGTCGTGGTTTTTGTTCTTGGCTATATTGCAATTGCCCTCGAACATCCATTGAAAATTGACAAAGCCGCTTCGGCGCTTTTAATCGGAGTTATAACTTGGGCACTTTATGTGTTTGGAGGCGTTGACATACTTGGTTCAGGAGTAAGTAGAGCATGGAATGAGTTCGTACTTCACAATCCAGGTTCAGACAACCCAGAAGCTATGCTTCATTTTATAACCCATCATGAAGTCCTTCATCACCTTTCTGAAATTTCAGCCATTCTGTTCTTCCTTTTGGGAGCTATGACCATTGTTGAAATAGTTGACCAACACGAAGGGTTTAAAATCATTACTGACAAGATTAAGACAACAAACAAAGTTAAGCTTCTTTGGACCTTAAGTATCCTGACTTTCTTTATGTCAGCAACTTTAGACAATCTGACTACAACAATTGTTCTTGTCGCCTTAATTCGTAAACTGATTGCTGATAAAGAAGATCGTTGGTTTTTTGCGTCAATGGTTGTATTAGCAGCAAATGCCGGGGGTGCATGGTCTCCAATCGGAGACGTTACAACTATTATGTTATGGATTGGTGGACAGGTAACGACTCTTAATATTATAGGACACGTTATTTTACCAAGTTTATTCACCATGCTTGCTCCTCTTGTTGTAGTAAGTTTCTGGTTAAAGGGGGATGTTACTCGTCCTAAATTAAGTGAAACCAATAAAAAGGAATACACCTCACATAAAGAGCAAATATTCATCTTATGCTTAGGAGTATCTGCACTTCTTTTTGTTCCCGTTTTTAAAACGGTAACACATTTACCTCCATACTTAGGCATGTTATTCGGACTAGGTGTTATGTGGGTTGTAACAGAAATTATGCACCGTCACAAAGGTCATGAGTTTAAATCTCGATTGAATGTTACTGGTGTTTTAAAGAAAGTTGATGTTCCTACTGTGCTATTCTTTTTAGGTATTCTTTCTGCTGTTTCAAGTATGCAATCAGCGGGTCACCTGGATATCTTAGCTAGTTGGTTAGATTCAAATCTGCACAATGTATACGCAATTAACTTAGCAATTGGTGTCCTTTCTGCTATCGTCGATAATGTACCTCTGGTTGCCGCTGCAATGGGTATGTATGACATCGCTGGACCTGAATCTATAGGTTATGCTGCTAATTTTATACAGGATGGTATCTTCTGGGAATTCTTAGCATATTGTGCTGGTACAGGAGGATCTATCTTAATTATTGGTTCTGCTGCTGGTGTGGCTGCTATGGGAATGGAAAAAATTGATTTCATCTGGTATTTAAAAAAGATTTCTCTTCTTGCAATTATTGGTTATTTAGCTGGTGCTGCTGTTTTCTATTTGCAAGCAACTTACCTGTTCTAAGTCGTAATTTCCTGGTAGCAATACCTTTAATCGTTTGACTTTAGGAATTTGAAAAAAATCTCCTCGAAATAGTCAAAGAAGAAAATACAAATATTAATTTAGCGAGATATAATATTTTATATTATATCTCGTTTTTTTATATATGGACAAATCAGAAAATTGACAATATGAATTACCTTTCGATGCTTGCAGGACTTCAGAATATAGCTCAAAATGAAGAAATTATAAGCGAAACTTCAACGAAATCCACTGAAATCACCCTCAACTTTATTGATCTAGCTTTTAAAGGTGGTTGGATCATGATTCCTATCTTTGCCTTATCCATTATTGCCATTTGGATTTTCTTTGAACGTTTTTATGCTATCCGACGAGCTTCGAAGAAGGATGATAATTTCATGAATCGTATCAAAGATTATATTCATGAAGGTAAAATCGATTCAGCGTTATCACTTTGTGAGTCGAATGACACACCAGTTTCAAGAATGATCTCAAAGGGTGTTAAACGTATTGGTCGCCCTTTAAACGATGTAAATGCCGCTATCGAGAACATCGGGAACCTTGAGGTTTCAAAACTAGAAAAAAACTTACCAACACTTGCTACTGTTGCAGGTGCTGCGCCAATGATTGGTTTCCTTGGTACGGTTATGGGTATGATTCAAGCCTTCTATGCTATGGCAAATGCTGGAAATAATATCGATGTATCACTTTTAGCAAACGGTATATACACTGCTATGGTAACAACTGTTGCTGGTCTTATCGTTGGTATAATAGCCTATTTTGCCTACAATATTTTAGTTGCTAAGGTTGAAAAAGTCGTCTTCACTATGGAAGCAACTACAACCGAATTTATGGATCTTTTGAATGAACCCATCAAGTAATTAAAGTTTTTTAGATGTGAGAGATGAGATTTGAGTTTTCACGACTCCTAAGCATCTCAAATCCAGTATCTCATCACTAATAATTTATTAAAACTATGGCATTAAAATCTAGAAATAAAGTCAACGCCAATTTCAGTATGTCATCCATGACTGATATTGTCTTTTTATTGTTGATCTTTTTTATGGTAACATCAACCTTAATTGCACCTAATGCGTTAAAGTTATTATTACCCAAAAGTAGTAATCAAACTGCATCAAACCCGATTACTTCAGTATCGATAGATAAGCATTACAATTATTATATTGAAACCACACGGACTCCATTTTCTAAGTTGGAGGGCAAATTACAGAACTTATTAGCCAAGCATGAAGATCCAACTATTTCACTTCATGTTGATAAATCTGTACCCATGGAGCAAGTCGTAAAAGTAATGAATATCGCAAAAAACAATAAATACAAGCTGATTTTAGCAACATCAGCAAAATAACTCATGAAGGATTCCAAAAGTAAACGAATAGGATTTGTGGGGACATTACTGTTTCACACAGGAATTGTTGCACTCCTATTTTTTCTAGGTTTCCGCACTCCTCTACCCTTCCCTGAGGAAGAAGGTATTCTTATTAACTTTGGTAATACAGATCAAGGAGCTGGTAACAAAAGACCTGCTCCTACACAATCACCAGCTGCCCAAAAATCAAAGCCTAAACCAGTCATTGAAAAGAAAGAGGCCGTAAAACAAATAAAAAAAACAGCAAGCTCTCCTAAGGAAAAAATCTTAACTCAAAATACAGAAGACGCTCCCGCTCTACTTTCTGCTGAAGAAATTGCGAAAAGAAAGGCAAAAAAAGAAAAAGCTATAAAATTAAAGCAAGAACAAGATAAGGCGAGAAAAATCGAAGCGGAGAAGAAACGTATCGTTGAGCAAAAAAGACTAGAGGACGAGAAAGCCGAGCAAGAAAGATTGGCAGAAATTGAACGTGAGAACTTAGCTGAAATTGCTCGTCAGGAGAAAATTACAAGCATTAATAATAAAACGAAGAATGCTTTTGGAAGTGGCACATCAAATGCCAATTCACAGGGGAAGACTTTTCCTTCTGGGAATCAGGGAAAAATAAATGGATCGCCTGATTCAAATAATTACACAGGTAGTGGATTAGGTAATAAAGGCAATTCTTTTGATCTAAAAGGGAGGAATTCTATATCCATCCCTAAACCACAGTACAACCTGCAGGAAAGTGGAAAAGTTGTGGTAGAAGTAACAGTTGATCGTAATGGTAAGGTGACTAATGCACGACCAGGAGTTTCAGGTTCTACAACGGCCAATTTAACACTATTCGAAGCTGCAAAAAGAGCTGCTTTAAAAGCTAAATTTAATTCAGATAGTAAAGCTCCAGCTCATCAACGTGGAACCATTACCTATCATTTTCAATTGGATTAGAGTTTAGCAAAACCTAAGAGTCTAACTCCTCTAATTGGTTAAAAACCAGTCATCTTCTATTTCAGTATCATCATAAAAAGATCAAATACGCCTAAGAATTTGATTGAAGCAACAATAATCACCCCCATTAAAATATAACGAACGTATTTGGCACCCCAGCTAACAGCAAATCTTGTACCAAACCAAGCCCCAATCATATTGCCAACACCAAGAATTAATCCAATTTTATAATCAACTTGGTCGTTATAAATAAATACCACAAGAGCAAAAGCCGTATAAAGAAGTACAATAAATATTTTTATGGCGTTGGCCTTAACCAGATTAAAACCTGCCCCCAGAACTAAACCTGCTAAAAGGAAGAAACCAACTCCTGCCTGAATAAATCCGCCGTAAAAGCCTATAAAAAAGAAAATAATATATTGACTCAAACTTGGTCGCTTTCCCATTTTCCCCACTTGACCTTTCACCCATGCATCTGGCTTATAAAGCACAATAAAGAACAAAACAATTAGAATAGCACCAATCGTTTTCTCCATGATATCCTCATTGATATTGACAGCAAATATAGCACCCAAAATAGAGCCCACAATTGCAGGTAATGCCAAACCTAACCCTTCTTTATAGTCGAAGACTTTCTGTTGTTTAAAACTGGCAACACCAACGATATTCTGCATTAAAATAGCAATACGCAAGGTTCCATTGGCCACGGTAGCTGGCAAGCCCAGAAAAATGAGTAAAGCTAATATTAGTATCGATCCACTACCAGCTAAAACATTGATAAATCCGGCAAATACACCTGCCAAAACAACTAAAATATACGAGTACCATTCCATAATTTATCCTACTAATATCAAAAAAACACTGACAAGGTATAAAAATAAAGGCCACCCAGTGGGCAGCCTTTAAAATATATCCGTAATAAAAATTACCAAGCAAACATTGGACGCTCAGTCATCAATTCATTAACACGAGTTTTAACTGAAGCAATAACGTCTTCGTTATCGATGTTAGAGATTACTTCATCAATCATTGCAACAATAATTGGCATTTCTGTTTCCTTAAGACCACGAGTTGTGATTGCAGGAGTACCAACACGAATACCAGAAGTTGCAAATGGAGAACGGGTATCAAATGGAACCATGTTCTTGTTGATAGTGATATCAGCTTTCACCAATACATTCTCAACTTTCTTACCCGTAATTTCTGGAAATTTAGAACGAAGGTCAACCAACATAGAGTGGTTATCAGTTCCGTTAGAAACAACTTTATAACCAAGTTTAATGAACTCTTCAGCCATTACCTTAGCATTCTTTTGCATCTGAATTGCGTAATCTTTGTAGCTATCAGTTAAAGCTTCACCAAAAGCAACAGCTTTTGCAGCGATAACATGCTCCAAAGGTCCACCTTGTTGTCCAGGGAATACAGCAAAATCTAAAACTTGAGACATCATCTTGATTTCTCCCTTTGGAGTCGTTTGTCCCCAAGGATTTGGGAAATCTTTACCTACCAAAATCAAACCACCACGTGGTCCACGAAGTGTTTTGTGAGTTGTAGTTGTAGCGATATGTACATAAGGAATTGGGTTACTCAACAAGCCTTTAGCTATAAGACCAGCTGGGTGAGCAATATCAGCCATTAATAAACAACCAACTTTATCAGCAATTTCACGTAATCTTACAAAATCCCAATCACGAGAGTAAGCAGAAGCTCCTGCCACAATCATTTTTGGCTTATGCTCTAAAGCTAAAGCTTCTACCTCATCATAATCAACAAGACCAGTTTCCTCATTTACGTGGTAAGGAATTGGATTGTATAAATTACCAGAAAGATTTACTGGAGAACCATGAGAAAGGTGACCTCCGTGAGCTAAATCTAATCCCAAGAAAGTATCACCTGGCTTCATGCAAGCATAAAATACAGCTGCATTTGCCTGAGCGCCTGAGTGAGGCTGAACATTAGCATACTCTGCACCAAATAATTCACAAGCTCTATCAATTGCCAACTGCTCAGTTTGATCTACGATCTGACAACCACCATAGTAACGCTTACCAGGATATCCTTCAGCATACTTGTTAGTTAAACATGAACCCATAGCTTGCATTACTTGCTCACTTACAAAGTTCTCTGAAGCGATCAATTCGATTCCTTCTTTCTGACGATTGTGTTCTTGTCCAATCAGGTCGAAAATAAGAGTATCTCTTTCCATTGTTGTTTTTTCTTTTGTTTATTTTATAAAATCTGTCAGTGCTATTCTGTAAGTTAGATCCTAATTATTCATTAAAATCAAAACTCAAATCAATTGAATCGAGGGCTAATCAAATCAATTACAATCCGCTGAATTACAAGTTATAATTACCTCTAAAAAAGCATGATTCCCACCTCTTTTCAATTTCCCAAAAATAGGCAATTAGGCCTATTAAAAAAATATTTAAGACCTTTTTTACAATAGCTTTTGAATAATACAATAAACAACTAACAATCAATAAATTTTACACTTGAAAATTTCAGAATTTATTTCTTCGTTTATTTTTATTCATAGGAGTTAGAGATATCAAAATCGAGTTATTTACAGTACTTATCTATTTTATGTAATTAATTGTTTCCTTTTTTGTACATTTATTACCGTCAAAAAATTCTTAATTAGATAAAAAATAACACCAAACAAAACCTAATATGGAAACGATATCAGTACATCCAACTCCTCGTCCAGCTCTACTAACAGTACTTTGTGTTCTGACTTTTATAGGAAGCGGAATGGGGGTTATGGGAAATCTCATGTCTATGTTTATAGCACCTTTTATGGATTTTTTTGAGCCCTCGATGTTTGATGAAGCATTTAACCAATTAGGAAACAATCCAGGAGATAAATTTGTTGAAGAAATGCTAAATGTTGCAATCCTGGCCATGGAAAACATCTTCACTATTTCTTTACTAAAATTCATTTTTAGTGCTCTAAGTATAGTTGGTGCTATCTACATGTTTAAAATGAAGAAAATTGGTTTCTATATTTATATTGCCGCTCAGGTAGGATTCTTAGCCATTGGGCCTATCACTTTAGGATGGAATTTATTAGTAAGTATGTCCATTTTCTTTTCAGGCTTTTTCTCATTACTTTTTATTGCTTTATATGCGATCAATCTAAAGCATATGTCCTAATCATTCTATAATCAATTAACCTATAACTAACACTTTAATTTTATACCCATGGAAGACATTACTCAAATTGTAGTACCTAAAAAAAGACCAACATTTATTACAGTACTATGTATTTTATCATTAATCGGAAGTGGAGGATTTGGTTTACTTCAACCACTCTATCAATATGTAACTTTTGACAAAACTTATCCCGATAAATTAGCTCAAATTGAAGAAGGTTTAGAAAGGATGGAAGATGCGGGCATGGATTCTGGCTTCTTATATGAAACAGCTCAAAATGGTCTTCTGATTCTTGAAAAAACAGCTGAGAACTTAGGTCCAATGACAGCTACAAACATTCTATTTGCGTTATTAAGCTTATTAGGCATTTTCTTAATGTTCAAACTTAAAAAGAATGGGTTTTATTTATACTCAGCAGTTAATCTATTTTGGATGCTCGTTCCTCTCTATTTTATAGGTATGGAAGTTGGTATGATGACTCTTGGAATAGGAGGATTTATAACAATCCTCTTCATCATTTTATATGCCGTTAACTTAAAACATATGGAATAGAATACAAACTATATTATTCAAAAGAGGCTGTCTACATGGACAGCCTCTTTCTATATCATCTAAATTGATTTTGATCGAATGACCATTAATTTATCTCGAGTCATTTCTTTCATTGAATAAGGAATCCCTCCTACTCCAATTCCTGACGCATCTCTACCACCAAAAGGCATCCAATCCACACGAAATGCTGTGTGGTCATTCACCATAACAGCTGAGGCATTGAGTTGGCTAACGGCATCGAGTGCCTTATCCATATTTTTGGTAAAAATGGAAGCCTGAAAAGCTAAATCAAGAGAATTACTACGGTCAATAGCTTCTTGTAACTTACTATAAGTGTACAGACAAACCACTGGTCCAAAAACTTCCAATTTTGAAACTTTTGAATCCTCGCTAGGATTTAGTAAAATGGAAGGTTGATAGCATGTTGCCATGCACTTACGTCCACCAAATAATAGCTCTGCACCTTCTTTCACAGCCTCATTCACCCAGGTATGAACTCTTTCTTGTTCCCAGGAATCAATCATTGGACCGACCTCCGTGAATGGATCAAGTGGGTCACCAACTTTTATACTTTTGGCATATACAACCAGCTTCTTGCTAAACTCATCCATTATTGAATCGTGAACAAAAACTCTTTGAACAGAGACACAGACTTGACCTGCATGATAAAAAGCACCTTTCCCTAATAAAGAAATCGCTTCGTCGATATCGGTATCGGCTTCAACAATAACTGGAGCAGAACCACCATGTTCCATAGCACAGTGTGTGCCAGGAGCTAACTTCGAGCGCAAAGCCCAGCCCACTTCGGCTGATCCAATAAATGAAAAATAATTCACTCGACTATCCTTCACCATAAGCTCAGCATTTTCACGATTACAAATCACCACCTCAGCCCAATCAGCAGGCAAACCTGCCTCTTTCATAATTTTCACAAGCTCAATAGCCGACATAGGCGTACTACTTGCTGGTTTAATAATAACTGGACATCCCACGGCAAAAGCAGGAATAATTTGATGCACTGCTAAATTCAAAGGATGATTAAACGCTGAGATACTCAAAACAACACCAATCGGTTCAGGCATAGAAAAAGCCAAACGATTTAAAGAGGCTGCAGTCATTCCCATAGGAATTTGATCACCTTTAATTTGACCAATATATTCTATAGCTAATTGAACCCCATTAATAGCACGCAAAACTTCAACTTTAGAATCCTGATAAGGTTTACCACCTTCGGAAGCTGCGATCTTAGTAAGATCTTCAACTCGAGATTCCATCAATTTCTTAGTTCGTTCAAGAATCGCAATTCGCTCATAAGGTTTAAGCCAGCGCGAGCGATCTTGAAAAAGAGCATATGCTTTAGCCATTTTTTCTTCTACAATTTCGCTATCCATTAAGGGAATTTCCTGAAGCAATCGACCATCAAATGGTGATTTAACTTTTATAATCGTCATCGTATGTATTTTTTGATTTTGTAAGTCCAAATTACAAGAATTCGAGGCCAATATCAACAAGTATTCTTTACTTTTGCACGAATTTTTAGTTTATACTATCCCTCAGACCGAACAATATGCAATATTTCGCAAATAATTTAAAATATCTTCGTCTCAGAAAGCGATTATCACAAAGTAAACTCTCTTTTAAAATAGGGATTGGAGCTTCATCAATATCGGCTTACGAAAAAAAGAGATCAACACCTAAGCTAGATACGATTCTTAAATTCACAAATTTCTTCAATAGAAGCATAGATGAATTAGTCCTGACGGATATTAGTGCATTAGATAGAGAGAAATTACAAGACACTAAAGGTAATAAATTGAGAATTCTCCCTATTGTTGTGGATACCCAAAATGAAGAAATGATAACTTTAGTTCCAATGAAGGCCGCAGCTGGCTACTTAAATGGTTACTCAGATACAGAGTTTATAAGTGAGTTACCTAATTTCAGAATGCCTTTTTCTGAGCTATCAGAAAATAAAAGTTATCGTGCTTTTCAAATTGAAGGTGAAAGTATGTTACCAATTCCTGCTGGAGCTTATATTATTTGTGAATATGTACAAGATTGGGAACTTATACGTAATGGCTCTTGCCATGTCGTAGTAAGCTCTGAAGATGGTATTGTGTATAAACGAATTCAAAAAGATCTCGAAAACAATCAATTTATCCTTCATTCAGACAATACTGAATATTCTAGTTTCGAAATTGGATTAAATCAAGTTCTTGAGGTATGGAAAGCTCTAGGCTACGTCTGTTTTGACTTACCCAATGCCAAACACTAAGCCCAACAATCTATTAATCAGACCACGATCAAAAATACGATAAAAATGTAAACAAGATTAAAATCATATTCCATAGGCGTAATTATTCTAAAAAATTAGTTTACTTTCGTCCAGATTAAATCCATTCTAAATAACATGATCTAACAAATGGGAAATTCAGGAATATCAACAAATCTTAAAGGGGTTTTATTTGCTTGCCTAACAGCTTTTCTTTGGGGCTTTTTACCTATTTTCCTGAAGGTTAGTCTTAAGTATCTTGACCCAAATTCCATTGTTTGGTTTCGATTTACTTTTGCATCTGGCGTTCTCATTATTTACTATCTATTTACTGATAGAAAACAACTGCAAATATTCAGACGACCTCCTGTTATACTCGTGGTAGCAGCTTTAGCCTTGGGCTTAAACTATATTGGTTTTCTGCAAGGGGTGAATTATACCAGCCCTAGCAATGCGCAAATCATTATTCAAACCGGGCCAATACTACTGGCACTAGTCGGTTTTATAGTCTACAAAGAAAGACTGAATACCAAACAAATAGGAGGCTTTGCTATTGCTGGAATCGGTCTTATATTATTCTATCAAAATCAGCTACAAGGTTTTCTTCACGATCCTCAGGCTTTTAACAGGGGCTTTCTTTGGATAGAGATTGGAGCTATAGCCTGGGTACTATATGCAGCCTTGCAAAAGAAATTAGTACAGAAACACCCAGCTCAGACACTGAATATGTTTCTTTATGGTCTACCCGCATTGCTCTATACACCCACTGTAGATTTTCCTGCTTTCGCTGAATTAAGTTTTCCAATTTGGCTGATTGTCATTTTCCTTGGTGTAAATACTTTAGTCGCATATGGATCTCTCGCTTTTGCCTTTAAATACACCGAAGCCTATAAAGTGAGCATTATTGTTACCTTAAATCCTATCATTACTCTCATTACGATGGCTGTTCTTTCAAATATGAACGTACAATGGATTAAAACCGAAAATCTTGATCCTATTTCAATGATTGGAGCTGCATTTATTATTGGGGGTGCTGTAATGGCTGTCTTATTTGCAAAGAAAAACTTGAAAGTCGCAAAAGCTTAGATTACAATTTAATAATCGATACTGATATGTTCCTGATCATTAGGATCAATATGTAAGGTAGCTGAATAGGCATGTTCCTTTGCGATCTGATTTTCTATATGATCAACAATCTCATGGGCTTCTCGAATGGTCATTTCAGGTGGTAAACAAATATGAAAGGTAATCTCATTGTGATCGCCATAAGAATGAACATGAAAATGATGTGGATATAAGTTTTCAGGGTAAGAACGTTCGCAAGTTAATTTTAGTTTATCTATAATGTCCTTTGAAGGACTTTCGCCTAATAAAGTATAGATTGAATCTCTAATAATTTCATAAGCGGCATAGCCAATTAACAAAGCTACAATAAGTCCTAAAGCTCCATCAATCCACCAAAAATATTTACCTAAAAAGATACCAGCCAAAATAACTAAAGATGATATGGCATCACTTCTGTGATGCCATGCATCTGCTTTAAGCACCTTTGATTCCGTTTTTCTTGCACCCCAGAAGGCAAACTGAGCCAGTAATTCTTTGAAGATAACTGATATAATCATGACATAAATAGCCAAGCTTCCAAACATAGAACTTTCTCTATTTTTTAGAGCATCATACGATTCTAAAATAAAATCGAAAGCAACAAGCAAAAGCATTATACCAATGACAAAAGCTGCAATTAAATCGGCACGACCATGACCGAAAGGATGATCCTTATCAGCAGGTTTCTTTGAAAATTTCGATCCTAATAATACGATAACCGAACTCAAGCTATCTGATAAAGTATGCCAGGCGTCAGCCATAATAGCAATAGATCCTGTTACTATACCTGCCCAATATTTTAGAGCAAACAACAAAAGATTAGCAATTATTGAAAGGACACCTTCGAAATAGGCCATATTCGACTTGTCCAATTTTTTTAATAGTTTCTTCATAATCTGTAATTAGTATCCAATAGTAGGATCGTATTCAAGTTTTAGGCTTCTAGTCTCTTATCAATGCTATGCAAAGTTGAACTTGCAAGCTTAACACCTTCTTCCTTATCAATATAAAAATCGATTCGACCAAGAGCGATGCCTGCCCAACCCACCTGATTAATAACCACTTCGGTTCCATCTAAATTACTAACACGAGTCGCCGTTTCCAAAAGTGTATGCGAATGCCCACCCAGAATAACATCAATTCCACTGGTATTCTTTGCCAAGTATAAATCGGAGACTTCACCTTCTGCTGCACTATAACCAATATGAGACAGACAAATTACTAGGTCACAATTTTGTTCCTCTTTCAAAATCTTCACCATATTCTCGGCAACAGAAATAGGATCGTTATAAACCACGCCTTCACAATTCTGACTCGAAACTAAACCATCTAGTTCAACACCTAAGCCAAAAATACCAATTTTGATATTTCCTTTATTAAAAATTTGGTACGACTTAATTTTCCCTTCCAATTCTGTACCTGTAAAATCATAATTCGAATTAATGAATGGAAAGTTCATATGTTTCATCTGAGACGAAATACCAACAAGACCATTATCAAATTCGTGATTCCCAATAGTACCTGCATCGTATCCTATCTTAGACATCAATTTCAATTCAGCTTCCCCTTTAAAGAAATTGAAATAAGGAGTCCCTTGATAAATGTCACCACAATCGAGCAATAAGGTATGTTCTTCTTTTGCCCTAATTTTTTTGACCAAGGCGTTGATACGTGCAAATCCTCCTAAACCTGGATGTTTTGGATCAGATTCCGGAAAAGGATCGATATGAGAGTGCATATCATTGGTATGGAGAAGTGTAATTTTGGTCAGATTATTTTTGGCTGCTTGTGAAGGTAAAGTGTAAGCACCCAAGCCTAAAAACAGACCTCCCATTCCTAGCTTCTTAAAAAAATCTCTTCTACTGTTCATAGTAAATCCTCCCATCTAATTCTGACTTGATTTCAACACCTGATTGATATAACACCTTAGCATGTTCAATAATCGCTTCACGAAGTTTCATATGAATATGACGAAAATTTTCTCTTTTGTCAAACGAGTTCATGCCATCGCCTCCATTTACCAAATAATCGATACTGATAAGATGGTAGATCTTATTTAAGTCTATGGCTTTTCCTCCAATTTTAACATCATCCACTTTTCTATCTTTTATTCCCATCTTAATACCAGAAACACCTTCACCATTTTTAGCAGCAAGATATCTTAACACATTCATCAAATCGGAACCTTTCATTCCAATAATGACCAACTTATTTTCGAAAGGCAAAAGTTCAAACAATTTTCCTATTGATATATTTCCTTTGGGAAGACTAGTTCGTAAACCGCCATTATTGATAATAGACAGATCAATACCGTGTCCTAGCTTATTGTCTTGACAGTATTTATTACCTATTGCAAGCATAGCATCTGCAATATAATTACTCAATAAAGATTCAGGTTTACCAGACATCATGGCTTCATTAGTAACAGAAACTAATTGATTCATCTGAGAATCAAGTCCTACTTTATAATGATTAATCATATTGATAAAAGTCGTATCCTGAAGAGCCTGCTGATCAAGACTTGAGTCGATACTAGAATTAGCAGCGAAAATCCCAGCTTGTTGCTTTGCCTGAGGATTGCAAGCAATTGCTATGATAAAGCAAGCTGCCCACAATAAACTATTTAGGTGTTTTTGCATTTTTTCAAAATAAAATACTTAAATATCTTTTAATATGAGGCAAAAATAGAGAAATCATTCTTAATGAACGATATTTAAAAACATAATTACTCACTATTAAAAATCAAAAGTCAGTTGAACCACTTCATTCGGTTTTATTTGGTTGGAAACACCAACCCCCAATAGGCGAATACTGTCTGTCAGCTCAAGTTGATCAAGTATATTATTTGACAATTCTACAATTTCTTTGTAATCTGTAATCTCATGCAAAACTGTACGAGAACGCGTTATTTGTTCAAAATTACTGTACTTAATTTTCAGATTAATGGTACGTCCCTTAAATTTAGTCCGTTGTAAGCGTCGATAAAGGTCTAAGACCAACTCTTCTAATCTTATCTTGAGCTCTTCCTTATTTCTAATATCATCAAGAAAAGTATTCTCAGTACTCACTGATTTTCTTATCCGATGGGGGTCAACTTCTCTATGATCAATGCCTCGGACAATATTATAATAGTAAGCTCCATTTTTTCCAAACAAACGAGTTAATTCCAACAATGAACGCTTTTTCAAATCCTTACCATGAAAAATTCCAATTTGATGCATCTTTTCAGCAGTCACCTTACCCACACCAAAAAACTTTTCGATACTTAATTTTTCGATAAACGACTCTACCATTTTGGGCTTTATTACAAACAAACCATCTGGTTTTTGATAGTCTGATGCAATTTTTGCCAAAAATTTATTGACTGAAATACCTGCAGAAGCTGTTAAACCCGTTTCCTCTTTAACTCTTCGTTTAATCTCCTCTGCAATTGCTGTAGCAGAAGGCAATCCCATCTTATTGTGGCTAACATCAAGAAAAGCCTCATCAATAGAGAGTGGTTCAACCAAATCTGTAAACTCATGAAAAATTGCCATGATTTGATCAGAAATCTCTTTATATCGAGAATGACGAGGATTTACAAATATCAGATGCGGGCAGCGTTTCAATGCTGATTTCGATGCCATAGCAGATCGAACTCCAAATTTCCTTGCCTCATAACTCGCGGCAGCAACAACGCCTCTATCTCCACCTCCACCAACAGCCACGGCTTTACCCTTAAGTTCAGGATTATCTTTTTGCTCAACCGAAGCAAAAAAAGCGTCCATGTCAATATGAATTATCTTTCTGATTACATCTTCCGTCATAATGGCTGCAAGATCTGAATTAATCAAGCTAATTTCAATATTATTGCTTCTATTTCTTAATTTTGCATGACATTATTTTATGGAGATTCTATTCAATTTTAAGGTTTCCATCTTCAATCCCTATTTTTCTAATAATAAAAGTTCATTAAGTGTCACAAATAAAAGATCTTACAGCAGGTAGAATTCTCCCTCAAATTCTAAAGCTTGCCATCCCAATTATTGCAACGTCATTTGTACAAATGGCCTACAATATGACCGATATGGCTTGGTTAGGTCGTGTAGGAAGCGAAACGGTTAGTGCTGTTGGTATTGCTCTTTACTTAGTTTGGCTGGGATCTTCTCTTATGTTCATTCCCAAAATTGGAGCCGAAGTTTGTATCTCACAATCTGTCGGACGCAAAAATATGGATGATGCCAAAGCTTTTTCACGAAATGCTTTTGGCTTATCATTCCTTATTTCTATAGGTTTTGGTTTTTTAGTCTGGTTATTCACTGGACCAATTGTTAACCTCTTTCAGATTGAAAATGATTTTGTAAATCAAACAGCCTTTGTGTATCTAAGAATTGTAGCAATTGGGATGCCCTTCACCTTTTCTAATATAACCCTTTCGGGGATATATAATGGAACTGGTAATACAAAAGTGCCTTTCTACGTCAACGCTGTAGGACTAATTTTAAATATGATTCTAGATCCCATTCTTATTTTTGGATGGGGAAGCATTCCAGCTATGGGAGCAGAAGGTGCAGGTATAGCTACTGTAGCTTCTCAAATTCTAGTATTTGGATTATTTATGTTACATCTTAAAGGAAAACACAATCCTCTTAACACCAAGCAATATCTGGGCAAACTAAATAAACAATTCTTAAAACCCATTATCAAAATTGGTGGTCCAGTTGCCCTTCAATCAACCTGCTTTGCTATACTTTCAATGCTCCTTGCACGCGTGCTGAATTATATTGCTCAGGGTAACAATATACCTTTCTCTGTACAATCAATTGGTTCACAAATTGAAGCTCTTTCCTGGATGACAGCCTTAGGCTTTTCATCTGCACTCGGAACTTTTACAGGCCAAAACTATGGCGCCAAGCGTTGGGATAGAATTCAAAAAGGTTTTTTTATTACTTTAGGCATCGCCTCAACTTTAGGTCTAATCAGTACAGCTTTATTTTACTTCTTCGGAGCAGAAATATTCAGTCTTTTCATCAAAAAAAGTGAACCCGATGTTCTTAAAATGGGAATTGTTTATTTAATGATTCTAAGTTTTTCTCAGGTTTTCATGTGTATAGAAATTACGGCTACTGGCGCATTTAATGGCATTGGCAAAGCCATGCCTCCAACTATAATTGGAATAATTGGAAACGTTCTGCGCATCCCATTTGCTTTTGTTTTTGCTTTCAGTCTCGTTGATATACTACCTCTTTTTTCAGAATATCTTAATCCTGATTCTGTCCCCGTAACTTCTGTATGGTGGGGACTTACCTTATCAAGTATATTAAAAGGCAGTTTCTTATTTTTAGGTTTTATTATCATTCTGATTCGTCATCCAGAAAATGATCATGAATTGCCTTTTCAGAAAAAATGGATTAATCTTATTCCTAGTAGACTAAGACAACAAGCCCTAACCGTTTCACAAATCAAATCTGAAAAATAATCTTAAGTAGAATTGAATATTATCCTTTTTAATAATCACTATGCTGAAACGAGAAATTAAATTAACCGAAGATGGTTCTCACACCATATTTATTCCTGAACTCAACGAGCATTATCATTCAACACATGGTGCTATTCAGGAAGCCATTCATGTTTATATAAATGCAGGCCTACACTTTTCTGATAAAAACCCAATTTGTATTTTAGAAATTGGGTTTGGAACTGGCCTTAATGCCTACTTGACTCTTGTGGAAGCAGAGAATAATAAAAGATCTATTGTTTATCATAGCTTAGAACGTTACCCTATCGATGAAGAACAGCTAAAAGTTTTAAATTATCCGGATCAAATTGATTTTGAAAATAAAGACTTGTTTAAGAAACTACATCAAGTTGAATGGAATAGAACCTGTGAAATCTCAGCCAATTTCAGACTCAATAAAATAAATGGAGATCTGAAAAAGATAGACTTCAAAGATAAATATGATCTTATTTACTTTGACGCCTTTGCACCTGATATTCAACCAGATTTATGGACCGAAGGAATATTCAAAAAACTATATGAGTGTACAAATCCTAATGCCATATTAGTCACATACTGTTCTAAGGGCATTGTTAAGAGAGCACTTCGTTCATCGGGTTTTGAAGTCAAAAGATTAGCTGGACCTCCAGGCAAACATCACATTTTAAGAGCTACGAAAATTGAGAATTCTAAATTCTGAAAATCATACTGAATAAATTTAAAAAGTCTTAAAAAACTTATCCTATTCTCGCATTTTTAGAGAAAACTGTTAACTTAGGGCTTTATTTTTCACAGAAGTTATAATACTCTGAAAAACAACAAAATAACTTAATACTGAAATTTCTCAAAACAAATGAAGATCAATTTCTATTGCAAGTATTTTAATATCTGCATTTTGAAATTTCACAATCATTTTTGGGATGAATAATTTTGAATAAATGAAATATACTGAAGAACAAGATAAGGTAAGCTATTGCCTTGGTTTAAGCATTGCAAGCAATTTAATTACATCAGGTGTTAAGACTATAAGCACTGAGCCATTTGTTGAAGCACTTGAAGCAGCTTTTAATGGTAAAATGCCAGAATTGTCTCCAGAAGAAGCAAATGGCATTCTACAGGAATTTTTCACAAAGATGCAAGAAGAACAGGCTGGTCAGGCTATAGGTGAAGGAAAAATGTTCCTTGAAGAGAATAAAAAAAATGAAGGCATCATTGAACTAGAAAGCGGTCTTCAGTACCAAATCATTACTGAAGGTAAAGGTGATTTGCCTAAAGCTACTGATAGCGTTAAGTGTCATTACCATGGAACATTGATTAATGGAACTGTCTTCGATAGCTCTGTAGATCGTGGAGAACCTGCTGTATTCCCAGTAAACGGTGTAATTGCAGGATGGGTTGAAGCACTTCAATTAATGCCTCTTGGTTCAAAATGGAAATTATTCGTTCCATCTAACCTTGCTTATGGTGCACAAGGTGCTGGTAACTTAATCGGACCACACACAACTCTAATGTTTGAAGTAGAGTTATTAGAAATTGTATAATTTTTCACAGATAAACTAAATATTCAAAACAATGAAATTAAAAGTATTAACTCTAGCATTAGGACTTGGCGTATTCGCATTTAGCTCTTGCGATAAGAAAGTAGACACAAACATGGCTTTGAACACAACTGTTGATTCTGTAAGCTATAGTATCGGTGCTAGTTTCGGAGGGAACTTATTACAAAACAGCTTAAACGAAGTTAATCAAGATGCTCTTTTAGCAGGTTTAAACGCTGCTTTAGCTCAGGAAGATTTAAGAATCGAGCCTCGTGCTGGTGGTGCAATCATCAACAAATTCATTAAAGAGCTTAAAGATAAAGCTGCTCAAGCAAATATTGCTATTGGTGAGAAATTTCTAGAAGAGAATAAAGGCAAAGAAGGTGTTGTAACAACTGAAAGTGGACTTCAATACAAAATTCTAACTGCTGGAACTGGAGCAATTCCAACTAAAGATCAAGAAGTTAGTGTACATTACCGTGGAACAACAATTGATGGTAAAGAATTTGATTCTTCATACAAACGTAACGAACCAGCAAAATTCTTACCTACTCGTGTAATCAAAGGATGGACTGAGGCTTTACAATTAATGCCTGTTGGTTCTAAGTGGGAACTTTATATTCCTTCTGCTTTAGCTTATGGTCCTCGTGGAGCAGGTGCTAATATCGGACCAAACTCAACTTTGATTTTCGAAGTAGAGCTACTTGAAATTGTTGCTGCAGCAGCTCCTGCTACAAAATAATTTCCTAATCAATTTTAATATTATAGAATCTGTTTTAACAGACCTCTATTAAGATATTCCCTTTTCGATTTATTTCGGGAAGGGATTTTTTTTCTCTTTTGCGAGTACAATTCTTTTCTTAGCTTTGTAGCCTAATTGAACTGAAAGAATTTCATTTTAGCTCAGACATTTTTTAAGACGACAAGTTACTAGATTACAACCAATAGGACTTATGCTTAAAGCATCTGGATCGGAAGCAATTTTGAATATCTCCCATCTTAGAAAGACATTTTAAAAGAAAATGAGTACTTTCAATCTTCAATATTATAGAATAAAAATTAATAAAAATCAAAGATATGTTACAAGCAGAAATTCATACAGAAAAAGGTCTAATGAAGGTGGAATTCTTCGAACAAGATGCACCTACAACAGTTCAAAATTTTGTTACTCTTTCAGAAAAAGGATTTTACGATGGATTAACTTTTCACCGTGTAATTCCAAACTTTGTTATTCAAGGTGGATGTCCTGATGGAACAGGTGCAGGTGGACCAGGTCATACTATCAAATGTGAATTGACTGGTGGTAACCAGTTCCATGATAGAGGTGTTCTTTCTATGGCTCACGCTGGAAGAAATACAGGTGGATCACAATTTTTCATCTGTCATAGTCGCGAGAACACCGCTCACTTAGATCGTCAGCACACTTGTTTTGGCAAGGTTGTAGAAGGTCTTGAAGTAATCGACCAAATTAAAGGTGGTGATGTTATCGATAAAATCGTAATCATCAGAGAGTAATTCTTTCTAAAGAAAATTTACAATAATCAAACATTAGTAAATACTTACTAAACAAAAGATATTTATATGAACTTTGAAATTAACGGTAAGGTTATCCTTAAAGAGGATACTCAACAAGTAAGTGATCGTTTTAAGAAAAGAGAATTTGTTATTGAGGTTGAAAACGAAAGAAATTCTGAGTGGAACGATTTCATTAAGTTTCAATTAACTCAGGATCGTTGTGATTTATTAGAGACAGTTTCTGTTAATGAAAACATTAAAGTTTCTTTCAATATTAAAGGAAGAAAATGGGAAAAAGATGGAAAAGTAAACTACTTTTCAAATCTTGAAGCTTGGAGAATTGAAAAAATGCAAGCGGCCGCTGCTGCTGAAATGCCAGAATTCAATGCTGCAGATATGCCTCCTGCTCCAGAAGAAGATGATCTTCCATTCTAGGAATGAAAATTCACATAAAAAAATGCTGTCGATCATTCGACAGCATTTTTTTTGTTCTTTAAATAAAGGTTTTACGATTGATGTAACATCTTTTTCACAAGATTATCAAATACAATTAATGAAGTCCCTCCAATCATAATAATATAAACAACAGTAGGCAGACTCACGATACGGTCAACTGCCCCCATTAATAAATCATGAATCGGCTGAATTAGGATAGCATTCACTTGCTTGATTAAAGGATGCTCCCAAGAAGCAACAATACTGTGTACATCAGTTCCTAAAAGTATCACAACAGCCAATAAGACCAAAGCAATTAATATCAATAAACGTTTAATTGGCATGCGCTTCTTCACACTCACCGAATTGGTCAGCCAATCCTGCATCACATCATCCATCACATGCTTGGTGAAATCAGCCGATGGTTCTTCAAGCTCAACCTTATTCAGTAACTTTTTTATGAACTCATCTTTATATATATCTTCCTTTTGCATCAGTTCCAAATTTTGTCTCAATTAGAAAAGCAAGTTTCTTTTTATTCTATTTGTTTAATCATCATCTTAAAGTATCGTCTTCAACTCTTCTTGTAAAAACTGCTCTAAGATACCGTATAATTTCTTACGAGATCGATGTAATTTAACTTTTACATTTGCTACACTCAATCCAGTAATTTCACAAACCTCATCAATAGAATTCTCTTCTAAATAAAAGAGGTTTATTATAGTCTTTTCTTCACTACTCATTTTATTAAGAGCTTTATCTATATATAGTTTCTGCTCCTCATTCGTTAAAGCTTGAAGTGCCGACTGGGTCGATTTCACACTAACCGAAGCATTATAATCATCATCAATGGAGACCTGATCTAATTTTTTTTTTCGCATCTTCGAAATAGATGCATTGTATATGATACGATAGAGCCAAGTTGAAAATTTCGATTCTCCTTTATAACTATCTAATGCCTGATAAGCTTTTAAGAAAGCATCTTGAGTGATTTCTTCTGCATCCTCTCTATTCCCAATTAGTTGCATAGCAATATTAAAAGCCATTTTTTTATGACGGTCGACCAAATAGGCATAGGCTCCAACATCACCATTTTTAATTTTCTGTATGTAATAGCTATCCTTGTTAGATTTCATGTTTAAACAAACTTGTTTTAGAGATAATTACCTGCTCACCTTCCTCCCCACAATACAATAGACTGAAAAAAATCATTAAATGTTGCATCTATTTTGAATCATCTATTAGTTAGACGCACCAAACTTATATTGGTTACAGATAAAATGACAACACAACTATATAATGATTAACAAACAGGTAAATACCCTATCAAAAAAAGTTCTTTTATTTGTAACCCTTTCTTCAAACATGGCGTCATAAAGTTGAAAGCGAAAAACATAAGGCTTTTATTACAAAAAAAGAATATTATTTAAATTTAAAACTTATATTATGGATATCACTGGAGTAGTCGCAATTATTTCTGTTTTTGGAATTATACCATTATGCATTTTTCTTGTTCACCGTCATCGTGAAAGAAAAGCTTTAATTGAAAAAGGTCTTAGCGCTGAACTTTTAGTTAGTGCAACTAAAGATAGAACTCAGGAAAGTTTAAAATACGGAATTTTAGCTATCGGATTAGCAATTGGTATTCTGGTTGGAAATATTCTTGATGAGTATACTCGCATGAGCGAAGAGGTTTCATATTTCTCAATGATCTTCTTATTTGGAGGACTGGCTTTACTAGCCTTCTATAGCCTTGCTAAAAAGGAAAAAGAATAGGAATCTAAAGTAACCTATTCAAAAAAAATGCACTCATCAACATGAGTGCATTTTTTATAATGAAATATCAGGGCTATTCTCCAATTATAAACTTGATCATTCTTTCACAAGCTTTCTGGCAAACAGGACAGAATTCATCTTTATTATTCGATTTCATTTTACAATCCTGAACAGGAGAATAAATTCCTTTGCTCATATAACCACCTCCTTCGAAAAGACCAACTTTATCTTCATAATCTTTAGTTCTAGGTGTAGGTGTAACAAGTCCCTCTTCTATCATCGACTTCCACTTACTTTCAAAATCGACTAAGGTTGTAATATTAGGTTCCCAAGGTTCTACTTTCAAATTATAGAAATCCTCTACTGATACGCCTGAAGTGTAATATTCATCAGCTAAACCAACAAATCCATGTCCAAACTCGTGGCTGGCAACTTCTCTGGATAATTTATGATCAGAAGCGCAAGAAGTGTAATAATTATAGATACCTGCACCGCCATATTTTTCAGTATTTATTAATACGAAAATCTGATCATAAGGTACATTAGCGGCAATATCATACATACTCTTCAAATCAGAGGTTGTAAGGTATCGCTCCGAATCAAAAGTATAGAAATTTGAATTTAGAACTGTGTTCTTATAAATATGCTTCCCTGGAATATCTGGTCCTGATTCTTCTGAAATAGATTCCAAGGCATAAATATTAAATCGATCAGCATAAGTTTTAAAAGGTTCTACATTTAAAATATAACCTGCAACGCGCTCGACATCTGCTCTAAATTTCCCCATTTCTTCCTGAGTATAGCCTTCAGCTATGAAAGCCACATCAATACTAGAATCATTATTTCCATGACCCAAGATCTTAGAGTGCTCAACTTTAATTGCCGTTTCATCTAAAATAAAATAATTCGTTGGATCAATCTCGTATTCAAAAAGTTGTACAAAAACACCGTCTCTATTTCTATAGTCAATAATAAACTGAACCTTATTCTTAGGAAAAGGCATCACATTCACCTGATAATAGGATCTATTCAAAGTTTTTGCCTCTGGAGTAGATTGCCATTCCTGAAACAAAGACCCAAAGCCTCTAGAATAAATTAAAATTCCTGAAGTTTTATCAATCAACTTATATCGAAAGTTACCATAATTAAAGCTATCTACAAGATTTTTTGTTGAACCTCCCCAGTGAGATTCCTTCTTTAAGTTCTGCAAAAAAACAGTCTGCTCATTTGCATTCCCTCCAAGTAAATAATCAACTCGTAATGTTTTGTGCTCAAAATAAGTATCAAAATCAACTGAGGCAAAACTCAACTTTGTTGCTACTAATAGCACGCTTAAGATTAAGGTTAAAGATCGTATCATTTCTATATGTTTAAGGTTATTGCAAACTTAAGAGAAAATTTACAGCATTTTAATGATCTTTTTCAGCTCTTTAAGTTATTTATAACGTTTAAAATATTCTCTTTAGAGGAATTCCTTTCAAGTTTCTTTTTAATAAAGCGATTCAATATATTTGTTCATATATTAATCGCAACTGGACATACTATCAATTGCATTCAAAACATCCTCATTCATAGATAAGTAAACATGAAAGAACTACTTGGATCCCATTTAAGAGATTGGCTAATCAATCAAGGTATTGCTGAAAACTTTGCAATTATTCTACAATCAGCAATTGCTGTTGTTGTCGTTTTGATCCTAGCCTGGCTTTCCGATATCATTTCTAGAAAAGTTTTGATTACCATCATTACTAAACTCGTACGAAAAACCAAAACGCATTGGGACGATATTCTGTTGGAAAGAAAAGTTTTTAATAAATTATCCCATTTTGCTCCAGCCATCATTATCAATTTTAGTGCTGGTTTGATTTATCATGAACCTACAGGGCAGTTTATTCAACAAGCCACTCAGATTTACATGATTATCTTAGCTTTAATGCTTATAGACTCATTCCTTAGTGCGGCTAATGATATATACAACACACTAACCGTTAGCAAAACCCGCCCCATAAAAGGTTACATCCAGATTGTCAAGATCTTTTTCTACGTAATGGGATGTATTTCTATCATAGGAATCTTAATTGATAAAACGCCAACTGTAGTTCTAGGCACAATGGGTGCTTTCGCTGCTGTTCTTATTTTGGTATTTAAGGATACTATATTAGGCTTTGTTGCTTCCATTCAACTCTCAGCCAACAAGATGGTGAGTATTGGCGATTGGATTAGTATGCCATCGAAAAATGCAGATGGAACCGTTATCGATATCAGTTTAAATACGGTGAAAGTTCAAAACTGGGATAAAACGATTAGTACTATACCGACCTATGCTCTTGTATCAGAATCATTCAACAACTGGAAAGGGATGGAAGAATCAGGTGGGAGAAGAATTAAACGTCATCTGAATATCGACGTAAAATCTATTCATTTTTTGTCTGACCAGGAAATTGAGATGGCCGAGAAAGTGAAACTAATCACCAGCTATATTCAAGAAAAGAAAGAAGAGATCAAGCAAGCCAATCCTGAAAATGAAATTCCTGTAAATCAAAAACGCTTAACTAATATTGGAACATTCAGAAAGTATATTGAAGCCTACTTAGAAAATCATCCCAAAATTCATAATGATATGACTTTCCTGGTCCGTCAACTTCAGCCTTCAGAAAAAGGACTTCCAATTGAGATTTATGTTTTCTCTAATGATCAGGAATGGGCCAATTATGAAGCTATACAAGCTGATATATTTGATCACATTTTGGCTATTGTTCCTGAGTTTAATCTTAGAGTATTCCAGAATCCTACTGGTGATGATTTTAACAGACTTATTCAATAATTAAGTATAAAGCCTATTAAATAGATTTATTTTCTTAATTTAGGTTTGAACATATAAATTATAATTAAATGAAAAAGTTTTTATTCGTAGTTGCATTTATTTGCACAATGTTTACATTTTCGAATGTAGAGGCATCTAACTACCAAATCAACGATGCAAAGATTGATGTATTGTTTGAAAAAGCTTCAACAACCATCATGATGAATTTAACTGACATGTCTTCAAACTTGATGACATCTACAGCAAACTTAAATTCTAGTTTGAAGGCTAAAGATCCTTTATTAGCGATCGTATTAGATTTCTTTTTAGGGGGATTAGGGATCCACCGTTTTTATCTTGGAACTAAGGTTATGACTGGAGTTGGGTACATCTTAACTTGTGGTGGTATTTTCGGACTAGTCCCATTAGTCGATTTTATTGTTCTTATAATAAATTACGATGACATCAGTCAATTTGTAGACAATCCAAAATTCTTTATGTGGTAATACCTTAAAGTGTTATTTTATGATTGCTGTTATAAATCCATATCATCTTTGTGATTTATAGCAGCAATTTCATTAAAAAAATCAAATAATTTAACATGTTGCTTATTCGATTATCATTTTTCCTTTGTATCCTATTCCCTACTGTTTTGTTTGCTCAAAAGAACTCAAACTATATCAGTTTCAGTATGGATAATCAATCATATAAAAAAGGCTTACTGAGCAAAGCTCATGCTGATTTTTTCTACGATAAAGAACAAGGCATACTCGTCTCGTCATACAGTTCTCCCACAGAATTCATAAAAGTAAGCAACAGAAAAGGAGAAATAAAACTTTATATTCCCAAAACGAATACAGTTACTTTCACACAAGATATTACCCTATCGAGTGAGAACGAATTAATCTATTATTTTTCCAGCAACCAACAACAAGATTTAGGCTTGGAAAGAGAGGGTTTTACTATGATAGATTCAAGACTAGATGAAAAGTACCTGATCTTTGTTTGGGAAGCTCCTCAAGAAATGAATGCCGTTAAGAAGGTTGAGGTCGTTTACGAAGGTGATAATCCTATATATGCAGCCTATTTTAACTCCGAAGGCGACATCTTAAAAAAGATTTATTACTACGATTACTTCTCAACAACCTATTTTCAAATGCCAACTAAGGTGACAGAAATAAGTTATACTCCAGAAAAAGATTCCATTGTTCAACGCACAATATATTCAAATATTAAAGTCTCTAATACGCCTTCGTCATCCTATTTCAACTTTAAAGTTCCAGACAATGCAAAAGTTAATAAATCAGATTTATAAGCTGACATTCACCTTTAGCTTCATACTCTGTTTATGCATCTTAACACAGGCACAAAGCAAAGAATCAAGCAATATTCAACTTATCCTCAAGACAAAAACGAATACACTTAACACCAAGAAGCCTAGTCGAGAGTATATCTATAAGAACGAAAAAAGTTGGTTAAAAAAATATAACCCTATCAGTTTAGGTTTTGGATCTCTACTATACCTTTATCAAAATGTTCTATCTCAGCAATTTTCTGCAGATTGTCTTTATCATCCAACTTGCTCAGACTTTAGTAAAGATGCTATCAGAGAATATGGTTTAGTAAAAGGAATCTTCCTTAGCTCTGACAGAATTTGTAGATGCAATAGAATTGCCGCAACCAGTATTAACTATTTTAAGTTCGATCAAAAAAGCCATCATGCTCATGATAGTGTTAGCTATTATAGAATCAAACCGATAATCAATCTTGAGTCAAAGTGAAAAAAATAATAATTTTAGTCCTTTTCTGTGCATTATCACTTAATCTATTGGGCCAGTACTCCATAAAACAACGATTGGAGTTTGCGCATCATCTCATTAAATCAAATGACTTCGATGAAGCTCTGCTTGAACTCAACCTTCTCGATAAAAAAACCAATAGCGATAGTTTACACTACCTTAAGGGATGGAGTCTATATTCTCTTAAACAACTGGAAAGTTCTGCTCAGAGTCTTCAAAAGGTTAAACCAGAATCTTCATTTTATCACAAAAGTCAGTTTTTTGCAGCCTATAATTATGCACATACCCAAAACTATAATGATGCCAAACAAGTACTCTTGCAGATTGAATTGAATCAAAAATTGGTGCAATTAAAAAACTTTGAAATCTCAGGAATCGCTTTATTAGAAAGGGATTTAAATACATATGAAACAAGTCGTCTAAAAACAACGGATATTCTTCCGTCTCTACAATCCGAAGTTGTCAACCTTAATAAATTACATGCTTCAATAAAGAATAGAAAACCGAAAAAAATGTGGCTAGCTGGTTTAATGTCAGCTGTTGTTCCAGGTTCAGGTAAAATATATGCTGGCAAAACGGGAGAAGGAATTGCATCTATGCTGATGGTTACTTCTACTGGATTAGTAACATGGGAAAATCATAGGAAACTAGGCATCAAAAATTTTAAAACAATCCTATTTGGATCGATATTCACCATATTTTATGTAGGCAATATTTATGGATCAGTGTTTTCTGTAAAAATATCAAACGAAGAGTTTAATCATGAAATGGATCAAAAAATATTATTTAATATTCATATTCCTTTGCGCAATATCTTCAACTAGTAAAGGGCAAAATGATAGCGTATTATTGAAAGCAGACAGCTTATTTTCTATTGGAAAATATAAGTTTGCTGCTATCGAGTACGAGCGTTTCTTATACTTCTCAGCAGAGGAACAAGATTTACTTAGGACCCTATATAAAAAAGCACAATGCTATAAACAACTTTCTGATTTTACGAAATCATGCAAAACACTTGAGAGAATAAATCTGTTTAGAGAAAGCATTGAGAACTACACCAATGTTAAAAAAGAGTTGAGCCTTTCGTATTATCTGGACAATAAGCTTCAGAAGGCTCAAATGCAAATAACTCAACTTAGGCATAAACTCAAAAATAAGAACCTCCCTAATGAAACACTTCTGATTGAAATCTTCATTTTAAATGAAATGAAACAGTGGGCAAAAGCTCAGGAAAGGGCAAAAGAATATATTAGCAATCAGGCTTCATTAAAAGACAAATTTACTGTTATCACTAAGCAAATTGATTCCTTATATTCTAAAAAGAATTTACCCAAGTTAAAATCAGTTGAGAAAGCAGAAAACCTATCTCGATTCATCCCTGGTGCCGGGCAGATATACTGTGGGAAAATTACTGAAGGTTCATTTACCTTTCTATTCAATGGGGCCTTTCTTGCTTTGGGAGCTCAACAGATACTAACGAAGTTTTATTTTACAGGTTATACTGCTGGATTTGGTGTCTTGCACAAAACCTATACGGGTAATATGTCAAGAACCAGACATCTTGCTACTAAAACAAATCATTACAGGCATAACAGTTTTAATGAGTCGATAATTAAGTATATGCTGAGTTTATAAATAGAATATTTGTATTATTGTTAGTTGAACAAGAAAAGACGAAACAATTATGCACAAATTTTTCAAAAAAATAAGTTTCTTCAAATCATTGGGTTGGTTTGGAAATATTATACTCAGTATTGGTGTTATTCCCCAAGTGATTCAAACATGGGAAACCAAAGATGTAAGCAGTTTCAATTGGTCTTTTCTTTTGATGTGGGCCTTTGGCGTACTATTTACTTTTATATACATACTCGAAGGAGATCTGAAATCAGGTAAACGACAATACCCTCTTTGGCTCAATTATTTGGTTAATATTGTTGCAACCTTTTACTTATGCTATGCTAAAATTCTCTATAGCTAAGATTATTCTTTACAAACTTCAAATCTATCAGAATGAAAAAATTACTTATTCCTATAATTCTGGCTTTTTTCAGTTTAAATGCCATGTCACAAAACAAAACTGAGGTATTTCCTAAAAATCTAAAAATCGAGAATCAAGAACTTCATCTGAAAGGAACTGGTACACGAGTTAAGTTGTGGATGGACATGTACACACTCGGTCTATTTGTTTCAAACACCAAGCAAGATGCAGACCTTGTTGTTTCAAATAACGAAACGGCTGTGATTCGCCTAAGTATTATTTCGGGACTTATTACTGCCGAAAAGATGGATAAAGCCATTCGCGAAGGATTTGAAAAATCGACACAAGGTAATCCCGAGGCTATTCAAAACGAAATTGAGGCATTCCTAAATGTGTTTAAGCAAGGTGTTGAAAAAGAAGATCTTTTTCAATTTACGTATCAGCCTGAAGCTGGGACAAGCATTTCGAAAAATGGAGAGCAACTGACCCATATTAAAGGCTTAGCCTTTAAAAAAGCACTTTGGAGTATTTGGTTAGGCAAAAATCCTGTCGATAAAAAATTAAAAGCACAGCTGTTTAAAAATTAATAATAGCTTAATAAATTAAGGCGCGATCAATCCCCCGATTGCGCTTTTTTAATGCCAAATAAAACCATATTTATAAATAAATTTCTAACTTAGTCGCAACTACTAAAACAGAATACACTTAAAAACAAGTGTAGATTCATACTCTCATCTAACTGACTTTAAGGAAAATTCCCTTAAAGTTTTTTCATGCGCCCTACTTTATTTTATTATTTAAAAAAAATTGAAGATGAGCACATATTCAAAAATCGTTGGATCAGGAAGCTATATTCCTGAAATTGAAGTTAAAAATGAAGATTTCCTAAAAAATATATTTTACAATACTGATGGCAGTCACAATGGTGAAACGACGCCTGAAGTTCTTGAAAAATTCTACAATATCACAGGTATTCAGGAAAGACGCTATGCTCGCGAAGATCAGAAAGCTTCAGATTTAGCATTTATTGCTGCAAGCAGAGCTCTCGAATCTTCAGGAATCGATAAAGAAAGCCTGGATTATATTTTAGTCGCTCATAATTTTGGTGACGTTTCAGCCAATACTGTTGCACCTCAATTGATGCCGAGTTTAGCGGCTCGCGTCAAGCATTTACTCAAAATAGAAAACCCTAAAACTGTCGCTTACGACATTCTTTTTGGATGTCCTGGTTGGGTCCAAGCAATGATTCAGGCTAACTATTTTATCAAATCAGGCGATGCAAAAAGAGTAATGATTATTGGTTCTGAAACACTCTCTAGAGTATGCGACCCGCATGATAGAGATAGTATGATTTATTCTGATGGAGCTGGTGCGACAATTCTCGAAGCTGTTGAAAGCGAGAATGAAACAGGAATTATCGCCCATTCTGTTCGTACTGATACTTTAAACGAAGCCTATTTCTTATGGTCAGGTGCATCACATAACCCTGATTTCCAAAATAGAGATCGTGATTTCTATATCAAAATGCATGGGCATAAAATCTATGAATATGTGATTTCAAACGTTCCACAACTGGTAAAAGAATGTATAGAAAAAGCAGGATTGGGATTAAAAGATATCAAGAAAGTTCTGATTCATCAAGCCAATGAAAAAATGGACGAAGCTATTGCTAAGCGTCTATTTCGACTATATGGCGAAAGACAAGTCCCCGATGATATTATGCCAATGATCATCAAAAAAATGGGGAATAATTCGGTGGCAACCGTCCCTATTTTGTACGATATGATTACCAAAGGAGAACTCGAAGGTCACCATTTCACAAAAGGTGATCATGTGGTATTTGCATCAGTGGGTGCAGGTATGAGTATCAATGCATTCGTTTATCAATTTTAGAATTAAAATATCTATATACAAAGAAAGCCTCACTTAAAATGAGGCTTTCTTTGATTCATTCTAAACTCGATATCAAAACAATCCAAAAGCCTAATTTACCTATCTTGACAACGTATTATAAATAAAATAACACCATTACCCCTCATCATAAATGGATACGCTTTTCAATCTTTCAACACTATTTTGCTTGATTAGTTCATTGGCTTTTATAGTCATCTTTCTATACAGCACGTATATCTTTTATATAGAAAATGAGAAAAGAGCAGCATTCAGAGCCCTTATTATCGGTTTGCTACTTCCTATACCTTATTTCATCGCTTGGTATTATAACTACAACATCTTGGCATTAGTTCTATTTGCTGATTTAATAATTACAGGACTCTTGTTTATTTATCCTTTTAAAACACCACAAACAATTTGTGACGAAACCCCTTTGACTAAGATTGATGAAAGAAACGTGATGTTTTCACGAAATGAATTAATTGTAGGAAGCGAAAATTATAAGAACTATTACACTAAATACCCTGAGAAAGAAGAACTCGACAATATATTCAGAAAGGAAGCAGGACTATGTTCTGATAAATCACTATTCAATCACACATTTGCTTTTGCAGCGGCACATGCCAGCTTTTTTGCAGTTGGACAATTTAAGAAAGCTGTTGATGGTCAGGTTAATTCAAATCGTAAAGAAACTGATCCAAAAAAAATGAGTCCTTTCCTAAAAGCCTGGGGTAAGAAACTAGGTGCATTAGACATTGGATTCTGTGAACTTAAGGATTACCATTTGTATTCCCACAAGGGACGTGGAGACGAATATGGAAATGAAATTCAAAACACGCACAGCCATGCCATCGCTTTTACAGTAGAGATGACTGAAGAAATGGTGAAAGCAGCCCCAAAATCGTCTATTGTGATGGAATCGGCACAACAGTATCTCGATTCGGGACGAATAGCCATTCAAATAGCTGAATTCCTACATCACTTAGGTTACTCAGCCCGTGCACATATCGATGGAAATTATCAAGTTATTTGCCCCTTAGTTGCCCGTGATGCTGGTTTAGGAGAAATTGGACGAATGGGATTATTAATGACACCCAAACAAGGTCCCAGAGTTCGCTTAGGCGTTATCACAACCGAATTCCCATTAACAACTAAAGATCGGAAGAAGTTGAACTATATGCTAGATTTCTGCTTGCGCTGTAAAAAATGTGCCGAAGTCTGCCCTAGTAAATCCATTTCATCAGACAATCCTAAAAAGGTTGATGGCGTTAAAAGATGGCAAATTAATTCAGAATCCTGTTTTACCTATTGGTGCAAAGCCGGAACAGACTGTGGACGTTGTATGGCAACTTGTCCCTACTCACATCCTGATAATTTACTTCACAATGCCATTCGATTTGGAATTAAATACTCGCCTCTTTTTAGACAAATAGCCGCACCCTTAGATGATTTCTTTTATGGACGCAAACCTAAATCAAAGAAACTTCCTAAATGGATGAATTGATGCAGTGATGTGGTGATGTGGTGATGTGGTGATGTGGTGATGTGGTGATGTGGAAAATAAAAAAAACATAAAACATCGCGCCTTTATCCTTTATCCTTTATCCTTTATCCTTTATCCTTTATCCTTTATCCTTTATCCTTCAACCTTATTCCTCCTGATTACTAGCAAACCAATAAAAGTTAAAAGCCCGTTAAGCATCAGTAGTTCAAAACCTAATTTGAATCCAAACCAATCCACTGAGTTCTGAGCGAATATATAACACAAAACTGGTGCTACGATAGTCACTAATGGTACCCATTTATCTTTAACTTGAATAGTTGTGAATAAACCAAAAGCATACAAACCCAACAAAGGTCCATAGGTATATCCAGCAACGGTGAATATGGCTGAAATAACCGAATCGTCGTTTATAGCTCGGAAGATAAGAATAACGTCAAGCAGGATAAGTGAGAATAATAGATGCGAACGAAAACGTAGTTTTTTAGTTCTTACTTCATCATTCTCATCAGCATTCAGTATATCAACCGTGAAAGATGTTGTAAGTGAGGTAAGAGCAGAATCCGCGCTAGAATAAGCTGAAGCCATCAAACCAATAAGAAAGAAAAGTCCCACAACCGGGCCAAGATGCTGAGTGGCTAGGATAGGAAACAAGTCGTCGCCACGTTCAGGAATAGCAATACCCTGATGCTGCGCAAACATTAAGAGCAAAACCCCAAGCATCAGAAACAGAAGGTTGGCTGGGATAAAAGCAAAGCCATACCAATACATATTTTTCTTAGCCTCACCCAAATTCTTACAACTTAAGTTCTTTTGCATCATATCCTGGTCAAGACCCGTCATCACTATAGTGATAAAAGCTCCTGTGAAAAATTGTTTGAGAAAGTGCTGCTTACTGCCCCAATCCTTAAACTCAAATACCTTCCCATAATCACTATCACTTATAGCAGTCATAGCACTTGATAGGTTCAAATCGAGCTTATCCATAATCAGATAAATACTAATCCCAACTGAAAGCAACATAAATAAGGTTTGCAAACTATCCGTCCAAATAATCGTCTTGATACCTCCTTTGAAGGTATAAAGCCATATCAACAATATTGTGATCAAAACTGTAAGTGCAAAAGGGACACCCCAGGCTTCAAACACCGTTATTTGAAGCACATTTGCCATCAGAAACAAACGAAATGAAGCACCAATTGTTCTAGAAAGTAAAAATAATGAAGCACCCGTTTTATAGGAAACAATACCGAATCGACCTTTCAAATAGGTATAAATCGATGTCAAGTTCAATTGATAATATAAGGGAAGTAGAATATTAGCTACAACAATATAACCTAGCATATACCCCAAAACCATCTGCATGTAGGAGAATTCGGTAGACTTAACCCAACCCGGAACAGAAATAAAGGTTACTCCAGAAAGTGAAGCTCCAATCATACCAAAAGCCACCACATACCAAGGAGACTGTTTGTTTCCCAAAAAAAAGGCTTTATTATCGGCTTTTCGACTTGTGAAGTATGAAATACAGAGTAGAAGTGAAAAATAAGCAACAACTACAAATATGATATTTACTGGAGACATAGAGATCTTTTAAAAGTAAGTTTCAAAAATAGAAATTATTATCATCATAACCCCATCAGCTTATTTCATAAATAAGTCTCCGATAAAATAATGCGAAAAATACTTACATTTGGGCTAAGAATACGAACTAATCCTTTTGAATACTTCGACTAGATACTCAAACATGAATTACGATAACTTCCCATCCAAACTATTAGAAAATGCCGTTTCTGAATTCTCAAAACTACCGGGAATAGGAAGGAAAACTGCGCTTCGATTGGTTTTGCATCTTCTTAACCAAAATAAGGACGAAGTTCGAAAGTTTGGGAATACCATTATACAGCTGCGCGAAGAAGTTAAGCATTGTAAATCTTGTTTCAATATCTCGGATAACGATATTTGCGACATTTGTGCCAGTCCTAAGCGAGATAACACCACCATTTGTGTGGTTGAAAGTATACGGGATGTCATGTCGATTGAAAGAACGCAACAATACAATGGTATCTACCATGTTTTAGGTGGTATTATTTCTCCAATGGATGGGATTGGACCTAGTGATTTACGTATACAACCGCTGATTGAGAAAGCTCAAGCAGAAGATTTAACCGAAATCATCTTAGCTCTTAGCACAACAATGGAAGGGGATACAACAAACTTCTATCTTTACAAGAAATTAAAACCCCATCAAGTTCCTATAACAACTATTGCTCGTGGTGTTTCTATTGGCGATGAGTTGGAATATACCGATGAGATCACACTAGGACGTTCTCTTCTAAACAGAGTGCCCTTTGATAAAAGTTTATAAATGTCAATTTCTTGATTCTTCGAGCTTAAGGATATCCAAAACATAAAGCTTATCTTCAAGGAAGTAATCAGATTTTTATGATATAGAGAAAACTAATTAGACATTAAAAAAAGGTGATCGATTTTACTAATAAGACATACTTGTCTTTTACTCTTTTTTAATTAAATTTGTATTCTATTTAGACTAAATAAGCAAACACTAAACAAAATCAATATGGCAAAATACGAAATCTTTCTTCCAGCAATGGGTGAAGGTATCATTGAAGCAACAATTACAAAGCTACTAAAGAAAGAAGGCGATTCTGTTGAAGAGGAAGATTCGATTATGGAAATTGCAACTGATAAAGTTGACTCTGAAATTCCTGCACCTATAAGTGGTATTATTGCAAAAATTTTATTTGAAGAAGGCGATGTTCCTAAAGTTGGTGATCTCGTTGCGATAGTTACAACTGATGGCGAAAACATTGACGATGCAGATGCATCTCAAAAAAAAGAAGAAGCTCCTATTGAAAGGAAAGAACCTCAATTTACACTTATAACTGAGGCCCCTGAAAAGAGTGATGCTATGAAAACCAAAACGGAAAATGGCAATTTCATTTCACCACTTGTTCGCACAATTGCTAAGTCTGAAAATATCACAAATGAAGAACTGAACACTCTTGTTGGTTCTGGTGAATCGAATCGAATTACGAAGAAGGATATTCTACAATATATCGAAGACCGCAAGACGACAAAAGTAATAGAACCTGCAGTTGTTTCATCAACTCCTGCTCCACAAATAAGTCCTCCTGCTCACAACTCTTACACAGGACAAAACGTTGAAATTATCGAAATGGATCGAATGAGGAAATTGATTTCTAATCATATGACCAATTCTCTTCAAGTCTCAGCTCACGTGACTTCTTTTATTGATGTTGATGTGACTCCAATTGTACAATGGAGAGATAAGGTGAAAAATAATTTCTTAAAAAAGCATAATCAGAAATTAACTTACACACCAATCTTTGTTGAAGCCGTTACTAAGGCTATTCAAGACTATCCCCTAATTAATGTTTCGGTTGATGGGGATAGAATCATTCGTAAGAATTTTGTTAACATTGGGATGGCTACAGCTTTGCCTAATGGTAACTTAATTGTTCCTGTAATAAAAGATGCTAACGAGAAGAACCTAATTGGTTTAAGTAAATCGGTCAACGATCTTGCAAACCGAGCTCGAATGAACCAATTAAAACCAGATGATATTCAAGGAAGTACTTTCACAATCACAAATCTAGGAGCATTCGGAAGTACGACGGGTACACCAATCATCAATCAACCTGAAGTTGCAATTTTAGCAGTTGGTGCAATCAAAAAGAAGCCAGCTGTTATTGAAACGCCTCTAGGTGATACAATCGGAATTAGACACATCATGGTTCTTTCATTATCATACGATCATCGTGTCGTAGATGGAGGTCTTGGTGGCATGTTTTTGAAAAGAGTAGCTGAAAATCTTGAGAATTTTGATACGACTCAATTACTTTAATAATTTATTAGAGATCTAAAAGTCTTACACAGAACATAAAAACACCTATTAAAAGAAAACGCAGATCTTGATTTCTGCGTTTTTTTTATGCAAAAAAATCAAAGTTTTTTATATCTTGCATTGTTCAGTGGCAATATGAGATGTCACAACGTATGTACGTCTTTTATTTAATAAAATTAGACTATTGAAGTTCTGAGAGTTTTAAAGGGTTTGTTCCAAATAGCCTTCGAAATCCTCAAGCCTGTTGCTAGTCTTTGATTCATTAAATAAAATACCATTCTCTCATTTTATATGATAACTCATTGTCTATAATATTTAAACATATGCTAAAGTTGAATTCTGGAATTCACAAAAAAACATCCACTCAACTTTTAAGAACCTTTTTGTTCTTTATAATTATAGCAATTGGTGTCAATACTAGTTTCGCTAGTAATTCACTCTCTACCACTGACAAAACAAGTAAACGTAAAAAAACAAAAATGGCAACCATGTATTTTGCCAACAAAAACTACGGCGAAGCTGCACCTGTTTTATACGACTTATTACTGCTTGATAGAAAAAATGCTGATCTCAATAATATGTTGGGTGTTTGCTATTTTAATCTTGAATCTGAAAAGGAAAAATCAACTGAATACCTTGAAAAAGCAATTCGATATACCAAATCTAAAAACAACATTCCGCTTGCCTACTATTATAATTTGGGTAAATCTTATCATATCAATTACCAATTTAGCAAGGCGATTAGAACCTACAACAATCTTCTAAACCTGGTTCCTCGAGGAGACGTGGAGTATATTACTGAAATTGAACGTGAAATTGAAATTTGCAGAAATGCCATTCAACTAACTGAAAATCCTGTCAATATAACAGTTGAAAACTTAGGGAACTCAATTAATACTGAATATGCCGAACATAGTCCAGGTGTCACTGCTGACGAAACAACCATGGTTTTCACATCAAGGCGTAATGGTACAGGGAGCAAAGTTGATAAGGATGGACAATTCTTCGAAGACATTTATATCTCTCAACAGGTTAATGGTGTTTGGTCAGAACCTAAAGGCATTAGTATTCTGAATACTAAAGATCACGATGCTTCAATATCCATTTCAGCTGACGGACAAGAAATATACGTCTACAAGGCTGGTTATTACAACAATAATGAATCGAATGGTGGAGATATTTATGTGAGTAAACTGAATGGTGAAAATTGGACAAGGCCACAGAAATTACATTCTGATATCAACTCTCCTAGCAAGGAAAGTCATATTTCAATTTCATCTGATGGAAGAACCATCTATTTCTCTAGTGATCGCCCAGGTGGTTATGGAAAGATGGATATCTATAGCGTTAAAAAGCTTCCTAATGGGAAATGGGGACCCGCACAAAACCTTGGTCCAAATATCAATACCATTTACGATGACGAAGCTCCTTTTATCCATCACGATGGAATAAATCTATACTTTAGTTCAAAGGGGCATAAAACTATGGGTGGCTTCGATGTATTCAAATCTACATTTGAAAATGGGCGCTGGACGAAACCTGTAAATGTTGGGTTTCCGATAAACTCAACTAAAGAGGATATTTACTATACACCTACTCCTGATGGAAAAAGAGCCTATATGGCTTCATATAGAAAAGGTTCTTATGGAAGAGCTGATATTTTTAGAATTCAAACTCCCGACGCTGATAATACCGGTTTATTTGTACTTAAGGGAAAACTGATCAATACTAAAGGTGAACCTGTAGGAAATGCTAGAATCAAACTAAGTCTTGATAATAAAACCATTGGTTTATATCGTCCTAATACCGCATCAGGCAAATTTCTATTTATTATAGATGCTGGGAAGCAATACAATTTGGAAATTCGTGCCGAAGGCTATAGACCTATGAGTACAGTCATGAATGTACCAGCCGAATACGCCAATAAGGAAAACCATAGCGTCATCACACTTTTACCTCTTGCACTTCATCGTGAAGATGAGGAAGACTACCCTGCTGATATGGATCTTATCGACTATGAAGCAAGTAAAATTAGTCTTGAAAAAGAAGCCATCACGCCCGAAATTGATAATAAGCTAGAAGATCCTGAACTTAAAGATCCTCTAAAAGTAGTTCCTCCAATTGAGGAACCCGTTGAAGAGAAAAAAATTAAAGAAACTAAACCTGAAGTTATTATCAAAAAAGATATACCTGTTATAGTTCCAGTAGCTAAAACGCCTAATGCTCAGGTAAAGTTAGAGAAACAAAATATTGATTCTATACCTTCGCTGGAACCTCTGTTTTTCACGATTGAACTAAATACATCTGACACAAGCATTCTAGCAAAACTTAAAGAGATACCAGGTATCGAAGAAGTTAAGAATCCTGAAAACAATTTATCCTATATCCAAGGAAGATTTGAGAATTACAAAGATGCTGTAAAAGCAAAAGAGTTGTTTGAAAAGAAAGGATTGAAGAAGGTGAAAATTCGTATGATCCAGCATAATACAATTATTAAGGAACTGGAAAAAGAAGCAAATTATTACACAATCCAGATTCTAGCTCTTCAAATCCCAATGGATCCTGAGATGTTTAACTATCTGGATAATGTTAAGATATTCCAAAGTAGTGATGGTTTCAGTAGATATACTTATAAGAAGTTCAGATCTTTTACAGCTGCCAATCAGGAGTTAAACAGATTAATTCGTATTGGATACTGGGACTCGTTTATCAGAACAGTTATCAATGGTGAGCTAATTTATCCTGAAATGAAATTTTCGACAAGCACGGCTTATACCATTCAGTTGATGTCACTTAAGGAGGTTAGACCTGTATCTTACTTTAAGAATCTTAAAGGTGTTAATGTTTATAGAGATTCTGAAAACATTTACAGATATACTTATAAGATCTTCCCAACAAAATCTGAAGCTCAATTGGCTCTGGGTGAGGTTCTGAAAAAGAGCTATTGGGATGCCTATGTTCGTAAAGCGTATTGGGGTGAGGAAGTTCTTTTCGCGAATTACAACACTAGAAAGTCGAATAAGTATACCATTCAAATTATGGCTTTGAATCATCCTAAATCATTGAATTATTTCAATAATTTACCAGCAGATAGGCTAAATATGAATAAGGGGAAAGATGGATTATCGAGATATACTTTTGAAGCTTTTGAAGATAAGAAGGATGAGAAAACCTTTCTAAATATTGCTTTCAAAAAAGGTTATTACGATGCCTTTACACGAACTATTAAGTGGTATAATAAGAACTAATTCTCAACTTGAATAATCAATAGTCTTTCAATCGATTATATGCAAATTTTAGAAAACAATTCAATCCGCCTAAGAGCGTTAGAACCTGAGGATTTAAAACTACTTTATCAGTGGGAGAATAATTCAGATATCTGGGAGATTAGTCATTGCCAAAAGCCTTTTTCTCTATTTGTATTAAAGCAATATCTGGAAAATTCACATCAGGATATTTATGAAAGTAAGCAGCTGAGGTTGGTTATTGAATTGAAAGAAAAAAATGAAGCAATTGGCTTAATCGATTTATTCGATTTCGATCCTTTTCACAATAGAGTTGGAATTGGTGTTCTTCTTCACAATAAGATGCATCGCCAAAAAGGTTTTGCAAGTGAAGCACTTGAAACATTAATCAAGTATTGTTTTAAAAGCTTACAGATACATCAAGTCTATTGCAATATAACAACATGTAATCAAGCAAGTATCGATTTATTTTGTTCTAAGAACTTCGAAATTACTGGAACGAAAAAACAATGGATTAAAAGTCAAGATGGCTGGAAAGATGAGCATCTACTTCAATTGATTAATCCAAAACTTTAAAAGAAACACAAAGTCTATATACAAGAAAAGTCCAGCAATGCTGGACTTTTTTTTAGGCTATATTTTAATCAAAACTGATTATTCAACAATAATCACTTCATCGAAAATTTCAATTTTATCTCCTGGTCGAATTTTAGCACGTTTACGATACTCAACTTCACCATTACGAATAACCTGGCCATCTTCTACAAATATCTTAGCTTGCGCCCCACTCTCACTAATACTCAATGCTTTTATCAGCTTTATTAGCTCAATATATTCCGTATCGATTTTAAAATTAATCATAGCTTATGGGTAAATTTCATTTATAAAAATTGAGAGGCAAAGGTATTCTTTTCCGAAGACTAATAAAAGAATAAATAAGAAATACCTATTGCTGCTATAATTCCTGCCAAATCGGCAATTAAACCACATGTAATAGCGTATCGCGTATTCTTGATACCTACAGCTCCAAAGTAAACCGCAATAATATAAAAGGTTGTATCAGTAGCTCCTTGCAAAACAGAAGTCATACGTCCTACGAAGCTATCAGCTCCATATTGAGTCATGGCATCAACCATCATACCTCGCGCTCCAGAACCGCTTAAAGGTTTCATGAGGGCAGTGGGTAAAGCAGGAATAAATTCACCATTAACACCCAGCATAATACAAAGCTTCTCAACAGCTTGAATAAACATATCCATGGCTCCTGAAGCCCTAAAAACACCAATGGCGACCAATATGGCTATGAGGTAAGGAATAATCTTTACGGCAATATTAAAACCATCTTTAGCCCCTTCGATAAAGCTTTCATAAACATTAACTTTACGAATGAAAGCCAGTAAAATAAAGGCCACAATTACAGAGAAGAGAAAAACATTACTTACAACTCTAGAGATTAAAGCAATTTGTTCTTTTTCGATACTAGAAAAGTACACGATGACTGCAATAATAAAAGCAGTCATACCACCCAAATAAAACAATACAACTTTATCCCACAGCTTTATCTTCTGCATTACCGAGACGGCAATTAATCCAGTAATGGTAGAAAAATAAGTTGCCAATAATATTGGTATAAATATATCTGAAGGATTCACAGCTCCCAATTGAGCTCGGTAAACCATAATGGATATTGGGATAATAGTCAAGCCCGAAGTATTCAAAACCAGGAACATAATCTGCGCATTCGAAGCACGATCTTTAACTGGATTCACCTCTTGCATCTGAGTCATGGCCTTTAAACCCATGGGTGTGGCCGCATTATCCAGACCTAACATATTAGCTGCTAAATTCATCATGATCGAACCATGAGCTGGATGATCGTTAGGTAATTCTGGGAATAAGCGATTAAAAAATGGACCAATCAAACGAGAGAAAACTCTAATAATTCCTCCCCGTTCTCCAATTTTCATGATACCCAACCATAGTGTTAGTACGCCAGTTAAACCCAGTGAGATATCAAAACCAGTTTTGGCCATATCGAAAGTTGAATTAATCATAGCTGGAAAAACTTCCATATCTCCAAAGAAAATCAACTTGATTAAACCGACAACAAAAGCCAGTACGAAAAAGAAAACCCAGATATAGTTTAATGCCATATATTTTAATTTATTTCAGTGAGTTTTTAATATTTTCCATATTCTCTTTCAACTGCGAATCCTTAGGCTTTATTTTTAAAGCTTTGGTGAAATAAAATTTAGCTACCGATAAGTTACCCGATTTAAAAGCTGTATTTCCTTTCTTTACAAACTCATCAAATTCAAGGTCTAGAGCTTTTTGCTTATCTGCTGTAATTGCTTGTTCAATTTCATCCAATTTTTCTTCAACAACACTTCTATCTGCTGCCAAATATAGAGCCTTTTTCAAATAATGTCGAGACACAGAATAATTTGCTCTCTCATACTCCTTTTCGCCAAATCTCATTAATTTCTCATATTCCAAACGATCCTTCTCAGATCTAAAAGCAGATCTTAACTCTTCAATTTCCACCAGCTTCTCTCTTGGATAATCTCGATCAAACACACCTAAAGCCTTTACATAGTAGGCTTTTGCTTTTCCTAAATACTTATCCTTGATCGCCTCATCGCCTTTAACAATAAAAGCCTTATATTCTTGTTCTTTCAGCTTCAATAAATTATCACTTAAGGCATTTGAATTCTGTGTTAACAAATCATTTTCTTTTGATTGCATATTAGCCTCCAAAATCATCTTAATTTCACTCAGCTGAGATTTGACGTAAGCATCATGAGGTTTTATTTTTTGTGCATCCTTATAATGGTTTCTTGCCAAAGTGTATGATTTCTTTTTAAAATTAGAATCTGCTTTAGCGAGTGATTCTTCAAATTCCTCTTCAAGCCTATTATTCTTTCTATCTATTTTTTCTTGCTTAGCCAGAGTTTCATCAATTATTTCAATCTGATTCTTAGGGTAAGAACTCTTAAATTTAAGCTTGAGTGCTAATTGATATTTCTCTTTAGCTGATTTCAGTTTATTATCAGCAAATAATTTATCTGCAGAACTGATATAAGTGTCATACTCTATTTCGAGAGTCAAACGTTTTTCTGCACCCAGTTTCTCTTCTACCAATTTTTCCTTTACAATATCGATCTGCTTTAAGGCATATTCATCATTTCGCATGATTTGAATAGCAGCTTCGTATTTTTCCAGGGCATTAGCATACTTCTCGTTCTTAAACAGCTTATCTCCCTCACTTACAAACAGTCTGAATTGCTTGTCTAAAATGGCTTTCTTTTTCGATAAGAGCTCATCAGCTTTAGCTTTGCTTTCTTTTTCAGCAATCAAGCTCTTTATCTTCAAAAGTTGAGCTGTAGCATATTGATCACCTTTTTTATATTCTAATGCTTGCTCATAATTTGAATTCGCACTCTTATAATTCTCATTAGTCAATGCAGCATCAGCCAACGTAATTGCTTTGGCGTATTTCTCATTAGCCAAGCTATTTGCTTTCTCTTCTTTCAATTTTTCTTGAGCAAGTTGAGCAACCTTTACCAAAGCCTGTTCTGATTTCTTTATTTGCTCTATAGGATAATTCTCCTTTTCCTTCAAACTCAAAGCTGACTGATAGCTAGTAATCGCCAATTTATAATCTTCAGCTTCAAATGCTCTATCTGCCTGCCCGATTAAGGCCTCATATTTCTCATTTAGTAATTGCGACTCTGCCTCAATTCTATTGGCTTCTGCAATTAAACCGTCAAGCTTTTTCAGTTGTAATTTTGGATAAGATTCTTCAGGTTTCATCTCTGAAGCTCTTTTATAGCTTTTCCGGGCTAATTCGTATTCATTGGTCTTTAAGTGCGAATCGCCAGTTGTTATAAAGGCCTGATATTTAATTTCAAATTCTTTAATTGCTGTTTCTTGATGAAGTTCCTTGGCCATCAGATCCTCCAACTTATTAAGTTGATCCTTTGGGTACTTTTCGTCAGGCTTTATCTCCAGAGCATCTTTATAATTGTCACGAGAATCGAAATACTTTTTAGCTGCCAAATTGGTGTCGCCTTTAGCAATTAAATCATTATACTTCTGCGATTGAATTTGTAATTCTAATTCTTGCTTAGCTTTCTCTTCTTGCTCTTGTTTTTTATCAACTTTACCTTGCTTCGCTTTTTTAACCTGCTTATCCAGATAAGCAGCGTTTGGCTTAATATTCAAAGCTTGTTCGTAATTACCTAGAGCCTTATCAAAATCACCCACATTCATTTGAGAATCGGCCAAAGAAATAAGGTCTGCATATTTCTTTTCACGTGCATCTTTCTCTGCTAGTATTTTTGCCTGTTGAGCCATCAAACTCTCAATTTTTAAGAGCTGAGCTTTTGGGTGACTCTCATTGGGTTTTAAAGCCAGAGCTGCAATATAATTTTGCTTTGCCAGACTATATTCTCCATCTTTTAACTGCTTGTCACCAGAATCTACAAACAAGTTATATTTATCATCTATTTCTTTTTGCTTAAGCTGATTCGCGGCTAGTTCTTTTTCATTGGTTATAGCCTCATTTATAACCTGAATTTGCAATTTCGGATAAGATTCTTCAGAATCTAGTTCAATCGCTTTTTCATATAAAATTATTGCTTCCGGATAATCTTTCTTTTTAAATTGGACATCAGCAAGCTTAATAATTCTATTATACTCAGCTTTTAGCGCTTTTTGTTCAGCCACAAACTTTGCATTTGCAGCAGTCAACTGTCTTTGATAATCTAATTTATCATTTATTAGTTGAATCTGATTTTGAGGATAAACTTCATCAGGCTTTACATTAAGTGCTGAAGTGTATTGCGACTTAGCAGCCCCATACTCATTTAACTTGAAAGCCTCATCAGCAGCTGTAATAAAAGCATCATATTTATCCTTCATGGCTTCTTCAGCAGCCAATCTCTTCGCCTCATTTTCTGCATTTAGCTTCAATTCCAGTTCAATATTATTAATCTTCTCTAACTGATCTTTCGGATATATCTCTCCCGGCTTAACACCAATAGCAGATTTATAATTGACTTTTGCTGGTTCATAATTAGTTTCGACAAAATCCTTATCAGCTAACTCTATAAATGCATTATACTTCTCATCTATAAGACGCTGAGCCTCGAGCTTACTTTTTTGACTCAATAGTAGAGTCTCAATTTTAGAAATTTGATCTTTAGGATAAATTTCTTCAGATTTAAGATTCAAAGCTTCTGTATAAAAAGATTTTGAATCGATATAATTTTTCTTCTGAAACTCAGTATCTCCTTTTTTAATCGCATCACCATACTCGGCATTTATTCGTGCTAGTTCAGCCAAATAAGCTTCTTGTTTCAATCTGGTTTCTTTCTCAATACGTTTAAGTTCAGCCTCAATTCCTGTTTGAAATGACAAATCTATTTCAATCAAATCGGTCTCATTATTATACATGATTACACCTATAGGTTGATCAAAAATAGATAAATCAATACCAGGGAAAAACCTGAATAACTCTATTGAAAACTTTGATGGAGGGAAACGGCTATCTCTTTCCAAAACAACTTGAGGAACATAAGTTGAAACCCTCACTCGTTTTGTTACAAAATCCTGTTTCGAAAACTCAAAAATGTAATCGTAACCAAAATCCAATTGATATGAGAACTTCCCATTATTCGAAATATCCCTCACACTTTCTTGTTGAGAATCCTTGTATAAAGTGATCTTTACATCATTGAGATCTCCTCCATTAATACTTACAGTCCCCTTTACTGTATGTTTTTCTTGAGCAAAAGTATTACCCGATAAAAAAACAAAGATGAGCGATAAAAAGATAATGTACTTATATTTAAAAATGACAGCTTTCATTTATCAAATCTGATTTGGTTGTAATATATTTACTGGATTGACAGTTATATTAGTATTTAATACTTCATTATAGAAGCAAAAATAAAGAAATATTGCCAGTATTTGCAAAGTTCCAAAATTGGATAAAGACTTTAATTCATAAGCTCCTAAATAATAAACGCCCATTTAGCAATAAAAGTGTCCAGCGCCACATACAAACACAACAAAATAAGGAGATTGAAACAAAAAATCCTGCGAATCACATCAGATTCACAGGACAGATTGGGAATGACTCATTCCTAATTTAAATAGGATTATAAAAAAGCTTTAGTTGTTAAGAATCTTAACCAATACTTCAGCATTTTTTTGTTTTAAAATTTGATCACGTTCTATTATGCACAAGTTCTCTTTTGTTTGTTCCCCCCAAGCATTGTAGTATTTAGCCATTTTGGTCAGTAAGCCAACCTTACAGAAATCATAACGAGCAAACTCACTTATTGCAAAAGCTCTATTAGAATGTCTTTCTTGAAGATCTCTATTTCCTTCTTCAAAGTAAACTTCTGCTAATGCACTCTTAAAGAAAATCTGTAAAGGATAAGCTTTAGAGCTAATTAAACTATCATTACAAAATTCTAACTCTTGAAGTTGACTAGCTGTTAATTTCATTCCCAACTTAAATTGGGCAATTAGTTTATAGGCTCTTAATAATTTATGGTTTGAAAAATGAGCTTTAACATTCAATTGATCGTAAAATAATTCAGCGTCTTCAATCAACTGAATAACTTTGTGATACGATTGCATATAAAATAAAGCATTACAAACTAAAACTTCGAACTCACCACTCCAGCTTTCGTATGTATCACCAACCTGGCAATATGCCATTTGACGATAATAAAAAACTCGAAGCAATTCCAGATCATTACTTTTACATGAAATGTGATTATAAAATAAAATACTGGTAAAACGCAAAGCAATTGAATAGGCAGTACAACTAGAGTTAGGTTCAGTCTCTAATAATAATTTATAATATTTGTCCGACAAGTCTTGTTCTAAGGACATCAATGAAGTCATAAGCAATAAGCTTAAAGACTTAATTCTTATAGTCCTATCTTCATTAGTCTCTGATATTATTTCAACAACCTTACTAAAATCACCTGTTAAACGATTTAAATTACCAGATAAGGCAAACATGAATTCAACAGAACGAGTTCCTAAAGCATATGTCTTAATTAGATCAATCTTTTTGTCATCCATATTTGTAATAACAGTAGTCAAGATATCAGTTACAGCACTACTTGTTAATGTATCTTCGCTTAGCTCAAAAAATCTAGATAATGCTTGATAATTATCCGTATTGACTGCAATACAAAATAACTGTGCAATTAACCTATCCTTAAGCTCAAATTCCTGATAATCGGTTTCTATTTGTTTAAACAATTCGAAGTTAATCCCTTGATTAAACTCAATTAGTTCCTTAACCAATAAAACTTCAAAAAGTTGTTCACTATAAATTTTCACGAACTTGCAATAACCATTGTATTCGTTAACCGAAACATATTCAGATATTAAGCCATAACTTAACATTTCTTCATATGCATAATAATAATTTCCTGCTGTTTTAAGATGTATAGGAAACATCGACTTCAGGTTCATCTTTTTAACTGAATGAGAATCTCTACCATACTTCTGAATCTTCAAGATCCCCTTTAGTATCTCAATTTTCTCTTCAGAATAACGAGAATAATAAATCTTATTCTTTAAAAATTCATTAATCAACTTAAAACCATCTGTAATATTACTCGTTCTATTGGGAGCATATGTCTTTACAAACAATTCAAGGAAAAATGGATTTGAAATTGTATTTCGCTGATAATAATCCAGATTTTCAACTTTCAATTCATAAAAGAATTGTTGATTGATGGTTTCATCAAATACATGCTGAATCTCAAAACCATTAAGAGGAGGAAAGTTTCTTTTATCAACTTGATTAAGATCTAAGTCAATTTCATACCAAGCTTCTAAAAGACTATTTTCTTTTTGAATAAAAGGGATGGCAAATTTTTCCCATGTTGAAGTTCTCGATGTTAGAATCAACTTCATATTCTTGGAGTCCTTACGATTTGCAATAAATTGATTTAATTGCAAAAACAAACGTTCCAATTTTGTATTATCATAGCTAACTTCATCTAAGGCATCTAAAATCAAGATAACTTTCCCCTCACAAGCTTTTGGTCTATCGAGAAAATATTTCAAATCTGTTTTTGATTTTGAATTCAATTGATCCTCGAGCCAGCGCTCAAGCAGAAAATCACTATTCAAACAATTAATCATGAAAGTTGCGTCAAACAATAAGATAACATCCTTACTCGACGTATCTTGACTTACTCGCTCATACCACTTAGCCAACATTGTTGATTTACCAGCTCCACCTGGTGCAACAAAACTAAGAGCCATTTTATCAGATTGAAGAAAATTGCTTATTCTATCCTCTCCTATTTTCCTAGTTGCAACAGATTTGAAAGGAATACCCGATTGCCCTTTAATTAAGTTATAGGCATCATTACTCAACTCAAATGCTCTTTCTCGAAATGCTTGCCAATTAGAAGGCTTAATGTCTCCTTCCTTTTCTTCAGAGACATAATTGGATTGGAAATCGCTCCATGATTTATAACCAACATAGTGTGCTAATAAATCCAGTGTAAATTTAGATGGAGCTGAAGGTGATTTTAAAAAACCATAAAGTCGACGTACCGTAGTAGCACTAATTCTACCGCCTGTGGCATCACAAACAATTTCTGCTAGAGCTTCACAATCCTTATTATAAGATAGTTCCTGACCAAATTTTTTTAGCGTCTCTTTCTTTAGATGTTCTAACATAGCGCGACTTTTATTGATTTTAAACATCTAAAAGTATACTTCATCTATGTGTAAAACAATCTAGAATTAATGGTTCAGGGCTTTGGTTTTATAACTACGTCATATGAGTTTCCGATTGCGTATTGAGATATTTACACTCATTCCTTTCAACCAAACAAACTACACTTAAAGCAGTAAGAATCAAAACCTTACAATCATAAAAAAAGCCATTTAACTCTATCGTATTATTATTGCTAAATAAAGAATAAACAGTATCTTAGATTATACTGTTAATCAGGAGTAAGGTTTTTAAAATAATTATTTTATTTTTTATCAGGCAAAGAGTGAGCTAACTGTTTTAATCTTTCTAAAAACTCCTTTTTCTTTCCTTCTGAAACTTCTATTTCCTTACCGTCATTTAAGATAATACGACCTCCACGACCCTTAATATATTGATCAACGAAATTCAAATTAACCAAATGCTTACTATGTACTCTGCAAAACAAATGTTCAGGAAGTATATCCATAAAATTAGCAAGTGGCTTTGAAACCATTAAATCCTCTCTCTCCTCAAGGAAGAAATCAGTATAAGATCCATTTGCCTCACATCGAATAATATTATTCAGCTCAACCATTCGAAGCCCATTGGTCGTTGGCAAAATAATCTTCTTGTGTTCATTTTTTAGGCTATCATACAAAACCTTGAATTTCTCCTCGAGATTAATATCCTTTTTAGAGTTTTTAAATCGCTCAACAGCCTCTTTAAGCTCTGTATAATTAACAGGCTTAAGCAAATAATGTAAGGCTGAAAATTGTATGGCTTTCAGAGCATATTCATTATAAGCTGTCGTAAAAATGACCTCAAAATCTCGAGAATTAACCTGTTCCAAAACTTCAAAACCATCACCATCAGGCATTGATATATCCAGAAAAACGAGTTCCGGTTTTTCTAGGTTAATGAGTTCTACAGCTGTTTGAACATTACAAGCAAAGCCAATAACTTCGACATCGGGGCAAAACCTTTCCAGTAATTTAAATAACGAAGATTGGCTCTTCATCTCATCGTCAACGATAATGGCTTTTATCATAGTCATATATTTTTGTATCGAAATATAGAAAAAAGAGTTCTGAACACAGGTCTTTTTCAGAAATATTTTATGATTTATAAAATAACATTTACGAAATAGAAAACATGACACGAATAAGACTTAGGCCTCAACAAACATCTTTAAATATGAAGTCGCTAGTCTAATCTTATAATAGGGTATTTCTTCGTTCATATGAACATACAATTCCTTTGTGTTCAAATGTCCTAATTCGCGAACTGCATTCTCAGTGCGCTCCAAGTCATTGGCATGTAAAAAAGATAGAATATCAACATCAGCTCCTTTTTCATATAGTGATGCCAAATGAGAATAGATGGTTACAGGATTAATGCGACGAATTTGAGCAATTTCATCTACAGAATAGCCTTGCTTATAAAACTCGTAGGTTTCATAAAAAGACTGACTACTATTCTTAGCTACCTGATTCTTTTTTTGTTCAAATTCTAGTATCTCATTTATAAATAATTCACCATACAACTGATATTTACGCTCACCAACCCCTGAAATCATTTTCATTTCAAATTCACTGGTTGGTTTTTCATCAACCATTTCATGTAGAGTGGCATCTGAGAAAACCAAATAAGGTGCAATTCTAGAAGATCTAGAGATTTCCAAACGCAATTTACGAAGAGCTTCAAACAAATCTTCTCGATGCACTTGTTTTTCGGGTTTGGTCTTTTCAACCACTTTTTTAGGATCTGATTTCATAGATGCTAGATGTACCAAATTCACCTTACGCCCACTAAATAAGACTTCCTTGCTTTGTTCTGTTAATTTAAGCGCATTCCCTTCATCATAGGCAACTGAGATATACCCCAAGTTTAAAAGTTGAAGCATATACTGCTGCCAGTCCTGATGTGGCACATCTCTCCCTGCGCCATAAGTTTTAACTTTATTATAACCTTTAGACATAATCTCTTGACGAGATGATCCACGTAAAACGTCAATCACCGTGCCAGCAGACACTTGCTCTTTTAATCGTACAATAGCAGACAGTGCCTTTTGTGCAATTAAGGTTCCATCGAATTGCTTAGGTGGATCTTTACAAACATCACAATTACCACAATCTTCTTCTAAATGCTCACCGAAATAGCTTAAAAGAATTTTACGTCGACAAATTTGAGCATCGCAAAACTGCTGAATACGTTCCAGCTTAGCATTTGAGACTTCTTTTAATGCAGATTCCTCTATAAACTTACGATGAACGATGACATCCGAAAAGCTATAGAACAACAAGGTATCTGCTTTTAAACCATCACGTCCTGCGCGACCGATTTCCTGATAGTATGACTCAATATTTCGAGGTAAATTATAATGAATAACCCAACGCACATTGGATTTATCAATTCCCATTCCAAAAGCAATTGTAGCGCAAATTATCGGCGTATCATCATTGATAAAGGCATCCTGACGCTCTGCTCTTTCATCAGGAGATAAGCCTGCATGATAATAATTTGCATTAACACCTGAATTCCTCAATTTCTCTGACAAGCCCTCGCAAGCCTTTCTACTCAGGCAATATATAATACCCGATTGATGTGGACGCTGACGTAAGAAGCCAAGTATACTTTTAAACTTATCTTTTCCGGGTGCCACTTTAAGACTTAAATTAGGGCGATCGAAAGAAGATAGGAAAAGTTTAGGTTCACCTAATCCTAATTGTCTGACAATATCCTTCTGAGTTAAACTATCGGCAGTTGCTGTTAATGCAACAATAGGAACTAAGGGGAATTGCTTTTTCAGATAAGCCATTTTCGAATACTCTGGTCGAAAATCATGTCCCCAAACAGAAATACAGTGGGCTTCATCAACAGCAAACAGATTTACTTTAAGTTCTAAGAGCAAATAATAAAACTCCTGGCTCACCAACTTCTCAGGAGAAACATAGAGCAATTTTATTTTACCTTCATGAACATCTTCAATAATCCCATTTTGAACTTGAGTAGATTGAGAGCTATTTAAAAAACCCGCTTTTACGCCATTGGCTTGCAAGCCTTCAACCTGATCTTTCATCAAAGCAATCAAAGGGGACACAACAATGGCAACTCCTTCCATCATTAAAGCTGGAATCTGATAGCAAAGAGACTTCCCTCCACCAGTAGGCATAATAACTAAGGCATCTTCACCATCGAGAATTGATTGAATAACCTCATCCTGCAAGGGACGAAATTTATCGTATCCAAAGTATTTTTTTAATATGCGATTAGCCAATTTCATTTATCGACAAGAGGTTTTTAATGGATACGTATAATTATTGCGGTAGTCAAAAACGAATATGAAAGATAAATAATTGGGGCTTTCAAAAGTCAAATTTGAGATAACAAAAGTAATGTCAAGTCTATAAGTATGCTAGTGTTTGTGTGTTTAGTTATCAACAAAGCCAATGGCTTAATCAAAAAATAGTTTCACTCCTCGCATTTAAGTGTTTATTTCACAATTCTACAACACTGTATTATAACGCATTTTCTATTACGCAACCGTCTTTCTTTCCATATACTTTAAAACATATGCAATTCACAAAAACATGATAAATGTCATGATAAAAAGCGTAATGAAACTAAACTAAAAAATTATTTTTGCCCCGAAATTCAACAACCTTAATCAAACAACCTAATTAAACAACACAGAATGAACGCAATTAAGTCGATTAAAGAGACTAATTTCCTTAAGCAAAGAAGATATGAAGCCGTTATGTTTCTTATCACGTTCTTTGGTATTTTCGGTTATGTTGGCCACTCAATGGGGGTAGCAAACATGCTAAACACCATTATGAACACTGCTTGGGATCTTCTGATGAACACAGTATTCTATATTATGGGGATTACAGTTTTATCTGGAGCACTAGGTAAACTACTTATCGAATTTGGTGTCGTGCGTCTGTTAGAAAAAATTCTAGCTCCACTTATGAAACCTCTTTTCAACCTTCCTGGTGTAGGAGCTCTAGCTGGAGTTTTAACTTTTCTATCAGATAATCCAGCTATTATCAGTTTGGCTAACGACAAAAACTTTAGTAAGTATTTTAAGAATTACCAATTGGTTTCATTAACCAACTTTGGTACTGCCTTTGGTATGGGACTTATCGTGATTACGTTTATGTCTACGCTTAAAATCCCTGGTAATGATGAGAATTTATTTATACCTGCTTTAATTGGTTTAGTAGGAGCATTAGTAGGAGCCATTGTTTCAACTCGATTGATGCAACGTATGATTAAAAAAGTGATCAAACCTCGTGAAGATCAAGATTTCGAAGGAGCTACAGAAAAGATCTCTTTCAAATCAGAAGGTGGTTTATTCATCCGTTTTCTGAATTCAATACTTGATGGTGGTAAATCTGGTGTCGATTTAGGTTTAGCCATTATTCCAGGAGTCTTAATTATCTCAACTATGGTAATGATGCTAACTTTCGGACCTAAAGATCCTAGCATTGGATACCAAGGCTTAGCATACGAAGGGGTTACTTTATTACCAGACCTGGCAGGGCATATTTGGTGGTTATTCGAAGGTTTATTTGGATTTAAACATCCTGAACTAATTGCATTCCCAGTAACTTCATTGGGTGCTGTAGGTGCTGCTTTATCTCTTGTAAAAGCATTTATTGCTAAGGGTATTATCGATGGAAATGTAATTGCTGTATTTACTGCAATGGGTATGTGTTGGAGTGGTTACTTAAGTACTCACACAGCTATGCTTGATACTTTAAACTACCGTGAATTAACATCAAAAGCTCTTCTTTCACACACAATTGGAGGGATTATAGCGGGATGTTTTGCTCACTACCTTTATGTGCTAGTCACCATGTTTATATAGAAAATTAAGAGGACTACCTCAATATCACATATTAGAAAAGGCTTGTTGATTCAATATCAACAAGCCTTTTATTTTTATAATATCTTATAATTTCCCCTCTGATTTCACAGATAATCACAGCAAAGCAGATTCACTATATTCATTCATCTACATTTATCAATTTTATCTGCGGGAGGACTCATTATCCATTCATCAAAAATATCTTCATCCCGATAGCTATCTGAACAATACATCCGTTATTCCATATGAACAACCGTGATTCCCGATCCTCCCATTTGGATTTTTTCATCGGTACAGGATCTAACCAGTTGTACTGTATTTAGATAGTCACGAATCAATTTTCGTAAGATACCATGCCCCGTTCCGTGTAGAATTCTAAATTCAGAGATGTCTAGCATAATAGCCTCATCAACATGATCCATTACGATTTGAAGCGCCTCTTCGGCACGCATACCTCGCACGTCAATGTCGCGTCGGAAAGTTAACTTACGCTTGGAAATTTTTTCTTGTACCAAAGCTGAAGTCTGATTATAGCTTGTATTCTCCTTTTTAGCTTGAGTCTTACTAACCTTAGTCAATCGGTTTAACTTTACAGAGGTTAATAGAGCTCCAAAAGCAACTACAGCCGTCTTATCATTTACCTCAATCACTTCTCCAATGGTACGCTGAGCGTCAAGTTTCACACTATCTCCCTTTTCAATAATCGATGGATCGAATTGCTTCTTCTTTTGAGAAACGGCTTTCTCGGGGCTCGAAGACTGAGTCGTTTTGTCCCCGGTTATTTTCTTAACCTGATTTTCTCTATCTTTTAACTTCTGAATTTTTCTATTAATACGTTCTTCTTCCTGCAAGTCTGGTTGTGTCAAAACCTCCTTTTGCTCTTCAAAAGCTTTTCGAACCTGACGAGTCTTTTCCTTTTCGGCTTTACTTTCTTTAATCTCTCGAATCGTTTTTTCTATCGATTTATTGGCTTGATTTAAGAGTTGTTTTGCTTCTTCCTGAGCCTTTGAAATGATTTCCTTTCTCAAACTAGAGGTTTCTTTCAAATCAATTTCATAGCGTTCAACCAACTGTGCCAACTTCTTTTCGTTAACACGTATTTTTTCACGCTTAGTCTCCCAATATCGCTTATCACGAACAATATCACGTAAGTGCTTATCAAAGTTAATGTGATCACCACCAATCTTATCAGTTGCTAATTTTAGAATCTCTTCGGGCAAACCGATTTTACGAGCAATTTCAAAAGCAAATGATGAACCTGGCTTACCAACATGCAATTGAAATAAAGGTTGCATTTTGTGAGAATCGTAAAGCATCGCACCATTCTCGATACCTTCTGCCTCAGAAGCATAATGTTTCAAGCCCGTATAGTGAGTTGTTATGACACCCTTCACCTGCTTACGATTCAGTTTATCAAGAATAGATTCAGCAATGGCACCACCCAAAGCAGGCTCTGTTCCTGTACCAAACTCATCAATCATCATTAAAGTTTCTGCATTCGAATATTTCAGGAAATGCTTCATATTCATCAGGTGAGAACTGTAGGTACTTAAGTCGTTCTCCATAGACTGCTCATCACCGATATCAATGAAAATGTTATCAAAAATTCCCATATTCGATTTCTCACTCATAGGAACCAGCAACCCACATTGAAACATATATTGCAACAAACCCATCGTTTGCAAACAAACCGACTTTCCACCCGCATTAGGTCCTGAAATCAGAACAATTCGTTGCTTATCGTTAATCTCAATATTTAAAGGAACAGCCTTTCTTCCCTCGCCTTGTAAGGTCAAATAAAGTAGAGGGTGAACAGCATTTTCCCATAAAACAGATGCCGTCTTTCTCATTTGTGGCAATAAACCATTGACTTGAATCGCAAATTTGGCCTTTGCCCGAATAAAATCGATTTGAGCTAAAAATGCATAAGCATGAAACAAATCATCTACATAAGGTCGAACTTGTTCTGTAAATTCACGAAGCACCTTAATCATCTCTCTACGCTCTGCATATTCCAGTTCACGAATCTCATTATTGGTCTCAACAATCTCTGCAGGCTCTATATACGACGTTTTACCCGTGGCTGATTCATCATGAACAATACCTTTAATCTTACGTTTGTAGGCTGAAGCCACAGGAATAACTGCACGACCATCGCGAACTGACAGTGACACATCCTGATCAACCCACCCATCTTTCTGAGCAGCACGCAAAAGAGCTTGCATTCGTCTTGAAATAGACGCCTGTTTTTGAGCCAAATTGCTACGAACTTGCATCAACTCGGGAGAAGCATTATCCTTCATTCGACCATGTTTGGTCAGAATCGCATTAATTCTATCGAAGATATAGGGGTACATTTTTACATTACCCGTTAATCGCATTAAATGCGGATAACTTCCTTCTTCCTTATTCTTAAAAAAACGCAGAATAGCTGATATAGACTCCAAAGAACGTTTCAAGTCAAACAACTCCTCAAGCTCTAAATAAGTTCCATCAATTCGAATTTTATCCAAACTAGAACGCACATCAATAAAATGTCCCAATGGAAAGTTCTCCTCTTGGAGACAAATGGTTTTAAACTCATTGGTTTCATTCACTCGACGAGACACTCGATTAAAGGACTCGGAGAACTTAAGTTCTTCTACCAAATCACGCCCTAGAGTGCTTAAACATTGTTTCTTCAGCAGTTCTCGAACTTTATCAAACCTTATTTTCGTTTCAAAATTTTCTGGATATATCACGCGCTTCTATACAATCTTAGTTATTTCTTCTGCAAAATTAACAAAAGAGCTTGAAGAGGCAAAAGAGAACGCAACAACACAAGCGTACTATTCCAATTATTTAGAAGTTTCCGTTTTACAATTTCTCTTAATGTATTCTTCAGACTGACTTATTCCTAACTTGACTGCCTGTTTCCAATCTTTACAAGCCGCATCTTTTTCTCCCATTTTATACAAACAAATACCTCTATTAGCGTAAGCAGCACCATAGTTTGGATTTAAATTAAGTGCGTAAGTATAATCTAAAACAGCTGTACTAATCATGTTTTTAGCCAAACAAATATTAGCTCTATTAAAATAGTAACGATGCACTAGATAAAAATCCTCTCCATTCAATTTACTATAAGCTATAGCCATACTATATTCTGCCATGGCTCTTTTAACTTGTCCCTTAAGGTTGTACATTTCTCCTAAGTAATAACAAATTTCATCATCCTGTTGGAATATCTTCTTCGATTTTTGTAAAATGGAAATAACCATATCAACCCGAGTAGAATCGTTCATTCCAACTCTATATAATTGCAAATATGAATTCCGATTTGTAGAATCAATAGCGATTGCTTCAATCAACAAATTATAGGCATCTTCAACCCTATCAGCCGTCACCATTTTAATGGCTTCATTCGTCAAATTAACAACCTTACCCTTATCCTCCATAGACACTTGATAGTCTTGTGCAAAACCACCAAACCTTACCATTAGGAGAAATAAAATAGCAACTAGTTTTAATTTCATTCTTTACCTTTATGATTATTACTACCTACTCTTAAGATTTTCGGCAAACTCTTTCTATGTTATTACGAGTAAATAAATAACAGCACTACTTACTAATGCCCTCTACCACAACATTTCTTAAATTTCAAACCACTACCGCAAGGGCACTGACTATTTCGACTCAAACTCTGCTTCGACCTTTTAAAATTTCGAGATCGCATATTTTGATTAAACACTTCAGTCATTAAAGCATATATTTCAGGATGCGTTTCAGCAAACTGTTTGGGTTTTTCGAAAAAATACTCACTGGCTACAGCAAAGAACTCGGCCTTATTTGTTCCTCCGTAAGGATTTATATCAGATCTATCTTCGTATATCTCTTCAATTTTCTTACTGATCAAATCTATCCATGGAATAGCATATTGCTTTTCTAAAAGTATAGAAGGCAAACCATCAATATTACCATCCATCTTATCGGTCAAATGAACAAATTCATGAACAGCTGTATTCTTCTTATCCGACTCATTAGAAAAACCATGATGTAATGCAGGTTTTGACAAGATCATCTTCCCCTCCATATAGCCACTTCCAACCATTCCTAGAATATTTGAATCAGCATTATACATTTGAAACTGTTCATTAAAGTTCCCTGGATATAATAACACCTCATCAAGATTGGTATACTTCCACTCAGGGAATGCAAATACAGGAATTACGGCACTTGCAGCCACTAATATTTGATCTGTTAAATCAACATCGATATTCACACCGGTAATTCTACAATTCAGAAGAAACTCCTGAATTTTATACTCGAACTGCAATTTTTCTTCAGCAGAAAGAGAGTTATAAAACACGACCTTAGTAGTCAAAATCTGTTTCCTCTCTTTAGAAATACCTGATTTAGGCTCTCTCCACTTATTTTTACTAAAGCCTCTTAACAAGAGCCAAACAAGAGAAATTCCAATTGCTAAAACGATTATAAAATTCATAATCATGGAATAATGTTTTTAAACTTTGTTCATTTTTATAAAAAGTCAAATGTAACAAATTCCATTTTTATGTTTGCCACTCAATTCAATCATTATGATTATATAGAAATATTCTAATCTCTAAAAGAGAATGAAGAATAATTGCCCTTAGTTTACCTTTCGTGATCAACTTTTAAAAATTATCCTTTATATTGGACTGATTTTCTAGAAAAGCAGAAAACTAAACTAACCCAAAACCCTAATCTTTCTATGCACAGTATCAACGACTTTTTAGCCGGAATAGAACAATACCTTGGAGGAAGCCAATGGTTCACCCTTTTTTTACTTGGAACCGGACTCTTCTTCACCATTTACCTTAAATTTCCACAAATCCGATTCTTCGGACATGCCCTAAAGGTGGTTAGAGGCAAATATGACAAAGCCGATGAAAAAGGAGACACCTCGCACTTTCAAGCCCTAACGACCGCCCTTTCGGGAACAGTTGGAACAGGTAATATTGCTGGTGTAGCCTTCGCTATTTATTTGGGTGGTCCTGCGGCCCTGTTTTGGATGCTGATGACAGCCGTATTAGGTATGACAACAAAATTTGTTGAGGTTAGTCTTTCGCATAAGTATCGTGAAACGGATGAACAAGGTTTCATTTCTGGTGGACCGATGTACTTCATGAAGAACAAATTAAAAATGCCATGGTTAGCTGCTTTTTTTGCTGCCATGACCATTGTCTCTTCATTCGGAACAGGTAGTTTACCGCAAATTAATTCCATATCCAGCTCATTATATTCGACCTTTGGCATCGAAAAAATGCTGAGTGGTGGTGTACTGGCTATACTCCTTGCTATCGTTATTTTAGGCGGAATTAAACGTATTGCCAAGGTGACTGAAAAATTGGTTCCAACCATGGCTATTATCTACTTTGTAGGTGCCATTGCGGTTATCTTTTACAACTACCAGAATATTGTTCCAGCATTAAACTCAATTTTCTCTAGTGTATTTACAGGAACTGCTGCTACTGGCGGTTTCTTAGGTGCTGGATTTGCTTATGCTTTCAACCGTGGTGTTAACCGAGGTCTCTTTAGTAACGAAGCTGGTCAAGGATCTGCCCCCATTGCGCACGCTGCTGCCCGTACTGAGGAACCTGTTTCAGAGGGTATGGTTGCCATACTTGAGCCATTTATCGATACGATAATCATTTGTTCACTTACAGGTTTGGTTATCCTTTCGTCAGGGGTTTGGAAAGAGAAACTTCCTAATCAATTTCAGTCTACTGATATGAGTATTATGACTGACGTTTATGACGACACAAATAAAGAAGATCAAACAAAACTTTTCAAATATTTAAGCAATAATAAAGATCTTCCTCTTTTCACAGGTGATTTGCTTGTTGAAAATGGAAAAATACAAAATAAGCTTTCTATCATACATGCGCGTTCTATTGCTGAAAACATCTTAGTATATAATGCTCATGATTCTCTCTTAACAGGTAAAGTGAGTGTCCTTGAAGGTATTTATAATGATGAGAATGGGATTTATTTTAAAGGTCAATCGTTAATACACTCTGCTCCTTTAACCGCAGAAGCCTTTACGCGAAGCTACTTTGGCGAGTGGGGACGTTGGATCGTATCAATCGGACTATTGCTTTTTGCATTCTCAACAGCTATTGCCTGGGCCTACTATGGTGGTCGATCTGTCACTTATTTATTTGGTGCTAAAGGGGTCCTGCCATATAGAATCATCTATTGTATAGGATTCTTTATAGCATCTTTTGCCGATACAACAATTATTTGGACTCTATCAGGCATTACCATTGCTCTAATGGCTCTGCCTAACCTCATAGGTATTCTTCTGCTACGTAAAGATATGAAAGAGACCCTGAACAGCTACTGGACCCGATTCAAAGCAGAAAATCCAAACGAATAAATTTAAACGCTTTAAATAAATATTCAGCTCCATTGAAAAATGGAGCTGTTTTACTTCAGAAGTTATCAGCTTGAAATAAGAAGACATACAAAGTCAATTATTTATTTGACTTCCTTTTCTATATTGATATATTAATACCTTTATGTATCTTAAAGCTCAAATTTAAAAATACGACCCTATGAGATTAATATTTGGACTGCTGGTTAGCAGCGTTTTATTGAGTTCTTGCCAAGAAAGTGCCAAGAAAGTTCAATCATTCAGTACTGGTGAGAAAACAAGTCAAAGTATAAGTGAGATGCCAGATCAAGCTGCTCCCAATACTCACCACGTTAAGGTTAAGGAAATCTTACAAACCAGTTCATACACCTATTTGTTTGTAACAGAAAACAGTGAGGAATTCTGGATTGCTGTTCGCAAACTAGATGCAAAAATTGGTGATGATGTGTATTATCAGCAAGCACTACCAATGAAAGACTTTAAGAGTAAAGAACTTGATCGTGTCTTCGAAAACGTTTTATTTATACAAGGCAACACAAGTACACCACCAACTGCAAATGAAACTAAAAAAATACCAGCGAAGAAAATGCCTCCTAAGGTTGATAAAAAAATAGCGGGTATTCAAGTTAATGCTACTACTGGTGGAATCAGTATTGCTGAGCTTTTCAAAAATAAAGATCAGTATGCAGGTCAGAAAGTAAAAGTTAGCGGACAGGTCGTTAAGATCAACAATGGCATTATGGGTAAGAATTGGATTCATATTCAGGACGGCACTGCTGATGCTGATAATTATGATTTAACTTTAACGACACAGGACAAAGCCAATATGGGTGATATCATTTCTATTGAAGGAACTGTTTATCTGAATAAGGACTTCGGAGCTGGTTATTCTTATGATTTGATTATCGAAGAGGCTATTGTAAAATAGTACTAAAACACTATATTATGAAATCCCAACTATTCTTTAGTTGGGATTTTTTTTTAGCATATCAACTTAATATATTAAATTAGAAGGTGCTGTAAATAAAGCACTCATACCTAAGCAAAAAATATGAAATTACTTAGATTCTTATTTATAATTCAACTTCTATTACCTACCACTTACATTTGGGCTCAATCGGGCGTGATTAAAGGACGTGTATATAATCAAATCAACAATGAAGCGATTCCTTTTGCTAATATTGCCATAGCCAACACTACGCTAGGCACTACAGCTGACATCAATGGAAATTACCGACTAGAAAAACTCAAGCCAGGAAATTACAACTTGGTTTGCAGCAGTTTAGGATACAAAACTCAATTCTTATACGAGATTAGGCTTAGCCCTTCAAAACCTAGCCTTATTAATATCGCACTACAAAAAGAAATCAAAGAACTAAATGAGATTGTTGTTTCAGCACCAGCCTTTAATAAAACGGAAGAAAGTCCTCTGAGTATGCGAACGATCAATACCACTGAGATATACAGAAGCCCGGGTGGTAATCGCGATATTTCCAAAGTGATCCAAGTACTTCCAGGCGTCGCTTCTACCCTTTCATTTCGTAATGATATTATTGTTCGTGGAGGTAGTCCAAATGAGAATCGTTTTTATCTGGATGGTATTGAAGTCGCTAACATCAATCATTTTGCTACTCAAGGAGCTTCAGGTGGCCCCGTAGGGATGATTAATGTTAACTTTATTAGAGAACTCGATTTTTATGCAGGGGCTTTTCCTGCGAGTAAAGGCAATGCGCTGAGTTCTATTCTGGATTTTAAACAGAGAAAAGGGAATGATGAAAAACTTGCAGGATCACTCATGCTTGGCTCAAGCGATTTGGGATTAAGTTTAGAAGGTCCCATTGGTAAAAATTCAACGTTCATATTTTCTGTACGTCGCTCTTATCTACAAATTTTATTTAAAGCTCTGAAACTTCCCTTTTTGCCAACCTACAACGATGCGCAATTCAAGCACAACATCAAGCTAGACAGTAAAAATGAACTCACCTTTATTGGTTTAGGTGCACTAGATGATTTTAAACTAAATACATCTGCTAACAATGGATTGAAGGATGCCGATCAGATAGAAAGGAACACCTACATTCTTGGCAACCTTCCTGTAAACAATCAGTGGAATTATACGCTAGGTGCCAAATGGCTTCATTATTCAAGGAACAGCTATCAAAGTTTTATTGTAAGTCGTAATCATTTAAATAATGAGGCTATAAAATATAGAAACAATATTGAAGAAGATGATTTGTTACTACTTAACTACAAATCGCAAGAAATTGAAAATAAGATTAAAATAGAAAGTACTAAAAGGAAAAATGGCTGGAAATGGAATATTGGTTCTTCTGTAGATTTTGTAGAATACACCAACTCCACATTCAATAAAAAAGAGCAAAATGGCCAAGTTGTTACCATCGATTTCGATTCTGAATTAAACTTTAGAAAGTTTGGCTTATTCACACAAATAAGTCGTAAAGTACTCGATGACAGGCTTAGTATATCCTTCGGGTTACGTACTGATTTCTCTGATTATTCCAAAGAGTTATTTAATCCACTAGATCAATTATCACCTCGTCTATCGGCATCTTATGCACTTAGCCCTAAATTTAATATCAACTTTAATACGGGGCGTTATTTCCAATTACCAGCCTACACTGTAATGGGATACCGCGACAACAACAATAATTTGGTCAATAAAAATAATAAGATCACTTATATCGAATCCAATCATCTAGTTAGTGGAATAGATTATAACCCAACTCAATATTCTAAAATAAGCGTTGAAGGGTTCTATAAAACCTATAAAAACTACCCCTTCTTATTAGCCGATAGTGTATCGCTAGCCAATTTGGGTGGCGACTTTGGAGTGATTGGTAACGAAGCTGCTAAATCGATATCGAAAGGCCGTTCTTATGGATTAGAAATTCTCCTTCAACAAAAACTAAGCTCCTCAATCTATGGCATTGTATCCTATACTTGGGTTAGAAGTGAATTTAAAGATAAGAATGGCATTTATATCCCCTCTTCTTGGGATAACAAGCATATCTTAAACCTAACTGCTGGAAAAAAATTCAATAACAATTGGGAATTCGGCCTGAAGTTCAGACTTCTGGGACCAGCCCCATACACGCCTTACAATGTTGAATTATCAGCACAAAAGGTGATTTGGGACGTTGCTCAATCTGGACAATTAGACTGGAATCAATTAAATAAGAAACGAAACCCGACAGCACATACCATGGATATTAGGCTAGACAAAAAATGGTATTTCAATAAGTGGTCCATTAATGCTTATTTAGACATTCAAAATATCTATAATTTCAAAGCAAAAACGCAGCCATACCTGAATGTTGAAAAGGATGCTGCTGGAGTCCCCATAGAGGATCCCAACAATCCACTTGCTTATAAAATTAAGGAAATTGAGAATGATTCCGGAACAATTCTTCCTTCCATTGGTTTAATGATAGAGTTCTAAGGGAACATTTTTTCATACAAATACATCAATAAAAAATTCAGTTATTAACCTTAATAAAAACAAATTATGAAGAAATTAATTGCAGAATTTATAGGAACACTCTGGCTCGTATTAGGCGGATGTGGTAGTGCTGTTTTAGCAGCGGCTTATCCTGAATTAGGCATTGGATTTGTAGGAGTAGCAATAGCTTTTGGTTTAACGGTTTTAACAATGGTATACGCTATAGGACACATTTCTGGATGTCACCTGAATCCTGCTGTATCCATAGGTCTGTGGGTTGGCGGACGTTTCGACAAGAAAGAATTACTCTCTTATATTGCAGCTCAGGTATTGGGTGGCATAGCGGGAGCTGGAATTCTCTATTTAATCGCAAGTGGCAAATCAGGTTTCGAGATGGGTGGGTTTGCAGCCAACGGCTATGCGGAGCATTCACCTGGAGGTTACAGCATGTTTGCTGCATTAGTTTGTGAAATTGTAATGACTTTCATGTTTCTAATGATCATACTTGGAGCAACTCATTCGAAAGCTCCCAAAGGTTTCGCTGGCTTAGCGATAGGTTTAGGCTTAACGCTTATTCACCTCATCAGCATACCAATAACCAATACATCTGTCAATCCTGCGCGTAGTACAAGTCAGGCATTTTTTGTTGGTGATTGGGCAATGGGCCAACTTTGGTTATTCTGGTTAGCACCAATTATTGGGGCAATATTAGCAGGTGTCATCTATAAATATATGTCACCAGAATCAGACGAATAGAAAAGGCACTAAATAAAAACGAAAAAGGCAGGTCCCCACCTGCCTTTTTCTTCTAACCCAAAATTAATTTTCAATACGAATTTAACCCTAAATCCTTATATAATCATATTGAAACAATCGATTCGATCATTGCGCTTAACTAACCACTAATTACGCTCCTGAATCGGTGCGCAAAGGTAGAAACAATTTACAAACTACCAAACACTTCTTGTTTTTTCTCAAATATTTCTACCAACTCCCTAAAACAGGGTGCTACAAAGCATAAACCAGACTAAAGTCCATATCATTAAAAAACAAAAATGGCCACCTAGGGTGACCATTTTATTCTATTCTGTTTAATTATTAGTTAAACAATTCATCCTTAATATCTTTATTAAGCTCTAAACTTGTAATAGTTAAAGGCATTTCCTGAGGCCCCATTTTAGTTAAAGTCGTAAATGGAAACTTTAAACCATCAACATCTTTATAATCATTATAAAGCATTGTCACAGACATACCATTCTGTTGAGCTACAGTCTTAAGTTTCAATCCAGTAGTAGCACAGTAAAAATCATACTTTGTGATTCCATCAGCACCTACAACTTCAAGTTTAAATGTTTTCTTACCATCAACTTTTTCTGTACCTACCAATGTCGAAGAGAATCCTAAACCTTCTAAATCTAGCTCCGCAAACATATGAGCTTGCATCTTAAAACCTTTCAATTGCTCTTCATTAGCTTGGTTTTCCTGACCTTGAGCCATAACCTTAGCTGAAGCACCGTTGTATTTAATGGCTTGCAAAACCTGTCCATTCATTACCATAGACATTGCAAACATCTTATTATTCTTATAAGCTTGCTCAACATTAATGCTCATAGGTCCCATTTTCATTTCACCTTTCACACTCATATCTTTAATACTTTCAAGCTTCTCTCTTCCACCAATAGCTTTGATATAATTCTCAACAACAATATTTGCAGTTAAGCCTTCAGGAATAGCATTAGGATCTTCTTTTACAATCTGACCTTCGCCATCGTATTCTTCAACCACATTGTTTGAACTTAACTTAGCTAATTTCTCCTTCAGTTTTTTATCACCCACCACTAAATAGATGGCATTATCAGGATCAACATACTTTTTAGCCACAGCCTGAACATCTTCAAGGGTCACCTTATCTAACTTCTCAAGATAAGTTGCATAATAATCAGCAGGTAAGTTATAACGTTCGATAGCCAAAGCAAAGCTTGCAATAGTAGATGGAGACTCTAAAGCACGAGCAAAGTCACCTGCTAGAGTTGCTTTAGTCATATTAAAATGATCTTCAGTCATCTTCTCATTTCTGATATGATTCATTTCTTTAGCAATCTCAATAAATGCGCTATCTGTTACATTTGCTTTCACTTCTGCACCAGCGTAGAAATCACCCACTAATTGATCAGCAGATATGCTAGAATAAGCACCATAGGTATAAGCTTTGTCCTCACGAAGATTCTTCATTAATAAACCAGCAAAACCACGACCTAACATCGCATCCATTACACTTACAGGAATTACATCAGCAGTTCCTTTTTTCAAGTTGATTGGATAAACCACCTGAACTGTTGACTGAGGAGCCGCATCTTTATTTGCAAGAACTACACGCTTACCTTCAATCTTAGCAGGCATCTCGTATACATGAGCAGGAACCTTACCTGATTCCCATTTGCCAAAATATTTCTTCACTAATTTCTTAGCTTCTTTGGTTGTGATATCACCAACAATGGCTAATACAGCAACATTAGGTTTGAAATAGTTAGCATAGTAGCTTTTACAATCATCTAATGTAATATTAGCTAAAGTTGCTTCAGTCATAACATCACCATAAGGATGAGCATCACCATACATCACTTTTCTACGTACATTTTTGGCAATACTTTTAGGAGATGTCTTATCAGCTTGAATACCTGAGTTCATTTGCTTAATCAACTTATCGAACTCATCAGCTGGGAACGAAGGTGTCAAAACCACATCGGCCATTAAAGCTAAAATCTGATCTTTATACTTCGATAGACCAGAAGCATATGCGCCTTCAGAATGAGATCCCAAACGTGCTCCAATAAAATCAATTTCTTCTGCGATCTCCTGAGACGTTTTTGTACTCGTCCCCGATTCAAGCAAACTTCCAGCTATGGATACATAACCAGATTTATCTCCTTCTAAAACAGGATCAATTATCAATTGAAGATTAAAAGATACCTTAGGCAAGTTGTGATTTTCTACAACCAAAACTTTCATTCCATTTTTCAATGTAAAAGTATCATAATCACCCAATTGAACTTTAGGTGCAGGACCTGCAGCAGGTGCCTTGGTTCTATCTACTTGTGCGTGAACCGAAGTCACTAAACAAATAGCAACAAGTATGAATAGGAATTTATTTATTTTTTTCATTTTTTTAAATTTACATGTTTAGGCTTAAGCCTATGCCAATAAAATTGAGTCAGCCAAAATCGACTCATTATAATTTCAGTTACTTCTTATTTTACTTTAGGCAAGTAATAAAGAACCACGCGATTTTCTGGAACAAAATACTTATTCGCTACACGCTTAATATCTTCACGAGTAACAGCTAAATAGTTATCTAACTCCTGATTGGCACGTTCTGTTGATTTATAATAAGTATATGCAGTTGCTAAATTTTCAGCACGTCTTTCGATAGATGCATTAGAACTTACTAGCTCATTCTCAACTTTATTCTGAAGCTTTTTGAATTCTCTTTCTGTAATTAATTCTTTACGAACTAATGAGAATTGCTCTTCCATTGCATTTTCAAGATCCATTGGATCTACCCCCATATTAGGAATACCAAAAGCTAATGATAAACCTGGATCTTCATTAGGCATAGGCATAGCCATCATTTGCAAAGCCAATTGTCTCTCTTCAACCAGTGTCTTGTTCATTCGAGAACTTTTACCATCGGTTAAAAGTTTACCCAACATACTTACAGCATAAAAATCAGGAGTTCCTATTGCAGGAATGTGATAAGCCTGAATAACTGCAGGTAATTGAATATTATCAAAAACAGTATCTCTAACTTCTTTTGTTTTTACAGGCTCTACAATCGAAGGACGATAAATCTCTTTTGTTCCTTTTGGAATAGCAGCAAAATAGTCGTTTACTAATTGCTTTGCCTCTTCAGTTTTGAAATCGCCACAAACGGTTAGAACAGCATTATTAGGCACATAAAATTCTTTGTAGAAGTTCAAGAAATCTTCATCCTTTGCATTACGAATATGCTCCTCATCTCCAATTGGAGTCCAGCGGTATGGGTGCTTCTCGTAGGCATGTGATAATGTTTGTGGCAAAATTGTTCCGTAAGGAGGATTGTCATAACGTTGTTTCTTTTCTTGAATTACTACATCCTTCTGAGTTTTAATACCAATAGCTTCAACCTTAGCATGCATCATTCTTTCTGACTCTAACCACATACCTAAAGCCAACTGATTAGATGGTAATAACTCATAATAATAAGTACGATCTGTTGAGGTGTTAGCATTCAACTCCCCACCTGCTCGTGATACATATTTATCGTACTGATGACGTGGAATATTCTCGGTACCTTCAAACATTAAATGTTCAAAAAAGTGAGCAAATCCAGTTAATTCCGGACTTTCATTTTTCGAACCAACATGGTACATGACTGAAATCACAATATTTGGTGTTGTATGATCCTGCTGAAGAATGACATGTAAGCCATTAGCCAGATCGTATTCCTCAAACTTAATTTTCCCAGTTTGAGCAAAGCTTCCAATTGCAAAAATACTTACAAACAGAAGCGATAGAAACAGTTTTCTAATCATCATTAAATTTTTTGAATTAATTGTTAAAAGCTATTCTTTAAAAGCAAGTAAATAATATTGACATTTAAAAGAATAACAAAAGCATAGTTTATGTCTATCAAAATTAAATATAATATTCAATCTCACTTACAATTTTAGTTCTATTTATATCTCACATCAAATTTATTGGACGAAACAATATGCTGCACGATAAAAGCTAGTAAAAAACGGTTAAACGAACTTGTTAATATCTTTACTAGCTCCAAAAAAGAAACAAATGGCAGAGTATCTGACAAAGAAACAAGCCTTTTCTTTATTCAATCAATTAACAAATCAGCATATTAATAAGTATAATCACTATTTTTACAGTCATTTTAAAACCTTTTAATCAGAAGTCAGATACTTTAGGTAATCTACATACGAACACAATTATGCTTGAAACACTCAATCAATTAGATCAGGAATTACTTTTATTCCTTAACGGCATCCACTCTCCTTTTTTCGACTCATTTATGTTCCTGATATCCGGGAAACTGGTTTGGGCAGCTTTCTATCTGTCCATCATTGTTCAAATATACCGCACATACGGATGGAAAAACTGTTTGTATCTTTTAGTCGCTATTATACTGGTGATTGTCTGTTGCGATCAAATGGCATCGGGAATTTTGAAACCGACTTTTCAGCGTTTTCGTCCGAGTCGTTCTCCAGAACTGGCCGATCTGGTTCACACCGTAAATGGCTACCGAGGAGGAAAATATGGTTTTGCCTCATCGCATGCAGCCAATGTATTTGGTTTGGCTACATTCTGCAGTTTACTTTTCCGCAACAGAAAACTGCGCCTATTCTTATTTTCATGGGCTATTTTGGTTTCTTACTCCAGAATTTATCTGGGCGTTCATTACCCTGGGGATATAATTGTAGGTACGGCTATTGGCCTGTTCTTTGGTTATCTTATTTATAAAATATTACCCCGATTTAAGTTTATAAAACTAAACAATCCGATTGCTGAAAAAGATTGGAAATGGAACATCACATCCTGGGGTAGCCTTTCAATTGTAGTTATGGCTATAATTGCAATTTTCAAATAAAATTTATTACTCGATTCTAATTATGAAACAACGATTAAGATTTTTCCTTGCAGCCGCCATATCATGGATAGCCTTTATGATATTCATTCGCTTTGCATTTTCGATATATCAATATTCACAAACGAGTTTATTAAGTATTGGTGAGGTTTTCCTATCCTTTACATACGGTCTATATCACGATGTTTCGATTACAGGTTATATCATGATGCTAACAGGCTTAATTCTATGCTCTAGCATAACAGTGTCTGGAACGAAACTAAAACCGCTCTTCAGAGTTCTTTATGCAGTGCTTATGCTGATTAGCTTAACGATTGCCGTGCCCAATTTCGAATTATTCCGCAACTGGGGTTTTCATGCTGATGGTACCATTTTAAGTTATCTAAAAACCCCTAAAGAAGCCGCTGCATCAACGGCCACATCAACCTATATCCTTTTATTTGGGATTTATATTGCCATGCTTACACTAAGCTATAAATTATTCAACCGTTTTTTAATTAAAAAGCTGGATGCGATTGTTCCAGCAAAATTGAAATACCTTCCCCTTTTATTACTTCTAACAGCCAGTATGATTATTCCTGTTAGAGGTGGTTTTGGCATTGCACCTATGAATGTAGGCTTCGTTTACCATTCATCGAACACTTACGCCAACCTTTTGGCGGTTAACCCAATTTGGAATTTCTCTTATTCTCTAAAGAAGCTTAAGAAAAATAAAAGACTAAAACTGATACCCGATGATGAAGCTAAAATCAGGTTTCAGGATATGATCGCTTCACAAGCTATAGATCAGAATACAATTCTGACAAGTCAATCGCCTAACATTATTTTAATTGTATTGGAAAGTTTCACCTCAGCCATTATAGAAGAACTGGGCGGTAAAAAAGGGGTCACACCAAACTTCCATACCCTTTCAGATGAAGGTATCATGTTCACCAACTTCTACGGAATTGGCGACAGAACGAAGATTGGAACGGTAGGTATTTTCTCTGGTTTTCCCTCACTACCACAAAAACCTGTGATTGAATTTCATAAGAAAGTACAGAACTTACCAAGCCTTTGCAAAACACTGAAGAAAGAAGGCTACAATAGCAAATTCTATTACGGTGGAGATCTTCATTTTGCCAGTATGAACTCCTATCTATCAAACGTAGGTTTCAACAATACCATCTCAATGGATAATTTTCCTGGTGAGTTAAACACATCGAAATGGGGCGTGCACGACGAATTCTTATTCGACAGATTGTATCACGACATAAAACTAGAAAAACAACCCTTCTTTAAAGCTTGTTTGACTCTAAGTAGTCATGAGCCTTTTGCTGTACCCATGGAAACAGCTATACAAGGCAAAGATGAAAACAGCTTATTTATGAACTCAGCTTATTACACAGACAAGTGCCTGGGTGAGTTTATAGACCGATTAAAGAAACTTCCAAGCTGGGATAACACTTTGGTAATTCTATTGGCTGATCATGGCTCTCGTTATGTAGGCAACTACGTGCCTAACGATCCTGACAAATACAAAATACCCATGCTTTGGTTGGGTGGCTGTCTGAAAGAAAAAGGCCTTAAGATTGACAAATACGGTTGTCAGCCCGATTTAGCGACTAGCCTTTTGCCACAAATGGGAATTGATGCTAGCGATTTTACTATTGGTAAAAACCTATTTAATAAATCGCAGAAAGGTTATGCTTATTTCACCTACAATAATGGCTATGGTTTTGTCGATTCTACTCAGAGTTTGATCTTCGACCTCAACTCTAACAAGTGGAAGGCTGAAATAGCCAAGCATAAAGAGGCACAAACCCTTCTTCAATATATAGACTACAGCTTCTTTAAGCTTTAGATTGTATAAAAGATAAGACAAACGAATGGCTAGCTCATACATTTAAAGGGCTAGCCATTTTGCTTTTATTTCTTTAGAACCACAAATTACAGACCGCTAGCTCACGATTTTATCGTATGCCTTTTATCATTTTACCAAGGAACGCGATGTAATCGCGCACCAACGAGATAAATTAATTCGACAACTCTATTTTCTTAAAATAATCATTGATATATCCATCATAACAATTCTTTGCATCATCATCATTCCTAAAACCATACATTAACCTATAACTATTTACAATTCTAAAATTCTCAGAATTGTTATATGCCGATTCCTTTTGATGTCTTGTTTCAGAATCTTCTCGCTTGATACTAAATAATGGAAACAAGTCACCATCATTAAAGCTTAGATCATGAAACTCTACTTTCTTATAATAATCATTAAAATCTTCCAAGAAAAAAGATTTTCTATTCCTGTTATAAAGTGCGACAGTAGAGTCATTTAACCGATCAGGTGAAAACACTAACTTATAATTATTGAACTGATAAGCAATTCTATTTCCTGCATCATTTTCCTTCGTGCGAAATAATGATGCATAAGTATATCGATCAAAAAACCCTAAAAACACTTGTTTTCGAACAAGTTCTTCAAAATCCAGATCTTCCAATACTTTATTCTTTAAACAAGCAATAACAGGTTGTTTTATTGCAAAAGTTGAATCATCGGCAACCTTATTCACAAAAACTTTCATTTGGAAATAATGAAGGATTGGAATATACAGCTTAGATGTATTAATACTAAAGTTTGAGTTTTCGATAGCATTTAGCTTAGTCACCACTTCTTTTATTCTTTGAACATTTGCCTTAACGGTATTGAAATAATTCTCATAATCGTTGTATTTATTACCATTTGCCTTCTGATCAATCTCAAAAATACGTTGTGACTCTTTATACAAAGAGTCATCCTCTTCAGACAACTTTCGGGCAGTATATTTAGACTTATACTTTAAAATATATGGATACATCCCATCATACTTATTTTGATATAAATCTTCAAACTCCCTTACAGCTGTCAACGTATCTTTTAGTTTCAGCTTACATATGGCATGATTATACTTCTCTCTCGCATGCGTAGGGATATCAACCTTGAAAAGCGTATCGTAATACAATTTCGCTTGCTTAAGCTGATTCTCACAAATGCATAACTCAGCTTTATTGGCATAACCTGTGTATTTCATAAACTTTTGTTCCAGGCTCTCCTCTTTCAATATTTCACTACAGGATGAAAATAACACAACAAGCAATAACAGGTAATTTCTCATAATCGATTCTTAAAGATTTTTAGCTATTCATACAATAGACTATAGGTTGAATTAAACAAAACTATTCTTTTTAAATTAAAATTCATACTGTCATATTTGTCAAGTTCCTTAGAGTAGAAAATGAATCTAAATAAGACAATACAAGGCATAGAAAAAGGGCAAGCCTTGCGGATTGCCCTTTAACTAATTGGATAGTATTTGTTGTTGTTTATTTCTCTATAGAGCTAGTACAGTTTCAACATTCTCAATTCCTTTTTGAATGGCTTCAATGTTTAAAGGAATCAATTTATGATGACGCTCTGGCAAAGATTTCTCAAGACCTTTTTTAACATTCTCAAGTAATACGATTGGCTTCACTTTAAGGAAACCACCCATAATAATCATGTTGAAAGTTTGAGGATTCCCCATTTCAGTCGCTAAAGCCGCACCCTGAATTTTATAGATATTAATATCTTTTCTCTCTGGGTGACGTGTAATACCGTTTGGATCATATAATAAAGTTCCACCTGGTTTAATTTCGTTCACAAACTTATCCATTGATTGTTGGTTAAGAATGATAGCTGTATCAAAGCTTTTTAATACAGGAGAACTGATACGTTCGTCGCTCAAGATAACGGTTACATTAGCTGTACCTCCGCGCATTTCAGGTCCGTATGATGGCATCCATGATACTTCCTGATTCTGCATAATAGCAGAATAGCAAAGAATTTTACCCAATGAAAGCACACCCTGACCACCAAATCCTGCAATTATAATTTCTTCAGTCATTTTTTTACAGTTTTAATCGATTATGGGATAGATCGTTGATTGTTCTAAATAATCTACCATAAAGTTAATCTAGCTCTATCCCTAATGAAATTTACTCGTCTTTTAATGTACCAAGTGGGTAGTAAGGGAACATGTTTTCTTTCATCCACTCGTTAGACTTAACAGGAGAAAGTTTCCATCCTGAACTACAAGTTCCAACAATTTCGATGAATGAGATACCCTTATTTTCTCTGGTATTTTCAAAACCTTTGCGAATAGCTTTCTTCAGTTTACGAACTGCACCTGGAGTTTCAGCAGACTCACGAGTCACGAAACGAGTACCTGGTAACATGGCAAGCATTTCCGAAATTCTCATAGGAAAACCCGTTGTCTGACAATCACGTCCGTAAGGAGATGTTGCAGTCACCTGACCTTCAAGAGTTGTTGGTGCCATTTGTCCTCCGGTCATACCATAAATGGCATTGTTTACGAAGAATACAACGATGCTCTCACCACGGTTACAAGCGTGCATAATTTCAGCACAACCGATAGAAGCTAAGTCACCATCACCCTGATAAGTGAAAACGTATTTCTCTGGCATCAAACGAGAAGTTGCTGTAGCCAATGCAGGAGCACGACCGTGAGCAGCTTGCTGCCAATCGATATCTAGATAATTGTATGCTAATACTGAACATCCAACAGGAGAAACACCAATGGTTTTTTCCTGAATATCCATATCATCGATAACTTCAGCAATTGCCTTGTGAATTACACCGTGAGTACAACCCGGGCAATAATGCATTTCGTTATCTAAAAGAACAGACGTTTTTTTGTAAACAACGTTCTCTTCGTTAATTATATTCTTAAGTTCTGTTGTTGCTGTCATAACTTATTCTCCTAAAAAATTTTGTTCTAATGCTTCAACTACTTCATCAGGAGTAGGAATGATACCACCGTAACGACCGTAATGCTCTACTGGCACTTTACCGTTAACTGCCAAACGAACATCTTCGACCATTTGACCAGCACTCATTTCTACTGATAAGATTCCTTTTACTTGACCAAGCATTTCTTGAATTTGCTTAATAGGGTAAGGGAAAAGAGTTATAGGACGTAGCAAACCAACTTTAATACCTTTTTTACGAGCAATCTCGATAGCCTTTTGGCAAATACGAGCACTTGATCCGTAAGCTACAAATAAGTAGTCAGCATCATCACAATTGATTTTTTCGAAACGAACTTCGTTTTCTTGCATTGCGCGATATTTCGCTTGCAATTTGTGGTTGAAAATTTCTTGCTTAGCCGAATCCAGATCAAGAGATGTAGAAATATTACGCTCTCTATCTGCAGTTTTACCTGTAGTTGCCCAAGTTCCAGACTTTGCAATAATTTCTTCTTCAGTCCAACGAGGCTTGAATTCTGACAATTCAACCTTCTCCATCATCTGACCAATAACACCATCAGTCAAAATCAATGCTGGATTTAAATATTTAAATGCCAAGTCAAAACTCAACTCAACAAAATCGTTCATTTCCTGAACCGAAGCAGGAGCCAAAACAATTAGCTTGTAGTCACCATGTCCACCACCTTTTACAGCCTGGAAATAATCCGACTGAGCTGGCTGAATAGTACCTAAACCTGGTCCTCCTCGTACAACATTAACAATTAAAGCAGGCAACTCAGCACCAGCCAAATAAGTGATACCTTCAGCCTTCAAACTGATACCAGGACTTGAAGACGATGTCATTACTTTTTTACCGCAAGATGCACCACCGTACACCATATTGATAGCAGCAACTTCACTTTCCGCTTGAACAACAACCATTCCGGTTTCCAGCTCAGGTCTGCGAATCATAAGGGTCTCCATAACTTCAGACTGAGGTGTAATTGGGTAACCAAAATACCCATCACATCCACAACGAATAGCTGCTTCAGCGATCACTTCATTCCCCTTCATTAATCGAATATCTCCCATTACAAGAATATTTTTAAGATTTTCAGATTTTGATTAAATAGAATTTAGCTTGCTTTTGTTCTGTAAACAGTAATTACAGTGTCAGGACAAACCAAACCACAACTTGAACAACCAATACATGCAGCGGCATTTGCCATGTGAGCATAATGGTAACCTTTGCCATTTACGTCGCGTGCAAGTTCGATAACCTTTGTAGGGCAGGCTACAACACATAAGCCACAACCTTTACATTTTTCGGTATCAACAACAATAGCACCTATAAATTTTGCCATAGCGTTTATATATTTAAAGAATTAAATGTTAATTTGCTCGATAAAGGTAACAAATCAAAAGCCCTTATCCTTGTTTTCCTTACAATTTGTCACAAATACGATGAATTTACAATCAGTCTAAATAAATTCATCGCATTTATTAACAAATTCGTTACTTATAAGTCCTGAAGCATCAACTAAGCTAATACCTGATGATGCTTATGAAATTCTTTCAAACGATACTCTAGATCAGCAAATTGACTTCTTGAAATCTGCGAAACACAAGCTCTAAGCCCTTCTTTCAAACTTCCTGTTTCATTCAAACAAATTGCTGAAATTCCATAGTATAGTAATTTCTTATTCAAAATGGGTCCAGTTAAACCAGGATAAGAAATTGTGAAGTAAAATCCATCAGCAAGAGGCAGGTCAACATCGGTACTATAAACCAACTCAAAACCATTATCCATAAACAGTTTCTTCATAATCTTAGCTCTCTCACCGTATTCCCTTACATCTTCAACAAAATTGAATTTACCCTCGTTAGCAGCTTTTAGCATACCATGTAAGCCATATTGTGCTGAATGAGATACACCTGAAGATAGTGTGTAAATAATACGATATACAACTGTATAACCAAAGCCATCAGTTCCAAAACGCTTCTTTAATCCTTCATACCTTCTCTTGTATAGGTTATCTGAAATACAAAGCAAGCCAATTCTTTGTCCTGCATAAGAGAATGCCTTAGAACTTGAAATCATCAAAACATAGTTGTCTGTATATCTTGCTACAGAAGGTTGATAAGGTCCAACACCAGGCTGACTAAGATCTACCCTAAAGTCCATTGCGAAATAGGCAAGATCTTCCAATACAATAGCATCGTACTTCGTGGCCATCTCACCAATTGTTTTCAACTCATCCTCATTCATACAAATCCAGGCTGGATTGTTAGGATTAGAATAAACAATACCTGCGATATTCCCTTTTGACATGATAGACTCAAGCTTAGCCTGCAATTTATCTCCACGGTAATCGTAAATATCAAAGGTTTCATATTTCATTCCTAATACATCCATCTGAGTTTTCTGAACTGGAAAACCTGGATCGACAAATAGGATAGTATCCTTACCTTCGGTACATGAGCAAACAGCCATAAAAGCTGCGTATCCGCCTTGCATAGATCCAACTGTTGGAATAACGCCTTCAGGTTTCATATCAACATTCATGAAATTCTTAATGAATTTAGAACCTTCTTCTTTCAGCACCTGCACACCTTCAAGCATTGGGTAGGCTGCTGCCACACCATTATCAAGGGCTGCTTTTTCAGCTTCAATACCATATTTAGAGGCAGCTAGACCTGGAACCCCCATTTCCATGCGAATGAATTTCTCTCCACTCTCTTTTTCGATCATATTCACCACACGCACAACGTCACGTATAGTTGCATCTTCCATCTTATCTATTTCACATAGAGCTAATTTACCATCTACTATTTGAGGATTTATGGGGGTTTTCATACTTATATTATTAGAAGTTATTATTTATAAATAAAGTCATTTTAATTTCACTACAATTTTACAAATTTCCCTTACAATTTAAAACCTATTAAGCTTATATAATTACAGTCTAAAGAGAGTAATCGTTATAAAATTACCAAATTGGTAGTTAAGGACAAAAAAAAGCTCACTTTCTAAAAAGTGAGCTTTTCTTAACAAGATTAACTCTTGTTTTATTTCATTTCTGGCAGGATAATTTTCAACCAATTATCCACTCTTTCTTCGGTTAAATCATCTTCAAAATCCTCATCTATTGGCAAACCAACAAATTTACCATCAACAAAAGCTCGAGATTCGTTAAATTCATATCCCTTGTCACTAACCTGACCAATAGTTGTCGCTCCCGTTTTTTTAACAACTTCGAACAATTCGCCCATAGCATCTACAAAGAAATCAGCATATGCAATGTGATCGCCAAGACCAAAAATTGCAACTTTTTTGCCCTTTAAGTCGGCTCCATTCATTTTTGGAAGGAATTGATCCCAATCGTTTCCTTCATTCTCTGAAGCCCAAGTGTGCTTTCCAAGTGTTGAAATACCAAGAATAATATTATCGTATTTGTTCAAAGCATCTGCTCCAATTTCCTTCACTCGAATTAAATCTACATTTTCGATTTTACTAGCAATTAACTTTGCTACTTTTTCTACATTACCCTCCTGAGGGCCATAAAATAATCCAATTTTAGTCATATTTTTAATATATAGAGATGAGACTTCAGATAAAGCATAGAGATCGAAAAAAAAATGATCAGCCTTGCTTTTACAAAAAAATAGAGGATTAAAAATCTATAATTTTCAATCCTCTACAAAGTTATAATTATTTAGCACTTTTCAAACTCGCAATGGCTAGCAATACTCCCAGCACAATTCCTAATACCGCTGCAAAGAGAACCTGATAATCCGGAGGTAATAAGAAGGTGAATGTATGTGCAGGTATCCAGAAAAAAGGAATCGTCTTTTTGAATACAAAATTCCATTGCACACCCCAGTCTAATTTTTGAAAAATATTTGAAAACTGAATGGGTTTCAAAAGACCACCTACAGTCCCACCATTATCAACAATGTGAATATCTGTGATTTTATGCAAAGTCATCATTACAGGTGCATAAATCAAATTCATACATGCTGATATTGCAAAAGCAACTAATAATTTGTCTGCACTAAAAGCACCCTTCATAACTTCGGTAGCACCTTCGAGGCCAAGGTAAGCAAGAAAAATTGGTGTTCCTGTAGCAAAAATCACAAAAGCCAACTTAATTGTTAAACCTAAAAATCCCCAAACAATAGCTCTTGGTAGAATACCAAAGCCTTTTTGGTAATAAGCGCCAGTTTTCATTCTCAAACCAATTACCTCTCCCAATGTGGCAAGTATGGCAAACTTAATAAAGCTGGTAACCATACCATGAGCTTTATTAAAATTCACATAAAAGTTAAACACATCTTCTGACAAGAAAAATGGCAGAAAGCAAGTAATGACACAAAGAATAAATATTAGATCTTGTTTTTTCATTTGTTTATAATATCATGCAAATGGTAAATAATATCTAGATCTGAAGATCAAGATTGGAAAATAAATACCCGAGACAAAGTCTCGGGTATTATCCAGCTTATTTAGCTGGCTGTTCTGTATGAATATCGAAGCCCTTCTTTATTCCTTTATAAATATTGCTCCAATTTAAAACAACAGCTATTAAAAGAATTAAAATAAAACTGATCATCAGTTTTTCATTCAGGCTTAAATCTTTAAACTTTCTCATATTTTTTAAGTAAATGAGTTAAGAAATTAAGAAGTTAAAGAGTAAAAATGTTAATGAGTAAAGAAATTAAATAAGAAAGAATGATGCATTTTCACCTTTTACCTTATCACCTTTTTACTTTTTCACCATTTCACTTTTTTTTACTTTTTCACTGATATTACATATCCTTCTCAATTCTAATACGAGCATCAACAGCTACAACGGCATCTTTCGATCCCAAAAGTGGATTTAAATCCATCTCGAAAATCTCTGGAGCAACTGTCATTAAAGCAGCAACACGAGAAACTGCATCAGCAAATTTATCTTCATTTACTGGCTCTTGTCCACGCATCCCTTTAATGATACCGTATGATTGTAATCCACGAATCATTTCGTGAGCTTCTTCGTTAGAAATTGGAGCCAAGGCTGCTTTCACATCCTTAAATACTTCGATAAAGATGCCACCCAATCCACACAATACCATGTGACCAAATTTATCTTCACGCTTAGCACCAATAAATACTTCTGTTCCCTTATGCTGAGAACACATCATTACAGCATATGTGTCTTGAATCTTAATCAAACGCTCGAATTCAGCAACCACCGTTTCTTCATTCATCACATTTAAGACAACACCACCAACATCAGATTTGTGAACAGGTCCAACAACTTTCATCACCATTGGGTAACCTATTTCAGTAGCCATTTTCTTAGCCGCTTCAACCGTATCAATAACACCCTCTTTTGAGCGATCGATTCCAGCAGCATCCAATAAAGCGTGAATTTTCTCAGGTGCTAAATAACCATTATCCGCTTCATCAATAATTGCACGAATCGCTTTTTCATCAACCTCAGGAATAACAATATTCTCTACCTCAGGTTTAGGTGTATTATAAATCTTAGCCAACGCATCGCCAAAAACAACCTCATCAGGAAAGTTAATTCTACCCTTAGCTAAGAAGTGCTCAATTTCATCTTTAACATTGATTACAGATGGAAGTATAGGATAAATCGGCTTCTTGCACTGCTTCATCTTCTCATCCAACAAGTCGTAAACATCGTATACTGGGAATAAGCCCGGGCTACCAAAAATAACGGCCATTGCATCGATATTATCGAAATCATTCTCACAAGCATCAATAATATCACCCAATTGCTGAGCTGTACCTGTTGCAAGAAAATCAATTGGATTTGCGACTGAAGAACCTCCATAAAGCTTCTCTAACAGAGCGTCAGCCTTAGGACCTTCGATATGTGGTACATCTAAACCATTATTTGAAAGTGAGTCTGTCAACATGACTGCAGGACCTCCTGCGTGAGTAATAACAGCGATGTTTTTTCCTTTCAACTCAGGATGCATAAAGATAGAAGACACAGTCGTTAACTCTTCTCTACCAGAGCAACGAACGATACCCGCTTTCTTGAATAATGCATTTACTGCTACATCAGGACTAGCCAAAGCACCCGTATGTGAAGAGGCAGCACGAGACCCAGCCTCTGAACTACCCGATTTGATAGCAGCAATCTTACATCCTTTGCGAATCAAAGAAGAAGCGTGCTTCAATAACATCTCAGGTTTGTCAATGTTCTCGATATATAAAAGCTTAACACGGCTACTTGTTTCAGGATCGAAACTTTCGTCCATATATTTAAGAATCTCCTCAACACCCATTTGAGCTGAGTTACCCACTGAATATACACTTGAGAAAGAAAGGCCTTTAGGTACTCCTGATTCCATAATGAAAACAGCTGTAGCACCAGACCCAGAAATAAAGTCACATCCCTTAGGATCTAATGATGGAATTGGCGTTGTAAAAATACCATTGTAATTAGAATTCAAAACACCAACACAGTTTGGTCCGATTAAAGAACCACCAACAGAATTTACAGTCTCAACAATTTGTCTTTCTAATTCAGCACCTTCTTCATTTTCCTCGCTAAATCCAGCAGAAAGAATAATAAATGCACGTGTATTTTTCTCTTCGGCTAACAATTTAATTGTTGATGGACAAAATTTAGCTGCAATCGCTAAAATTGCACAATCAACCTCAGGTAAATCTTGAGGATTCTTAAATGATTTGATCCCCTGAACCTCGTCTAACTTAGGATTAGCGACATACAGGTTTCCTTTAAAATTACCATCGATAAGATTTTTCAAAACCTTACCACCTGGCTTTTGTACGTCATCAGAACCTCCGATTACAACAATACTTTTAGGATTTAATAACTGTTCGTTTATCATTGTATATGTTTTAATATTTTGTTTCACATTTATTTTATAACCAGAGTTATAAATAATCGACTGCATTGTATATCTCTATAAATAGATTTTAGGTGAACTTGAATTAAAAACATTCACTCTAAATCAAGTAATGATTCTTTAGAATTTCGGACAAATATAGTAAGAATCAATACTCTAAAAAGAAGAAACGATAGGAAACTGTAAGCGAAAGCCTGTTTATTGGAGAAAAACTAATAATTTAGATTAGTTCTAAAACAAACGTTTGCATTTTAATGGATTTTCTTCAGTCTTAAACTAAGAATTCACAACTCTTTCAAGGAAATATCAACTTTACGAGCTCCTTATCAGTTTACGAATAACAATGTCCTTTATTAGAAATAAGATCTTCTTAATAAATTCCAATAAACATATTAAAGAGTTTCGAATACGAAACTCTAAATACTAAAAAACTTGCGAGACTACTTGAAATTTTATCACTATTTTTGCCACTCAATCAAATACATAAACATTGCATTTTATTAATGCCAATTTGAAAGCCTAAGCCAACAAGCATGAATATAAGTTTCGAAACATTATTGCAGAAAGATAGCTTTACTAAAGAGGAAATCATTCGACTTTTAAAAGCAAATGGTGAGCAAGAGAAAGCATTATTTAAACGATCACACGATGTTAAACTCAAGCATATTGGGAATAAGGTTTATTTTCGTGGGCTAGTTGAATTCTCAAATATTTGCAAAAAGGATTGCTTATACTGTGGTATTCGTGCCTCCAATAAAATGGTTAATCGTTACGATATTGCTGATGACCAAATATTGAAAGCTGCAAAATTTGCCTACGAACACAAATACGGTTCCATGGTTTTACAAGCTGGAGAACGTTCAAATCCTGCTTTTGTAGATAGAATCTGCCAACTCTTAAAGGATATCAAAAAGGTAAGTAATGACGAACTGGGAATCACCATTTCAATAGGAGAGCAAACTAAAGAGACTTATCAAAAATGGTTCGACGCTGGTGCTCATCGTTACCTTCTACGTGTGGAAACGAGTAATCCAAAACTATACAACAAAATACATCCTGACAACGAAGAGCATTCCCATGCAACACGGCTCGCATGCCTAAAATCACTTCAAGACATTGGCTATCAAACAGGAACTGGTGTTATGATTGGTCTTCCTTTTCAAACCTATGAAGATTTGGCTAACGATATCCTTTTCATGAAAGAATTTGATATTGACATGGTGGGAATGGGACCTTTCATTGAGCACGATCAAACCCCTCTTTATGAGTATAAGGATGATCTAATGAGTCTAAATGATAGATTTAGACTAACGCTTAGAATGATTGCAGTCCTTCGAATTATGATGAAGGACATCAATATAGCTTCAGCAACCGCCCTTCAAGCCATTGATCCTCTGGGAAGAGAGAAAGCTTTAAAGATTGGAGCCAACATTATTATGCCAAACATTACGCCAACTCAAGAAAGAGCTAACTACTTATTATACCAGAATAAGCCTTGTATTGATGAAGGTGCTGATGACTGTACAAACTGTATGGAAGCTCGTATTAACATGGCAGATGGTGAAATTGGTTATGGCCAATGGGGGGACTCGTTACACTATAAGTCAAGACTTTAACAAAGTCATCATATATGAAAGTGATCTCAGATTTGGAATCTGAGATCGCTTTTTTTATTCTTGTATCTTACCTAAATTAGTTTGCCATTTGTTTTTCACGTACAGCTTTAAATTCAGATCCCGCTTTCCATTTTGGGAACGTATCCTCATTGGCAAGCTTCCATCCGATTCTAAACATCAACTGAGCATCCTCTTTAACTCCTGATAAATCCCACCAGTCTTGATACTCATCAAATGGTTTGTGATAATTATTAGCTAACCAATCCTTTTCCTTTTTAGACATATAGTCTTTCCCCTTTTCGATATGATCATTATTCCCTCGAGCAAATAATGCAGGCACACCAGCCTTAGCAAAACTAAAATGATCGGCTCTATAATACATGCCTGTGTGAGGATTTGGATCTTTAAGAATATAGCGTCCTTGTTCTTTTGCTGCCTCTTCTGCATAATCATCAAGTTCCGATTGACCATAACCCGTTACCATTAGATCTTTCATTCTACCATAAGGTAACATCAAATCATTGTTGATATTCGCTACTGTTTTATTCAAAGGAAACACAGGATGACTAACATAGTATGCAGAACCATTCAAGCCTGATTCTTCAGCCGAAGGTGCAAGAAATACGATTGAACGTCGAGGCGTTGGCATTGCTTTAAAGGCACGGGCAATTTCGAACATCCAAGCCAGCGAAGTTCCATTATCAACTGCTCCATTATAAATACTATCACCATTCATCTTACGACCAATTCCCAAGTGATCCCAATGAGCAGAATACACGATACACTCATCAGACAAGTCGCTCCCTTTAATCGTACCAATGACATTATTGGTTTTATCTTCGCGATAAGAATTGCGAATGGTCATGCTCATCTTTGTATCTAAAGCAAAGCCCTTAAAACCTTTCTTCTTGGCATCTAAGATAGCCTCCTCCAAGTTCAATTTATTATCAACAAATATTTCTGTCGCAATATCTTGAGTCAACCATCCTTCCATTGCAGCTCTGTCAGCATATTTATTTTTTGATTGCTGATACAGTTTTGGCACCAAAGCAGAATTCAAAACAACTGACCAAGGATAACCAGCTCCTTTAGTATCATGAATAATCAATAATGCAGCTGCACCTTGTCTAGCTGCCTCCTCATATTTATAACTCCAACGACCATAATAGGTCATCTCATTACCTTTAAACAAGTTGTCATCACCTGAGTCAAGTCCAGGATCATTAACTAAAACCAGAACCGTTTTGCCTTTTACATCTAGATTCTTGTAATCATTCCATCCATATTCTGGTGCAACAATTCCATAACCTGCAAAAACAAGCTCGGAGTTTTTCACCTCGATACTATCATCTAAACGACGAGAAAAAATAACAAAATCATCTTTATAACGGATATTCTTTTCTTTACCATTCGTATTAAAATTCATAGACTGATCAACACCAACGCTTACTTCAACCAAAGGCACTTCCTGTAGATAACTGTTTTCAACAGCAGGTGTCAATCCCAAATTAGAATAAACATTTGATATATAATCAATCGTTTTAACCTCCCCCTCTGAGAATGGCTTTCTGCCTTGAAACTCATCTGATGCCAATACCTGAATATAGTCTTTCATCTGTTTTTCTGACATTTTAGCTTCAGCCTTTTCAAGCGAAAGCTTAGGTTGACAAGCAAAGCAGGAAATAGCTAAACTGGCAAGCAAGGTTCTTCCAATTATTTTAGTAGTCATCATTTTTTAGCTTAAAGTTTTTACATCTAGAAAGTCAAGTAGTAATTTTACAGAGTCGATAAATAATAAACAAAATTCAACAACTTAAGTTCAACAAGACATGTCAACTTAGTCAATAATTTCTGTTTCTTGAGAACAAATGTATAATTTTTAAATGCTTAAAAAAATTTGTACCTTTTACTGCTTTTAAACAAAGCCTATCTCGATTCAAGAAGAGATAATAAAAATAAGTAGACTTCCATATAATGATAGGGGAAATCTTAAGGTAAACTTAACCATAAGCTAAAACTGACTTTGCATATTTAAGCAATAACTACATGAATAACCCATTCTATAAAATATTACTAGGCCTCATTTTATTCTTACTCTCTATTGCTAGCTATGCTCAGCATTACAGTTTTACGAATTATTCTCTAGAGGAAGGCTTACCCCAATCTGAGGTTTCGTCATTGATTCAAGATAAAAAAGGAAACCTATGGCTAGGAACTAACGGAGGAGGACTCTCACGTTTTAACGGCAAAGAATTCTTTTCCTACAACAATAATCATGGCTTAGCGGACAACAATATTCGATCACTATTTCAAGATAAAGATGAGAATATTTGGATTGGAACTAGCGTTGGGATTAGTTCCTTTAATGGAATTCAATTCACTAATTTCAATGAAAATGACAGTCTTCCTATTGCTCAATATATGAATATTCAGGAAGGAAATGATGGCAAGATATGGGCTTTAGGTTTAAAGGACAACCAACGCACTTTAGTGTATCTCGAAAATGGTCGCTTTCATAATGCAAGTAAATTACACCCTGAACTCATTGAGAACAATAGACTTTTGTCAATACTGAACGATCCATCTGGAAAACTTCTTATCGCGACCCAGAATGCTTTATATGAATTTAAAAATGGTCAATTATCAAAATCAATCCTAAATAATAATCCTCTCTTTAAAGATCAAATTATTATTCCCTCTCTCTTTGATTCAAACCAAGATTGTTGGTATCGAGTTTTTAAACCGAGGCATGGTTTTAATATCTATAAAAGTAAAAACAATCAATTTACAAAAGTTGATCTTCCTAACTCTATCAATCCACAAAACATTAATAATATCAGTCTTGACTCAAAAGGTCGACTGTGGATTTGCATCAAAGAAGTTGGCTTAGCTGTCGTTTCAGATAAAAAAACCGTAATTATTGATCAAAGAAAAGGATTAATATCTCCATATATCAATAACGTTTTAGAAGACACAGAGGGTAATATCTGGCTTACGACAAGTGGAAATGGTTTAATCAAGTATGGCTCAAATAAATTTCTATCTCTCGATTTCACTAATATCATTGGGGGAAATATTGTATTAGCAACAATACAAGATTCTAAGGGATATTTTTGGTTTAGTATTTCTGGTAAAGGGATTGTGCGTCATAAAGATGGAGAGTTTCAAGTTATCAATTCTAAGATTCATCCTTCACTTAGCAGAGCAACTGATTTTCATGAACTTGCTAATGGAAATATGCTTATAGCCACTGAAGAAGGCCTGTTAGAACACCAAAATGGTGAGATTATAAATGTCTCTAAAAAATATGGTTTCCATCCAAGAGCTATTATTACTGACATCTGCTCTACTGAAGATGGTATTTGGTTCGCAGTTATAAATCAAGGTCTCGTTTTTATCGACAAAAAAAATAACAGACGCATTATTAACCATGAAAGCCACAACTTAACAACAGAAAACGTCTCAAATTTATTTGTTGATTCTAAGAATCGACTTTGGCTTTCACATATGCAAGGCGTTTCAGTACTTGATGGTAATAACATTATAACTTATGACAAAAAAGATGGTCTTAGTCATGATTGGGTAATACAAACATGTGAAGATAAACTGGGGCGAATTTGGCTTGCCACATTCAGCGGAGGGCTTTGTTTTTGGGATGACCAACGTTGGACAAATATCAGTACACAAGATGGACTAAGTTCTGACATTACCTATTCAATTCTCACTGATCAAGAAGGTAACATTTGGGCTGGAACACAAAACGGTGTCGATCGAATCTCCATCGACTTATCCGGAAAAATTGATAAAATCCGAAACTACGATAAATATGATGGGTTTAAAGGCATAGAAAATAATGGCAGTAGTAATTACATTGATTCAGATCAAAACTTGTGGTTTGGAACTGTAAATGGTGCTATGGTATTCAATCCGGTTAACGATGATATAAATATTACCCCTCCTATTATTCAGCTGACTGAGATCTATTTATTTTTCAAGAGAGTTAATTGGAGTGATAAAAAACACAAGAATACTTCCAGTGCAATCAGTCCTTGGTTTCCTATCCCACAAGATCTGAATCTAACTCACGACATGCATCACCTCACTTTTAATTTTGAAGCCTTAAGCTATAAATCTCCTGAAAAGGTTAAGTATAAGTGGATACTTGAAGGTTTAGATAAAGAATGGTCACCCGTAACAAACAAATCGGAAGCCATTTATTCCAGAATTCCTCCAGGCACTTACACGTTTAAAATTAAAGCTTCAAATAGTGATGGCATATGGACACCAAGCCCTTATGAATATACATTCACAATCCTTCCTCCTTGGTGGTTAACTTGGTGGTTTTTATCTCTACTCGTTATCTTTCTAGCTATTGTTGTGTTTTTAACAATCAAAATCAGATTAATAAACATACGCAATAAGCAGAAAGTTCTTGAAATAATGGTCTTTGACAAGACCAAAGAAATTAGAGCACAAAAAACTGAAATTGAGAGAAAAAACGATGCTCTGGAAGAACAAAAAGAAGAAATTCTTCAACAGTCTCAGTTCCTTCAGAAATCATACATGAACCTGATTCATTTAAATGATATTGGCAAAATAATAACGGCAAACCTATCATTTGAACGCATTATTGATTCTGCATATCAGTCGATAAAAGAATTGATGGATGCTTCAATTTTTGGAATTGGTATATACGACAAAAATAAAAAAGATCTGTATTTCCCAAGGTTTAAGGAAGATGGAAAAGATATCAATAATATCAGATTTGATTTAAATGATCCCAATAGACTTGCAGTTTATTGTTATAATAATGAAACTGAAATTTTCATTAATGATCTAGACAAAGAAGCTTCAAAGTACATAAAAAAAGTCGTGACTATTAACAATAGTCATTTACCTAAATCAGTTATTTATCTTCCTTTAAAAGTAAGAGGTAAAATCATTGGAGTAATCACAGTTCAAAGTTTTGTGAAAAATGCCTTTAAAGAGTATCATCTAAGCCTTCTGCAGAATATTGCTGTGTATACTAGCATTGCTATCGAAAATGCACAGGTCTTTCAGAAAATAGAACTACAAGCTAAGTGGCTACAGAATGCAAACAATAACATTAGTTTGCAAAAAGAAGAGATCCTTAATAAGAACTCTGAGCTTACTGAACTAAATAATGAGAAAAATCACTTAATTGGTATTATTGCTCACGATCTAAAGAATCCATTAACATCAACTCTTACAATTGCTGAATATCTTAAATCTCAAATTAAGAAAAGTAATCATCCTGAAGATATAGAGAATATAGATTATATGCTAAATGCTCTAAATCGCATGAATATGATGATTACACGAATTCTTGATGTAAAAATGATCGAATCTAAAAGTATCAATTTACAACTAGAGAAAATAAACCTTTCAAAATTGCTTAATATCGTGAATCAGAACTTTAAAGAGAAACTGGAACGAAAGCATATTAAACTAAATTTTGACTCTACGGATACCTATATTAATGCAGATCCCGAATACATGACCCAAGTTTATGAAAATTTAATCTCCAATGCTATTAAATTTTCCCCTTCAAATAAGGAAATATGGGTGAAAGTTTGGGAAGATGGCGATAAGGTTAAAACCATGGTGAAAGATGAAGGCCCTGGAATATCAAGCGAAGATCAAAAAATGATGTTTGGTAAATTTCAAGTTTTGAGTGCCAAACCAACAGCTGGAGAGCGCTCCACAGGACTCGGTCTATCTATAGTAAAGAAATACGTTGAAGCTATGGAAGGTAAGGTTTGGTGTGAAAGTGAACTTGGACATGGCAGCAACTTTATCATTGAAATGGACAAAGCAATAAGTTAAAATATCATTTTCTTAAACGCAGAAAAGCCCGATTAAAATCGGGCTTTTCTATGATATATTAGGAATGAAAATCTAGAAATATAGATCTCTTTCACCTGCTTTTACTTTTTCTAAACGTTCTAATAATGGAGCTACTTTTAAACTGTCTTTTTTATTAAGCTCTTCAATTTTAATATCAATCAACTTATAACCTTTTTCTTTTTGATTTGGGGTTGCATAATCCTCAAGGTATTCCGCCAAAGTTAATATCGCATTTTGAGTACAGAAACGTTTGATAAATCCTGGAACAGAGAACTCCATGAAATGCTCACCTGTTCTTCCTTTACGATAGCAAGCTGTACAAAACGATGGTAAATATTGCTTATCTAACAATTCATCAATTACCTCACCAAGACTTCTTGTATCTCCAATTTCAAATTGCTCATGATCCAACTTCTGTTCTTCATGATTCTTTTCCGAATAACCTCCCAATTGAATATTGGTTCCAGCATCAATTTGCGATACACCTAACTTAATAACCTCTTCTCGAAGCTCTTTAGTTTCACGAGCAGTAAGAATAAGACCAGTATAAGGAACTGCCAAACGAAGAATAGCTACCAAACGAATAAAATCATCATCACTGACTTCATAAGCTGGATCGATAGTAGAATCAGATGCAGCCTTTATTCTTGGGAATGAAATGGTATGTGGCCCTACATTATAACAAGCTTCAAAATGATTCACATGACGAAGAAGTCCTAAAACTTCGTATTTCCAATCGTACAAGCCAAATAGAGCACCAATCCCGACATCATCAATCAAGGCCTCTTGTGCACGATCTAAACCAGTTAAACGCCAGTCAAAATCGCTTTTCTGTCCACTTAAATGGTACTTCGCGTAAGCTTCTCTATGGTAAGTTTCTTGAAAAATTTGATATGTACCAATAGCGGCTTCCTTAACCTTTTCAAAACCTTCGATATCTAGAGGTGCTGCATTGATATTAACACGTCGAATTTCACCCGAACCAGATTTTACAGAATAAACAGTGCGCACAGAATCGGCAATAAATTCAGCATCATACATAGGATGCTCACCATAAACCAGAATCAAACGTTTTTGACCATTATCTTCTAAAGACTTTACTTCAGACCGAAGCTGAACTTCGTTAAGAGTTGTACGTTTCTGTTTCTTATTTGAAGCTCGGAATCCACAATAAGTACAATTATTTACACACTTATTTCCTACATATAGCGGTGCAAAAATTACAATTCTATCGCCATACACCTTCTCTTTCAGTGTTCGCGCACCAGCCTTTATTTCTTCAATTAACTCTGGGTCTTCCGTTTTCAACAGCAAGGCAGTTTCCTGCATACTTAAACGGTTTTTTGCCAATGATTTTTGAATGACAGCTCTTACATTTTCTTTTGTAGGTTGTGCCGTATCTAAGATCTCCCAAATTTCAGATTCATCGATAAAAGGTTTCATTCTTTCATCTTTGATTCGGTATTCTTGAGGTTTATAAATCATTTTCATCTTATAATCTTTTAAACCAGCAAGCTTGTTTTAGTCGAATAAAAACTAGGTATTCGATACAGCAAACATGGCTTAGCTGCATTATCATATTTTGTGTTGCTTTAGTAGGTGAAATTAAACAAATACTTGTTTTAAATCATTCCAAAATTAGTCAATATTATTCTTTATCAACTCTAAATTGGAGTAAGAGGTCTATTATTTTTTTATTCTTTCAAACGATAAATTTGAAATATAAAAAAACGCCCGAAAACAAAGGCTTTCGGGCGTATACATCTTAAATCAAACTTATTGTCTAATGGTATTTACGCTTAACAAACCATTTTTCAAACAAGTTAATATCAACTGTTATCCTTGTAAAGTCCTCTCGAACCAAATTATTATTTGTTGTACCTGAAATTCCAAATTCAAGTGCAACATTAATCATACCTCCATTTTGTGCCATTGGGATACCAAATCCTAAACTGACACCCATTGAATTTATTTTTTCATCCTCAACAGTGACATACCCAGTATCATAAAATCCACCTAAACGATAAGTCATTTTCTTAAGGAATTTTCTTGCATACCCATCATTAGCCTTATACTCCATGCCAAGACTAAATTTGTTTCGATCTTTTAAAGAACTATTTTTATTAAAAACTTCGGTATCACTCCACTTCTCAAATAAATAATCGCCACCAATCCACAATTGTTTACCCTTTTTTAATCCAAAACCTAAACCATAACTTTCAGGAACATCAAACGAACCTTTATCGGTATCTTCATGTCTAACAGCACCAATACCACTACTATAGTTTGTAACCTTAATAATTTGTTCAGCATCAACACCTACTTTAGGTTGATATTTAGCTCCAAGAGTAAAATCGTACTTACCTAAATCTATTTGATATTGTGCTCCAAGGTTAAAGTAAACCCCTTTAGAAATTAATTTCGAATTATTTTTATAGACATAAGAAGATCCCGTTTCCATAGTAATAATCTCATCTCTAGCATTGTTTCCAAACAAATATATTCCATTAATCCCTAATGATAGATTCTTAGTCACTTTAACACCATTAGACCAAGTTAGTTGATTTAATCCTCCTGATCCTTTTAAAGAACGATTGATATATGACTCCGACCCAATGACTTTCTCTCTTTTCGTGATTTCATAACCTAAACTCGTGTAAGGAGAAACTGAAAAAGCAGTTGAATATCTAGGTGACACCTTAAAACCAAAGGCAAGTCTTGTCAAGTTATAATCATTAAAATAATCGCTTTTATTTCCTTGATTTAGGTTAGTGTACTTAGCAGCCATACCAACATTAAAAATAAACTTAAGACTGTCAACTTGAGCCAAAGCAGCAGGGTTTTGAATATTCAAGACACCACCATCTCGATACGCAAGGCTTGTTCCTCCCATCGAAATACTATTACCACTAGCATTTTGGTTCAACTCACCTAATCCATAGTATGAATAAGGAGAACTCGTACTATTCTGAGCGTATACAGTCGTTGTAAAAAACAACAAGCTAAAACCTATGATAGTTAAGAGTTTTTTAATCGAATAAAAAGGCTTAGCAATCATTCTCATATTCCACATATATATTGTAATTAAAATATTCGACATTAATTCTGAACAACGTACGTTACCTTTAATTTTATCCTTGTCTTTGATTTCCTATCATTATCAATAATCAAACGTTCCATAGAATTACCAATCATATTTGGAGGGATACTTATTAGCAATGCATCATCATAGTTTTGACCATTCAAAAGAATTTGATTCACATAATCCGTCAAGTCAAACATATAATACGATTCATCAGGATATTTAGAATTATAAATGTAAGTTGATGTCACAACCTTATTCGTATTAGGATCAAAAACTCCTTCATTAAATTTATTCTTCTTATCTGTCGTAAAAAGTTCAAAATTAGAAAATGGTAAAGGATAAAAATCTTCATCATAACTATTATCCTCAGGACTAAAAACCAATTCAGCCTTAAGAATTCCCCCAGCTAATCCCATTTGATTTAAGTTCTCAATATGAGGTATGCTAATTTTAGTCATTAATCCAGTGCCTCCCTGTATAAAAGACAAGTTATCTGTTTCAGTGGAAGGCAAATCATTTTCCAATTCATCTATCAAGCCAATATTTTTTATGTAATCGTGTTCTTCTGAGTTAAAATCAGATGAATAATTTGTAAAATTCACAGACTTCTTGTTAACAGGAAAATCATGAAATCGTACAACACCAGCTTCTGTATATTCCGTTTCACTATAATATAATCGCATTTTCATTCCAACACCTGTTTGATAAGAAAACATGGCGGAATTATTATCACCTGATTTTAATACAACACCCTTAAAATAATCCAACCACTTCATTCCATCAGTAACGACATCACTCCCAATATTTACACTATCAATTATTTCCAAACCTAAAGCATCATTCATTTTAATTCGAAGCCCTCCTTTTTTTTCTAAAGGATCTTTATCTTTTGCCTCATCAATAAAACTATTTATATGCCTTTTAGGAATAAAAACAGAACTTCCGATTTCTTCCAGATCATACTCTAAAACATCATCTGCATTATAAGCAAATTTATTATCCGGGAATTCAAAATCTTGAGTTACTCTATGAATAGATATAGTTTGCTCCTTGAGGGTGTCTCCAAAGAAATGATCATTAACTCGACCATTAATCATTTTACTACCTTCATGATACATAATAAAGATCAAGGAGTCAAATTTGACACCAACCTTATCTCCACTACTTATGGTTCTAAGAGTAAATGCGCTTTGTAAATCAACTTCTCCGTAAAAATCCGATTTAATATTCCCAAAATATGGATCTTTATATTTCCCCAGGAGAATATTACTATTGTTTGATGTGGCAACTGAATCCATTTTCACGGTGGAACTGTAAACCGTAAATGTATCTATTGAAAACACCTCTGTAGATTTATCAATAAGATTACTCCCTATTTCATGTTCTTGAAAAACATCAGAGTTACAACTTGATAGTAACACAAGCATAGAAACAAATACAATAGATTTTATTTTTCTCATTCTAAATAGAAGCTTATTGCTGATCATATAAATAAAGGATAATCATGAACTAATATCATGTGATGATTTGTAAGAAATTATCGGATAACGCACAAATGTAAATAAAATATCGAGATTTTCTAATTGAGATTTTTAATTGTTAATTTTTCAAAAGCACACGGTATTTTTATGTTGGGATAAACCAATCCTATTGATTTTTATTTATATTTGTCGTCATAAGAAAAAAAAGAACTTCAATTTCTTATGAAAATTTAAATGTATAATCGTATTAATTATTGATAAAATCATAACACATGAAACAAAGATTATTATTGGCATTTTTTGCATTATCTCTCTTTATCACAAGCTGTGGTAGCGATAATGGTTTGGATGGAAACTGGAAAAAAAGCTCAGAATATAGTGGATCTGGACGTGGTGGAGCTGTAAGCTTTACTATTGGTGATGATGTATATGTTGGTTTAGGCTATTCAAATGGAGATTATTTTTCAAGTTTCTATAAATTCAACACAGCAAGTGATAATTGGACTTCTGCTACTGCTCTTCCTGTACCTGGTGCAGTTTTAAGACGTGAAGCCGTTGCATTTTCAGTTGATGGAAAAGGATATATTGGATTAGGTGTTGATGAAGACAATAACAGATTGAGCGATTTTTGGGAATTTAATCCTACAACCAACCAATGGTCAAAAGTTGTCGATATGTTCCCAGGCGGTGCTCGCCAAGGAGCTGTAGCTTTTGCTTTTGACACAGACGGTAATGGTACTAATGATGTTGCTTATGTTGGAACAGGTTACGGATTCTTAGATGGTGAAGATCATAGTAACTTGAAGGATTTCTATAAATTCCAAAATGGTACATGGTCTGAAAGCATAGGCTATGGAGGTAGCAAAACAACTGATGCGACTACATTTACAATTGGTAACAAAGCCTATTTAGTATCAGGAGTAAACAATCTTGATAATGTATGGGAATTTGATGCTACAACTGAAACTTGGACGCAAAAGAAAGATATCGATAAGGACAATGGTGCTGAAAACGTTCAAAGAACTAGTGCTATAGCTTTCGTAATTGATGGCAAAGGATATTTAACAACAGGATTAGGTGGTAATGGTAGAGAAGTATGGGAATACAATCCATCTAAAGACGATTGGGTAGAAAGAACCTCATTAGAAAATGAAGTCATTTCACGTGTTGATGCAATTGGTTTTAGTATAGATAACAGAGGCTTTATTGTTACAGGTTTGAGTGGCCAAAATGGCTTAAGTGACATGTGGGAATTCCAACCAAAAGTTGGTGAAAATGATGATGACAATGACTAAATAATCATTAGAATATACTCAAAAGCGCTGCAAGTAATTGCGGCGTTTTTTTTGTGTCTTTATGAGAAATGGATAAGTTTCAAATTTAAAACTTAGATGAAAAAAGCTTTCTTTTTGTATATATTTAACATTCATATGCAAAAAAGTGTTAATGGAATATTGAAAGAATGTGGAACAAACTTATACAATGGATAGAAACACATAGCTTATCTTGTCAATTTTATCAGAATTATCAGATAGAATGCCCTGGTTGTGGTTTACAATCGGCATTTATTTCTCTTTTAAAAGGGAATTTATTAGAGAGTATTCAAACCTATCCTGCCCTAATACCTCTAATACTCCTAATCATTAGCTTGGCCGCACATATTAAATTTAGATCGATATGGACGATCAAATCCAACAGGATTTTAGTAAGTATTACCCTGCTCTTAATTCTAATCAACTACATAAACAAATTAATCTGAGCATGAGAACTAATCGATAAAAGTAGCTTTCGGGAATCCCAATATCTTTAATATATTTGCACAGAGAATAAAACCTCCCATTACTATCATCACTCAAATATAAAAATGAATAGATCAGAACGCATAGAAGCATTTGTAAATCTTGGACAGTTTCTAGAGCAATTTAAAACCGTTGAATCATGCACAAGCAATCATCCTTTAAATGAGGTATTCTATGCAGAATTCGAAAATTTAATTGAGAATGCTTATATCGAAAATGCCTGGTTCACACCTGCCCATGTAAGAAATTCTATTCAGGGAATCTGTTCATTTTTAGATTTAGAAAAACTTAACGAATGGTGCAGTAACTACAAGATCCCTGATCAAAACACAAATAAACGTGTCGCCGTTATTATGGCGGGAAACATTCCAATGGTTGGCTTTCACGACATGCTTTCGGTTCTGATTTCAGGTCATCATTTCATCGGTAAACTATCTTCAAAGGATAATCGTTTACTCGACTGTATTACAAAACTTTTGGGTAAAATAAATCCTGAATTCAAAAGCTTGATATCTTTCAAAAATGAACAATTAAAAGGCAATCAGGATTTTGATGCAATAATTGCGACTGGGAGCAACAATTCAGCTCGCTATTTTGAAGCCTATTTTAGCAAATACCCCCACATTATTCGTCGCAACAGAAATTCTGTAGCTATAATTACTGGGAAAGAAAGCCAAGAAGAAATCCACAAACTAGGACAGGATGTGTTTCAATATTTCGGCTTAGGATGTCGAAATGTATCTAAACTATATGTGCCCGAAAATTACGACATCACACAAATTCTGGATATCTGGCAAGATTATGCACCCTTGTTAGATCACAATAAGTACGCAAACAATCACGACTATCAGCGATCATTATATTTGATGAATGCAGTAAAACATTTCGACAATGGCTTTTTGCTGGTAAAAGAAGATGTTGCCATGACATCTCCTATAGCCGTTTTACATTACGAACACTATAGAGATATCGATCAAGTCAAAAACCTACTTAAAGAAAACAGTGAAAACATACAATGCATTGTTGGCCAGATAGGAGAAAACACCATTCCATTCGGAAAAGCTCAACAACCTAATCTTAATGATTATGCAGATAATATTGACACCATGAATTTTTTAAGCGGGTTAAATTCATAATACCTATATCTTTTCTACCTTTATAAAAAAAAAACATAACCATGAATATATTCAAGCTAAAAATCACCTCACCTGAGAAAGACGATTTCCTAATGGAAGTCGAAATGGATAATGAAGGAACCTATCTGGAATTGCATAACACCATTCAACAGGCATTAGCCTACGACAATACGCAAATGGCTTCTTTCTTCCAAATTTCTGATATGGGTGAAAGAGGTAAAGAAATTGCGCTTTTCGAAATGAGTAGTGACGACGACGACAATGTTAATATTGTTGCTATGGACGTTGCTATGATGAGAGAATTCATCAATAAAGAAACCCCTCAATTAATATATGTTTTCGACTTTTTCTCCGACCGTTATTTCAATATCGAATTACTAGATGTCGAGAGAAGACGAGCAGCAGTTGATGCTCCAAAGGTTATATTATTTAAAGGTGAGACTCCTGAACAAATTGTAATGGACTTTGATAATATGGATGATTTTGATCTTGATGGTGTCGATTTAAAATCAGCAACAAAAAGAGATCAGGATTTTGATTTTATGGATGAATTTGATGATGATTCTGAAGATGGTCCGCAATTTGAAAGCCTTGATGATTACGAGGATATTCTTTAAAATTAATCGTACCCAAATATAAAACTAAAGCTCCGTATTGGAGCTTTAATTATAATACCGATTTGTATTCGAACGAATCATTATCTGCGCAAGCTTGATTCTGCTTGTCGAATATCTACCGGCATTTTACCGATAGATTTTGATTTATAATTGATACAATACGCTTATAACACGATGTCAAAAACACTTATCGTTCTGCTTGGTCCTACTGGTGTAGGAAAAACCGATCTTAGCATACGCATTGCCCACCATTTCGATACAGAAATCACTTCATCGGATAGTAGACAGGTGTATCGTGAAATGCGCATAGGAACGGCTGTCCCAGAACAGGAACAACTCGAAGCCGTAAAGCATCACTTTATACATTCACATTCTATTCACGACTACTTCAGCTCTTGGGAATGCGAACAGAAAACACTGGCTCTTTTAAGCGATAAGTTTAAAGAGAAAGACCAAATGCTAATGGTTGGCGGCTCTATGATGTATATCGATGCGGTTTGCAATGGCATTGATTTGATCCCAACCATATCGCCAGAAATCCGAAAGGAAGTTTGCGATCGTTACGATAAAAATGGCCTGGAAGCCATGCAAGCTGAACTGAAAGAACTCGATCCTGTTTTTTACGATCAGGTCGATTTGCAAAATGCCAAGCGTGTGATTCATGCCGTTGAAGTTTGCCTCATGTCGGGCAAACCTTATTCTTCACTCCGAACGAATAAAACAAAAGAACGCGACTTCGATATCATTAAAATTGGTTTGAATAGAGACAGAGCTGAACTTTACGATCGAATCAATCAGCGGGTAGACATCATGATCGCAGAAGGCCTAATTGAAGAAGCAAAAGCTCTTTTCGAATTCCGCGACTTAAACTCGATGAACACAGTTGGCTATAAAGAACTATTCGAACATTTCAAAGGTCATATTAGCCTCGATAAGGCAATAGAACTGATCAAACGAAATTCTCGACACTACGCCAAACGACAATTATCCTGGTTTCGACGAGATGAAAACATACAGTGGTTTCATCCCGATCAGGCAGATGAAATTATCGCTTATCTGGATTCCCAGATAAAAAAAGAGGCCTAAAAGCCTCTTTTTTTTTATTTGATCAGATAGGTATTCAAAACTGAAAAGCTCTGGAACCCCCAAGAAGAGCGGTGCTTTTTTAGAAGGGAGCCATCCTGAGCAAAAGGAAGCCTCCAAAACCAGAAGGGAGCCATCCTGAGCAAAAGGAAGCCTCCAAAACCAGAAGGGAGCCATCCTGAGCAAAAGGGAGCTTCCAAAATCAGAAGGAAACCTCTTTTTACTACCGCACAGATACTCAAAAATCAAAACCACTGAAAGCCCCGCGATGCTTAGGGCACATAGCCGATGGGAGCCTAATTAGGCCGATGGGAAGCATAAAACAAGCGATGGGAGCCTCAAATATGCGATGGAAAGCCTAAATGCCCCGATGGGAGGCTTATTTTGGCGATGGAAGCATAAAATACCCCGATGGGGAGTAAATTTTGGCGATGGGAACGATTTTTAGCCGATGGGCTGTGTCTTATACCGAAGGAACTTAATCGTCAGGCTGATATTCGAAAAGATCTCCTGGCTGACAATTCAGTTCCCGGCAAATAGCTTCGAGCGTGCTAAAACGAACCGCCTTGGCTTTCCCCGACTTTAATATGGAAAGGTTGGCCATGGTAATACCAATACGTTCGGCCAATTCTTTGGAGCTCATCTTGCGCTTGGCAAGCATCACATCTAAATTTGTTATAATAGGCATAGTCTAAATATTAGATGGTTAAATCGGTTTCTTCTTTCATCTCGATTCCTACTCGGTAAATTTCGGCGAAAACAAAAACAACAAGTACACTCACCACCTTAGTCAGTAAGGTATAATCTGGTTGAAAATGGACTTCCTGTCCCATAAATGAAACATTATCTAAAAGAAACCAAGAAAAAACGCAGCCATTTATTAGAAAGTAAATAGGATAAGCCAACATAAGAAAACCAACCTTCCTTATCCAATGATACACCTCTAAGGAAAAATAAGTTCCATTCTTCTCACGTTTATGCAATTCATTAAAAATATAATAAGCATACCTGAACATTAATGTTAAAATTCCTGCTGATAACACAGCATTCAATAAGCCCATAAACCTATAAAATAGGTCATTCGAGTGTATTCTTCCTAGGTTTACTGCAACATCTATTGTTTCATCATAATGACTTCCTAATATTAAATCGTAGGCCACATCAGTTTTAAAATATGTTTCTCCTGCAAACGGAATATCAGGAACTCTGAAATCTATAAATAAATGCACAAAATAAACTAACCCCCATCCAACAAAAGCGAAGATTGATAGTTTATAAAAAATCTTAAAGAAGATTCTTAAGAAGTTGATGATTCTAATATTATTTTTCATTTCGATATATTATTTAATTATTAGGTGCTACAAACCTAAACAATAAAAACATGCAAAACAATATTTAATTATCGTTTTTCGATAAACATTTTCCCAACAACAACAAACACACTCCATTTTTAAACACAAAAAAAACCATAAACTAAGCAGTTTTATTGCGTGTTCATGGTTCATAATATGTTTATAAAAAAATCTACTTCTGATTAAAATAGAATATCTCTTTTAAGGGTAAAGCATAACGTTTTGCTGTTTCGAGAGGAAAATTATTTGAATACGTATCAGCCGTAACCTTAAAACCAACCGAAGTCAATCGCTCAGCATAATCGAGACCATAAAGGCGAACATGATCTTTCTGCAAGAAATGCTTCTCTCTTTCCACAGGATCGGTAATGCTAGCATCTTCATAGGTCTTTTCTGCATCGGCATCTTGTGGAACCTGTAAGATCGCAAAACCTCCAGGCTTAAGAATTCGATAAATCTCAGACATCGCTTTAGCATCGTCATCAACATGCTCCAACACATGGTTACAAATGACCACATCGTAAGTCTCATCTGAAAAAGGAATAGCCTGAACATCGAAATGTACATCGGCAATAGGAGATTCCAAATCACCTGTGGTGTAATCCAAGTTTTCTAAAGCTCTAAAACGCTTGTAGAAACATTGCTCTGGTGCAATATGGAGTACTTTTAAATCCCTCGTAAAAAAATCAGTTTTCTCCTTCAGATATAAATACATCAATCGGTGACGCTCCAATGACAAGCAACGGGGACATAGGGCATTATCCCTTCCTGTTTGCTTGGTATATCCATAAGGAAGAAATTTCCTGAACTTACCACCACAAACAGGGCATTCCACCTTATTTCCCATATAAAAAAGAGCAATCACTCTATTTGCAATTAAACTCATTCTAATTAAAATAGGACGAGGGAATATTTTCAGTAATAGTCGTATTATACTTTTAAGCATATAAATCAATAAACAGTTAGCAATATCAAGCTGTTAATTAAAATTGAGTTAATCATTTTTTCCGCAACTCATAACTCATAACTCATAACTCATAACTCATAACTCATAACTCATAACTCATAACTCTGTTTAGATTTCTTTATCGATTTGATACAGGTTACGATCCGTTGAACTACGGCTAACCAATTCAGCAACAAAACCCGTTAAAATCATTTGTGTACCAATAACCATAGTAGTTAAGGCAATATAAAAATAAGGACTATCCGTTACCAATGCAGCTTTAACACCTTCGCTCAAGCTGATTAATTTCTGAACACCTATCCATGCAGATGACATAAAACCTAAAACAAACATCAAGAATCCTAACAAGCCAAAAAAATGCATCGGTTTTTTACCGAAACGTGTCATAAATGAGATGGATAGTAAATCGAGAAAGCCATTTACAAATCGACTCAATCCAAATTTTGTCACCCCATACTTACGCTCTTGGTGCTGCACAATTTTCTCGCCTATGCGAGTAAAACCCGCTTCTTTAGCTAAAATTGGAATATAACGATGCATCTCACCATAAACTTCAATGCTTTTTACAACCTGACAATTATAAGCCTTCAATCCACAATTAAAATCGTGCAAACGAATACCTGAAACAGCTCGTGCCGTTCTATTGAAAAACTTACTTGGAATGGTTTTGGTTATAGGATCGTAACGCTTTTGTTTCCAACCTGAAACGATATCGTAATTCTCTTCTTTCACCATCCTATACAGTTCAGGAATTTCGTCAGGAGAGTCCTGGAGATCAGCATCCATGGTTATAACGACATCGCCCTGTGCCGCTTCAAAACCACAAAATAGAGCTGCAGATTTCCCATAATTACGACGGAACTTTATACCTCGAACTTCAGAATATACATTCTGAAGTTGACTAACAACCTCCCAAGAAGTATCCTTACTCCCATCATCGACTAAAATGGCTTCGTAAGAGTAGCTATGCTCTTTCATCACGCGATCAATCCATGCTAATAATTCTGGCAAAGATTCATCTTCATTATATAGTGGTACTACTACTGAAATGTCCATAGCTTATTTTTGATTTTTATCGTTTAAGTTATTCTTCAATGTTCCATAGTTTCGACTAAAGAAAAAAGCCAAAATCAATGAAAAAAAGAATCCGGCAGCTAATTTACTAAACCACTGCGCAAAGGCAAAAACTCCAGGACTAATCTTTCCATAAAAACCCATTAATAATTCAATATCCTTCTCATCATATTTAGCTTCCACAAAACTTTTTTCCATTATACCAATAAACTCTTGTAGAATAGACGGATCGAAATATTTAACTAAGATGTAGATATACAGGGCATAAAAAGCTCCTGCGATACCAATTATCAGCACTCCTGCACCCAAAGCTCTTCCGTAACTAATAATACCACTAAGAACATCATTACGATAAATTCTTAATCCAAAATAAATCCCTGTCATTATCAAAAAATAATTGATAGAAGTGATTTGAGGGTTTATCGAGATTGGAACTCCTCTAAAATAGAACATCAAAGAAGTCAAAATTAAAACACCACCAACTAGAGCTCCAAATAAGAAGCCATGGCGTAGTAAGGGATTTGAGTTTGCTAGCATATAAATCTTAATAATCTTTCGAATTTCACTCATCGGAGGGGGCAATTCCAAATTATCCATACCTCCCCACTTAATTAGGGAAACAAAGATATCCATTTTGATAGATATTGATCGAATCTTTGAGATAAATAAACATTCTTTCACACTCCCGACCCTAAATAAACAGAGGGCTTCAAAAAAAAAAATATTTTTTTTGAAAAATTATTACACTGAAAATAAAACGCTTGACTAAAAAGTGCAAAAAAACAGGAAAAGAAGTTGGGCAAAAGATTTGGAGGGTAACAAGTTTTTTCTACTTTTGTCACCGGATAAGCAACTATGCGATCAGCTCCTAGTGAACCCCCCCAGGGTCGGAAGGCAGCAAGGGTAAGTAGTTGTAGCGATGCGACGTAGTCTGCTTATCCACTTGCCAGTGTAGCTCAGTTGGTCAGAGCAGCTGATTTGTAATCAGCAGGTCGTGGGTTCGAATCCCTCCACCGGCTCAACACGAGAAAAAAAAGAAAGCTTAAAGAGCTTTCTTTTCTTCTTTTATAACAACGCCGTTGTAGCTCAGGGGTAGAGCGTTTCCTTGGTAAGGAAGAGGTCATGAGTTCAATTCTCATCAATGGCTCAATTAAGAGTAAAAATGCCAGTGTAGCTCAGTTGGTCAGAGCAGCTGATTTGTAATCAGCAGGTCGTGGGTTCGAATCCCTCCACCGGCTCCAGTATTTAAAGTCAAGATTGAAGGCTATATTTCAATCGAACAAATTGCCAGTGTAGCTCAGTTGGCCAGAGCAGCTGATTTGTAATCAGCAGGTCGTGGGTTCGAATCCCTCCACCGGCTCCAGTATTAAAGCTAAAGATTGAAGGCTATATTTCAATCAAACAATTTGCCAGTGTAGCTCAGTTGGCCAGAGCAGCTGATTTGTAATCAGCAGGTCGTGGGTTCGAATCCCTCCACCGGCTCCAAAACAAAGAAAAGAAAGTCGATCGGCTTTCTTTTTTTCGTTTAAAACAAAACCATCCAATCCATACCTCCCAAAAGAACAATCCTTTCGTTTTTGATCATCAAAAAAATAATGTATTTTCGATCATCATTAACCAAACCTAAATTCAATAAACATGAAATTTTTTATCGATACAGCAAATCTCGATCAGATTAAAGAAGCACAGGATCTAGGTGTACTAGATGGCGTAACAACCAACCCTTCTCTTATGGCTAAAGAAGGTATTAAGGGTGCAGATAAGATCAAACAACACTATGTAGACATTTGCAATATCGTTGATGGTGACGTAAGCGCCGAAGTGATTGCAACCGATTTTGAGGGTATGATTAAGGAAGGTGAAGAATTAGCTGCTTTACATCCTCAAATCGTTGTTAAAGTGCCATGCACTAAAGCTGGAATTAAAGCTGTAAAATACCTAAGCACCGAAAACATTAGAACAAACTGCACTCTAATTTTCTCTGCAGGTCAAGCCTTATTAGCTGCTAAAGCTGGAGCCACTTACGTTTCACCATTTGTAGGTCGTCTGGACGATATTGGAACCGATGGTATCGATCTGATTCGCCAAATTGCCAACATGTTCAACTACTACGGTTTTGAAACTGAAGTATTAGCTGCTTCGATTCGACACACCATGCATATTTTACAATGCGTTGAGGCTGGTGCTGATGTAGCAACTTGTCCATTAAATGCCATTACAGGTTTATTAAACCATCCTTTAACCGATAAAGGACTGGAGCAATTCCTTGCAGACTACAACAAACTAAACAGCTAAGCTGTCGAAATTAATGATACAAAATAAGGAGCTTGGTGCTCCTTATTTTGTCTTATATTCCGAAGTAAATTGTAAACATATTAGGGCGTTCCCCTTTTCGCTCTTTAAAGTTAAAGCGAAAGTGGGCAGGCTTTTCGCTTCTACTCCTCGCCTGGTAAGCTCAAAGCTGACATAAAACCAACAATGGGCTGTGGGGTATCCGCTGCAATCCTTAACGCAAAATCTCAATCCTATTTCATGCGTCAGAATCAACAGTTATCCCATTATTTCTATTCATCTCAAAGAATCATCCCCCATAACACAAGACTTCACGTCAATATAAATCGAACATAAATCTACTCATTCACAACTTAATAGATTAAAAATAAATTAACAATTTTTCAAGCTTTTTTCAAACAAATTGATGGAAACTTATATCTTTAAGCCGTAATCCTCTAATAAATAAAAATGTTACTCAAGCTCTACCCCGACAATCCGAATCTTAAAGAATTTCGGAAAATAGCTGACATACTAAGAAATGATGGCATTATTATATATCCTACCGATACCGTTTATGCTATAGGTTGCGATATTAACAGCAACAAGGCTATTCAAAAAATAGCAAAACTGAAAGGTGTTTCGGCTGAAAAATCTAACTTTTCTATCATCTGCAATAATCTAAGTAATTTATCAGAATATGCGAAGGTTGATAATAGTACCTTTAAGATGATGAAGAAAAATCTCCCTGGAGCTTTCACTTTTATTCTTCCCGCAAGTAGTAATCTTCCAAAGTTATTTAAAAGTAAAAAGAAGAGTGTCGGCATTAGAGTACCCAATCATTTTATACCACTGGGCATCGTCGAAGAGCTTGGAAATCCAATTATGACCACATCAATTCATGATCCTGACCAAGTAATTGAATACACAACAGATCCCGAATTGATTCACGAAAAATACCAGAAAGATGTTGATTTGGTTATTGATGGTCATTTTGGAAGAAATGTCGCGTCGACTATTGTTGACTGTACAAACGATGATTTCGAAATCATTCGTGAAGGCATAGGAGAATTGATTTTATAAACTAACGTATACAAACAAGAAGAGGGAAAAGTATTAGCTTTTCCCTCTTCTTGTTTCATATAGTATCTTAACTTATTTCTGCATGGAAATACGTTTAATAGCTCCTGACTCTGGATAAAACTCAATACTGTACCCCTCATGTACTAAAACTTGTGAAGGCAAAGTCATCACTTTACCAAATTGAGCAATAATATGTTTTTCTTCATACAAAATATCTTTTCCTTTCGATATCATAACCTCTGCCTGACCTGGAATTCTATAATGAATAAGTGTATTAGCTAAAACATCAGGATCCTGTGGTAAAATGGGCAATTCAGAGGTTACTCCTAAATTTTTAAACTCAACTCGAACAGGTACTGCCTTTAAGTCGCTAACATCAACAAGCCCCTTTTCAGGTGAAATACGAAAAATGACACCACCCTTATCAGCAGCAGAAGGTTTATAAACAAAGTGGCCACGTTCTATAACACTTACTTCCTTACCTAGGAATAAGGCCAAATATTCTTTCTCTAACTTATCCAACTCCTTAATGATTATCTCATAAGCTTTTCCATCAGGAGGCAAAACTTCATAATTTGCAGTTAGAATCTTAAAACGGCGCTTTCTCAACTTGAATAACTGATGAGCTGCCTCTTTAGCCTTATCTTCAATCGATTTTGCAAACGCTTCTTCTTTCAACTCTGGCACTTTTATAAATGCAGTATCTGTTTCCACAACCTTATAAACCGTATCCTTCTTTATCAACAAATTTGGATCAATAGAGAATTTACCATACTCAATCTCAACATCGATCTCTTGCTTTACAGAAGCATAGACCATCTCCTTTTCTGTATCCGAGGAAGTCATATTGAAGCCTTTAATTAAACCATCCGGGGTCAATTGAATTAAATTTGGCTGATAATTCCCAACACTTGTCAGCTTATAAAAGTTCTGAGGATCGACTTCACCTTTTTCAGATACACTTACGGATTTCACATTCCATTTTACAGCATCAGAATTTATTTTAGGTGTAACACCAATATATTTTTCCGAAAAACTAGCAAATGGACCAACCTTAAGAATTTTCTTTTCAACAAAAACATCAACATCCAAAACGGTTTGTGGCAGAGCATAAACAACGGTTGATGGCACATCTAAATCGGCTTTTCGCTTCTGAGCTTCTGCAGATATAAACTGAAAGCAACAAACAGCAACCAACATTATTTTTACAAATAGTCTAAACATCTTCTTTTTATTATGAATTATACTTAAAGACAAAAATAAACGATATAACTTAAGATTTTATTCTCTTCCAGGCCTGAGGTAAAAACGAAATAATATCACTGGCTATTAAAGCGTCTTCGCCATACTCATCAGCGGCCAAATCTCCTGCTAATCCATGTATAAATACGCCTACAAGTGCTGCATGAAGAGAAGAGTAGCCTTGTGCTAACAAAGATAATATTATTCCAGTAAGTACATCGCCACTTCCTGCGGTCGCCATACCCGGATTTCCTGTAGGATTAAAATAACAACGTCCATTCTCATCAGTTATTGCAGTAAAAGCACCCTTTAACACCATCACCACTGATTGTTTCTTAGAAAAATTACGCTGTTTCTCATTTCTATCAAAAGGTCCTTTGCATTCGCCAAACAATCGTTCAAACTCTTTTATATGAGGAGTCAGAATAGTTCCTTTAGGTAAATACTTCTTCATTTCCTGATTCGCTCCAATAATATTCAAGGCATCCGCATCTAAAACTAAAGGCTTATCACACTCCTCAAGCAACTCTTCCAGTGCCCTTATCGAATTACATTTTATATCAATCCCAGGCCCAATACCTATCGCATCAAAATTTTCAAGATTTGGATACTCTGTAAAAATTATATCAGACCGATCAATACTCACCATAGACTCGGGAACTGCTGTCTGCAAAATATCATAACCCAAACGCGGAATATGTGTGCTAAGCAGACCGATTCCTGAACGCAAGCAAGCTTTAGAAGCTAAAATGGCAGCCCCCATTTTACCATAACTCCCACTGATTAACAAGCCATGACCATATGTTCCTTTGTGACTAAATCGCAGACGAGTCTTTAATAAACTTCTAATGTAATTTTCATCAATGAGCTGATAAGGACTTTCCATTTCTTCAATAACTGCTGGATGTAAACCGATAGGTAAAGTCTCCCATATCCCTACACATTCTGCATTCTCGGGAAAAAGAAAAGACAATTTTGGGAATTCGAAACTAAGCGTATAATCAGCATGAACACAATTATTCAAATCATTTGAAGAATTATCTTCACCAAATAAACCGGATGGAATATCAATGGATATAACTTCAACATCTGCATCATTAATCGTTTTTACGATGTCTTTTACTAAGTCATCCAAGGGTCTTGACAAGCCAGATCCAAACAAAGCGTCGATTACGATGGTTCCTTTAGAAAATATAGGTAAATCAACAAGACTTGAAATCTCAGAAATTGAGCTTGAGTTTTGAATTTTTAGTCGATCAAGATTCATCTGACAATCTGCAGATAAATGCCTAGTTATTTTAACAAGATAGACCTCCACCTGAAAATTCGCCTCTGATAACAGTCTTGCAAGAGCTAAACCGTCACCTCCATTATTACCTGGTCCAACAAATATTTTGAAACTTTGCTCTTGATGATATCGCTCAATTAACCACTCACAAAGTTTTAATGAAGCTCGCTCCATCAAATCAATTGACGCAACAGGTTCATTCTTGATTGTATAAGCATCAATTTCAGGGATTTGTTTCGAGTGAAATATTTTCATTTTTCAAATAATTTGGATGAGCTAATCAATATCATAAACTATCTAGCTCTATAATGGAAATTATAATCTCTCTATCAAAGATAAAAACTTTAAAGATTGCATATTACGGAAACGATTTAAATAATATCATAAAAGCCTAAATACAGCTTTGCCTTATAATATTTTTATATATTTGTCCATCTCAGAAAATAAGTAAAAACTATTAATAATTAAAACAAACAACTTATGTTTAAAGGACATCCTAAAGGTCTGATTCCTGCCGCCTTAGCTAATATGGGCGAAAGATTTGGATTCTATACCATGATGGCTATTTTGGTATTATTCTTACAAGCAAAATTTGGTTTAGATGAAACTTCTTCGGGTATTATCTATTCTACATTTTATGCCTCAATTTATTTCTTAGCTATTGTAGGAGGTTTAATTGCTGATAAAACCAAGAACTATAAAGGAACCATCCTTGCTGGTTTATTAATGATGGCGTTTGGTTATTTACTTTTAGCTATTCCAACTCCAACTCCAGTACCAAGCTTAACTCTATACTTAACTGCAACTTGTGTAGGTTTAGCTGTAATCGCATTTGGTAATGGTCTTTTCAAGGGTAACCTTCAGGCTTTAGTAGGTCAGATGTACGATAATCCTAAATATGATAAAGTAAGAGACTCTGGTTTCTCATTATTCTATATGTTTATCAACGTTGGAGGTATCTTTGCGCCAATGATTGCCCCTTCTATTAGAAGCTGGTGGTTGGAACGTGCAGGTTATAACTACAATGCAACTTTGCCTGAACTTTGTCATCAGCATTTAGGAGGTACTTTATCTGAAACTGCAGCTGAGCGTTTTACAACTTTAGCAAATAACGCAACTATCAGTACAGATGCTATAACAGATTTTACAGCTTTCAGTAACGATTACTTAAATGTATTTAACGAAGGTTTCCACTATGCATTTGGAGTTGCAATTCTTGCAATGTTGATCTCATTAGTAATCTACCTTAAAAATAAAGTTAATTTCCCAGATCCTGCTCTTAAAGCTGCGCAAGCAAAAGCTGATAATACAGTTGTTGAAATGGATGTTAAAGAAGTTAAGCAACGAATTTATGCTTTATTAGCTGTATTTGGTGTTGTTATTTTCTTCTGGTTCTCTTTCCATCAAAATGGATATTCTCTTACATATTTTGCAAGAGACTATACGCTTTTAAAACTTGGCTCTTGGGACTTAACACCTGAAATTTTCCAATCGATGAATCCATTCTTCGTGGTGTTCTTAACTCCTATAGTTGTTGGTATTTTTGGATGGTTACGTAACCGTGGTATCGAGCCTTCAACTCCTAAGAAAATTGCAATCGGTATGTTTATCGCTGCCTTAGGTTTTGTTGTTATGGCATTAGGATCTACAGATTTACCTTTATTGTCTGCAGTTAAAGAAATGGGTGGTCTTCCTGAATTAGAGAAAGTTACCCCTTTCCTTTTGATAGGAACTTACTTTGTACTTACCGTTGCTGAACTATTTATTAGTCCACTTGGAATTTCATTCGTATCAAAAGTAGCTCCTCCTCACCTTCAAGGTCTAATGCAAGGTCTTTGGTTAGGTGCCACTGGTCTTGGTAACCAACTATTAATATTTGGTGGTTTACTATATGCAGGTGTACCTATCTGGTTAACTTGGACAGTATTTGTTATAGCATGTTCAATTTCAATGATCATCATGCTTGTAATGGTTAAATGGTTAGAAAGAGTTTCTCAATAAGAAAACATCAAATCATATATCAAAAGGATGTCCTATGGGGCATCCTTTTTTTTTGCTCTATACTCTTATAAAAAATAACAATAATATTCTAAAATAATATTTTAAGACAAAGAGGTATTTTATTCTATCTTTGAGAATCTATTGAATCGGTGGAAATGGAAAATAAAAGCTCTTATTTTTTAACGAAATAGCTAAAACAAAATTCACTAATTCACACAACCTGTCCCGAGAATCGGGATTAACGAATTTACACATCAAACAATGATTCAAAAACTCAAAAATAGATGGCAGATTGAAAACAACTTTCAGCTGATTCTTATACTCCTTACCTTTTCAGTAACCGGATCTCTTTCAGTAATGGTACGTCGTCCCATATTTGAATATCTAGGTATTGATACTACAACAAGTCTTTGGATAAAAATCCCAATGAGTATTTTAATCATTACGCCGTCCTACCAGGTTCTACTCATTATTGTAGGTTCAATTCTTGGGCAATTCAAATTCTTTTGGGCTTTTGAAAAGAAAATGCTTAGTCGATTTCGTTTCAGTAAAAAGAAATAATCAAAGGCAACAGAAAAGTAGAATAAAACAACTGAATAAATCGTTCAAATGACTAAAGAACAAATAGCTGATCAATTTAAAGCACTCCAGGATACAATCACTCAAACCATTGAAAGTACCGATGGTAACGCCAGGTTTAAAGAAGATATTTGGCAACGAGAAGGTGGCGGTGGGGGGCGAAGTCGCGTTATAGCCAAAGCTCAGATTATAGAAAAAGGTGGTGTTAACTTCTCTGCCGTTCATGGCTCCTTACCAGATAAAATAAAGACTAAGCTCAAAGTTAAGAGTGATGAGTTTTTTGCCACAGGTGTCTCACTTATCATGCATCCAGAAAATCCTCATGTTCCAATCGTACATATGAATATCCGCTATTTTGAGCTTAAAGATGGCACTTATTGGTTTGGTGGAGGAATTGACTTAACTCCAATCTATATCGACAAAAAGGAAGCTGCTGATTTCCATCAAGCACTTAAATTGGTTTGTGATAAATACCATCCTGAATTCTATCAAAAATTCAAAACATGGGCTGATGATTATTTCTATTTAAGCCACAGGGACGAAACAAGAGGTATAGGTGGCATCTTCTTTGATCACTTAAATGAATCAGAAGGACTAACAAAAGATGAACTATTCAGTTTCGTAATTGAAATTGGCCAACTCTTTGCACCTCTATATGCAGCAATCATGAAAAAGAAGGCCAATTCACCATACTCTGAACAAGAAAAAGACTGGCAACTCCATCGTCGTGGACGATATGTTGAGTTTAATCTTCTGCAAGACAAAGGAACTCGCTTTGGTATAGACACCAACGGACGTGCCGAATCAATATTAGTGAGTATGCCTCCTGAAGTAAAATGGACCTATCAATATGAAATTAAGGCGAATTCTCCAGAAGCAAATACCATCAGCCAACTAAAGAAAGGAACTAATTGGCTACAATATTTATAGAGAATAATCATGAATGTTGCTCATTGGCTCATTTTTAAATATCTTCACAATAGATCAACCCATAATTCAATATGAATAAAAAAACAACTATCCTTCTCATCAACCTTGGTACCCCAAAAAGTCCAAGTGTTAAAGATGTGCGTTCATACTTAAAGGAGTTTTTAAATGATAAACGAGTTATTGATATTCCCTGGCTTCTGCGAAAAATATTAGTCAACCTCATCATTATCCCATTTAGAGCAAAATCTTCATCTAAAATATATAAGGAGCTATGGACACCTGAAGGTTCTCCTTTGATGATATATGGAGAAAGTGTAAAAAAAATGCTGCAAGACGAATTAGGCGATGACTATAAGGTTGAATTAGGAATGCGCTATAACGAGCCTTCACTTTCTGGCGTTTTAAATAAAATCAAAGCAGAGATGCCAGAGCGCTTAATCGTGTTCCCAATGTATCCTCAATATGCTTCATCTTCTACTGGCTCTACTATCGAAAGAGTTATGGAATTAATGAAATCCTGGGAGGTAATTCCAGAGGTTAATATCATCAATCAGTTTTTCGAAGATCCTGATTATATTAATATCATTGCAGATAATGCACGTAAGCATAACATCGATGATTTCGAACATTTTGTGTTTTCATTCCATGGCTTACCCATCAGACAAATAAATAAAGTACATCCTCATCGAAATTGTAAAACTTGCGATTGCGATAAGAAATTTAAGCGAGAAACAGATTACTATTGCTACAAAGCAACTTGCTACGAAAATGCAAGGCTGATTGCTCAGGAACTGAATATTCCTCAAGGAAAATATACGGTTGCCTTTCAGTCAAGATTAGATAAGGATTGGCTAGAGCCATTTGCCGATAAGTTAATGGTGAAACTAGCAAAAGAAGGCAAGAAAAACATCATGGTATTTAGCCCCGCCTTTGTTGCCGATTGCTTAGAAACAACCATAGAAATTGGAGGCGAATTTACTGAACTATTCAAAGAGAATGGAGGCAAAAAACTCGTATTGGTTGAAAGCTTAAACGATAATCCAGCCTGGATTAAAACAATCAAAAAACTTGTGATTAATCAATAAAGAATCCTCATAATGCCATAATTTTCAGAATGAAAACGCTTTAATATTTAATGATGACAACTACGGTAATTCTGTGAATTACTTTTATAAAATTGTTTTTTTAATAATACATATAAAAAAAAGAGCCATCCCTAAAGATGGCTCTTCCTATATCTAGTAATTCTGAGAATTATGCCTTGATAAATTTCTGAGGCTTAATCATACGCTCAGGAGCAAGAATCTCATCAAGCTTCTCTTTAGTCAATAGTCCTTCTTCAAGAATCAATTCATAAACACTTCTGTTTTCAGCCAATGCACGTTTAGCAATTCTAGAAGATGCTTCATAACCTAAAGTTGGGTTTACTGCAGTTACAATTCCAATACTGTTTAAAACCATCTCTTTACAGTGCTCAACATTAGCAGTGATACCATCGATGCAACGTTCCCTTAATGTAGACATTCCGTTTTCTAACATCTCCATCGATTCCAACATAGCACGAACCATTACTGGCTCCATCACGTTCAACTGTAATTGACCCGCTTCTGCAGCAAAAGTTACAGTTAGATCATTACCAATCACTTTGTAAGCTATTTGATTAACAACCTCTGGAATTACAGGATTTACTTTACCTGGCATGATTGAAGAACCTGGCTGCATCTTAGGAAGATTAATCTCATTGAATCCACAACGAGGTCCTGAAGAAAGCAAACGAAGGTCATTACATATCTTAGAAAGCTTGATCGCTAAACGTTTGATTGCTGAGGAATACATCACATATGATCCTGTATCTGGAGTTGCCTCAATAAGATTGCCTGCCAATACAATATCCATCTTTGTGATATCACGTAAGTGCTTGATACATTTTTCAGGATAATCAGGCTCTGAGTTAATACCTGTTCCGATAGCAGTAGCACCCATATTCACTTCTAAGAATAATTTCGCGTTTTCGTTAAGACGCAAAATCTCCTCTTCAAGGTTTACAGCCCAAGCTTCAAACTCTTGTCCTAAAGTCATTGGTACAGCATCTTGTAATTGAGTACGCCCCATTTTCAAAACATCCTTAAACTCTTCGCCCTTAGCTCTGAAAGATGCAATTAACTCTATCAAATTAGCTACTAAAGCTTCATTCTTAAGAATAAGACCAATCTTTATACCAGTTGGGTATGCATCATTAGTCGATTGAGAAAGGTTAACATGATTATTAGGATGACAATGATCGTAGTCTCCTTTTTCAAATCCCATGATCTCTAATGCACGGTTAGCAATTACCTCATTAGCATTCATATTGGTCGATGTACCTGCACCACCTTGAATCATATCAACTGGAAACTCTTCAATAAGTTTTCCATCAATAATCTCTTCACAAGCTTTTGTTATAGCGTCATTAAGCTCATCATTTAATAAACCTAATTCGTTATTAGCTTTTGAAGCTGCCCACTTAACCATGGCAAGAGCTTTAATATATTTTGGATATGCGCTAAGTTTAACACCGCAAATATCAAAATTTTCAACTGCTCTTAAAGTTTGAATTCCATAATATGCTTCAGATGGAACTTCTTTGTAACCAAGTAAATCGTGCTCTATTCTTGTCTTCATATTGTAATGCTTTAGCAAAATATTATCACTTTATAAATGCTAATATTTGGCGTAGTTTTTTAGATAATTTTATGCAACAAATGTAAAGCTTCAATCAGATTTTGTCCACTTTTTATTTGCAATTTAACAATCAACAGAAACAACACATACAGCCTGACATACCCATCTGATATTCTTAAACTTAAACACATAACTCATTCAAAGATAATTCACATAAACTAAGAAATCAAAAATGTTTTTCAACAGAAAACAATCGTTTCCGTAAAAATACGATGCATATCCAAGTCGAGATTATTGTAGAACAAAAAAGAGCTGATTTTAAAATCAGCTCCTTGTTCAATTCAATTTATAATGTCTTTATTCGAAATCAGAAGAAACATCTTCAAATTCCGAAATTGGTTTCAAGTTTTCAGGAATTTCTTCATTCAGTTCATCTTTAAAGAAAGGAAATACATCCATAATTGGACTTTCAGAAACTGATGGAATTTCAAATGGAACAATCATGTCACTCAAACCTTCCGTAAGGTATTCATAGGCATCTTTTACATTATTCGCCTCAACCAACATATAATTATTCGACTTCTTCTCCTTACCAGATTCCTCATCAACCATAACGAAACTCGTCTTGGCCTTAAACCATCGATCACCATTCTCATTTGGAAACAACTCACTAATATTTGACTTGCTTATATTAGTCACAATAAAATCACTATGAATCATTTTCTCCAATTCCGTATGAATACGAGCTTCTGCTTCAGTAAAAGAAACAGCATCTACCAAATAAGGCTCTGTCACTTTTTTCTCTTTCCCGTTTTCATCAATTTTAACGTACTTCACTTTACATTCAAACCAATTATTAGTCATAGTATTGTGTTTTTATCTGATTAAAAATTCAATAATCTCTCATTTCTTGAAAGGCAGACAAAGATAATATTATCGCAGCAAATACACTCGTTTAATCCTGTCATAAATTATTGCCTTCGCAATCGGAATTTTTGAAGAAAGATGTCATTTCAAATATCTTATTCTATTATTTCATTACACCATATCAGCAAAAAAGATTAGCTCAAAATACTCTAAACACTAGCATTCTCATACTTTTCCAGAAAAAAACATGAGTTAGGATATTTTTTTTGAAAAAAAATAAAACGCTAACTCTCTAATAGACAAAGAGACCTATTCTCAGAAAAAATCTTTTTAATTAAAATTCATGATCATCCTTTTTTTTATTGAGAAATGCCTTTATATTTGCATCGCAATTGAGAAACGGCGAGGTAGCTCAGTTGGTTAGAGCGCATGATTCATAATCATGAGGTCGGCGGTTCAACCCCGCCTCTCGCTACTTAAAAAGGCTTAGATTTCTCTAAGCCTTTTTTTTATCCCTTTACTTCAAGCTAAAAATATATTTCCTTTCAAAAGCCTGTATCTTAAGATGTTTCAATCAACATCTCATCTTAATTTCAAAAAATCAAAAAAAAGATTTTTAAAATTGAAAATAGACGCTATATTTGCATCGCAATTGAGAAACGGCGAGGTAGCTCAGTTGGTTAGAGCGCATGATTCATAATCATGAGGTCGGCGGTTCAACCCCGCCTCTCGCTACTAAAGGCTTAGATTTTTCTAAGCCTTTTTTTTTGCTATTAATCTTTTCAGAATCTTTTCAAATTACTCTATAAAACAACAACAGACTACCGATAATAATTATTTTTTGTATATCTTATACGAATAATGCCAAAAATAGCCCCTGAACTTCAATTACGGAACAATATTTATAATAAAAATTAAAATATAATTTAGTTAAATATTATTTACTATTTTTGATCGCAAATATTAGAATGAATTTTAAATATTCTATATATAAATCAGTTATATATAGAATAAAAGACAAGGAATATTTCAAATTGACAAGAAAACAAAAAACATGATTAAATACGATTTAGAATACGTCATTCGTGCCTCACAAAAAGTATTATTTGAACGCTTAAGTACTTCGAGTGGTTTATCCGAATGGTTTGCAGATAATGTTAATCAAAAAGGGAAAATTTACACTTTCGAATGGGAAGGGTCTGAACAAAAAGCTGAATTGATTCATAAAAAAGAGAATCAGGTTGTGAGATTTCATTGGCTAGATAGCGAGGATGACGATTCTTATTTCGAATTTCGATTTGAAATTGATGCCTTAACTAATGACTTGTCATTAATTATTACTGATTTCGCAGATGAAGATGAAATTGATGAAAACATGGAGCTCTGGGACTCTCAAATCTCGGAACTGAAACATGTATTGGGTGCATAATTTTTAACACTCAAAAACACATATTCCTGATAAAATACTTTATTTTTGTAAGCAATAAGACCAGATTCATTTTCTACTGGTCTTTTTTTTGCATTATAATATGAGCTTGTATTAAGTTAATCAACCTTGTTTGATACTTATTCTTGAATACCAGATCCATGAAACGACTACACTCCTTTATACTAAAAAGCTTTTTAGGTCCCTTAACATTCACCTTCTTTATTTGCATGTTTGTTTTACTCATGCAATTTCTATGGCGCTACATCGATGAATTTGTAGGAAAAGGTTTAGATTGGACTGTTATTGTGGAATTCATGTTTTACGTTTCCGCGACTCTCGTCCCAATGGCACTCCCCCTTGCCATTCTATTGGCCTCAATCATGTCCTTTGGTAATATGGGTGAAAACTACGAATTAATTGCCATGAAAGCAGCAGGTATATCCCTGCAACGAATTATGCGCCCTCTCATTATCTTAGTCATATTTATTGGTCTGGGAGCCTTTTACTTCTCAAACTATGTTATGCCTGTCGCATCGCTTAAAACCAGCGCTCTACTTTACGATATTCAACATCAAAATCCTGAATTGGTTTTAAAAGAAGGGATCTTCACAAGCGACCTACCTGGCTTTGGAATTAAGGTTGGTCAAATCAATAAGGAAACAGGTATGATTCATGACCTATTGATTTATGACCATAGAGATAATCAGGGAAATACTCAAGTTACTATTGCTGACTCTGGAATCATGTCAACAAGTGCCGATAAGTTGTTTATGGACTTAACGCTCTACAGTGGCAACATGTATAAAGAGGTGAAGGCAAATAAACGTAAAGATCGTGATAAGCATCCATCACAAAAAGTCAAATTTGATTTATATAAAACCACAATTAGCCTTCCAGGTAATGAACTAAAAAGAACCGATGAGGAACGTTTTAGAAATTCGTACCGAATGCTAAATTTAAAGCAACTATCTAATCAAAGAGATACCCTTGAAGATGAGTTGCAAGAGGAAAAAGATAGATTGGCTGATCAACTATCAAGCTACCAATATTTCAAAAAAGAAAGCAAAGCTTCACGTAAAGATTCAACACGTCAAGTCCTTTTAAACGCTAAAATTTGGAATGCCGATTCTTTATACCAACAACTAGACTTAAGTGATAAACTAACATCAGTTGGAAATGCCCTTAGTTATAGTCGCAAATCTAAAGATCGTATTTCGAGAAATATAGGCATACAAAGTGCAAAGCAAAAATGGATTCAGAAACACGTGAACGAATGGCATCGTAAATTCACCTTATCTTTTGCTTGTATTATCTTTTTCTTTATCGGAGCACCTCTGGGTGCCATCATTAGGAAAGGTGGTTTGGGAATGCCTGTTATCGTATCTGTTCTTTTCTTTATCATTTACTATATCATTTCGATGACAGGTGAACGAGCAGCTAGAGAACTTGTTTTATCCCCATTTATGGGGATGTGGATTTCATCAATAGTCATTCTTCCATTAGGTATTGTTCTTACCTATAAGGCAACAACTGATTCAGGCATCCTTAATATTGATGTTTATATCAACTTCTTTAAAAGACTTAATCCAACTAAACTTTTTTCGAAAAAAGATGCTTAAGCAAATTTCATTCATTATTTTATTAACATTCTCTTTAGTAGCATGTCGGAATAAAACAATAACTGAACCTAAAGAAATACATACACTTCTTGATAATTGGCATCTAGCAGCCACTAATGCTAATCTCGATGCTTATTTTTCAGCTATGGACGATAATGCAATTTATATCGGTACTGATGCCTCAGAAAGGTGGACAAAAACAGAATTCTTTAGTTTTTGTGAACCTTATTTTAAGAAAGGTAAAGCATGGGACTTTAAAGCATTTGATAGAAAAATCTACTTTTCAGAGGATGGAAAAACGGCTTGGTTCAATGAATTACTAAATACTTGGATGGGCGTTTGTAGAGCCTCAGGTGTTCTAAGTTTAAAAGATGGGAATTGGAAAATTTCACATTATCAGCTTTCCATTACAATTAAAAACGAGAAGATGAAACAATTTCTGGAAATCCAATAAGAATTCTTTTCTAGAAGATTAATTTATTCAAATTACTTCATACCATGTTCGACGATTTAAAACTAGATATCGACTATTATATGAGCCCCGATGGCTATCGCATTTTAACACATAAATACCTAAGTGAAAGAGGCTACTGTTGTGGAAATGGATGTAAACATTGTCCATATTTTCCAAAGCACACCAAAGGTAATCGTACATTAAAAGAATAAAAAAACTCGATATGACTAAAAATAGCTTACGACTTATTTATATGGGAACTCCTGAGTTTGCAGTAGCTCCTCTTGATGCTTTAATTGAAGCTGGTTGCAATGTTGTAGGAGTTATCACAAATCCTGACAAGCCTGCTGGTAGAGGACAAAAAATACAGGAATCAGCTGTCAAGAAATATGCCCTCGAAAAAGGTTTAACAATTCTCCAGCCTGAGAAGTTCAGAAATGAAACATTCCTTGCTGAACTAAAAGCTTTGAATGCTGACTTACAAGTTGTGGTTGCATTCAAGATGTTACCCGAAGTAGTCTGGAATATGCCAAAATATGGTACACTAAACTTACACGCATCTTTACTTCCTCACTATCGTGGAGCAGCCCCTATCAATTGGGCAATCATGAATGGAGATAAGGAGTCTGGGGTATCAACCTTCCTTTTACAAAAAGAGATTGATACGGGGAATGTCATCTTCCAAGAAAAAATCAACATAGGGGAAAATGATAATCTTGAAATCCTTCATGATAATCTAATGGAAATTGGCTCCAAATTAGTTGTTAAAACAGTTAGAGCAATTGAAGCTAATGACTATCCACAAATTCCTCAAGATGATTTGGTAACAGAAGGTGAAACATTGAAAGTTGCTCCAAAAATATTTAAGGATGATTGTAAGATTAATTGGTCTGCATCAATTGAAAATATTCACAACCACATTAGAGGTCTTAGTCCCTATCCTGCTGCCTGGACAGAATTATATGATACTAATGGCAAAAAGGTTCCTGTCAAAGTTTATACTGCAAATAAAGAGATTGAATCTCACTCACATGCTATAGGCTCACTTCTAAGTGATAAAAAAACGTACCTAAAAGTCGCTGTTGATGGTGGTTTCTTAAACCTAACAACCATTCAAATGGCAGGAAAAAAGAGAATGGAAATTGGAGATTTCCTAAGAGGATTTCAGCAAATCCATAATTACAAGCTTTTAATAGACTAATAAATAAAAGTATCTGATATACAGAGCTTATCTCAAAAAGAGGTAAGCTCTTTTTTTTTGCAATACGATATCATATAAAGTCAGGTCATCGTTGATTCACTTCTGCAGTCCAAGAATAGTGAACAAACTCCTTTCTATAAGTATAATACACCACTTAAAAATATTTTTCCATTTCAAAAAAGTTTTGCTTAACTTTTAATAAGGATAAAAAAAATCCTCAATTTATAGCGAAACCATTTTCCCGATTTGTGCAGTTGAATCTCGCTACATTTAAAATCTAGATCCCTCTACAGGATAATAGATTTCCCCTTTTATCATTATAACATTTATATAGGCTTACGCCAACTAAAGTCAGTTTAACACATAATTAAGGCTTATGGTAACGCGCATATTCGATTTATTAGATAATTATCAAAAGCATTTCTCTGAGAAAGAGTCAGCATTTGTAAAAAAAGAAGATGGAGAATGGATTAGTTATAGTACACATGACTATATCCGTAATGCAAATCTATTAGCCTATGCTTTTCTTGAATTAGGTTTCAAAAAAGGCGACCGTGTCATAAGCATTTCAAATAATTGCCCTGAGTGGAATTTCTTGGATATGGCATTATCTCAAACCGGATTGGTTCACGTTCCACTCTACCCTACTATTGGAAGCAAGAGCTACAATTATATTATTGAGCATTGCAAGCCTGTAGCCATTTTCGTTGCAAATGAAACGCATTATGCCAAAATTCAGGAAGCTGTAGGCAACCAAGAAGCAATTATAAAGGTATACTCATTTAATCAGATCAATAATGTCACTAATTGGCAAAATTTAGTTGAACTAGGAAAAAAAGTGGAGGTCAATCAAAAAGATAAACTTCACGAGATCAAGAAAAATATCTCTCCAAAGGACTTATTAACGATCATTTATACCTCAGGAACAACAGGAACACCTAAAGGGGTTATGCTTTCACATCACAACTTCCTTAGTAATGTACTGGCTTCTGCCGAACGACTCGTTTTAAATTCATCTCATAAAGCTCTTAGTTTCCTACCCATAAATCATGTGTATGAGCGGATGGTTAATTACCAATATCAGTACAAGGGTATTAGTATTTATTACGCCGAAAGCATGGATACAATTGGCGATAACTTAAAAGAAATAAAGCCTCATGGCTTTGCAACAGTACCTCGTTTATTAGAAAAAGTATACGATAAAATTATGGCTAAGGGTAAAAGTCTAGGCTTTGTAAAGCGTTCTTTATTCAATTGGGCCGTAAACTTAGGTTATCGATACGAATTAAACAGAGCTAATGGAGAATGGTATGAATTCCAACTGAAAATTGCTAGAAAGCTCATCTTCAGCAAATGGCAAGAAGCATTGGGTGGGAACATCATATTTATGTGTTCAGGAGGTGCGGCTCTTCAAGTTCGATTAGAACGGCTGTTTTGGGCAGCTGGTATTCCTGTACAGGAAGGATATGGTTTAACTGAAACCTCTCCTATTATTGCCGCAAATCAAAACAAATGGCCAGACATTAGATTTGGAACAGTGGGGCCACTTATCAAAGATGTAGAGGTTAAAATTGCCGATGATGGTGAAATTCTTGCCAGAGGTCCCAATATTATGCTGGGCTATTATAAAGATCCTGAACTTACTAAACAAGTAATCGATAAAGATGGCTGGTTTCATACTGGAGATATTGGCTGTATCCAAGAAGAACGATTTCTAAAAATAACAGATAGAAAGAAAGAAATTTTCAAAACCTCTGGAGGTATTTACATTGCTCCCCAAGTCATGGAAAATAAACTTAAGGAATCTCCATTTATAGATCAAGTCATTGTAATTGGCGAATCGGAACGATTCCCTGCGGTAATAATTTCGCCTAATTTCGAATTTTTGGAATCATATGCCAAACGTAAGTACATCACCTACACCAATAGGGAGCAGATCATTAATAACGATAGAATCAAAAAACGAATATGGCGAGAGTTAATTAAAAACAACAAGACTTTTGATCATCCCAAACGCATAAAGAGTATGCGACTTGTAACAGATACCTGGACACCAGAAACGGGAGAACTTTCACCTACTCTCAAGTTAAAACGTAAGGTTCTAAGAGAAAAATATCGGGATATCATAAAAGATATTTACACCAACTAATCATATTCTATCAAACCACACGCAAATTTCTAACTATGAATTTCAAGATAAAAAAAGTTGCAGTACTTGGAGCTGGTGTCATGGGAGCTCAAATTGCTTGTCATTTTGCCAATATTGGTATCGAAGTCTTATTGCTTGACATAGCTCCAAAAGAACTTAATGAGAACGAAAAAAAACAGGGGCTTGATTTGAATCACCCACAGGTAAAAAATAGAATTACAAGCGAACTTTTTAATCGAACTCTGAAATTAAAGCCTGATCCTTTATATAAAAAGGAATTTGCTAAAAGAGTTAATATTGGAAATTTCGATGATGATCTTCCAAAAATAAAAAGTTGCGATTGGGTGATTGAAGTTGTTGTTGAGAACCTTGAAATCAAAAAGAGTCTCTATGAAAAAATTGAACTCTATAGAAAAGAAAACACCTTAATTACAACCAATACTTCAGGTATCCCCATTCAAATATTAACACAGGGAAGAAGTGATAATTTCAAGCAGCATTTCTGTGGAACCCACTTTTTTAATCCACCACGATATTTAAAACTATTGGAAATTATTCCAGCAAAAGAAACCAGTAAAGAGCTTATCGATTTTCTCACTCATTTTGGAGAACGTTTTCTTGGAAAATCAGTTGTAAGCTGCAAAGATACACCTGCATTTATTGCCAACAGAGTTGGTATATATTCCATGATGTCAGTTGTTCATTTAATGGAAGAAATGGATTTTTCCGTACAGGAAATAGATAAACTAACAGGTATTATTATTGGTCGACCAAAATCCGCAACTTTCAGAACTTGCGATGTTGTCGGCTTAGACACCTTAGTTTTTGTCGCTCAAAACTTACAACAGGTTTTGGTTAATGATGAAGGAAAAGATACATTCTTAATTCCTGATAGCATTCAAAAAATGTTAGAACTACAATGGCTAGGTTCTAAAACAAAACAGGGATTCTATAAGAAAGTGAAATCTGAAAATGGAGAGAGTGAAATTCTAAGCTTAAACTTAAATAGCTTTGGATATCAGCCAATGCTTAAACTTAAAATAGCTGAATTTGAAAAGGCCAAAGCTCTCCCAAACCTAACTGATCGAATAAAAAGTTTGATAAAAGGAGATTCTAAAATCAACTTGTTCTATCAAAAACTATTCTTTGGATTATTCGCCTATATCTCGCATCGCATTCCTGAGATTACAGACGATCTTTATAAAATTGATGAAGCTATGTGCGCTGGCTTTGCATGGGAAATTGGCCCGTTTGAAATTTGGAATAGTTTGGGATTCGAAAAAACCATTCCGCAAATGGAAAAACTAGGTATAAAACCAGCTGCTTGGATTTATGAAATGGTGGATAAAAAAGAATCATTCTATCAGCTTAAGAATGGACAGAATCAATACTACGATATTAAAACCAATCAGCACATCACAATTCCTGGATCAGAACAATTCATTTCTCTTAAAAACATTCGTTCGAGCCAAACTTTATGGAAAAATGAAGGTTGCAGCATTATCAATCTTGGAGATGGCATCATCAATTTAGAATTTCATTCTAAGATGAATACCATTGGCAGTGAAATTATTCAAGGCATCAACAAAGCCATTGAAATCACTGAGACAGATCATCAAGCTCTTATCATTTCAAACGAAGGTGATCATTTCTCAGCAGGTGCAAATATCGGTCTGGTTTTCATGCTGGCTATCGAACAAGAATTTGAAGAGTTGGACATGGTTGTAAAAACATTCCAAAACACCATGCTAAAACTTAAATACGCGCCTTTCCCTGTTATTGCAGCTCCTCACAATATGACACTTGGAGGAGGTTGTGAAGTAAGTATGCACTGTGATAAGGTTATTGCACATGCCGAAACATATATGGGCTTGGTTGAACTTGGAGTTGGTGTTATTCCTGCAGGTGGAGGTTCTAAAGAATTTGCCTTACGCTTGTCTAATGAGATCAAAACTGATGATGTTCGTATCAACCGATTTAGAGATAAATTCCTAACCATCGGACAAGCTAAAGTTTCAACTTCAGCTTGGGAGGCATTCGATTTAGGCTATCTCAGGAAGGATGTCGATGAAATTGTTGTCAGTAGAAAACACCAACTGAAATATGCAAAACAGGCTGCCCTGCTAATGATTGAAAAAGGTTATACGCCTCCTATCCCACCTAAAGACATAACCGTATTAGGTAACGAAGGCTTAAGTCTGGTTTATTCTGGTGCAGATGGCATGCAAGTGGGAAATTATATTTCAGAATACGACAAACACCTTTCAATCGAATTAGGTAAAATATTGAGTGGTGGTGAACTCAATGAACCCACTCTGGTTTCAGAAAACTATCTTCTAAATCTGGAAAGGAAGACCTTTGTAAAACTGTGTCAAGAGAAAAAGACCTTGGAACGTATGCAAAGCCTATTGCAAAAAGGAAAAATTTTACGAAACTAATTCTAGAAGATAACATCCTATTTTATAGATCAACCTATAATACCAAATATTATGACCGCATATATAATAGCCGCAAAAAGAACAGCAGTAGGAAAAGCAAAAAAGGGCAAGCTACGTTTAATTCGCCCAGATGATTTAGCTGCAAGGGTTGTTCAAAATATCATGAATAGCTTTCCGATGATAGATAGCAAACAAATTGATGATGTTATCGTTGGGAATGCGATGCCAGAAGGTGAACAAGGCTTAAATATGGGCAGAATGATATCACTTCTAGGACTCAATACTGTCACTGTTCCAGGTATGACTGTGAATCGATATTGCTCCTCAGGTTTAGAATCTATAGCCATTGCGGCTTCTAAAATTGAGATGGGCTTAGCTGATTGTATTTTGGCTGGTGGTGCGGAGTCTATGTCAATGATACCCATGGGTGGATGGCGAGTGGTGCCAAATCTAAATATTGCTCAAAATAATCCGGATTGGTATTGGAATATGGGAATAACCGCTGAAGCTCTACATAAGAAATACAATATTTCTCGTGAACATCAGGACGAGTTCTCATATCACTCTCACAAAAAAGCAATTGAAGCCATTAGTAAAAATCGATTTGTTAACGAAATTGTTCCTATTACTCTTATTGAAAATTTTGTAAATGGGAACGATATATTAGAACATAAAGAACATATCATTTCTCAAGACGAAGGACCAAGAAAAGATACGACACTTGAAGGCTTGAGTAAACTAAGACCCGTGTTTGATTTAAAAGGGACTGTGACTGCAGGTAACTCTTCACAAACATCTGATGGGGCTGCCTTTGTTTTAGTTGTATCTGAAAAAATGCTAAAACAACTTAATGTAGAACCTCTAGCCCGTTTTGTTAATTATGCCGTTGCTGGTGTAGAGCCTAAACATATGGGAATTGGGCCTATAGAAGCAATTCCTCAGGTTTTGAAAAGATCAGGCATAAATATGAATCAGATTGAGCAGTTAGAATTAAATGAAGCATTTGCTGTACAAGCTTTAGCAGTAATGAGGGAACTCAATATCAATCCTGAGATAACCAACATTAATGGAGGGGCTATTGCTTTAGGTCATCCTCTTGGCTGTACAGGAACAAAACTAACTGTACAGCTAATTCATGAAATGAAAAAACAAAAGCAAAAATATGGTATGGTAAGTATGTGTGTTGGGTCAGGGCAAGGTGCAGCAGGAATATTCGAAGTGTTCTAAGGCATATCCAAAACTAAACAATTATAAAATATCAAGTAGTAAGAACTATAAATCCTCAGATATGACAACGAAAAAATATCCCAAAGGCGGTGAATTCTTGGTCAAAGAAACCAAACCCCAAGACATATTTATTCCTGAAGAATTTTCGGAAGAACAAATCATGATCAAGGAAACTTGCCGTGATTTCCTCGAAAAAGAAGTTGCTCCCTTACTCGATGAAATCGATAACAAGAAAGACGGTTTAATGGTTGAACTTTTGGGTAAAGCTGGTGAACTAGGTTTATTGGGAATAGCTATACCCGAAAAGTATGAAGGCTTTGGACAAGATATGAATACCTCTATGCTAAGTACCGAAATAATGGGAACTTATAGCTCATTTGCTGTAGCATTTGCAGCTCATGCAGGCATTAGCACGCTTCCAATTCTTTATTATGGAACAGAAACTCAAAAATCAAAATATTTACCCAAACTGGCAAGTGGAGAATACAAAGGGGCTTATTGTTTAACAGAACCAGGAGCTGGTTCTGATGCCAGTTCATGTAAATCTAAGGTCATACTTGATAAGGATAGTAAGCATTACATCCTAAATGGACAAAAAATGTGGATCACCAACGCAGGCTTTGCCGATGTCTTCACTGTTTTTGCAAAAATCGATGATGACAAAAACTTAAGTGCTTTTATAGTTGAAAAAACATTCAATGGTATCAGTTTAGGTCTGGAAGAACCGAAAATGGGAATAAAAGGATCATCAACTTGCATGATATTTTTTGAGGACTGCAAAATTCCAGTGGAAAACCTTCTTGGCGAAAGAGGTGATGGCTTCCGAATTGCACTAAATGTTTTGAATAATGGAAGACTAAAATTAGCTGCTGCTGTATTGGGAGCAGGAAAAAATGTGATCACCAACACCATTACATATGCTAACGAACGTGTTCAGTTCGGAAAGAGCATTTCTAACTTTGGAGCCATAAAAGCCAAGATGGGACAACAATGCATTCGCCTATTTGCTATTGAATCAGCAATTTATCGCTGCAGCAATGATATACACAACAACATAACTGAATTAATGGCTGCGGGAATGAGCAAAGAAGATGCCCTTATTCATGCTCAAAAAGAATTTGCTGCAGAATCTGCCATTTTGAAAGTCGCAAGCTCTGAAGCTTTAGACTATGTTGTAGACGAAGGTGTACAGATTTATGGTGGCATGGGTTATTCTTCTGAAGCTCCTATGGAAAGAGCTTATCGCGATTCACGTATCAACCGTATTTTTGAAGGAACAAACGAGATCAATCGCATGCTTGTTGTCGATTTCCTAATGAAAAAAGCTTTCAAAAACGAACTTCCACTTTTGGTAGCATCACAAGCTGTAGCTAAAGAACTCATGTCTATTCCTGATTTTGGTGAAATTGACGAGAGCTTATTCGTTAGAGAAAATAAACTTGTGGCAAACTTCAAAAAAGCAGCTCTTTTAGTTTCGGGTGCAGCAGCTCAAAAATTCATGCAGAAATTAGGCACAGAGCAAGAAATCCTTATGGGTATATCTGACATCATAGCGGATTGTTACTTATCTGATTCTGTTTTATTGAGAGTTGAGCGACTAATCGAACTAAAAGGTGAGGGAAATTGCAAGGAACAAATCGCCATGGCAGAAGTTTTTATTTACGATGCAGCCGATCGAATTCATAAAAATGCCAAAGATGCTCTTAACTCTTTTGCCGAAGGTGATGAGTTAAGAATGATGCTACTTGGTATCAAACGATTCACCAAACACTCTGGCTTAAACAGTAAAGATAAACGCCGTTTAATTGCTGATAAGTTGATTGAAGAAAACAAGCACTGCTTTTAACTAGTAGATATAACAAACCCTCTCAAATGTTATTTTTTGAGAGGGTTTATTTTGTCTTATAACAAAAAAGATTATTCTTTCATTTTTTTACTCATTATGAAATAATACGCTAAGAATCCGATAGAAACCGAAACAAAGAATATTCCATAAGGCATAGCACTTCTATATTCTTTAAACATTGGGTATTGCATACCTAAGACTTCCATTGCTATAAATCCTAAGCCTCCAAAGAAAGCAACCAATCCCCATTTCAAAGCAGGAAACTGATCGTACTTCACTTGTTTTTTAATTTCAACGTCTGTATTCTGATCCAAAATCTCAGCTCGATCAAGATGTCCCGTTTTGATTATCTTTCTCTTCAAAAAATGAGAAGACATAATTTTCACAAAGGTGATAATACTAAAGAAAATTACCACCAACATTAAAGTTTCACCGATATTCATATTTTCAAATTTTAAGTTTTTCAATGTGTTTGCCTATTAGACCTAACAAAGTTTTAAAATGTTGCAAAATATTTGATTTTTTTTTGAACATCCATATTATTAAACTTTTGGACTCTATCATTTATCCAATCTTCATCATTAAATAGCTAACTTTAGGACTGCTGAAAAAATATCCAAGAAATATTTTTAGAATTTATTCATTTTATTGCAACCTATTTAAACGAGTGCTTGTCTACTCAAGCAGAAGATGAAGGAAAAAGAACTGATACACCAAATATGTAATGGTAATCCACAGGCCTTTCGGTTTTTGGTGAAGCAATATGAGCGACTCGTATTTCACGTGGCTGCCCGTTTGTTGAACCGTCAAGAAGATTTGGAGGATGTCTGCCAAGAAGTATTTATAAAAGTGCATCAGAAATTACCAGAGTTTAGGGGAGATTCAAAGCTTTCAACTTGGATAGCAACAATTGCCTACAGAGTTGCAGTCAACCACATTAAGAAAAAGAAAGCTGAAACCGATATCGATGACTCAGAAAGAGAATTTTTGCACAACGACATGATAACATATGATCATCCTCAGAATATAATTGAGAAACAAGAACTGAAGGCATATGTGAGACAAATGGTTGACCGACTTCCCTCTCAATACAAGACCGTATTAAGTTTGTATCATCTGGAGGAGATGGGTTATAAAGAAATCGTTGAAATAACGGGCTTACCTGAAGGGACTGTAAAAAACTATATTTTTAGAGCTCGAAAATTATTAAAAGAATTGATTAAAAACAGCGAGTTAGTGGCGCTATAAACAGAACTAATATGGAAAAGAATCTAGATAAATATAGAGAAGACGAATTCAATTTAGAGGAATTGAATTTTATTGATCAAATGATGAAGGAAAGTCTAGAGGACGATTTTGAGATTTCTATTCCTACCGATTTTGCAGATCAAGTCACTGAACTTGTTGAAAAACGAAAATCGATTAGAGAAGCTTTATTGAAACATCTGATGATGTCTTTAGGCTTGTTTGTGATTCTAGCTTTTTCAGTTGCCTTCTTATTTTATTTCAGAACTGAGCAAGCTAATATCTTCCTTGAATTTGTATTGAAATTTAAATACCCTCTTGCATTTGGCTTAATCACCTTGACTGCCATTCAACTGGCCGATTCTCTACTTTTAAGTAGAACAAAAGAACAATTAGAAGAATAAATTCAAAATAGTCTGTAAAAAAAATGGGACAATCCTCTTAATTGGATTGTCCCATTTTATATTTTCCTAAACTTTATTTTTAAGATTAATTTATCTTTTTCGCAGATAAACTCGATCTCCTTCTGAAACTTCATCTCTCTTAGAGAAACCATTTAATTTTCTAATTCTCTTTAGTTTTACACAGTACTTCTGAGCAATATCGTATAAATTCTCGCCAGACTTAACCAAATGGAAATTATAACCACGTGCTGCCTTATTTCTCTTCTTATGAAAATATAGAATTTGATCGATTCCCAAGACATAATCCTTTGGAAGTTCATTATACTTTAACAATTTCGATCGACTAATCCCCATATTCTTCTCCAGATTATAAAAGGTATCCCCCTTAATAACCTTAACAAAATGCACCCCATTAGCAACCTCTAGTCTTAAATCTAAATCGCCAAGATTCTTTTCAAATGATGATTTCTCTGAACGTTTAGACTCATATTTCTTTGCATCACTATCAAAGAGATACAACTCCTCCTCCTCAATAATATCAATAAGCATATGCGCATACTTAGGATGAGTTGCATAACCTGCTTTCTTCAATCCCTTTGCCCAGCCCTTATAATCAGTTGGCTTCAGTTTAAATAAGAATTCATAACGTGAACGACTTGTCAGAAATTCTGAATGATCTTTATAAGATTGATAAGGATCTTTATATTTTCTAAAACATTCGTTCTTCTTATCATCATCAATTTCAATAGATGGCCCTGTCCAATCATGACATTTAATACCAAAATGATTATTAGCTTTTGCAGCCAAAGTAGAATTCCCATTACCCGACTCAAGCAGACCTTGAGCGAGAGTAATACTAGCTGGTATTCCTGTACGTTTCATTTCGGCAATAGCCAGTTCTTTATATTTGGCTATATAAATTTGTCTCGAATTCTTTTCTGCAAAAGCTAATGTCGAAAACAAACAACAAGTAATTAGTAGTAATAGTGATTTATATAATTTCATACACAACCATATTTTATGACAATAAAATTTTAGAGTATTCTTATAAGTTCAATTCGAAATTTTCGCCTTGTGAAAGGATTACCTCTCATGTTTTAATCCGGATTAAAATCCACCTTTACAAAATATTGATAATAATTCTATATCTTTATCGCCACTTCTAGTAAACAACCATAAAAATAGGAAATCAAAATACAATCCTACTATTCTCCGTTAATTTGTAATAAAAATTTATTTATCAGGAAATTTGTATGGTAATGAAGAAAACTCAACTAATTACAACTGTTCTAGAATACAATTCAATTGAAGAACTAGATTCTATCAATCAAGAATTGATTAATAAAGCCAAAGAAGCGACACAATCATCATATTCTCCTTATTCAAAATTTAGTGTAGGAGCAGCGATTCTACTTGGAAATGGTGTAATTATTCAAGGAAGTAATCAAGAAAATTCAGCCTATCCTTCCGGTTTATGTGCAGAAAGAGTTGCGATGTTTTATGCCAATTCGAAATACCCTAATATCCCTGTAAAAAGTATCGCTATTGCTTGTTATAATAATGGGCAATTTCTTGAAAGACCTATACCTCCATGTGGGAGCTGCCGCCAGGTTTTATTAGAAACCGAAGAGCGTCACAATACACCCATGCAGGTTTTCCTTTACGGACAAAAACAAATATTCGAGATAGAAAACATCAAGCAATTACTTCCTCTTTATTTCGAAAAAGATATGCTTGACGAATAAATATCGGCTTTAAATTCTAAAAAAAATGGCTAAATCCTCAAGCATATGCTGATGATTTAGCCATTTTGTTTTATCTAAGAGTCTTCTCTACTAAATTTATGATTTACCTATTACAAGATGATATAACTCTTTCCAAAGATTATCATTCTTAGGCATTGGTGCCTTAATTGTGATAGGCTCCTGCTTTATAGGATGAATGAAACTAATCTCACGAGCGTGTAGATCAATTCCTTTACCTTTATTTGCATGAAGGTAACCATACTTCAAATCACCTCGAATAGGGCAACCAATTTTTGCCAGTTGTCCACGAATTTGGTGATGACGTCCTGTGTGAAGTTTCACTTCTAATAAGAAATAATTTTGTGTTCGAGTCAAAAGCTTATATTCCAGAATTGCTTCTTTAGCTCCCTTTTTCTTCTTATCGAAAACATTACTCTTATTTTTTTCCTCGTTCTTCAACATATAGTGAGTCAACACTTCTTCTTCAAGTCTTGGGCATTTACTTACAATAGCCCAATAAATCTTGTTAATTTGCTCATCTTTCTGCTGAAACATCACATTTAGACGAGTTAGTGCCTTGCTTGTTTTAGCAAAAATGACAACCCCACTAACAGGTCTATCAAGTCGGTGAGGCAATCCTAAATAAACATCACCTGGCTTTTTATATTTTTCCTTAATATAAGCCTTTACTCTTTCGCTTAAAGGCTCATCCCCGGTTTTATCTCCCTGAACAATATCACCTCTTCGCTTATTTATAGCTATAATATGATTATCCTCATATAATACCTCTAATATCTTTTCTCTTGCCATCTATTTTTAATTGATAATTATTAATTAATAATTATGAATTTAGTATTGCTCTCTCTCGTTAGGGAAATCTTTTGATTTCACATCCCCGATATAATTCTCTACAGCACCTTTAATTTCTTCAAAAAGATTGTGATATCTTCTCAAAAAACGTGGAGAAAACTCTTGCGTTATTCCCAACATATCATGAGCCACAAGAACCTGTCCATCAACGCCTCCTCCTGCACCAATTCCTATAACTGGAATCGAAAGCGATTCAGCAACTTTGCTTGCCAAACTTGCTGGGATCTTCTCCAAAACAATTGCAAAACAACCTGCCTCTTCAAGAAGCTTAGCATCTTCTAATAACTTTTCAGCCTCCTCTTCTTCCTTTGCGCGAACAGCATAAGTTCCGAACTTATGAATAGACTGGGGTGTTAATCCTAAATGTCCCATAACTGGAATACCTGCAGAAAGAATACGATTTACCGATTCTAAAATCTCACGACCACCTTCCAACTTAACCGCATCTGCACTACACTCCTTCATTATACGAATAGAAGAACACAAAGCTTCTTTCGAATTACCTTGATAGGTGCCAAAAGGCAAATCGACCACAACCAATGCACGATTTACTGCACGAACCACAGAAGCACCATGATATATCATATGATCAAGTGTGATCGGAAGCGTTGTTTCATGACCAGCCATTACATTTGAAGCTGAATCACCAACTAGAATCACATCCACACCTGCCTTATCAACAATACTAGCCATTGAAAAATCGTAAGAAGTTAACATCGCGATTTTTTCTCCCTTCAATTTCATTTCTGAAAGGATATGAGTGGTTACTCGTTTGATTGACTCTTTATGAATAGACATCTTTACTTATTGCTAATTTTTTTTTTTAATAGTTCAATCTGCAAAGCTACTTAAGTATTGCAAATTTATTCCGCAAAGTTAGAAAAAGATTGAAATAAGTTGAAACAGATAGAGATAAATAGACCTAGCGAATATATTGAATCAATAAAGTTTAAAACATCTATTCAATATATACCTGCAATATACATCTGCTAACCCGTGTTATTTTTTCATGATAGACATCTAAACTCTGTCTTTTTGGCAGCAGTTTTGGCAGATGAATACTTATTTTTGGCAATCTCAATGCCAAATATGTATTGCTTTTGACAAAATATAACTTGGCACAGCCTTTGATTAAACCCAATCGAGCACGAAAACATAGCTCAAAACAAAATCGAATATTAAAAACCTAAATAAATAGTAAAATGGGTAAGATTATTGGAATCGACTTAGGAACAACAAACTCTTGTGTTTCTGTAATGGAAGGAAATGAACCAGTTGTAATTCCTAACAGCGAAGGAAAAAGAACCACACCATCGATTGTGGCTTTTATTGAAAATGGAGAAAGAAAAGTTGGAGATCCTGCAAAACGTCAGGCAATTACTAACCCTACTAAAACAATTTCCTCTATCAAGCGTTTCATGGGTGAAACTCACGATAAAGTAACTAAGGAAATTGGACGTGTACCTTATAAAGTAGTAAAAGGCGATAACAACACACCTCGTGTTTTAATCGACGATAGAAAATATTCTCCACAGGAAATTTCAGCTATGGTTCTTCAGAAAATGAAGAAAACTGCTGAAGATTACCTTGGACAAGAAGTAACAGAAGCGGTTATTACTGTTCCTGCTTATTTTAACGACGCTCAGCGTCAAGCAACAAAAGAAGCTGGTGAAATTGCAGGTTTAGCTGTAAAAAGAATCATCAACGAGCCTACTGCTGCTGCTTTGGCTTATGGTCTTGACAAGAAGGATAAAGACATGCAAATTGCAGTTTTTGACCTTGGTGGTGGTACTTTCGATATCTCAATTCTTGAATTGGGTGACGGTGTATTCGAAGTAAAATCAACTAATGGTGATACTCACCTGGGTGGTGACGATTTCGACCAAATCATTATTGACTGGTTGGCTGAGGAATTCTTAAAAGACGAAAATCTTGACTTACGTAAAGATGCTATGGCTCTTCAGCGTTTGAAAGAAGCTGCTGAGAAAGCTAAAGTTGAACTTTCTAGCTCTACTAGTACTGAAATCAACTTGCCATATATCATGCCAGTTGACGGTATGCCTAAGCATTTGGTTCGTACATTATCACGTGCTCAATTCGAGCAATTGTCTGATAAATTGATTCAAGCTGTACTTGCTCCTTGTAAATTAGCTTTAAAAGATGCTGGAATTTCAACATCTGAAATTGACGAAGTTATTTTAGTTGGAGGTTCAACTCGTATTCCTGCAATTCAAGAATTAGTTGAAAAATTCTTCGGAAAGACACCTTCTAAAGGCGTTAATCCTGACGAAGTTGTAGCTGTAGGTGCTGCTATTCAAGGTGGTGTATTGACTGGAGAAGTAACTGATGTTCTTCTTTTAGATGTAACTCCACTTTCAATGGGTATTGAAACTATGGGTTCTGTGATGACTAAATTAATTGAAGCCAACACAACTATTCCTACTAAGAAGACTGAGACTTTTACTACTGCTGCTGACAATCAGCCTGAAGTTGAGATTCATATTCTACAAGGTGAGCGTCCAATGGCTGCTGGAAACAAAACAATTGGTCGTTTCAAATTAGACAGTATTCCTCCTGCACAACGTGGTGTTCCACAAATCGAGGTAACTTTCGATATCGATGCCAACGGTATTCTACACGTATCGGCTAAAGATAAAGGAACTGGAAAAGAGCAATCGATTCGTATCGAAGCATCTTCTGGACTATCTGAAGAGGAAATCACTCGCATGAGACAGGAAGCTAAGGAAAATGAAGCTGCTGATAATGAAGCTAAGGAAAAAGTGGATACTTTAAACAAAGCTGACAGTACTATCTTCCAAACTGAAAAGCAATTAGCTGAGATTGGTGACAAATTGCCTGCTGACAAGAAACAACCTATCGAGGATGCTCTTAATAAGTTGAAAGAAGCACACAAAGCTCAGGATTTAGCAGGAATCAATACTTCTATTGAAGAATTGAATACAGTATTCCAAGCGGCTTCTCAGGATATCTACAATGCTCAAGAGCAAGCTGGACAGCCAGGACCTGATGCAGGTGCTCAAGCTGGACAACAAGCTAAAGCTAATGATGAGGTAACTGATGTTGACTTCGAAGAAGTGAAATAAGTGATGAATTAGAAATGATGATTTAGTATTGAATCACATGACTGATATATAATAGAAACGCCAACCGATTGATTTCGGTTGGCGTTTTTCATATGCTCACTTTTACTTACAAAGAAATTTACGAGTATACTTCTGAGCTAAAATAGGTTTCAAGTTCTCCTAGAGTATCCTCAGATGTTTTGATATCATTGATCATCTTCCCTTTTTCAAGAACAACGATTCTTTCGCAGACCTCTGTGACATGATTCAAATCGTGAGAAGAAATCAGCATACAAACATTTTTCTCCTTTTGTATTTTTTTTAATAATTGCTTTAATCGAATCTGTGATGATGGATCCAGGTTTGCAAAAGGCTCATCGAGAACTAACACTTCAGGTTGACTCATGATAGCCGCAAAAATTCCTATTTTCTTTTGATTACCTTTTGAAAAATCGCGAATATACTTCTTCTGATTTAAGATTTCACCTCCAAAAAAATCAGAAAACAGATTTATTAAAGCATCCAATTCTGATTTAGAGACCGAATTGATTTTAGCTATAAAATTGAAATACTCTTCAGTGCTTAAGAAATCAACCAAAAAACCTTCATCTAAGAAACTACCTGTATAGGTTTTCCAGTCGCTAGTTCTTTTCACATCAATATTCTTAGATTGAACCCAGCCTGTATCAGCCTTAATTAAATCCAAAACAAGTCTGAATAAGGTTGTTTTTCCTGCACCATTATTACCGACCAAACCAAAACTTTCACCTTGGTTAACTTTAAGCTCTTCAATATCTAATACGAGAGCTCCATTATATGATTTTTTAAGATTCTCTATTTTTATCATCACCTTAAGATTTAATTCTGAAGCCTTCGGCCATTTTATATTTTTTATAAATAAATCGTTTTGTAACAGCTATAAGTAATTTCTCATGGAAAATTATACCTAATAAGCCAATTGTTCCAATAAATGCTAGCCCCAAAGTTGAATAGCCCATTATTCCGAATGGCGCATATAAAATAAGAGGTAACAACATAAGTGGAATCATTAAAAAGAAATGTTGCGAACTAACTCCCTGATAATTAAAGGCAGCACCTCTCGACACATCCATATATTTGTTATTATTACAAGCAAAGTACAACAGAAAAAAGGTATTAGCCCCAATATTAAAAATCAGGGCAACCGTATTTACCAACAAAATAGTAAAACCGAAATAAGTATAGGGTAACACCAAAAAGTACATTATTAATGATGATAAAACCATCAGATGATACTTACTCCTTAAATAATTCAAATAGCTCGAATTAGATGTTAAAATCAAATCGAAATGCGCACTTTCCCAAGAAAATAAATACAGTCCATAGTTCATCATAAAACTTCCCGTCATAAAAACACCAATTACAAATATCATAGCAATTTCTTCTAACATATCTGGCTTTGGATAAATCATCAAACCATATAGAGCAAACAAAGGGGATATCATCAACAGAGTACGGGAACGCTTGTTACGAACAATCATTTTCATCTCAAGCATCATAAACTCCCCAATTTTACCAAAGCGTTCAAAATAGGTAAGCTTACTCAACGAACCTTTGGCAGAAGCTGTTCCTTTAGAGAATTCCTCCAATGAAAAATTTCCAAACAGTAAGCGATAATTTAAAAAGTAAGCTCCCAAAAACATCGCAGCAGGCACAAGCAATAAAACGGGTTGCTCTATCATCGACTGAAAAATAGAAGCAGAATAGGATTTAATATCAATCAGATTAAAATGATCAACGAATCCAAATAGAACAATTGATAGAAGAAAGATGTAGAATACAATTTCATATTTGATCTGTACACGCTTGATATATATCGCCAAGTAATTTACAAACAGATCACAAATTATAATTGAAGCCAAAATCAATAAAACCTGTCCAGAAGTAAGATAAGCAGATAGTGGGATCAAAATGGGTACTATTATAATTATTGGAATAATATTTAGAATATTATACAAAGGCTTAGTTAAGATAAAATTAACCAAACGTGATTTTTTGATTGGCAATAGAAGATAAGGCATGGCTGCCATTGTTGGTAATTTTTGCATTAATGATCGCAAAATCAACATGGCCGCAAAAAAGTAAATGAAATAACTTAGTAATTCATTTAAGGGATCCCCTCCTTGTTTTGCCAAAGCCGTACCGACAAAAAATGCAAAACCCAAAAGCTCAAGTGAGATGATAAAGAAAATAAAACCCATAAGAAGTTTTATACCTATACTCTTTCCATATATAGGAGACCGCATTGCAGCCTTGTGCTGATGACTAATTAAATTAAAATTCATTTATTTAAAATTAAATTTCGAATATCTTTCATTTCCTTAAATTATAAGTCCCATTTTACAAATGGAAAACTCACTACAACATGCTTTTATTAGTTTAATAAACTTCGTTCTTCTTTTAGAAAATCGTAATAAGGTAGTTCCTCCGATTTAACTTTATCGTAATACTCCTGAGCAGATTTCTTATCCTCCAATGCTAAATACGTTTTAACCAAGACCACATTCTTCAACAAGAGATTATTCTTATCTTCAGGCTTAATGCCATTTAGAATTTTCAATCTCTTTTTAGGATTCTTATTCATACAGCTTAAAATATTCACTCGCTCTAAAAAGATCCCATCTTCATTCTTCTTTAATTCCTTTTCAGCTTTTCTGAAAAATAAATTACTTTGGTTTTTAAGCGGAATTCGAGCATCTCTATTTAAATCTAAAAATGCTTCTTGATACCTCATAGCCAATGTCACAAAACTTTCAATATCATTATCCTCATCCTTTATTTCTTTTTTCACATCATAAATTTGAGAAACATCAAAACAAAATGATTCCAAAACAGAATTCATTCTAGATGTACTTTGATAGCCTGTATAATCGTTCATTTGAGTATTCCAAGCATCTGTAACAAAAATCTTAGGAATTGCTTTAACCATAAAGTTCGGGTTTGAAAAGCCAGAACTTAAATCAATTTTTACAAAAATGAAACTATCGGCATAATGAGTGATTTTCTCGTTAGACCATACCTCATCATCCATTTTAACACAAGGCCCACACCAGGTAGCCCAACAGTCTACAACAATCAATTTGTTTTGTTCTTTGGCGACTTCCTTAGCAACTTCATATGAGTCTAACCAATGTATTTGTGAACTCGCTTGTAAAGCAAAAAACAATAAAAAAAAACTAAGACTAACTTTTATTAATTTCATAACTGATATAATTTATAAATACACACCCTTACTTTCTGAAGAGCACAAACTTGAATTAATTAGCAATTAATGATTATATTAAATCAAGCACTAACATAAAGAATATTTATTGATTAATAAAATGGATGTTGTTGATTTTTTATAATGAAACAAAAAACAGACTCATAAATTCTTAGTATTTTTGGATAAGTGTCCCAAAAAAGTCATAAAACTCATTGCCAATTCCTTAAAAACTATATTCATGAAAAAAAATTTCTTCTTTGTTTTACTTTGCATATTTACCTTAACAACATTTGCTCAAAACATCAATAAAAAAGACGAGCAAGGACGTAAACAAGGTTACTGGGAAAACATAACTCCATTAGGGGAAAAGGTTTTTGCAGGAAATTTTAAAGATGGCTATCCTGAAGGGGAAATGAAACGCTTTCACAAGAATGGTGCAATTAAAGCCCGTCTGTTTTTTTCAAACAAGGGCAAAAAAGCCAAATCTCAGCTCTACAATTCTTACGAGCAATTGTCTGCTAGTGGTAATTACATCGATAAGAAAAAAGATTCTCTTTGGAAATACTTTGATAAGAATGAGCAAATCCGAATTGAAGAGTTCTTTGTAAATGGGAAAAAGGATGGCTTAAGTACATATTATTACCCTGACCAAATAACATACGAAACCTATGAATATAAAAATGGACTTAAGCATGGACAGTGGGTACGATATGATAAAGATGGAAAGAAAAACATAAGTGCCCACTACTCGAATGGAAAATTGGATGCCTATTTTACAACTTACTATAACAATGGGATTACTAAAATAGACGGCCTATACAAGAACGGCAAGCGACATGGCAAATGGATATTTTATACGCTAAAGGGGGAAATTGACAAGACGATAACTTACGAAATGGGTGTTGCAGATAATCAGGATGAGTTAGATGCCAATCAGAAACAAGAGTTGGATGCTTTGGAAGCAAACAAAAACAAGGATATCGATCCGGAACATTATATTGAGAACCCAACGGAATATTTAATGATACAAAGAAGAAAATAGCTATTTTGTAAAATATAACCGAAAACCTAGAATCAATTTACCTTTAAAATCAAATCTGTGAAAGGCATATCCTTATATCAACTAAACAATCAAATCAAATCGCATTTATCCGATGCCTTTTCGGATGAGATATGGGTAGTTGCTGAAATATCAGAACTGAGGCAAACTCAAACAGGACATTGTTATCTGGAGTTAATCGAAAAAGACGAAAATACAGATCAAATTACCGCCAAAGCTAGAGCCACTATCTGGGCCTATGCTTTTAGAATGCTAAATCCATATTTTAAAACCAGCACCGGACAAACCCTTACTTCTGGCATTAAAGTTTTAATTAAAGTTAGTATTGAATTTCAAGAAATATACGGCTATAGCCTCAATATAAAAGACATTGATCCGACTTACACTTTGGGCGATATGGCTCGAAGGAAAAAAGAGGTGATTGATAGATTGAAACAAGAAGGTGTTTTCGATATGAATCGGGATCTTCTTTTTCCAGAAATTCCTAAAACGATTGCTCTTATTTCATCGCCAACAGCTGCGGGTTATGAAGATTTTGTGGACCAGCTTGAGAATAACGCCCAAGGCTATCAATTTCATCACAAACTGTTTCCTGCTATTATGCAGGGGAATCAGGCTGAAGCTTCAATCATAGCAACGCTCGAAAAGATATACGCTTACGAAGACATTTTCGATGTAGTGGTGATTATTCGTGGTGGTGGATCTACATCTGATCTGAATTGTTTCGACAATTATGATTTGGCTCAAAACATCGCACAATTTCCCTTACCCGTTATCTCTGGAATTGGTCATGAACGCGATGAGAGTGTTGTAGATATGGTTGCCAATGTAAAAGTAAAAACACCAACTGCTGCTGCCGAATTCTTAATCGATTGTTTCGATGAATGTGAATCCTATCACGAAGGGTTACAGGAAAATTTCTTAGCTGGTGTCCAAGATATTCTAATGGAATCGTCTGATCGACTACAGCAGCTTTCTCAAAAATTCACACCACTGGTTCATCAAATTCTTGCGAGTAAGAACAACCAATTGGATATGCTCAGACAAAGCATTATTTCTTCTGGTAAAAGTCTTTTGCGTAACTCAAAACATCAACTACAATCCTTCTCATTCGATTTAAAGTTGAGTATCAAGCACCAGCTAGATATGGAGCAAATGAGGCTTAATCAGTTTATTTTAAAACAAAAAAACGTTAGTCGACGATTCTTTAATAAACACAAGCATCAACTTGAACTTTTCGAACAGAGTGCAAAATATGCAGATCCTGAAAATATTTTGAAAAAGGGCTATACCTTAACACTTAGCAATGGGAAGATAATAAAAGATATCAGCCAACTTAAAGAAGACGATATCATAGAAACCAAATTTGCAAAAGGAAGTATTGAGAGTCAAATTAAACAGATAAAAAAATAAAACTATATCTCAATTTTTAATCATCAATCTAGATTCCGAAATCATAAATAATTAATACCATGCCTAAAAAGAAAACAAACTACCGCGAAGCCCTAAGTGAAATTGAAGAAACGATTCAGGCAATCGAAAACGAAGAATTAGATGTGGATCAACTTTCAGATAAAGTGAAACGTGTGTCAGAGCTTCTGAAAATCTGTAAAGAAAAACTACACAATACCGAAAAAGAAGTTGAGAACATTCTAAATGAAATGGAAGAGTAAATAATTACGGATTATGAATTAAGAATTGACGCATACCAACCAAAAGATTTACTCACATCATAATGACACGATTTACTCTAAATTTAAGTTTCATCGGATACCTTTTATTAGTTTGTTTCACAGCATCTGCTCAAAAACAAAGCGATCAAAAAATCGTTGATCGTTTTGTGGAGCAAGCGCATTTTAAATCTGCTAGTATTGGAATTGAGATTCGGGATCTGAAAACGGGTGAATTTCTTGCTGAAAGTGACTCTGAGAAAAGTTTAACACCTGCTTCCACTCAAAAGCTTGTAACCACGGCTACAGCTCTCGAAATTTTAGGTGCTGATTTTCAATTTAGAACGGATGTTTTTATTACGGGTAGAATTGATAAAGACGGTGTATTAATGGGCAACCTCGTTATCAAAGGCTATGGGGATCCTACTTTGGCCTCTAAATATTTCCCTCAGAACAACCGCTTTATATCCTCAATATATAAGGAGCTTAAAAACAACGGGATTTCTCAGATTAATGGTAAGCTTATAATTGATAATAGCTACTTCAAAAGCTCAATTCCACGAACATGGATTTGGGAAGATATTGGCAACTATTATGGGGCAGTACCTCATGCTCTAAGCTATAGGGACAATACTTACACCCTGCATTTTGAATCAAAAGAAGCTGGTACACTTACAGAGATAAAAAAGATTGATAGTAAGCAAAATGGAATAAGTTTTTCCAATGAGGTATTGAGTTCTACTATCAATAAAGACAGAGCTTACATTTTTGGGGGAACAGCAAGTGAACACAGACTTATTGAAGGAACTATTCCTCAAAACCGATCTGACTTTAAAGTTAAAGGTGCCAGCTCTAAACCTGAAATTGTACTGCTTTCAGATTTAAGAAATGTTCTTTATGCAGGAGGAATCCAAATAAAAGAACAAAGTTTTAAGACTAAAACACAAAAGACACTAGTCCAATTTAATTCACCACCTTTATCTGAAATCGTAGCAATAACCAATCAAAAAAGTATCAACCTATTTGCTGATCATCTCCTATTTCAGATTGGAATGAGCAAAAAAAATGAAGCTAGCTGGCTATCAGGTTTAGAGGCTGTAAAAGAATTTTGGCAATCAAAGGGGATCGACTCCACAAGCTTATTTCTATTCGATGGAAGTGGTTTATCACACTTTAACGCTATATCTGCAAAGGCACTGAATCAAATATTGACTCTGATGAATAAGAGTGAAAATGCTGAGATATTTTTTAATTCACTACCCATAGCAGGTAAAAATGGGACTCTAAAAAGCTTTGGTCAACAGAGCGATTTAGCTGGGAATTTTAAAGCGAAAACAGGAAGCATGACAGGTGTTCGTTCCTATTCTGGTTTGCTCACAAAAAAAAATGGACAGCAAATCGCCATTAGCCTCATCATCAATAATTATTCTTGTAGTACAAAACTCTTAAATGAGAGCTTGGAATCACTGCTTATTGAGCTTTCTCAGCACTAATTTTGTAAGCTGTAATATGCCTGCTTCGTATTACAATCTAGTAACACTCCCTTTCAACTAGCATCTCAAAGCTTGAGAGAATAACCAAACGGTTGCAGCACAGAGGGAGCTACTTACATTCCCTATCACCCTTTTGCTTTATATTACCTAAACTTTACAACTCATATTCTTCTGTTTTTAAAAGAGTAAGAATGAATGGTTACAACCATATAACAGATTGTAATAACCTAATGACGGAACATATCAACCGAGCGGCGGAATATTATAACTGGATGGCGGAACGGATCAACTGAGTGGCGGAATGTCATAACTGGATGGCGGAACGGATCAACTGAGTGGCGGAACGGATCAACCGAGCGGCGGAATGTCATAACTAGATAGCGGAACAAATCAACTGGATGACGCAACATATCAACTGACTTATGGAATGTCTTAACTGGATGGATAGATACACCAACTGAGTAGCAGTTCTTTGCAAACCAGCATCTACGGCGATCTTATATAGTCAGATAGCAAAAAGGCTTCATTGATTTAAAACCAATGAAGCCTTGTGGTAATATTTTTTTAGATCTTTTAAAAGAAGTAGTATAAGCCAAGCATTACACGAGTATTCGCTACCCAATGTGAATGAATCACCTCAGCCTTCTCATTCATGCCATTTTCATCAGCATAAGCAGCAGCAGTATGTTCAACTTCCAATTCAATTTTTAATTGATTGATTTTTTTACATACGCGAGGTGCAATACGGTACAACTCTCCAATATTCTGACTACGACTATAAAGCATTTGCTTACCTTCAAGATCAAGAGCAACATTATCGTCTGCTCCATAGTTTTTAGAATAACCAGCTAATAAAGCAAATTCATAATCATTTTTCTTATACGATAATTCAGACCATGTTCCTAATACCTTAATAGGTGTATAAGAAGCTTCATTCGTTATTGCATTTAAACTTTTTGCAGCATAACCACCCAACATTAACATATCGGTAAGGTTAGAACCGTAAGTCGCTTGTGCTTTAAAAGTAAGAGGCTTAAAATCTAGTTTAAAATAACCCATCACTGCCCATGAAGAAAGCGTTTCTTCAGCTTTATAATTGGTTGAAGTTTTTAAAGTAGGTTTGATTGTCTTAAACTCAGCACTAGCACCAATGATATGCTTCCCAGAATAGTAATGAATTTGACCTTGCATGATTGGTAAACCCGCATTTTGTAGATATTTATTACTATAACCATCAGGACCAGTACTGATATGGTCACGTTCAGTAGCTAAAGCTGCCAAGAATTTCCAATTCTCTGTTTTATGAGTCAGTCTAATTTGAGGGTTACGAGTAAATGGTTTAAATGGTAAACCTGAATTGGCACCTACTGTTCCAGGAAATACCTCGGTAACAAATAAGGGTGACCAAGTTTGTCCTACCAATAATGAAGTTTTACCCCATGATAAGTTGACATAGGCATGACGCAAACGCACACCATTAACATCGGTATTGCTATTACCTATAAAGTCAGCCTCAAGCAAACCACTGGTTTCAGCGCCAAAAACGTCTGGACCTGTAATTTTTGCATTAAAACGAGTTCGTATAGCAGCCAAATTGAAAACACCACCTTCATTAAGATCTTTACCATTGGTATCTAATACTTCATCGGTAGGATACAAAAAGATATGCCCCTCACGAGCACTCACTGTTTGACGGGTATCGTATGAGAATAAAGAGTGTACATAGCCACCAAATTTTACTTTAATAGGCTTTTTCTCTTCGGTTGATTGTGCAGACAATAGGTTTGTGCTGCAAAAAAATAAAAGGAATAGTAGTAAGTAGTTGTTGCGCTTCATAGCAATTGCTTAAAATTTTATATTTGCCGCAAAGATAGTTTTTTTAATGAGAGTTAAAATGTGTTAAAGGAAAGATGTGACGATTTGAGGATACTAGAATGTGGTGATTTAGTGATGTGAGGATGTGTACGAAAAAAAACAAAGGCAGCCATTAATGGATAAAGAAAAACCTCTAAGAAATAAAATACTTAGAGGTTTATTAAATAATATTTTTCAGCAAATTAAAACGAGTAAGAAGCTCCTAATTGAATTACCGAGTTATAAGCTTTCCCTCCATCTTCAAGAAGTTTAGTGAAACCTCTATTATATCTTAAATCTAAAGCAAAATCTTCACTTACATTAAACGAGAAGCCTAAATTTAAACTAAAATCTACTGTATTCATGAATTCCTTTATATCCTCAGTATTCGTAGTAGAACCCATCTCAACCTCTTGCTCAGCTTTTAAAACAAACCCTAACTGTGGACCTGCATAAAAATGAGCTGTATTTGAAGGCCCTAAACGCATTTTAAACAATAAAGGAATATTTAGATAAGTTGTGTTAATTTCTACATTCATATCAGAAATGTCTTCATCAGCTTTAACTCCCTGCATAGAAATTAGTAATTCTGGCTGAAAAGAAACAATATCGCTAATTGGCGTGTTTAAAAAACCACCAAAATAAAAGCGAGTATTAACTTTATTATTTTCAACATCAGATCCCGCAGTATTTGCAAAATTCAAACCAGCCTTTAAGCCAAATTTAAGATCTTGTGCGTAACTATAAGAAGCTATCAACACAAAAATAACAACTAAAATTTTCTTCATAATATTTTTTTAGGGTTAGTTTATAATGACATAAACTTATCCTAATTATTTCATATTATGATCTGTCAAATCTGTCAAGTTTTTAAAGTACTATTCATCACAGGAAAAATGGTTAACACAGAACAAATTATTTTTCATACTCCTGATAGATAATTAGAGAATCCCCTTCAAAATCGATACGAAAGCTATCACCCATCGATTCGTTTAAAGTGCCTTGCCACAGCATGTCTAATTTTTGATTGGTAAGTTCGTAGCGTAGGTTAGCAGTCGTAATAGTCGTTTCTGATTGTGGTGAGAAGATTGAAACTTGTTGACCAATATAGCTATCGAAGTTTCTGGAGCGTATTACAGGCGTAAACGTACCATAATCGGTCAGCATTCTAACTTTCATCTTTTTAGTGTAAGATGGCAGGAGAAAAATATTTCCAATCATATGGTCATCACGTTCGCCAGTAGCCCCCACGATTGTAATATCATTGTATTTATTAGACAAACACCAATTTACAGCTTTGGTTAAATCGTTGGTATCCTGATTTGAAAAATGATGAATAATATCCTGATACTTTCGTTTTAAATCATTGGTAAGGGAATCTAAATCACCGACAATGGCATGAGCTTTTATATCCGCGGCCTCAAGTTTATTAATCGCGCCATCGCAACAAACAATAAACTCTGAAGTTTTTAGGATATCTAAGGGTATTTTATTGGTGGGAAAGCTGCCATTGGCCAATATAACTGCTGATCGTGATCTCATTTTTCTATCTTATAAGATGATAAGTCACAAAAATAGCTATTTGCTTTCGATTGCTTTGGACTTTGCAAGATCTTTTTTCCATTGGGTATAGCCATAAAAAGCCAAGACCGTGTAAAAGGCAAACAAAATAGCAGTTGGGTACAGTTCCTTATAAAGATACAAGCCCATAGAGACGGCATCTACAATAACCCATACCAACCATTGTTCAAGTATCTTTTGCGCCAGCATCCAAGTAGCCACAATACTTAAAGCGGTTGTAAATGAATCCAAATAAGGTATTGGGGAATCCGTATAATTGACCAAAACAAAGGAGATTGCGATATAGATGAATAAACTTGCCAGTAAAAGTTTAAAAAACAGAGTCCTACCTAAATTGACTATGGGTAATTCTTTTGCATTTTGCCCTTTCGATCGCGACCAATGGAACCAACCGTATACGCTTATAAATACATAGTAAAACTGCAGGCCCATATCAGCATAAAACTTGGCAACAAAAAACACATAGATATACATCACAGCAGAGAATAAACCAACAGGCCATAGCCATTTGTTCTGCTTAATCTCTAAATACAGAAAGATGAACCCAGAAAGAGTTCCTATTATTTCAACACTATTTGAACTGATCCAATCTAACATTGCATTTTTTTATATAACCAAGCTGAAAGAGATCTCTCAGCTTGGTTGAGGTCTTTTATAAATTATTCTTCTTAAAAAGTAAGGCTTAAACCTGCCATAAAGTTAGTTCCTGCTTGAGGGAAATAACCATCCATAGCAAAACGTTCGCCACCATAAATGTATGAGTAAACCCATGCATTCGACTCATATTCTGCATTAAATACATTATTTACCAAAACATTAAATTTTAAACTCTCAGCAAACTTAGGTTTGAATTCGTACGAGAAATTCATGTTAGATACAGAATAAGCATCAAGACTTCTGTCATTATTCGATGAATTATCAATGTACTGTTTACCTACATATTGAGAAATAAACTGAACTCCGAATCCTGATTTATTATAAGAGAAGATTGAGTTAGCCGTTACATTGGGTGAAAAAGCCAAATCAGTAGTTCCTAATTCATTAATCGTTTGCTCGCCAGTTTCCCAGTTATCCCAATTATCAACATGCTCAACAAAATTCTTAACTTTATTTTTACTCAAAGATAAATTTCCTTTCCATGAAATATATTTGGTAAGGTTTGTTGATGCACTCAGCTCTATACCTGTTCTGTATGATTTATCAACGTTGACCATCACAGCTCCCCCTACATCGTTAATTTCGCCAGTAAGAACGAGCTGATCTTTATAATCCATATAAAACAGATTCGCCTCAAAAAGGAAGTTTTCTTTAGACAATTTATAACTTAATTCATAATCGTACAAACGTTCACTTGTAGGCACATTATCCGGTTTTGCATCAGTATAATTACTACGATTGGGTTCTCGATTAGCTATTGAAAACGAAGCAAAAAGACGATTATTCTCGTTGAATTCATAATTCACACCCAATTTAGGATTAAAGAATAAGAAATCGTGTTTTTGGCTCACATCTCTTAAATCCGAGTCAGTCCCTTTAATTTTATAATCAATCCCTCTTACTTGCAAATCGGCATACAAACTCAAGGAATTATCAACTGCAACATTCGCTTTGACGTAGGCATTATATTCTTCCTTAGTCCCTTTATTGTCGTAATACTTATCACCTAAGAAGGTATCACCGGCATTTTTCATCCAACGAATTTCACCAAAATGATCACCATCATACTTGTTCCAGCCACCACCAGCAACTAGATCAAGTCCTTGCATATTCTTCGAAAAAGAAAATACAGTCCCGTAGAAATCATTATCCAACCATTTACGACGAATAAAATCGGTTTTCTTAATAGTATCAGTTCCAATTAGAATAGGAGACAAACCATATTTTTTAAGCTTATCATTTTTCTTAAACTGCTCGTAATAACCTTCACCTTGAGTATAATGAAAAGCTAGATTGAACTTGGTATTATCCTTAAACAAATGTGTTAAGAACAAACGGTAATGCTTCTGCCAATAGTTATCCGTTTCGTTCTTGTAAGTATATTGATTATAAGTACGAGAATCAGAAGTTAGCATATGATCAACCACTTCCTGACTGACCAAACCATGATCAGCATAACGTTGCATACCTGCTTCATCGTTCTCTAAACGAACTTTCGGTACACCATTCCAAGCTTGGTATGTTTTTTCTTTACCTACGATTACATTAGCCTTTACACTTGTTCTATCACCATAGTATCCTGCAGAAAAATAAGCCGATTGCAGATCAGAACTAGCCCTATCGATAAAGCCATCTGATGTAATTTTTGATAAACGGGTATCGAAAGCAAAACCTTTCTTTAAACCTGTTCCAAACTTAAGCGTATTCTTAAATGTATTGAATGAACCCGCCGAGCTAGAAATTACAGCATATGGTTGAGTGTTCACATTTTGTGTTTGCATGTTGATGCTTGCACCAAAAGCACCTGCCCCACTAGTCGATGTTCCCACACCACGCTGAATTTGAATATCATCTAATGATGAAGTAAAGTCAGGCATGTTTACCCAATAAACACCATGTGATTCTGAATCATTTAATGGAATACCATCAACAGTAACATTAATACGATTGGCATCTGATCCTCTAATTCTAAAACCTGTATATCCAACTCCAGCTCCGGCATCGGAAGAAGTAACAAATGAAGGTGTTAAGGACAATAGCATAGGAATATCCTGACCTAAATTTCTTTCCGACAATTCTTCCTTACTTACATTAGTTACAACAACTGGCGTTTTAGCATCTGCACGAGTAGCCGACACCAACACCTCATCGGCAAGTATAGCCGAATATTCAAGGACAAAATCTAAAGTTAAATCTGATCTAAGATCAATCTCCTGAGTTTGAGGCTCGAAAGCTAGAAAGCTTGCCATAAGCTCATAAGAACCAGATTTTAAGTTTTCAAATTGATATTCTCCATCTGCATTTGTAGAAACGCCATGCATACTCCCTTTGATAACGACTGCCGCACCTGGAAGCGGATCGCCATCCTGATTTAAAACCCTTCCCTTAAGTGTTAGCTGAGAAAATCCTTCAAAACAGAAGAATTGAAAGATAAGTAGTAAAACTACTTTCGTAAATAATGAATTGAATTTGTTTGTAGACATTACAATAAAGTTTTTTTAGGCTGAAAAATCAGCATTCGATAAAAAAATATTGCAATGAGGTTCTTAAGATGAGATATCAGGCGAATAGTATTTTCGCAATTCCCTACGCCGGCATTATCCGGATCAGGTGTAAGAAACCGAAATGAATCTGTTCCTTAGGGTATAATCTCAGCCCGTTTATTTAAGGCACCCCACTGTTATTAGTGCGCAAAGGTAATTTGATTTGCTTAAAATACAAGTCTCAATTCATTTCGAAATGAAATGACATAAATTTATCATTATCAGCAAAGATACAAGGAATGTGTGATAGTATCGAAATGTTTTAAACACAAAAAAGCACCCAATACAATTGGGTGCTCTCATATTTAAAGACTTAACGATCTTCTATTTCTCTTTAATCACTTTCTTTACACCCATAACTTCAGTTAGAGCTTTCACAAAGGTCGCTTTTGGAAAAGCCCCTTTCGCCATCTGGGGTTGACCTTTGGCAGGAATAAACAAGAAAGAAGGGATACTTGTGATACCAAATGCAGCTGAAACGGCTCTTGCCTTATCGGTATCGACCTTGTAAATTTGAATAGCATCACCATACTCCTCTTGTAACTCTTCCAGAATTGGTGCAACTCGTTTACATGGACCACACCAAGTTGCATAAAAATCGACTATTACCGGTTTATCACCTTTAAACACCCACTCCTTTTCTTTCTCGAAATCAAAAACTTTTTCTTTAAAACCCTTATCGTCCAAAGCAATAACTTTTGATTGCGAAAAACTGCTTAGTCCTAGCAATACAAAACTTAATAAAAAGGCTGATTTTATAAATATTCTCATAATAGTCTGATTAAATATTAATGCTCAAATATAGTTGAATTATCACGTTTTCAAAGATTATTCACTCACACCCAAAACATCCTGAAAAGCTTGCTTAAAGGATTCTTTAGAAAGAGCACCTTGTGCCATTTGTGGTTGTCCTTCTTGAGGTACAAATAAGAGTGAAGGAATACTCTGAACTCCAAAAATTGAAGATAACTCTCTCTCTTCTTCAGTATTAATCTTATAGATCTCTAATTTATCGCCATACTCCTTTTTTAGATCCTCCAGAATAGGGGCGACCATTTTACAAGGTCCACACCAATCGGCATAAAAATCAATTAAGCAAGGCTTATTACCTTCAAATTTCCAATCCTTATTATTTTCGAAATCAAACACCTTTTCTTTGAAAGATGCTAATGTTAAATGCTCTACCATAACTATAAATTTAATTAATACACATATATAGATTTTTACATGTCAATTAGTATGCCAAAAATTAAAATCAGTTAAAAACTGACAAAATGCCTTATTAATAAATAAGAAAAGTAAGATTTTAGATCAAAAAAGAGCGCTTCTATTTCAGGTGCCCCTACATTATCTAAGCTTATATTTTAGAATCATCCTAAATAATTGTAATTTTGTCTCTTCGTGGAGCGTAAATCGTTTACAAACTGAATTGAAACTCCCGTATTGATATACAAACAAGATAAGAACGTGAAGAGATTTTTAACACACCCTATATTTCCTATACTTTCAGAAATTGTTACTAAAGAAAACCTTGAATCCTATGTTATTGGAGGTTTTGTTAGAGATCTTTTTCTTGAACGAGAATCAAAAGATATTGATGTTGTTGTAATTGGCAGTGGCATTGAATTGGCAAAAAAAGTGGCTGCAAAAGCAGGCAATACCAATGTTTCTATTTTTAAGAGCTATGGCACAGCCATGCTTAAATACAAAGGTTTTGAAGTTGAATTTGTTGGGGCTCGAAAAGAATCTTACCAAAGAGAATCGCGTAATCCTATAGTGGAAGATGGCACTTTAGATGATGATCAGAAAAGAAGAGATTTCACCATTAATGCTCTGGCTTTAAGCTTGCATAAAGACAATTTTGGCGAATTACTTGACCCATTTGGTGGCGTTGAGGATCTTCAGCACAAGATTATAAAAACACCTCTTGATCCTTTGATCACCTTTTCGGATGATCCGCTTAGAATGATGCGTGCAATTCGCTTTGCTACACAATTAGACTTCAAAATTTCAGCTGTGACCTTCGAAGCAATTAAAACCAATAAGGATAGAATACATATCATCTCTCAAGAAAGAATCATTGAGGAAATGAATAAAATTGTGATGTCACCTATGCCTTCAATTGGGTTTAAACTACTGGATGAATCAGGTTTGCTTGATATCATCTTTCCCGAATTCCAGAAACTTAAAGGTCGAGAAACTCGAAATGGCATTAGTCACAAAGACAATTTCTATCATACACTTGAAGTACTCGATAATTTATGCTGCCATTCTGACAATTTATGGTTGCGTTGGTCAGCTTTACTTCACGATATTGCAAAACCTAAAACGAAGAAATTTGTAAAAGGTATTGGCTGGACTTTCCACGCTCACAATTTTATTGGCGAGAAGATGGTTCCTAAAATATTTAAGAATATGAAACTGCCCTTGAATGAAAAAATGAAATTTGTTCAAAAAATGGTTTCATTACATATGCGCCCTATTGTTTTAGCACAAGAGGTTGTGACCGATTCTGCTATTCGCCGTTTACTTTTCGATGCAGGTGATGATATTGACGAATTAATGCTCCTTTGTGAGGCTGATATTACTTCAAAAAACGAAGCCAAAGTCAAAAAATTTCTTGACAACTTCCAATTGGTCCGCCAGAAATTAAAAGAAGTTGAAGAAAAAGATACCATTCGCAATTTCCAACCTCCAATCAGCGGTGAAGAAATTATCAGCACATTCAACCTTTCTCCATCACGTGTTATTGGTGATATAAAAACTGCAATAAAAGATGCCATTCTCGATGGGGAAATTCAAAATAACTATGATGATGCCTATCAATTCATGCTTAAAAAAGGGGAAGAACTCGGCTTAAAAGCTGTCGGAAAGAAATAAAAAAAGTTACAAGATCAAATAATTGGCATACAAAGCTCGGATGAATCATCCGAGCTTTTTTGTTAAACTAAATTTTATGACAACATAATTAAATAACATATAAATCTTTCACTAAAAAAAGCATATTATATCTACTTTTGCGGCGTCAAAATCAATCTAACTAGTACACCTAAATACCAAAATATGGCTTACGTTGATAATACCATGATTATCCGAAGAGATTTAGTAGCAAATATGGCTGAACTCTTTAACGAAGAAAAGCTTATCACAAACCTTGATAGAGTCCCTCTGGAAATGGCTCCACGCAACAGAGAGTACACTGATCGTTGCTGTATTTTTAAAGAAAGAGTGATAATTAAGGAAAAATTAATTCCACTATTAGGTTGCGAACTTAAAGATGATCGCGATGAACTCAAAACTTTAGCTGAATATGCAACAGAGGCTATGCAGCGTGAAAAGCCAATTGAAAAAATATTAACTGTAGTAGATGAAGCTTGTACATCCTGTGTTCAGAATTCATATATCGTAACCAACCTATGCAAAGGTTGTGTTGCTCATCCATGTATGATGAACTGTCCTAAAGATGCTGTAAGTTGGAATGCAAATGGTCAGGCTCAAATCGATCCAAAGAGTTGTATCAACTGCGGCATTTGCATGAATGTTTGTCCATATCATTCAATCATATTTATGCCTGTTCCATGTGAAAATGTATGTCCTGTTGGGGCCATTACTAAAAACGAGCATGGTAAAGAACAAATCGATGAAGATAAATGTATCGACTGTGGAAAATGCATCACAGCTTGTCCTTTTGGTTCAATTATGGAGAATTCACAGATTATTGATGTGATGAAATCTTTAAAATCTGAACAGGAAACAATCGCTTTGGTTGCACCGGCCCTTTATGGTCAATTTAAATATAAAACTGAAAATGTTATTGGAGCTATTAAAGAACTCGGTTTCCAGGATGTGATCGAAGTTGCTAAGGGTGCTAATGTAACAACAATAAATGAAGCTGACGAACTACTCGAACGTCTTGAAGATAAGGCTCCATTTATGACAACTTCATGCTGTCCAGCTTATGTTTCAGCCGTAAAAAAACATATTCCAATCATGGAGCAGTATGTATCACATACCAAGAGTCCAATGTATTATGCTGCTGAGTTAGCAAAGAAACAATATCCTAATGGTAAATTCGTGTTTATAGGCCCATGTATAGCCAAGCGACGCGAAGGAATGTCGGACCCTAATGTCGATTATGTGATGACATTTGAAGAACTTTCTGGTTTATTTGCAGGATGGCATATTAACATCGATGGCAATCCTATTGAACTCGATCGATCTATTAAGAACCATGGTCGCGCTTATGCTGCAAGCGGCGGTGTAGCACAATCGGTTCTTGAAGTGAAACCATATGTTAATATTAAACCTGTTATCGTAAACGGATTAGATAAGAAGAAAATTAATATGCTTAAGGCTTTTGCTAAGACTGGAAAAACCAGTGGTAATTTCATCGAAGTAATGGCATGCGAAGGTGGCTGTATTGCGGGTCCAAGCTCGAATTACGATCCTAAAACGGGCATGAAAATATATCTAAATAACTTAAAAGAGTTTCCTGAAGATTTATAGGAAGAACTTCTTAATAAAAAAGGTTGGCTCAATGCCAACTTTTTTTTATATGTTGATTTTTAATCAATTACTAAGCAAAAACTTTTTCATCGAATCTATAGGATAAGATTAATAGAATTAGAGCGACAAAAGCAGGCATAAATTCGCCGTCGTTAGCAACCCAATGTGCAGACAGGGCTAATACAAAATCAAAAAAGAAACCTGCATATGCCCACTCTTTAAGAAACTTAGATTTCCTCGAAAGAATAGCAATAACACCCAATGTTTTTGCAATAGCTAGAGGATAAATAATATAAATTGGAAATCCCAAGCTGACAAAAGTTTGACTTACAATCTCATGATTTAAAATATACATTGATGCGGACATTAACATCATTACTGATAATAGTCCTGTTCCAATCCAGTAAATAATTTTGTTCCATCTTTCCATCATAATTTGATATTTATTAATACTAGCGCTAAATAAATATATCCATTTTATTCTGATACACAAAGAATTAAAACCAGCAATAATACTATAGGTTCAATTACAGTCTTGGTTAAAAAAAGAATAAAGGCAAGCGAAACGAATCTCACTTGCCTTTATTCATCATACGATATCTTTAGGTGTTTAGTACCACATAGGCTAAAATGTTAAAGTAAAAGTCGTTTTTTCGTCTGGCACAGAATGAGCAGTTATGGTTCCACCATGCAAACGAAGGATTTGCTTAGAGAGTGCCAAGCCAATTCCTGACCCCTTCGGTTTAGTTGTAAAAAACGGAATAAAAACTTTGTCTAAAACCTCCTTTATAATCCCTTGCCCATTATCGGTTAGCTGAATTGAAATACGTCCTCTTTTATTCAAATAAGCTCTCAATCGTAATTGAGGATTCTCAGTATGATCCAGGGCGTGTATAGAGTTCTTTATTAAGTTAATTAAAACTTGCTCAATCAAAAGCTCATCAGCTGAAAGTTCGATGGTTTCAGGTTCAATTTCTATAATACACTCAATATTTCGTCTCTTCATCTCCTCTTTCATCAACATATGAATATTGTCGAAAAGCTGCTTTACAGGAAAGATGCTAAAGTTCGGATTAGGTATCTTCGTTAGATTCCTATAAGTATCAACAAAGTGCAATAAACCTGAACTCCGCTTCTGAATCGTAGACAAAGCCATCTTTACTTCAGTAATAGTCTCCTGATCATGTTTATCAAACTTACTAACATTATTCATTCCAAAATCATCGAGAATTGTAGTTAAAGTGTTTGATAATGAAGAAATAGGCGTTATCGAATTCATAATTTCATGCGTTAGAACCCGTATGAGTTTCTGCCAGGATTCAATCTCCTGCTCTTCCAGTTCGTACTGAATATTTTTGATTGACACCAAGATAACTTGCCTATCGTTTATTTTAAATTCAGTTGCATAGATCGCTAATTGCAGAATATCATCATTATCATTAACCTTAATAAGCGTATTTTCACCATGCTTCAGTTTCAAAAGAGCCTCAACGAACTCGGGACTAAAACTTTCAAGATCTTGAATTTTAGCCAAGTTACTAACTTGAAACAGTTTTTTAGAAGCATTGTTTATCATCTCAACAGAACCATCACGATGGAATGCAATCAATGAAATTCCAATATGCTGGATAACGGTTTGTAAATAGAAATAATGCTCTTCTTTTTCAGCCCTTATTTTCTGAAAATCAGAAATAACGGCATTAAATGATTCTTGCAATTTATCGAAGGAACTTCCTAAACCTTGTACCTTAAAATTTCTAGTAAAATCTGAATATCGTATCGATTCAAGGAAATTCTTAAGCAACCTGTTGGTTTTTTCAACATACTTAATCATTTCGTATATCTGATAGATAATAACAAGAAAAATAAGGCCTGCCGTCATAAAATAATTATTTTTTGACAGAACAAAAGCGAATAGAAAAATAGTCACGGAGAGTGCTATTATTCTTAAAACAAAATTAAGTCTGAAACTTTTATAAACCATATTTTTCTAATCTTCGATACAAGGATGTTCTAGTTAAACCAAGTTCTCCGGCTGCTTTCGAAATATTTCCCTGATTGGTTTTTAATACTTTCTGAATGATATTCTTCTCCACTTCTTCCAGATTATAACTATCTAATTCAACATCTCCTTGCTGTGAATGTCCCGGATTGATTTGGAAATCGCTTGGTTGTAAATTATTATCATCCGCCATAATAACCGCACGTTCCATCAAATGCTGAAGTTCCCGTACATTTCCTGGCCATGAGTAATCATACAACTTATTGATACAAGCTTTAGAAAGTGGTCCAAAACTCTTCTTGTATTTCTTAGCATAGATCCGTAAAAAATGTTCCGCCAACAAAGGAATATCCTCATATCGTTCACCAAGTGATGGCAAACTTATCTCTACGGTATTTATTCTGTATAATAAATCTTGTCTATAATTCTCCTCAGCAACCATCTGAAGAATTGGCATATTAGTAGCACAAATCAAGCGAATATCAATAGGAATTGGCTTATTGGATCCAACTCGAATCACCTCTCTTCTTTCGAGAACAGTCAGTAATTTAGCTTGCATAGGTAAAGACAGATTACCAATCTCATCAAGGAAAAGTGTCCCTCCAGATGCAATTTCAAAACGACCAGGACGATCTGTTCTAGCATCAGTAAAAGCACCTTTTACATGTCCAAACAATTCACTCTCGAATAAATTCTCATTAATAGATCCTAAGTCGACACTAATAAAGACCTCATCCTTTCTAGCCGAATTACGGTGAAGAGCTCTGGCAACTAACTCTTTACCTGTTCCATTTTCTCCGAGAATTAATACATTAGCATCAGTAACCGCTACCTTTTGAATAGTACTAAAAACAGTTTGCATCTCTGGTGACACGCCAATAAAATCATTAAATGGCTGATCAAGTACTGCATTTAACTCTTTCTGCTTCGTTTTCAGTTGAGTCACCTCCTCCTTCGATTTTCTAAGTTTAATCGCTGAAGAAATAGTTGCCATTAATTTTTCGTTCTGCCAAGGCTTTAAAATAAAATCAGTTGCTCCGGCTTTTATTGCTTTTACAGATTTTTCGACATCACCATAGGCAGTAATAAAAAGAACCACTGCACGAGGATCCAGTTCAATAATCCGATTCAACCAGTGATAACCTTCCTGCCCACTTATCGCATCTTTTGTGAAATTCATATCCAAAAGAATCACATCATAAGTTTCTTGTTTCATCAACTTTGGAATCAATTCAGGATCCGACTCTGTGTGTATTAATTCAACATGCTGTTTCAAAAGAAGCTTCAAAGAGAACAATATATCCTCATTATCATCTATCGCTAAAATTTTTCCGACTTTACTCATTATTTCTATTTTTTATATCTCGATTGCTTTAGCCTCCAAATTGTAGACAAACTAAAGCTTTTCATCATTATATTGATTTTGATGTGTCCAAAATCGAACATCAAGGTAGAACTAAAAATTCAAAATCAAAACAAAAACGTTCGATTTCGTACAAACATTGTTCTAATATCGATCATTTTCAGCCTACTAAAAGAAACACCGATATCACCCAACATACTAACAAACAATACATAAAACCCTTTGGCACAAATCTAGCTACTACATCATATGTAAAATATTTAATCTTACAATAAAGCTAGACTTAATTATAAGTGAATTTAATCAGTTAGTAGCTCACAGAAAGCCTAACATAAAACCGAAAATTCAATCATTCTCTTTTATCAATAACATTTATTAATGAAAATTAATACTATTTTAATGTCGAAAATAACGCAATCAAATTAGGAAAGATTAATCACATCCAAACTTAAAAACACAAAACATAATATATCTCATATATATATCAAACTAATTACTTAATGCTCAAAATATTCTTAAATACTGTTTTCAGAAAGCTATATCTTCAAAAGGGATACTCACTGATCAATATTTTAGGTTTGGCTACCGGGATAACTTGTAGCTTACTTATTTTACTTTGGGTTGAGTATGAACTTAGCTTTGATTCTTTTCACGACAACAAGAGTCAGATATACAGCGTTTATGAAAATCAAACCTATGCAGACGGGGAAATATTTACCGTATATGCAACCCCTGCACCACTTGCTATAAAGCTAAAAGAAGATATCTCCGAGATTGATAAAGCTACTCGTATATCAAGAACCTGGGGTAAATTAATGCTAACAATTGGGGGATCAACTTTTATTGAAGGTTCTGGCCTATGTGTCGATACAGATTTCTTCAAAATGTTCAGTTTTTCGGTTTTACTTGGAGATCCAAACTTGGTTATGCCCGATGAAAGATCTATAGTTATTACCGAGAAGATGTCTAAAAAATATTTCGGTGAGACTAATCCTTTAGGGAAAGTCATCAGTATAAATTCAAATATTAACTATCACGTTAGTGCAGTACTTAAGGATTCACCCAAAAACTCTTCACTCTATTTCGATTATTTATTACCCTTCAATTTCATAAAAGAGAATTGGAGCTTCAACCTAAACAACTGGGATTCACACGCCTTCTTAACTCTCATTCAAGTTAAGAAAAAGACCTATATTCCAGGTTTGGAAACAATTATTAAACCGTACATCAAACAAAATCTGGAACAATCAAATGCAGACCTAGCTCTTCAGCCATTTACTGATTACCACTTACACTCCATCAGTGGAAAAAAGCTTAGCCCCATACTTTATGTCCGGATTTTTTCTTTAGTTGCTTTTATTATTCTTTTGATTGCTTGTTTCAATTATATGAATTTATCTACAGCACGTTCAGAACGCAGAGCTAGAGAAGTGGCCGTCAGAAAAGTGGTTGGTGCACACAAAAGAGGATTATTTGCATTGTTCATGGCCGAATCAATCTTCATCAGCCTACTTGCTTTTGGATTGGCAATTGTATCAGTAGAGTTACTTCTACCTTTCTTTAAGGAATTAACACAAAGAGATCTATCCCTGAAATTTTCAGACACAACGCTATTATTATCCTTTGCAGCTATCGTTCTGTTCACTGGTTTTATTTCGGGTAGTTACCCAGCACTATATCTGTCATCTTTTAAACCAATAAGGATTCTAAAAGGTAAACTTTATAGCGATTCTCATTTATTCCGCAAACTGATGGTTATCATCCAATTTACCATCTCAGTTGGATTGATTATTAGCACAAGTATCATCTACAAACAATTAGATTATCTCCAGGACAAAGATGTTGGTTATCAGAAAGATAACATCATCTACATTGAAATGATGGATGATTTTCATGAGCACTATTCTCACTTAAAAGAAAACTTAATTAAAATACCTGGAGTGCTTAAAGTTACAGCTGCGAATCAGATGCCTATTAATTTTTCGAACTCGACATCTGATGTCAGTTGGAAAGGTAAATCGACGGATGCTGATAACACATTATTTCAATTAAGTTTTGTTGATTATGATTTTATTGAAACCTTTGAAATGGAAGTTATTCATGGTCGCGCATTTTCATCGAAACAAGGTGGTGATAGTTTAAAACTAATTATAAACGAAGCTGCAGCTTCTGCCATGAAAATGAGCTATACTATCGGTCAGAAAGTTAAAATATGGGAATATGACTGTGAAGTTATTGGCATTGTCAAAGATTTTAATTTCAACAGCTTGCAAGTCGGAGTAAAACCTCTAATAATGCTTATTATTTCTGATGAGTTTAAATATATTGCAATTAAAACTGATGGCAATGAACAACCCATTATCAATAAAATTGGTGAGACCTGGAAAAAGTGTTATCCTAAAATACCTTTTTCACATCGCCTTTTAAGAGACGATTTTTCTTATCTATATAAGGCAGAATCACGTATGAGTTCGATATTTATCGCTTTCACTTTAATTGCCATAATTATATCCTCACTTGGATTGTTTGGCTTATCATCATACATTATAGAACAAAAATTTAAAGAAATGGGAATTCGGAAAGTTTTTGGTGCTGAATTCCAACACCTATTCAAATCATTCCTTATTCGTTTTTTGAGATGGATTTTATTAGCTAACTTAATTGCTTGGCCTACTACTTACTTCCTTATGCAATGGTGGTTAGCAGGCTTTGCATACAGAATACATATTTCTTGGTTTGAATTTTTAGGAGCTGGACTATTATCAATACTAATCGCTTTTATTACCGTTTTTTATCAGACTTATAAAATATCATCAATCACACCAATAAAGGCTATCAGATACGAATAAGCTTAATAAAAGGAACAACATATTTTCAGAATTTGAAATTTTAAATATCATGATAAAAACAAATAACTTAATGAAAACGTTCAGAACAGACGAGGTGGAAACCAATGCTCTGAATAATGTGAACCTAGAAATAAACGAGGGCGAATTTGTTGCTATCATGGGACCTTCGGGTTGCGGTAAATCGACACTCCTAAATATTTTAGGTTTATTAGATAATCCAACAAGTGGCGAACTATTTTTTAATGATGCACAAGTTGATGGCTATAGTGAACGTCAGCGAACCAACCTACGTAAAGAAAATATTGGCTTTGTTTTTCAAAGTTTTAATTTAATTGAAGAACTTACCATTTATGAAAATATTGAACTTCCATTACTCTATATGAAAGTTTCAAGTTCAGAACGCAAAAAACGTGTTAATGAAGTTTTGGATCGAATGAAAATTGCACATAGAACCAAGCATTTTCCTCAACAATTATCAGGTGGGCAGCAACAAAGAGCAGCTATAGCTCGAGCGGTGATTACAAATCCAAAACTGATTCTCGCCGATGAGCCAACGGGTAATCTCGACTCGGCTAATGGAGAAGAAGTTATGAACTTGCTTACGCAACTTAATGAGGCAGGCACTACCATTGTAATGGTAACGCACTCACCATCTGATGCTGATCGCTCTCATCGAATCATCCAACTTTTTGATGGACATATCGTAACTGAAAACATGAGACAAAAACTCTAAAACCCTTTAAAAAAAATGGAATCAAAACAATAATCCTATGCTCAAGAATTTCTTTATAACAATTATCAGAAATATATCGAGGAATAAGTTCTATTCTGCTCTAAATATGGCAGGATTGTCCATAGGATTAATCTGTACTATTTTAATTACTCTATTTATTCGTGATGAATTTTCCTACGACAAATACAATATCAAACACGAGCGTATTTATAGAATTGGATCAGATTTTGTTCTAAATGGTAAACAAGATCGAATAGCACCTTCGTCTTTGCCTATGGGGCCTACTTTCAAAGATTATTTCCCTGAAGTGGAGGAATACATTCGATTCATTCCATCTGGCAAACAACAAATAAAATATAACGATAAAGACTTTTATGAGGAGGGTATCGCCTATACAGACTCGAGTCTTTTTGATATCTTCTCTTATGAATTGATTAAAGGAGATCCGAAAAAAGTATTAACAGAACCAAACTCTGTCATAATAAATCAGACATTGACTAAAAAATACTTTGGCACGGAAGATCCTATCGGAAAAGTTATTCTAGTTGATGACACTCATAAATTCACAGTCAAGGGTATCATTAAAGATATCCCATCTAATTCTCATTTTAAGTTTAACATTCTCTTTTCAATAAGCACGCTTGTTGAACGTGATAAGGAAAAACACTTTAACTCCCTTGGACCAGAGGCCTTTTGGAATTTTAGTATTTATACGTTTATTCTACTCAAAGACAATGCAAATATTGCTAATGTAGAAAAGAAATTCCCACTCTATTACGAAAAGTATATGAAGGAATTTGGGAATCAAATAGGGGTTGATTTTAAAATTGTTCTTCAAAAAATAGCTGATATACATCTAAAGTCAGATTTGAATTGGGACGCACCAACAGGTAATATTAAATACATCTACATCCTGTTTGCTATTGCTCTATTCATCCTTACGATTGCAGGCATTAATTATATGAATATGGCTACGGCCAGATCGAGCAAACGAGCCAAAGAAGTCGGAATGCACAAAGTTGTAGGTGCTCAAAAAGAAAGCATTATACGATTATTTCTTTTGGAAAGCTTAACGTTAACATTCTCAGCATTAATTATAGCGATTATTAGTGTAGAACTTATACTTCCACTTTTCAACCTGGTTGTAAACAAGGATTTGGTTCTAAGTATTTATGAAACACCTGATGTTTTTTTATTTATTATTGCGATCACATTTATTCTGGGTATTGTTTCCGGATCTTATCCTGCTTTCTATTTATCAGCATTCCAACCAGCCCCTATCCTTAAGGGCACTAGAAAAATCAGAACTGGGAATAAACTCTTGAGACAAATTCTGGTTATCTGTCAGTTTTCTGTTTCTGCAATCATGATAAGCGGAACCATAATTGTCATATCCCAATTATTTTTCCTTAAAAATAAGGACATGGGATTCAACAAGGAGAATATCATTATTGCTCCTGTTCTAGACTCTTCAATGCAAGTAAATATGAACGAGTTTAAGGCAGAACTTAAAAAAAATCTGAATATTGAAGCTGTTGCAACATCTACATTCCTAATTGGTTTTTCAAACTCAAAAACCTTACACCTATATGAGGACCAGAATAAGATGAAGGAATATGCATTAAACTTTAATGTCATCGACTTCGATTACATCAATTTAATGAAGCTTAAATTGATGCAAGGGAGAGCATTCTCTAGGGAAATAAAAACAGATTCAACCACTGCTTTCATCGTTAACCAGTCTGCCAGCCAGAAATTTAATTGGGGAGTGAATGCTATAGGTAAAAAACTACAATTTGGGGTCTCTATCGGAGAACACAAAGATATTAGAAAAGGAACAGTTATTGGAGTCATTAGTGATTTTCATTACCAAACACTAAGTATAGCCATAGAACCTCTCAGCCTGTTTGTTTCAGAATCTCCTAGGCATAGAAGAATGATACACATTAAAATCAAACAATACAAACAGAGTGAAACGCTGGCTTATATCCAAAAAACATGGAATACATTTAGTCCAAATCATTCCTTCAATTATTTCTTTTTAGATGATAAAATAAATACCAGATTTAAAACTGAAGAACGCTTAACTCTGATGTTTATTGTTTTTTCAATTATTAGCATCTTAATCGCTTCAATGGGATTATTTGGCTTATCATCATTCATGGCCGAACAACGCACAAAAGAACTTGGTGTAAGAAAGATCCTTGGAGCATCAACTGGGAATATCGTCTATCTCCTAACACGAGAGTTTTTCAAACTTATAATAATTGCTAACATTATCGCAATTCCAATAGCCTATTGGGCACTAAATATTTGGCTTCAAGATTTTCCTTATCGAATATACATCCATGCATGGATCTTTATATTAACACTAATCATTTCACTCATTATTGGTCTTTTCACTGTTTCATGGCAGTCGTACAAAGCAGCTGAAGCTGATCCTGCCAAGGCAATTAAATATGAATAGAATTATAACTCAATAGATAAACAGTCACATAATAAAAATAAGTCATGAGAGAATTATGCATCCCCATACCTATTGATATAGGAGCTGAACTTGCAGAAGTTGAAGTGAAAATTGGTAAGACAAATCAAAAATTCCAATACCGATTAGAATCTTTCCCTTGGGACGTTGATGATATGGATATAAAAGATGGTATTACTGTGGATCTGCTAAAGATTTACAAACTTAAAAAAACTATAGCCGAATATGATAAGGATTGGGAGTTAATTCAAATATATACCCCTGCTGAAAAAGCTAAAATCATTCAAATTTTATTTAGGAAAAAGCAAAACATTTAAACAAGATCATCATGTCAAAGATGTTTCAATAATAAAACCTTCGAGGAATATTTTTCCTTCTCTTTTATTGAGATCACCTTGTAACTTTTTAGCATACTATTCGTTTTATAGGCAATATGAATTTTAATGCTTGCTTACAATGAAAAAATATCTGCAGATTCAATCTTGGTATCAGGTTTCCTTTTTATTATTTCTTTTGATTGGTTCCATTACCATAACGACTCCCGTATCAGCACAAAACGATTGCATGCTTTATGGTAGCATCACTACAATCGAAGGAAAAACTTATGAAGGTCCCATCCGATGGGGAGATGAAGAAGTCTTCTTGTCAGATATCTTTAACTCGGAAAAGATATCCAACCCCTATCTCAAATATTTAAACAAATCGAATTTTAAGACAAACTACAAATCCTCTTCTCGATCAAGCAACAAAGATTGGATTAATGTTTCCGTCGATAATAAAAGACACAATACAAATTACCTGGCTAGAAAGTTTCAGTGCCGGTTTGGAGACATTAAATCCATAACCATCACAGGAAGAGAAAGTGTAAACTTAGAACTTAAGTCTGAGAAATATATCAATTTAAGCGGAGGCTCGAATGATGTTAACACTAGAATCTCAATTATAGATATTGAATTGGGTATGCTTAGTTTGAATTGGAACAAAATAGATGTGATCAAATTTTTCCGTCCAAAACAAAAGATCTCTGATTCCTTTGGCCAAGGTATTTATGGCAAACTAACAACAACACAAGGTGTATTTACTGGTTTTGTTCAATGGGATCACGATGAGCGATTATTAGATGATAAGTTAGATGGAAAATCCTCTGATGGTGATCTTAAGATTCCTTTCAGAAAGATAAAAAATATCACTAAACAAGAAAATGCCTGTCTTGTAAAACTTGCTTCTGGCAGAGAAATAGAACTATACGGCACTAACGATGTTAATTCTAGTAACAAAGGAATAATTGTTAATCTTCCCAATATTGGAAGAGCTGATTTTCACTGGAAACATTTTATTTCCTTTGAGATTCTTGAAGAAAAAACCCTGGAATCACTATGCGACAAGTCATTCCCAAATAGTGAACGACTATATGGCAAAGTCTTCACCAAAACAGGCGAAGAACTAGAAGGAGTGATCGTTTATGATTTGGATGAAGCTATGGATTCTGAATTACTCAATGGTTATAATGATGATATCAAATTCTCTATCCCTTTCAGAAATATTGAAAGTATAAAACCAATGGCAAATAATTATGCCGCAGTTGTATTAAAAAGTGGTGAGAAGTTGTTTCTGGGCGATCAGGCTGATGTATCCAATAAAAATGCAGGAATACTTATCTTCACTTCGTCTGAAGAATTCAGTATCTTTAAATGGGACGAAATCGAAAAAATCGTTTTCCAAAACTAAGATTCTCACTCCCAATCAGTAAGCACTTACAACTAAAACAAGACCACATGAAACTTGACAGTCCCAAGTTTCATGTGGTTTTGTCATTTACCTCTGCTAACAATTCACTCAAATTCAAAACACACCCAATCCTAACTACTTGAATAATAAAGCAATCACAGCATGCTTGTTTAAGGATCTTTTATTATTTTAATACTGAATACACAAGTTCTTTCATCCTTAAAACCTAAAACCTTCACATATGTTAATAAAAAACCCAACAAATAATCTTCTATATTTTCCATTAGTCACGATTTTGATGCTTTTTACAATTAAATAGCTTATTTTTACATGATATACGGCTATTCCTTTTTTTGTTATTTGGAAACAGGAATCTACTCTTGATTTTATATGATTAAATAATACGCATTTTATAGATTTTGGCTATGAATACGAAAGCAATCAGCTTAATTTACATTATCATCCTACTATCCATTTCTAGCGTTGTTAATGCTAAAGATTTTTATTGGATTGGAGGCTCTGGAAACTGGAATGAAATTCAACACTGGAGTGATCAACCTGGAGGACAGGTTAATCCTGACGCTGCCGTACCAAATTTCAGTGACAATGTATTCTTTGATGAAAACTCATTCCCTACTACTGGTGCTGAAGTGGTAATCAACGATGTCGCTAAATGTGCGAATATGGATTGGTCGAATGTAACTAATCTGCCTACACTTAAAGCGGATAATGATCCTGCACACTTTTTGACTATTTATGGTGGTTTAAAACTAGGCACTGACATGCTTCTGGATTTATTAAAACCACTCTATTTTAGTGCATCAAGCCCTAATAATGAGATTGACTTTGCAGGACATACGTTCAACGAAGATATTCATTTCACAAAAAATGGTGGTTGGATCATCAAAACCCCTCTGCACGTTCAAAACCATATCATCTATTTCGAACAAGGAAACTTAAGCTTTGAAGCCGACATTACATGTGCTCAAATTATTGCTGATAATCCTATTTCCAGAACTTGGACTTTAAATAACTCAACCATCAATCTAACAGGATCGGGGGCTTCAGTTTTAATGATTAATGCAGACAACCTCAATTTAAACCCAGGAAATTCAAACGTGATTGCCAGTGGAGTTGGTGCAAGTATAGCTATATCAGGCAGTGCTCCACTAAACCTATACAATATCGAGTTTCAGAAAAATGGAGCTAACATTATTAACCAAACCTTAGTGGTCAACTTTAATAATGTTGAATTTCTGGCTGATGGTAGCCTTCAGGGACCTAATCGATTCCAAAAATTAATCTTTACCAAAGGGAATGACTATTCTATTCAAAATGGTTCAGATCAAACCGTACTCGATTCATGGACAGCAATTGGAACCTGTAGTGAACACATTAATATTTCAGGGACTGGTGGCAATGGAAGTATTATAGCAAATGCAGTCAGCTTAGAATTCCTTAAAATAAATAACATGAGTGCATCAGGAACAGCTGCTCCCTTTGATGCCAATGATTCATTTGATCTTGGAGGAAATACAAACTGGAACATCATTGCCTTAACACCTGACAGTTACAGCTGGACTGGAACAACTGATAACAAATGGAGTACACCAAGTAACTGGAATAAAGGATGTGTTCCATCCAGAATAGATAATGTAAATATTAGTGGTGCTTTTAATGTTGAAATTGACAGTGACGCTGAATGTAAAAATTTAATTCTTTCTGATGACGTCACCTTATCTGGAAATGCCAAACTCAGCATTTTTGGTTCTTTATTTGCTGGAAGTGCAACATGGGGTTTATTAGGAACCACACATTTCGAAGGAAATGGTACGATTTCTATTGATAATCCTTTTTTAGCTGATGTTTATTTTTCAAGAGGTGGTATCTGGCAACTAGCCACAGAACTTCAAATACCTGACAACACCCTATTTTTTGAATCAGGTACAATTAACTCGAATGACAACAACTTAACATTAAACCGTTTTGTATCTATTGGTGATATTCTAAGAACACTGAATCTGGGTACATCAACTCTTAGACTAAACGGAAATTACCTTAAAACATGGGATGCAGAAGGAAACTCGTTCAATATTCCTGAAAGTGATTACACCATTGAATTAATAGAACAAACTGCAGGCTTTTACAATAAGCTTAATGGTTCTGTAACTTACAACAAGGTTTATTTCATAGACAATAGGGAGAAGGCGAACCTGACTAATGAAGGTGATATTGTAAGCTTCAATGAAGTACACTTTTTTGCAGGTGCCAATATATCTGGAGATCACAATTATGATACATTCATCCTTTCTGCAGGTAAAACCTATCTTTTTGAAGCTGGTAGCGAGCAAAAGGTTGTAAACATCAATGGGTTTATTGCCGAAGGAACCTGTTCTGAATTTATTTATCTAACGGGTAATGGTGGTATTTCAAACATTAGATCTGATGTTAACTCGAACAGAATAATTAACGTTCAGATTACTGACTTAGAGGTTATCGGAGGTATTACTCTTTCCGGTGGATTAGATGCCCAAAGCTCCTTTGGTATTCAAAACTACGATGGTTGGAATATCGTAGAAAAGACTCTTGCTCAAGATTTCATCTGGATTGGAGCTGATGATTCAGATTGGTTTAATCCGAACAACTGGGACTTAGGCTGTGTACCTACACGTGTCGATAATGTATTCTTTAATGCTGTAAATATTGTTGGAAGTTCTACAATTGCTATTAATGGAACTCGCATTCCTGAATGTAATAATATGACATGGACAAATGCTTCCTCCCTAATTTTTGAAGGCGGTAGTGATCTATGCATTTATGGTAATCTTGATTTCACATCACTCCCAGCAGCTTCGTTCACACATACTGGTGACATTTATTTCAAATCAGAAAACATTGTCACTGTTAAGCTTGATCAAGTCATATTATCAAACGATGTAATTTTTGAAGGGAAGATTCAAGAAGATGGTTCATGGTTAGCTGGCACTTGGAATATTGCTAGTAATTTTGAAACCTCAGGGAATATCAAGTTGGAACGAGGAAATCTTGTCACTAATAATTTCAGTATAACCTGTAATGAACTCTATTCTAACTTTAGTGATGTGAGAACATTACAACTTGATGCATCTGTTCTTAATCTAAATGGTATTTTTCTAACGCCTGAAAATCTAACTTTTGATGCTGGGACATCAGAAATTATTGTCGGTGAAAATGGGAAAGTTGAAGTTACCAATGGAATTGAAGCCATCGACTTTCACAATATTACATTTGATCAAGAAACCGGGACAGCACTCTTTTCTATTCGAGGGAAAGATGTTTCTTTCAACCAAGTTGATATTAAATCGAATGCCAACTTTCTGTACGAAGGATTCGATGTGGAGAATTTAATCCTGAACCAGGGTAAAACCTACAAATTCACTGATGGACAAAACTTTAACATTGGAGATTTAACAGCTATTGGGGCCTGTGAAGGAACCATCGATATTTCCAGTTTATCTGCAGGTGCTGAAACAACTTTTAACAGCAAAAATGGTGATCCTATAAATGTGACTCAAGTCAATTTGCTTGATGTTTTTGCAACACCAGCAGCGACTTTTACAGCGAATAACTCAATTGACTTAGGTCACAATGATGGCTGGACATTTGCAACAACACCTACAACCAGAGATCTATTCTGGGTAGGTGGAGCTGGAACCTGGGACGATCCCAATCACTGGTCAACATCATCTGGAGGATCACCTGGAGCTTGTGTGCCGACAGCTCTTGATAATGTCTACTTTGACATTAATTCATTCACTGGCAAGAATCAGATTGTCTCCACTGGTAGTGGTGATATACGATGCAGAACGATGGATTGGAGAGGATCTGAAGGAACCTCTCCTATCTTCCAAATGGGACTTGTAGATATTTCTAGTGTTTATATTTATGGCTCGCTCTATCTTAATCCAACCTTAACGGTTGACATTCCTGATGTTGACTTTTATTTCCGATCAACAGAAAAAGGGAACAGCCTGGAACTTCATACTTTTAATTTCCCAAACAATGTAACTTTTGATGGAATTGACGGTGAATGGACTCTCGCTAACGATTTGGATGTCGATGGAAACTTAATTTTAGACAATGGCCATTTTATCTCAGGAGGCTTCGATATATCATGTAACTATTTTGAATCATCTGACTTAAGCTTTGCTGGTAAAAAAAGAACCTTAGACATACAGAACTCATTATTTACGGTACTTGGATACGAGAATAGCTTTTCAGTAAATATCGATGCTGCCGATATCAACGCCAGACAGACTTTAACACTTTTAGCTGATGGTAGTCAGATTATCGTAGAAAGTGAAAAAGCATTCTTTATTGGTGGTGCATTTTCAAGTAGTGCCACATTTAATGTGATTCTTTTTAATAATGAGGGTAGCTTTAAATCGGAAAATCTTTTAACTCGAATCAATGATATTACTTTTGAACAAGGAGGAGAATTAAATGGAACTGTTGACATTGGTAAACTAACTCTTAACAAAGGGACAAAACCAAATACATTTAAATTTGAATCAAACATAACTTTTCCAATTGAAGAATTCACAGCTCTTGGATCTTGTAATTTCCCAATAGATATACAAGGAAGTAAAAGTGGCAAGCAGGCTGACTTAGAAGTTAAAACAAGTATAAACGTAAACTTTGTTATACTAACGGATATTAATGGTGTTGGTTCTTCAGTAGCTTATTTAGCCAACAACTCTATAGAACACACTAATGTTACAAACTGGACAGTCAACTCAATTACGACAGTTGATTTATACTGGGTAGGTAACGGATTAAACGATGAATGGTCTAATTACCTGAACTGGAGTAAAACTTCCGGAGGAGTATCTGAAGGATGTATACCTACCGAACTTGATAATGTCTTTTTCGACTCTAATTCATTCCTGGGTAGTAAAACAGTTCTTGTCAACTCCGATTCAAGATGCCACAATATCACATGGACTGACGATGTAGATCCATCATCAATTTTCAAAGTTCAAAATCAATTAGATGTTCATGGACTACTTGATTTCAGTGAAAATATGACTTTAGAAATGTCAGGTGATCTAAAATTCAAGGGTGATGGTTTAACAGCTGACAAGCCTATTGATTTCGCAGGGAAAGCTTTAGATGGAGATGTCTATTTCGATGGAGATGATCAATCTTGGATCCTACAAAATGCTTTAACGACAACAGGAGATCTATTTTTAGATAATGGTTCTCTTAATACTAAGGGTAAGAAAATGTCTATTTCGAGTTTCACATCTTTAAACGCATCTCCAATAGCAAACAGATCACTTACAATTTCAGGTTCGATTATTACTATTAATGCAGAGAAATTCAAATCATGGAATATGATTTTCCTAGGCTCTCCATTGGTATTCACAGCAACGAATTCTGAGCTATACTTCCCTAAAAAAGGAGGAATTTATTGTGAGAGCACAAATGATGTGAAGTTTGGTGATGCTATTTTTGATGCTTACGGTGAGATTAATATCAATGGAAATGGTTTTGAAACGGGTAAAGGAGAATTTAAAACCATTATTTTCCGCCAACAAGGTCAGATATTTGGAGATCATACCATTTCAAATCTTGAATTCACATTAGGATATGGAGAGAACACAATACAAGCTGGCAGAACAATCAACCTGACCAATGAACTTACTATGGAAGGTGTTAACTGTTCCTATGTCCACTTAAAATCTAGTGAAGATGGTCAGCTCGCTTTCATTAATTCTACCAAACCACAAATCATTTATCATGCCTCGCTAGAAAATATAAAAATGACAGATGCTAATGTTCCGCATAGGGTTATTGGAAATTTTATCAATGTAGATGGCAGCACCCAAGGTTGGTTAGAATCAACAGCTAATGATAATGATGAAGAACCACCTTCATTCAAGGATGTATTACCAGTTCGTGAGGAATGGTGTAGCAATACTGCAACACTCGATCACGTGACTTATTTCCCTATTAATGATAGAACTACATTCCAATGGGCTTTTAGTGAACCTGCTCCTGCACCATTATCTTTCTCGGATTTAACGGGAGAAACTTCAGCAACTATAGCTGTTAACCAATCAGGTTTCTATAGAGTTGAGTTGAACTATAATAACCCAAGTGGTATACCTTGTTTACTTTACTCGACTATCGAGGTTGTTATGAATACAACTTCGAATATTGTCATAGAATTCACAACCACTAATGTAAAGTGTTATGGTGATGAAGATGGTTTTGTTAAAGCTGTAGCTCAGAATGGAAATGCGCCTTACTCTTTCTTCTGGACAGATTCTGATGATAATGACATTTTTCCTTCAACAAATATTCTGACTGGTGAAAGTTTTGCTTCAGGTCTTGCTCCTGGTAAATATTTCGTTCAGGTTAAAGATGATAAGGGTTGTGATCAAACAAGTTCTGTAGACGTATTTAATGCCTATGAAATGTTCATTAATGGCATCACTCAAAAAGATCTAAAGTGTTTTAATGTATCGGATGGTGAAATTGCTATTGATGCATCAGGTGGATCTGGAACCTTAAGCTATTACCTCAATGGTGGTCTTGCTGCAGCGAATAATACTGGTTTATCAGCAGATGAGTATCTAGTACACTTACAAGATGGTAATGATTGTAAATCTGACGAAGAAAGTGTTGAATTATTATCTCCTGAAGAAATTACATTCGATTTTGCCTCATCAGGTATATTATGTGCTGGTGATAATAATGGTAGTATTGATCCACAGGTTAATGGTGGTATAATACCTTATACATACAACTGGACTTCAGATAAGGGATTCAGCTCTAGTAATCCTACTCTTACTGATGTTGAAGGAGCAAATTACACCATTGAAATTACCGATGCAAATAATTGTGTTTACTCTGACATATTTGAACTTGTTGAACCAGAAGCCATCGTCATAGATAAACTTACAGTAAGCGATGCAAATTGCTTTGGCGAAGCAACAGGTGAACTATTTGTTGAAGCTGATAAAGGTACTGCTCCATATAAATACACACTAAATACGATAACAAATATCACAGGTCAGTTCACCGATTTAACTGCCAATACTTACTCTTTACAAGTGACTGATAAGAATGCTTGTATCAAACTACAAGATATCACTATTAAAGAGCCAATTGAATTGGGATTTGTCATCTCTGATAATATATCTCCAACTTGTAATAATCTGAAGGATGGTATTATTAATATTGTTCCTTACGGTGGTAACAGCGATTATAATTTTGCATGGTCTGGTCCTAACGATTTCAGATCATACACTAAAAACAACACGAGTTTAGATTTTGGTGAGTACACCCTTCTTCTTAAGGATAAAAAGGAATGTGCTTATGAAGGGACAGTTAGCCTCATAAAAAGCCCTCCACTGCAACTGGGGCTTGTCGTAGAAGAAGAAGTCAGTATAGTTGGTGCCAATGACGGAAGCTTTAGATTAGAGATTTTGGGAGGTGCTATTCCATATACCTACACCGTAACAGGACCCAATGGTTATTCTCGATTTAGCCCAACCTTCTTCGATGAAAATCAGGCTCTATTTGAAAACTTAATCGGCGGTCTTTATACTGTTACAATTACTGACGAGAGCTCATGTGGAAGTATCACAAAAGACATTATGCTGCCTGAAGGCGACCTTTTGGTTGCTCAGATAATTGATCAGGAAGATGTGTCTTGTACAGCCTATAATGATGGCGCTCTAAATGCGACCGCTATTGGTGGCAATGGAACATACTTTTATTCATGGACTGGTCCATCTGGTTTTACAGCAAATACCAAATCAATTTCTGCCTTAATTGCAGGAACATATAACCTAAGCGTTCAATCGGCAGGTCAAACCGCGACTGACCAAACTATCATTCTAGAGCCAACCCCATTGGTTACAACTACTAGCTCAACTGACGTCGCTTGTTTTAACGAACCAAATGGAACTATTCAACTTGATATTTCTGGTGGAACCCAGCCTTATTCGATCCTATGGGAAGGTGATAGAGGTCTTTACTCACATGCCGATAAAATTTACGATTTAGCCAAAGGAGATTACAACTATCAGGTAACTGATGCCAGAGGTTGTATCATATCCAGTTCAGTAACCATAAATGAACCGGATGCTGTTTCAGTTACTGAAACACATACCGATATTAGTGATATTGGCTTACGTGATGGAACCATTACCGCTACCTCTACGGGAGGTACACCGCCATACACCATCTTTATATCAGGTCCGAATGAATATTCTAAAAAGTCATTTAACAACCTAACTGGTATTTATACTGTTGGGATATTAGAACAAGGCGTTTATATCATTGAAGTTCTTGATGCAAATGAATGTAGAGCTATTATTGAAACCAGAATATACGAACCTGAGAAAATGGTTGTTTCTCTTGTTGCAAAAACAACACCGACTTGTCATGGTGGAACTGAAGGTTCTATTGAAGTTCTTGTAGAAGATGGTAGCGGTGATTACACCTTATCATGGGAAGCAGATAATTATTATAAAAACAAAGATGCTCCACTTAAAATCGACAATCTAAAAGCAGGAAACTACATCCTTACTATTACTGATAATGTTACGACAGAAGTTATTAAATTTTATCAAGAAGTAAAGCAACCGGATCTGGTTGAAGTTGAATATGGAATCGATCAGATCTCTTGTTATGGTCTTACTGATGGCTATATCAATATTTATCCCAAAGGAGGTACTCCTAATTATACTTACGCATGGACAGGAATAGATCCTAGTCGTCTAGATAAAGAAGATCAGGGTGACTTAAGTCCAGGAATATATAAAGTAAGGGTTACAGATTCCCGAGCTTGTATGTCTGAAGAATATACTTTTGAAGTTAAAGAACCAGAACTATTTGCTGGCAGTCACACAATAAAAGAGCCTTTATGCTACGGCGATAAAAATGGTGAGGTTGAGTTAGAAATTATATCAGGTGCTACGCCATACACTGTAAGCTGGAGTACAGGTGCGGTAACTCAGAACATTTACAATCTAAGATTTGGTACTTACACTTATACTGTTATCGACAATGAAGATTGTAAGTTTACTTATACAGTCAGTTTAACTCAACCTGATACACTTATCGCAGAAATTAATATCTTTAACGATGTGATTTGTTATGCTCAAAATAATGGAGAAGCTTCTGCAGCAGTAAGCGGTGGAACAATTCCATATCGATTTAGTTGGTCAAATGGTGAAACAACAAAAGATATTAGTGATTTACGTCCTAAAAAGTACGAATTACTTGTAACAGATCAGAATGATTGTCAGGATACAGCAAGCGTTGTCATTGAAGAGCCTGAGGAATTATTACTAAGAGTTGAAGCTAACAGACCAACTGTTGAGGGTGCTAATGATGGCGCAATATTCTCAAAAGCATTTGGAGGTATTCCTGATTATACAGCAAGCTGGGAAATTGAAACAGGTGCTGACATGTGGTCTCCTCTAACAGAAACCGATCTTGAAATTACAGATCTTGATAGAGGAAAATACAGATTAACACTTAGCGATGTTAATTCATGTGCAACAGACACAATCATTAATTTAGAATATCTATATGATAGAATAATTGAGATACCTAAGGCATTTACACCTAACCAAGATGGTTATAATGATTACTGGGATATACTAAGGATTGAATATATCCAAAGACTCACAATTGTCATTTACGACCGACTTGGAGCAAGTGTTTATCAATTCTCAGGTACAGGAAATGAATACAAGGGAAATCCTTGGACAGGTAAAAACAATAAATCACATTTACCTATCGGTTCCTATTATTATGCAATTGAAGCTGATGATTCAAAACCATTAACAGGAACAGTAACCATAGCACGTTAAATTAAACTAATCGACACATAGGCCTCTAACATACTATATGAGAAATTTTTTTATAACTCTAATATTCATATTTGCATTACATGTTTCGACAAAGGCACAACAACTCCCTTTGTATAGTCAATATGTCGAGAATGGATTTTTATTCAATCCAGCCATGGCTGGAACTCGAATATACACACCTCTGCGTTTAACCATGCGTAAACAATGGGCAGGTATTGAAGGTGCTCCGGAAACACAAGCCTTAAGTGTTCACCGTAACTTTGGTGAAAGGTCTACAGCCTGCGATGCAGTGGGAAACCCTCTTGCTCAAAGGAATACACAAAGAGGCTTGGGAATGGGTGCTTATGTTTTCAATGATAATTATGGAGCTATCTCACGTACGGGTATAGAATTATCCTATGCATATCATCTGGAGTTCAACCGCCAGTATTTTGGAAAAATAGGAACGCGATTATCCTTCGGTTTAGGTGGTGTATTTTACCAATACAAATTCGATGGCGATTATATTCCTGTAGGAGACCCACTTTACACAGGTGGTGATATTGTATCTTATATTCCTGATGCAAATTTTGGAGTTTACCTTTATAATAACGACTATTTTATCGGTTTATCAATTGCTCACTTATTTGAATCTTCAGTGAAGATGGGCGATGCTGGTTTCAACAATGACATCATGTTGAGACACTATTATTTTACTGCTGGTTATACATTTAATATCAACAATCAGGTCGCATTAGAACCCTCAGCTATAGTTCGAAGAACCCTTGATTCTCAAAATTATATTGACCTTACTGCTAAACTTTATGTAAGAAGTTTTTGGCTTGCCCTATCCTATAGAAGCAATGACCAACTTGTAGGAATGCTTGGTGTTAATTTTGCAAAATATTATTTAGGCTATTCATACGATTATTATTCAAATAATCTACTGGCCAACAATAGTAACGGAACTCACGAAATTACTTTTGGTCTTAATTTTGATGTCCCTAAAACAATGATTCGAGACTTGATGAGACGTAATAGAAACGAAGCGGCTAAAACACGTCGTAAGATCAGACAAAAGAAAACTAATGAATTTATGTTCTTCTAAAAAATTATTTTTCGTTTAAATTTTAACTGAATGAAATTTCCTAATCGCTCATTAATTATACTTTCATTTATACTCCTTATTATTGCTTGTGATGATAAAGAAGAGTTTAACAACGATCCTAAATTTCGCTTGAACTTTTCATTAGACAGTTTAACTTTCGATACCATTTTCTCGGGAATTCCTTCAATAACCAAACAACTGAAAGTTTATAATCGATCTTCAAAAGCAATTTATATTGATAATATTGAACTTGTAAATGATGATGAAACTTATCAATTAAACATTAATGGATTGGTTGGGAATAAGGCGAAACAGGTCTATATTCCGGCAAAGGATAGTCTTTATATTTTTATTGAATTAAGCGTGCAAGACAAAAATCAAGATTCACCCCGATTAATTGAAGATTATATACAATTTCAATTCAATTCAAGGGTTCAAAAATTCCTCCTTAAAAGCTGGGCTCAAGACGTTATTCGCTTTAAAAACAATGAACTTCAAACTCAGGGATGGACAAGAAATCGCCCTTATTTTATCGATGAGAATTTATTCTTAGGAAAAACTCAAAACCTGACAATAGAAGCTGGTACAAAAGTCTATTTTCAGAAAGGTGCAGGTCTGCATATTAGTGGTAATCTTAATATCCAAGGAAGTTTTGAAGAGCCAGTTTTTTTTGGTTCACATCGACGTGAGGAGTTGTATGATAATGTTCCTGGTCAATGGGAAGGTCTTTTCTTTTATTCAGAAAGTAAAGCCAATTTCATTTCTCATCTTCAATTGGAGAATGCAATAAAAGGTATTAGTGCTCAATCTGAAATAAACGATAACAATCTGGAAATTGAATATTCTCAATTCCTCAACTTCACCACGACAGGGATTAAAAGTGAAAATTTTAACTTAAAGATGCATGATGTCATCATATCAAATTGTGGAAAACAAACAGTTTTCCTCGAAGGTGAAGGCAATTTTGAATTCTCACATTGTAATTTTATCAACTACTGGCAACTTTCATCAAGAACGGATGCTAGTTTCTGCTATTTAGCAAATGAGAATTCTGGGAAAGAATTAAAACTTTATAATAGTATTATTTGGGGAACTAAGTCTGATGAAATAGAACTCTGTCAAACTGGTGGCATTGAAATTAAAAACACATTAATCAGACTGAGTCAAGAAAAGCAGAATAACTTTTCCAATATTTTAGAGAACTGCATTTTCAATACCGATCCTGAATTTATGAATAAAAATGAACACAATTATAATATACGTTCTAATTCACCTCTCATCAACAAGGCTAAACTCAACATCGCCAATTTCTACCCTCTAGATTTCAATGGTAATTCACGACTCTTTGACACAGCTCCAGACATTGGGAGTTTTGAATATATTGAAGTGAACGAATAATCTCATTTTATTGAACTTACAATGAAAAATAATCTCTGTTTTTTATTGATTTTAATTTCCACATTTAACTCCTTTTCCCAATCAAAATCGGAAATGGACGAGTTACGATCAGATTATCGAATTCTATTTTACAATGTTGAAAATCTTTTCGATACCAAAGATGACAGTTTAAAAAATGATGCCGAATTCTTACCTCAAGGTAAAAAATTTTGGACTTGGAAGAAATACCAAGACAAATGTTCAAAAATCGCAAAAGTTATTATGGCAGTCGGAGGTTGGGAACTTCCCGAAATTATCGGATTATGCGAAATAGAAAACAAAAGAACTTTAAATGGAATTTTATACGCTACACCCTTAAAAAAAGCTCGGTATAAAATCATTCACAAAGAATCTCCCGATCATAGAGGTATCGATGTTGCTCTATTATATCAAGAAGATCGCTTCTTCCCTCTCGATACATTATTCCTAAAACTAACGTATGACGGTTCTGATCACTCCACCACTCGAGAGATATTATATGTAAAAGGGGCAACACACACCGACGATACATTACACCTATTTGTCAATCATTGGCCATCAAGATGGGGAGGACAACTCGAATCAGAATATAAACGATTAGCTGCTGCTAACCTCCTCAGGAGGAAGGTCGATTCAATATTCAACCAATGTTCAAAGGCAAAAATTATCATCATGGGTGATTTTAACGATTACCCCAACAATAAATCCCTTTCTAAAACGTTAAAAGCTAGTGTTCCGAACAAAGAATTTAAAGATAATGATCTATATAACTTAGCCTCTTTTCTAGAAAAAAATAACTCAATAGCATCTCACAAATACCAAGGTGTTTGGGGTATGTTAGACCAGTTTATAGTTTCAGGTGCTCTGATGAATGCAAATGGTATTTTACAAGTACAGCCTAAAAACATGCATCTATTTGCTCCTGATTATTTATTAGAAACAGATAATTCATATAAGGGTAGACGCCCTTTTAGAACCTATATCGGTTATAAATATCATGGTGGATTTAGTGATCACCTTCCGATCTATCTTGATCTTTGGCGGGCTTTGGATGATGAGAAGTAAACACGTTAATTAACAAACCAAAGTCATAAAATAGAATTTAAATATGAAAACATAAAATCTTACTTCTCAGAACCATACATATAAATAATTATCATTATCTTCAAATACAAAAATATAGATGATATGAAATTTGAAAAAGATTTATTAGTTCAGAAATCTACTGTCAAAACAATTGTAGGAGCGCTACACATGGTACTAATTACATTATTAATCAGTTCAAAAATTTATATTGAACAGAGTTTCGAAACGTTTGATATCATTTACCTGATCGCCATCTTTCTACTAGGATCATTATTCATACTCGAAGGAACAGGCATTCCTTTTGCTAAGATTTTTGGGAAAGCTTTTATACTAATTGATGAAGAACGGATAAGTATTAAAAAAGGTGTATTTAATAAGGAACAAACTATATTCTGGGATGAAATTAAAGAGATAGAATACAAACCCAATTACTTCCTCTTCACAAAAAACGATGATAGTTTGTTTCCATTTAAACTAAGACATCTTGCTATCCGTTTTAATAAAGAAATATTAGATTTCATTAAAGTGATAGGCAAACACAAAGGTCTTGAGATTAAAAGAATGAATGACTTTAGAAACAAATAAAGCATAAAATATGCATACCATTATCCTCTATTTGATGTGAAAATCAAGTAGGGGATTTTTTTTTGATTCAAGCCATGATAAAAGTTATGACTTACAAGAGAAAAATATTGCTTAAATTGGATAATCTTCAGTAATAACTATTAATTCTTATTCATATGCATTTCAGACATATACAGACCTTACTCATTTTGTTTATTTTAATAAGTAATTCTGCAATTGCTCAAAACAGTATCCAACTTATTCCTGAATCAAGCTCTATACGTGTATTTAGGACTTCAAATATTCATGATTGGGAGATGCATGTAGAATTTCAACCCCAGGTTTCAGACTATGAACTTCCAAACAACACAATTAAAGACCTTAAAGATATTCAGTTTAAAATTGAAGGAATCAGATTAAAAAGTAAGGAAAGTACTATGGAGAAAAAGGCCCACAAAGCTCTTAAGTTGACTAAATACCCTTTCATAAGTTTCTTATTAAAGAAAATTACAATTAGAAATCATAAAGCAACAAGTTTTAATGCCTTTGCGATAGGGACCCTTGTTATTTCAGGTCAATCACAAGATGTTAAATTACCCATAAATGGTAATTTCTTAGGAAAAAAGAAACTGAACCTAACTGGACATATTGATCTTAACATGTCTAATTTTAAAATTGAAGCACCTACTGCATTTTTAGGAGCTATTTCAACTGCAGATGAAATCAAGATTCTATATTCACTGAATTTCACTTCAAAACAAAAATTATCAGAAGACATGCTAAGTTCTAATCTTAATCCTTAATATCAGTCATATCCAAAGATTTTTCCTAATTTTGCCAACATACAATAAGACACAAGAAGCTTGTTTTTCTTCGTGTCTTTTTTTTGCACACAATCTGTAAACAATAATCATGATAAATAGAATCACTCAACTTTTTGGAATCGAAAAACCTATCATTCAAGGCGGAATGGTCTGGTGCTCAGGATGGAAGCTTGCCATAGCAGTTAGTAATGCTGGAGGTTTAGGATTAATTGGTGCTGGATCTATGCACCCAGATATCTTCCAGGAACATATCCAAAAAGCAAAAGCTGCGTGTCATAAACCTTTCGGGGTTAATGTACCTCTTCTTTATCCTGAAATGGATAAAATTATGAATATCATCGTTGAAGAAGGAATCAAAATCGTTTTTACTTCCGCAGGTAGCCCAAAAAAATGGACCCCATTTTTAAAAGAACACGGTATTACCGTTGTACATGTTGTATCTAGTGCGTTCTTTGCTAAAAAATGCGAAGAGGCTGGTGTTGATGCTATTGTCGCTGAAGGATTTGAAGCTGGTGGTCACAATGGTCGTGAAGAAACAACGACTTTGACGCTAATTCCAAATGTTAGAACAGCAACTAACTTACCCTTAATCGCTGCTGGCGGTATTGGCTGTGGTAAAAGCATTCTAGCAGCACTAAGTTTAGGCGCTGATGGTGTTCAAATTGGGACTCGATTTGCTGCATCCGAAGAATCCTCATCTCACATCAACTTCAAAGAAGCTATTGTAAAATTAGAGGAAGGTGGAACAAAACTTGCTCTTAAGAAGTTAGCACCAACTCGATTAATAAAGAACAAATTCTTCGAGCAAGTTTATGAGGCTGAGTGCCGCGGAGCTTCTCCAGAAGAGATGAGAGAAATACTTGGTAAAGGACGCTCCAAAAAAGGAATGTTCGAAGGAGATCTTGAGGAAGGTGAATTAGAAATTGGTCAAGTTGGAGCAATGATAAAAGCCATCCAGCCTGTATCCACAATTATGAATGAGATGATGGCTGAATACAAACAAGAACTTGAAATTCTGCAATCAGTACAATCTAAATACCAATTCTAATAAATTTTAAGAAAAGCTAGCTTTAATCTTGCTTAACAATTAGGCAGAAGAAGAAATGAGCTTTCTGAATTTAAAATATCAAAATGATTGAATTCGATAAATTTACGCTTGACAATGGACTCAAGGTAATTGTGCATAAAGACGCTTCAACGCCTTTAGCTGCAGTTAATATCCTATATAATATTGGTGCCAAAGATGAAAATCCAGAACAAACTGGCTTCGCTCATCTTTTCGAGCATCTCATGTTTGGTGGTTCAGTAAATATCCCAAACTACGATGAACCTCTTCAACAAGTTGGAGGTGATAATAATGCTTGGACCAATAATGATGTCACAAATTATTATCTAACTGTTCCTAAGGAAAATCTTGAAACTGGTTTCTGGCTAGAGTCTGACCGAATGCTAAGTTTGGCTTTTACTCAAAAAAGTTTAGATGTTCAAAAGGCGGTTGTTATCGAAGAGTTTAAACAGCACTACTTCAACCAACCTTATGGTGATGTTTGGCTACACCTTCGTCCCTTAGCATACAAGAAACATCCATACCAATGGTCAACAATTGGAAAATGTATAGAGCATATTGAAAATGCCCAGTTGCAAGATGTTAAAGATTTTTTCTTTCATCATTATGCACCTAATAATGCGGTATTGGTTGTTTCAGGCAATATTGAGACTGATGAAGTTAAACGTCTTGCGGAAAAGTGGTTTGGACCAATTGAACGCAGAGAAATTGCGGCTCGCAATTTACCTGTGGAACCCAAACAAACAGAATTCCGCTCTCTTCACCTCGAAAGAGATGTCCCTTATGATGCCATCTATATGGCTTTTCATATGGGAAGCCGTATCGATCAGGATTACTACAAGGTCGACTTACTTTCTGACATATTATCAAACGGACAATCATCTCGCATATTTCAAACGCTTATAAAAGAGAAGAACCTTTTCTCAACCATAGACGCTTATTTGACTGGCGATTTTGAGCCAGGTTTGTTTGTCATCAGTGGTAAGCTAACTGAAGGTGTGAGCATGGAAGATGCAGAAAAAGCCATCTGGGAAGTTCTTGATGAAGTATCTGCAACTAAAGCTGATGAATATGAACTACAAAAGGTGAAAAACAAAATTGAATCTTCACTGGTTTTCTCTGAGATTAGTTTCTTAAACAAGGCTATGAATATTGCCCAACATGAAATCACAGGGCAAGCAGAAGATATCAATCTTGAAGTCGAAAAATATAATAAGGTTAGCACAGATGACCTACAAAAAATGGCTCAGAAAATTCTTATTAAAGAGAATTGTTCCACACTTTATTACCACGCAAAAAAACAATAATGGAGAAATTGAATCGCAACCTACCTCCTCAGTTTAAAACAATTGAGCATGTAGATATCCCAAAATCAAAACAAGAAGTTTTGAGTAATGAGATTCCTGTCCATATTATTTCTGGTGGAAGTCAGGATGTCCTTAAAATTGAGATGATATTTAATGCAGGAATATGGCATCAAAAATTGCCTCTAATTGCCGGCACTTGTAATTCTATGCTCAACGAAGGAACAGAAAAATATTCAGCTGCTCAGCTTGCCGAAAAGTTTGACTTTTATGGTGCATATATTGCTTACAATAACAGTCAGCATGACGCTAGCGTGTGTCTATATACCCTCAATAAGTATCTGGATGAAACACTGGATTTACTTGAGGAAATTATTAAACGCCCCACTTTCCCTAAGAAAGAATTCAAAACTATACTCAGCAATAAAAAACAAAGTTATCTTGTAAATAGAGAGAAAACGAATGCCTTAGCTAAAGAAAAATTCAATAGCCTTATTTATGGCGAAAAGCATCCTTATGCCAATATTTTTAAGGCAAGTGCTTTCGACGAAGTTCAGTTGGACGATATTAAAACGTATTATAAAGATCGGTATACATCTGATAATTGTAGAATTATCGTTTCTGGGAAAATGGATAATTCAATACTCTCTAAGATAGAAGATCGTTTTGGTGCTTCAGCTTGGAGCACAAAATCGTCTAATATCGAAATCAAGCACGAATTCCAAATTTCTAATGAAAAGAAAGTATTTGTTCTTAAAAAAGATGCCGTACAATCATCAATTAGAATTGGTCGACCTCTTTTTAACAAAACACATCCCGATTTTGCAGGTATCATGCTTCTCAACCTTGTACTTGGAGGCTACTTCGGTTCTCGATTGATGCAAAACATCCGCGAAGACAAAGGTTATACCTATGGTATCAACTCTCTTTTGCTTTCACACCTTAAATCAGGTCATTTTGCAATTGTTACTGAAGTTGGAAAAGATGTATGCAAGGCGGCTATCTCTGAAATCTACAAGGAAATAAGTCGTTTGAGAGTAGAATTGGTTCCTGAAGAAGAACTAATTCTTGTAAAGAACTTTTTCTCTGGTGAGATACTTAGAAGCTTTGACAGTCCGTTTGCATTGTCAGAAAGCCTAAGAGGAAATCTTCCTTTCGGATTTGATAATTCATATTACGAGAAATTCCTTCAAGAAATTAAGGGAACTTCATCTCAGAAAATAATGGAACTAGCAAACACTTATTTCAAAGAGGAAGATCTCTATGAGGTTGTTGTTGGAGAAAATAAAGCCTAAATAAAAATGGATCTAATTCTGAGCAATTAGCTAAGGCTGGTTACTCATTTTTATTTCTGTTTAATTCTAGCGTCTCACAATTGAGAAGTTTATTTAAGTATTTTCTCAAAATTAAGAATAATGGGTCTAAATAAATTATCTAAACAAGCAGGAAAATCGGTAGTTTTAACTAATTTTATAAATCACTTAAAACAAACATCTCGAAAATAGATTCTTTTTTCAACAACAGCTTCTATATAAAATCACCTTTTGATTTTCCCGATTTGTTTTTACGATTAATATAAATGAGTAACATATGACTGTTGAAACCCAACAAGATAAAGAATTAATACTAGCAAGCTATCAGAAGCTTTTGGCAAGTTGTAAAAGAAGCAACACGCCTGAAACAAAAGCAATGATAGAAAAGGCATTCCATTTTGCATGGGACGCTCATAGAGGTGTGCGTCGTAAATCTGGAGAACCTTATATTATACACCCTATTGAAGTTGCTGAAATCGCAGCAAAAGAAATAGGTCTTGGAACAAAATCTATTGTCGCTGCTTTATTACATGATGTTGTTGAAGATACTGATTATACTGTCGAAGATATTGCGCATCATTTTGGCGACAAAGTAGCAGCAATAGTTGATGGGCTAACAAAAATATCTGGTGCTTTCAATCAGCAAACATCTATGCAAGCTGAGAACTTCAGAAAGATGTTACTAACACTCTCTGATGATATTCGCGTGATTATCCTCAAAATTGCTGACCGCCTGCACAATATGCGAACGCTAAGTTCCATGCCTCTCCGTAAGCAAATGAAAATTGCTGGCGAAACCCTATTCCTCTTTGCTCCACTTGCCCACCGTTTAGGTCTATACAAGATAAAATCAGAACTTGAAGATTTAAGTTTGATGTATGAACATCCGGAGGATTATAAAAATATTGCTGAAAAAATAAGAAACAAAGAAGCTGAACAAGAGTTAGTTATAGACCAGATAATTCAACCAATTAAGAAACGTTTAAATGATAATAATATTATTTGCACGGTTATAGATCGTCCTCGCTCTATTTTTTCAATCTGGAATAAAATTGAAAACCATAAGATTAAGATAGAAGATATCTACGATCTACCTGCAATAAGAGTTATTTTTAAACCCCAAGAAGATGTTCCTGAAAAGAATCAGTGCTGGAATATTTATTCTTTGATTACAGATATCTACAAACCTAAACCCGAACGTATTCGCGACTGGATGAGTACACCTAAAGCTAATGGCTATGAGGCTCTGCACATGACAGCTATGGGACCATTCGGTAAATGGGTTGAAATTCAGATTTGTTCGAATAGAATGAATGAAATTGCTGAACGAGGTTTTATTGCTCACTCAAGGTATAATACAGACAGTGAGTCAGAACTAGACAAATGGCTTAAGGATGTTCGAGAAATTTTAGAAAACCCAGAATCTGATGCTTTAGCTTTTCTTGATGAATTCCGTTTAAACTTATTCTCTCAGGAAATTCAAGTTTTCACACCCAAAGGCTTAATCAAAACACTACCTAAGCATGCTAGTGCTTTAGATTTTGCTTACGAAATTCATACTGATATAGGAAACCAATGCATTGGCGCTAAAGTCAATCATAAGCTTGTTTCTCTTAATACCATTCTTCGCAGCGGGGATCAGGTAGAAATCTTAACATCCAATAAACAAAAGCCTAAACCCGAATGGCTAGAATATGTCGTAACAGCTAAAGCAAAATCAAAAATAAAAGCTGAGTTTAAAGATGATAGAAAGCGATTAATTCGTGCTGGGAATAAAATATTAGAAGAACATCTCCAAAGTATTGGCCTAATATTAAATTCAAAAGCGACAAAAAAACTGATGGAACACTATCAGTTCACAAATAAAGATGAACTCTTCTTAAACTTTGGATCTTCGAAACTAAAGCTTGAAGAAATAGAAGGTATTGTTAAAAAGAAGTCAAAAAATAAATTTATCAAATACTGGAAACTACAATTGTTTGGTAGCGACGAAAAAAAAGAAACACCAGACAAGCTAGATAGTAAGCCTGAAATTGATAAAAAGAAACCTTTCCTTTTGGAAGAAACCATGTCTGAGGAAAAATATAAGATTGCAACTTGTTGCAAACCTATCCCAGGCGATGATGTAGTTGGTTATGTTGATATGGCAAATAATGTCACTATTCACAAAAGAAAATGTCCCAATGCCCTTAAATTGATGTCAAGCCAAGGCGATAGAATTCTTGAAGCTAACTGGACCAGTCATCGTTTAATGTCATTTCTGGCCATTATTGAACTAAATGGCATCGATAAAATCGGAATCGTTAACGATATCACTTCCATCATCTCAAAAGATCATCATGTTAACATGAGATCCATCCATTTTGAAAGTCACGATGGCGTTTTTGAGGGCTTGATACATCTCTATGTGCATAATACAGAAGACTTAAACAACCTGATGAAGAAACTCATCAAAATTAAAGGTCTCGACAATGTAAGACGAATCGAGAATATCGAAGAATACAGTTAATCAATTTATTTTGCTTCTACTCTTGGAAGTAATCAAAAAAAAACACTATTTTAGTCCCGTTATTTAAAATTAGATTAGATAGTAATATAGCTTTAAAAGTATGATTAGCGAAGACACAAAAGAAATTGTAAAAAAGATGTTTACTGATTACCTTCAAAAGAAGGGACACAGAAAAACACCTGAAAGATATGCCATACTTGACGAAATATATTCGCGTGAAGGTCATTTTGACATTGAGTCTCTTTACATTTTTATGAAGAATAAGAATTATCGTGTAAGTAGAGCAACTCTTTACAATACTATCGATCTCCTTTTAGATTGCAAACTTGTAATTAAGCATCAGTTTGGAAAAAACATTGCTCAATTCGAGAAAGCTTACGATAGCAACAAGCACGATCACTTAATTTGTACTAAATGTGGTAAAGTTCTAGAGTTCTGTGATACTCGCCTAGAAGATGTTCGTAACAATGTTTCTGATGATATGGACTTCTTAGTATCTCACCATTCTCTTTACATTTATGGTACATGCCAAGAGTGTAGAAAAAAAGACAACTAAGATATCAACAATCGATATATTTTAAAGCCCTTATTAATAAGGGCTTTTTTTATTCTAGCTTGTGATTTTTCAACAAGTCACTCTCTAATCTAAAATATTTATTACCTTTGACCGTTAACAATTAGCTGTTAACATCAAACAATACTCTCAGCTAATACTTTCCTCAATTGGCATGTATTTGCTGGGTTATAATCAACCGTTTTATTCAAATTATTTGTCGATGAATGATACTATTTATGGCCAATATTCTGCCTGAATTCTTAGTTCTATTCGATAAATCAGATCAAATTATTACCCTATGAAAGTTGATGTACTTTTAGGCCTCCAGTGGGGAGATGAAGGAAAAGGCAAAATTGTAGATGTACTTACTCCAAAGTATGATATTATAACTCGATTCCAAGGTGGACCAAATGCTGGACACACTCTAGAGTTTAATCAGATCAAGCACGTTTTACATACAATTCCATCGGGAATTTTTCGTGATGATAAATTAAACGTTATTGGAAATGGTGTTGTAATTGATCCTGTAATTTTCAAAAAGGAGATCGAAGGTATCAAAGCAATTGGTATTGATTTGAGTAAGAATCTTTTCATCTCTAAGAAAGCTCACTTAATTTTACCTTCACACCGAATTCTAGATGCTGCTTCTGAAGCTGCAAAAGGAAAATCTAAGATTGGATCTACTCTTAAAGGTATTGGTCCAACATATATGGATAAAACCGGTCGAAATGGTTTAAGAGTTGGTGATATTCTAACTAATTTCGATGAAAAGTATAAAGCTTTGGTTGAGAAGCATGGCGATATGCTAAATAAGTTCTATTCTTTTGAATACAATTTATCAGAGTATGAAACTGAATGGTTCGAAGGAATCAAGTTACTTCAAGAATTCCAGCTAATCGATAGCGAACAATTCTTAAACGATAGCCTTAAAAATGGTAAATCAATTCTTGCTGAGGGAGCACAAGGTACTCTTCTTGATATTGATTTCGGTTCATACCCATTCGTTACTTCATCAAACACTGTTTGTGCTGGTGCATGTACAGGATTAGGTATCGCTCCAAATAGAATTGGTGAAGTTATTGGAATCTTCAAAGCATACTGCACACGCGTTGGTATGGGTCCATTCCCAACTGAGCTTTTTGATGAAGTAGGCATAGAATTAAGAAATAAAGGGAATGAGTTTGGTTCTACAACGGGGCGTGAAAGACGTTGCGGTTGGCTAGATATGGTTTCTTTAAAATATTCTATCATGATTAATGGGGTAACTCAATTAACCATGATGAAATCGGATGTATTAGACGGATTTGATACAATTAAAATTTGTACTGGTTACAAACTTGATGGAAAAGAAATCGACTATGTTCCTTACGAAATGACTGATGCTATTGAACCTGTTTACACCGAATTCAAAGGATGGAACACTGATATGACTTCAATGTCAAACGAAGATGAATTCCCTGAGGATTTTAAAGCCTATATTGACTTCATTGAAAAAGCGACTGGTGTACCTATCACTGTTGTTTCTGTAGGTCCGAACAGATCACAAACTATCGAAAGAAAATAAGACTTGTTAGGTCACCTGATTCAAATTAGAATCCTGGATTTAACCTGTGATAAATAAAACTAAAACCTCTACGACTTCAGCTTGAAGTTGTAGAGGATTTTTTTTGCACAGCAGTTTGATTAAAATTGAAAAATATTCAAGGCATAAATTCTTAATCAGAAAATCATAATATTTAAGTCAAAGTCTCCTAGACTTTATATTATTATTGATTAAGTTTGAAAGTCAGATCCAGATTTAATCAATAATTTGAATAGAATTTTATCTAATGGAGCAGAATAATATCACGAACCAGAAGAAATTACTCAAAGCCATACGTCCCCAACGTGTAATTTGGCCTATTTTGATTGGTTTTGTGGTAATTATCTATTTGCTTGTAAAAGATTTCAAACCCGGAACATTTGATTTAGTCGAATTTTCCTGGCTTACCCTTGTAGGAATACTCGTCGCTCTCCTTATGATGGCACTTCGTGATTTTGGCTATATGGCCAGATTAAGAATATTAACCGGAAATGAATTCTCCTGGAGAAAGACCTTCCGTATTATAATGCTCTGGGAATTTACATCTGCTGTTACACCATCAGCCATTGGAGGAACTTCCTTTGCTATTCTTTACCTAAATAAAGAAGGTTTAAGCTTAGGAAAAAGCTCAGCTGTTGTTATGGCTACCTCTTTCCTCGACGAGCTTTATTTCATCATCATGCTTCCCTTAATTCTTTTTATTTTGGATTGGCAACAACTCTTTTTACTCGATACAGAAAACACATCCTCTCTAACATCTTCTCTTATACTTCTGATTCTAGGAGCTTACATGCTAAAACTAGCCTACTTAATTGTATTGAGTTATGGACTTTTCAAAAATCCTCGTGGACTAAAGTGGTTATTATTATGGATATTTAAACTGCCCATCCTTCGAAAGTGGAAACAGGGAGCAAATCAAACCGGAACAGATATTATTGAAAGTTCAAAAGATTTGAAAAACAAAAATTACAAATTCTGGATGAAAGCCTTTTTTGCAAGTTTTTGTTCCTGGACAGCACGTTATTGGGTTGTTAATTCAATATTGTTAGCCTTTTGGTGTTGCGACTATACCACCTTGGATCATATCATGATTTTTGCACGCCAACTTCTTATGTGGATCATGATGCTAATAAGCCCTACACCTGGTGGAAGTGGATTTTCAGAGTGGGTCTTTACACAATATTTGGGAGATTTTATTCCTGAAGCAGGACTCACCATCACCTTAGCTTTAATTTGGCGATTGATTTCCTATTACCCATATTTATTTATTGGGATGTACATGCTCCCTAAATGGATCAAGAAAAACTTCTAAATAAAAACACTCCACCTCATTACACAATGAGATGGAGCTATTCTACGTCGCTTAAAGCGATATCTTAAATACTTATTTCATCTTATTCCAGACTAAAGCTGCAGAACCTAAAACAGCTGCATTATCCTTTAATCCAGAAGGAAGCACTCTAATTTTATTCTTATAAATTGATAAGAGATTTTTCTCCAAAGTCTCTCGAACGGGATCAAATAAGATATTTCCTGCTTTTGTTAAACCACCAAAAAGGAAAATAGCCTCTGGACTAGTAACTGCAACGACATTAGCTAAAACTTCCCCTAGAATTGTAGCCGTATAAGTAAAGGTTTCTTTAGCCACTTCATCCCCTCGATTAGCCGCTTCAGCAACCATTTTAGCCGTTAATTTATTGAATGGGATATCTCTCAATTCACTATCGCCACTATGTCTGGCTAATAATTTATAGACCGATCTTTTCACTCCTGTAGCCGAAACATAGGTTTCCAAACAGCCTTTACGTCCACAACCACATTCACGTCCACTTTTACGAACAATCATATGTCCTACTTCTCCTGCAAAACCATCATGACCATGAAGCACATCTCCATTAGCAAAAATCCCGCTACCTAATCCAGTACCAAGAGTAATCACCATAAAATTATTCATATCGCGAGCAGCACCAAAAACTTTCTCGCCCATAGCTGCAGCATTCGCATCGTTGGTTATATAAACAGGAACGTCTAATCTTTTTTTAACCAATTTTGCAAGAGGAATACTCTTCTTCCATCGTAAATTTGCTGCATCTTCGATAGTACCCGTATAATAACTCGCATTAGGAGCACCAATCCCAATCCCTTTTATATCTACATCGTAAGGTAAATTCTCTTTTTCAGTATTAATTGCCTGAAACAACTCATCGATATAATCCTCTACATCGGCATGCTTCTGAGTTGGCAAGGTCCCCTCAGCAATACAAATACCTTCTCTATCTATTAAACCAAAAACAGTGTTAGTTCCTCCAATATCAATTCCTAATGCAATTTCTTTCATTCTAATAAAATTAATTGTGTTTGAAACCTTTTACTGCATAATAGAAAATATAGGCATAACACAAAACGGTAATAATAAATGAATTCTGAAGACCAAAATTATCAGCCAAAACTCCCATTAATAGTGGAACAATTGCTCCTCCTACAATTGCTAAGCATAGGATACCTGAACCTTGACTGGTATGTTGTCCTAAACCATCAATTGCGAGCGTAAAGATAGTAGGAAACATGATAGAATTAAACAAGCCAACTAAAACAATACTCCATAATGCGATATAACCTTCTGTCATCATACTTATTAAAACAAGAACCACAACCATTATAGCATTAAAAGCTAATAATTTATTAGACGATATTTTGTGCATAATAGCTGATCCGATAAACCTTCCGACCATTGCTCCGCCCCAAAAAATGGAAACATAGCCGGCCGCTTGAGCCTCACCAAACAAATTTAGAGCATCACTACCCAAATAACTAACAAGAGCACTCCCGATAGAAACCTCAGCTCCTACATACATAAAAATGGCCAGTGCACCCAAAACTAAATGGGAATGATTCCAAGCGGATCCTTCTGCTTTTTGCTCCTCAGCATCTATAATCTTTGGTAGCTTTACAAAAGCAAATACCAATGCAATTAGTCCTAATGCCACAGCCAAACCAATATAAGGCATTTGGACAGCAGAAGCCTGGCTTATCAAATCGTCACTATTATTATCTAATATCAAATAGGCCCCAAACATAGGAGCAACTGTTGTACCTAAACTATTAAATCCTTGTGTTAAATTTAAACGACTAGGTGCTGTTTCAGGACTTCCCAACTCAGCCACAAAAGGATTTGCAGCAACTTGAAGGATGACAATACCACAAGCCAAAACAAAAAAAGCAAAAAGAAAAAATCCATAGGATAAGAATGAAGCCGCAGGATAAAACAGGAGAGCGCCTATACCAGCAACTGATAATCCTAAGACAATACCCGATTTATAACCAATCCTGCTAATAATTCGACCCGCTGGCAGCGACATCAAAAAATAAGCACCGAAGAAAGTGAATTGGACTAACATGGCCTGAGTAAAGGTCAAATCGAATAAGCCTTTCAAATGAGGAATTAATATATCATTCATACAGGTTAAAAAACCCCACATAAAAAATAATGAGGTGAGTAATCCTAATGCTGCTTTTAAATTCATAGGCTTGCCCTCAGCTTGACTACCTGCCTGACTCATTCTTGTACTTATTGATACCATAATGCTAGTTTTAAAGTTTCTTCCCGACAAAGCTTCAATAATTACTGAAAGAAATATGGTAATATGTTACCATTTAATAACACTATATTTGCACTAATATTAAATTATGCATCCAACGATAACAATTAAGTACAATTTTGTTTAATATTCAATCATGGCTTTATTTCTTGAAGAAGTTCCTTTAAACACACATTATTCATTTAGATCGAAAATTGATGTCTTACCACATATTATTGTACCATGGCATTATCACCCTGAATTTGAATTAATTTATATCGAAAAGAGTCAAGGTACGTTAATCGTTGGGGACTGTATCGATAAATTTACTGATGGAGATATGATTTTTCTTGGCCCAAACATCCCTCACGTAATGAAAAATGAGGATTCATATTACACAAAAAATCCTAACCTATTTGTCACTGCCAAAGTCATCCATTTTAAGAAAGAGATATTAGGAGATAGATTATTAGATTTACCCGAGTTTCATAAACTTAAGTTCTTCCTCAAAAATTCGACACGGGGATTTCGTATTCATGGCAAAACAAAATTAAGAATGGTAGAACTGTTTGAAAATCTGCACGATTCAAAAGGACCTGAACGTATCATCCTACTTCTGCAACTATTAAATGTCCTATCAAACTCTGAGGACTTGAGTAATCTAGCATCCGAAGCATTTGTTGAAAGTTTTAAACATTCCAGTAATCAAAAATTGTATCAAATTTACGAATACGTCAGTAAAAACTTCCAACAAAAGATTGATTTAGAAGCAGCTGCTAAAGTGGCACATTTGAGTAAAACAGCTTTTTGCCGATTCATTAAATCAAAAACAAATAAAACATTTACGGAATTTCTAAATGAGATGAGAATTAATTATGCAATTAAACTTTTAGTGGAAGGAAAACTCAGCATGGCTCAGATTGCTTATGAATGTGGTTTTAACAGTCCGTCATATTTTAACAAACAGTTTAAATCACACACAGGACTAACTCCACAAGAAGTTAAAAAACAATCCTAAAGTAAAGCCTAACCTCTATAAAATAGAAGAGGCCGCTGACAAAAGTCAGCAGCCACTTTCAAAGAAAACCAATTAATTATACTATTAAAACCATCATTTGGGACACCACTCCCAAAGTCAACAAAGGAATTAACCTTTTATGAGCTATGGTTCCACTTTTGTTAACCAACAACCAGACCAAAAATGCCAAAACACTAACTAACAACACACAAGATTACAATTCATAAAATCTTTATTCTCAAAAGTGTTCGACTTTGTCACAACCACTGTCCAAAATCGCACACAAATTCAAATAATTTTATCTTAACGATAGTTTTGATCTCCGGAACTACTATGTCCATAGACCCAAACATCACCATGTTTCATATAAAGTTTTCCTTCAGCAGAATGTCTGCCAGCTCTTAAATCTCCGGAAGAAGCTCTCAAATCGAAACTCATTCCATCTAAATCATTAGCAAAATCAATCGATATGTCTCCTGAAGTTGATTTAAATTTTGAATCTCCAATGAGTTCAATTTCATCACCACTTATATCACCAGAAGTCGTAAGAAGATCAAGCCTCGTTTTGGCCTTATTAATGATTAGGTTCCCAGATGTTGACACGTTTGATAAACTTCCATCAATACCTTCAAACTGTAAATCTCCTGAAGTTGTCCTAGTGCTCAAATCACCAACAACATCAAAAAATAAAAGATCTCCAGAAGTTGCAACAGTAGAAACACTTGCTCTAATATGATTAAATTTTTGATTACCAGATGTTGATGTAGCTGAAATCGCTCCTTTCAAATAATTTATTTCTAAATCACCTGATGTTGTTGTAGTCGTCAGAAGAGATTCAACATTCTTGATTACAATATCACCAGAAGTCGCTTTCAATTTCATCTGTTCAGCAACTATTTCTTCTATATAAATATCCCCGGATGAATTGGTAATATCCACATCCATTGAATAAGGAACTTTAAAGCTCAATTGCGCCTCAAATCTGCCCATTATGGATCTTGGAGCTTCTATCCAAACCTTTAAAACCGTACCTTCCTGACGGTGTTTAATTTCAAAATCGTTGCTTCCTCTTAACTTTCCTCGGATAATTCCTTTTAATTCAACGCCATCTTCACCTGTACCCAGTATTTTCACATCAGCAAATCGGCCTTCAACCTCGACTCTTTCAATTCCGTCATACTTAGTATCTGCTTCAGCATATATCGTTTGAGAATTACTATAAAATGGCATAAAAAGGATCCCTACAAGGGTCAATAATTGCTTCATATTCATCTTTCTGATTTTCATATCAATGTTTTTTAGATTAATGATCTATCCAGTATTAAGCATCAATTCTTAGACACACTTAACTCTACATAGGACGCAAGAAGTAAACATATAGTTACAATTCTAGATGGAAAAACTATTTCAAAGAATCAGAACTCAAGCTATTGAAAAAAAATATAAGCAATCATCAACGAACCATATAAGTTTCTTAATATTTATAAATTACTATTTAGACGTCTTCTAAATTATATTATCTTTGTATTAGAGTATTAAAAGATTGCAATTACATTATATACATAAAGCGTATGTCAACAGATATAAAAACGAAACAAAAATTAACCGAAAGCATTGTTGTATCAAATAGAGAAATCGCACCTGGTGTTTTTGTATTAAAGATTAAAAGAAACTTGGATTTTAAATCTGGCCAATACATTGGCATTACCACTGATATGGATGTTGCACCTAGACTTTACACCATTGCTAGTGGAACAGATGATCATACAATTCAAGTTCTCTATAATGTGAAAGACGATGGTTGGTTAACCCCAAGACTAAGCGAACACAAAGATGGTTCAACCATATTCATGACGCCTCCCGAGGGTGATTTTATTGATGATGAAAGTCCTTCATGGTGGATTGCTTCAGGAACTGGAATTGCACCCTTTGCATCCATGTTTCGCTCAGGTTTAATAGCTGACAAAAAATTAATTCATGGTGGACGATTTACTCACTCTTTCTTTTTCGAAAAAGAATTTCGTCCAGTTCTTAAAGGCAACTATATTCGATGTTGCTCTCAAGAAGAAGGTGAGGGTTTGTATAATGGAAGATTAACCCGATATTTGCAGGATATTGAGATTTTCCCTGAAGATTGTAGATATTTCCTTTGCGGCAGTCCTGAAATGGTTGTCGAAGTTAGAGATTTGCTAATTGACAAAGGTGTTCCGTTTAATAAGATTGTTGCGGAAATCTATTTCTAATGGAAGATTGAGAGTGTCTCAAACACAAATAAAATTTACTATTACCAGATGGCTAAAGAAATACTATTAGGAAAAACATTGGAAGAATTAACCCAAGTTGTATTAGATCTAAAACTTCCTAAATTCACAGCAAAACAAATTGCTGACTGGCTTTATAAAAAAGACATAACGAGTATTGATGAAATGCTAAACTTGTCTTTGAAAGCAAGAACTATCCTAAAAGACAATTTCGATATTGGTTTGACTGCAACTATAAAAGAACAATGTTCTGTTGATGGGACAAAGAAATATTTATATCCAACCAATATGCCTAATCAGTTTATCGAAACGGCTTATATTCCTGATGATGACAGAGCAACCCTTTGTGTTTCGTCGCAGGTTGGATGTAAAATGGGCTGCTTATTTTGTATGACAGGTAAGCAAGGTTTTCAAGGTCAGCTTAAGGCAGGTGATATCATCAATCAGGTCCGTTCTTTGCCAGAATGGCATCAGCTAACCAATATCGTTTATATGGGTATGGGAGAACCTCTTGATAATGTACCTGAGGTAATGAAGTCTCTTGAAATATTGACTGCCGATTACGCCATGGCTATGAGTCCACGAAGAATTACTGTTTCTACCATTGGAATTATTCCAGGTATGAAAACATTCTTGAACGAAAGTGAATGTCACTTAGCTGTCAGCTTACACACGCCTTTTGACGATGAGAGAAAGAAACTGATGCCAGTTCAGAACGTTTATCCCGTAAAGGATGTTCTCAAAATGATTCGTGAATTTGATTTTGGTCGTCAACGAAGAGTTTCTTTTGAGTATATCATGTTCAAAGGAATAAACGACACACCTGCTCACGTTAAAGAATTGTGTAAGATTTTGGATGGTATTAAATGCAGAATGAATCTGATTCGTTTTCATCCTATTCCAAATTCGCCTCTACTTGGATCTGATGAAGAGACAATTGAAGAATTTAAAGATCTATTAAACAAAAAAGGAATTACAACAACTATCCGCCGCTCAAGAGGCTTGGATATTTTTGCTGCTTGTGGTTTATTATCAACTAAGGAACTAGTCAAACAACAAAGTAAAGACTACTAGTATAACACGATAATACTGAAAAATCCTGCTCTTAAGGCAGGATTTTTTTATACTCTATATTTCGTTTTCTTACTTTTCAGATGAAGCACGAATGATTAAATCAGCATGTACAACAGCTTCTCTTACCTTGTCGCTATCAGGCTTATCTTCCATTTGTTCAAATAGAAGGTTTGCTGCTTCTCGCCCTACTAACTTAGGATTTTGATCCATTGTAGAAATGGATGGTTCCATGTAACGAGAACGACGACTGTTTGAGAATCCAACGACTGCAACTTCTTCCGGAATTTTAAATCCCAGTTCTTTAGTAGCCATTATAGCACCAATTGCCAACTCATCGTTGATGGCAAAGAAAGCATCTGGACGATTACTACGTGAAAGAAGATCCATAGTTGCTTGTTTTGCAGAATCTACGGTAAATTCACAACGCGAAATTAAGGTTTCATCCAAGTCAATGCCTTTGTCAGAAAGAGCTTGCTTATAACCACGCATTCTATTGACTCCATATAACATGTATTCTGGTCCTGTAAGGAAAGCTATACGCTTAGCCCCACCTTCCAATAAGTGCGTAACTGCGGCATGAGCAGCTGCTGCATCATCAGCCACAACCTTAGAAACATCTAATTCTTTAGAAGTTCTATCGAACAAAACGATAGGTACTCCCATTTCCTTAATTTTATGAATATGATCGTAAGTATTTGTAGCACGAGATAAAGAAAGAATAATACCATCCATTCTCATGTTTAGAAATCCATCAACATTTTTTTGTTCTTTTTCCAATTTTTCATTAGAAGAACTTACAAAAATCTGGTAACCATGTTCGTCTGCAACTTGTTCAATACCTTTTACTACTGATGCATAAAAAGAACTCACAATCTGAGGAACAACAACTCCAATCGCATTAGATTTTTGAGTTTTAAGTGCAACAGCTAGCGGATTTGGTCGATATTTCAATTCTTTAGCTAGTTTCTGAACTGCTTCACGAGTCTGTAAACTAATTTCAGGATTATTCTTCAATGCACGAGAGACAGTAGAAACGGAGATACTCAGCTTTTCAGCAATATCTTTAATTGTTACGGGTCGGTTTGCCATAGACTTTAATTTTTAACATATTTTCGTTGAAGTCTGTAAGTATTGGCCTTCTAAAAAGAGAAAGGATGAATTCTACTATAAAAAGATCAACTGTTTTAATTAAGTGAAGATTAATGATTACAATTAATAAGAATAAGCTTCTCTCATGGAAATCATAAACACCAAAAATTATTCGATGTAATCTACACACACACAAAGATAAAATAATTCAGATATATACAACAGATTGTTATCCTTTTTGAAAAGGATAACAATTTATAATATTATTCTTTTTCCTCTAAAGTGGAGTTGATAACAGCAAAAACAATAATCGCTGCTAATTTTGAACTGCGACTATCCTCATCAAAACGCGGCGCAATTTCTGCAATATCGAAAGCAATAACCTTACCCGATCGAATCATCATCTTTATCAACTTCAATACTATTTCGGGATGCAATCCAAATGGTTGAGGTGCACTAACTCCTGGAGCGTAAGCTGACGAAATAACATCTGAACACAAGGTAAAATAGATATTCTCTTGTTTTTTTGCATAGCGCAAAAGCTCCTGCCCAACATTAAACATATTGGCTGAATTGATATCTTTAGCCATCAGGTATTTCACCTTTAAAGCATCTGCTTTCTTAAATAAACTAACTGTGTTACCATATTGCTGAATACCAGCAACCATATAGTTAAACGGCTTGTTTTTCGCCTTACAATCATCGGCAATTTGGGCAAACATCGTTCCAGAACTAGTTCCCTTATCGTAAGGACGCATATCGAAATGAGCATCAAGATTGAAGATACCAAGACTCTCACTATTTGTTTCCTCAAGAAATCGGTCGATTCCTTTATAGTGTCCGTAAGCTATTTCATGGCCGCCACCCAATACGATTGGGAATAAACCATTTTTCAGCATCTTGTAAACAGCATGTGCAAGAGACTCCTGCAAATCCTCTAGTTTTCCGTCAGTGCCAACAATGTTACCACAATCGTAAATCTTAGTCGTGGATGGAAAAGAGCAAGGTAAATTCGCCATTTCTTTGCGAATACTTCTGGGTCCCTTCGATGTTCCTACACGTCCCAAATTTCTCTGCACCCCCTTATCACAACAAAAACCTAGCAAGCCAAAGCCGCCAGCTACAACCGTTATCTCCTCCAATAAATTTATGGGTTCAATAATCTGATGCCAACGGAATGCATCATAATCCTCAAGATCATCAATTCGACCTTTCCAGAAATCTTCAGGGATACACTGATAATGTTTTGGGTTCATGAGCTTATTAATAATTAAATGTGTCAAGAATATTATTAAAACAACTTGCATAAACAAGTGTATTTACAACATGACAATGTTACAAATAATCAATTTAAAGCATCAAAAATTTAGAGAATATTTAAGTGTCTACACACTATATTTTTATTCATCAGAGAAATGAACTAAAACTCGTCGATAAACATTAAAAATCTTGGATTTAGAAACAAAGCCATAATACTTACCATCCATTATTACCGGTAGATTCCATGCTCCTGTTTCTTCAAAACGTTTCATAACCTTATCCATAGGTGCATCAGCATCAAGAATTGCTGGGGGCATTGTCATCAAGTTGCGAACATAGGTTTCTTCATACATATCAGGGTTAAACATGATGTGACGAATATCATCCAAAAGAACAATTCCTAATAGCTTTCCTTCCTCATCAACAACAGGGAAAATATTTCGGTGAGAATGAGAAATGATCTTCACCAACTCTCCAAGACTGGCATCTGGATCTATCTTCTGTAAATCGGTTTCAATCACCTTCCCTAGTTTCATTAAGGTTAGTACAGCTTTATCCTTATTGTGCGTAATTAGTTCGCCACGCTTTGCCAATCGTTTTGTGTAGATAGAATGCGGTTCGAAGTACATAATGGTTAGGTAAGCTATAGTAGCTGTTATCATGATAGGCACAAAAAGTTCATAACCACCTGTAATTTCAACAATCAAGAAGATTGCTGTAAGAGGTGCATGCATCACACCAGCCATCATACCCGCCATTCCTAAAAGAGTAAAATTACTTTCGGATAGTTTGATGAAATTAAAACCATTAATAAAACGAGCCACAAAAAAACCAGAGACACCTCCCAGAAATAGCGAAGGAGCAAAAATCCCCCCTACACCACCACTGCCCGTCGTTACGGTTGAGGCAATTACTTTAAATCCTAAAACCAAAATCACATAACCTAAAAGCAACCAGTAATTGTCCTTTAAGAAATAGAAAACAGAATTATTTACTAAACCATCAATATTTCCATTTAACAAGGATTGAATAGTTGTATATCCTTCACCGTAAAGAGGTGGAAATAGAAAGATTAATATACCAAGAGTAACTCCACCAAGAAGTAGCTTTTTATATGAATTCGTTATCAGTTCCAATTGAGATTCCAGATACATCCCCACCCGGGTAAAATACAAGGAAACCAAACCAGCGAAAATACCAAGTAAAATGTAATAAGGGAAATTGGATAATACAAAAGACTCAGTAACATTATAGGATAGCAAGACATCCTTACCCATAAAAAAATAAGCAATACTTGCTCCAGTTATTGATGATATTAACAATGGAATTAAAGAGGCCATGGTTAGATCCAACATTAGTACCTCTAGGGTAAAGACCATACCCGCCATGGGAGCCTTAAAAATTCCACCAATTGCTCCAGCTACACCGCAGCCCACCATTAAAGTGATAGTTTTATAGTTGAGATGAAACAGGCGTCCCAGATTTGAACCAATCGAAGCCCCTGTTAAAACGACAGGTGCCTCAGCCCCTACAGATCCACCAAAACCAATAGTAAGTGTACTTGCAATTATCGAAGAATAGTTATTATGAGATTTTATTTGACTGTTATTTTTTGAAATGGCATACAAAATTCGAGTGACACCATGCCCAATATTATCCTTCACAAAGAATTTCACAAACAAAACAGTAAGTAGAATACCAACTGTAGGATAGGCTAAATACAATAGATTGAATGAATCTACATGAAGATTATGAGTTAAAAAGTGATGGGTTTGATGAATCGTTGTTTTCAACAACAAAGCCGCTAATCCACTTACGATACCAACGATAAAACTAAGAATTAGAACAAACTGTCTTTCTTTAATATGCTTCATTCTCCAAATTAAAAATCGGGACAATAAACTCTTATTCTTCATGACGCTGGCTATTATTTTATTGAGGATATTTGGGCCTCACAAAATTAGGAAAATTACAATAAACTATTCGATCGGTCAGATGGCTACTGGAGTCAGGCAAACCTTAGTAGAGAGCAATACATAAAAAAGACTAAGGAATCTTTATTTAAACGATGTATTGGGTTGACAATCTTTAGAATGAACTAAAGAATCCGCTGTTCGACTTTTATAAAATCGAGTGCAAATGTAATAGAATATTATTGAGCGAATGGTGAAAACTGATATTTTTTTCAAAAAATGTTCAGCACTTAAAAGTATCAGAAATACAGCTATAATTCTATGTTTAGATCATTATCGGCATGTAAAGGATTTTAAAGGTCAATTTGACAAAATCAAGACAAATAACATACATTAATCTTCAGAAAAATGTTTGAGCATACGACGATAAGTTGAGAATATTTGTGCACGAGAAACACAACCTAAATATTTACCATCCTGCAAAACAACCATATTAAATTTATCTGAATATTGATATTTACGAGCAACATCTGCCATCGACTCATCATGTTGAATCACCACTGTCGGCATAATCATTAAGTCGCGAACAAACATTACATCGTATTTATCTGGCTGAAACATGATTTCACGAATATCATCAAGTTTTACAATCCCTTCAAAATTATTCTCATCATCAATTACAATAAAGAGATTACGTTGTGATTTTGCAATCACCTTAACGAGGTCACCTAAAGTCGCATCAGAATTGATGGTATTAAAATTCTTCTCAATCAAACGTGTCACACGCATCAGCGAAAGTACATTTTGATCTTTATCGTGAGTCATAAGCTCTTTTCGACGAGCCAATTGCATGGTATAAACAGAATGAGACTCGAAACTTTTAACCGTAGCATAAGATATGGTTGCAGTAATCATCAAAGGGACAAACAACTGGTAACCACCTGATATATCGGCAATAAGAAATAAACCTGTGAGAGGAGCATGAAGCACACCAGCAATCATCCCCCCCATCCCAATAAGGGCAAAATTATTGACCTCAATATTTCTCAAGCCCAGGGCATGAACCAGCTTGGCAAACAAGACTCCTGCATTAACGCCCATAAACAAGGTGGGTGCAAAAATACCACCAATACCACCAGCACCAAAAGTGATAGAAGCAGCTATCACCTTAAAAAAGATAACCAGAGAAAGTAGAATCAATAAAACCCAAAAGTTTTCACTGAATGAATAGAATAACGAATTATTGAACAGATAAGAATAGTCACCCGATAGGCTTGCATTTATACCATGATAACCTTCACCATAAAGAGAGGGAAAAAAGAAAATAATCATTCCCAGTGACAGACCTCCAATAAGTAGTTTTAGATAAGCTTTACCAATCCTATCAAACAAAGCCTGAATATACATGTACATCTTAGTAAAATAGGTCGCTATCAAACCCGTGAAAATGCCCAAAACGATGTAGTAAGGCAAATCTTTAAGATCAAAACCATTCTCCACATCGAAAGGATAAAGGACATCCATTCCCAAGAAAAAATAAGAAGTCAGAACTGCAGAAGAAGAAGCCAATAAAAGTGGTACTAAGGAATACATTGTTAGGTCGAGCATGATGACTTCCATAGCAAATACAATGGCAGCAATAGGAGCTTTAAAAATAGCAGCCATGGCTCCCGTACACGCACAGGCTAACAATAGAGTTGTTTGCTTATAGTTTAGATGAAAAAGCCGACCAATATTGGATCCAATGGCAGCGCCTGTCGCCACAGTTGGTCCCTCCAATCCTACAGAACCACCAAAACCAACAGTAAAAGCCGAAGTCACTACAGACGAAAACATGTTGTGAGTATTGATTTGCCCATTGTTTTTTGAAATGCTATGAAGCACATTGGGGATTCCATGCCTGACTGGTCTTTTTATAATGTACTTGATAAAGATAACAGCAACACTAATACCAATCGTTGGATATATCATATAAAGGAAATTCGCGTATTCAAGCTCAAATGTTCCTTGCAGCAAGGAACTAATGAAATGAACGGAATTTTTAATGACAACAGCTGCTATTCCTGAGGTAATTCCAATAAGAATCCCTAGAAAAGAAATAAACTGACGATCGCTAACATGCTTCAATCGCCAAATAAGGAAACGGGCTAATAAAGATTTTTTCTTCACAATAAATTCTGTCTTTAAAAAATTAGTCCTATAAAACGTCCCCAATTACTGCTACCATCTTATAAATCCCAACCGTAATCAGAAAAAAGCTTAACGCACCTAAGATACATACAGCTTTACTAAAAATCAGATAGATCTGATTTAAATAATACAAATCTTAAATTATAAGGAATTCAACTGAGAGCTTATGTATTAATCTAAATTTAATCTAAAGATTAAATTGGAAACCAAGAAGAATATAAGAAACGAGCGAAATATTTATCGGAATATTACCAAATTAGATTCATTCTCAGCCAGATTTATGCTCCGATAACTTTCAATTAAAAAATACTTTCGCTAAATTTAAAGAGCTAAGCGAATTTTAATCCTTTATAAATAAAACTTATAGCATATGACTAAGACAATCACATTTAATGAACTTAGAAACATCAAGGATCGCTTGCCTGAAGGCAGCATGAGAAAAATCTCTAAAGAATTAAATCTTAATGTAGAAACTGTCCGAAATTATTTTGGAGGTGTAAATTACAGAGAAGGTAAAAGTATTGGAGTTCATGTTGAACAAGGGCCAAACGGCGGCATTGTAGAACTAGATGACACAACAATTCTCGAATGCGCATTTCGTATTCTTGACGAAGCTTAAAATTTTTTGAAACTCAAATTTAAATAACCACTACTCCTCGCCTTCCAGCGGGGAGTTCTTTTTATAATTAAACATTGCTTAATGTAATTAAAATATACAATCTATCTGACTATAAGCTTCATCATTAGTTTCATCAATTCAACTATACTATGGCATAATAATCAAGCCATCACATTCCCTAAAAAACATTGGTCTTACAGACATTAGTGACATTGTCTATTATTCATTCGTCTGCATGACCACAATAGGCTTTGGAGAGATTATACCTCAAAGCCAGATTGCCAAATCATTAAGTATTTTTTCTGGTATTGTAGGTCAATTCTATTTAACAATCATCATGGCACTCATAATTGGGAAACTCCTCAACAGCATGCTGAAAAACTAAAACAAGTCAGTATTGAAACAAATTTTATTAAACAATTTTTCATCTCGATTAGTTTCTTATAAATATTCTTATTAGTTTTACTTTGTAATTCAAAGTACTTTTATGGATAAGCAAAAATATATTGAAGATTTAAAAGATATCAAACAAATGATGAATCGCTCATCAAGGTTTATATCATTAAGCGGACTATCGGGGATAAGCGCAGGTATTTTAGCAATTATTGGAGCTTACTTAGCCTATCAAACTATTTATGCCAATCAAGATTATTTAGTTTACAGACAAGCTACATTAAGTATTGAAAATTTATCCACGCTTTTAGTTATTGCTTTAGCAACACTTCTATTATCCATTGGTTCGGGAATATTCTTTACAACTCGAAAGGCTAAAAGAAACAAGCAAAAGCTTTGGGATTCACAATCTAAAACCCTCCTCATTAATTTATTTATCCCACTAGCTACAGGAGGTGTTTTATGTTTGATTTTATTATTAAAAGGATTCATCGGAATTATCGCCCCACTTACACTCATTTTTTATGGTTTAGCATTGGTTAATGCTAGTAAATACACGCTTGAGGAAATAAGGAGTCTCGGTATCGTTGAAATTATATTAGGCTTATTGGGTATCTATTTTATTGGTTATGGCCTAATTATTTGGACAATCGGTTTTGGAATATTACACATTGTCTATGGTATTATTATGCATCTTAAATACGGATCGTGAAAGAAATCCTAAAAAATCTAAATAAAGCCTTCGAGAATAAAGTCCGACTTGGAATCATGTCAGCCCTTATTGTCAATGACTACCTTGATTTCAACACCCTAAAAGATCTTTTAGATGTGACCGATGGTAATCTTGCTAGCCACTTAAAATCTCTTGAAAAAAGTGGATATATCAAGTTTAGTAAAGAATTTATTGGACGAAAACCTAACACCAAGTACACCGTGTGCGACGAAGGTAAGCTTGCATTTAAAAAACATATAAAAGCAATAGAGCAATTGCTTAACTAATATTTTTTTACTTACACACTTTGAGTTTCAAAGTACTTTTAGAACGATCAAATGAACAAAGAAACATCTCCCATCGACAGAATCAATAGTTGGCTAAAGAATTCAATTAGTCTTAAACTTATTATCATCACAATTCTAATGTTATTGTTGCTAATACCAGCTTCAATGATCAAATCGATCATATACGAAAGAGAATCTCTTAGTAATCAAACCGTGATTGAAGTCAGTAATAAATGGGCTGGAAGTCAACAAATAAAAGGCCCTATATTAAGTATCCCCTTAATTTATGAAAATAATGATGAAGGTAAAAGCCATGAAACGACAAAATATCTCCACATCCTGCCCGAAGAACTTAATATTAATGGGAACATCTCACCAGAGAAACTTAAAAGAGGGATTTACGAAGTTGTTGTATACAAATCTAAACTAGCTGTGAATGGACAGTTTCTTTTAAATAAAGAAATTGACAGAAATAATCTGAAAGAGATCAAGTACGATCAGGCATTCTTAACCATAGGGATTTCAGACTTAAGAGGCATTGAAGATCAAGTTATTTTAAATTGGGAAAAGACAGATTTAAAAGTTGAACCAGGTTCAAGAATATCTGATCTAATCTATTCGGGAATAACCGTAAAACTTCCAAATATTGAAACAAACAAGAGTAAGACTATTGATTTTTCTTTCACACTAAACTTACAAGGGAGTCAAAATTTAAATTTTATTCCTTTAGGGAGTACCACGAATATTAAAATTGAATCTAACTGGCCATTCCCAAGTTTTAATGGTAATTTTCTACCTGATCATCGCAAAGTCACTGATAAAGGTTTTAATGCAGAATGGAAGGTTTTACAGCTCAACAGAAATTTCCCTCAATCCTGGATAGGTAGCAAGCACGCTGAAAAGATCAGTCAATCCAATTTTGGGATTGATCTAATTCTTCCTCTTGACGACTATAAAAAATCAGTAAGGTCATCCAAATATGCCGTTATGTGTATTGCCCTTACATTTCTAATATTCTTCTTAGTAGAGATAATTAACCGACGTAAAATCCATCCTTTCCAATACATATTAGTTGGCCTGGGTCTATGTCTTTTTTACATTTTATTGATCTCAATTTCGGAACATTCAAATTTCAATACAGCCTACATTATTTCGAGTATAGCTATTGTTGGGATGGTTAGTCTTTATTCACTCACAATTTTTAAATCAAAAAAGCTAAGCTTTTTACTTCTATCAACACTAACAAGTATTTATGGATTCTTATTCGTAACCCTTCAGTTGGCAGATTATGCTCTTCTAATGGGTAGTATTGGATTAACCTTAATCCTAGCTGCAACCATGTATTTCACTCGTAATATCAATTGGTACCAAATCAATGTCGATTCAAAATAAGCAAAAAGCCCCGATTCAAAATAGGAATCGGGGCAAACTATTGAGTTATCTTTATCCCATACTTTCCAAGTAAACCGATGACATCTGGCATTGAAAATTTTGCATTCTTAATTTTGTTTATTTCGGGGTCGATTGAATAAGCATAGGACGTTCTAAAGTCAGCTTTTTCAAGAATTGTATCTTCAAACATAGCACCGTTCAGGTCACAATCATCAAACACAGCTGCGGACAAATCTGTTTCAATAAAATCAACTTCTTGCAGGCTACACTTTCTAAATTGAGTCGCCTTCATTTTTAATCTATAGAAAGAGGCTAGATTCAGATTAGAGGATTCAAAATAGAGAGACAAGAGAAACGGGTTACAATCGTTGAAATTCAATCCTAGTAATTTACAATTTCGAAATTTAACCTCTTTTAAAGCCGTATCGTTCAATTTTGCCATACTTAAATCGCAATTTTCAAATTCACATTCCACAAAATTGACATTGGTGAAGTTAATGCCTGCAAACTTGCAATTCACAAATCGGCAATCCTCATATTCACCTTTTTCAAAAACTATTTCACTATAATCTATCTTTTCAAAAACTTGATTTTCTATATATGTCTCCCTCATCCTGTATGCTTCACTAATCGTAATTCTATATTTCTTATAATCTTCGAATTTAAACAAAAAAGAGGCAAAACGCTTAAACGAATTGCCTCTATTATATTTTAGAATCCAGTAAGTTAGATTACTTTTTCTTTGTCGGTGTGAATCTTATTGAAGATGATGGCTAAATTGGCATAAAGCGATGTATTTTGAACAACAATATCACTTGGCACCTTTATTCTTGCTGGTGTAAAATTCCAAATTGCCTTCACTCCCCAAGCAACCATTAAATCAGCTACTGATTGTGCATATTCTGCAGGTACCGTAATGATTCCGATAATCGCTTTCATTTCTTGAGCTAAATCACGAAACTGATCTATATGATAAACGCCAATGTCATTTATTTTCTTACCAACAATAACTGGATTCACATCAAATGCAGCAACAATATCTAATCCAAAATTCGCCAAACCATCATCATGTAAAAGCGCTGATCCCAAAGATCCTGCTCCTACTAAAAAAGCTTGATCCATAACCGTAAAGCCAAGGAAATTAGAAAGAATTTCAACCATAGCCTTAACCTCATAACCAACACGAGTTTTACCTACAATACTTGTGTAAGATAAATCTTTTGTAACCTGAGTAGGATCAATATTCATATAATTGGCAATCTGAGTAGAAGAAACAAACTCTTGACCTTTCTTCATTAATCCTTCAGAAAAGGATAAATAAGCAGGCATTCTTCGCAAAGAAGGCTCAGGAACGGCAGATACTACTTTTTTTGAACTTTGAACCATAGCTATTTCTTTAATACATCTTAGATTAGAAATGATATATGTCAGATTTCGACCAATCTGAGAAAACACAGTATAAAATCATTATAAATGAATACTACAACTAAGTAGAAAATAGATACTGTGTATGAGATTAGTAAATCACATACCAAAAACAAAAATAAGTGATTTTTTATTAAAGAAAAAAATCAACATTAATTTAGTCTCAGTACAAATTAAAACTTAACATCAAACTGGTAAATATTGAAGCAATAACAAAGAGAAATTATCAGATATCTAGACCCTTACATATATCATTATCATTTAAAATGATATTTTCAAAAAAATAATAATTCCTGCAATTTATATTTACTTTCAATAACCTATAAATCAGTTTATAGCGATTGAAGCCTATTTATTAGGGAATCTAGACAACTTCAGCCACAACAAAAGTGCTTCCACCTACAAAGATCAAATCACTATTACCGGCTCTATTTTTCGCAGCATTAAGCGCATCTGATACAGTTTTATAAGTTTTACCTTTTAATTGGAACTTCTCCGCTTTCTCTTTTAGAATTTCCTCGTTTAATGCTCTAGGAATAGAAGCCTTTGTGAAATAGTAATTCGCATTTTTTGGTAACAAACTCAAAATTCCATCTATTTCTTTATCGTCAACCATACCAATTACCATATGCAGATTTTCAAATTTAAGCGAATCAAGTTGTTTTAATATTTCAGAAACACCTGCAACATTATGTCCTGTATCACAAATAATTCTAGGATTATTGCATAAACGTTGCCAACGACCTAAAAGTGAAGTTTGTTCTACGATCCTCGATATGCCATCTTTAATAATCTCTTCGCTTAAATTAAATCCCATCTGATTCAATTGACCTAGAGCAACAAGTGCAGTTCTGATATTCTTCACTTGATATATACCAAGTAAATCAGACTTTAAAGAAATCTCATTTTCTAAATTCACGTCTTTAAATACGAGATGACGATAGTTTTCATACAAATCCGTACTCACGACCTCAAACTCATCCTCCGCAAATAGTATTGGTGCAGATAAAGGTCTTGCTCTTTCGATAAAAACGTCTTGAGATTCATCCTGCTTTTCACCAATAACAACAGGAATCTTATTTTTTATAATACCCGCTTTCTCACCTGCAATTACAGGTATCGAATTCCCCAATAAGCTTGTATGATCAAAACTAATGTTCGTGATCACAGTCAAAATTGGATCAATAATATTTGTGGAATCCAGTCGTCCTCCTAATCCTACTTCAATAACAGCAATATCAACTTTTTCTTTAGCAAAGTAATCGAAAGCCAAAGCAACTGTCATCTCAAAAAATGATGGTGACAATTCTTCAAACTTATGCTTATGAGAAGCCACAAAATCTACAACTGAATTTTCAGGAATCATCTCTCCATTAATCTTCACTCGCTCTCTAAAATCACGCAAGTGAGGAGAAGTGTATAAGCCAACCTTGTAGCCAGCCGATTGCAAAACAGAAGCTAATGTATGAGAAACCGATCCCTTCCCATTTGTTCCAGCAACATGAATACATTTAAAATTATGGTGAGGATGTTCAAAATAGGCATCCAGAGCCAAAGTTGTGTCTAAATTTGCCTTATAAGCAGCCTTCCCAGTTCTTTGAAACATAGGTAACTGATTGAACAGGTAGTTAATCGTTTCCTGATAATTCATAATTCTTCTTTTTTTTCTTTGCAAAGCAAAAAAAAAAATACTAAAAAATAAGATCTCAGCTTGATTTTCCTTTCTTTTTTGTTAATTTCAGTAACAAGACTTAACAAGACATTTCATATAAATTTCAGCACACTAAACGATTCATTCGTTTCAAAAAATCTTCGCTTTGATGTGAAACGATGGGTCAAACTACTAACCCTCTAATACCCGCGCATATGACCACAGAAAAAAAGATTTTTGTATTAGACACCAACGTTATTCTTCACGATTTTAATTCGATTTTTAAGTTTGCAGAACACGATGTGTTGATTCCCATCACTGTTCTCGAAGAATTGGATAAATTCAAGAAAGGAAATGATTTAATAAATTTTCATGCACGCGAATTCACTCGGGAACTTGATAAATTATCCGGTGATGACCTTTTTAGTGATGGAGTCGCCCTAGGAAATGACCGAGGTCGACTATTTATTGAAACTGGAAAAGCATTTTCCGAAAAGATGAAAGTTTCTTTCCAGGATAACATTCCTGATCATAGAATATTAGCGATCACTGAATTCGTAAATAATGATAATCCAGACAGAACCACAATTCTCGTATCCAAAGACATCAATCTAAGAATGAAAGCAAAATCACTAGGCATTCCTGCTGAAGATTTTAAAAATGATCAGGTTCAAGATGTCGATAACATGATAAGTCTGGGCATACAAACCATTTATGATTTTTCTGACGAGAAAATTGCAGAACTCTATCAGGGTGAAGAAGGTCTTACTGAAGAAGAACTTAATTTAGACTATGATCTGACTGGTCACCGGTACTTTATTTTAAAAAATAATAACTCCAGTGCACTCGCTCACTTTAACCCTCTAAATAAAAAAGTACAACGCGTTGAAAAACCAAGCGCGTATGGCATTTACCCTCGCAATGCAGAACAAACTTTCTCCATTGATGCACTGCTTGATCCTAATATCAATTTGATTGCTTTAACCGGAACTGCTGGAACAGGTAAAACATTATTAGCACTTGCTTCGGCCTTGCAACTTTCAGAACAATTCGATCAGATCTACTTAGCACGACCAATTGTGGCTCTTGCCAATAAAGACTTGGGTTATTTACCCGGAGATGCTAAAGAAAAGATAAGCCCTTATATGCAACCTCTTTTCGATAATCTAGCTGTAATCAAGAAAAAATTTAACATTCATAGTAAGCAATATCTTTATATAGATGAGTTATTAAGAGATGAGAAACTTCAAATTACACCACTAGCTTATATCAGAGGTCGAAGTTTATCAAATGCCTTTTTCATTGTAGACGAGGCTCAGAATTTAACACCTCACGAAATTAAAACAATTATTACACGAGCAGGAGAAGGGACTAAAATGGTTTTCACTGGAGATATTGAACAAATCGACTCGCCTTATCTTGATCGAAAATCGAATGGACTCACATACCTTTCGGATAAAATGAAAGATCAGGATATTTTTGCACACATAAATCTGATAAAAGGAGAACGTAGTTTTCTGGCTGAATTGGCAAGTAAACTACTCTAACAAATTAATATTGGATAATTTAAAAAAATACTTTAATTTAATTAGGCAAACCGAAACAGTTTAAAACATGGTTTTAAACTGTTTCTTTAAGCTTATGCCTTATGAAGATTATAAAATTTGCCGCCATAGATATAGGTTCCAATGCTGTTCGATTGTTATTCACGAATGTTATTGAGAAAGATGGTGAGTCATATTTAAGAAAATCTTCTCTTATAAGAGTACCTATTCGTTTGGGAGCCGATACTTTTACAAGCAATAATATATCCATTGAGAAAGAGGAAAAAATGGTCAAAACCATGATTGCATTTCGTAAACTCATGGATGTTCACGAGATCGAATCCTACCGCGCTTGTGCCACCTCAGCTATGAGAGAAGCTAAGAATGGGACTCAACTCATTCAACGAATTAAAAAAGAAGCTGATATTCAAATCGATTTGATCACCGGAAAAGAAGAAGCCAACATCATCTTTTCTAATAAACACACCACCTTTCTTGATCCTAAAAAGAATTACTTATACGTAGATGTTGGAGGAGGCAGCACTGAGATCACACTTTTCTCTGGTGGTATTGCTCACTTTTCATGTTCATTCGACGTAGGAACCATCAAAATCTTAAAGAACTGTGTTCCTCCTAACGAGTTTATTCGCATTAAAGAATGTCTACTGGATATCTGTTCATCAAAAGATAATATCGAACTGATTGGTTCAGGTGGAAATATTAATAAACTTTTTAAATACGCTAGTCCTAGAAAGGAGCGTGTTCTCAGCTACCATGAGCTAAAAGAAATCCATTCATTATTCAGCAGTATGTCTTACGATCAACTGATGATTAACTACGATATGAATCCTGATCGTGCTGATGTGATTATTCCTGCTGCTACCATTTTCCTTAGTATTATGGAATGGGCCAATTCTGATGTCATTCAAATACCAAAAATTGGAGTTTCTGATGGTATTATTCATCAACTCTATCAGCAGTACTCTAGCCCAAAAGTTATGGCATAGTAGATTCTTTTTTCTAATTTTGCAACAGATTCATAAACAATGAACTATTTCATATCCTGAGGTAGTTCTTTTCGTTTTTAGAATCCTCTTACTTTCCTGACTATCAATAGAGTTTCAGGCAAATTGAGATTATTATCAGAGTTTGAACTTCAAATCTAATCTTATTTCTTTAGACTATGATGTTTAAACCTCATACCAATTTTATCAGCAAAGGAGAAGAAAACATGTCGCAAGGAAAGAAAGTAGCCTTTTACACATTAGGCTGCAAATTAAATTTTTCAGAAACATCAACCATTGGTCGTTCGTTTAAAGAAATGGGATTCGAAACGGTTAAAGCGACTGAAAAAGCTGATATCTACGTAATCAATACTTGTTCTGTCACCGATCAGGCTGACAAAAAATGTCGACAAGCTATAAAGAAAATCATCAAAACAAATCCGATTGCTTTTGTAATTGTTATTGGCTGTTATGCTCAACTAAAACCCAAAGAAATTTCAGAAATTCCTGGAGTAGACTTGGTTTTAGGCACTAATGAAAAATTCAATATACATAAATACATTGAGCATCTGGAAAAAAAAGGCACAGGAGAAATGCATCCATGCGAAGTTGAATCGGTAAAAGATTTTCAAGCTTCCTACTCTATGGGAGACAGAACGCGTTGCTTCTTAAAAATTCAGGATGGTTGTAATTACTTCTGCACTTACTGTACGATCCCTTTTGCTCGTGGTGGAAGTCGAAATATGAGCATCGCTGATACGGTAAATGAAGCCGAAAAAGTAGCTGCGCAAGGCGCCAAAGAAATTATTCTAACGGGTGTTAACATTGGTGATTTCGGGCAAAGCACGAATGAGAATTTCTTCGATTTAATAAAAGCTCTTGAAAAGGTCAAAGGCATTGAACGTTTTCGAATTTCATCCATCGAACCGAATTTACTTAGTAATGAGATTATTGAATTTGTAGCTCAATCGAATAAATTTGTCAACCACTTTCATATTCCACTACAAGCAGGATCAAATCATGTGCTTAAATTGATGAAACGTCGTTACAATCGTGAACTTTTTGCTCAACGGATTGCTAAAATAAAAGAACTGACTCCAGATGCCTTTATTGGTATTGACGTCATAGCAGGCAGTCGAGGTGAAAGAGACGAGGATTTCCTTGATGCTTATAATTTCATCAACGAGTTACCTATTTCTCAATTACATGTTTTTCCTTATTCAGAACGACAAGGTACAAAAGCTCTTGAAATTAAAGAGGAGGTTAGTCATGAGGATAAGAAGAAAAGAGCTAAAATGTTTCAAATTCTATCAGAAAAGAAACTCCGAGCTTTCTACCAGAGTTTTCTTGGTACAAATGCAAAAGTTCTATTTGAAGATCATAATAACGATGGAATCATGTATGGTTTCACTGAGAATTATATTAAAGTTGAGATCACATACAACCCAAATCTTAGCAATCGTATCGCTGAAGTTAGCCTATTAGAAATAAATGATAATGGAAACGTGAAAGTTAAACTTTTCGATGAAAAAAGTTTTAAATTTAAACTTGCTTAAATCCTAACATAAAGCCACGCAGCTCATGATAGATCTGGAGTCAGTTTGCAGACAAACTCAAAAAATTGCCATTGAAGTTGGCTCTTTTATAAAAGAGCAACAAAATAAAATCAATGCTAATGTTATTCAAAATAAAGGCACACATGACTTTGTGACCTATGTTGATAAAACATCTGAAGCTAAAATCATCGAGGCACTGAAACCTCTTATTCCAGAGGCTGGATTTATTGCAGAAGAAGGCACTGAGACGACAACAGGAGAAAAATACAATTGGATTATCGATCCATTAGATGGTACAACCAACTACATTCATGGTTTCTCACCTTTTGCAGTTAGTATCGCACTTAAAAAAGATGACAAAATCGTTCTTGGGCTTGTTTATGAAATAAGTTTAAACGAATGCTTTTATTCATGGGATGGAGCTCCAGCTTATCTTAACAACAAAGTCATATCAGTTTCAGAAGCTAATACTCTTGAAACAAGTTTAATTGGAACAGGCTTTCCATATCACAATTTCGAGCAATTGGATAACTATATGGAGTTACTCAAATATTTATGCATCAATTCTCAAGGTGTTCGTCGGCCTGGCTCAGCAGCAACTGATCTGGCTTACGTGGCCTGTGGTCGTTTCGATGCTTTTTATGAATATGGGCTTCAATCCTGGGATGTTGCTGCGGGTGCATTTTTAGTACAACAAGCTGGTGGCAAAGTTTGTGATTTTCTTGGCGAAAGTGATTACATCTTCGGGCAAGAAATAATCGCAAGTAATTCACTAAATTTCAATGAAATAAAAAATTGCGTTCAGAAATTCATGCTAAAATAATAGCATCAACTTATTCAATATTTAATTTATATATGACTCGTTTTCTTTCATACTTAGCTTATGCTTTTTGTCGCTTATTGAGTTTCTTACCTCTTTGGGTATTATATATTTTCTCTGATTTTGTTTTTTTCATTATTTATAGAGTTATAGCCTACAGAAAGAAAGTCGTTAATCAAAATTTAAGAAATTCATTTCCTGAAAAATCATCTGAAGAAATCAGAAAAATACGAAAAGAATTCTACCATCATTTTTGTGATACCTTTGTTGAAACCATCAAACTATGGAATATTAGCCAAGAAGAAATAAAGAAGCGTTGTGTATGGAAAAATCCTGATTCCCTTGAACCTTATAAAACTCAAGGTAAAAGTGTTATTGCTGTTACTGGTCACTACGGTAACTGGGAATGGTTAAGTTCTTTCGCAACCTACCATATTGGTGATTTCCTTCCTATCTACAAACCCTTACACAACAAGGTTTTCGACAAAATGTACATCAAAATCAGAGAGCGTTTGGGGGCGAAAACACTTGCAAAAAATGATACACTACGCACAATGATCAGACATAAAAATCAAGGTCATTTTACTATCACAGCCTTTATTGGTGATCAAACACCTAATAGAAGAAACCTGCATTATTGGACCAATTTCCTAAATCAGGACACGCCTATTCTTCAAGGTGCTGAACGAATTGCGAAAAAACTTGACCAGGTCGTTATTTACACAAAAATGACTAAAATCAAACGTGGTTATTACGAATACGAGTTTATCCCAATTACTGATAAACCAAAAGAAACTGAAGAAAACGAGATTACAGAAATACACACTCGTCTACTCGAAAATATTATCAATGAAAATCCATCATACTGGTTATGGTCACACAAAAGGTGGAAACACAAACGAGATTCATAGGTCAGTAATTTAGTTTATATTTAGCTTACAATTCACATCAAGTACAATACAAAGTCATGAATAAAATTGCAGTGGTTATCCTTAATTGGAATGGAAAGAAATTATTAGAACAGTTTCTTCCTTCTGTCACCCAGTTTTCCAATAGAGAATGGGCAGAGGTTATTGTGGCTGATAACGCTTCTTCTGATGACTCCATCTCCTTTCTAAAAAGTGAATACCCAAAGCTTAAAACCATTATTCTAGATAAAAACTATGGCTTTGCTGATGGTTACAATAAAGCTTTAGATCAGCTTGATCATGACTATTTTGTTCTTCTGAATTCTGATGTTGAAGTTAGTGAAAACTGGCTTGACCCTATTTATAATTTATTTGAAAAGGAATCTTATATTGTAGCAGCTCAACCAAAGATTAAAGCATACAATAACAAGTCAGAATTTGAATATGCAGGCGCTTCAGGGGGATATATAGATCATTTAGGCTATCCGTTTTGTCGTGGTCGGGTCTTTGATACTATCGAACCTGATTTTGGGCAATACGATCAACTTACCGATGTTATGTGGGCAAGTGGTGCCGCCCTTTTTATCCGATCAGAGATCTATAAAAAACTAGGTGGACTTGATGCAGATTTCTTCGCTCATATGGAAGAGATTGACCTTTGCTGGAGAATTAAGAACAGAGGCTTTCGAATAGTTTGCAATCCTGAGAGTGTCGTATATCATGTTGGTGGTGCAACCCTGCCAAACCACAGTTCAAGAAAACTACACCTGAATTTCAGGAATAATCTTTTTATGCTTTATAAAAACTTACCCTCTGAAAAACTTCTTACTACCCTATTATTAAGAATGATATTAGACGGTGTAGCAGGTATCAAATTTCTTCTTAGTCTAGAGTTCGACAATTTTAAGGCTTTATTAAAAGCCCACTACTCTTTTTATGCCAATTTAAGTAAGATGCGTGAAAAAAGAAGAGTTTTAAATCCTTTAGTAACTAAAGAATTTCATAATGAAATTTATAACGGAAGTATCATTGCAGACTATTTTATACAAAGTAAAAAGAGATTCTCTGATCTAACTTTCTAACAAATATTTCTAACTAGCGGTAAATTTCAAACCAACTATTGAGACTAGGAGAAGGAATAGAAAGAAGATCCGAGCAAAATGAACACTCTCTCCAAACAGAATGATACCTAAGATTGCTGTTATGAAAGCGCCTATTCCAGTCCAAACCGCATAAGCAGTTCCAACCGGCAAATTCTTAAGTGCCAAACCCAAAAAATAAAGACTTATACCCATCGCAATAATTGTAAATATACTAGGCCATAAACGAGAAAAACCCTGTGTGTATTTTAATCCTATCGCCCAGGCTGCTTCAAAAAGTCCTGCAATCAATAAATAAACCCAAGCTATATTCATTAGTTATAATTTTTCAATTGCTTTTTCAAGCTTAATTCCTCTCGATCCTTTAATTAAAATATATTTGTCTTTTAAATTCAAAGTGTCAAGATAAATAATTAGATCACCAACTGTTTTAAAAGTTTTGAACTTGTATTTTGAAGATAAAGTTGAAAAAATATCCCCAACCAATATTGTATCAGAAAGTTCATTCTGATTCAGTAATTCCAACAAATCAAGATGCTCCCTTTCAGATTCATTTCCTAACTCCAACATATCTCCTAAAATGAGAAATTTATTCTTCATTTTCATTGCTGCAAAATTTTCAATTGCAGCCTTCATACTCGTTGGATTCGCATTATAAGCATCAAGAAACAGAACATTATTATCTGTTTTTTTCAGCTGAGATCGATTATTACTTGGTGTGTAAGTTTCTAAAGCATCTTTTATATCAATTTCATCAATTCCAAAATAACGCCCTAAAGTCACAGCAGCTAGAACATTCTCGAAATTATAGGCTCCAATCAACTGCGTTTTAATATATAACTTCCCAATTGGAGACCGAAGTTCGATAATAAGTTTCGGCTCAGCTTGAAGAAAGCGAGCTTTAGAATAAGCCTTATCGGAATTGCCATAGAAAACTATCTTTTGTTTATTAAGCATCCCTAATAAATGATCATTTTCACAATTGACAAATACCTCACCATCATGTTTAGATAAATAATCGTACAACTCCTTTTTGGTATTTTTCACGCCTTCAAAGGAACCAAAACCCTCTAGATGAGCTTTACCTACATTTGTAATCAAGCCATAATTAGGTTCAGCTATCTCACAAAGCATCTTAATCTCACCAGGATGATTCGCTCCCATCTCAACAATTCCGAACTCTGTATCAGAATTCATTTCCAAAAGAGTTAAGGGAACTCCAATATGATTGTTGAAATTACCTTGAGTTGCTGAGGTTTTAAACTTCTTTTTCAAAACTTCATTGACCAATTCTTTGGTTGTTGTTTTTCCATTGGTTCCGGTAATGGCAAGAATTGGAATACCTAATACTCTTCGATGCTCTCTTGCCAACTGCTGAAGACAATCCAAAGCATCTTCAACCCATATAAATCGATCATCAATAGCATACTCCTTTTCATCCACTATAGCATAAGAACATCCATTTTCAAGAGTACTTAAAGCAAACTTATTACCATTAAAGTTATCCCCCTTTAGGGCAACGAATATGGAATCTTTAACAACCTTTCTACTATCAGTAACGACAATAGGGAAATTTTGAAATAGGGTATAAATCTCTGAAATATTCATAGAATGAGCTTGAAATTGAACTAGCGAATTTATAAAAAATTACAAGAAAAAACCCCATCGTTTATTGCGATGGGGTAAATCTTATGTAAGAATCATATAATCTATTTGCCTTCTACTGGAGATCCCACATGTGTCATTGCACAACGGAAGCCAATATCATCTCTAGAACTCTTTTGATCTAAGAAACGACGGGCACCTGGAGACAACCAGAATACTCTATCTTTCCATGAACCTCCTTTATAAACACGTGATTCATCGTTAATCAATGTATTGTAAGTTTTGTTATCTGCACCTTGCGCATTTAAATACATTAAAGATGAACCTTTAGTACGAAGTTCGTCATTCGTCCATTCTGTCTCAGAAACCACACTTGAAGCCAAATCACCATCTCTATGGTTTCTATTATCAGCTGTTCTATAGTTTACACGATTAACCAATTCCGCATCTTTTTGATCACGATAACGAATACGGCCTAAACTATCTTTCTCAGCAATATTACCTTCTTCATCAAGTAATGGTGTTTTAAACACATTACCTCTATATGGATTGAACTCAGCAACATCATAGGATGAAAGTGGACGATAGACATCTGCAACCCACTCGTTAACATTTCCAGCCATACAGAATAAACCAAAATCATTTGGCCAATAAGAATCTACAGGTACAGTCACATCACCAGCATCATTAAGAGCACCAGCCGACCCCATAAAATCACCTTTCCCTCTCGAAAAATTAGCCATCATTTCACCTCTGTGCTTCTTAGAGTCATTTCTAACCCAGTGTCCATTCCAAGGGAACATCTTTTTATCTCCAATACGCTCATCAGTAGAGTTACCAACAGTAGCTAAAGCTGCATATTCCCACTCAGCTTCAGTTGGAAGACGATACTTAGGCAACAAAATCCCATCTGACCAACGTACACGACGTTCTTCATTATCAGGATTTAAATCTTTAAGATTGGTTCCAACAACACCTTCGTATTGTCCCATCAAGTAGGCTTGAGTATTAAAGTTATTCTCGTTTCGTTGATCAGGGTTTTCTTTCAAAATCCCCTTCTCAATTAGAATTCTTTCGTTTACACGATCGGTGCGCCATTCGCAAAAATCAGAAGCTTGTTCCCAGGAAACACCCACAACAGGATACTCTGAATAAGCTTTGTGACGTAAATAATTATTTACGTAAGGCTCATTATAAGCAAGCTCAGATCTCCAAACCATCGTATCAGGCAATGCTTTTTTATAAACCTCAGGATAATCAACAAAAACACGTTTTGTCCAATGTAAATATTCTAAATAGTTGACATTTTTAACCTCAGTCTTGTCAATATAAAATGATGGAAGTGTTACACGACGTGGCATATTATTCCATTCGAACATGACATCATCCTGAGTACGACCCAAAACAAAAGTTCCTCCTTCAATAAATACCAAACCTGGTCCGGTTTTCTGAATGTAACCCTTCTTGTATTCAAATCCTCCATTCTCAGGATCATTATAAGCCCAACCTGTAGCAGACGAACGTTCTTCCTTACCTACAAGATTCTTCACCTTAGAACAGGATGAAAAAAGCAATAAAGTAATTGCGAAAGCGGAAAATAATAAATTCGATTTCATATGATTAAATTTTCTTTTTACTTCAAATTTATCCCAGATAATGAAGGGAATAAGTACAACTTTAAATATTTAAATGGCTTACTCAAATATAAAGATTTATCATCAATCAATTAATATGATATTCCTTTTAACCTGACATATAAACCTCATCCAGTTAATGCCAAAAAAGCATACAACCTTCATATCTATTGAACAATGTGTTAGTGTAAACTTCTAATTTACCAATTTTTTTCAACTATTTATAATTTGAGTAAAGGAAGTTTAAAATAGCTTCAGATTCTCCAATAGTTAAAGAAAACTAGTCTTTAATCAAAAAAAACACACACTTCACCCAACAAATATAACTAAAAGTAAATAGAACTTATTGTATAGAATTTTACTTTTTTATACATTTTATAAATCAACACTCATTTTACCTAAATACTTATCCAAATTTTCAATCTAATATTAACTTAAATCAAAATGCCTTAGTATTCTAATTAGATATAGACTTCCTCTCTGGATATAATATTATTTCTTCATCTAAATTATGAATATATTCACAGTCTATTTCATTGATAATATTTTCTAAAACCAATTCAATCAAAATCAATAATGCGTAAGCTCTTTATACTTATATTATCACTTGCATCACAGCTCTGTTTTGCTCAAAACCAACAAGAATTTGAACTCAACTGGTTTAATTCAGAAGTTTTCACCGATGAAGGCAAATCAATTAAAATACTCAGTTTCGAAGGTTCAAATACTGAAGCAAGCACAAACTTTCTACCTTATTTTTCTAAAAACTTAAAAATAGATAATAGTCGTTCTGATTATTCACTTGTTCTAAACAACACCATTTATGAATCGTTTACACAAGATGAACTAGATCTAATAGACCCATCTCAAATCAAATCCAAATTCGATTTTCAACTAAGTAAAGTTGGAATTCGAAAGCAAGAGTACTTACAAGTTAACTTTCTTCCCATCAGAAAAAATCCATCAACTGGATTACTTGAAAAATTAAAAAAATTCAAAATCAAACTTATTCCTCAAGCTTCGGAACAAAGAACAAAAAGTAGTACTAACGCAACTTATGCAAACAACTCCATATTATCAAATGGTAAATGGATTAAAATAAGTGTCGATTCAACAGCCATCCATAAGATAACATACCAACAACTTTTAGATATGGGTATTGAAAACCCAACAAACATAAGAGTATATGGTAGTGGTGGTGGCATGCTTCCTAAAATGAATAATGCTCTTAAAAGTGATGATCTTGTACTGAATCACATTTATATGTACAAAGGTAGCGATGGGATATTCAACGCTAGAGATTACATTTTATTTTATGCAAAAGGACCAAGATCCTGGCAATACGATGAAGATACCGATGAGTTTGTTCATGAAAATCACCTCTACAGTAATGTATCTCATTATTTTTTGACATCAGACAAAACCGCATCTCCATTAATTCAAAAAGTAAGTAACGAGCTTAATCCAAATATAACAGTCAGTGATTTCGATGCCTACAGAGTTGTCGATCTGGACAATAAAAATCTTCTCCGGTCAGGTCAACTTTGGTTTGGACAGATATTTGATATTACAACGTCTTATACTCTACAATTCAGTTTTCCAAATCTCAATACAGATGAAGAAATAAGTATTAACACACATGTTGCTGGACGCTCTTCTTCAAGCACAAAATTCATATTAAGCTCCAATAACAATTCCATTGGAGAAATTGACATTCCATCAGTGAATACCGGTAGCTATACAGCCACATATGCTTCTCAAATCAGACAACGATTTACTGATTATAAGGCAACACAAGATCAATTCACTATTAAAATTGAATATGAAAAAGGTTCTTCATCATCAATAGGATGGTTAGATTATATGAGGTTAAATGCAAGATGTCAACTTCAATTTGAAGGAGAACAGTTGGCTTTTCGTGATTCACGATCAGTAGGATCAGGTAATATTACAAACTTCAAACTAAAAAATTCGAACTCAAACACAATGGTTTGGGATGTAACTGATCCTTCGCAGGTAAAACAAATTGCAAGAGAACTTGTTGGAACTACAGCCAACATAAATGTTTCCCATAACGAACTAAAAGAACTGATAGCTTTTGATCTCAACTCTAAATTCCCTAGTCCCAGACTTGTAGGTGAAATACCGAATCAAAACTTACATGGCCTTTCAGCCACCGATCTTATTATAGTGAGTCATCCTGATTTCTTAAGCCACGCTAATCAAATTGCAGGCTTTCACAAAACACAAGATCAACTTAAGGTTTCTTTAGTCAGTACTGAAAGTATATACAATGAATTTTCATCAGGAACTGTCGATGTTGCAGCGATTCGAAATTTCGTTAAGATGTTTTACGATAGAGCGTCAAGCGAAAACGAAATGCCCAAATACCTTCTTCTCTTTGGGGATGGTTCGTACGACAATAAACTGGTTAGCCAAAGCAACACAAATAAAATTCCTACTTATCAATCGATCTATTCTCTCTCACCAACTCAATCATTTGTAACCGATGATTTCTTTGGTCTTCTCGACGATAATGAAGGTGAAGCTTTAGGTTTGGTAGATATCGGTATTGGCCGCCTGCCAGTTAATTCAAAAGAAGAAGCTCAAATTGTAACGTTTAAAATTCTAAACTACAACAAAAATGAAAACCTAGGAAAATGGCAAACCGCAATTTCATTCATTGGAGATGATGAAGATAATAACGTCCATATGCGCGATGCTAACAAGTTAGCCGTTCAGCTCGAAGAAAGTAATCCGGAATATAGAATTCATCGTATCTTTCTGGATGACTTCACACAAGTAAGCACATCAGCAGGAGACAGGTACCCTGAAGTAAATAGAAACATAGAAGACAATATCAACAAAGGGAACTTAATCGTTAACTATACAGGGCATGGCAATGAAAATGGTTTGGCTCATGAACGAATAATGATGTTTGAAGATATTGATTCCTGGAAAAATGAGAACCGCCTCCCCCTATTTATGACAGCAACCTGTGAATTCAGTCGGTTTGATCAATATCAAAAATTATCGGGTGGCGAAAGAATTCTCCTTAGAGATAATGGTGGTGGAATTGGATTATTCACAACAACACGCTTGGTATACTCAACTCCTAATTTCTTTTTAAATCAGAATTTCTATAACTATGTTTTCTCTAGGGATAGCAAGAATGAGAACTTACGCTTGGGTGATATTATGAGACTCACAAAAAATGCAAGTGGTTCAAGTAATAACAAACGAAACTTCACCCTATTGGGAGACCCTGCCTTAAAATTAAATTATCCCAAAGAAAATATCACCACTCTTAAGCTTAATAATATTGATATCAATCAAACAACTGACACTCTTAAAGCACTAAGCAAGATTACAATATCAGGGCAACTTGAAGATAAAAATGCTCAAAAACTCGCTCAATTTAATGGAATACTTTACCCTACCGTTTTTGACAAATTTTCTGATAAAACCACATTAGGCAACGACGAAACTCCTTTTGAATACAAGGAGCAAAGAAATGCTCTTTATTCAGGGAAAGCCAGTATAAAAAACGGTGAGTTTAGCTTTAGTTTTTTAGTGCCAAAGGATATCAATTTTGAATATGGTAAAGGAAAAATTCAATACTACGCAAAGAGTAACACCACTACTGCAAGCGGATATAGCGATAATATTATTGTAGGTGGGTCAGATATTAATAATATCGACGACAAAATAGGTCCTGAAATTGAGCTTTACATGAATGATGAACAGTTCGTTAATGGTGGAACAACCAATGAATCTCCACTCCTACTTGCAATCGTTCAAGATTCAAGTGGGATAAATACACTAGGGACCAATTCTGGACATAATATTCTTGCTACAATAGATCAAAACAATGATAAAAGCATAGAATTAAATGATCATTATCAAGCCGAACTAGATAGTTACCAAAAAGGCCAAATAACTTACCAACTTTCTAATCTTGAAGAAGGAGAACATCAATTAAACTTGAAGGTCTGGGATAATGTGAACAATTCATCTGAAAGTCAAATTGATTTTATTGTGGCAAAGGATGCAAAATTAGCCATTAAACACCTCCTTAATTATCCCAACCCATTCACAACGAACACAGGATTCTATTTTGAACACAATCAAGCAAGTGGTGAAATTGAAGTCTTAATTCAAATATTGACTGTTTCTGGTAAACTAGTTAAAACCATAGAAACTTCCATTAGCTCCTCTGGCTTTAGAGTGGGGCCTATAAACTGGGATGGAAAAGATGACTTTGGTGACGCCATAGGCCGAGGCGTCTATTTTTATCGAGTTAAGCTGAGAACTGAGGATGGTAAAGTGGCAAATAAATTTCAAAAATTAGTCATCCTTAAATAATAAAAATAAAGAATCAGAGTTATTATAATATATTTGCAGATCGAATCAATTTCAACTTTATGAATATTCAAAAAATCATAGCTAGAGCACTTTGTGCACTTGCTCTTTGTACTCTATTAAACAAAGCTAATGCTCAAGGGACATCAGTAACAGGAGCAAATTATATTTCAACTGCTGTTCCTTTTCTTTCTATAACACCTGATTCCCGAGCTGGTGCCATGGGAAATACGGGGGTTGCTACTAGTCCTGATCACAACTCTATGTTTTGGAATGCTGCAAAGTATAGTTTTACAAAAAGTGAGGCTGGTATTAGCGCTTCCTACACACCTTGGTTAAGAGAAATAACGGATGACATGAGCCTATCCTATCTTTCAGGTTATTACAGTTTAGATAAGTATCAAACCATAGCTGCATCCTTTAGATATTTTTCTCTTGGAGATATTTTCTTACAACAACAAGCAGATGATATCCCAATTAAAAAAAGTCCTTATGAATTATCTATTGATGTCGCTTACTCACGCCTCTTGGGAGACAATCTCTCTGGAGCGATCGCGTTCCGCTATATATTCTCAGATATTTCACAGGGAGGTTACGATAATCTTTCTAAAACGGCTAATGCTTTTGCTGCAGATTTATCGATTTATCATCGAAAAGAATATGGTTCTTCACATAATCCATCAGTCTGGTCATGGGGAGTAAATGTATCTAATATTGGTTCTAAAATAAGTTATTCTGATGATAGTGAGAAAGAATTTATCCCTACGAATTTGAGAATTGGTTCGACTTATAAGCACCAGATCGACCAATATAATTCGATCTCTGTCTCACTTGATATGAATAAGCTATTAGTTCCAAGTTCATCTGGAAGAAAAATTGATGAGAATGATGACAACCTATCTTCAAATAAAAATGATAAGAGTGTGATGTCTGGTATTTTCAGTTCATTTTCTGATGCCCCTAATGGCATGAGTGAGGAGTTCAAAGAAATAACTTGGAGCTTAGGTTTGGAGTATTGGTATCAAAATCAATTTGCCGTTCGTACGGGTTATTTTCACGAAAACGAAGATAAAGGGAATCGTAAATTCTACACCGCTGGTGTTGGCGTTAAACTTAGTATGTTCGATCTTGATTTCTCATATTTAATCCCATCAAGTCAAAATAATCCTCTACAAAATACTTTACGTGTTTCCATTTCTGCAAATCTGGATTTGAAATCGAATAGAAGATAAATTAAAAAAATATATAACTTTAAAATCCTCATTTCACATGAGGATTTTTTTGTACAAATTCATTTCAACACTGTTTAGTCAATTTAAGGCCTATACAGTCATGATAAAAATTATAAATAATGAAAATTAGAGTAGGGTTCGGATTCGATGTTCACCAATTAGCAGAGGGTGAAGAATTTTGGTTAGGTGGCATTCAATTGGATCATTATAAGGGAAGTGTTGGACACTCAGATGGTGATGTTTTAATTCATGCCATTTGTGATGCCTTATTGGGTGCTGCGAACATGAGAGATATTGGTTATCATTTCCCTGACACATCAGCTGAACTAAAAGGAATTGACAGTAAAATATTGCTCAAGAAAACGGTTGAGATCATTGCTGAAAAAGGATTTACAATTGGTAATATCGATTCGACCATCGCTTTGCAAAAACCAAAAATCAATCCGCATATTCTTGAAATGCAACAAACACTTGCCAATGTTATGGGAATAGATATTGAAGATTTAGCCATAAAAGCCACAACAACAGAGAAACTAGGCTTTGAAGGTACCGAAGATGGTGTTTCAGCCTATGCGACCGTCCTCATTGAGAAAAAATAGTGAATTGAATTTCAAATAAATAACATTTGCCTTTTTAACTTATGCTTAATATTTTGTATATTCATAGGGTAACAAAATATTAACCATTAAGCTTCCAAAATGAAAACAACTCTGGTTATTGGCGCAAGTACGAATGTTGAACGCTATTCAAACAAATGTATCAAGCTATTAAAAGAGCATAAAATAAAGACTTATGCTATTGGTAATAAAGAAGGTACTGCTTACACTGTAAACATTGAAACTGGATTCCCTCATTATACCGATATTAATACAGTTGCAATTTATATTTCGGCAAAAAACCAAAAAAGTTATTACGATTATTTAATCAGTTTAAAACCTCAACGCATATTATTCCCACCGGGAACAGAGAATTCAGAATTTGAGATAAAAGCTCGTGCCAATGGGATCCTGACTGAACAAGCGTGTCCACTGGTCATGCTAAATGTAGGAACCTATTAAACCCTTAAATTCAGAACATTAACTTATAAGGGCGAGCTAAGCTCTCATCTAACTCCTGTAGACTAATAGAACGAGATCTTCTTAGATATTCTTGTCCATTTAAATAAACAATAAAACTAGGATTCGTATAAAAGCCCATTTGAGCTGCTATTTCAGGATGGATAGCTGTATCTACTTGATAAGTTTGAATTTTAGGGTAATCATCCTTCATCAGACTCATTATTTTGGGTTTTAGCACTTGACATACACCACAATTGGGCGATGAGAAATAGATACAAAACGAAGCTTCTTGTTCTTTTAATTTTTCGATTTCGTTTAAAGATTGGATGCGCATTTTTGCAAAATTTATAATAAAGGGAGGATTCGAATCTCCCTTTTATTTTTGGTATTTTTATGATTTCTGACCCAAAATTAGAATTTTTAAGCAATTATTCTATCCTACAATAATTGTAATAGATGAAAATTGAAAATACCCTAAAGTCAAAATACAACTCTGTCAGCCTGTCATTTTAACTACTCTTTTTGTCCACTTATCCATATAGGCATACATTTTGCCGAATATCTTGTAGTTTTAAATCTATCTCATAGAAATAATGTAGATTCATATCGTCATTATACAAATGAATTCGTCTAAAATTCTAACAATAATTTCAAAAATAAATTCAAAACACATGAAAAAATCAGTCATTATCCTAATTATTATAGCTCTTCTTGCTATTTGGGGAATAAGTAAATCTGTCGGTTTTAAGAATAATATGGTTACCATGGACGAGGATGTGAATGGTCAATGGGCACAAGTAGAAAATGTTTATCAACGCCGTGCCGATTTAATTCCGAATCTGGTAAATACTGTAAAAGGTTATGCTGAACATGAGAAAGAAACCCTTACAGGAGTAATTGAAGCACGTGCAAAAGCAACCTCAGTAAATATTACTCCTGATAATATGAATGCCGCTAGCATAAAGCAGTTTCAAGCGGCTCAAGACGGATTAAGTTCTGCATTATCTCGTTTGATGGTGAGTGTTGAACGTTACCCTGAGCTTAAAGCTAATCAGAATTTCATGAACCTTCAAGCACAATTAGAGGGTACGGAGAATCGCATCACTGTTGAGCGTAAGAAATTCAACGAGTCGGCTAAGCAATATAATATTTACATTAAAAAGTTTCCTAATTCAATATTTGCGGGATTCTTTGATTACGAGAAGAAAGCTTATTTCGAAGCCACTAAAGGTTCAGAAAAAGCTCCTGAGGTTAAATTTTAATAAATGTAATGAGATAATGATGTGTGCTCTGAGATATCAAATATTCTCAGATCACATATCTCAATACTCACATCCAATATTAATAATATGAAACGAGCCATTCAGGATATTTCTACAATCCAGAAATAAAAGTTCTTATGGCGACTTCCATCTGAACGAAATTTAAAATTATAACAGATGAAATCAGCTGCTGATTTTTTTAGTAAAGAAGAGCAAATAGCTATTAAACGAGCCATTGCAGAAGCCGAAACAAATACATCGGGGGAAATTCGTATTCATGTTGAGAATAATTGCCCTGATGATGTTATGGATAGAGCCGCTTTTCTTTTTTCAAAACTGGAAATGCACAAAACTCAATTGAGAAACGGTGTTCTTTTTTATCTCGCCATTCGCGATCATAAATTTGCCATTCTAGGCGATGCTGGTATTAATGCTAAGGTTCCAGAATCATTTTGGAATCATACCAAAGAAGAAATACTAGGCTACTTTAAACAAGGCGAGTTTGCCACTGGGCTTTCAGAAGGTATAAAGATGGCTGGACTACAATTAAAAACTCATTTCCCTTATCAAGCTGATGATGTGAATGAATTAAGTGATGACATCTCATTTGGAGATAACTAAAATTAAAGCAATGAGATATTTTAAACAACTATTATTAATACTAACTCTAGCTCTTTCAAGTTTTTCTCAAGCGCAGGACATTCCAGCGCGGCCTAAACAGCAAGTATTGGTTAATGATTTTGCCAATGTTCTTACAAAATCAGAGGCGAATGCTTTAGAGAGAAAATTGCTCGATTTTTACGCTAATACAGGTAATCAAATTACTTTAGTTACGGTTAAAAGTCTAAAAGGTTCTGATGCTTCAAGTTTTGCATATGAGATAGGTGAAAAGTGGCAAGTTGGAAAAAAAGGCTTTGACAATGGGATCGTGATACTTTTCAAGCCAAAAACTTCAGAAAGCCGCGGACAAGTATTCATTGCAACAGGGTATGGCCTTGAAGGCGCTATACCTGACGCTACAGCTAAAGAGATTGTGAGTAACGAGATGATTCCCTATTTCAAACAAGGTCAAATATATGAAGGAATCAATCAGGCTAGTTCTGTATTGATGGGCTTGGCAAAAGGTGAATTCAATCATCAGCAATATGCAAAACAGTATTCAAGTAAAGGTGGCTCATTGGGATTCCTAATCCCTCTTTTTATCATCCTTATCTTTTCATTTATAGGACGCTCTCGATCTCGTGGACATCAGACCATGGGTAGTACAGGAAGTAGTCTTCCATTTTGGATGCTACTCGGTCTGATGGGGTCTAGTTCACGATCACATGGTAGTTCTTTCAACGATTTCTCATCGGGTAGCGGTGGATTTGGTGGCGGAGGAAGTAGTTTTGGTGGATTCGGAGGCTTTGGAGGCGGAAGCTTCGGTGGTGGCGGAGCTGGTGGATCTTGGTAATTAAACATTTTATTTACAATACACACGTCTATGAGACTATTTTCACTTCAAATCATATCAATTCTACTTGTGAGCCAATCAGCTCTAATAGCTCAAGAGGCTGTTGATACGATTCCTTTACAAGATCGTATCATCGTAACGCCTGATACGATTCTAAAACAAGTTGACGAAAAATTAGTCAGTATTGTTGGAGTTGGAGATATCATGCTGGGAACTAATTTCCCTCATCCCAAATATCTACCTCCACAAAATGGTGATAATCTCATGAAAGAACTTTATCCATTTATAAGTGATGCAAGCATCAGTTTTGGAAATTTAGAAGGTGCTTTTTCTGATTCATTACCCATTACAAAAAAATGTCAGGATACTGCTAATTGCTATGCTTTTCGAAGTCCTGATTTTCTCTTCAAACATATTGCTGATGCTGGATTCGATGTCCTGAGTATGGCTAATAACCATTCAGGAGATTTAGGTGTTGCTGGTAGGTTAAATACCATTGAACTGATTGAAAAGACTGGTCTAAGGCATGTCGGTTTATTAGAATATCCTACTATTGTTGTTGAACGTGATGGCGTCAAATTTGGATTTTGTGCCTTTGCTCCTATTAAAGGAACTTGTGATATTAATGATACAGAAGAAGCTGTACGTATTATAAAATCTCTAAACGAAAGATGTGATGTGACAGTCGTTTCTTTTCATGGTGGAGCTGAAGGATCGAAATACGAACATCTAACTAAAAAGCGAGAATTATTTTTGGGTGAAGACAGAGGTAATGTGTATGAATTTGCTCGAAAAATGATTGATGCTGGCGCTGATGTCATCTTAGGTCATGGACCGCATGTTTTAAGAGCTGTTGATCTGTACAAAGATCGTTTTATCATCTACAGCTTGGGAAATTTCTGTACTTATAGTCGTATGAAAGTATCAGGCATTAATGGTTTAGCTCCTATTCTAAAGGTGTTTACAAACAAGAAGGGTGAATTCAAAAAGGCTGAAGTAATTTCGTGCAAACAAATTAAAGGTTTAGGGACTCGAATTGACAAACAAAACAAAGCTGCTTTAAAACTGAAGGAATTAACGCTAAGTGATCTTCCTGAAGCTAAATTAAATATCAGTGCAGAGGGTTTAATTACACCAACAAACTAGATCGGATTCACATCACAAATCTAGCATACCAAAAAGGCCGTCGAAATTCGACGGCCTTTGTAATATCTATAGTCAGAATTACTCTTTTGTTTTGCGAGTTCTTCTTTTTGGCTTAGCATCAGCTTCTTCAACATCAGCTTTTTCTAGGCTACTATCGTAATCAACGATATAACGGTCAACCAAAACACGTCCACAATATTCACAAACGATAATTTTCTTTCGAGTACGAATATCCATCTGACGTTGAGGTGGAATTTTGTTAAAACAACCGCCACATGCATCACGCTCAACAGTAACGACAGCAAGACCATTACGCGCATTACTACGAATACGGTTATAAGCATTAATTAAACGCGGCTCAATTTTGGTTTTGTATTCAGCTGATTTACCATTCAACTTATCTTCTTCAAGTTGAGTTTCTGAAACAATTGCGTCTAATTCACTTTTCTTAGCCTCAAGGTCCATCTTTTTATCAGCTAAAACAGCATCTGATTTTTCAATCTGGATTTTCTTGCCAGAAACCTCTACTGTGAATTCTTTAATACGCTTCTCGCATAACTCAATTTCAAGCTTTTGAAATTCAATTTCTTTAGAGATAGAGTCAAATTCACGATTATTTCGAACGTTAGACTGTTGAGCCTCGTACTTTTTAATCAACAAATCAGCTTCTTTTATCTCTTGCTTCTTCTTAGTGATAGTATCACCAAGTACACTCACTTCAGTGTTAAGATTAATAATCCTGGTGTCAAGCCCCACAATTTCATCTTCCAAATCCTGAACTTCTAAAGGAAGTTCTCCTCTTAGCGTTTTAATCCTGTCAACCTCAGCATCAATACTTTGCATTTCGTATAGTGCACGCAATTTTTCTTCAACTGAAATATCCTTTAAATCTGCAGCTTTTGGATTTTGTGTAGTCATATGTTTACAAATAATTTATTGGATTCGAATTTATCTCTGAGATACGAACCGCAAAGTTAGGGAATTTTTTTGTAACTATCTCATAAAAAATTTCTCTAGTAAACTGTTCACTTTCATAATGTCCGATATCAACAATAATTAGCTTTCCTTCGGCATCGAAAAATTCGTGATATTTAAAATCTCCACTTATATAAATATCAGCTTTGGATGCCATGGCTTTTCTCAATAAGAAACTTCCACTGCCACCGCAAAGTGCTACTTTTCTTATCGTATCCTTTATAATAGGTGTGTGTCGTATAGCTCCACAATGAAATAAGCCCTTCAGTTTTTTCAAAAACTCAAGACTATCCATTGGCTTCTCTAATTCACCAATCATGCCCAAACCAACTTGAGGGTTTTTGTTCTCTAAAGAATATATATCATAGGCAACTTCCTCGTAAGGATGAGAACGGAATAAAGCGCTTACAATTGTCCCTTGTAAATGCTTAGGAAAAATCGTTTCAATTCGAGTCTCCGCTTCATAATGTAACTCACCTTGCTTACCAACATAAGGTGTCGCAGACTCATTAGCTTTAAAAGTACCTTCTCCTTTTGAATTAAAGCTACAAGAATCGTAATGACCTATCTGCCCTGCCCCAGCTTCAAACAAAGACTTACGAACCTCTTCTGCTTTATCAGATGGCACATAAGTCACTAATTTCTTCAAATCAGCACTTAGCGGATCTAAAACTTTACGATTTACTAAGCCCAATACATCACACATTTTATCACTAACTCCCCCTTTTACAGAATCCAGATTAGTATGAGCAGCATAAATGGCAATATTATTTTGAATGGCTAACATTACTGTGCGTTCCACATAGTTATTTCCATTAAATCGTTTCAGCCCTTTAAAAACAATGGGGTGATGTGATATGATCAGATTTAGGCCTTTTTTAATAGCTTCCTCTACAACTTCCTCTACAACATCCAAGCATATTAATGCACCAGTAATTTCCCAATCATATCTCCCTACAATTAAACCTGCATTATCATAGGACTCCTGATAAGATAGGGGTGCTATTTCTTCTATCGCAGCTACTATATCTTTTACTTTCAATTCTAAAATTTTAAGGGTTATATTCCTGATTCGGAATTCTAGATCATTTCTTTCATCTCTAGAAGGAGCGTCTTAATATCCTGAAGTCTTGACACGACATCAAAATTATTTTGAGTATCTTCTTTGTTTTCCTTCAACTTCAATTTAGCACCACTAAGGGTCATCCCTCTTTCTTTTACAAGATGATAGATTAAATGGAAATTATCGATATCGGCCTTTGTAAAAAAACGATTCCCTTTTTTGTTCTTCTTTGGCTTTATAATATCAAACTCCTTCTCCCAATATCGGATATGAGAAGTATTAACCGAAAACATTTCGGCAACCTCTCCAATGGAGTAGTAGAGTTTTTCTATTTTCGTTTCTCGATATGGCACAGCAGACTCTTTTTCAAACAGTATGACAGGAGCTTAAATTATAAGCTTAGACTAAATTAACAAAAAAGTGGCACGAAGTTAAATTTTTCGTGCCACTTTTTTATGTCTGCCAGTATCTTTTTGGTGAAACTAGTCCATTGTTTGACCAGTGTTCGCAGCGAAGGCAACCATACGGTCATATTCATCTGCCGATAGGTCATTAAAGTAATAATTAATAGGATTTAAAGTCTGACCTGATTTTCTAATTTCATAATGCAAATGAGGTCCTGTCGATTTCCCAGTATTACCCAAGAATGCAATAACTTCTCCTCGCTTTACTTTTTGTCCACGCTTGACGTTATAACCATTTAAATGAGCATAAAGAGTTGTATACCCATAACCATGATCCAAAACAACCGTTTTCCCATAGCCTTTATGCATAGAAACATCTTTAACAACAGCATCACCTGTGGCATAAAGCGGGGTTCCCAATTTACCTGTAAAGTCCATACCATCATGAAATTTACGAGTCTTATAAATCGGATGAACACGCCATCCGTAACCCGCAGAAATACGATTAAAATCTTTGATCGCAATTGGCATAATAGCCGGTATAGCTGCTAAGAGTTTGAACTTATTCTTAACCATTACCTCTACCTCGTCATACGACTTGGTTTGAACGTAAATAGATTTGGATAATTGATCCAATTTCTTTGCTGTCGAAATAACTAGATCAGCATTCTCTAAATTCTCTAAATTTCCGTAACGATTAACCCCACCAAAACCTGCTTTTCTAATATTATTATGAATAGGTTCCGCTTCAAAAATCACACGATAAATGTTGTCATCTCGTTGCTCAAGGTCACCCAAAACAACACGTGCTTTATTGAATTCGTTATTTAATCTTTCGTAATGAGATAGTAATTCCTGGTTCTCACGTTCTAGCGAACGCTCCTTTGGTGAACCAAAATAATTGAAGAGAATGGCCACCATAATAACAGCAAGGACCAAACTTGAAGCTATATGTTTTAAAAAGCCTAATGCTCGAGTCTTAAAGCTTACTTCAACTTCTTCGTAACTAATCGACTCAGGATTAAACTGATATTTGGTTTTTGCCATAGGTTAATATTCAATTTATTTTTTTAGAAAAACATACATTTTTCTTCACGCATGTGAGCAAAATTAAGGAAATAATCTAACTTTGCAAGCTAAGTATCAAAATCTCATTGATTTAAAACATAATACTATATGAATTCTAGCGAAATCAGACAAACCTTTTTGGATTTCTTTGAATCCAAACAACATAAAATTGAATCATCGGCAGCGATGGTAATTAAAGATGACCCTACATTAATGTTCACTAATGCTGGTATGAACCAGTTTAAGGATCTTTTTTTGGGTAATTCTCCGATTAAATACAAACGAATTGCCAACTCTCAAAAGTGTTTGCGAGTATCGGGTAAGCACAACGACTTGGAAGAAGTAGGACATGACACCTATCACCATACCATGTTCGAAATGTTGGGCAACTGGTCTTTTGGCGACTATTTTAAGCAAGAAGCTATCGATTGGGCCTGGGAACTATTGGTAGATGTTTTAAAACTTCCTACCGACCGTTTATATGCCAGTGTTTTCGAAGGTAGCGAAGAAGATAAGATGGAGCGTGATGATGAAGCTGCAGGCTACTGGGAGAAATATCTTCCTGCAAATCACATCATCAATGGAAACAAGAAGGATAACTTCTGGGAAATGGGTGATGTTGGTCCTTGTGGTCCATGTTCTGAAATTCATATCGACCTTAGAAGTGAAGACGAAAGAAAACTTGTTGATGGTAGAGATCTTATTAATATGGATCATCCACAGGTTGTTGAAATATGGAACCTGGTATTCATGCAATTCAACCGTAAAGCTGATGGTTCGCTAGAATCATTACCTCATCAGCATGTTGATACTGGAATGGGATTCGAACGTCTTTGTATGGCTATGCAAAAAAAACAATCGAATTACGATACAGACGTTTTCCAGCCAATCATTCAGGCTATTGCTAAGATGTGTGGTAAGACTTATGGCAAAAACGAAGAAGTTGATATCGCTTTGCGTGTAATTGCTGACCACATTAGAACGATTTCATTTGCAATTACTGATGGTCAATTACCATCGAATAACAAAGCTGGATACGTGATTCGACGAATTCTTCGTCGTGCAGTACGCTACGGTTACACTTTCCTTGATTTGAAAGATCCTTTCATGTACCGTTTGGTTGAGGTTCTTATCGAGGTTATGGGAAAACACTTCCCTGAATTGATTAAGCAAAGAGATTTGATCGAGAAAGTGGTGAAAGAGGAAGAGAATTCTTTCCTAAGAACACTTGCTAACGGTATCAAGTTGCTTGATCAAATTATTGAAAAAACAAAAGAAGACGACTTTAAAGTTGTTCAAGGTAAAGTTGCTTTTGAACTTTACGATACATACGGTTTCCCATTAGATTTAACTGAATTGATTCTTAAAGAGAACGACCTGGTCGTGAATCGTAGAGAATTTAATGAGGCAATGGAAGCTCAGAAAAACCGTTCACGTTCAGCTACTGCAATGGAAACTGGCGACTGGATCGAGATTCTAAAAGACGATAACGAAGAATTTGTAGGTTACGATTACTTATCGACTGACGTAAAGATCACTCGATACCGTAAGATGAATATCAAAGGGAAAGATTTGTACCAGTTGGTATTCAACTATACACCTTTTTACGGCGAGAGTGGTGGACAAGTTGGTGACACGGGTTATATCGAGGCAAATGGCGAGAAAGTTTCCATTGTTGATACCAAAAAGGAGACAGGCTTAATCATCCATATTACTGATGAATTACCTAGCGATCCAACCCTGACTTTTAAAGCCGTTGTTAATACTGAAAAGCGTCAATTAATTGCTAACAATCATACGGCTACTCACCTATTACATGCAGCACTTCGCGAAGTATTGGGCGATCATGTAGAGCAAAAAGGTTCTTTGGTGACTCCTGATCATCTGCGTTTCGACTTTTCTCATTTCCAAAAATTGACTGAAGAAGAAATTGCTAAGGTTGAAGAAATTGTAAACACAAAGATTCGCGAAAATGCGACCACTGAAATTAAGAACAACATTCCTATGCAGGAAGCTGTTGAATTAGGTGCAATGGCTCTATTTGGCGAGAAATATGGTGATTTAGTTCGTGTTGTAAAATTAAACGAGTCAGTTGAACTTTGTGGGGGAACACACGTTAAGGCTACTGGTCAAATTGGTTTATTCAAGTTTACTTCAGAAGGTGCTATCTCTGCAGGTGTTCGTCGTATTGAAGCGATTACTGCTGTTAAAGCTGAGAAATACATCAACGACAAGTTAAACACACTTAAAGAGATTGAGCGTACTTTCAAGTCGAACCAAAATCTTCTAAAAAATATCGAAGCCCTTATTTCGGAAAATTCTGAAATGAAAAAAGGTCTTGAAGCTTTCCAGAAGGATCAACTTAAGCTTGTGAAGAATGCTTTAAAATCTGATATATCTGAAACCAAAGGTGTTAATTTCATCAGCAAAAAGATGAATATCGGATCGGCTGATGCAATTAAAGATGTCGCTTACCAACTGAAAGCTGAAGTTGAAAACCTTGTGTTTATTGCTGGTGCTGATTTAAATGGAAAAGCCAACCTGACCATCATGTTCTCGGATAATTTGGTTAAAGAATATGGTTTGAATGCTGGAGCAATTGTTCGCGAAGCAGCTAAAGAAATTAAAGGTGGTGGCGGTGGCCAGGCATTCTTTGCTTCTGCAGGGGGTAAAGATCCTCAGGGGATTGATGCGGCTATCAGTACAGCTAAGAAAATGATTCTACACAAAATTGAAGGCTAAGCCTAGCTTTAAATTTTAGACATATAAAAAGCGACTACCCAAGGGTAGTCGCTTTTATATTATTAGAAATTCCCCTGGTCCTAATAAAAACAATCACTAAACTTAATGGTTTATTATAGCTTTACATAAGCTATCAACTTATTAGTTATCAACTTCACTTCTGATCTAAGAACAGAAATGTCTATATCTCCAACATCTTCTAAGAACTCAATATCCTCAACAATGGAATTGTGTCTTTTAATTGTAATTTTTGACCAATTTGAATTATTTGAACCTAATCGTACTGCTATGCCAATAACATCATTTCCTATAACTATATCACTTCCTAAATAAAGATTAACTCCAATTAGATTAAATAAACAGAACTTATTAACTTTTAAAAGATCATCGAACACATCAATAATTCTAAGATCTAATCTTTTTAATAAAACTAAAAAACATGTAAATTTATTAACTGAAGAAAACTTTGTTTCTTTCTCTTCAATAATACAGTTTACTATTTCTTTTTCAATTCCTGAGATTAATTTTATTTTATCCCGAACCGAAGCCTTTCTAATCGCTTCTCGAATCTTTGTTATTTTAAGAATATTTTTATCGATTCCATATCGCTCTGAAAGATTTTCAAATACATAATCCATCAAGATATTCTGTAATGAGTATTCAAATGGTTTTCCCGAAATAAATTTTGATATATAGCCCGGGAAATCTGTCTTAAGTCCATATAAATGACTGAAAATATTCTTCGCATTCTCAATATCGAAAACAGTAATAATATGATCGAAATTAAACTTGTTATTACCCACACCATCTTCAATTTCTTTTTGCAAAATAATATCCCTGTCGATATGAGCAGTCAAGACATTAAGAATTCTAAATAAATGAGCTGGATCAATTCTATCTAAATCATCAATAATAAGAACAACTTTCTTTTTCTTTCCTTTATCTTGAATTGACTTTATGATACGAGTAATCAGTTCTGAGATAACGTCATACTCAGCAACACCTTTATCCTCTTCAAATTTTAAAAGATAATTTTCTATTTGTACTCTTTTACTTTCTGCAGAATCTACTTTACCATTCTTATATTTCTTTAAATGCTTAAGAGATTTCTGGATAATTTTAGCCGGAACTTTAACCGCTGGAACATCACTTAAAATATCAAAAACAATATCTGCTCCGTTATTAAACAGATAGTTTTGAGCGTAAATACTTTCATCAAAGAAATCCTCATCCTCTATTAAATCATTAGCTAGAAGATGTATTAAAATGTCTTTCTTAATTAACTCAAAGACATCTTTATTATCGGCAACCTGATAATTGACGGGGAAAATCCGAATAGCTTCAAATTCATCTTTGTGTACCTCAAAAAACTTATTCAGAAAGTATGTTTTCCCATCGCCAAATTTTGCTGAGAAAATAATTCTTTCATTATAGCTCAAATGATGATGAAAATCTTGAAGTGGTTTATCAATTGGTATTTCCTTTATTTCAGTCGTAGATTGGATTTCTTCAGCAACTTGGATAAGATCTTCTGCCATATAATTATTTTAATTTATTTTTCACATAACGAAATATAAACTTAACAAAAAAAATAGCGCAATCACTAATCCCTAATCACTAATCGACTCAGGGAGCCTGACTATAAGTATGAACAGAAAACTGTGCTGATGGCAAATAATTCACTCCAAACCAGCAGACCAGTAGAATCACAAAAGCCAATGCGAGAATCCAAAGTGAGGATTTAGATACGTTTGGCATGTGGTGGCGGCGATGTATGTAGATTAAATAACCTAACCAAGTAATAAGGGCCCATGTTTCCTTGGGATCCCAAGTCCAATAATGTCCCCAAGCTTCTTTGGCCCAAAGTGCTCCGAAAAGCAGGCCTAAGCTTAAAAAAGCAAAACCCAGATACACCAAGTTATCCGCCATTAACATCACCTTTCTATCCAACTTTTGGTAATAATGCTGATACAAGCCACGAACAGCTACCAATGAGGAAGCAGCCAAGAAGGCATAAGCAAAAATATATACAACCACATGCGGTACAAACCAAGGGCTCTGTAAAGCTGGCATAAGCGTTTTCGAGAAGTTTTCGGGATGCATGTAATTAATTACTAAAAACAGTAGCGATAGCCCCAAGCTGTAAAAAAGCATCCAATTGTAACGCCAACGCATATACGTTATCATGCCAATGGCAGGGAGAAAAAAGGCATACCACAAGCGTGTCTCTCCTAGGGTTCTCAAAGGTGGTCGTTCTAGCTTCACCCACAAAAAAGCGATAAAAGCACCAATACAAACTGTTCCCAAAACAATAAATAAGCGTTTCAAAAATTCCTTTTTATAAAGGATAAGAGCCAATAACCACAGTAGACTACTGCTTAGTAAGACGAGTATAAAATTTGACCAGATCATGGGTAAATGAGTAAAAAAGTGAAAGTGTAAATGAGTGAAAAAGTAAATAAGGAAAAAGAATGAATGAGAAAACTTAATTACAAATAAAAACTGACCTACTCTCTAATTGTTTCTCGTCCTTTCCAAAACATATAAACGGCACCTATCATCATCATGAAAATACCTAAATAAACATAAGGCTGCCAAGGGTCACGAACGACTTCTAAAATCGATTTATTGGAATAGCGTCCCATTTTATCATCGTAACTCAACTGGTATATTTTCCATCCGTTTACAGTCACAGGTTTATTCACCTCAAGCGTGGCATCTTGTTTTTTACCATCTGGCGTATAGAAAGTCACTACAGAAGAGAATCGCTTTGGCTCAGGAACTGTCATCACCAAAGAAAACTGATCATTAAGCTTTAAAGATTCATGAGGTCGATTGAAGCTTCCACATGAGATCCAGCCTTGCAGTGTATCATTTTGAGGTGAAATAGCCTGAACCTTCGCAGCAGGTGCTGCTCCAAAATCGGCTAATTGATAATAACGATCTCCTGCCCTTCCCGATGCCACATAAAATTCTTCAACCTGAATTTTCCAGCTTTGCAGATCACAATGAAGCCCTTTTTCAATCATGATCATGGATGGCTTCTGTGCTTCGTACAATTTCCCCGTTTCATTTTCAACAATGGCTAACTTGGGATTAAATTCATCTATCAAGAAATCCTTCAATTTAATGGCTAAAGGCATCTCGTATAATTTTTTATTTTCATCGTATGATTGCAATTCGATCTTGTTCTCATACACATCCATTTTCAATCGGCGCAAATCACCAGAACCCAAACCACCAGCAAAAATCACAATCCATAAGCCCCAATGACTGCATACAAAACCCCAATTCTTTAATTTAAAAGGAAAGGTCTTTCGTAAGCTCACAAAAGCTAGAACGATCAACAAAAGAACATTGATCATTAAAAAGGGGTATGAACTGGTCATTTGATTTAAACCTAACTGCTGAATCAATCCGGTTTTATGAGATGAAACCTGAGGCAAAATACCCATTAGAATAACCAGAAAACTTAAGCTGGAAACCAAAGCAATGGTTAGAGGAATACCTGATAGGAATGAATGAATCTTTGTCTTCCTGAAAAGGAAATGTGAAACAACTAATAGGACAAAAAAACTAATTCCTAAAATAAGGTTTAAAGGAAAGACAAGTGTCGATTGTGTTTTGGGTAATATAAATTCCAGTATGAATCCGACACTTAAAATACCAAATGAAATAATAAAGCTTTCAGCATATCCAAAGGGGTGCTGCCAGATGGGTTTCTTTATAGACATATAGTGTGTATAGTTAGGCTTTGTAAGGTTCTTAACCTCTATTATTGTGATGTTTTATTCTCACATAATAAAAGACTTGAAAGTACGAATAATAATCTAAAACTAATCGCATGCTAAACGATTAAAAGAGAGAATATAGGTTTATCTACATTCTCTTTTCCGCAGGGCATAAACAAATAAGACATAAGTCAGGATTTAATATTTATCAACTTTCCAAATGCTTATTTTTGCTTTGTACTTAGTACATTCGATAAAAAACCAATTTCTCAAGCTTTCTACTTTATACATCCATCCCAAAATTCATTTTTCCGACTTTGTACTTTGTAAATTCATTCAAAAATTCATTTTTCAGGCTTTATACTTTGTACATTCGTTAAAAAGCCAATTTCTCAAGCTTTGTACTTTGTACATCCACCCAAATATTCCTTTTTCAGGTTTTGTAAGTATTGATATTCGGCAAAAGATCAATTTTTCATGCTCTGTACTTTGTACATTAAGCAAAAAAAATGCCACCCTAAATGGGCAGCATTTTCATATTGAATATCTATTAAAGATTAACGTTTAACCTGATAAGCGCTTTCACGTTCTTCAGCTTTCTTCTTCCACTCAGGAAGCATATTCTTCTTAAATTCTGCTTTTTCTGCTTCTAATTTCTCAATATCCAAACCAATGAATTTTTGAGCTTTAGCTTTAGTAGCGATATCTGGGTAAGCAACCTCTTCGTTGAATCCTTTGCTAGCAAAAATACGAGCTAATTGTAATCTCGCCTCTTGAGCACGAACGATACCCGTTGATACAACACGGCTAATTTCAGTTGGAGCATGGAATGATCCACCATGAGAAGCAGCAGCATAATCCCAACGCCATTGTGCATGACGAATCATCATTAGTACGGGCTTCATAGTTGCCTCATCAGCTCCTAAATCCCAAGCCTTCTTAGCCTCAACGTGAGCACGAACCAAAAGTTCCTCAAGCTTATCGCGATTTTCGATAATTTGATCCTGACGTGTGTATACGTTCTTGATTAACTTCTCAGTTTCCTCACGGTGACAAACCTGACATGAATTAGCCACATTGTTCAAAGGTGACTGGATATGGTGATCTGTAAATTTCTGTCCACCTTCTGATTTGTAAGGCATATGACAGTCAGCACAAGAAACACCACGATCAGCGTGAATACCTTTTAGGTAAACTTCATAACCAGGATGCTGAGCTTTCAACATAGGTGCTTTACTCAACTTATGAGTCCAATCTTTAAACTCAATCTCGTCGTAATATTCTTCCATCGCTTCAACATTCATGCCTTTATCCCAAGGGAAAGTTAGGTAGTTGGCACCATCTACTTTTTTCTTATCGAAATAATATTCAACGTGACACTGAGCACATACTAAAGAACGCATCTCCTGGTGAGTTGCATCTTCGATATTTTTTCCTTGACGCTGGAAAGCCTCAATTAAGGCAGGACGAGTTACTCTCAAGTTCATTGTTTTAGCATCATGACAATCAGCACATCCAATTGGATTCACAACTTCATGACCTTTACCTGCCCATTTTCCCTTATAGAATTCGGCAACACCAATCTCGTTCATTAAACGAGGTACATCAGGTGATTTACATGTCCAACAGGTCGCTGGCATCGGACCATCATTTTCTGTTTTTGGCCCACCAGTACGTAAGGTATTCTGTAAGTCTTCAATGGCATAATAGTGACCACGACCTTGATTATAGTCTTTTGAGAAACCATAACCTGCCCAAAGCACAACCAAGCGAGGATCAACTTCCAACATGTCAATCATGGCACTCCCATTGTACTTGCTGTTAAAGCTCGTATCGGCAGTCTTATAATAAGTTTCAAATTCGCGAGGGAAATTCTCACCCCACACCTCGTTGCGAGGCTCCCACTGGTCATGCTTAACCTGCGGTGTATAGGCAAATACAGACTCAGCTCTTCTTTCCATAATCGAAGACGCTAAAATCCCCAAAAGAACAACAACAATTAGAGAAGCTAAGAAAATAAGCCACCCCAATAAGGGTCTTCTATTTACTGATTCGTTAATAGGCTTCATAGTTTATTTATTTAAGTTTTATTTGGTATCAGTTTCTTTTAAATAATCTTTCATCCAATCTGGAATTGGACTTGAAGGTACAGGTACGCGTGCGTTTGGAACACTCGAAAGGCTATTAACCCTTCCGTGGGGAACTTCCCTGTGGCAATCCCAGCACACTCTACCTTGCGTATTATGCGTGTGTTGTGGTACTTGCGTTGCCAGTTTAGGATCAGTCAGTGTTTGACTGTGACAGCGAATACAGTTGTTATGAACCACTTCGCGACCTTCTTCCAAAATAAAGATGACTTCCGGTTCCATTCTTAAGGCAAACATTGTTGCATGTCTTAATCCGTCTTTTGCCTTAAAAAAGTACTTATTAAACACGTTATTGTGTGGTACATGGCAATCGTTACATGTGGCAACTTCGCGGTGCGAGCTATGGTTGTAGGTCGCATACTGAGGTGCCATAACGTGACAGTTGACACATGTCTTTGGATCATCAGATAGGTAAGAAAGTGCCTTTGATAAATAAAGCACATGAATACCTAATCCGACAAAAGCACCCAAGACAATCATCACCGGAAATCTCCATTTTGGTGGAGGGGTTAATAATTTGAATAATTTTACCATTGGCTCTTAGATTGAATATGACTGAAAATTTCTGATCCCTGACAAATGCCAAAGATCAGAAACATCAGGTATTATTTTAGAAAATTAGGTTTGAACACTAACATCATCCATCCCCAACATTGTCTTTCTCCAGAATCTCCACCTTTAAGCACTTCCATTGAATCAGAAGCAAACATTTGTGAATATCCCATTTTAAAAGTTACTGACTTAGAATATTGGTATCCGAATGATAGGTCAAGTTCTGTTCCTAAATAACTGTCTTGTTTTTCTCCCGCTAACATTAAATCAGCTTGTGTAGCAAAACGGTGAAGTGTTGCTCCAAAAGAGATCTTATCCTTAGAATAAGCACCACCAATAAAAGCATCAACTAAACCAACATTACCTGTGTGATTACCCACATAGAAATAGTCCATATGCCCATTAAATTTATGATTGGTTCCAAAAAGAGGTGTGAATGATTTATTATCGAAATTTGCATTTTGCTCATTCGTATCAGTTCCTGACTGAATTTCAAAACCAATATTCCCCTTAAAGTTTGAACTCAAAGCGTAGTTAGCTCCTAAAGAAACCAAATAAGCACTTAAATCACGATCGGCAGCATCTTTACCCGTTTGAAGATAAGCTGAACCTGTTAACCCTAGCTTATCTTTACTATGATTCGCATGAACTCCCAAAGTCTGACTGTAATAAGTTTTTAAATTGTCAACATCCAGTCTTTGTAGACCATTGTTTAGGAATAATAAGCTAAAATTGAAGTTATCGTACTGACGATTATACCATGCAAACTGCATGCTCTTATACGAAGTTGTATACAATTGATCCTTCAAAGCTTCCATATCGTTATTGTATGCCAAACCGATATGCAACTGACCTTTATCGTCTGTCTTAAACTTTAATAAAGCCAAGTCATGACTTCTAGCCTGCTGAGCCCAACCTACATTACCTAAAATTCTATGATCATCATAAACCAATTCCTGACGACCCACTTTTAATGAGAAATTCTCAGTGAAAAGTAATTCCCCCCAAGCTTCGTGTAACATCAACTGATTCTTATCAGACATATTCAATTGAGCCACATCGCCCCATGTTCTCACATCTTGAAGAGACAAACCAACTTTAAATTTAGCGTCTGTATAGTTTAAGTTTAAACGAGTACGCTGAGAAGTGAAAAATGCTGCATCATCTTCAGAATTAAACAACGATTTTAAACCATTGCGATACTCTGTACGTGGTCGCATTTCGCCAGTAAATTTCAACTGAGCCATTATTGTATTAGGCAATAATGCTCCAATAAGGACTACAAGTAAAAGCAGTAATTTTTCCATTAGATTATGATTTAGTTTTCATTTTTAACAACTGAAAATTCAACACAACAGAATACAACTAGGTAGGAAGTATAAGGCTGAAAATTCAAAACAATTATTTCATCAAATCATCGTTTCAATTGATAATTATGGCTTGAATGATAATCCCATCCATTTTCAAAACTTTGATTTTTCATTAAAAAAAAGAAATTCAACAAACTGAAATTCAAGTTTGTAATATTTTTTAACATTTGCAATATTACAGAGGATAAAGAAGTTTTTCAATAATAAGGGACTATTTAAACTTATTATATTTAAATATTAATACCTTTTTCTCTTTTTTCTCTTATTGATTATCAATCGTTTCTAATAAAACAGCATCCATTTATCTTGCGATAATTTATTTCTGTTCTTAATAAGCATTATATCCACTTAGGATCCAGATATTCTAAACTAGAACTTTTATACTCGAATTATCGTTTCCCTATAGTTCTATTTACATGGAAAATCTTATCTTCAAGTCGTTAATTAAAAAAGACATTTTCATCCCCAATAAGCCTAATGGGTTATATTACACACAGAACTATATGAAAAAACTACTAAACTTTCTCTTCTCTATGCAAATGATGGGCACTTTGATTGCCGTTTTTGCAATTTCTATCGGTGCTGCCACATTTATTGAAAATGATTTTGGGACTCAAGCTGCTAAAGCTGTTGTTTATAATGCAGCTTGGTTCGAAATATTACTGTTTTTAATTACAGTAAACCTCGCAGCTAACATTTATAGATATAAGCTTTACAAAAAAGAAAAATGGGCTATGGGACTCTTCCATGTTTCATTCATTATTATTCTTTTGGGATCAGGAATTACCCGCTATGTAGGTTACGAAGGCAGCATGCATATTCGAGAAGGGAAAGCCACAAGTCAAATTACCAGCATCGATAGCTATGTCGATATAATAGTTGAAGAGAATGGTAATAAAGCGGAAGAATCCATAAAACTCAACATGAGTGCATTGAGTAATGTTAGTCTTAATGAGAAACTATCGCTTAATGAGAAGAACATTAAAGTCAGTCTAAAGCATTATATTCCTAACGCATCAACGAGCCTAATTGAAGAAGCTGGTGGCACACCTGTTATAACATTTGCTGCAACCACAGAAAACAAAATGCAAGGCATGCAAACATTCAGTCTTGATTATAACAGCCATAAAGTGCTTGGTGAAAATTTATTTTCATTTGGCGAAAAAGAGACTGAACTCGCAACTAACTTCTCCTATACCGATAGTTTAAGAATAAAAAGCCCCTACCCGATCAAAGAATTAAATATGATGGGTGGAGAAGGTGCTCAAATGGAAAGCAATAAATGGTATACCATTGGTCCAAGAAAATTATATGAGATTAATGGAATACGTTTGATCATTAAGAATTTCTTTCCTTCCGCCAAATACAAGTATGTTAATACTCAAGATAAAAAAGCACCAACCGTTTTAGTTTTCGATGTAAAAAGTGGTGAGCAAGAAAAAGAATTGATCGTAAAAGGATTTAAAGATTATATCGGTACACCTGAAACAACACAAATTAACGGTTTAAATGTTAGCGTTTCTTACGGCTCAAAATATTTGAACTTACCTTTTTTCATTAAGCTCAACGATTTTCAGCTTGAACGCTATCCTGGTTCTATGAGTCCATCTTCGTTTGCAAGCGAAGTAACCTTGATTGACACATTAAGTTCCATCAAGAAAGATTACCGTATCTATATGAACAACATTTTAAAACATCAGGGATTTCGCTTTTACCAATCGTCATATGATACCGACGAGGGTGGCACAATCCTATCGGTTAATCACGATCAGTGGGGAATGATGGTGACTTACTTTGGCTATTTCTTAATGATTGTAGGTATGGTTTGGTCATTAATCGCATCTGGAACTCGTTTTAAAGCTTTAAGTCAGATGAAAAGTAAAAGCTTGAAAACAATTCTTGTTTTAATTATAGCCTTGGGAGGTAGTATTTCAACTTATGCTCAAGATGGAAACAGAATAGAAGTGCCATTGGAGCAAGCAAAGAGTTTTGGTGAACTGGTCGTTCAAGACAAAACGGGTCGATTCGAACCGATCAATACATTAGCCAGTGAGGTTATTCGTAAAATCAGCAAAAAGAGCCGTATTGATGGTCTTAATGCAGATCAAGTATTCCTGAGTATGATTATCGATCCTCAGAGCTGGGAAGAAACACCACTTATAAAGGTTAGCAACCCTGACTTAATTCGAGAGATTGGAGCAAGTGGAAAATATGCAAGTTTTGCCAATTTCCTTGATATCAGAGGACAATACAAACTTGGGAAAAAAGTTCAAGATGCCTATTCTCGTAAGCCTGCAAATCGAACTGCTTACGACAAAGAGATTATCTCAGTTGACGAAAGAGTGAACATCAGTTATATGGTATTTACAGGTGAGTTTTTAAAACTATTCCCCGATCCTAAAGACAAAAACCATGCTTGGTACCATCCAAAGGAGCCTATTCATGTTCAAGGTGAAGATTCATTATTCATTAAGAAGTCAATATTAATGCTTAGTCAGTCTCTTAAAGCTCATGATTACGACTCTGCAGATATGTATATCAATGGCATCAAGAAATATCAGAATACCTATGGTAAAGAAGTGATGCCATCGGCAAGCAAAATAAAAACTGAGATTCTTTACAATAATATCAATATTTTCAAAAAATTATTCCCGTACTACCTTCTTATTGGTTTCATTCTGATTATTGCATTGGTTGCAAAAATCATCACACCTAAAATGTCAATCAAGTGGTTATTCCGCATTGCATTTATTGTTCTAAGTGTTGCCTTTTTGATGCATACGATAGGTTTAGGTGCTCGTTGGTATATCGCCGGTCGTGCACCCTGGAGTAATGGATTTGAATCGATGACCTATGTGGCTTGGGCCTGTCTTCTTGCGGGATTCTTATTTACCCGAAAATCGAAGTTTGCTTTGGCAGCAACTTCGGTATTAGCGGGTCTTACTTTATTTGTAGCCCACCTATCCTGGATGAGTCCTGAAATAACCAACTTGGTTCCTGTTTTAAAATCGTACTGGTTAACCATTCATGTTGCAATTATAACAGGCAGCTACGGTTTCCTTGCGTTGGCAACTATTCTTGGAATGATAAGCCTATTGTTAATGGTATTAAAAAACAAAAAGAATGAAATTAGGATTGATACAACAGTTGTTGAGTTAAGTCGAATTAGTGAAATGACTATGATTATTGGTTTATATAGTCTAACCATTGGAACTATTCTAGGCGGTATCTGGGCCAACGAATCATGGGGTCGTTATTGGGGATGGGATCCAAAAGAAACCTGGGCTTTGGTCAGTGTGTTAGTCTACAGCTTTGTTCTTCATATGCGCTACATTCCGGGTTTAAAATCAATCTTCACCTTCAACCTTGCATCTGTATGGGCCTATAGTTCTATCATCATGACTTACTTTGGAGTAAACTATTACCTTGCAGGACTTCACTCTTACGCAAAAGGTGATCCAATTCCTGTTCCATCTTGGGTATATTATACGGTTGGAATTCTTATCGTATTGAGCGTAGCGGCTTATTACAACTATAGAAAATATGATACAAAGGAGGTTGAGTAGTCTCCTTATTCAAAATAAATTCAGTCATAAAAAAAGTCATTCGATTTATCGAATGACTTTTTTATTGGAATATCTTATATGGTCGAATGACCTAAAACTTACAAATTTCTTTGTCTAACAGCCTCATAAATCATTAACGAAGCAGCAACTGATACATTTAATGATTCAATCGAACCTAAGATTGGAATCTTCACTTGCTCATCAGCAAGACGCAATAAAGCATCATCGATACCAACATCCTCTGATCCCATAATAATAGCTGTTGCCAAAGTCAAATTAGCCTCAGTGTACATTTTATCTCCCTTTTCGGTAGCTGCAACAATACGAATACCTTCTTTCTTTAAATCACGAACTAAGGTCTTTAGGTTTTGTACACGACAAACTGGGATGTTGTATAAAGCACCAGCCGATGTTTTAATAGCATCTGGAGTTACTTTAGCCGAATTCTTGAAAGGGATAATAATCGCCTGAACACCTGCACATTCAGCAGAACGAGCAATTGCACCAAAGTTTCTAACATCAGTAATCTGATCAAGCACTAAAATCAAAGGAATTTTTCCCCCAACCATAATCTCTGGCAATACATCTTCAATTTCTTGATAAGCAATTGGAGCAATTAAGGCAATAACACCTTGATTGTTTCTTTGATCCATTGCATCAATCTTTTCCTTTGGAACAAATTGATATTGCACATCTTTTGTACGAACCAATTCGAAAAATTCATTGTACAATGGTCCAGCAAGACCGCTACGAATCAATATTTTCTCAATTTCTTTTTCACTATTAATCGCTTCCATTGCTGCTCTAATCCCGAACAACATTTCTTGTCTTTGCTTTGCCATTTGTCTACTTATTATTCTATTTTTCTGAATAGGCAAAGGTAGTAGGTAAATCCCAATCATACAACTAAGTAAAAGCATATCCATAAAATCATTGAAAACATATATTCTAAAGGCCTAAAAGCTTAGGGAAAAGGCATGAACGTTTCTCTCTTTATTTCACTAAATTTGCTCAAAATATTTTTATTCTATGCAAAACTCCTGGCTCGACAGCATCAACAATAACATTGATAATCAAATTGACGAACATATTTCTGTAAAGGATTATCGTTTTTATCAAATCGAAAAACTAAAGCGAATAGCTGCATTAATAGATCATGTCAAACACAAAAATTGTTTGGATTGTAAGCATGCTAAAATCGAATTGGAGAAAATAGTGAACGATCTCGATCGCCTGATAAACAAATCTGGGGTTAATAGAAGCGAATACGAGAAAAGGGTTGAAAAACTGATCAAGCATCTAAAAGATGCACATCAAATATACCAAGCTCATCATTTCACTTATACCTACTCTGGCATTTATACCTTAGTCGGTGTGGCCTTTGGTTTACTTCTGAGTTATGGAACATTCTATAGTTTTAATCCACACCTATTTTTCTTGTGTGCAGGTATAGGCATGGTCATTGGGAATATACTAGGAGCAAAAAAAGATAAGCATCAAGCCCGAACAGGAAAACAGCTTTAGCATTCTAAATAATAAGAACAGCAATAAATATCCTTCCAAATATGATATTGAGTTATTAGATTTATAATTCTAACTTTAAGACAATCATTTCTAATTCAGATTATTATTCTCTGAATAATACTGATTCAACTGGAGTTAAAACCTATTTCTAATCCTTAAGTTCAAATCATGAAGAAACTTATTTTGCCATTATTTTGCATTTCGATAATGGTTTCCTGTTCCAACGAAAGAACAAAAATGAACTACCCCATTTCAAAAAAAGTTGACACAACAGATCTGTATTTCAACACGACAGTTGCCGACCCATACCGATGGTTAGAAGACGATAATTCTGATGAAACTAAAGCCTGGGTTGTTGAGCAAAACAAAGTCACCGATAACTTTCTAAACAGCATTCCTTTCAAAGCGAAGATTAAAGAACGACTGACCGAGGTTTGGAACTATCCCAAGATTGGTGTTCCCTTTAAAAAGGGTGAATTGTATTTCCACTATAGAAACGATGGCTTACAAAACCAGGCCGTTTTATACGTCCAATCTAAACTTGAAGATGAAGCTCGTGTTCTACTCGATCCAAATCAATTATCTGATGATGGAACAGTTGCACTTGCAGGGATATCTGTTTCAAGCGATAGCAAATACTTAGCCTATTTAGTTGCTCGATCGGGGTCGGATTGGAACGAAGTATTTGTAAAAAACATTGCAACAGGTGAAGATATCAGTGATCATTTAATGTGGATTAAATTCTCAGGCGTTTCCTGGTATAAAGACGGTTTCTTCTATGGTGCCTACGATGCTCCAAAGGCAGGCACCGAATTATCGAACTCTAATGAATACCATAAAGTCTATTATCACAAGCTAGGCCACAGGCAATCTGATGACGAACTAGTTTATCAAGATTCAAAATTTCCGAAACGTTTATATGGAGCTTCTGTTACCGACGATGAGAAATACCTCATTCTATCGGCTATGTCTGCTTCACATGGGAATGCGCTTTATTTTAAAGAACTAGACAAAAAAGGAGCCGATTTTAAATTGATTACCGACGAATTAACTTTCGATCACAATATTATTGATGATATCAATGGTAGCTTATTGATGTATACCAATAATGGTTCTCCAAAATACCGTTTAGTTTCTGTTGATGTTAAAAATCCAGCCAAGGAAAACTGGAAAGACATCATCGCCGAAAATGAGAATGTTTTGAGTGGTGTAAAACTTGCAGGTGGTAAAATTGTAGCCACATACATGCAGGATGCTTATTCAAAAATCGAAATTCTAAATTTGGATGGTAGCTTCGATTATGATTTCGATCTACCTGGAATTGGCACAGCTGGAAGTTTCTCTGGGAAGAAGGATGAAAAAACGGCTTTCTATAGTTTCGAATCGTTCACATCACCTGCAATTGCGTACAAGTATAATTTCGAAACAAAAAAATCAGAACTATTTTATCAGCCAAAAATCAATTTCAATCCTGAAGATTTTATAACAGAACAGAAGTTCTACACAAGTAAGGATGGCACCCAGGTTCCACTGTTTATTATCTACAAAAAAGGAACTCAATTGGATGGAAACAATCCATGTTTATTATATGGCTATGGCGGATTCAATGTCAGTTTAACCCCCTACTTCACTCCTCGCCGTTTAGTTTGGTTAGAAAATGGAGGTGTTTATGTTGTTGCAAATTTACGTGGTGGTGGCGAATATGGCGAAGATTGGCATCAGGCTGGTACAAAAATGAAAAAACAGAATGTATTTGATGATTGTATCTCAGCCGCTGAATACCTAATTGAAAATAAATATACCAATGCTGAAAAGCTAGCCTTAAAAGGTGGTTCAAATGGAGGCTTACTTGTAGGAGCTGTTATCAATCAGCGTCCCGACCTTTTTAAAGTCGCTATTCCCGAAGTGGGTGTTATGGATATGCTGCGCTATCATAAATTCACAATCGGTTGGGCTTGGGCTGGCGATTACGGAACCAGTGAGGATAACAATGAGATGTTTAATTATCTCTATAAGTACTCGCCTATTCATAATATAAGTAATAAAGCTTACCCTGCTGTAATGGTTACAACTGCCGATCACGATGACAGAGTCGTGCCAGCTCATTCATTTAAATATATAGCCACTCTACAAGAAAAACATACAGGAAATCAGCCTGTTCTCATAAGAATTGAATCGAATGCAGGCCATGGTGCTGGCATGCCAACATCTAAGCAAATTGAAGAATATGCAGATATCTGGTCATTCATCTTTTACAACATGAATATAAGCCCTGATATAAAATAACTTAAAGCATACTAACACGAATTTACAGGAGTGGCCATTTTGATTTTTTTATCAACAATGGCTACTCTTTTTTTTAAAAAGCCTATTATTTAAACAGCATTTTATATTTTTACGAGTCCAAATCAGAAACACACTTTTAATGGATTATAATTTTATCGTCATCGAAGGAAATATAGGTGCCGGAAAAACCTCTTTATCGAGCAAAATAGCTTCAGAATTCAATGCAAAACTCATTTTGGAGCAGTTTGCAGATAACCCTTTCCTGCCTAAATTTTACGAGGAGCCTGAGAAATATTCATTCCCTCTCGAGATGTCATTTTTGGCCGATAGATACAATCAATTAAAAAATGAATTGAGTGAACAAGATTTATTCAAATCGTTCACCATTGCTGACTATTATTTTATGAAGTCTTTGATTTTCTCTAAACAGACGCTTCAAGATGATGAATATAAACTGTATAGTCAATTCTTTCATATCATTTACAACTCTTTACCTAAACCTGATTTATATGTCTATCTCCATTCAGATGTGGACAAGTTACTGGACAACATCAAAATGAGAGGTCGGGATTATGAGCAAGACATAACAGCAGATTATCTACTGAAAATTCAGAATAGTTATTTTTCATTCTTCAAACAACAACAAGATCTGAACTTCCTCGTTATTGATACAAATAACATCGATTTTATTGGAAATAATTCTGACTATTCTAAAATCTGTGACGTGATCTTTAACACCGAATACAAAAAAGGTCTCAATAGAGTCATAATCTAGAAGATTAGTTTCCAAACATTAATCAAAATTGAATCTTTTAGTGAATAAATTTTTCTTAAATTTGTTTTCATATCCTTTTAATTAATTACAACAACATATTTAAGTTATTATCATGAAAAAAATCAAGCTTAATCACGTGGCAGCTATGCTACTAGCTGGTGCCTTACTTTCTGGTTGTGCTGGAATGAGTAAGATGAAAAAAAATGCAAGTGACATTGATTACAATGTGACTCCAGAGATTCTAGAAACTCACGCTGGGAAAGTTGATGTTGAGGTTAGCGTTAGAATACCTGCTAACTATTTTAACAAGAAAGCGACTTTAATTGCGACTCCGGTATTAAAGTTTGAAGGTGGAGAAGTTGCTTTTGCGCCAAGAACTCTACAGGGTGAAAAAGTACAAGGAAATGCTGAAGTTGTACCTTACGAAGCTGGCAAAACAATTAAATATAAAGGGAGTGTTGATTATGAAGTTGCCATGCGTATATCTGACTTAGAAGTTAGAATGACAGCTCAAAAAGGTGAAAAATCATTGGATTTTGATCCTGTAAAAATTGCACAAGGGGTTAAAGCGACTGCTACTCTTGTTCAAAATAAACCTGCTAATATTATTGGTAAAGATGCTTTCCAAAGAATTATTGCTGAAACTAAAGAAGCTGATCTTCATTACCTAATCAACAGCGCTAACGTTCGTTGGTCAGAAATGAAAAGCGAAGATATTAAAGCTCTAAGCGAGTACTTCAAAACTGTTGAAGCTGACGCTAAGAAAGAATATAAAGGGATTGAAGTTTCGGCTTATGCATCACCTGATGGAGCGGAAGATTTCAATGAGAAATTAGCTGGTAAACGTGAAGTATCTTCTTCGAAGTATGTGAAGAAATCAATGAAGAAAGCGAAGCTTTCTGATTACACTAGCGAGGAATTCTTCAAATCTAATGTGACTCCTGAGGACTGGGATGGTTTCAAAAAATTAATGCAAGCCTCTAACATCAGAGATAAAGAATTAATTCTACGTGTTCTTTCAATGTACACAGATCCTGAAGTACGTGAAAAAGAAATCAGAAATATTTCGGCTGCTTTCTCTGAAGTTAAAGAAGAGATCCTTCCTAAATTAAGAAGAGCTAAATTCCTTGTAAACGTTGATAATATTGGTAAATCAGACGAAAAAATTAAAGATCTTGCTAAGAACAATCCTGCTGAATTAAACGTTGAAGAATTGCTTTATGCTGCAACTCTAACTGAAGTAGCTAGCGAGAAATTAGCGATCTACAACACAGCTAAAAAACAATTTGCTGCTGACTGGAGAGCTCATAACGATGCAGGTATGATTTTATTCGGAATGAAAAAAATCGAGGAAGCTAAAGCTAACTTCGACAAAGCTGATCAACTTTCTGCTAACAACGCAGTTGTTAAAAACAACTTAGGTGCTGTAGAATTAGTTAATGGTAATGTTGCTGAAGCTGAAGTACTGTTTGGTGCTGCTACAGGTGCAGGTAAAGAAGTAAACTACAACTTAGGTATCGTTGCAATTAAAAAAGCTCAGTACGACTTAGCAACTCAGCAGTTTGGTGAGTGTTATGCTGTAAACTCTGCTTTAGCAAACATCTTAGCTGGAAAATACACGGTTGCTCTTGAGAAATTGAACAAGAACACAAGTGATGATGCTATGGTTGACTACCTTAAAGCTATTGTTGGTGCAAGAACTAACAACAACAACTTAATTTTCTCTAACTTGAAATCAGCTACTGCTAAGGATGCTTCATTAAAAGCTTTCGCTAAGTCAGATCTTGAATTCTATACTGTTTTTGAAAATGCAGAATTTAAAGCTATTGTTGAGTAATTAAACTCAAACTTAAAGCATATAAAAAAACGACTCTCTCTAGAGTCGTTTTTTTTTGCTCCTATTATCAAGAGCTTTCCTTCCGTTCATCATACGAATAGCTGATATCCATCTAAAATTAGCCAAAGGATATATGGATATGAAGGATATTTTATATCTTAGTCGCCACTTAAATTTCTCCATTTTGTAAACTATGATACTTTTAATTTAAAGAGGTCCGTCATGTAACCACTTGAAGAAGTATCATCTTTTTTTAATATTGAATTATATCCCAAGCAATATGGAAATCATCATCCCTAAAAAACTTACTAATAACTTTCAGAGTCATCTATTCCTAACAGAATTATATACCTCTACGAAGCAATTGATAAAGGACGAAGTCGTTCTGAATTTTCATGAGACTAAACTCATTGAATCCAATCTTTTTGCGGTATTAGGAAGTCTTATTATGGATTGTGAAAGACGCAAGAATAAGGTTCGTTTAATCAATCTTCAAGATTCCATTCTTAACCTTTTCTATACCAAGAAAATGATTAGAGGTGGCATGAAAAAAGATGTTTGGAAGAGTCTTATTAAATGCCAATTCTTTAATAGTGATGATGAAAGCGAACTGACCGATTATCTGGAAAATAAAATATTCCCGGAACGTCCTGATGTCGCTTTGAATCCTCAGCTAAAAATGGCGATTGAACTCTGTGTCGCTGAAATATTCCGAAATGCTTTTACTCATAGCAATCGTAAAGAAGTGTTTATTTCGCATTACGTATCGGTACACAATAAGAAGCTAATCATCAGTATCGTAAATAGAGGAGCTAGTATACCACAATTGGCGACAGCTGTCTTAAAAAAGGCTCAAAACGGTATGGGAGCCATAAGATGGGCTGTAGAGTCAGGATCAACCTCAAAACCATTTAAACACAATGGTATGGGTTTATTTACCATTCGTCAGTTTATTGAGCAAAACGATGGTAAAATTCAAATTATTTCGGGTAATGGTGTATGGAAACAAGTGAAGCACCGTAAGTTCTCAAAACTAACGCGCAAAGAGTTCCCTGGAACAATTGTCACACTCGAATTCAATGTATAGAGGGTCAAAATTTGATTTTCACAAATCGATTTAGACGCTGATTAATGATGATTTTATTAAGATTGAAAAATCATATTTCAATCTTGTATATCGATCATATTTTAATCCTTATAATCTGCGTCTAAAACTTTAGGCGTACTTTTTAGAATCTTAACTTCGAGAATAAATCCCAAAGAACAATACCACAGCTTACCGAGATATTGAATGAATGTTTGGTTCCAAACTGAGGTATTTCGATGCACGACTGTGAAGCATCAACAATAGATTGCTGTACACCTTTTACCTCGTTACCAAAAACAAAGGCATATTTTTTATCCGATTCAATTTCAAAGTCAGGCAAAGAAATTGAGTTCTCGGCTTGCTCAATAGCGTAAACATCAAAACCATTCGCCTTAAGATCGGCAACAGCATCTTCTGTTTTCTCAAAGTATTTCCAAGCCACAGAATCCTCAGCACCCAAAGCAGTTTTGTGCAAATCGCGATGTGGTGGTGTGGCTGTAATACCACACAGGTAAATCGCCTCAATCAAAAGCGCATCAGAAGTACGAAAGACCGAACCAATATTGTTTAAACTGCGCACATTGTCCAACACAATTATAAAGGGTGTTTTCTCTGCCGTTTTAAACTCAGTTATACTTTTGCGATTCAGCTCGCTGTTTTTCAACTTCCTCATGCTAATGGTTTCTTTTAATGATGGCGCGAATTTAATACTAAAAGACTAGAATAAAAATAAAATGTGGGAGATGCTATAACGAACTTAGAAGGAAACCTGAAAAGGAGATACACAAAACAAAAGAATAGCCTAACGAAACTTAATAACTCATTATGTTGTTAAAAATATTTTATATAATTTCATAACTGTTTTACTGGATGACGACTAAAGCAAGTCATTCATAAAAATGAGGTAAACCATCGGCTGGTCATCAACCGGACGACTTTGGCGAGACAACTGGAAGAGGAGGCCGATGGAGCCCGCAATATAAAACTTAATACGTAAAATCAAACATTTTGATTTTAGTTTAGAATAGGTGATTACTGTAAACAGGACAGATAGCTGCACCTCGAAACTAAAAAATCAGAACAATTACGGATTAAAAATTATTACAATATGACAATCAAGTACAAAGTCATTGAAAGAGGTCAGCCAGGTGTCGTGGGTGGCGGAGAGAAAAAATTTTATGCAAGTTCAGCTAGTAATGGTGAATTAACACTTGAGAAACTCACCAAGCGTATTGCTCAAAACAGTACGGTTGGTGGTGCAGATATTCGTGCTGTACTTTATGCACTGGTAGAAGTCATGCAAGACGGACTGGAAGAAGGTTCAATTGTTCGCCTTGGCGAGCTTGGTAGCCTACGTGTGAGTATTAGCAGCAATGGGGAAGCAAATAAAGAAGATGTCACTGCTCACTCCATAAAAAATGCAAAAACACTTTTTACACCCGGCAAGGAATTAAAGACTATGCTAACAAATTTGACATACGAAAAGGTCGTGTAAAAATGATTAAGGCTATCTGTTAAAAAAAACATGCTTATGTTTTTGTAAAAACATAAGCACATTTTACTCAAAACATAGTGTTGTTTTTTAAAAACAACACTATGTTTTTTTTGATCCCCAAGCACTGCTCATTACCAGCATATTACAACACCCACAAATAAGCCTTGATTTTTGTTGCAGAAAACAAGCCTTCATAAGCAAAACGAAAGCCCTGTACCCCTTTTAGCCAAGCTTAATGAACACCTCCTACTGCCCTATTTTCAGAGCTTACTTCTATCTTTTTTTTAGGTATACGCTAAAAAGCATACAATTATTAATACACCACAAAAGAAGAGAGCTTTTTGATGCTCTCTTTTTATTAAATACTTATTCAATATGTCTTTTAAAAAATCTATGGGACCATATGTTTTGAATTCAAATTCTATTGTCTTCAGTTTTGACGTTTTTTTCATTTTGCAATTAAATTCCATTTATTTTAGTTTTTACTATCCTCCTTTTGCTAGAACAAGGATTCTCATTCATTACAATAAAGAATAGTCTGGTTATTATTTCTGACTCAAAATTGCACTTATTTCTATTTTTATAGAATTTTTTCAACCGAAGAGTAAATTTGATTTACTTAGCCCACACGATTATATAGTGGACACCTCAATAAAGGCTTTTTAGTGTTTAGGCTGAATCGGAAGTAAAGTGCGATTCAGATTGATTAGATATGATATTTTCCAATCTTTTTTAAGACTCATATATCAGATGAAAGTGAGTTTATATCTTAAATAAATATAATTCCTATTTAATACTACCGTTATCGAGTTATCGGTTTAAATACCCCGTTTAAAAATTGGTTGTTGGCTTTGTAAAATCTCCCATTTTATAGGGGTTTTATCAGTAATGGATATTTTTATAAGTATGTTTTGTATAGTTTATATCCCAAATACCGGAAACGGGTTTCTGGCTTCTAAAACTGGCTTTTGTTATCTGTATTCATTCTTAGAATAGCCCAGTGTGTCAGGCGTTAGTGAAGTTTCCCCCAAATAAATAAGCTTCGTTTCTTGGCTCAATTTTCAACTTATCCAGTTCTCGAGATAAAGACTTCTTCTAAATGTTATTTTCCGTCTCGAAAAGTTGACAGATTTGACAGTAGGAATGAAAAACTATTGTTTATAATTTTGATTTCGAAAAATCAATTGTAAATATTCATCAATTATAAAAGTAAATCAAATGAGGAAATTATTATTTATCGTAGCTGTAATTACTACAATGTTCACCGGATGTTCAAAAAATAAAGATGCTGAAGTAAAACCAGAAGCTATGCTTAACAAAGTTACTTTTAATACAAATAGCTTAACTAGTGAAATCTCAAATACCAAAACAGGAATAGTATTACCAGTATATGAATATTTATTATTTAAACAAGATGGTACATTTGTTAAAACAATTCAGTTTACTTCAGCAATAGCTGATGAATTACCTGCAGGTGACTATACCGTCACATTAATAGGACATGATTTGACAGATGGAGCAGCAATGAGTGCAGGTAGTGAATATATTAATTGTTCTTGGGAGATGAATGGAGCACGAGCTTCAACTACAGGATTCTTTAAAGGTAAAGTTGACTTCACTGTAACTGACAATATAATAAATGCAGTAACTGTTGATTTAAAGCGTATATCTGCTGCAATAGCTTATAATTTTACAGATCTGGAAGGCACTAGAGCATTATGTATTGAAATACAAAATATGCCTACTTCATATTGGATGGGAACACGTGCTGCTGATGGAGCAGCTGTTTACAATAGTTTTCCATTATCAAATAAAACATCACAATTATTAGTACCAAATATAGTAGATAATACACCTTATTTAGCAACAGTTAAAGTTTCAGTGTATAATGCAGAAGCAAATACGATTATAAAAATAAGAACAATAAATGATGTCCCACTAGCTCCTAATTGTACAACAACTATTTCAGGTGAGATATTAAAAGATGAAACAACAACTAAAAATTCACCATTCAACATAACTTTAGATGAAACTTGGGGAGATCCAATTACAGTAAATTTTTAAATGGAAGTATCGTTTACATATTTAGAAACTTTCCTACAAACTGTTTCTCAAAAAGCACATAGAGGAGTCTAATTACTCCTCTATGTGTTTATATTCTTGCTAGAATTCTACAATCGCTTGCTTTAGACATAAATCTCTGGACCATTGATTTCATTAACAAATGAAAATTTTTAAGTGGGGACAAATAAGGGGACATTAAAACATTTCAATATCTATAAACATTTATTTTTCAACAACTCAGGTGTTTTGATCTGGGTTCTGTTGGGACTACGCCCTATTGGTCAGTTATCCGATACTTACTCTATATGATGAAAATTCATCGGATAACTCGCAAACGAAAAATAGAAAAGCTTAACAACACAGCTACCCGTTCACATAAAAAAGAAGCCTTGCCAATCGTAGATCTGCAAGGCTTTCTTTTTAAAATATATCGTTTGGTTGACTAGCTAAGAGCCAACTATTCCTCGTCATTTTGAGCTTGTATAACCTCATGGAATGTTGGCAAATTCTCGGTAATGCTACCCGCTCCCTTTTTATTAATTTTGAAAGTAAGATCCTTTGTTGTGGAAAATAGCAGAACAGATAAAAAAGGCTTTTTAAGATGTGATTCCAAAACCACAAAAGCCTCTTCTAATGTCAGTTCGTTTTCCACATCCTCTGTCTCTTTAGATCTGTAGCGCAATTTCACTAAGACCTTAAAGCCATCCTCAGAAGCGACTGGTCTGACAAATATATTTCTCAAGTCGGGCTTACCAATGGTCTTTGCCATAGTTAACTTGGCAAAACGGCCTTCTTGCACACTTTCTTTTACCTGTTCCCAGAAAAGAACAAACACATCTTGATACGGCATAAACTTAAGATTGATGATGAAACATTTCAACGTTTCAAAAGTAACACATATAATTCAATTCATAAATTCGAATCGATCTTTATCATTCAATTATCAGAAATATAAGTCATAAACAACAGCTGATCTCCACTTCGTTTCGGTAGTATCGGGTTCCTTTATCGATAAATAATTGGTCAGTTATCCGATGATTACTCTATATGATGAAAATTCATCGGATAACTCGCAAATGAAAAATAGAAAAGCCTTGCAAATCAAAGATATGCAAGGTTTCTTTTACATATTATCGTTTGGTTTATAAGCTGATTTCAGCCGATTCGTTTTGCCATAGTTTCATGGTCGCTTCCACATCCAGTGCTTCTGCAAGTATAGAGATGGGATGCTGTACCGATCTTGATGTAGACATCTCAATTTGCCACTTACAGGTTTCACAATCGGTAGCTACAAAATCAACATCAGAGCTATCTATCTGATCGAATAGAGGCTTACCGACACCTTGCGAGGTTTCATAATTCTCTTTCTTAAATCCGTAAGTTCCTGCAATACCACAGCATCGTGACTCAAGCGACACAAAGTCTACTCCCGGAATCATTCGCAATAGCGAAGTTGAATATATAGACCAACCCAGCTTTTCCATATGGCATGGGGTATGATAAGCAATACGCTTTTTGTAATTCTTTTTGAAAACCAATTTAAGCTTTCCAGAATCGACTAAACGAAATAGGAAACGGGTTGCCAATTCACTTTCATCACGAATTTCATTATTCTCTACGCCTAACAAATGCGGGTACTCATCGCGAATGGTGAATATACAGGTTGAAGAAGTCGAGATAACCGGCATCTTCTTATCGATGATAGATTTCTTAAAGGCTTCGACATTATGACGTGCCTGTTTGGTGGCTTGTTTAATCAAACCATTGGATATTAAAGCCACTCCACAGCATTTTTCCTTTTCAAGAAGATGAACACCATAACCTGCTGCATTCATAATCTTAATGAGATCCTTACCCTGCTGAGGGAAATTATAATTCACATAACAGCCATGAAAATAACTAACGTGTTTCTTAAAATCCATTTGTTTCTTAGCCGCATATCTGCGATACCAGGTTTCAAACCTCATCCCTGCATATTTAGGGAATATACGGTGATGATCAATTTTAAGCACACCATCCATTATTCGACGGACAGGCTTCAAAGCAACCATAGGATTAACAAGAGGTGCGAATGTGCTCGCCATGCTCCCTACGATATCGGTATTGGCCAAAATCATATCTCTAAACTTTGGCTTTTTCTTAGAGTGTTTAATGCGGGCCATCTGGATGATATCTCCAATTTTAACCCCATGCGGACAAGCAACCTCACAACGTTTACAGTTCAAACATAGTTTTAATGCCTCATCGTAAAAACCAGGATCCTTTAAACGTAATCGTTCCCCATCGGGACCAGACTGCTTAGGACCTGGGTAGTCAGGATTAACTTCCAGAACAGGACAATAGACGGTACAAATGGTACACTTCACACATTGTTCAAAATTATTGTCGCTGATATTAAACGGCTCAAATATTTCCTTCTTCATCATCCTGTTATTTTAAAATTTGCTCAACGACATGCAGCGAAGTCAATAAACTGATACCAGCTCCACTGCCTTCCTTTAGGGCATTAGCCCCTCCAAGTACCGAACCTGCAACATATAAATTCTCTATGGCCTGTCCCTTCATCAATGCACGGAAATTGCTATCAGCTTTTACACCAAAATGCATATAGGGCTGATCTTTGAAGAACTTCTCATCGAGCCATTGAGAACGATCAGTATCTCCATCGATATCCAAGCCAAAAATGGGTTCGTATAACTTGTCGTGAGTAGCCACAATTCCTTTACTATAAAAGCTCCCACTAGCCAGAATAAAGGCATCGGCTTCCAGCTTGATATCACCATGATTATTGGTCCTGATATCCATGAGTCGGTTATTCTCGAAATAGCCCTCTTCCACATTATCGCCCATAAAAAAGGTTCCTCCCAACTCCTGAAAACGCCGACTAAGAAGCATCTGACTGCGAATACCCGGGACTGAAGGTGGGATAGCCGGCACCAATACAACCGGTTTATTTACTTTTGCTTTAAGCTCATCAACTACCTTTTTATTAAATAATCCGAAGACTGATGGCAGAATAATCACTTCGAAACCTTCGCTTAAGAGGTTTGCTTTTTTGACAAACTCATCTAATACATCTCCCTTATCGAAGACCTTGGCAATATTGGTAGAACGCATTTCGCTTGGATTTTTACGAATCGCTTCGAAGGCCTTCATTGCAATATTTTTGATTTGAGAGTCTACCTCAAACTTCTTTAGGCCATCCTTTACAAACAAAGTGTGAAAGTCCAGAAAACCACTGAAGTTTAGAATGAGAACTTTCTTCCATGGGAAGCTATGTTTTTGATCGAAACAGGTAAAATCATCCAGAGTCAACCAGCTTGGTTTCATAACACCCATTGGTGTCAATACAAAATGATTTTGATCTGCCTTTCCACAAAATTTCAAGCCGGCACGATTCAGTAATTGAGGTGCTTCCTCTGCCAAACGGCCTATATTTTCTATTCCCACACGCTGATAAGGATGCGTATCGGCTAAGTTTTTTATTGCCTCAATAGGATGGCTAACCTCTTCTCCATTCACCTGACCAAGCAAATCGAAAGAACCCGAAAAGAAATGGATGGCACTCTGCCCAGATGAAACAATCGCACATTTTCGTCCTTGCTCTGCCAACTTAATGCCACATGTGAGTCCACTCAACCCACCTCCTATAATAATGTTATCGAACTTCATACTAATGCTTTCTTAATTGTTATCTGCTTTCAATCCGTATATACCCTCATAAATCCAGGAGGTAAACTGAACTTCATTGATTGTATCTCCCCAGGCAATTGGCGACATCCCCTTCCATCGTTCCTGAAGGAAATTAGCCAAGTCATCTTTTGCCTTACCTACTTCTTCCAAAGACTCACAAAGCAATCCTGCCGCACGGCAAGCACACAATTCCCCCTGACAGGTTCCCATACCGACACGGGTACGGCGACGCAGGTCGATTAGGTTATTGACATGTAATTCATTAATGGCATATTTCACCTCTCCCAGAGACACCCCTTCACACTCACAAACCAGTGAATCGTCATTCTCATCTCCATTAGAAGCCTTATGTGCCAATGAGCCATGGCGGTCTTGCGCCGATTTTTGCGCAATACTTAAACCTGAATAAATTTTCTGAGAAACATTCTCCATAGACAAGTCACTCCTTTCCGATCCAGGCAATGGCTTATGAGCCGTTTCACAGGCTTTATCAACAGCCAGTTTTTGGCAAATCAAATCAGTTGCTTCTTCAGCCATCAATCGGTAAGTCATTAGTTTACCACCCGTAATGGTTATGAAACCTGAAAGACCATCACGCTTCTGGTGATCCAGCAGTACAATACCACGACTAATGCTTCGTCCTGTTGGGTCATCGTCAGCTGCAACCAAAGGACGAACACCTGCATAGGCACGTAAAATACGAGTCGTAGCCAATGATGGAGAGAGCTTCACGCCTTCGCGAATAAGCACATCCACATCATCCTTGGATACAAACATATTATCGATTTGATCGTATGGGATGTGTTCTGATGTGGTTCCAATCAAACAAATTGTATCTCCCGGTACCAGAATATCTGCATTGGCTGGCTTTCGACATCTATTAAGGACCATTTTATTAACACGGTGACCAAAAATTAATAAGGAACCTTTGGCTGGAAACATATTGATATTGACACCTGCAAGATTTGCAATGTGATGGCCCCAAATACCTCCGGCATTGACAACAATCTTTGCATAGTGCTTTACCTTCTCTTTATTATTGTGATTGATTAACTCCACCCCCACAACTCTATCCTGCTCACGAATCACCCCCGTCACCTCGTGTTGTGTTAAAAGCTCTGCACCATTAAGTCGTGCATCCAAGGCATTTGACATGGTCAAACGGAAAGGATCCACAGAACCATCAGGTACTTTCACAGCACCAATTATATTAGGATTGACTGAAGGCTCCAATCGTCGAGCGAAATCAGGATCTATGATTTCAGTGCCAATACCCGCACTTGTACAAGCCTCAACAAATTGAGACTGAAAAGCGATATCATCTTCTGGGAGGGTTAGAAATAACCCATTATTCTCTTCAACACAATGGCTTGCGATACGACGTAGAATCATATTCTCTTCGATACATTCTTTCGCCGACTCGTGGTCGGTTACAGCGTATCGTGCACCACTATGCAACAAACCATGATTTCGTCCTGTTGCACCAGTGGCAAAATCATGACGTTCAACAAGCAAAACACTTAGTCCACGCAGGGCACAATCTCGTGCCGTTCCCGCACCGGTGGCTCCACCCCCGATGATTATCACATCATACTCTTTGGATTTGTTCTTGTTCATGATGAGTTTATTTTTTTGACTTCTTTCTATATTGACTACTGAATCTCACACAGCAAATATAAATATTTTCTACCTAGCATTGCACAGTACATACCTTTTAGATGTATTCTATATTATAGAGCCCTTGTTTTTACCCATTCAAAACAGGTTAACATTAGGAATAGCAAGGATTTACAGGTTTTGTGTGAAATAGAGATGATTCATCTCAAAAACGTATTTCCAATAAATGGGAAGCTAATTTGTCATTGAAATAAAATTCAAAAACTAAATATTGGCTTAAATCTACTGTGGGGTAAGAGGGAATAAACACGTGTGAGTATATGAACAAAAGCACAACAAAGTAGAAATTGGCATACTCTACATCCTTTTCTATCAAACTGAAATGGCAAGTCTATAAATAGAAAAAGCCTCGCAAATCATAGATCTGCAAGGCTCTCTTTTTAAAATATATCGTTTGGTTTACCAGTTAACCGCTTTACGACGAATTGGCATGGTCATACAACGAGCACCACCACCACCACGAGGTAGCTCTGATCCTTCAAGTGTAATCACATACTTTTCGTAATCAGCCAAATTAACTTTGTGGCTAATGACATGGTCAGCAGGAATAATTTCGAAACCATTCTTGTTCATTTCTTCCATGGTGTAGATATTACGAGCATATCCAACCACCTTACCTGGTCCTACAGCGAAGAAGTTAGCACCAGAATGCCACTGCTCTCTCTCCTGGTTCCAAGGCTCTTTAGTTCCACCACAGTAAATTGGCTTCAACTCCATACCTAATTTCTTAAGCGCTTGCAATAAGTTGTTCTCATTCCTGATATTTACAACCTTACCATTCTGGATGGTGATATGAACCGTTTGGTATTTATTAGGACGAATAATCAATGGCTCATAAACCATACACTTGTCTTTATCAAGCAAAGTAAACACCATATCAAGGTGAATAAACGATTCTGGATGCGCAGGCAATTCCTGAACTAAAATATGACGAGGCTTTTCTTCTTTCTGAGAAAGTAGCTGAGCCAAAATAAAGTCGATACCTTGAGTTGTCGTACGTGTACCATTACCAATGATTAGGATATCTTCACGTGCAATTAAAACATCACCCCCCTCAATCATACAATTAGGGTCCATATTTGGATTGTCAATAGGATTGACAGTCTTAGCTTTGAAACCTGGTGTATAATCAAAAATAGCCTGCATAATCAATGACTCACGATCACGAACGGCATTCGCCATTTTACCAATTAATACCTCATCACCAAGTGACATAGAGGCATCACGAGTAAAGAAAAAATTATGAAGCGGACGCATTGCATAACGCTCCTTGCTTAAAAATTTAGTCAGGTTATCGCGAGTTAAGGTCACACCTTCAATCAATAAGGAAGCTAAATCTTCAGCTGTTTGATCCAACAGAGTATCCTTAATACAATAAGTATTTCCTTTAATAGCTAGGTCAGGCTCAATTTTGCAAACCTTATTAATAACGATCTCTTTTACTTTATCGTCCTTAAGGATGTTCGCCAATAATTCTTTTACCTGATAAGTTTGAGTAATCTCATTCAATGACCCACTCAATTGCTTGTATTCTTTTTGCGCTACTGAAAGGTTTAGAATATCGCTATAAAGAGCTCGTTCAGCATTCTCAGGAGTCATATTCTCAACTTCCGATCCTGGTGTATGAAGGATAACACCCTCTATTTCCCCAATCTCCGATCGAACATCTAATTCTACGTACTTAGTCATGCCCTATTATGTTTTAATTTCTGTCGTTAAACGACTGATGTTTGTTGTAGTACAATTCTGTTAATATTTTGCAAAAGAAAGAAAAATAAAGGGTATTGAAAAGGATTGCATGAAAGATTTTTCATCCCAAAAATTTTTAACAGACAAAAGTAATCTATTCACTCATGTCTAACCACTTAGACCAAAATAGATAAGCAAAAATTACTGTTATATAGATTATTTTGAAGGATGAGTCTAAATCATTTGAATAAGGAAGTAAACAAAGGCTGCTCCTAACAAATACAATTCATAATTTAGATTATATCTTTACCAAAAGCACCGTTCGTTGTCTTGAATTTATTTTAGTCAGTCATAAAATAAATCAAATTCGTATTTTCGTAAATACAAACAATCGTTTTTCAATTCAGCGCATGCAAAACAAAGCTCTAATCTGTTTTATATTATTGGCATCATTCTTTTTAGGAATGCCTACAAATGGTATTGCTCAAGTTAATAAAACAGATAGCATTACCGTTTTAGACAGCAATCTTCATGTCGATTTGAAAGAGGTAAAAATTAAAGCTCGTAAACGAAAAAAAAGAAAACACTACAGATCTACTAAAAAATATTGGCGAACTGTTCGGAATATCAGAATCGTTTATCCCTATGCCGAAATGGCTAACCAAACCATTAGCGCTCTCAATAAGGAATTGGTATCAGTCACTTCAAAAAAAGAAAGAAGAAAACTTATTCGAAAAGAATATAAAGGATTGATGAAAGCCTATAAAGAACCCATGATGAAATTGAAGATTTCTCAGGGTAAACTATTAATGAGATTAATTGATAGAGAAACAGGAAGCTCCTCCTACGATCATCTAAAGGAATTGAAGGGATCGACTACGGCTTTTTTTTGGCAAGCTGTTGCAAGCATGTTTGGAACTTCACTAAAATCGAAGTACCAGCCCGAAAGTAGAGATTGGATGGTTGAAGAAATTCTTGAGCGTATGAAAAAAGGGGAATTACCTCCTCCACGAAAACTAAATATCAAACTCGAAAGAGAAGATCTTAAATAAATGCAAATAACTTATTTCCTAAGATTCTCAATAATGGCATCAACGCCTGAATCGTACAAACCAATTGTATCAAGGTAATCAGAGGCTTTATCTAAATCACTTTCACTTAAGAATTCTAATAATATTTTCCTGTTATTCTCTTTCTCTGCTTCAATTGTCATTCTATAATCAATTAGCTTGTTTTCAAAAACCTTATTCCACGAATAGGCTTTCATGATTAAGAAATGAATGAAATAAGCCAGGAAAGCAAAAAAGATAATTAGAGCTCCGAAAGACTGATTATCATTCAAAAGCAACATAATTGAACTAAAAATAACAGCTGATACAAAAGCTGCAAGCATCCCCATTCCAATCGTCAAATCATTAAAATATTGTGAATGGTATTTTAACTTGCTTTTGGCTGATGCATAATAAAGGACCCAAATCAAAAGAAGATTCAAACTTAAAGAATAAAGAATGGCTGCAACCTGAGGCACTGAATTTATGGAAAAAAAGACAGCTACAAATAAGGAGATATTCGAAAAAATAAAAGTATAAATATGGTTGGCTCCAAGGTCTTTGGTGTTTCTATTCTTCATTGTCAATAAATTAAATCTTATTTTTTAGCAGTTTCAAATACATAAAACCAATCTAAAAGTAAATCAATTCCACAGAATGTACTTATTGAAATACTTTTTAATTTATGAGAGCTAAGTCATCCTGCAAATCATTTTTTTTTGCAAAATATAGTCTCAGTACTCTACATATACAGAGAGGGCACCCATAGGCCCCTCTCGTTACCATATTATCTACAAGATTGAACTTACATTTCCATAAGGGTTTTCACAACATTATCGGCACCTTCGCCTATCTGCGCAATAGTTGCATCGAGCATATAACAAGGTGTCGTTACAATTTTATTCTTTGTATCAATCACTACTTCGCCATGTCCGGCTTGCTTATGATGAGAGCCCATTGCTTCAATAGCACCTACTGTTCCTTCATCATGCCCAATGGTAACTTCTGCACCTGTAATCACCTTTGCAATTAATGCAGGTGCGATACAAAGCGCTGCAATGGGTTTTGAAGCCTCGTGCATTTCCTTCAATACCTTCTCAACAGCTGAATTTACTTTGCATTCAGCGCCATCAAAAGCTAAAGAACAAAGGTTTTTAGCGACACCAAATCCACCAGGGAATAAAATAGCATCAAACTCATTTGCCTTAAACTCAGTTAAATCTTTAATCTGACCTCTGGCAATTCTAGCAGACTCAACCAAAACATTTCTAGTTTCAGCCATCTCTTCACCCGTCAGATGATTCACAACGTGATGCTGGTCAATATTGGGAGCAAAAATCTGATACTCTCCCCCATGTTTTGAAATAGCATATAAGGAAAGTGTCGCTTCATGAATCTCAGATCCATCATACACACCCGAACCAGATAATACAACTGCAATTTTCTTATTTGTTTTCATAACAACATCTATTTATTTTTTCTGAAATTCTGATCTCCTAATTTATGGAAGTGCTCCAATAAAGAATAAATCAAGAACAATAAAGATAAGTATTATAGCGGCTTTTCACGAAATAGAAAGCAGCTTATTTCATAATATAAATTCAATGAAAAAGGCAAGCCTGGATTAAATCATATTTCTAATTCATGCAAATCCATATAATTCTTTTGTCAATTAAAGCTTTAGACTTAAATTTGAAGCTTTAACTGTAAAAATTGAAGATATGATTACTATAGAAACTTTGGTTTTTAACCAATGGCAAGAAAACACCTATTTATTGTACGATGAGACAGGAGAGGCTGTTCTAATCGACTGTGGCGTTTTCTATCAAGAAGAAGGACAAAAGCTAATTGATATTGTTGAGAAAAAAGGACTTAAAATTGTTCATCTTTTAAACACACATTTACATATCGACCATGTTTTTGGGAACCAATTCATGAAAGATCAGTTCGGTCTACTAGCCAAAGCACATAAAGCTGATGAATTTCTTTTGGCTGAAGCTCCAAACTATGGGGTACGTCTTGGTCTTGAAAATGTAGTTGAGCCACCAGCAATGGGCGATGCTATCAATGAAGGTGATATTATCCGTTTTGGAAATTCTGAGCTGAAGGTTCTTCATGTTCCAGGACACTCTCCAGGGCATGTTGTTTTCTATAACGAAGCACAAAAATTCATAATAGCTGGTGATGTTTTATTCCGTGAGAGCATTGGTCGTACCGATTTACCATACGGTAATTTCGAAGACTTAATTACAGGAATTAAAACCAAACTTTTGGTCATGGATAATGACGTAACAGTTCATCCAGGCCATGGTCCTATCACCACTATTGGTCACGAAAAAAAGAATAATATATTTCTAAGAAGCTAGTTATTCTTCAACTATTTCCCAGAACTCACACCATTAAATCCCTTCATTACGAAGGGATTTTTTATAGTTCGAAATAAAGTCAAAACATGAATAAACGTCTACTTTCAACTAGTTTTTTAGCTATAGTTGCCTGTTTGCTTTGGGCAACCCCCTTTGCTGCCATCAAAATTGGTTTGAAATACACGACTCCTCTAAACTTTGCAGGTATTCGATTCTTTATTTCGGGTCTGCTTATTCTACCTTTTATTCCAAAATTTAAAGCCAAACTCCGAGGCTTAAGTTCAAAATCATGGAAGTTAATTATACAAGTCGCGCTTTTACAAACCACCTTTCTATATGGTCTGTTTTATACCGGCATCGACTATCTCCCTGGAGCATTAGGTGCAATGCTTATTGGTGCACAACCCCTTTTTGCAGCTATCTTGGCTCATCTGATGATGAAAAATGACAAGATGACCTGGACAAAAATATCAGCCATTCTTCTTGGTATGCTTGGAGTGTGTATCATTAGTTTAGGAAGAGCCGATTTTGTTCTAACAACTACAATTCCTTTGGGTGTAGGAATTTTAATTCTAAATAATATTGTGGGTAGTATGGGTAATGTGATTGTCGCTCGTGATACACAAGAGATTCCTCCTCGAATCTTAGCTTCATTTTCGATGATATTGGGTGGAATCATGCTCATACTCGTTTCAATTCCACTAGAACAACCCAATTGGACCATTCACCCAAGTGAATATTACTTTGCTTTAGGTTGGCTGGCTATTGTATCAGCTATGGCAATTACCATTTGGTTTGGCCTTTTAGGTCGTAAAGGTGTTAAAGTCTCTAACCTGAATACCTGGAAATTCATCATCCCAATTTTTGGCGCTTGTATTAGTTGGTTAATTCTACCTAACGAATCACCAGATTTCATCTCAATTCTCGGCATGTTGGTTATTGCATTCAGTTTATTGATGCTAAACTACTTTAACAAAAAAAGAATCAAACAGTAATGAATAAGCTTCGACACAGAAAAGCCTCTCTTTCAGATTTCCTGACACAATTTTTGATTTTAATTAACAAATAAAAAGTTATTCAAATCCTATAATTACTATCTTTAGAAAGAGCTTAAACAAGTATAAATATCTAATTATGGGAAATCTTATATGCATATATATAGAAGATCTTGATGAAAAAAGATCTTATCCAATAGGCACAAGCCTCCAAACTATTTTAAACGAAATTGCCTCTCAATTAAAAATGAACGTTTTGGGAGCAATAGTCAATAATAAACTCAAAGAACTCACTTACGAAATTTACAAACCAAAGAATATCAAGTTTGTCGACTATACAAACCCAGCAGGAAGACGAATGTATATTCGTTCGCTTACATTTGTTCTTTATAAAGCTGTACAAGAAGTCTTTCCCAATGCAGGATTTCGAGTAGAGCACTCGGTTTCCAATGGCGAGTATTGCAGATTAACAAATAAAAATACCATCCTAACCGAAGAAGGAGTACTGCAAATTAAGGCAAGAATGCAAAGCATCGTTGAAGCTAATTTACCCTTTGAAAGAAATGAGATCGAAACTGAAAAAGCAATTGAATTATTCGAGTCTCAAGGTTTACATGAAAAAACAAAGCTGCTAAGAACTCGAGGCAACCTTTACACTTCAGTATATAAGATTGGTTCTGTTGTCGATTATTTCTATGGATTTTTACTCCCAAGAACTGGACTTTTAGATGTATTCGATCTACAACACTACCACAATGGTATGTTACTTTTAGCTCCTAACAAAAAAGATCCATCAGTAGCTGAAACTAGACTTGAGCAGGAAAAAATGTTTCAGATTTTTAGCGAGTATAAGCGCTGGGGGAAAATTCTAGGCATATCAAATATTGGGGATCTCAATAAAAGTATAGAAGAGCATAAAATATCTGAACTAATTAAAATATACGAAGCGATGCATGAGAAAAAAATCTCTCAAATTGCAGATCGCATTCGTAAAAAATGGAAGAAAATTAAAATTATCCTAATCGCTGGCCCCTCCTCATCTGGGAAAACAACCTTTGGGAAAAGATTATCTATCCAACTTAAGGTTTCAGGTATTCAACCAATTAACCTTTCACTTGACAATTATTTTGTAAATAGAGAACTAACTCCTCTTGATGAAAATGGGGAATATGATTTTGAATCCATAGAAGCTCTGGATGTGAAACTTTTCAATGAGAATTTACTTGAGCTACTTGATGGGAAAGAGATCGATCTTCCAAAATTTTCTTTTGAAACCGGGCAACGCTACTACGATGGTGAAAAATTAAGGATTAATGGCAAGAATGTTATTGTCATAGAAGGCATTCATGCATTGAACCCAGAACTAACCTCTCTAATTTCTGATGAAGTTAAATTCAAGATCTATATATCAGCTCTAACTTCAATCTCTATTGATGGTCACAATCTACTTCACTCAACCGACAATCGCCTAATTCGTAGAATCGTTCGCGATCACAAATATCGAAATTACTCAGCTCTTGATACAATTAAACGTTGGCAAAGTGTTAGAAATGGTGAAGAAAAAAACATCTTCCCTTTTCAAGAGAATGCCGATGTGATGTTTAATTCTGCTTTACCCTATGAACTAGGTGTGCTTAAGAGACATGTAGAACCTATACTAAAAGAGGTTCAGCCCAATCAGCCCGAGTATTCCGAAGCCAATCGTCTTCTGAAATTCTTCAGTTTTTTCATTCCGATTCCGGACAACGAGATTCCTAAAAACTCGCTTATGAGAGAATTTTTGGGTGGCAGCACTTTTGAATATTAAAAAATCCATATCATATAATGCGACCATAAACTATATTTATGGTCGCATTTTCATTTTCGAAGAGTCGCTACTATCAAAATTTATATTTATCATTTAAGAATATTTTTATTCAATAATTCTTAAAAAAAGAAACTAAATAAAGCTTCTCAAAATTCAAACACCACAAAGAGAGGGCTTTCAAGGTTCTACACAAAAACTTCTCTTACTATTTTGTACAAAATAATCTTCTTGAATAAACTCAATCCTATTCTAAATAAGAATTGTTGATAAGTAAATACATCGTTGATAAGTAGGGCCTTTCAAATTGTTAATAAGTCACTTGCAACAAATGAACCTTTTAAGTTATCAACAACTCAAGCGTAGTAAAATAAGGGCACACAGATGTTATTAACAAATTATCAACAATGTTGATATCTTGTTAATATCCAGTCCTTAAGTCAATTTTTATTCTGATTGACTTTTTATAAATTATGGGAGATGAAAAATCCCACTTCCTGGCGAAAATGGGACTGCAAATATAAAGTAAATGTCTTCAAAAACGACTTGAAACGACATGTTTTTTCAATAAAAATAGGCCTTACAGCCTAACTACCTCTTCATCAAACGATCAATATCTCGTTTATGATCTTTTTGTTTCAAACTTTCGCGTTTATCGTAGTTCTTTTTACCTCTACATAGAGCTATTTTAAGCTTAGCAAAGCCTTTTTCAGTGATAAAAAGACTGATCGGAACAATTGAAAGACCGGATTCTTTTGTTTTTCTATCCAGTTTATCTAATTCCTTGCGATTAAGTAGAAGTTTTCTTTCACGCTTCTCTTCATGATTGTAATAACTCCCAAATCTGTATTCGGCAATATGCATGCCTTTCACATACAATTCGGAGTTAGAAAAGTAGCAGTACGAATCAACCAAACTAGCTTTACCAGCACGAATAGATTTAATTTCTGTTCCAAATAATTGGATTCCTGCAACGAATTCATCAATGAATTCATATTCAAAACTGGCACGCTTATTTCTTATATTTATTTTTTGCATTTTAAGCTTTATTCTATTTTCATATTGCCTCACCAAACTAGGGAGACTGAAATAATACTAACTAAACTAACAAGCTAGAATCAATTCGAGACAAAGTTAGTATTTATCTCAAATTTATTAACAGGACACCTCTTCCTTTCTCCCTCCCTAGCCATTATCATTGAAAATACTGAAATAACACTAAAAGTATGCGTTCGCATATCAAAGGTAAAACAAGTATAAACATTCCTGCTAAAAACATATAACCAAGTTTTTTATTTTCTGGAATAGCCAAAACTGGCTTCAACCCTATCCATAATAAACGAATGAAATAAAGCTCCAGAAACAAACAAAGTTGATTTAGAAAAGAATATGGCGTAAACAATTGAGATAATCCATGAAAAAGAACAAATGCAGAAGAAGAATAAATCGTCCATTGAAAAATTCGATGCATCTTAACCTCTCCCATAAAATTCGGAGCAGTGATTATTAAAAGCTTTGCCGCAAAATAGACACCTACCATCAGCGAAACAAACACAATAATAAACTGAACGATAGCCCTAACCATACTGGATGTTTGAACTAGAATTCCTATAAATGCAAACAAAGAAGAACAGAACACAATGATTGATAAAAACTTGTAAAGCAAATCACTGATTAATTCTTCTTTCAAAGATAGTTTCTCCCAAGTCCTTACGGGATCAAATAACAAATTACCTAAAAGAGCCAAAGCTGAAAAAAAACGCATTTTATGAATCCATTTTAAAATAAAAGAGGCCCATCAAATAGGCCATACTATCAAATATAGAAAATGATTCTAATTATTCTGAAAACTTAAAGTAATTTTGTAGCGATTCACCAGAAAAAAAATCTCATGCAATACAATTTATTAGTCGTACTAGGTGCAACAGCAACTGGAAAGACAAGTTTAGCTGTAAACCTTGCTAAAACATTTCATGCTGAAATCATCAGTGCTGACTCAAGACAAATCTATCGTGGGATGGATCTAGGGACAGGAAAAGACATTGAAGAATACACAATTGATGGTCAAAAAATTCCTCATCATTTAATTGATATTGCAGATGCAGGTTACAAATACAATGTTTATGAGTTTCAGCGAGATTTTGTTGAAGCGTTCGAAGATATTCAAAAAAGAAATCACCTACCCCTTGTTTGTGGAGGCACAGGCATGTATCTTGAAGCCTGCCTAAAAGGCTACAAATTGATTGCCGTTCCAAAGGATCAAGATTTTCGTGATACATTAATGGATAAAAGCATAGATGAACTAGGCGATATTCTTAGAGGATACAAACACGTTCATAACAATTCCGATCTGGAAACAAAAAAACGAGCCATACGTGCTATTGAAATTGAGCGATATATAAGTTCTCATCCCGAGATAGAGATGAAGCACCCCGAACTTAAACCACTACTTATTGGGATTAAATTTGACCGAGAAGATAGAAGAAGTAGAATTTCTCAACGCCTAAAAGAACGTCTGGATTCAGGTATGATACAAGAAGTTGAAGGCCTGATTAAATCTGGTGTTAGCCCAGAGGATCTTATTTACTATGGACTGGAATACAAATTCCTCACCCAATATGTAACTGGAAAACTAACTTATGAAGAGATGTTTACTCAATTAGAGATTGCTATTCATCAATTTGCAAAGCGTCAAATGACTTGGTTTAGAAAAATGGAGCGCAGTGGATTCGAAATTCATTGGCTAGATGGTTTTATGCCACTGGACGAAAAAATTGAAAAAGTTAAAGAACTTTGGAATGCATAGATTTACAAAACTCCCGTTCAATATTTACATATAACTTGCGATATCAGCATATTTAATTCGCTTGACACCTAAAGCATCCCATTTTTTAAAAGGAAGAGGGATATTAGGGAGCTCTTTAATTGCATCTTCAATCACAAAGACATGAATATTCTGCTCAGCCAATCCACAAACAGCACAATCAACACAAACATTAGTTGTTACGCCGTACACAAAAACCTTTTGAGGTGATAAAAACTTCACAAGTTTTTGAGTATTAGGGTTGCCTTCGAATACATCGAATACATCTTTCAACACGACAAGATTTCGAAAAGAAATCAATTTCTTAAGCTCATCATTAGAATACACCTTATCCCATTGAATAACTTCAGGTGCCTCAGGTCGTGTCTCATCCATATAGTTAGCTCCTGGCGAATCAGCCATACAATGTGGAGGGAAAGTGTTTACGAAATCAGGCGTATCAGACAATTCTTTTGCATCAGGGAAATGATGATCGGCTGTATTTACAACCTGAATATGATTCTCTTTTGCCAATGAAGTTAAACACTTCAGTGCAGGCAAAATCTCTTCCGAACCAGGCACATATAATTTTCCCGATTCGCTCATAAAATCGAACTGGGTGTCTACATTCCAAAACAAAAGCTCTTTTTTAATCATATCATTTGAGTCATTAGATTCCAACGAAGCTAATAAAAATCGTACAAAACTATCTATCTCATAGCCATAATGAATCTTATTTAGACATTTATTTCATATACTGCTGATTGTTTTTTATTTTCATGCTGCAATTTGAAATACTCTATATGTCAACACCTATATTAATGACCCGAAGCAGAAACATTTACCATATTATATTTTGGCTTGTTTCAGTCTTTTTTTGGCTATTCTCCTTATTTTGGGCAAGTGAATTTAAAAATGTCCTTACATTCCAAACCATTTCTCTTGCGATAGCTTTCAATCTTTGTTTTGCAGCTGCCGTCTATACCAATTTAAGGTTTTTATTACCCGTATTTTTCAAAAAAAAATCATTTTTTCTTTTTTTTGTTTTTCTCTTTATAACTGTTGGACTTTCGGCACTTTTAATTCAGTTTTTACTCATATACCCTCTAAATAGTTTTGTATTAGAAGATGATGGGTTCAAATCTTTCGTGCTTGCAGAATGGTTTGGCTTCTTTTTCTTTTCATTTATTTATGTTGGGGTTACCAGTATAATTTCAGTAACCAGAGAGTGGTTTATTCTACAAAAAATATCTAGCCAATTAAAAGACATTGAAAAGGAAAAACTTGAAGCTGAACTTAAAGTTTTAAAAACACAAATAAAACCTCACTTCTTATTCAACTCCTTAAACAATATCTACTCTTTAGCTCTAGATAAATCTGATGATACTGCAACTGTCGTTTTACAACTATCCGATTTAATGCGCTATATTTTATACGATTGCAATGAAAAATTTGTAGACATCAATAAGGAACTTGATTTTTCGCGAAATTATATCAGCCTTCACAAAATTAGATTGGATGAAAATACCCCTATTAATTTTATTGTGAATGGGCATTTCGATGGGCATAAAATAGCGCCACTTCTTTTTGAACCCCTCATCGAAAATGCATTCAAACACGGCGTTTACGGTAAAAACTCAGATAGCTTTATCAATATCACCTTCAATTTCGATGAAAATAATCAAATGGAACTCGTCATCGAAAATAGCTACGATCCTAATTGGAGTAATTCTAAAAAAGGAAGTGGTGGAATCGGTATTCAAAATGTAATAAGCCGCCTTGAACTGATTTACCCTCAGAAGCATAAAATAGAAATTGACAAAGGAGAAAAAGTATTTAAAATCACACTAAGCATTGAACTATCCTGATTGTCTCAAAAAAATGATTAATTTGGTTGGCTGATGCCGATTGAGGTAAGACTAACCACCAAGTCTTAGAACGAAAAAAAAATATAAATATGAAACTAAGATGCTTAATAATTGACGATGAACCTTTAGCGCAACGTGTGCTGGAGAAATACATTGCTGAACTTTCGGGCTTAGAATTGGTTGGTAAGTGCGGAGATGCTCTGGAAGCAATGGAAGTTCTTAAAAAAGAAGAGATTGATTTAATCTTTTTAGATATCAATATGCCGAGACTAAATGGGATCAACTTTCTTAAAACTTACAAAAATCCTCCATTAACTATTATTACAAGTGCTTATACTGAGTATGCGGTGGAAAGCTATGAGCTTAACGTACTCGACTATCTAAAAAAACCTTTTGCATTTCAGCGTTTCTTGCAAGCCATACAGAAAGCCGAAGAAAAAATAAAGCTGACTGAACATCAAGAAGAAGTTAGAGGTGATATGGAATACATATTTGTAAAGGCCAATAAAAAAACGATTAATGTTAGATTAGATAGTATTCAGTATATAGAAGCTTTAGGCGACTATGTAAAAATCTATACGGATTCGGAACATATTGTCACTTATCAATCTTTAAAGGGGATTGAAAAGCTATTGCCTACTCAAAAATTTTATCGCGTACACAAATCCTATATTGTCGCTCTTGCCAAAATAAAATCGATTGAAGGCAATATGGTACATATGAGCAATAACACTTTACCAATCGGCAACAACTACAAGCAAAACTTTCTACAAAAAATTCATCTGAGTTAGTTTAGTTTTCAATAATCGCATTAACATAAATAGCTCATTCTAATCTTGAGTTTGTTTAGACTCAAATGACTTGACTAAATCTTAAAAAATATAATTTGATTTAAGTTCGTTTTTACCACCTTTTTGCTAAATTTAGGCTGAAAACTTGAATACATATTGATCTATAAAATCGTAATAAAATGAAACGACTAACAACAACCCCTTATAGCCTAATAATCTTAGGATTAATATTCGCAATTAACATCACAGGATGTAAGCCTGTAGACAAAAAAGCAAATAACGAAGCTAAAACTGAAAAACCATTACTAAAAAAAGCAATCGCTAAAGAAGTTAAAGATATCGTTTATCCGCTTCCAACAACTTTCGAACTAACTTCGATGCTGAATAGAATTGGTGCTGATTATATTTTGGGCATCTCAAATTCTACTGAAAATGCAGACAAGTATTTTACAGAAAAGTCCAGAGCTTTAAATCTGGGTATCTATAGTGCAGACCTAAGTTACGCAAGTACATACCATAGAAAGCAAGAAACAATGTTGTTCCTAAAAGCTTCTAAGAAAATTATTGACAATTTAGAAATCACTTCTGCATTTAACGAAACTTTGGTGAGTGATGTAGAAAAAAATATAGATAAGAAAGAAGAGTTAGTTAAGATTATTACAAACTCATTTTATGAGACTTATGCTTTCTTAAACAAGAATGGCAAGGCTAACCTTTCTCTTTTTGTTGTAAGTGGTAGTTTTATAGAAGGCTTGTATATTGCAACTCACATTTCTGAGAATACATTTACAAACCCTGAAATTGTTAAAGTAATTTTCGATCAGAAAGATTCATTAGAACGTCTTTTAAAAGTTCTTCAGCCAGAAATGCAAGATCCAAATATTGCTGCATTAATAGCTGATTTCAATGGTTTAAAAGCTAGCTACGATAAAGTTGAAGGCAGTATGACTAAGCCTCAGTTAGAAGAGATTACAGCAAGTATTGTGAAACTAAGAGAAGCTATTGTAAAGTAACCTTCATTCTAGTTTAATACTATCGAAAAAATCTAAAACTGCAATTCAGAAGAATTGCAGTTTTTTTTATGACTTGTTTTCTCTAAGCTGTTCATATTTTTGATAAATAAATTGTATTTTTAGATCTATTCAGCAAAGATAATCTAAGCTATTTTACTCTTATATTAAAATTCAACTCTTCAAATGGGAGAATCTATATTAAATGCACTGATGCACCTTTTTGCTATTGTAGCAAATGCTAAGGAAGAGGGTGTTTCTAACAAAGGGAAAGATATAGTCGATAATTTCCTTAAGCGTTATGTTAGTGCACAAGATGAAGTTGAATACCTTAATTTATTCCAGAACTACTATGAGTTCTACCATAGAGAAATGGAATATCAATCAAGCGTACATGAAAAAACGTCTAATATTATCTCCCTATCCGAGGCTGCTAATGTATGTATCAGAATTCGCTCCGAACTCATTCAAGAAGAACGCCTCATCGTTTTACTTCGCCTTCTGGAATTCATTTACGAAGATGATATTGTTAGTGAAGATGAATTTGAGTTCATCAGTATTGTTGCCGAGAATTTCAACATCAAACGGAATGAATTTCTAAATGCAATTGCTTTTATTATCGGTGAAGATTTTCTTGATGAATACGATAAAAGTAAGTTCCTTATTATAAACAATCAGATAACTGAATGGTCGGAGAATCTTTCCTGGTTCATGAAAAAAGAACAAAAAAAAGATCTCAATCAAACCAAACATCTGTATTGTGAAAATCTGTATGGAAAACTCATTAACCTTTATTTCCCTTCAGCCAATCTCATCGTTTTTAGATACCTCGGTGAGCTCAACTTATATCTTGAAGGCAATAAGATAATTAAAGGACAAAGCTACAGACTTAAACATGGTTCAATTATAAAAGGACCAAATATTAATTCCATATACTATTCCGATCTCGCGAGTATCTTTCTAAAAGAAGATAATCAGGAAAATATTGTCTTTACCGTAAAAAATGCCATTTTCAGATTCCGAAATTCTCACAATGGAATTCACAATTTCAATATCTCTGAAAAAAGCGGACAGCTTATTGGAATTATGGGAGGAAGTGGTGTTGGTAAATCTACTCTTCTCAATGTATTAAATGGAAATCTGCCTTTAAATAGTGGCGAGATTTTCATCAACGATTTTGAAATACATCGAAATAAATCAGCCATTCAAGGTCTTATTGGTTTTGTCCCACAAGACGATCTTCTAATAGAGGAGTTAAGTGTTTTACAAAACCTCTATTACAACGCTAAACTTTGTTTCAAAGAGTTTACAGAACGTCAAATTCTAAAAACGGTTCATACCCTACTACACGATTTAGCACTATACGAAGTTCGAAATCTCAAGGTAGGAAACCCACTAAATAAATTCATTAGTGGCGGTCAGCGTAAACGACTAAATATTGGTTTAGAGTTGATGCGTGAACCATCTATCCTCCTGGTTGACGAGCCTACTTCAGGTCTATCGTCTACAGATTCTGAGATGATTATGAATTTACTTAAGCAGCAGACTCTAAAAGGAAAACTGGTTATTGCTAATATCCATCAACCCTCATCGGAGATTTTTAAAATGTTCGATAAACTCTGGATTATGGATAGGGGTGGTTACCCTATATACACAGGTAACCCTATTGACTCTATTGTCTATTTTAAAACTCAGAATTCTCAGGTTAATGCGGCTGAAAGTGAATGTGTAACTTGTGGAAATGTAAATCCAGAACAGATTCTTCAGATTGTAGAAACGCGGAAAATTGATGATAATGGAAAACCCACACGCGAACGAAGAACAAGCCCTAAGGTATGGAACGAGAAATACCGTAAGAACATTGACGCTCCCGTTGAACCTGTAAAATCAGAAAGCAGCTTACCCAAAAGCAACTTTAAGGTTCCAAATAAGACAAAGCAATTCTCAATTTTCTGGATTAGAAACTTTCTATCTAAACTTACCAACAAGCAGTATTTGATCATCAACCTGTTTGAGGCTCCTCTCCTAGCCTTCATTCTGGGCTTTTTCACCAAATACACTTCAGCTGGAGGCTATGTTTTTGGTGATAATAAGAACTATCCTGTATTTCTATTTATGGCCGTAGTTGTTTCCATGTTTATTGGATTAAGTGTAAGTGCCGAGGAAATTATTCGTGATAAAAAAATTCTTCAGAGGGAGAAATTTCTTAACCTCTCAAGGAATGCCTATCTCTTTTCGAAGATTACCTTCTTATTTTTACTCTCAGCCATACAAAGTTTAACCTTTGTTCTTTTAGGCAGTTATGTTCTTGAAATTCATGGCATGACAATGACTTTCTGGCTAATTCTCTTTACCACATCCTGTTATTCAAATATGGTTGGTTTGAATATCTCATCAGGTCTAAACTCAGTCATTACAATTTATATTCTCATCCCATTAATTCTTGTTCCGCAGCTACTTTTAGGTGGAGCAATGATTAAATTCGATGATTTACACAGTGGTATTACGAATAAAGTTTATGTACCAATAATTGGGGATTTAATGACAACACGATGGGCTTACGAAGCCATGGCTGTCACCCAATTCAAAGACAATGAATTCGAAAAGCACTTCTTCGATTTCGAAAAAGGGGTGAGTGATGCTGCCTTCACGAGCTCTTTCCTAATTCCTAAGATAGAATCCATTCTAATCGATTGTGAAAGAAATATTGAATTCGAAAAAAACTCAGAGGAAACTAAGAGCCATTTCCATCTTCTTAGAAATGAAATCACACAACTAACCGAAGAAGCAGGATTTGAACCATTCGCTAGCTTGGCTAAATTAAATATGCTTGAATTCAATTTAGATATACTTGAAAAGACAAGACAATACTTGGATGGTATTAAGCTCCATTTTATGGGAATAAACAGTGAATCTGGTTACAAAAAAGATTTTCAATACTCTCGACTAGTAGACTCATTAGGACGTGATGGAGTGTATAACTTTAAGCAAAAATATTACAACCAAGCCTTAGCTGATTTGGTTTTAAATAGAACTGAAGTCAATAAAATGATTGAAGTGAGTCAAAGACTCATACAAAAGAAAGACCCTGTTTTTATGTATCCTGATTCTAGATTTGGACGTGCACATTTTTACGCGCCTGTAAAAAGAGTTTGGAATTACTATATAGATACCTATTGGTTTAATCTTGCAGTTATTTGGTTAGGAACCGCCCTACTCTTTTTAACCCTTTGGGCTGATCTGCTCCGTAAATTGGTTGACTTTTTCGAAAGTCTCAGGTTGGTACATCGTGAAAAGAAGGTGAAACCCTAATCTGATTTTAATAAATTTTATAATAAAACCTGCTCTCTAGTAGGAAATCATTCGAGACAAAATCCCATAGTTTTCTTATGTTTGTGCTCATTAGAATTGACAACTAAAATCACAAACATGAATTTTAAATTTTTAATGCTTCCTGTTTTAGCTTTGGCTATTGCAGGTACTAGCATGGCACAAACTAAGGGTGCTATTGACAGCAAAACACTTAGCGAGATTCGCAATAGCTTTAATGCTGATGCTTCAACCCAAGCAATTCAGAATGCAATTACAAACAGTAAAAGCATTCGCGATATAGCACTAAACAGAAACAAAGTAGGCGCAACTGATCACTTTTTTAAGTACAGAGTTGCTGTAAAAGGAATTACCAACCAAAAAAGCTCAGGTCGTTGTTGGATGTTCACTTCGATGAACACAATTCGTCCAAACGTGATCAAAGATTTAAATCTTAGCTCTTTCGATTTTTCACACAACTACAACTATTTCTGGGATATCTTCGAAAAGTCAAACCTATTCTTAGAAAACATTATTGCTACTGCTGATAAAGATATGGACGACAGAGAAGTTGTTCGATACTTAAGTAGCCCTATTGATGATGGTGGTGTTTGGAATTCATTTTTCAATGTCGCAAAAAAATATGGTGTTGTTCCAGCTGAAGTTATGCCTGAAACCACTATTTCGAATAACACAGGTCAACTAAACCGAATTGTTAAAGAGAAACTGAGAGGTGAAGCATACAAAATCCGTCAGCTTGCAATCAAAAAAGGACATGCGAAAAAAGTTGAAGCTGCAAAAGTAAGCGCATTGAAAGATGTCTACCGTATTTTAGCTCTTTCATTGGGTCAGCCACCTGTTGATTTTACGTGGAGATACAAAGATACTGATGGTAAAGTTAGCGAGGCTAAGAAATACACTCCTCAGGAATTTATGGCTCTTGTAGCACCTGAGTTTGCAAAAGACGAAATGGTGATGATTATGAATGACCCAACTCGTGAATATTACAAAGTTTACGAAATCAAAAACTACCGTAATGTAGCTGAAGGTATCAACTGGACCTATTTAAACTTGCCAAATGATGAGATTAAAGCATTTGCGATGGCTTCTATCAAAAACAATCAGGCGATGTATGCATCTTGCGATGTAGGAAAACAACACAACCGTGAAGCTGGCGTAATGGATATGAACACCTACGACTATGCTTCTTTATTCGGTGTTGAGTTCGATATGGACAAAAAAGCTAGAATCCTAACTCGCCAATCGGGCTCATCTCATGCAATGACACTTATTGGAGTTGATGTTGACGAAAACGAAAAGCCAATAAAATGGGAGTTCGAAAACTCTTGGGGTACAACTTCAGGAAACAATGGTTACTTAACTTTCACAGATGAGTGGTTCAGTGAGTATATGTTTCGTGTTGTAATCAACAAAAAATATTTAAACGAAAAGGCGATCAAAGCTTTTGAAAGCAAGCCAATTCAACTTCCTGTTTGGGACTATATGTTTTAATTTTTGGTCAAGAGACTCATAAATCAGAACAATCAAGATAATTAGCGCCTCAAAACTTAGTTTTGGGGCGTTATTCATTATGGTCTTTCTTAAAATGAACAAGGAAAAACTTAAAAAAAATATCTAAATCAAATATTAAAACTGGCAATAAGCCGTTCTCATAACAAGAGATATTCTTATCTTTGAATTATTCTAAATAAGCATTTTACTAGAATCTTCATAAACAGACAAACTTATGCAAATACGGAAAAGTGGAGCAAAATATTCTGCCATTGTTGGTATCGGGGAGAGAATTAGAAAACAGAGCGTTGAAACTGGGGAAGAATATTTACTACTTAATCGTGGTGTAAATGCCGTTTGCAATATAAACCTAAATTCTATTGTTGAAGATGTAGGCTTCAATAGCAATGCCATGCAGGTTTATCCTCCTTCGCAGGGAAGACAAGAGTTACGAGAGGCAATCAATCAACATTATTTTGACAACAAAAGCACCTTGTCTAATATTAGTATTAGTGGGGGTGGTATGTCTGCTCTCGACCTCACATTCCAAACACTTAATGTCGATCGAATTCTCTTACCAGAGTATTATTGGGGCTCCTATTTTCAGATAATGACCATTCGAGAGATTGAATCTGGGACTTATACCCATTTTGATAATCTGTTAGATCGTTTACCTGAAATTAAAAATTCAGCTGTTATCATTTGTGATCCAAACAACCCGATTGGTAATAAGGTTGAAGATGACGAACTTTTTAGGATCATTCAAATTCTGAATGATAATGATACAACTGTTATAATCGATTGTCCTTATCGAAGAATATTTTGCGACAATGAAGATCTTTTTTATCAGAATCTACTCGATTTTGAGAATGTGATTATTGTAGAAAGTTTTAGCAAATCAATCGGGCTTAGTGGGCAACGTTTGGGCTTTATCCACTCTATAAATACCGAATTTAATACCGAGTTGGGTATTCGACTCATGTATGCCACCAATGGCATTAATGCTTTCTCTCAAATTCTGGTTGCAAATTTATTGAACTCAGAAAAAGGAGAAAATAGCAGAAAACAGTTTAAAGAAACAACTGTAAAAGGTATAAACCAGAACATTAATTTTCTTGAAGAAAAAGGCCTTCTCGCATCTGAATTCTACACGAATAGTAAAGCCATTGGCATATTTGTAATCGTAAACAAATCAGAAGAAGAACTCTTGGAAAAAAGAATCGGCTCTGTATCACTAAGCTATTTCACCAAGACCCAAAAAGATAAGGCTGCTAAATATGCTAGAATCTGTGTTTCTGTGCCTCCAGAGGAATTCAAAACTTATTTCGATAAATTCTAGATCAAACCTCAGTATTAGGACGCCTTTAAAAACTCAAAACATGTTAAAAAATAAGACATTCAAAAATATATCACTCACACTGATTTTGCTAACCTGTGGTTATTTCGTGGCCCAGCTTTTTAATTACTCAAAACTATCCGACCTCGATAATGAACATCTGGGAACAGATTATATGGATAAGTATGAGGTTTACGCATTAAAAACACCTAACAATCTCTTCTTTGCAGATGAAAAAGTGCCTTTGGACCGATGGGATGTAAAAGAATCATTGGACAGAGAACTGCTTGTAAATACCTATTGGCAATCTCAAACCTTATTGTTTATAAAACGAGCCAATCGTTATTTTCCAATCATCGAACCTATCTTAAAAAATGAAGGAGTCCCAGATGATTTTAAATATTTAGCTTTGATTGAAAGTGGCTTGATCCCAACAGTTGTTTCACCAGCAGGTGCTGTCGGTTTATGGCAATTTATGCCACCTACTGCTCGCGATTATAAGCTTGAAATTAATAAAGAAGTAGATGAACGATACAATATTGAGAAATCAACACAAGCAGCTTGCAGCTATTTGAAAGATTCCTATGAAAAATTTGGTAGCTGGGCCTTGGTAGCTGCCTCATATAATGCAGGCAGAACACACATCCATTCTCAAATGAAACTTCAAAATGCAGGATCGTATTATGACCTTTTGTTGGGTGAAGAGCCAGCTCGTTATCTTTTCAGAATTATTGCGACCAAATTTATCATGGAAAATCCTCAAGATTTTGGCTTTAGATTCCGTGACTCCGATTTATATCCCAACATTCCTACTCGGAAGATTAAAATTAAAGGTGAGGTGAAGGATTTTGCTGATCTTGCAAAAAAAAATGGGCTTAATTATAAAATACTAAAACTCTTTAATCCTTGGTTAAGAAAGCCCTATCTCACAAATAAATCTAAAAAAGAGTACGAAATTACACTTCCTGCCAAAGGATATATTAATTTTGCGTTTTCTGAATACAAAAAACCTCAGGAAGAAGAGAAGTAGTTGTTAGCTTATTGAAGGTATCCGTAAGTAAAAACATCTGTAGAAGCGAGGATTTAAATTATAAGGAGATTGTAGATTGAAAGACAAAGCTGAACAAATCATAGAAAATGAACTATTAGAAACCGAGAATATTGACGTTCTTGGTGCAAGAGTTCATAACCTGAAAAATATTGATATAAGTATTCCCCGCAATCAACTTTCCGTTATTACTGGATTAAGTGGTAGTGGAAAATCTTCATTGGCTTTCGACACAATCTATGCTGAAGGTCAGCGTCGATATATCGAAACATTCTCCGCCTATGCTCGTCAATTCCTCGGTGGCATGGAGCGTCCTGATGTGGATAAAATCACCGGACTTAGTCCAGTAATCGCCATAGAGCAGAAAACCACAAATAAAAACCCACGTTCAACCGTTGGGACCATAACCGAACTATACGATTTCCTCCGACTACTTTTTGCAAGGGCAAGTATTGCTTACTCCTACGAAACGGGTGAGAAGATGGTTAAATATACCGATGAGCAAATTATCAATCTCATCTTTGAGAAATTCAATGAGAAACGAATTTACATTCTCGCTCCTATTGTAAAAGGGAGAAAAGGACATTATAAAGATCTATTCGAACAGATTAGAAAAAAAGGATTTTTATATGCACGTGTCGATGGTGAGATTGTGGAATTACTTCATGGTTTTAAAGTCGATCGTTACAAGAGTCATACCATCGAGATTTTAATTGACAAATTGGTTGTTGATGAAGTTGGTGATAAGCGATTGAAAGAATCCATTCAAATGGCGATGAAACATGGTAAGGGCATTACCATGATTATGGATAAGGATAGTGAGGAAGTGAAATACTACAGTCGTCTCTTAATGTGTCCTAGTACAGGTCTTTCCTATAATACACCAGCACCTCATAGTTTCTCATTCAACTCACCACACGGAGCTTGCCCTAAGTGTAAAGGTTTAGGTCGAATAAGTGCTATTGATATTGAAAAAATTATTCCCGATGACAGTGTGAGTATTCACGCAGGTGGAATTGTGCCCTTGGGTAAATACAAAAATAGCCTAATCTTTTGGCAGATTGAAGCGATCGCTCGTAAGTACAATTTTGACTTAAAAACGGCCATCAATGATATTCCAGAAGAAGCCTTGAGTATTATTCTCGACGGATCAAACGAGACCTTTAAGCTTGAAAATACGCCACTGGGGAGTTCATCAAATTACTTTTTAAGTTTTGATGGTGTCTTAAAATACATCTCGAATCAGGAAAGTAGTACCACTTCGAAAAAGGCAAAAAAATGGGCAGAGCAATTTATTAAAAACACACTATGCCCAACCTGTGAAGGACAACGTTTAAAAAAAGAATCGCTGTATTTTCGAATTCACGATAAGAACATTACCGATCTCGCTCAAATGGACCTTAGTCTTTTAAGCGAATGGATTGCAACCGTTGAGACTCATTTAAGCGAAAAGCAACTCAAAATTGCATCAGAAGTTCTAAAAGAGATTCGAGATCGTCTAGAATTCTTACTTGATGTAGGTTTGGAATATCTCTCTCTCAATCGTAGTTCTATAACCCTCTCTGGAGGTGAATCGCAACGTATACGCTTGGCAACACAAATTGGTTCACAGCTGGTTAATGTGCTTTATATACTCGATGAACCCAGTATTGGGCTTCATCAGCGAGACAATCAAAAATTGATTCAATCCTTAAGACAGCTTCGCGACTCGGGCAACTCTGTTGTTGTTGTAGAGCACGATAAGGATATGATTTTATCTGCTGATTACGTAGTAGATATGGGGCCTTTTGCTGGTAAGCATGGTGGTGAAATCGTTTTTGCTGGTACGCCTAATAAAATGCTAAGTGGCGATAGCCTTACCTCGCAATACATCAATGGTAAAAAAAGCATTGTTATTCCTGAGAAAAGACGAAAAGGAAATGGTAAAAGCATCCAACTAATAGGCTGTAAAGGAAATAATCTAAAGAATGTTGATGTTAGTTTTCCTCTTGGGAAATTTATCTGTGTTACGGGTGTTTCTGGTAGTGGAAAATCGAGTTTGATAAATGGAACCTTGCAACCCATCCTATCACAGCATTTCTATAGATCTGTTAAAGATCCTTTGAGCTACGATAAGATAAAAGGAATTGATCATGTCGATAAGGTCGTTGAAGTAAATCAAGCTCCTTTGGGAAAAACGCCTCGATCGAATCCTGCAACTTACACCAATGTGTTTGGTGATATTCGTAAACTTTACGAAAAATTACCTGAGTCTCTAATCCGAGGATATAAAGCCGGAAGATTCTCCTTTAATGTAAAAGGTGGGCGTTGTGAAACCTGTCAAGGTGCCGGCGTTAGAGCTATCGAAATGAATTTCCTTCCCGATGTGTATGTGCATTGTGATGAATGTAATGGTAAACGATACAATCGTGAAACTTTAGAGGTTCGTTACAAAGGAAAGTCTATTGGCGATGTTTTGGATATGACCATCAATCAAGCAGTCGTTTTCTTTGAGAAAATTCCAACGATTCTGCCTAAGCTCAAAGTTTTGCAAGAAGTTGGATTGGGTTACATCACTTTAGGGCAACCATCAACCACGCTTTCAGGTGGCGAATCTCAACGTGTTAAACTGGCAACCGAACTAGCTAAAAAGGATACGGGGCAAACTCTTTATATCCTTGATGAACCAACAACAGGTCTTCATTTTGAAGACATCCGGGTCTTACTCGAAGTATTAGATCGATTGGTAGATAAAGGCAATACGGTAATCGTAATTGAGCACAATATGGATGTGATTAAAGTTGCAGATCATGTGATTGATATCGGTAAAGAAGGTGGTCGTAAGGGAGGAGAAGTCATGTGTATAGGTACGCCTGAAGAGGTTTCAGAATGCACAGAATCGTTCACTGCAAAATTTCTAAAAGAGGAGCTGCTTTAATTTGAAATACGAATTGCTAATTGAGTAAAATATTTTACATTTGTTATTTGAAACTATTCTAAATTGAAGCATCAAAATCAAATGAACAAAATCACTCTTTTTTTGTTATTCCTAGGCCTTAGCTTAGGATTTCAATCTTGTAACTCGAAACAAAACAAAGTTGACAATAAACTAATTTCAGTTAGTATTCTACCTCAAAAATACTTTATCGAGCGTATTGCTGGTAAGGATTTCAGAGTAAACGTACTTATTCCTCCTGGAGCAAGTCCTGCTAGCTATGAACCCACGCCAAAACAAATGAAGGATATGTCAAAATCATCCTTGTATTTGAGAATTGGTCACATTCCATTCGAGAAAGCTTGGTTGAATAAATTATTAGAAGGAAACGATCATATTAAAAGTGTTGATATGTCGGAGGGGATTGAACTAATTAAAGGGACCGAAGTTCGTCATGGCGATCATTTTCATGAAGGAGGTATCGATCCTCACATCTGGTCATCTCCAAAAACAGCCAAGCAACTTATCGCAAATACCTTTAAAGTATTGGTGCAATTGGCTCCGGAAAAAGAACAAGAATACACAGGCAACTACATGAAGTTGATGTCGGATATCAATGTAATGGACAAAGGTGCAGAAGCTATCTTTTCTCAAATGCCTGAAAAGGCTTTCATGATTTACCACCCTGCGCTTTCATACATTGCAAGAGACTATGGTTTAACTCAAATTTCAATCGAGCACGATGGCAAAGCGCCTTCACCGGCTCATATGAAGAAAATGCTCCACCAAGCTAAAGCTCACAATATCAAAACAATTTTTCTTCAAAAGCAATTCAATATTGAAAATGCTCAGGTTATTGCTAAAGAGATTGATGCTGAATTGATTCAGATTGACCCCTTAAGTGAGGATTGGTTGACTGAGATGAACCGAATTATGACTTACCTAAAGAAATAGAAGTGCCTAAAGTTGAAAATGAGTGAAATTGTGAGTTTGATATTTTATGAATTTGAAATTCATAACTCATAATTTCTAATTCATAATTAACTTGATACTTGATACTTCTATAGTGCTTTCTGCGAAATACTTTGTATTTTGTATCTGCTCAAAACAACAAAAACAAAATGACCAAACTACTGGAATTGAAATCAGTTTATGCTGGTTACGATAATAAAGTTGTACTCAAGGATGTTAATCTAACGGTTAAAAAGAATGACTTCCTTGCTATTATTGGCCCCAATGGTGGTGGGAAAACAACCCTTTTGAAAGTTATTTTGGGTTTAATCAAACCCATCGAAGGTCAGGTTAAATTCAATAATATTGATGATAACCTCATTGGTTACTTACCTCAGATTAATACCATCGATCAGAAATTTCCAATTCCTGTACGCGAAGTCATTTTATCAGGACTAATGTCTCACAAAAAATTATTTGGAAGATACACCAGCGAAGATAAGGAGAAGTCTAAAGTTCTGATGGAGCAAATGGGCATCCTTCATCTTAGAAATAAAAATATTGGAGAGCTTTCAGGAGGGCAGCTACAACGTGTATTTCTTTGTAGAGCCATTATTTCTGATCCTCAAATCTTGATATTAGATGAACCTGATACATACGTAGACAGTCATTTCGAGATGGAACTTTATGGCGTACTTGATCAACTTAACGATCACATGGCCATTATTGTTGTTTCACACGATATTGGAACCATCAGTTCTCATGTGAAAACAATAGCTTGTGTCAATGGAAGTTTGTGTTATCACGATTCAAACATTATCAATCAGGAACAACTCAAAACGTATAACTGTCCTATTGATTTAATTACTCATGGTGAAGTCCCTCATCGAGTTTTGAAGAAACATTAAGGAAATTTCAAGTCATTATCATTCCATTTGAAATCAAAATTTCATGAACGAAATCATTGAATTATTAAGCTACAATTTTTTCCAAAACGCTATAGGAGCAGCCATACTGGCAAGTATCTCCTGTGGGATTATAGGAACCTATATTGTAGCCCGTCGCATCGTTTTTATAAGTGGAGGTATCACACATGCCTCTTTTGGGGGAATTGGCATTGCCTGGTTTCTAGGATTAAATCCTGTTCTGGGGGCAGCCGTTTTTGGTGTCTTATCCGCTTTAGGAATTGAGTGGGTTTCCAAAAAGACCGATGTTCGTCAGGACTCCGTTATTGGGATACTATGGGCTTTGGGAATGGCTTTGGGAATTATATTTATATACATGACACCTGGTTATGCTCCCAACCTCATGTCTTATCTTTTTGGTAGTATTCTCACGGTTTCGAGCCTCGATCTTTACCTGCTTTCAGCCTTGTGCGTGCTCACCATATTGGTTTTTGCCTTTATGATGCGCCCAATTGTTTACGTGGCTTTCGACGAAAGTTACGCACAAACACATAAGGCACCTGTCCAATTTCTCAATTACTTGATGATTGCATTAGTTGCTCTGGCTATCGTTTTAAATATTCGGGTTGTCGGTATTATTCTGGTTATTTCATTTTTAACTATTCCACAAACCATTGCCAATATGTTTACACAGGATTTTGGAAGGATGATAATTGGAGCGATTGGTTTTGGCATATTAGGCTCTCTTTTGGGGCTATTTATGGCTTATAAGATGAACGTTCCTTCTGGAGCAACTATTATTTTTTCATTCGTCATCTTATTTATCCTTGCAAAACTGGTTCAACTAAGTCTTTTAAAACTAGGACCCAAATTATGAATTATGAGTTATGAATTATCACCAGTCTTGAGACTGAATTAGGAATTACAAATGAGTGAAAGTGCCTAGAGTTAAAAATATGAGAAGAAAACCTGTTAGAGTGCAACGTAGTTGTTCCTGACAGAGTTTTAGGAGAAAATGAGGAATGAGTGAATAAGGAATTTATAATCCGTGGTAAGTTCGTATTAATTCGCGGCATTTGCTTTTAATTACGCAAAAGGGATAGGAGCATTTGTTTGAGCTCCTTTGTCCATTTTTTTTTCGGACAAAGAGCGAGTGCGGATAGCCCGACCCGCAGGGTTTTGCCCAAATTAGTATCGATAAAAGTGCATGTATGTGCTCTGGAAAAAAAGTTTAAATTCTTTTATTTAGAATTAGAATTAATAAATTAGCAGAAAATATATCAGATCGACTTTAACAGAAGGATTTTAAACTGATCTGAAACACATAGATATTCATAAACTAAACAACAAAATAAAGATGAATTACGATTTAATAGTAGTAGGAAGTGGGCCAGGTGGTTATGTTGCTGCCATTAGAGGTGCACAATTGGGTATGAACGTTGCCGTAGTAGAACGTGCCGAACTGGGTGGTATCTGTTTAAACTGGGGATGTATCCCAACCAAATCATTATTAAAATCAGCTCAGGTTTACGATTACATGAAGCATTCAGCTGATTATGGTATTGCTGTTGAAGGTGAAATCAAGCCTGATTTTGAAAAGATTGTGGCTCGTAGCCGTGGTGTTGCAGACAAAATGAGTGCAGGTATTCAATATTTGCTTAAAAAGAATAAAGTAACGGTTATCAATGGTTTTGGTAAACTTACTGCAGATAAAAAGCTAGAAGTTTTGGCTGAAGATGGTAGTAAAACCAACTACGAAGCAAAGCACATTATTTTAGCGACAGGTGCTCGCTCACGCGAATTACCAAACTTGCCACAGGATGGTGAAAAAATTATTGGTTACCGTAAGGCTTTAACTCTTGATAAGTTGCCTAAGTCGATGATTGTTGTGGGTTCTGGTGCGATTGGATCGGAGTTTGCTTATTTCTACTCAAGCTTGGGAACTCAGGTAACGTTAGTTGAGTTTATGCCAAACATTCTTCCTATAGAAGACGAAGAAGTTTCGAAGCAAATGGGACGTTCTTTCAAGAAAAATAAAATTAAAGTCATGGTGAATTCATCAGTTGAATCTGTTGAAGGTACTGCTGGTGACTTGAAAGTAAATATCAAAAATAAGAAAGGCGAAATCGAAGTTCACGAATGTGAGATCGTTCTTTCTGCTGTAGGTATTGCTCCAAACACAGAGAACATTGGTCTTGAAGAAGCTGGTGTTGCAACTAAAAATGGAAGAGTTATTGTTGACGATTATTTCCGCACCAATGTAGAAGGTATTTATGCCATCGGCGATATCCTTGAAGGTCCTGCTTTGGCTCACGTTGCTTCTGCTGAAGGTATCTGTTGTGTTGAGAAAATCTCAGGCATGAACGTTGAGCCTATCGATTATACCACAATTCCTGGTTGTACTTATACCACCCCAGAGATTGCTTCAATGGGATTGACTGAGAAAGCTGCTAAAGAAGCTGGACACGAAATCAAAGTGGGTAAATTCCCATTCTCTGCTTCGGGTAAGGCAAGTGCTGCTGGAGCCAACGAAGGTTTCGTTAAACTGATTTTCGATGCCAAATATGGCGAGTTACTAGGTGCTCATATGATTGGTGCTAATGTAACTGAGATGATTGCTGAATTAGTAGTCGCTCGTAAACTTGAAACAACTGGTCACGAGTTACTGAAAGCAATTCACCCTCACCCAACAATGAGTGAAGCGATAATGGAAGCAGCTGCAGCTGCTTATGATGAAGTGATTCATATTTAAAAAAGTTTGTTCATTAACTGCGAATCATTGAACACCGCTCTGTCCTTCGGACATCTCCCCTGAAAAGGGAGAACAAAACTTTGAATTACTATTCTATGTTTTGTGCCTAAATCTTTCCCTTTTAGGGAAAGTGTCGATAGACGAAAGGGTGTATTTGAAACAGATAAACACAAATATATAAAGAGAGGATATCCCAAAGGGTATCCTCTCTTTTTTTTACCCCAAACCCCTAAAGAGGCTTCAAGTTGTAGCTTTTTTTAGTCCCCTTCAGGGGATTTAGGGGTAGGGAGCTGAAGAGATCCTATTTAATCAACGCCTAAATAAAAACTGCATAAAATAAAGCTAAGCTGGCAACACCTTATTATATTTATTAACATCACTTGATATTATATGATAATTATTTTCCAAGTTTAAACAAAATAGTGTAAATTCATACTTAATCATAAAAACACAAGCAAAGATAAGTACATACACATACTTATAAAGCAGCGATAGAGAGGGCTATTGAACAGTGATAAGAGATGGGTTTGAATGATACCAATATGGGTAAAGCTTGAATAATTGTTTTTTTGATGAATGCCTAAACAGGTAAAGCCTGAAATATTGATTTTTTACTCCTTGCCTAAATAGGTAAAGCCTAAAAAATGGTTTTTCACTCAATACCTATACAGTTAAAGCCTGAAATATTGATTTTTTGCCCCTTACCTAAATTGGTAAAGCAGAAAATAATCATTTGAATAATAAATAAACACTAACCCTTAAAAATCCCTTGATGGCATTAATTAAGAAAATTTCAACAAGTAGTCGCAATGGCGACACAAGTACATTACTAGACCTTATTCTAAAAGCATTTGATAAGAGCGATTGGAGTGCGGACACTTACGTTACGCCAATAATTGCAAAGACACGTGCTAATAGTACCGCAATGACTGAGGCATTGAAACGCTTGAATGCTTATTCTCAGATGGCAGAGAAAGACGATGTGCGCGATATGGCAATTAGATCCTTGTTTAAATTGGTAGGGGGTTATATGTATATTCCTATTGCTGAGATAAAAGAAGCTGCCTTGCAGGTAAACAACATACTAGAGCACTATAGCTTGAGTATACTGAACGAAGATTATGCAGAAGAATCGGCAGATATTAAGTCCTTACTAAACGATTTAAGCAAGCCTGATATTCTGCTAGCCATAGCCAAATTGCAGGGCGTAACCCAAACAATTACAACTGCTGATATGGCTCAAAAAGATTTTGATAATTTGGCATTGCAACAGGCCGAGGGTGAGAGTGTGAAGAAATATTTGGCTTCGGCAAGTCAGTTAAAAAAGGCAAGCATCACTGAAATTAACGACAACCTGGTGGGCTATATGAATACCATGGCTAAGGTAAACCCTGCCGTTTATGAGGCTACTGCCAAAACCATTGCCGAGTTAATTGATAAAAATAACGAATTGGTTAAACGCCGCAGTAAAACAACCGAGCCAGACAGCGAATTAGTTTAGAGTACATACAATTATAGTATTAACTTAAAAAACGAAAATTATGCCACTTAAACCAGGACCAAAAAGGATTGCTAAATCAACAGGAGAGCCAGATAAACGCGCACGCGACAACAAAGATACACCTGGAAACACACCGTCCTTAAAGCCACCAAAACGAAGCAAAAAGTAAATTCCAACGAATTGGCTTAAAACAATTGACCAAGGGTTTCACAATAAGTGAAGCCCTTTGTTTTGGATAAAAATACTAGCTTAGAACATGATCTAAGTAAAACAAGGGAGATTGATACTCACGGAAATGAGAATCTCTTGCAAAAATTTAAAGACCTACAAATACAAGGCTAGAGAATAAAACAAACAGATAAGTGAGATAAAATATTCACTTGTTTTGTAGCATTAGAGTTCACAGTGCAAAATGAATATTATGGAAGAAAAACTAAACGAAATTTTCAGCTTTCTCAAGGGAAATAGAAGTTATAATAAGATCGTTCAAGAAAATTTCTATGATGCCGCAATCACTCCATATGAAAAGACCGAAGATAAGGTTGTCAACCTTCTTTATGACATAGCCAATACTCAAAGTCAACCGAAAATTGATAAACTATCAAGCTTCTTTAAACAAATTCATAAGAAACCTGATGAATTACTGACGTTTAAAGGATTCTTAAATCGAATTTCTGAAAACAAAGAATTGACTTATAGAAACCTTTTTGAAAGCTTAAGAATTCAAAGTGGTTGGGGTAATAAAACAGCAGCACTATTTACAAAAACCATATTCCACTTGCACAATGGAAACTATAGAAATGACCTCAAAATTTGGACTGATACTCCCAAGAATATTGAAGAATCCGATGATTTTTATTTACCAGTTGATGCTGTAATAATTGCAATATTTAAAGGAATTGAACCTAATAGAAGTTGGAATTTTGACAATATTACCAAAAAGATTAAGGAATTTTACAAACACGAGGAGATTGAAGTCTGGGATGACTTATGGTTTTGGGGATTTATTACTCAAAAAGGAAGTGGAGAAAACAGAGTATTTGAATGGAATGAAAACAAATATTGGATGATGAAAGAAAGTGAGAAGAATCCAAATAGAATTAAAGAAATTAAATTGAAAGCAAATAGATTTATAGAAATACTTAATGTAAATCAATAACACTACACAATCGAGTAGGCTGCCGCTAGGCCATTAGCCTAGCGGAGAATATTTCGCCACGAAGTGGCAACTTACTTAAGCCCAATGGCAAGGCCTTGGGATAAAATATAGAATACAATTTGCGCCCTGAAAGGGCAGCTTAAAAACCTTAATGATGTCACAATCACTGTCAAAGCTTTTTGTTCATATAATCTTCCACATAAAAAAATCACGAATAAAAATTCGCAAGGAGGACCAACAGGAATTGTATGCCTACATGGGTGCAATTATTCGAGATAAGGATTCAATTCCAATTTTAATAAACGGAGTAGAAGACCATATCCATATTTTATGCGTGATGTCAAAAAATATAGCCTTATCTAAATTAGTTGAAGAAATAAAACGCCACAGCAGCCGATGGATAAAAACAAAAGGCTCTCATTATAGCAGCTTTGCTTGGCAAGCTGGTTATGGCGGTTTTTCTGTAAGTTCTTCATTACACGATATAACAAAACGCTATATTGCAAATCAGGAAAAACATCATAAAAAGATGAGCTTCGAGGAGGAATATCTAATATTTCTAAAAGAATATGGTATTGACTATAATGAGAAATATTTATGGCATGATTAATATGAAGCTGCCCTTTCAGGGCGTATGTCATAATCTACAACATCTCCCGAGGCTTTGCCTTCGGGCTGAATTAATATGGGCTTTCAGCCCGCAAAAGAGATAAATTCGCCACAGAGTGGCAACTTACTTAAGCCCAATGGCAACGCCTTGGGTAATAAAAGCACAGAATACAATTTACGCCCTGAAAGGGCAGTTTAAAAAGCTTGTAGATTTATTCCGAAACAATCTGATCCATCTTAATATCGTGTTCGTCGGTAGGTACAGATTCTAAAAGCTGGAAATAAAAACAAACACCCAATTTAAAAGCTTTAAGGCTTGAAAGAAGCTTGTCGTAATAAGCCTTACCTCTACCCATTCGATTATTATCCACATCAAAAGCGACACCAGGGACGAGAATCAAATCGATCTCATCATAAGCTGTAAACAATTCACCTGATGGTTCGGGAATACCAAAATTCTCACCCGCAACTAAATCTTCTACACCTCTAAATACTCTTAAATCGAGAGTATTCCCATTGACACAGGGCAGAATCACACGTTTGCTGGCTGCCCATTTTATAACAAAATCGGATGTTTGCACCTCATCAGCCATGGCCCAATAAAGCATCACCGTTTTTGCTTCGATAAACTCTGGTAGTTGTTCTACATTCTCCAAAATTACAATTGAGCGGCTCGTTTTCTCTTCGAGAGAAATAGCATTCTTCAAAGTACGAATCTCTTTACGGATCCGCTTCTTTTCTTCATCTATCATTACAGAATAATAAATAATTTTCTATTATTAATTATAAACACCCCTCTGTCCTTCGGACATTTACTCTCGATATCATTTCAAATTTAAGAGTTTGTGATCCATCGGATTCCCCAGGAAGGAGAGACTAAATTTAAGCTTTACGACCTTGCATTATCGACCTCTATATAAATTGATCTTTTAATCAAGGCTGGTAAGCCGATTCTCTCAAGATGGCAGCATAATCATCCTCAGCCATCAATTGGGGAATACTTAACTCTGAATGCTTAGCCATATAGGATTTTACAATTTGTAAACCAACCCAAGTACCTATTCGCCCTGGTGACTCCTGAGGCATACCTGTGGTAAAAGGCGCGTCGTTAATATAATTACGAGTCATGCTAGTCTGAGTACTAAACAAATGTTTTTGTTCAATCAAATAGGCCCAAACCTGAGTTTCATTATCAACGCACCACTTATAATCCTCAGAGCTGTATTTCACGATATCAGACTCTGATTTTTCTGGTAGAAGGGCCTGAAGGAAATAGAGAATCTTTCCTTGATAAATCATTTGCTCCATTAAATTGTGTGCTTTGGGCCTAAAAGGAAACTCGGTTAATCCATAGGCTAAAAGAATATCCTGGGCAATTCTAATGGGTACCATGTTCTCTCGCAAATAAACAGGACGCCTAAGTAAGGCATAGAAATCACAATCCACCCCCAAATACTTATCCAGACTAACACCTATTAAACCCTCATCAACAACTACGGATTGATTAAAACCTGATATCTGAGAAAAAATCTTTGGAATTTCAGCTTTCGGATAGTAATATTTCAAATGTTTAAAGCCACCTGTTAATTCAGACTCTTGTTGATCCAGATCCGGGAAAATTGAATCAATCCGATTCGCCACAAGATTCATCGTTGAATCATTGAGAAACTTATTCAAATATTGGAGATAATTCAAATCATCAACATGGCCTAAACCAATCACCTTTTCAGAATATAATCTTAAGATTCGTGGATATTCACTTTTCAAGTCCTCTAAAGAACTCCCATTTTTAAGATCGAAAAGCTTTTGTTCAAAGCGTTCTATTTTTATTTCCAGTTTGATATCTGACACATCAACCTTAAGTTTATTCGATTGACAGGCTACAAAAACACAAGTCATTCCTAAAAGCAAACCAAATGCTAATTTTCTCATTATTATCTATAAGATTTAAAGTAAAACCCATCTCTTTTTCAATGTACATCGTCTTGAATAAGAAAATCCAGAAAAGAACACATCTTTATCAAGCATTATCAAAATTACCAAAATACAGCAGGCATCAAAGTTAAAAAATCATATTTATATGGCTTATTTTGTTTATTCATTAGCTCTTTGGGCCTTAAAAGATTAATGATTTATCATTAACTTTGCGAATCTCCTTTATCTAGGAGAGAAAACCTAATTTGTCGTAAATCATACAGAAATGAAGATTGTTTTAGCACAACTTAACTATCATATAGGAAACTTCGAGGCCAATTCAGATAAAATTATCGATGCCATTCATAAAGCAAAAAGCAAACAAGCTGATTTGATTGTTTTTTCAGAATTAGCAATTTGCGGCTATCCTCCCAAAGATTTATTGGAGAGAAAAAATTTTATTGAGAAAACACTAAAAGCTATCGATCTGGTTGCTTTACATTGTGTTGATATTGCTGCTGTACTTGGAGGTCCATCTATCAACCCTCATTCCAAAGGCAAAAACTTATACAACTCTGCCTTTTTCATGTGCGATGGGAAAGTTCAGAGCATTCACAACAAGACTCTTCTACCTACATACGACATTTTCGATGAATACCGCTATTTCGAACCCAACACTGAGTTCAATCTAGTCGAGTATAAAGGCAAGAAAATAGCCCTTACCATTTGTGAAGACTTATGGGAAAAGCAGCCTGTTGACAACAACTTTGCCAAAGAAGAATTGTACACCGTTTCTCCAATGGAAAAATTAAGTCAGCTAAAACCTGACTTTGTTGTGAATATTGCGGCATCTCCTTTTTCTCACAATCAGAAAAACATTAGAACTGAAATTCTACAATCAGTTTCAAAAAAATATCAATTGCCACTTATCTACGTGAATCAGATTGGTGCTAATACCGAATTAATTTTCGATGGCGATTCTATGGCCATTAACTCAAAAGGTGATGTGGCTTGCCGTCTCAACTATTTTGAAGAAGATTTTAGTCTCATCGATTTAAATGAAATTGAAGAGCAAAAAGCTGAAGAAAAAGAAGTTGATTATATCGAAAAAATCCATGATGCGCTTGTTCTGGGGCTTAAGGATTATTTCGGTAAAATGGGCTTCAAGCAAGCAACATTAGGTCTTTCAGGTGGTATCGATTCTGCTGTAACGGTTGTATTAGCAGAAAGAGCTCTTGGAAAAGAAAACGTTCGTGTCTTACTTATGCCTTCAGAATTTTCTTCTGATCATTCGGTAAAAGATGCAATAGACTTAGCGAATAACCTAGGTATTCAATACGAAATTGTGCCTATTCAAGATATTTTTAAATCATTTGAAAGCAACCTGGCTCCTATCTTCGGCGATTTACCTTTTAATATTGCAGAAGAAAATATACAAGCTCGTGTAAGAGGAACACTGATCATGGGCTTATCAAATAAATTCGGACATATTGTATTGAACACCTCAAACAAGAGTGAATCGGCTGTTGGATATGGGACTTTATATGGGGATATGAATGGTGGTATTGCAGTGCTTGGTGATGTATACAAAACTGACGTTTTCAAGCTAGCTTACTTCATGAATAAGGATGAAGAAGTGATTCCGTTAAATAGTATTATCAAACCACCATCAGCAGAATTACGACCTGATCAAAAAGATTCTGATTCTCTTCCTGATTATGACATTCTTGATGAAATCTTATTCATGTATATTGAAAAGAATATGCCTGTTAGTGAAATTATTGAGCAAGGATTTGCTAAAGAGGTCGTTGATAAAATCATTAGATTAGTTAACATGAATGAGTATAAAAGGTTCCAAACTGCACCCGTTTTACGCGTTTCATCTAAGGCATTTGGTTATGGCAGAAAGATTCCTTTAGTTGCAAAACATTAAAAATAAGGATATCTACATGAATATGTGACCATTACAAGGCAATAACAATTGCAGATATATTTCTTTATTCCTTTTGCCATTTAATTTGATTTTCATACATTTGAAATGTTTTATAACATATCCGATTTCTAAATTCATACACCAGATCCGATCATGATTGAGAGTGATAAAAAAATTAGAGAACAAATCTGTTTAGAGGTAATTAACCATCCGAATTCAGTATTTAATGTTCTTACTCCAGAAGAAAAAGAAAACATTCAAAACAACATGAGTTGTAGCTTTTTTAAGAAGGGTGAATACATTTATAAAGAAGGCGAAAAACCACTTGGACTGATCTCTTTAAAAGAGGGGAAAGTGAAAATATTCAAAGAAGGTGTGGGTGGACGTGAACAAATTGTACGTATGGCAAAACCTGTAGGCTTTATAGGCTACAGAGCTCTATTTGCAGAAGAAAACAATATTGCATCAGCTGTTGCCATTGAAGACTCGGTAACCTGTACTGTGACTTATGATATGATTCTAAAACTCATCAAGACCAATCCTGAGCTTTCTTTAAGCATCATACGTTCTTTTGCTACCGAATTAGGTTTCTCAAACAATAGAACTGTAACTTTAACTCAGAAGCATATTCGAGGACGTCTGGCAGAATCTTTATTATTCCTTCGCGATACTTATGGTTTCGAAGATGATGGGATGACAATCAAGGTTTATCTTTCAAGAGAAGATATTGCCAACTTATCAAACATGACAACATCTAACGCCATTAGAACGCTTTCTACTTTTGCAAGCGAAGGTGTAATTGCAATTGACGGTAGAAAAATTAAGATTTTAGATAAGGTTAAATTAGATAGAATTAGCAAGCTAGGTTAATCCTAACACAAAATATTTACGAGGGAATTCATTATTTGGATTCCCTTTTTTCATACTCATAACTCGTCTCTAATTATTCAATAACGCCCCTTTAGTTAATAAAAAAAAACCTGAGAGGTATTTCTACCAATCAGGTTTTACTAGAGAGGTTTCCCTCCATATATTTTCAATTACTGAATTAATTTCTCAATCTCAGCTTTTAGCTCATCACCAAATACTTTATGAGCTACAATAGTTCCATTCTGATCGATAAGAACAGTAGCAGGAATACCATTTACACCATAAAGTTTTGCAGCTGCTGAATCCCAATATTTAAGATCAGAAACATGCTTCCAGATTAATCCATCATCTTCAATTGCTTTCAACCACTTGTCTTTATCTTTATCTAAAGAAACACCCAAGAACTCAACACCTTTAGGGCTTAGCTCATTATAAATCTCAACCATATGAGGATTCTCTCTACGACAAGGTCCACACCATGATGCCCAGAAATCGATGACCACAATTTTACCCTTAAGACTTGACAGACTCATAGGAGTTCCTTCTGGCGTATCTAAAGTAAAGTCAGGAGCTGGTTGACCAACGGCAACTTTTTTCAAAATATCAATCTTAGATTTGATCAATAGCGCGCTACTTGAAGCTTTTACATCCTCTCCAAAAGTATTGAACAATTCCTCCATTTCATTAACGTCAAGTTGACTCAATAAATTTCTATAAGAAATAACTGCTGCTACAACTGAATTCCCATTTGCTTTTACGAAAGTCTTCACAGTTTCCATTTTTTCAGCATCCACGGTTTCGTATTCTTTAACTGCTGCTTCAGCTTCAGCTTCATTTTTTTCAGACATCGCTTTTTTATAAGCAGCAATAATAGGTTCTTGCTTAGACTTGAACGCCATCATGCTAGTTACAAAACTATTATAAAGATCCTGAGAAACAGAACCTGTAATTTTAGCATCACGTAAAGATTCTATATTTGCTTCTACAGAAATAGGCGCATTTTCAAGAAAAACAGGAATTGCACCTCTTTTATCATCAATTTGTAAATAATACATATCAGCAACAGCGACATGACCTTCAATCTTAAATGCTCCATCAACGATATCAGCAGAATCAATTTTCACAAGTTCTCTATTCTTTTCAATATTCAAATAGATCTTCCCTTCTGATTGTCCTTCAATCTTGCCAGAAAGCTCATATTTTTTTTGAGTATCACAGGCTGCAAAAAGAACTGAAATTGCAACTGCTGCAAATAGTAATTTTTTCATAATAAACGTATTTTGTTTTTTAGTTAATATTCTGCTAAATCTAATTATTTAATTTGACTAGACGAAGTTATTTCGATAAGAGCCTCATATTGGCTATCAAAGTTGGATTTAATAAGATTTACATCAATGACTCAACTAATCATCTCCTTTTTTAACTTCATCATAATAGGTATTCAACAACTTGTAAGCCGCAATAAATGAACTCATCTCATCATTTAAAACCTTATTCTCAAAATCAGGAATCATGCTCTTGATTTCATTATTGTGGTAAAAATTATCTCGTAATTGTTCATGAATTGTCTCATACATCCAATATTTTGCTTGCTCACTTCTACGAGTTTCGAAATAATTGTTTTCATGTGTATGCTTGCAATAATCCATAATCGTATCCCAAATCACATCGATACCTGTACTCTCAATTGATGAGCAGCTAAGAACTTTAGGCGACCATTGCGATGGTGACAAAGGAAATAAATGTAAGGCATTTTCAAACTGAACTCTAGCCAATTGAGCTTTAGTTATATTACTTCCATCGCATTTATTGATTGCAATTGCATCAGCCATTTCCATAATCCCACGCTTAATCCCCTGAAGTTCATCACCGGCACCCGCAATTTGTATCAACAAGAAGAAATCAACCATTGAATGCACAGCAGTTTCAGACTGACCAACTCCAACTGTCTCAATTAAAATCGTATCGAAACCTGCCGCTTCACATAGAATTAAGCTTTCACGAGTTTTACGAGCAACTCCACCTAAAGAACCCGCAGAAGGTGAAGGTCGAATATATGCCAGAGGATCAACTGCTAATTCCTCCATACGCGTTTTATCACCTAGAATACTTCCTTTTGTTCGCTCACTACTTGGATCAATCGCTAAAACAGCCAACTTATGTCCCATGCTCGTTACATGTTTTCCAAAAGCCTCGATAAAGGTACTTTTACCTGCTCCTGGCACACCTGTAATACCAATTCGAGTTGATTTCCCTGAATAAGGTAAACAACGTTCTATAATCTCTTGAGCAATTTTCTGATGCTCAAACTTTGAGCTTTCAACCAATGTGATAGCCTGACTTAAGATGCTCATATTTCCATCCAAAATACCTTTGATGTAATCTTCAACCGAATACATCTTACGTTTTCTGTTTTTTAGACGCTCAGCAATATTAGGATTAATCGATGGTGGTTGGCTAATACCTGCGTTAACCTTTAGTGCCTTATACGAGGAATCATTTTCTATATGATCTTTATTTTTTTTATCTACCATGATTGTATTTATTTTACTAATAACTCAAAGTAAAATTATTGAATTGAGTTATTTAAGTCCTTAATTTAATGATTAAGATATTCAAATCATTATCGCGATACTATTGCGAAATTAAAAAATTCATGCTTAGGAATAAACAAATACACCTAAACAATCTTTTTCTATTCTATAAAAAAAGGTTGTCGAAATTAAATTCGAACAACCCTTTCAATATTTTCAATTAGCAATATTAAAATATCACTATCAAAATAAGTTTCTGGCTCTAGTTTACTTTAGGCATAATCACATTTCCCATTACACGTAGATCAACTGTTGAAGTTGTAGGTGCATTGGTTATAACTGTAATTCTTTTATTCTGGCGACCTCGTTTACCTCTCGAATTAAAAACAACTTTCAACTCTGTAGATTCACCAGCTTTAATAATTTTAGATTGAGGAGAAATAGCCGTACAACCGCAAGAAGCTTTAGTTTTACGAATCAGAAGATCAGATTTTCCGGTATTTTTCATTAGAAAAATATGCTCTGCTTTTTCACCTTGAGCCAATTCTCCAAAATTGAAAACTTTTTCCTCAAATTCTAATTTAGGAGCTTTAGACAACTCATCCTTAGACCACATATCAAAATTCTCAGTAATATCAGCGCTAATCGTTAGTCGATTTCTTGGCTCAAAAGTTCCATTTATTAATAAATCCAAATAATCCGTAACAAAACCCCAATCATTTTTCTTAGTAGCATCGTATACCGCTATAATCTTACCTCTTGTTTTTGGAGCAATTTTTTCTGGAACAAGCTTGATATTTAAGTGAGCTGGAATTCTTCTAAAAGAAACCGTCATCGCACTATCCGTATCATTATAAACCTCAAGTATAGCTTCTTTAACCTCATTATTTTTCACCTTAGTAAAAGGCAAATGATTACTTGTCATTCTAAGACCAGACATCAATCTTGGAAAAGAATCTTGAACTGTTTTAACACGAGCTGTTACAGCTCCTTTAATACGAAGAATTGAAATAGAAGGATTTGTATTCGCAGTTATAGTAATTGATTTATTAAAAGGTCCTGGACGATTTTTAGGATCGAAAGTTGCCTTAATAAATCCCTTTTGACCAGGTGCAACCGGAGCTTTACTCCAATCAGGAGACGTACATCCACATGAAGAACGCACATTCTGTATAACAATAGGAGAAGTTCCCTTATTTACAAATTCAAAAGAATAAACTTGTTTCCCCGTTTCTTCTTTAATTGCTCCAAAGTCGTGAATTGTAGAGCCAAACTCCATAACTGGTTTGGTCTCTTGAGCACTAAGCCCAAAGCTTGATAATACTAATCCAATCAATAGGAAATAAAAAAATCTCATAATTATTGTATTAAAACATTTCAACTGTCATATCGTTACAGTCAAAAATAAAGTTGTAAAAAAGAATTGGTTCAGATTTCCTGTTAGAAATCATTCACACAAAAATAATTAAAATCAGATAAAAACACTATATTATATCGTTAAATACTTGTAAATGATTATTAAATACAAACTAGACGTATCAATAGACATAGGAGATCTAAAACATTTAGCTTATCATATTCTTCCAAAAAAAAATCAATTCATCCTCAATATATTTAAATATTGGTTCTTAAATTGAAATGCCTAATTTTACTTTGAATACCTAAAAGCAAAACACATGCTATTCGTAGCTTCCAAAAGCTTTTCTGGCAAGCAGTTGAAGACTTATAAAAAAATGATCAGAACATATATTCATGAATCATATCATCGATAAAATTAAAGAACTAAGCCATAATTACCTTAAAGAAATTAAGGCAATCAGAACCCATTTGCATGAGTTCCCTGAACTATCCTTCGAAGAATTTGAAACATCAAAGTTCATTCAAAAACAGCTCGAAACTTATGGAATATCTTACAAAAGTGGTTTTGTAAAAACAGGTATTGTTGGAAAAATTGAAGGTAAAAACCCTAATAAGAAAGTGCTTGCTCTTCGTGCCGACATGGATGCCTTACCTGTTCATGAAAATGAATCCCATTCTATTTGCTCAAAAAACGAGGGCATCATGCATGCCTGTGGTCACGATATGCACATGGCAAGTTTACTAGGAACTGCAAAAATTCTGAATGAACTAAAAAGTGAATGGGAAGGTACAGTTTTACTTATTTTTCAGCCTGGTGAAGAATTACTTCCTGGTGGTGCTCGAATGATGATGGCAGAAGGTGCTCTTAGCCCAGAACCAGATTTGATTATGGCACAACATGTCTTACCTGATATGGAATCAGGACATGTCGGTTTTCGTGAGGGCATGTACATGGCCTCTGGTGATGAGATCTATCTGAAGATTAAGGGGAAAGGTGGACATGGAGCTATGCCTCACAAGTGCGATGACACGGTTTTAATAGCATCTTATATTATTGTGGCTTTACAACAAATTGTTAGCAGACATGCCGATATTCGAATCCCTACAGTTCTCACATTTGGAAAAATGAGTGCAGATGGTGCGACCAATATTATTCCTTCGGAGGTAAACCTTGCGGGGACTTTTAGAACAATGGATGAAGAGTGGCGTGCAAAAGCAAAACAACTCATAACTGATATTGCACAAAATACGGCAAAAGGAATGGGAGCCGAATGTGAAGTAGACATCAAAGATGGCTATCCATTCTTAGTTAATGATATCAATTATACCCGTTCATCTAAAAATGCGGCGATTGCCTATTTAGATAATGATAAAGTGGAAGATATGGATATTAGAATGACTACAGAGGACTTTGGTTTTTATTCACAAAAATACCCATCTTGCTTTTATCGTTTTGGCGTAAAAAAAGATAAATCAGGTGGTTTACACACATCTAGTTTTGAGGCTGAAGATCTGAGTTTAGAAACATCGATGGGAACAATGGCCTATTTAGCGATAGATTTCTTAAATAAATAAGATTTTTATTATAGTAAAAGGCTGTTCTTTACAAGACACAAAAGTCTTTATTTGCTGACTACTAAGGCAATGCCGACAAAGACAAGACTTTAGTCACTATTTAATCTCTTTTAAAATAGAAGAATTCTATTCGATTTTCTTTTTGAGTTTAAAATATGATATTACATTTGCATTAATATTAACACTAAAAAATAAAACACAATGGCTTACGTAATAAACGACGATTGTATTTCTTGCGGTTCATGCGAAGGGGAATGTCCAGTTGAAGCGATCTCTATGGGAGATGAGCGTTATGTTATCGATGCAGATCTATGTACTGACTGTGGTACTTGCGTTGATGCTTGTCCTGTAGAAGCTATTCATCCTGAATAACCGTATCTCTACAGATATCATAAAAAAACCGATGATTAGATCATCGGTTTTTTTTATACGCTGAATTCAAGCCGCTAATGCAACTGCTTCATTATTAACAATAATATTATACATTTCATTTGGGGTAAGATAATTTAGACGCTTTCTAGGTCTGTTGTTTAATTTATCTTGCACCCATTTGACTTTTTCAGGTGTTATCTCCTCAAAAGAAGAGCCTTTGGGGAAATATTGTCTAATTAATCCGTTCGTATTTTCATTTGCCCCTCTTTCCCAGGAATGATAGGGTCTGGCGAAATACACATCCACATCTAGCTGCTCTGCGATAGTCTGATGATCAGCAAACTCTTTCCCATTATCAGCCGTGATTGTATGTATCTTGCCCCTATTGTCCCATAGTGCTTGAATTGCTTCTGCTGTTAATGGCTTTGCATGTTTTCCTTCCAATAGTCTAATCCATACCAAACCAGTAACTCTATCATTAATTGTCAGTAAAGCTTTCTTGTGATTCTTCCCGATCACAGTGTCAATTTCTAAATCGCCAAATCTACTTTTCTGATCAACTATTTTGGGACGTTCTTCTATACCTATACGATTCCTAAGAATGCCTCTTTTATCCTTACTACCAGAACGTTTACGATATCGTTTATTGCCGCATCTTAAGTGCAGATATAAAGTCCCGCCTTGTTTCTTGTCTATCCAAACATATTGATATATCGTTTCATGAGAAACACAAAATTTACCTTCTGCTTTGAGACGTCCATGAACCTGCTCTGGACTGTAATCTTCTTTCAAAAGCTCATCTACCTTAGACTTTAGCTCTTCGGTAAATTTCACTCTCTTTACCTTATCCTTCAGGCGTTTTTCATACTTACGTTGTGCCAGATCAGCTCTGTACTCCCCACTTCGCTTATCACAATTACGTTTAAGCTCTCTATAGATCACAGACTTATCTCTGCCTAGATAAGAAGCTATTTCTATTTTAGAATGCCCTCTTTTGAGCATAACTGAAATTGTATACCTTTGATTCTCGGTTAATCGTTCCATTTTACAACTTATTTTGTGGTGATTTAGGTGGTAAAATAAGAACTTTTATTCCTTCAGAACAAGGGGAGATCATACTCTCTCCTTTGTTCTGTAAAAATTATCATAAACTAAACTCACATATAATCACCTAAGTTGCATTGGTTACTTGAATCTAAGTACTTCTGTTTTTAGCCTCTTTATAATCCCCATTTTATTCTTGAAAATAAATGCGTTTCACACGACGTGAAACGGTCGTTAATATTTCATATGGAATTGTGTCAAGCTTCTCAGCGATTCTACTTAAAGAGTAGTCATCTCCAAAGATGATAACAGAATCCCCCTCCTCTGCTTCAATATCTGTTAAATCAATCATACACATATCCATACAAACATTCCCAACGACGGATACCAAATTTCCATTAACCAAAACCTGACCTACCCCATTGCTTAACTTTCGATTGAAGCCATCGGCATAACCAATGGGGATAATACCTATACGACTTTTCTTATTAAGTTTGCCCTTACGGCTATAACCAACTGTTTGATCTTTCTCAACCCATTTTATCTGAGATATAGTCGTTTTCAGACTACTAACATTCATCAACATATTCTGCTTTGTAGCACTTACTCCATATAGCCCTATTCCCAGACGAACCATTTCAAACTGAGCATTAGGGAATCGCTCTATTCCCGATGTATTAAGGATATGTCTATCAATTTCATATGCAAAAGCAGTACGAATTTGCTTGCTCCAATCTTCAAACTTAGCAATTTGACTTTCTGTATAATCATCATGAATTTCTTCATCAGAACCAGCTAAATGTGAAAAAACCGATCGAATATGGAAATAAGGATTAACTTTCAGATAGTTGATTAATTCATCTAATTCATGATCAACAAAACCCATACGAAACATACCTGTATCCAATTTTAAATGGATAGGATAATTCTTCAGACCTGATCTTTTAAGAATCGATTCAAAACTCTTCAATACGCTTAAACAATAAATCTCGGGTTCCAAGTTGTAATCAATCATGGTTTCGAAACTATGCAACTCTGGGTTCATAACAACTATGGGAGTACTTATGCCATTCGTACGCAAATCGACACCTTCGTCAGCGATTGCAACGGCTAAATAATCTACATGATGATATTGAAGTAGATTTGCTATCTCGGTAGAACCACTTCCATATGAAAAAGCTTTTACCATAACCATCAATTTGGTATTAGGCTGCAGAAGTGATCTGAAATAGTTCAAATTATGCACCATAGCGGTCAAGTTAACCTCTAGTATAGTTCGGTGAGCTTTATATTGCAAGGCACTGGAAATCCGTTCAAATCGGAAATCACGAGCACCTCGAATCAAAATAATTTCGTTTTTAAAACCGTTTGGATCTAAAGTGTTTAAGAATATTTCTGTTGTTGAATAAAAAACCGATTCGCATTGAAAGTTTTTGGCCTGAGAAGCGATATTATCACCAATACCTACAATTTTATCAATCTCATTTAAAGTCAGAAGTTCAGAGACTTGCTCATATAAATCTCTGGGTTCAAAACCTGATTGAAAAATATCGGATAATATGACCGTTTTCTTTCTCTCCTTACCTTGCTGATTCATCAAATCAAGAGCTATAGAAAGAGATCCTAGATCAGAATTATAATAATCATTAATCAAAAGACAGTTGTTTTGCCCTTCTTTTATTTCAAGACGCATAGCGACTGCCTCTAAGTCACAAAATCCCTTATAAATGTGTTCATCAGACAAACCTAAGTGAAGGAAAGTCAACCAACAGTTGATTGCATTTTCAATTGAAGCTTTATCAATAAATGGCAGAAGAATCGTTTTCTCTTCTCCATTATAGACTGCTTTCAATTCTATCTTTCCCTTATCAAGCTTTTCAGAAATAATCTGCAATTTGGAATCTGTATTTCGAGACCAATTCAATAACACCTTCTGATGTGCATATCGTTCTTTTATTGCATCACTTACCCTAATATCATCACTACAGTATACAATCCACTCGCAAGAAGCAAATAGCTTTAGTTTTTCATCTAATAAAGACTTTGTGTCATCGAAATTCTCTAAATGTGCCGATCCTAAATGTGTGAAGATTCCTCCCGTAGCCTGGATAATTGTTTCAAGTTTATCCATCTCACAGGGCTTGGAAATACCCGCTTCAAAAATCGCAAATTCATCCTCAAGATTCATTTGCCATACCGAAATAGGTACACCAACTTGAGAATTGTATGACTTGGGACTTCTAACAATTCGATAGTGCGGATTTAAAACTTGGTATAACCACTCTTTTACTATTGTTTTCCCATTACTACCAGTTATGGCAATAACTGGATAAGTAAAGTTTTTACGATGATGTGCACAAAGCTTCTGTAAAGCATTAAGTGTATCGGTTACTACAATAAAATTACAGTCACCAAAAAGACCCTGATTAATGTTCTCACTTACGACAAAAGCCCGAATGCCTTTATCATATAGGTCTTGGATGTAATCATGACCATTATGTCTTTCTCCAACTAAAGCAAAAAACAAAGTTTTAGATGCCAAAACCAAGGTCCGACTATCGATAGATAACCTATCAATCTGAAAATCATCATCCCCAATTAAGGTTCCGCCAACAATTTGAGCAATATGATTTAATTGATATGTTTTAGATGAATTCAAAATTAGCTCTTAGGTAAAAGAATAATGGTAAGATAAGTAATTAGTTGCTCTTAACCTTGCGATAACAAACTCGACATAAGGGTTCGTAGGCATCTTTTTCTCCTAATAGAACCAATTTATCGGTATCGGAAAAACGGTGTGAATATTGAGCCAAATTACCACACTGCATACAAACTGCATGTACTTTAGTTACATATTCAGCAGTAGCCATCAGCCCAGGAATAGGACCAAAAGGTTTTCCCTGGAAATCCATATCCAAACCTGCTACAATGACACGAATACCTTGATTAGCCAATATATTACAAACTTCAGCAAGACCATCGTCAAAAAACTGAGCCTCGTCAATACCAACTACATCTACATCGCTTGACAATAGTAAAATATTTGCAGCGGTTTCAACAGGTGTTGAGCGAATAGCATTAGCGTTGTGCGAGACAACTTCATCATCAGAATATCGTGTATCAACTTTCGGCTTAAAGATTTCCACCTTCTGCTTGGCAATTTTTGCCCGATTCAAACGTCTGATTAACTCTTCCGTTTTTCCAGAAAACATTGAGCCTGCTACAACTTCAATCCATCCTCTACTTCCTGCACTATTAATATCGTTTTCAAGAAACATATTTATTTTCTTTAGTCATTTTACTTCGTCACACAAAAATAAGAAAAGCTCTAAATTTATTTAGTAATTTGCGGGATATTATCACCAAGTTGTACCAGCCTATAAATCAGGTGAATTTACAAAATTAAATATTTAAGACAACCCATGGTTATATGAATAAAATTCACCTATTTACAAGCTTTTACAGAACCTTTTACACAAAAAAAACAAACTTGGATATCTTATTTTGAAAGAATCCGTATTAATCAGATAAATCAAACAATAGGTTAATTTTCATTTCTAACCTTTCAAGATGAGTGCCATTCTTAGGCTAAAATTTCATCTCGAAATAATGACAAGAACAATGAACAATAAAATAATCATTCAACTCATTAACAATAATATTGAGGAAATTAAGAAACTGATTAATCATTTTCAGAATGAACAGGCTGACTTAAAAAGTGGCTTTCCCTTGTTAGAATCTCGATTAGCTAGTTTGAATAAGGATATTGAAATTCTAAAGTTAAACCTAGACAATCAAAACATTGATTTTACCTCTAATCTTATTGACACAGAAATTAATTCTGACAAACAATCGAAATCACCTTTAGAAGAATCTGAAGTTCATTCTACACCTAAAAAAGCATCTGCAACAGAAAAAAATAAATCTCTTAGTGAAACAAATCATATTGAATTGGGGATTCAACTCATAGAGCCTATTAAAAATAATCTTGATACAGCTGTTTCAACACTTAATGATAAACTACAAGCTTCTAGAAAAAATAATCTACAAGAGAAAATCCAAAAATCCAAGCTCCTAGATATTCAATCCGCCATTGGAATAAATGACCAGTTCTTATTTATTCGTGAACTTTTTGATAACAATACTGAAGACTATAAGGCAGCAATAAATTATATCAATAATCAAAGTGATTGCAATAAAATCATTTCACATTTCAATAAAACGAAGCAGTGGGATAATCAAAAAGATACCGTTATTCAATTCTTCGATTTGATTAAAAGAAAGTTCGAATAGGCTAATTCGTAAATTACGAACTGGAAAATTTAATTTTTCACAAGTAATCATCACAATCTCCTTATCTTTGAGCACTCATTAGTAATTGCAATACATTTTTCATGTCGAAACTTTTTTTAGTCCCAACTCCAATTGGAAACCTCGAAGACATCACCATTCGAGCCATTAATATTTTAAAATCAGTTGATGTTATTCTTGCTGAAGACACTCGTACTTCTGGATTTTTACTGAAGCGATATGAAATAAGTAAGCCATTAATCTCACATCATAAGTTCAACGAGCATAAAGCTTCTCAACAAATTGTAGATCGAATAAAAGCAGGCCAAACCATTGCTTTAATTTCCGACGCAGGAACACCAGCAATTTCAGATCCTGGTTTCTTTCTTGTAAAACATTGTCTAGAGAATGATATTGAAGTTGAATGTCTTCCTGGTGCTACGGCCTTTGTACCAGCACTTGTTAATTCTGGACTACCAAACGAACGTTTCTGTTTCGAGGGTTTTTTACCTCAAAAGAAAGGTCGTCAGAACAAACTAAACGAATTAGCTGAAGAACAAAGAACAATGATATTTTACGAATCGCCCCACCGATTGGTGAAAACCTTAACACAATTTGCTGAGGTCATGGGGGAAGATCGTAAAGCTTCGGTTTCTCGTGAAATCACAAAACTGCATGAAGAAAATGCTCGAGGTACACTATCAGAACTCATAGCACACTTTACTGCAAAAACTGTAAAGGGTGAAATCGTAATTGTTGTTGGAGGTAAAGAAATAGAAAAAAAGAAGAAAAAAGAATATATTAAGAAAGACCGAATTTAAGGTCATATACAAATCCCCTTTCCCAACGGTTAAGGGGATTTTTTATGAATCGGAATTATACCAATTTAATTTCAAAATAAGCTTTAATTAAAATGGAATAGTTTTTAGCTAGATCAAGGCAAAAAATTGGTTCTATGTTGAATATAGTGGGTGAAGTTTAAACAATTAAATAGTACTATTTTTTATAGCTGTAATTATTGAGCATTGATATAAGAGATCTTATAAACCCAATGGATGATTAGTAAAACCCGGAAGTTCCGAGCTTGCCGAGGAAATCACCCGGCTGCACTTATCATACAGGCAGTTTTAAGATTGATAAAATCGCGGCTCTTGAATTTTTGGTTCTTTTGTTTCAAGACAAAAGAACAAGTAAAAAAATGTTTTTAAAATAATTCACCCACCCAAAACAATATAGCAGCAAAAAAGTAAAAGATAGCCGAGTTACCTTGCATCATTTTTAACGAAGATATAGCTAAAAAGTACGGCTTTAGCCCTCTTGAACCTGCGAATCAACATTTTATAAGATTGGTTTTGATGTTAATGTAGTATTAGTCTTCATTTGTAAACTTAGGGCAAGAAATAGCTTTATCGCCTATCTTTTTAGCCTTTCTTTTACGTTCTAATCGCTTCACATTTCGTGGACTTGAGTAATTGTAGTTATAGGTTAGAGATATCTCTAAACCACCCTTACTGGCAGAAGTTAGTTGTAAAGCAGATACATCTATATCGTATGATAGAAGAAATTTAAACCTGTTCTTCTGAAAACCTACGGTAGGAATAATATCTTCCTTATTACGATACCAAACACCATAGTGCAAAACAATGCCTTTATCACCCGTAGCCATTGTAAAGTTAGCACCTAATACTAATTCAGTACTTAAATACTCACTTTTATACATAAACTCAGGCTTGATATATAGTCTCGAATTTAACTTTGTTTCAACACCTCCATGATAATTATAACTTCTTTTTAAGTTATTTGTAATTTCATAGAAAGACTCATTAGGCTGGTTCAAATGAGAAACAGCCATTCCGAAGAAATATTTTGTTTTCCCTCTAAAATAAGTAAAAGATCCCCCTAATGAGAAATCTATATAAAATAAGGTTTGTCTTCCCAATGGTTCCCCTTTTTTCCAATCTTTATTAAAAATTGTTCCATCCCATTGTTCATCGAAAACCAGCTTATTATAATCGACTGATTTATTCACCAATTCGATACCTAATCCCCCATGGAAAAATAGGGTATTTCCCTTATTCAAACTTTTATTTAACGAGGTTGTCAACATCAGTTGGTTCGTTTTCAAACCACCTTCACCAGCCTTATCATTAAAAATAACCCCACCAATACCTAACCATGAAGCACCCAGGTATGGGAATGACAATTTTCCATCGATATAGGCAGCTTGAGAAACAAAAGGTGTTGTCACAGAGTTCCATTGGTTCCTATAGTTCACTCCACTTCTTATATTATAATCAGAGTTCCCTGTTAATGCGGGATTTAGGAATACAGGCATCGAGTAGAATTGAGAAGAGTAGACCTGCTGTGCAGAAACATTCTTCAATCCTAAGAAGGCAATAAATACAATAAATAGTATCTTATATTTATTCATACTCGAACAATAGAATTACTCCCTAATGTTAAATTCAAATGAATATAACAACGAAAGCTGACTGTAACAAATTTATCAAAAAAAATGGGTAATAAAGTTTATTACCCATCAAAACATAGTGCGTTAAATTACAAATATTTTTTCACCGAAGCTTAACCTTTATTTAATTATTCATTAAACGAAATTTATGTTCTATCAAAAACTAAATTCAATCGACATCATAACTGAACCATTCGTCACAGTTTAGTTAACTAAAGTCACCTCTCCTCGTTTTTGTACAGAGGTTCCATTATCAAAGGTAACATTAAGGTAATAGATATAAGCATCCATTCGTTGTAACTGACCCTTGTATGTACCATCCCAACCAATTTCAAGTCGATTCGACTGGAATATTTGCTGCCCACCTCTATTGTAAATAATAAAGGCAACCGTCTTAATATTATTTCCGCGTACATAAAGAACATCGTTGTTTCCATCACCATTAGGCGTAAATCCTGAAGGGAATCCAACAAATTCTTCTCCCTGAGGAAAGGATACTTTCACTTCATCTCGGCCGATACAATTCTTAGGATTTGTGACTGCAACTGAATAAGTACCTGCAGAGCCAACTTCTATGACTTGTGATATAGCACCAGTTGACCATTGGTAGAAACTGTCTTCATTACCTGCATCTAATAGGGCCGTTTCACCAGCATCCAGGTTAATATCATCTCCTAAATCAACGATGGGTGAAGCATTGATCAGCAGATCAACACAAGCTGTTTCTTTATTACCAAAGGCATCAGAAACTTCAACACAATATTTACCTTTCTTATCGACATAAATACCTTTATCTGTTGATCCGACAGGAATCCACTTATAAGTTGCATCAATTTCTCTATCTATAATTGGTTCAAGGTAAGCTCTATCACCTTCACAAATTTCAATATCATCACCTAAGTCAACGGTGAATTTCTTTCCACCATTACTCGTTAACGTCATTTTACCCGTATTAGAACAACCATTTGCATTGGTTATGATTACACTATATTCGCCTCCTACAGTAACATCAATAGTTTGAGTCGTTGCACCCGTATTCCACAAATAAGTTAGTCCTGCTTCAGCATTACCTGCATCAAGAGTTACCGTTTCATCTTCATAGATATAACGATCAGCTCCCAAATCCACAATGGGTAAAGCATTGAATAAAACAGCTATCTCATCTCGCTTCACATTACCTACATCATCGGTTACAACAACTGAATATGTTTTTGATTCACTAACACTGATGGTTTGAGTTTCTTCTCCTGTACTCCATTTGAATTTATAATTCTGAGTGATACTTGGATTAGGATTAAGAATGACTTCATCATTAATACAAGCCTGTATGTCACCGCCCAATTCTATAGCAAAAACATCATTCACACTTGTAATGTTAATTTCATCACTTGCCTGACAGCCATTTGCTCCACTTACCGTAACGAAATACAAACCACTCTTATCAACATTTATTGTTCTTGTGGTTTCACCATTAGACCACAGGTAAGCATCATTCAACCCTGCATCAAGTGTTTTAATTTCACCATCAGCAAGTTCGTAATCTTCACCTAAATCAACAAGAGGTAAATCAAGAAGATTAACCTGAACACTTACGGATGACGTTTTATTCAGATTAGTCTCTGTAACGGTTAACCTATAATTACCCGCCTGACTAACTTGAATAGATTCGCTTGTTTCACCTGTAGACCAGGCATAAGTGAAAGTTCCATCCATATTAATACTAGGCGTAAGAGTAATTTCATCACCCTTACAAACATCTTTATCACCTCCTAAATCAACCAGGAAGGTTTCAATCACATTGATATCTGCAGAAATGGTATCCCCATAACAATTGAATCCATTCTTCTCAATCAACTTAACTTCCTTAGCACCCAGTTCATCACCCCACTGAATATCAAAAGTCAATTCAGAATGAAGTTCATCAGCCAATAGTATGGTGTTTTCATTCAATACCGTCGCTCCGTCTGGAATAAATATTTCATAACGCTTACTACTAGCAGGAGATGTTGGTGTGATATTTGGATCGTGTCTTAAAATATTTGCCTTATAGGATTGTAATGTTCCAGCCATAACAGTAGGCTCAAAATCTAAGAATTTTGTATCTGGTAAACCCAGTACATCAATCTCAACTCTATGATCATCGATATTCTCAACAATTTCAAGACCTGAAATACTCTTTGCTTCAACAATCATGATTTCTGAACGCGATTTTCTTCCGGATGTGTTTCGAATCGTCACAACGAAATCAAAAGTAGACGTCCAAATTTCATCAGCTCCTGGAGGCAATAAAGCAGGTTCTCTATCTACCGAGTATTTAAATGTCCAAGGCAGTGGTCCTGTGTAATTCACCGTACAAGCAATCTCCGCTCTCGGGTTTACCCCATTATTTGCAGAACACACATAGGGGGTAGATAAGTCATCGAAAATAAGTGTTGGTGCATCACCTGCAACAGTAACGGCTAGAACCAAAGGTTCACCTAAACAACGACTTAGCTTATCAACAGGATACACCTTCACCTGATAATTACCAGAGACATTAAAAGTATACTCCTCTGAAATATGCGTATTTGAGGTCAAATTAACCGTTGTACCTGCATCCACACTGTAAATTTCCCAACGGTAGTCAACAGCTGTATTTTCTTCAGCCTTAAAGCTTAGAGCTGTTCCCTTAACTACATTAGTCTGCGCCACAACAGCTAATCCTCCTAGAAGGATAGCTATTGCAGTAAGCAGTGTTTTATGTAGTAAGGTTCTTAACATCTATTTCTTTTAATATTTTAAATATATTTCTAATTTACTATTATAGTTCCACTAATAACGGGCTTCTTAAATATAGTTCTAGTATGTATATCTTGTCCAGTAAGGACATTAATATTTCCTCCAAATTTATTCGAGGCACTAATGATCCTTATCTGGTTTATTGTTTCATTGTTAATATCTTCAATTATTCCTTCAATTGGAAATAATTTATCTGCAAAGTTAACCGTTGCAGTTCTATCCTCTGTTTCACCTGTAATTCGATAGGTTACAGTAAGAGGGTATTGATCTTCCGATAAATCAGTATCGGTATCGAATTTAGCTACTAAAAGTGTAGCAAAACTAGTATCATCATCAGAACAATCTTCTGATGCTAATTGTTCAAAGGCAATAGTAGGTGTTGATCCCACCGTATATTTCCATGCCTTTTTATTTACACAACCATTATATCCGCTTGCATACAAGGTCAGATAATACTCACCATCTTGTAACCATTCCACCGAAATGGCATTACTTTCACCAGATACTGGCATTAATAAACATTCTAAAGCAGTCGCTTCAGTTGTTAATAAATTATTGGTATAAACTTTCCATTCGTAAGTTTGAACATCGGCATTGGCTGCTACTTGATATTTGATCTTAGAATTAAGCACAACAGTATATGCACCCTGCCCACTTGCCGAAGCAAGTGAGAGGATGATAATGACAAATGTCATTAATGTTTTATATACTGTGTTTATTTTCATTTATATTAGTTTCCATTCATAGCACCAATGGTTGGCATTGCTTTAAATGTGTGCGTTGCTGAATCTCCAGCACCACTATCTTCAGCCATAGTCACCAAATCTTTAGTAAGTACTTTGTCCAAAGTTAATACCACATCAAGAGTTGACAATTCATTTTTAACCGTAACTGTTACCAATACGTAATCTTGATCACCTGCAACTACATATGGAAAAGAAGCTGTTATATCTTTACCACCAGCTTCAATAACGCTTAAGATTGTTGCATCTGCTCTTAAGTTTGTAAATGCAACTTGCCATCCATTAGTTGTATTTGTATACTCACGATTCACACGATACACAATCTTCGATGTACCTAAACTATATGAATCCGGAGTTAAATTAACAATTGGACTAATAGTAGATTGATCAGGACAAGTTTCTGTAATAATATCATTTCCTGCATCTAACGGATCTACTGTTCCAGGGTTATCAGAACCTGTGACATCAGCAAGTATTGCATTAAACAGACCAGTTTGAACATCAATTTTGATACCTTTCACATTCGAACAACCATCTTTTTCAACATTTACAAATAAATAATAAGTTCCTGTTGCTTTTCCTGTCCAAAAGATCTTAACATCAGAAATTGCTGTTCCTGATAAATTACCTGACGCATCTGCTACAATAGTTCCATCCACTGTAGATAGAGTAAACTCCGAATCTGCAGGATCAGCAAAAGTAATTGGGGCAGCACCTAATGTTGCAGCTCTGGAGATATACCAAGTCGTTGTACTTCCTCCAGCAATATTATCAAAACCATACGTATGAGTTGATCCTGGCCATGGTTTTTCAAAAGTTGAACTTTGCGCTTTAGCGAGCTCTGCCGAGCTCACTAAAACAACTAATGCTATTAATAATTTATAGATATTTTTCATATTTTATTTATTTCGAATTAAATCCCAAAGAAATCACCAATTGCAGGCATTTCCTTCACAGTATGCTTGTCCAAACCTGGTAAATTTGCCGCTATAGCCTCAGCTAAAGTGACTAAATCCTTAGCACTTTTAATTGTTATACCAAATTCTGGAGTTTGTCCTTGTTGATTTTCAAGTACAATCTCAATTGTCACTTTATCAGTATTGATTGTTCCTGCATCAATACCAGTTAAGGTACTAGCTTGAGTACCATTAACGCCATTGACTGAATACGTAAAGTTACCTGCATTAGTTGTGGTTAGATCAAATGTAAAATTCCAGTCATTTGAAGTGTTAACACGCCCCACTTCAAATTGAATAGTAGATTTACCCGCATTATAACCACTATTCGTCTGAGCTGGATCAGATGCAACAGTAACTATAGGTTGAAAATCTTTAGTAGGATCTAATTCAGGACATGAAGGATCATTCAAATCAGCAAGGGTAACATTAAAGGCATTTGCAACAGGTATAACCTTTACGGCCTTATAGTTTTCACAAATAGCTAACTCTGCTGGATCCGTACCTGTCTCATATATCTTAACATAAAGATAAACCCCATTTGTACCACTAGCACCATAAATTGTAGAAGCTCCTGGTGCCCATTTAATCTTAACAGATGCAATTCCAGTATTATCGACCGATCCTGTAGCAGAAGTTACAAATGTTCCAAAATCTGAGACCTCATTAGTTGGATCCAATTCATTAATTGTAGGACTCAAATAAAATTGAAATTCTCTACCTTCAGTAATTCCTTTAAATTGATAAGTATGAGTTGCATCATTAAATGGTGCCAAGGCTGTGCTACTCTGTGCAAAAGACTTTGCGGAGAATCCTACAAACCCTAGGCAGAGCATTGTTAATATTAATATCTTTTTCATATCTATATTATTTTTTTCGTTTATCGTTTAAATTTTATAGCATTATTCAAAATCACCAATAACTGGAATTTCTTTTATTGTATGAGTTAATCCTGTGATGCTTGCCGGTGAAGCAAGATTAACCTTATCTTGAGCAGTTATATTATTTATTGTAAATACTGGAACTTGTCCTTGGAAGTTTTGCACCTCAAGAGTAATAGTAATTGTTTCAGATGTGATAGTCGGAATAGTTACAGTTTCATTTGCTGAGCCAGTTTGGGGAGTAACAGTTGCTCCACCACTAATACTATAGGTATAATCAACTGTACCACCAACCTGATTTATATCAAACTGTGTGCTCCATTCATTTGCTGAAGCTCCGCCATCTCTTGTTGCTGTAAATGTCAATTCAGTTGTTCCTGCATTATAAGTATAAGTAGCTGACGGTTCAACTACAGCTTCCAAATCCTTAAAATCAGGACAAGACTCAATAGTACCTCCAGCAGTTATGTCTGCAAAATTAACAACAAATGCATTTGCTCTTGGTATAATTTCCACAGCATTAAAATTTTCACATATGTTTGTATGCGGATCCTGATAAACACGTATAAATAAATACACAGGAATATCTATTATGGCAGGAACAGCGCCAGTTGGCCAATCAACTTTCACAACTGCATCTCCTCCACCGGTTGGAATTGTGCCTGTCGCAGGAGTCGTTGCATTAAAATATAGATTATAGGCCGTTCCTGTCGTTTTATCGCCTTTACCTATTTTATCTGTACTAAAATAAAACTCATACTTTAGATTTTCAGGAATATTTTTAAATGTATAAGTATAGGTATTACCTACATAGGGTTGTAGTTTTTCACCAAGTGCTTCTTGTGCATAAGATTGATTAGAAACCATTGTGATTCCCATACAAATTAAGAGAGAGAGTAAAAGCTTTTTCATAGCAGTTAATTTAGATATTGTAAGTTAATTTTTATTTATTATTCAAAGCCACCAATTAGTGGGATTATTTTCAAGTTGTGTTGTATTGTTATATGATCTTTGATTGCACTTTCCGTTCCACCATCTGAAATTTTAAAATCAATAGATAATGCTGTGTTTACCACATTGTCCACATCAATCGTAAAAAGTACATAATTCGTCCCAGCAGATACATTAACCACACCTGAAGAGTTGGTTGAAGTGCCTACATTAGAGATTAAAACATTGCTAACATTAACATCTTCTCCTTCTATTGAATAAGCAAAAGACCAATCTCCTGTATTACATAAACGATCTACTCTAAACTGCACTTGCGATGTTCCAGCAGAATAAGTATTCCCAGATGGAGCAACCACTGCTTGTATTCCATTTAAATCAGGACAGTGAATTCCATTTACAATTCCTGGATCTGTTTCAGGTGTTGTAGTTCCTGTTACGTCAACTACAGCAATATTGTTATCTTTTGTTACTGTCACATCAAAACTACAACTGGCCTTATTACCTGCTGCATCGGTTACCTCAAATGTATTTGTTGTTACGCCTATTGGGAATGTTGATCCAGAGGCTAAACCTGCAATTTGAGCAGTTGTTGCTCCTGAACAATTATCCACGCCAACCGGTGCCACATAAGTTACGACAGCATCACAACTGCTCGCATCAGCGGCTTGTGCAATATCTGATAAACATGTGATCGTTGGCAATTCTGTATCGGTAATGGTCACATCAAAACTACAACTGGCCTTATTACCTGCTGCATCGGTTACCTCAAATGTATTTGTTGTTACGCCTATTGGGAATGTTGATCCAGAGGCTAAACCTGCAATTTGAGCAGTTGTTGCTCCTGAACAATTATCCACGCCAACCGGTGCCACATAAGTTACGACAGCATCACAACTGCTCGCATCAGCGGCTTGTGCAATATCTGATAAACATGTGATCGTTGGCAATTCTGTATCGGTCACCGTTACCGTCATAACATCAGTAACTGAATTCGTTCCATCAGTATTGGCATAAGTAATCGTTGTGATGCCAATTGAGAAGGTATAAGTTCCTACCTGACCCGATCCACTTGCGGTTACTGCGCCAGTCATTGCCCATGTCAGGGTGCTTGAACAGTTATCGTCATAAATTGCATCAACTATAGCTATATCAACATCACAATCGCCCAATCCATCTGCAGAGGTGGTTGTAATAACATCTGTTGATGCTGAAACGGTTGGATCAATAGTATCACCGGAATTAATTACAACTACAGATGACTCACTAAAACTCCCCTTTACAACTTTAGAATTATCAGAATCTAAAACATATCTTATTTGCGCCTTGTAAGAGCCTGCTAGTAAATTATTAAAATAATGCGATAGATTATTATCATTTACCCAAGCCACGACTTCTACATCAAGGGAAGTAACTAAACGATACTGTAATTGCAAAGGACCAGGAACTACCGCAGTAACATTCACTGCAATACTTCCTATATCTCCAGAACACACAATATCAGTAGGAACAACGTCACTTATTACAGGCTTAGCATGAACATGGACAGGAAGTGTAATTTCATTTGACGAACAACTTAATGTCTGCTCAACAATAGACAATAAATAATCCCCTTGCGTTGCATAAACATGAGGAAAAATTCCCTTTTGATATAGAACGCCATCAAAAGTAATATTGTTACTTGCATTATTTAAAATGACATCACCTGACGGAGTATAGGTAACAGGTTCATTAAAATCCCAATGAACAGTAGAACCAGGGAAGCCATAAAAATAATAATCAACACTCACTCCAACACAAACATGTTGTTCTACAGGAGGAGTAGGTGCAGATTGGGCAAACGCAGAATGCCCGAACAGAATGCTCAGGCTAAATAGTAGTAGAAGTTTAATGTGTATAGTTTTAATCAAGTACTAATATTTTATTATCAAAATCAGCTAGAAATCTCTCAATCTCCACTCAGTAGGCACGTTTAATATAATGAAAATAACATAAATAACAAACTAAAAAGGCATAATACTCAATCCTTATTAGATTAAAAGATCTTATATTCTCTCAAAAGCTCAAATCTAAAAAGCCGACAAATATAAACATTGCATTACTTATAGACAATTCCATTAATCAAAAAACAGGAACAGCAGGATCTTTATTTCAAGTCGTTAACCCAAACATCATTTAAGCCATCAATAATCCCAGACCCCAATAAAAATAAGCCTTACCAACTCCATCTTCACTCTTCCTTCCAGAAATAAAACAGGCACATTCTAATGTGAAATAAATTATTCATAAGAATACAACAAAAATCTCTCTAGTTCTTTATAAAGACCCAACACTAATTACTATACAATCGTATTTTTTATTTCCCGAAAATATAAATCTCATCAAGCGACAACGAAAACACTCATTATCAAAACTTAAAACCAGATCTCAATAATAAGTCATTACCACTTAATTGAAAAGGATCTAGGCTTCAAATTTAAACTTTTTTAACACTAATCCAAAAAAACGGGTTAATCTTTAAAAAAAAACCTCTTATCAATGTTAATTAAACGTTCGTCACGAAACATCAACCCATAAAGTCAATGAAAGATAAAAGCTAACAATCCATTAGATCTTTGAAATTTTGATAAAATAAATATCAAAACTAGGTTCTTTTCATTTTTAAAATACCTTTGAAACAAACTTGACTTCAGTATGAAATATCAGCATATTTTTTTCGACCTTGATCGAACACTTTGGGACTTTGACAAAAACTCAGAAAAAACACTAATACAACTCTTTAGAGATTTTGGTCTTCAAAATACATTTGGGAATTTCTTATTTTTTAAGAACCGTTATGAATACCACAATAAAAAACTCTGGGTCGCTTATTACCAAAACCGTATTGAGAAAGAAGAATTAAGCTACAAAAGATTCTATCTTACACTTAAAGAAGCTGGTTTGGATGACATCGAACTTTCTAAAGAAATAGCTCACGATTTCATTGAACTCAGCCCATTACAAACCGAAACATTTCCGCACACACACGCCTGTCTTGAATATCTTAAAAGAAAAGACTATCACCTACATATTATCACCAATGGTTTTAATGAGGTGCAAGGGCGAAAACTACAAAACTCAAAACTCGACAGCTATTTCACAGAGCTTATAACTTCTGAAAATGCGGGTGCCAACAAGCCTCATCCACAAATATTCGAATACGCATTTAATGCAACTGGTGCACATACAAATAATAGCATCATGATTGGCGATGATTTAAACACCGATATCAAGGGAGCGCGTGATATGGGAATGGATCAGATCTTTTTCAATCCCAGGAAAGGGAAACATGATGAAAAAGTAACTTTTGAGATTGCAAATTTGAAGGAACTGATTGATATATTCTAAACCCCGTCAGCGGTTACAAACCATGACGGTGGTTTAAGGAGAATAATTTGACACCACAGATTTTATTATTTAAATTTATTGAAACCTATACTTCAATAAAATGCGAATAATCACACCCTTGGAATACGGAAAATACTATCACATTTACAATCGGGGAATTAATGGAGAAGCTTTATTTCGCAGCAATGAAAACTATGAATATTTCCTGCGCTTGTATGAAAAATACATGGAAGTGGTCGTCGATACCTATGCATGGTGCCTCCTGGGAAATCATTTTCATCTACTGATACGGATCAAGGAAGAAGACGAAATCGGATTTATCCCTTCAAAAAATGAATCGCCCGTAAGTTTTAAACCTCCATCGGGGATAAAAAACCCACCGATGGGGAAAACCAACAATCGAAGAAGATATAGGCCGTCCAGTCAATTTTCCCATCTATTTAATTCATATGCACAAGCCTTCAACAAACAACACAAACGCCATGGCAGTTTGTTCGAAAGCCCATTTAAACGTAAATGCATCGATTCAGAACAGTATTTCCGGGAATTGATTTCCTACATTCATAACAATCCGGTTCATCATGGGTTTACTAGCAATGCCATAGATTATCCTTGGTCGTCCTACCAATCGGCAATATCATTAAAATCAACAAAATTGAAACGTACCGAACTACTGGAATGGTTCGGATCGACCGAAAACTTTGTGAGATACCACCAAGAAAAACGCGATTATATGGCTATAGAAAAGTTAATGCTTGAATAAAAACCTCCCTTCCTAACCGCCATCAGGGACAAAAAAAAAACGATGGGGTAAAAGGAAAACCCCGTCAGTGGTTGGAAAACCTGACGGTGGTTAAAACATATGAAAACATCAGCCCCGATCATTCGAAATAAAGCCACCAACCAAATATTCACTTCTCTCATGAGATAGGATCAAATCTATTTCAACCCTAAAAAAGTAAGTCACAAAGCAAGCACAACCTATGAAATTAAGTGCTTAAAAGAATTGATCGAAATATTTTAATTACGAGGAAGTGCCTTTCCTCAACTATTCGTGAAAGATTCCAACTGGATTAGGATTAGATGAAAATGTAATAACGACAGCATTAGAATTGGCTGTACAACCATTCCCTTTTTGTACTTGCCTAAAAAAAGAAATTGTTGCTGTAATTAAACCAGGATCGTAAGTTTGCTGTGTTGCTCCTGAGATTAGTGTCCAGGTTCCCGTATTAGGATCAATGCTATTAACAGAAGAAAACCATTGATAGGTACTTTCTGAACTTGGCAGAGATTCTGTAATTGTCAAAACACTATTCCCATCACAAACTGTCTGATCACTTACGATAGCGCCAGGATCGACTCCACCTCCACAAATGACCTCTTGAAAATACTCTTCAATCTCTTCCCCTTCTATATCTTCAATAAATCCATAATTACAGGTTGAATTCTCATGTTCTGTAGCTACATCACAATCAAATACTGGAATTGCATCACCTGAAGAAGATGTTGGAGGAGATCCAGTAATATCACCACCTATATAAACTTGAGCAGGGAATTGATCACTCGTAAAGCTTCCTTGCCCTGAAGAACCGGAGAAATTTACATTTCCTGTTATAATGATCGTTCCTCCTGCAGCAATATCGACTTTATTTCCAACAATCAAAGACCCTAGGACAATAAGAACCCCACCAGCATCAACACTCAAGTCTCCATTAGATCCAAATCCCAAATCACCATTAATCACCAGCGTGTCTCTAATATTTAACAAGCCTTTATTAAAAAATAAATTATTGGAAGCTGTTATCTCTCCTTCTACAGCAACAGTTGAAGTTTGATTGTAATTAAGACCAGGAGAACTTCCTCCAGTCCAAGAAATACCATCCTCCCAATTACCCGTATAATCATCATTGGAAAGATAAGCTTGCGCCCATATTGATGATGGGGAAGAGAAAAGAAATATCAAAAAAATGGAAAATGATCCAACATAAATTTGTCTCATATCATCTGAATTTTAATCAATTACCTACTAAATATAATTAAATTAAATGACAGATGTAAATATTTACACTTTTAAATATCAGTTTAACAAAGACAAACACTTATTAAACACAAGAAAAAAGATTTGAAAAATAAAATCCAAATAAAAATCATTTGAGCAAGTGCTTTTTATCAAAGGACAACTCTCACTAGATATTAGATTTATTCATGGAAAATTCCCACAGGACTTGGTTTGGGATTAATAACAATCATTGCATGATTCAATAAATCAAGCTCACAAGCTCCTTTTGATGCTTTTACTGTAATAGAATTGTTTCCCACAGGTAAATCTGCAGCTAAAACCGCAATATTCAAATCAGAACCTGTCCCATTAACTGAAGATCCAATTTGTGTTACACCTAAATATAAAGCATAAGAGACGCCAAGTTCACTATCTCGAATTATGACAATTGCATCTTCATTATCACATTTCGTGTCCCCAACAACAGATAAACTATTATCAGGTGCACCGATAACCTTCACATTAACATCACAAGACGAAACATTGCTATTCACATCAGTAACAGTTAAAGTGACAGCATTATCTCCAAAATCACTACATGTAAAATTAGTTTTACTAAGTACTCTTGAAGCTATCCCACAAGCATCTGTATAACCAGGATCTATGTCGTCTGCCGAAATAATGGCCGATCCTGTTGCACTCAAATCCAGAGTTATATCATTACAGGAACCGCCCCCTGAATCTGTTAAAAATTCTCTAGTAAGTCCAGGACCAGACCATTCCAATTTGATAACAGCACCACCACCACGTTCGTAATATTCAAGTTGAATTGGAGTTGCCTCACCTGCTAATAAATTAAATGTTCCCGTATTTACGGTAGGGCCATGATCAGTCCAATTATTTATAATTAAATTATTGTCAACCCACAAACGAACGCCATCATCAGAGGTCGTATAAAAGGTATAGGTTCCTGTTTGGGGAGCTTTTACATTTCCTTGGAAACGAATTGAGAAATCATCAGTTCCCACCAAATTAGATTCTGGAGCTCCTGATCCCCAGTTGTAATTTAACTCACTAACATTTAATGTTTCCATCAATGTATTAAAACTTCTTCCATTATAATACTCTGCCTTAAGACTAGCAATTGCAGGTGCTGTATTATCCGTAACGATCACATCGAAACTATGTGTTGACGTATTTCCTGAATTATCTGTCGCTAAAAATGTATTGGTCGTTGTCCCTATAGGAAATAAAGATCCAGACGGCAAACCGGCTGTCTGACTTAATGTCGCAGTCTGAAATTCGACAACATACCTTCTATTATTCGTCCCTCTCAGATCATTCCAACTCCCATTTGCATACATCACCGTGTAATCTTCTCCTCCAGAATTATTCGGTTCCCCCCCATTCCAATTCTCATAACTACTATTCTCTCCCGTCACCCAAACAAAATTACCTTCACTGACAGCATCATTATAGCCAATCCAAACCTCACCAACCTTACTGTTGATCCAATCATTCTCAGCTTGAGTATTAATCGTAACCAAATGCCCACCCAAATTTGTCGAATTATTGGATGCAGTCGTAACATTCACAGCACTGTTAGAGTAATAGTAAGTATGCCCATTTAGAGTTCCCAAAGATGTATAACCCGTGATCGCTCCAGTACGTGCTGAACAATTATCACTAGCTACTGGATATACATACGAAACAATAGCACCACAAATATTATCAGATGCATTGACGCTAATATCGGATTGTGGATTCTGAAAAATTGGACTTTCTGTTTCATTATTTAAAACGATATTATTTTCTGAATCAACAAAAGATGGATTATTACCTCCATTATTCACTCTATATACACTGATTGAATATGTTCCAACCTGCAAATTTGAAAAAGTAACCGTTCTACTCCCTGTTGTTATACGATCGACTCGACTTGAATTCAAATACAAATCAAACCGATATCTTCTATTATTTCCAGGACCACTACTCATAGTCGCTTGAATACTTCCTTGCTCGCCAAAACAAACTTGCTCAGGAGTGGGTACCGTTAATGTTTGACCATACAATAGTATAGTCTGAAATATCAATAAAACAATAAGTAAGAGGCGTCGTAAGTTCATAGATCAAGCATTAAATCTTTAAGTAGGTACCTAAAAATAATAAATTAATCTATTCAATAACTACACAGACCTTATCAGATATCTATTATGAAAAATAAAATTGAAGATTATTCGAAGAAGATTCCTATTGGTTTTGGCTTTGGATTTACTTGTGTTTCTAAACTCACTCTACATCCTTTATCATCAATAACTGTTACAGTATATAAATTTGGAGCCAAACCAGTCACATGATCACTATTAACTGCTGCAGGATTCCAAGAAAAGTCATATAAGGGATTAGTTAATTTGGGGGTCCCCCCACTAGCACTTACTTTTATCTCTCCATTTAATCCATTTGAACAAAGGTGGGATTCAGTTGAATTTAAAGACACTGTTGGATTGGGATAAATATTAATGGGTTGTTCTAAATTTGCAACAGATATACATTCATTTCCAGGACTCTTTGACTTAACTGTCAGGGTATAACTGCGTGACTCGTGGTTTAACACATCCGCTGAGAAAACAGGATTGGAGATATTTGCATCATTTAATCCTACTGATGGATTCCAAGAATATGTGACTGCCATATTCGTTACTATTGCATCAAGCACCGTACTCACCTCAGAACAAAGAGAATATGAACCTGCAGTAACAGACTCAATGATAGGACTTTCTAAAACGGTCAAGATCATTTTACTATCCTCAAAACAAATTGGATTATCTCCCGGTTTATCCTGCACCCTTAATGTAAATTCGTATGATCCCCCAGGAATATCATCTGCTACCCAAGGGTTAGAAATATTCTTATTACTTAAATGCTTCATGATCTCAGGGGAACTGCAAGACCATTCACAAAAAGGGCCTGGTTTTCCCATTAATTGAATACCTACACCCTTACACATCTTCCTGTCTCCTCCTGCGTCTGATGTAACTGGCGATATATTAGGAATTGTAGTCAACATATTTAAGGTATTATCACCACATGAAAATAAGTCTTTAACCACAATAGAAAAAGATTTCCCTACCAAGTCGCTCCCATCAGGTGATGTACCCACAATGGATTTCACATTATTAGCATCAAAAGTTAGTCCTCCATCAAAGCTATACAGATAGTTTTTTGAATCCATACCATTTGCTAATTGCACTGTTAAAGTTGCTATTGGATTTCCCCCACCCACACATTGAATAGCAGCTGAGGCTACTCCATCAACTTTAGGAGAATTAATAATTTTCACAGTTTTCTCGTAATACTCACTTCCATCACAAGGACATTTATCAATCCTAAATATAATCGTTTCATCCCCCTCAATTTCACTATCATCTAAAGCCTTATAATGGTAATCTACATAAGCTTCTCCAGCTGGAATTAAGATAGACGAAGGGAAAGAACCATCACCAATCATCTTCCCACTTCCGTCGGTATAAATATAATCAGGAGACGCATCAACTTGATTGGATGCAGTTCCTGACACATCTATATCAAAACTAATTTCCTCATCAATATCATAATCTTCATTTCTTGTGAATCGCATAAAACTACCATCGCACCCCTCATACATCACATCAAGATCTCCAACAATCTCACCAATCATATTATCGACCCGTACCTCATTAGATTTAAAACTATTCGCTTCAAGAAATACAGCCGAATTAATTCGAGAATCAAATACATCAGAGATAATTAATCGAATATGATAAGTTTGACAAGGAGTTACTTTTGCGGAAGCTGTCAATACGGTAGTAAATCCATCAAAACGTGTTGCAAATCCGTCTTCTCCATTCACATAGAACTGAGAGTTTTTAGAAACATTCACATTATCAATAGAAACAATCATATTTGTTCCAGGTATTAAGGCTATATTCATTCCATCATTCTGAAAGACATCTTTAATATCAGGTCCACTTAGAATAAAACCAAAGACATCATTATATCCCTGCCCAACAAACTCAGGATATTCCTCAGAAGCAAAAATATATCTGAATTCCAATTTATCTCCTGCCGGAACAAAATCGAACTCTAAAATCTGAGCATCCTTAGCAGTATTCCCTGCCAATCTAAAAACATCAGAATCCCAACTTGAGCCATCAATTGTATTACTCGCATTTCCTCCTTTATTTGGCCCAATAGCTTGTAAAACCTCACCTGTAGATAGAATTATTCCAGATTTTAAAGGAAAATCTGAATTACCAGCTTCGAAATATCCAATTCCAAATTCTTCATCCCCCGAATAATTCACATTACTAGCAGTCAGACAACCAGTAACAAGGACATCTTGTACCAATTGATTGGCTGTAAAAACATTCTGTGGACTTTTTAAATCAACTTCAATTGAAGCACTATTCTCATTATCTACAATTGTACAAACCGCATTGTCTTTAGGCAGTACAGCATTATTTACATTGCTTAAATAACAAGTGAATTTCTCATCTGATTCGTGCTCATCATCATCATTAATCGTCACTGGTAGATCAACGGATAATTGACCAGCAGGTATCGTTACATTTGTCCATGGCTTTCTTGAATAATCTCTAGGTTGTCTGGCAGTCCAATCTGAAGTACTCCACCTAAAACTAACACTGTTGGAACTAATCTTATTTAATCTTGCTTCAAAAATTGCAGAGCCTACTCCTTCTTCAACACTTATATCTGAAATAGACAAAATAGGAAGAGGTTTATCATTATCAATGATGATACAATTAATACGATCAACACCTGAAATTGCATTTACTACTTTAGTATTAAAAACAGTAAATTCTTCATCTGCTTCATGAATATCATCATCAATAATAGTTACCTGAAGATCAACTGATAACTCTCCAGCTGGAATCGTTACTTTAGTCCAACCAACGCCATTATAATCTGAACCTTTTATAGCTGTTAAATCTTCGGTACACCACTCAAAACTAATCTCTTTAGAACTGATTTTATTTAAACTAGCCTTTATAACAGCTGTCCCAACTCCTTCTTCTATTGTACTAGGTACAGGACTGAAAGTCAGCTTCGGCATTTCTTTCACTGTAACTTTAACTTCATGTGTCGCAGTATTACCATTATTATCCTCAATGGTTAAAACAACAGTATTATCACCCAAGTCATCATATGAAAAATTAGCCTTATTAAGCATTCTTGTGTTTATACCACAAGCATCGATATAACCCGGATCCAGGGTCGTTGCATCAAGAATTGCTTCACCTGATGCATTAAGTTCCACGGCAACTTCAACAATCGTATTATTTATAATGGAAGATTCCGAAAACACTTGACGTGCTATTTCTGATGTTGCCCATTCCAACTCAACAACTGCTCCACCGGTATTTTCATAATACTCTAATGTAATTGTGTGCAGCCCTTTATTTAAATTTACAGTACCACTATTAGATGTTGGCGCATGATTAGTCCAATTGTTAATAACATTAGAACCATCAATAATTAAACGCACTCCATCATCGGATGTTGTATAAAAAGTATAATCCCCGGTTTTAGGAACTACAAAATCACCACTATAACGAATAGAAAAATAATCATTACCTAGAAGAGCTGTATTTGGAGATCCAGTTCCCCATGAAGAATTAATCTTTGTCACCGATTCTGAGTAAATCAAATTCTGAAAGTCCATTCCCTGATAATATTCTGCCGTTAAATTAAATAAGGATGGAGAACATTTATCCTCAATTGTAACAGTTGACTTACAGGTGGAAACATTCCCATCCTTATCTTCAACCGTAAAGGTTACCATTTGAAAACCGATATCGTCACATGTAAAAATTGATTTATCTAAGCTTAGAATCAAATCAGCTTCTGCAGTTTCAATATCATTACTCCCATTATTAAGATCCGCTGTAGTGATGTTTGCATTTCCTGAATTATCCAATTTAACTGTTATATCTCTACAAGTAGCATTTGGAGAGTTCCCAATAATATTAGACTCTCCACTTACAACAATATTATCAACATAATAATGCTCAGTAGTTTGATCATTACTCATTACCACCTTAATGGTAAGTTCATCACCTTCCGGAATATTCGAACAAGCCGTTTGAGCAGAGATGTCGTTATTTTGATTACCATTCACTGAAAACTCGACATCGCCCCTTCCATCAACAGAATAATATATTGCTAAATAATCGGTATTATCTAATTTATTACCCCATGAACCAATATCAATTGAACATTTTAAATCATGATAGTTTGAAATATCAATTTTATCCGTAACCCATTTTCTTGAACCGCTAACATTCGTTCCTGCTAATATCTTATTCAGTGAACGAGTTATAATACTAATTGGAGAATCAGCTGACCATCCTTGATTTACACCTTCAAAATTTTCAGCCCAGATAGTTAATCCTCCAACAGAAGTAATACAAGGGTCTGAATCTGACACGATTTCAAACCTAGCTTTCCAACCTGACTCAACGGAATATGAATCAGATGAAAAACTAAATGTAATTGAGCTACCTGAAGAGGTTATCACGTTAGGTCTGTTAACCCTACCTTTACCTGTAGTTCCATAATATTTGCCAATCTGTCGCGAGCTTATTTCTCCACCATCGTAAGCAATTAAGTAATCGGTATCCGCCCAGTATCCCTTTCCTCTTTGGGGGTTTATCCATTCAAGATCTTCCACTTCAAACTCTTCAAATATCACCTTTATCTTAGTACCTGGAGAAGACTCAAAAACTATGATAGATGACTCACCACCACTATAATCACGACTCAATCCGCTATCATAAAAAACTTCGCCTGTTTGAACATATACAATTGGGGAAGGATCACCCATCCTATAAGTCTTTTGTGCAAACACAACAGAATTAATCAAAACGAATAATAAAGTAAGTAAGAACGGTTTTATATAGAAATTATTCATGAAGCTCATTATTTTCGAATAGAGATTATTAAGATCGACAAAAGGGCTTCAAAAATAACAATTATGAAGGCAATTAGCTAACATAAAAGTGGTAATTTGTAAAACGTTATACAAAACTCTAATATGCAGCTCATTAGTTATGAGCTCTAATAAAAAGGGAAACCATAGTAGATAAAGATTTTAAGTTACAATTGACTTCTAATTATTCATAAAATATTCCTACTGGCTTTGGCTTTGCACTTATTTGAATTTTAAAACTACAGGTAGTCTCGTGTCCACTTGCATCCGTTATCTTATAAGTCACAGTGGACTCCCCCAGAGGGAAAGCATAAGCACTAGCATCACTAGATGTGGCAGCTCCAGCAGGATCATCACCATAATTTACCAATAAGGTTTCGGCCGAAGTAGGAGTAGGCTTATTCGTAATTTTATACTCAACAAGCAAATCTGCCACAGGTGTACAATTATCCGCAACATTTGTTACACCAATATTATTAACGATTAAGCTTGTAGCATCTACACATTCTGATACAACAAAACCATCTCCATCTAAATCAGGAGGACAATCAAAAGTAGGGTCTTCAATATCAGGCTCTATAGAATAAAACTGAATATTATCTATTAAGTTACCTGAAGAACTAGATGGTGCTAAAGTTGCTATTCTAAATTGGGTAGTCGTTTGTCCAGCAGGCACCGTATAAAAACCAGAGTGGGTTACCCAGCCATCACCATTATTGTTTGAAATATCAGCAATGCTTGATAATGAGCCAACAGCTCCAATCTTTATACGAATTGATTCAGAACTATTGCTTCTATATCTGTAAGTTATTTCCCATCGCATTTTTGAACCTGGTACCGTATTCATATTTTGCCACATTTCATTTACCCCGGTAGAGTTTAATTCACAAAACTGTCCCCCATCAACTGTGGTAAATCCCAAAAATCCATTCCTCCAGATCTCAATATTATTGCGACTTGATTGCCATCCATTTACTGTTGAGTATCCTCTCCAGTCTGCACCTGCTAGGTCTGGGCTATCAAAATCCCAGTTAATAATGGTCGTTTGGCAAGCATAGCTAGGTCTGACATATATCGTAAATGTAGCCGAAACGGAACCTTCACCACAAGCATTCACGCCTTTTACAGTTAAGGTTCTATCTCCAGGACTTGCATTCGATGCAAATGCAATATCAGCCTGAGTGCCATTATTGGTAATGCTCGCACCTCCTCCGGTAATTTCCCACTCATAGCTTGTAGCATCCCCTATTGAAGCGCAAACATAAGACTTCGTGTCTCCTGGTAAAACAATACTCGTACCTGTTATATTACCTGCTGCTTCAGGCAGTGAATTTACAGTAAAAGGTTGTGTACTTGTAGCTGTACCATCAGGAGCCGTAACAGTTATGGTGCCTGAGGTTGTTGAAGTTGGTAAAGTTGCATTTATCTGTGTAGCGCTATTTATCGTATAGCTTGCAGCCGCAACACCATTAAATTGAACAGATGTAGTTCCTAAAAAATTAGTTCCTGTAATCGTCACAACCTGATTTGAATTTGAGCAGGCATTGTCTGGAGTAAATGAAATTATTGTTGGCAAAGAATTAGCAACAACATTAATTGTATAATCTTCTACTTCCCCATCAAAATCCGTCTCACAAGAGGTTGGATAGGAATTCCATTTTGCAGAAACTCTCATTCGAGTATTCCCCAATATTGCCCCAGTAGGTACCGCTATATTAAAAGGCGAGCCGATAGTTGGTCCATTAGCAACATTCTGAACAGATCCTAATGAAATAGATTCTCCTGTATCATCAAAATCTCCATCCTGATTCCAATCTATCCATACAATAGCAAAGACCTCATAATTACCATCAGTATTTAAATTTACAGTTAGATCATAAACAGCTCCCAACATCATATCTGTGGACTGTGAAGTAAAATCATTATACCCAGCCGATTTTGGAATATCACCTGAAGTATCGTTGTTAAGTGTATTTAGATTAACCAAAGTGATACTTGTGTTATAGTTTGTATCGCCATTAGAAGTACAATAACTAATTATTCCAGAAGCACTAAGAGTAATGGATTCGCTCCCTTCATCTTTCCAATTACCCGAATTCCCCTTTGGCGTCTGATATAAAAGCGAATACAGCCCAACACCTAAACCAGTGAACACTAATTGATTATCAGGCTGAATAACTCCATTTAAAACAACCCTTTTAACTCCAGATCCTGACCAATTAACTGTAATACTCCCATCATTACAAGTCGAGCAAGTTGGCTGAGTGAGTACTGCATTCTGAGCTGAGAGAGAAGTTTGGAGACAATAAAAGAAGATAGTAAGTAACAGAAATTTTATAAAGAGATTATTCATGAAATACGCAATTTTCAAACAGTTTTTAATAGAACAAAGAGCCCTAAAATAATAAAAATGTCCACAAAGATTTTAATGTGAAAACATATTTACACACCTTATATTCACTCGTATTACAATAAGTTTATTATCAGTTAAACACATCATCTACCTAAGCGTTAAGGATAGTAAAAATGAGAGGATATTCCTTTGAATTGTATATTCAGAATTAATTGGAAAATATTTAAGTCATATTTTACATATGGATAGAAAAAGGAAGTTAACCTCCAAAAAAAATACGTTAAACATGAATTTACAACGATTGCAATTCTATTAATATTTATTAACATACTAAATACTGCCATTTTACAAACAAAGCTTAGATTTGTGACGGTAAAGAATCGAATTTGGTCGCAAACCAAATTCAAAACACCATGTGATACCAAAAGTTTCATGAACAATTCTAAAGGATAGTGAAGTTACTAAGGTCGATAAATTTGCAAATGGTTAATAATATATTGAGTTATTTGGGAATCACAATTTGGTGTAAAAAGGCTGTGCTTAGGGGCTCAGCCTTTTGTTTTTTTTAATCGAATCACATTTCGATATTTCGACAAGCTCAATACAACGCTCCGCTAGTGTACTTCAACTGACAAGACACGAACAAAATTCCACGCAAAGATACGCAGAGCTGAAATTTTTATTTTCAAATGCTTTATATTTAGAAGTGAGTGAGAGCAGTCAGTCTGCCCTTTGGCATGCTCCTAATCTATCCACAAAGAGAAAACAAGGATCAGGCTGTTACATCTAAATAAACAATTTAAAATGAACTTAAACCACCTCCCCCTCACATATTCGGGTACTCCTTAAAAGTAAGGAGTAGAAAGTCAGTAATTTTAGCCCTTCTCATTGTCTATCCAATCATCACATCTACAGATGATCAAGTCTTTCTCTTTTTCTTTTTGGCTGCAGGAAACAGCACATTATTCAAGATCAAACGATAGCCCGAAGAATTCTTCTTGAGGTTTAAATCGGTTGGAGGGTCTCCAACCAAATGCTGATAATCTTCAGGATCGTGTCCACCAAAAAAAGTCCATGTCCCCTTTCCGAAGGTTCCATGAATATATCGAGCTTCACCAGCCGTTTTATTCTCTCCCATTATCAACACATTGGGCTTGATACAATCGATATTAAAAGCAGTGGTTTGTCCCATAAAACCTTTAATAAGATTATTGTGATTCTGACATAACATACTGGGAACAGGATCCCATTTAGCTGAAAAGTCAAAAAGGGTAAAATAATCTTCGTCTTGTCTTACTTTACGTGTGTGGGTGACATCTATACTCGAAAATTCGTAAACCGATGGACTGGTCTCTAAAACATAATTATGAAAGGCAAAAGTCTTGTTAAAATCAAGTTTTTCCTGAGCATATTCATCCATAGAATCGCCATCAAACTCATGAGAACAAATATCAGTATGCTCGGCTGACAAAGCAATATCAAACGTATCAGTTGCTGAACACATGGCAAATAAGAAGCCACCAGCTTCAACAAAGGCTTTAATTTTTAAATCTACGGCCAATTTCAATTCCGAAACCTTAGAGAAGCCATATTGATTTGCTCTCTCAAGATTCTCACGAACTTCATCCTGATACCATTTTACATTTCGGTATCCCGCATAAAATTTACCATGCTGACCTGTGAAATCTTCATGATGTAAATGCAACCAATCATATTTCGATAAGTCACCCTTCATGATTTCATCATCATAAACAAGATCGTAAGGTATTTCCGCATAAGTCAAAGCTAAAGTCACGGCATCATCCCAAGGCTTCTTCCCTTGGGGAGAATAAACCGCCATTTTAGGTGGTTTCTGAAGCTTAACTGCATCCATATTCACTTCAGGACTCGCTATCTCATCAAAAACATGGGTGGTTTGTGCATCGCTTAGCACTTCAAAGCTTACCCCTCTAATTTGGCACTCAGATTTTATATCCTGGCTGAAAGGCAATAGAAAACTACCGCCACGATAATTCAATAACCAATGAATATCTTGATTCTCTTGTAAAACCCAAAACGCAATCCCATATGATTTGAGATGATTCTTCTGAACTTCATCCATAGGAATAAGAATGTTGGCAGAAAAAACGGGTAGTGTGTAAAGAAATAAAAAGAAACAAATAACTCTCTTGGCAAAACTCATAAAGGCAGAATATTAAGATTGTTGATTATTTACAGTCCATATCTCTTCTATCAATTCGAATCTAAAAAGGTGGTGCATCGTCAAAGTCAATTCCTCCATGCAAGCCTGCATTAGGATCGTCATACCCCACAGGCTCTTCGTTCATACTTGAACCAAAAGTTTGAGCTGCGATATTCTCTGATCCAAAGGAATCAGGACTCTCTCCTTCTAAATCCATAAATCGAGCTAACTGATTGCGGAACCTTAATTGAATCTCCCCAACTGCACCATTACGATGCTTAGCAATGATAATATCAGCAATACCTATCAAGGAATTTCCTTCAGCATCTTCTGTAATCCCGTAACGCTCCGGACGGTGAATAAACAATACCATATCGGCATCCTGCTCAATCGCTCCAGATTCACGAAGGTCCGATAGCATTGGTTTTTTAGCATCACCCGTACGCTGTTCAACACCACGATTCAACTGCGAAAGTGCAATAACAGGAATGTTCAACTCCTTAGCAATAATCTTAAGTTGTCGAGAAATCAATGAGACTTCCTGTTCACGATTACCTCGCATATCAGAACCAGCTGTCATCAACTGAAGGTAGTCAATAATAACACATCCAATATCGTGCTTTGCTTTCAGTCTTCTACATTTAGAACGTAATTCATATATAGATAAACCAGGCGTATCATCTACATAAATTGGAGCATCAATAAGATCCTTAATCTTTGTGTGAAGTTGCTCCCATTCATGTTTAGCCAATCTTCCATTTCTTAGTTTCTCTGAACCCAATTCGGTTTCAGAAGAGATCATACGTTTTACCAACTGGTCGGCCCCCATCTCGAGAGAGAAAATAGCAATAGGCGCTTTATGATCTATAGCCATATTTCGGGTCATGGATAAAACAAAAGCCGTTTTACCCATTGAAGGTCGTGCTGCAATAATCACAAGATCGGATTTCTGCCATCCTGATGTGATACGATCCAAAGCAGTAAAACCAGATGGAACACCACTCAATCCATCTTCACGCTTGCTGGCTGCAATAATCTGATCGATTACTTCATCAGCCAAAGGACGAATATGAGCTGATTCCTTTTTAATATTTCCTTCAGCAATATCAAATACATCTTGCTGAGCTTTATCTAACAAATCTGCAACGTCTATACTTTCATCAAAAGCAGAACTCTGAATTTCAGACGAAACCCGAATTAATTCGCGTTGAATAAATTTCTGAGCAATAATACGAGCATGATGCTCGATATGAGCGGCATTAGCAACTTTTGATGTTAGCTGAGAAACGTAAAATGGTCCACCACAACTCTCTAAATCATCTTGACGTTTTAATTCTTCCGTTACGGTCAAAATATCAATGGGTTCTTCTTTTGAAGAAAGACTCATGATAGCCTTGTATATCTTCTGATGAGCTGGCTTGTAAAAGCTATCAGTCTTCAATAAATCCCCAACTGAAATGATGGCATCTTTTTCCAACATGATAGCACCCAAAACTGCCTCTTCGAGCTCAACAGCTTGAGGTGGCACTTGTCCATGTTCTGACAACTGATTATTTTTTGCTTTTGGGGTGTATTTTTTAAATTCTGCCATACTTATTTCTAACTGAAGATTAAACGAATCTAGATTAATGACTTACCTATATAAACTGATTAAATTAAGCAAGACTTCAATTTTGATTTTGAATCATTAAAGCTAATTTATTTTACAGAGAACAAAGATACTCGATAGAAAATAAAAATCTAGTCTTTGAAATATCATTTTATTAAAAGCTGTATTTTTGTTATTCCTATTTATTAACAAAATACACTAGATTGTGCTTACTTACTCAAATGCAAAAATTAATATCGGTTTAAACATTGTTGAAAAAAGAAGAGATGGCTTTCATAATATAGAAACCATCTTTTTCCCAATTAGCATGCAAGATGCAATTGAAATTGTAGATTCCAAAGATGATTCTCCTTACACGTTATCAACATCTGGAATTCCAATAAATATAGAGGCAAAAGATAATATCGTTGTAAAAGCGTACGAATTAATCAAAGCAAAATATAATTTTCCTGCTCAGAATATTCATCTCCATAAAAATATCCCTTTTGGTGCCGGACTTGGTGGAGGTTCAGCAAATGCGGCATACATGATCAAACTTCTGAATCAAAAATTCAAGCTTGAGATGAGCGATGAAGAGATGGAAGATGAAGTTAGAATACTAGGTAGCGACTGTGCATTTTTTATTAAAAACAAACCCGCATTTGCAAATGAGAAGGGTGATCGATTGAATCCTATTGATTTAGATCTTTGCGACTATCACATTCTTCTTATAAAGCCAGATATTCATATTAGCACACCTGAGGCATATGCCAACATCAAGCCTAATAAACCCAAAACCTCATTAAAGGAACTCATCAAGCAACCCATAGAAACTTGGAAATCAACAATCATAAATGATTTTGAGAACAGTATTTTCCCTAAACATCCTCTATTAGCTAAAATTAAAGACGAGCTTTATGAACAAGGTGCGGTTTATGCTTCTATGTCTGGCAGTGGATCGACTATGTTTGGGATTTTTAAAAACGAACCCAGCATATTACCTGAGTGGGAAAAACATTTTTGCTGGAAAAATAGATTATAATCAAAACTATTAATATCAAGAAAGGCTGTTCTCACAATGAGAACAGCCTTTATATTAATCATTAAGCGAAGAAAGGTTTTAAGCTTTCAATTCAACCATAACCATACGGTTAGGTACTTTTTCTTCTTCGGTTACATGAATCTTTTCAATTATCCCGTCAAAAGGCATCAGAATTTTATTTTTCATCTTCATAGCTTGAAGAATCATCAGGCATTCACCTTCTTTAACTTCCTGACCTTCTTTAACGAAAATTTCAACGATTGTTCCTGGAATAAAAGATTTGATGTGGTTCGGATTTGGTCTTTCCCACTTCTTTCTATTCGCCACTCTCTCTGGAACCTCAGTTGTGTAGATGGTTCCATCAATGTTGAACTCTTTAAAATTGCTCATAGTCAGTTCGATTTAAAATGGAGGAATACCGTGTTTCTTACTTGGTCTTCTATCAACCTTGTTCGTAGAAACTTCAAGAGAATGCAATAACATCTTACGAGTCTCTTCAGGTTCGATAACTGTATCGATATAACCTTTAGCAGCCGCAACATATGGATTCGCAAACTTTTTCTTGTATTCAGCAACTTTTTCCTTACGCATAGCTTCAGGATCTTCAGCAGACATAATCTCTTTTCTAAAGATAATGTTAGCAGCTCCTTCTGGTCCCATTACGGCAATTTCAGCATTAGGCCAAGCAAACATAAAGTCAGCTTTCATATGACGTGAGTTCATAGCGATATAACCTCCACCATAAGCCTTACGAACAATTACAGTAATTTTAGGTACCGTAGCTTCACTATAAGCATAAAGGATTTTCGCACCGTGACGAATTACACCAGCATGCTCCTGATCAACACCAGGTAAATAGCCAGGCATATCTTCAAGCGTTACAATAGGAATATTAAAGGCGTCGCAGTAACGAATAAAACGAGCTGCTTTATCAGAAGAGTCACAATCCAACACCCCAGCTAATACCAATGGCTGATTAGCTACAAAACCAATCGTTTCACCATTCAATCGTCCAAAACCAATAACGATATTACGAGCAAAACCTTCCATTACTTCAAAGAAGTCTGAATCATCACTGATCGATTTGATTACGTTACGAATATCGTAAGGTTGAGTTGGATCAAGAGGTACAATTTCTTCAATCTTGTATTCTGCCTTAGGAGGCTTAGGAGGGAAAGAACGTGCTTTTCTCTCATTGTGCCAAGGGATGAATGTAAGTAGTTTCTTGATCTGCTCAAAGCACTCAAGTTCGTTTAGTGCGTAGAAATGAGCATTACCGGTGATCTCGCTGTGTACTTTCGCACCACCAAGTTCTTCCATACTTATTTCTTCACCTAAAACTGTTTTTATTACCTCAGGACCGGTAATAAACATTTTGGAAATGTTTTCTACTACAAACACAAAGTCGGTAAGGGCAGGAGAATAAACGGCTCCACCAGCACAAGGACCAAGAATAACTGACAATTGAGGAATAACTCCAGATGCCAAGGTATTGCGGAAAAAGATTTCACCATAACCAGCAAGAGAATTAACACCTTCCTGAATACGAGCTCCACCCGAATCATTAATACCGATCAAAGGCACACGCATCTTTAAAGCGTGGTCCATGATTTTTGTAATTTTACGTGCATGCATCAGACCAAGAGAACCACCAGCTACGGTGAAATCCTGTGCAAAAAGACATACAGGTTGACCATAAATAGTTCCAGTTCCAATGATAACTCCATCACCATGAAGTTCTTTCTTCTCCATGCCAAAGTCGCGGGCTTCGTGCTCAACAAACATATCATACTCATGAAACGAATCTTCATCAACAATTGATGTGATTCTTTCACGCGCAGTTAGTTTACCCATTGCAACTTGCTTCTGAATAGCTTTTTCGCCACCACCTTGAAGCACTTTTTCTTTTCTCTTTCTAAGATCAAGAATGTTTCGTTTCAATGACATATTACGTACATTTAGTTAAAAACCGTATACCTTAAAGTATACATTTAGTTGTATTTCAAGTTTGTCCAAACTTTACTTTTTTACCAATAAAGCACAAAAACCCCCTATTCATTTCCTAAACTTTTGAAAGAAAATAAACACAGACTGATTATTCAATAAAGGTAAAGATGCGCCAAGTTTTGGCGATCGTATATAAATCTTTTCGAACAGTTAAATAAATTAAAAGTCGAATAACTTATTTCATAGTGTGCAAGGATACTCATTTTTTGTTCCACAAAAAAATCAGCAATCCCAATTACAAGCTACCAACTTGCTAAATTAGTGATTTTACGGTAGCAAAGCAAGATCTTGAGTAGACATTATTTAGATTCCTTTTATTTAGGAGCGACCCGATAAAGATAGATGGCAATTAGAGAAAAGACCATATTAGGCAACCACACGGCCAATAATGGACTCATACTTCCATTCGTAGCAAAAACCGTAGAGATTTGCATAAACAGAATGAATGAAAAACTTAGTGCTAATCCTATTCCAAGGTGCAGCCCCATTCCTCCTCGTACTTTTCTACATGCAAGGGAAACTCCAATGAGCGTCAGAATAAATGCAGAAAATGGATTGGCAATACGGCGATATTTCTCAATTTTGTATGCACTAATATTACTATCCCCCCTCATAATTTGTTCTTCGATAAAATCATCCAGCTCAAACATATCCATTGCCTCAACAACATCCGTTCTGCGGCTAAATTCATCCGGACCAAAATTTAAGAGTGTGTCTATTGTTTTTCCTTTTTCAAAACTCTCTTTATCGCCATCGGAACTACGGATAAAATAATCCTTAATAGTCCACTTTTCTTTATCCTCGTTCCACTTAATTGAACGTGATGTTAGCTTTGACACCAATTGTTTTCCTTCAAATTTCTCAAGAGAAAACTTATATCCCGTGTTACTCGAGGTTTCAAAATTAGTCATATAAATAAACAGACCTGGCTCAATCTGACGATGAATATTCCGCTCTTTATTTTCGAATCGCTTTTTAAGATAGGTATCGGTAAATTCGAGCCGCTTAGCATTAGCTGGAGGAATAACAAAATTACTCAGAAAGAAAGAAAAAATCCCAATAATAAAGGCTGAGATAAAATAAGGAAACATCAACCTTCTAAAACTCACACCAGAACTCAAAATGGCGATAATCTCGGTATCATAAGCCATTTTAGAGGTAAAATAGATAACTGAGATAAAAGTGAATAAGGCACTAAACAAGTTAGCGAAATAGGGAATAAAATTGACGTAATAATCTAATATAACACTCTTAAAAGGTGCCTCTTTATCAATAAAATTGTCAATCTTCTCAGAGAAATCAAAAACAATTGTAATGCTGATTATCAAGACTATTGCAAAGAAGAAGGTTCCTAAAAACTTTCGAATGATATATAAATCTAATTTCCCAAACATTCTTTATCTCAGTTTTTATTTAAAGCTTTTTATCTGATTAAATTTTATCATTAAAAAAAAGCCACTTATTAAATCTAAATTTAGGCCTTCTTAACCGTTTGTCAAGCTCAAAATTTCACAATCAAGCTTTTTTAACATTATTTTATAAACGTCTACCTAGTTTTTCAACCATAACATTCTTCCATTCATAAAAGGTGCCCTCGTCGATCTTTTCTCTAGCTTCACGAACTAACCACAAATAAAAAGCAAGGTTATGAATACTACATATCTGACCACCTAGCAACTCATTTGAACGAATCAAATGTCTCACATAGGCTTTTGAATAAAAACTATCTACATACGACGTTCCATTAGGATCAAGTGGAGTGAAATCGTTAGCCCACTTCTGGTTTCTCATATTCAGAGTTCCTTCACTGGTAAAAATCATTCCATTTCGTCCATTACGGGTTGGCATCACACAGTCGAACATATCAACACCACGAGAGATTGCTTCCAAAATATTGATTGGGGTACCAACCCCCATTAAATAGCGAGGTTTATTTTCAGGTAAAACCTGATTAACCACCTCAATCATTTCATACATATCTTGGGTTGGTTCACCTACAGCCAATCCTCCAATAGCATATCCTTCTCGGTTTAAAGATGCAGCATGCTCAGCGGCCTTAATCCTCAAATCTTTATAAACACAGCCCTGAACTATTGGGAATAAAGCTTGTGAATAGCCATACTTCCCTTTTGTACTATCGAAACGATCAACACATCGTTCTAACCAACGCTGAGTTAATCCTAACGAATTTTTAGCATATTCATAACTTGAAGTTCCAGGAGGGCACTCATCAAATGCCATAATTATATCAGCCCCAATAGTACGCTGAGTATCCATCACATTTTCAGGTGTAAACATATGTTTCGATCCATCAATATGCGATCTAAACATAGCCCCTTCTTCGGTCAATTTACGGTTTTCGGCAAGCGAAAAAACCTGGAATCCTCCACTATCCGTCAAAATTGGTCTATCCCAACCGTTAAACTTGTGTAAGCCTCCTGCTTGTTCTAAAACGTCCAAACCCGGACGTAAATATAAATGATAGGTATTCCCTAAAATAATCTCAGCATTAATATCCTCTTTCAGTTCATGTTGGTGAATGCCCTTTACAGAGCCAAGTGTTCCAACAGGCATGAATATAGGTGTTTTAATCTTCCCGTGATCAGTAGTAATCTCGCCAGTTCTGGCGCCTGATCTATCATCAGTATTGTGTAATTTAAAATCCATATCAACTTCACTTAAAGTGGAAAAATAAAACTCATCCTTTGAGTCATTCCCATTAAAAATAGTCTGCAAATATAGATAATAATATTTGCAATGAAACTTATTTATAATTGTGGAAGTAAGCCCCTATGAGAAAACCTTAGAACAGCTTTTGCTAAACATCTACCTATGATGTATTTCTATTTGTCAAATAGAATATAAAACACTCAACTTATTAAGGTATATTAAATCTATACGTCTGGCTAAACCAAACTTAATATTATCTACTTACATCATTCATATTTTAATGTACTTTAATTAAAATTCATCATTAGTATGCTATAATCATCCACATATACAACTGGTATGAATCATAATTCAAACTTATCGAATAATGCCAAGATTGACTTGCTAAATGTACAAGCAGCAATGAAAGGCAATCAGAAAGCTTTCGAGAAACTTTTCTTGAGGTATAAGGATGCTATTTTCTATTTTTTACTAAGAATTGTTAACAACAGAACCGATGCTGAGGATTTAACGCTTGAATGCTTTGGAAAAGCCTTTAGGAATATTGATCAATACTCTACAAAATATGCTTTTAGTACCTGGCTTTTCCGGATAGCTTCTAATACAAGTATTGATTTTATTCGAAAAAAAAATAAAAGTATTATCAAACTAGATACAACAGATGAGAGTAATATGGGTTCAACTTCAATTGAGAGCAAAATCCCTTCGCCTGAACAACAAATTATCAACGAACAAAATGCCAGGTATATGCGACTAAAAGTTAGCCAACTAAAGGATCGCTATCGCATTTTAATTGAATTACGTTATTTTAAAGAATATTCCTACGAAGAAATAGCACAAGAGATGAACTTGCCCATAGGCACTATAAAGGCACAACTTTTTAGAGCCAGGAAACTACTATTCATGAATATTAAGAATGATGAACTATAAAAATGATATCTAAATAAATATCCAGACAAAACTTAAGCTCCAGCAATTAAGTTTCTTTCTGCTCTAAGATTATAATTATATCTTTGCCACGCATTATAAATTACAGCATGGAATTAATTTTAAAATACTTTAAAGATTTATCTGAGGAACAGAAAAATCAGCTTGCTCAACTTAAAGACTTATACACCGAGTGGAATGATAAAATCAATGTCATCTCACGAAAAGATATCGATTCTTTATATTTGCATCATGTTCTGCACTCCTTAGCAATAGCCAAAGTTATCCAATTTCAACCTGGATCCAATGTACTGGATGTTGGAACTGGTGGGGGTTTCCCAGGTATTCCTCTTGCAATTCTTTATCCAGAAACTAATTTTCACTTGGTTGATTCTATTGGCAAAAAAATTAAAGTAGTAACAGAAGTTGCTAACGCATTAGGTTTAAAGAATGTAAAAGCGGAACATACTCGTGTCCAAGAAGTCAAAACAAAATATGACTTTATTGTCAGTCGTGCTGTTACTGCTTTTCCTGCTTTTGTCAATATGGTTAGGAAAAACTGCAAGATCGAGAACAAGAATGCCCTCCCAAATGGAATTATTTATATAAAAGGAGGCGATTTTGAAGAAGAAATCAAGCCATATGGAAAAAAGATTAGCCTCTTCAATTGCACTGAGTTCTTTGCTGAGGACTTCTTTGAGACAAAAAAAGTTGTCCACATGACACTTTAAACCAAATTAATTTGGCTTAATCTTTTGCCAGACAAAAAAAATACTTATTTTTGCAGTCCAAAATCAACGCATATAATCACTTTTTAGATAAAAATTTTTCGCGATGAAAAGAACATTTCAACCATCAAATAGAAAGAGAAGAAACAAGCACGGTTTCAGAGACAAAATGGCTTCAGCTAACGGAAGAGCAGTATTATCTCGTAGAAGAGCAAAAGGCAGAAAAAAATTATCTGTTTCAAGCGAGCGCAGACACAAAGCTTAATTTTTAATTAAGCTTTCTAAAATACAAGAAGTAAAGAATGATATATTCTTTACTTTTTTGTGTTTATAGCTTTCTATTAAAAAATTTAAGAGTTCCCTAGGAGCTCTTTTTTTTTGCTTTCCACTTAGTCTCAGCACCTGTAGGATTCTATGTACAAAATCCTTTATCTCAAAGAATTAAATACGATCCATTTTATACAAACTACACAAATTTAGATTCTGCATAATTTACCATGATATTCATCATTTATCAGAAAATCTCTCTTATTTTTGTACTATTCACTTCATAATATGATTCAGGGATTAGGATCTCATTTCGTATTAGATGAATAGGGTTAAAACAAAATTATTGAATAGAGACTAAATAATCTTAAGAGGTATAAAAATGGAATACAATTTAGCACATGCTTGTATCAGAGTAATGGATTTAGAAAAGTCCTTAGAATTTTACAATAAAGCTTTATCCTTGCATGAAGTAAGTCGACTTGACTACCCTGATTATAAGTTTACACTCGTATATCTCTCTGATGAAAACAATAAATTTGAAATAGAATTAACTTGGAATTATAGTACGGAAAAGCCTTATGAAATAGGCAATGGATTTAGTCATTTTGCCTTAACTGTAAAAGACCTGGAAGGATCTCATGAGTTCCATAAAAACATGGGATTAGAAACTACAGAGCTTAAGGGATTACCTGGAGAAAAACCGAAATACTATTTCATTACAGATCCAGATGGATATAAAATAGAGATTATCAGAGGATAAAATTATATATATACTTAGCAAATTCTAAACGATAATATAATGCAACTTATTACATTTGGAATTTACCGATTTGAACAATGATATTGAGATCAAAAAGTAAATAATAAAACATATGCGACTAAGACAATTTTTTAAAAGTGGAGCTTTCTATAAACACTTAGGTCTTTCAATTATTATTTCAGTAGCCTTGGTTTGGATAACTCTTCAGAGTTTAAGTTTTTACACCAATCATGGCGAAGAAATTAAGGTTCCTAACTTATATAGTCTAAGTTTAGAAGACGGTACTAATTTGATAGATCAAACTAATTTACGATACACGATATACGATTCTGTTTACAATTCTAGTTTACCAGCTGGTTGTATCCTCGACCAAAGCCCTAAAGCTAATTCTTTAGTAAAACGAAATCGCAATTTATTCCTAACTATAAATTCTCTGAAACCAGAACAAATTCGGTTCCCAAATTTGATTGATAATTCGTTTAGACAAGCCTACGAAATACTCATTACTAATGGTTTTAAAATTGGTAAGCTCAACTATGTTGATTACGATTACTATAATCTGGTTTTATATCCTGAATTCAAGGGCGACTCAATAAAGCAAGGTGATTTAATTGACAAAGGTTCACAAATTGATCTTGTATTAGGAAAAGGAAAGAACATCAGAATACAAACACCTGAATTAATTGGTAAATATTATGATGATGCCAAAGAACGCATTCTTCTTTCAAGTTTAAATATAGGACGTGTGAGTTTCGATAGCAATGTGATGAATCTTTCGGATTCGCTTAATGCTCAAGTTTATCAGCAATCTCATGCTTATAAGGAAAATTCAAAAATTGCTCCAGGCAGCAAAATAAATCTATGGCTCACAACTGATAGCCTAAAAATTAAAGATTCACAAGCATACCTTAAGAGTCAATTAAAATAAACAGGATAATACAGAATCATATATAATGCTAGAAGAAGAAGAAAATTTAGAATTCGAAAATTTCGATGATAGCAATGCTAATCAAGAATCATACGAACACTTCAGATATGAGGTTGACCCTGGTCAAACACCACTAAGGATTGACAAATATTTGGTCGATCGTATGCTAAACTCATCCCGAAATAAAATTCAGGACTCTGCTGACAATGGAAATATTCGTGTCAACGATGTGGTTGTCAAAAGAAACTACAAGGTTAAGCCAGGCGATATTGTAACCATAGTGCTTAGCTATCCACCTCGAGAAATTGAGATTATTGCTGAAGATATTCCCTTAACGGTTGTTTATGAGGACGATTCATTTATTATTGTAAACAAAAACCCAGGTATGGTTGTTCATCCATCCTACGGTCATTATTCTGGAACACTTGTAAATGCATTAGCCTTTCACCTTAAGAATTTACCTCTGTTTAATTCTAAGGATCCACGTCCAGGCTTGGTTCATCGTATCGATAAAGATACATCAGGCATTCTGGTTATAGCCAAAACCGAGATAGCCAAAACAAAACTTGCCCTTCAGTTTTTCAACAAAACCAGTGACAGAAAATACCGCGCTTTGGTTTGGGGAAACTTAGAGGAAGATGAAGGAACAATTACTGGACATGTAGGCAGAAACTTAAAAAACCGTAAGGTAATGGATGTATTCCCTGATGGGGAATATGGCAAACATGCTGTAACGCATTATCGTGTATTAGAACGTTTAGGTTACGTTAACTTGGTAGAATGTGTCCTTGAAACTGGTCGTACTCATCAAATACGTGCTCACTTCAAACACATTGGTCATCCACTTTTCAACGATGCTGATTATGGTGGGGACATCATATTGAAAGGAACAACTTTTACAAAATACAAACAATTTGTTCAGAATTGTTTTAAAATATGTCCACGCCAAGCTCTTCATGCAAAGACCTTAGGCTTCATACATCCAGAGACTAATGAGTACATTTCATTCGATTCTGAAATACCAGATGATATGTCAGCACTAATCACCAAATGGAGAGAGTACACATCAATGCGTGAAGAATAGATTAATACTTTGAGCTAAATTTATGAAGAGAAATATTGTAATTATTGCTGGTGGTGATTCTGCTGAGTTTGGAATATCAATGCAAACTTCGAAGCATATTTTCGATACCCTTAATAAGGATTTATACCAAGTTTACTTAGCTGTTTTTAAAGGACAAGAATGGAAAGTCAGTCTTGATGATAAAGAATTTGATATCGACAAGAATGATTTTAGTATTACTGTAGATTCGTATAAAATTAAATTTGACTTCGCTTATATTGCTATTCACGGAACCCCTGGTGAAAATGGCATCCTACAAGGTTATTTAAGCCTTATTAATATACCACATTCTACTTGCGATGTTTTGAGTAGTGCCTTGAGTTTTAATAAGCATGCCTGTAATTCTTATCTTAAAGCTTTAGGCTATCAATTTGCTCAATCAGTTCTTCTCAAGAAGGATGAAAAGTATAATTACAAAGCTATCGAACAAACTATTGGTTTGCCATGCTTTGTCAAACCCAATGCTGATGGCTCAAGCTTTGGGATATCAAAGGTTACTAAGATTGAAGAATTAGAAGATGCCATTTTAAAAGCGTTTAACGAAGGTAAAGAAGTTATTATTGAGAAATTCATTGATGGATTAGAAGTAACCTGTGGACTTGTAAAAACAAGCAAGGAGGAGATTGTATTTCCAATTACTGAAGTCGTTCCCAAAAATGAATTCTTCGATTATGAGGCAAAATATGACCCTAATATGGCCGAAGAAATAACGCCTGCTAGAATCTCATCAGAACTTACTCAGAATATACAAACGCTTTCTTCAGGTATCTATGATGCCTTGAAGTGTAAAGGAATCGTTAGAATCGACTATATTATCAAAAACGACATTCCTTATATGCTAGAAGCTAACACAATTCCAGGAATGACAGCTAATAGTTTTATTCCAAAACAAGTGAAGGCGATGGGACGTGAACTAAGCGATATTTTAACTTTAGTAATCGAAGATCAGTTCTAAGATCATTACAATGATACATGAGAGGCTTTCCAATTGGGAAGCCTCTTTTTTTATTTCAATTTCTAATAAATAGAAATCAAACTACAAATGATCATACTTGATCAAAACCATTTCAAATTAAACGCCTTTAGTTATAAAGAAACAATCCAATATATTAAATATGAATGAAAATATCTGCGGCAATCAGTACGAGTCAATTTTATAATTGGTAATACGCGCGACTTGCTTTTCAAGGATCGAGAGTGTCTTCAAAGAAATTTCACTTTAGTAATAGGATTATGTGGACAAGCGTATCCGCGATTATTAGCGTCACCAGCAGGAAAACCTATTAATAATTAGCAATTAACAATGAGTGATTAGTAATTAAGATAACATTTGATGAGAGATTACTCTTGGATAAAGTATAAGATCCTTTCATCTTTTCAATCTTACAAAATTATTGTCTGGAAAAAAATATCTGCAATGATCAGCCCGATTTGCGAGAGAAGCAATTGGGAATTTATAACGCCTCTTTGTTTTTCAGAGATTAGGGCATAAAAAAAGCGTCTTGCTTCCATTGGAAACAAGACGCTTAAAGGTCGGCATCGACCTACTCTCCCACCTTTCGGCAGTACCATCGGCGCTAATGGGCTTAACTTCTCTGTTCGGGATGGGAAGAGGTGGAACCCCATTGCTATAGATACCTGAAATCTTCAGTTATCAGCATT
>NZ_QQWG01000039.1 GCF_003863355.1 Ancylomarina euxina | reverse complement strand
TAGGGAGACTTGTTAATAAAAAAAGGCTTTAAAAATAAAAGTACATAACATGCTGTATGTCGGCATTGGCGATATGTACAGGATGAAATTAAAAATCGCCAACGAAGACGACATACAGCTATACGTTACCAGTAATCGTAAAAAAATAAAATGCAATGAAAATAGAACAGTATAAAGATAGAGTTTCTCAACTTATTACCTTGGCCGACAAGACACTTGGGACAAAAAAAACAACTAGAAGTGGAATTGCGACTTATGTAAATACTGAACTTTTTTCTGAATTAAGAGTTTCATCGCTATCTTTTATTTTAAGTTTATACGGAGAAAATCATCCTTACTACAAAGATTTCAATCAAAATGTTGATAGGGCAGAGTTTTCCAACACCGAAGAAGGACGTGGAATTCTAAAGTCTATAAAAAATGAAATTGACAACGGTTGGTTGACATCAATAAAAGGACTGGTTTCTGCAGAAATATTTTCAGACTTCATTGAAATGGCAGGTCACTTGTTAAAGGAAAATTATAAAGATCCTGCTGCGGTCATGATAGGTAGTGTGTTAGAGGAACATTTAAGACAGCTTTGCAATAAAAAAAATATCCCAACTGAAAACCCAAATTCTGGAAGACCTAAAAAAGCAGACCTTTTAAATTCTGAATTAGCTAATGGTGGAGTCTATAATAAACTTGACCAAAAAAATGTGACAGCTTGGCTTGACCTCAGAAATAAAGCAGCACACGGAAAATATTCAGAATACAATCAACAGCAAGTTGAATTTATGATGCAAACTGTTACTGAATTTATGACAAGAAACAGTATATAAATGAAAAACGACTACTGGTAACAAAAGCTAAATTGCATGGGCGGTGGGAATTGCTTGGTAGTTAGTTCAACTAATAGACACCAGCAAGCTATATAAATTGGTTTGCTTAGAAATATAAACAAATTTATGAGGCTTGCTTTCGTGCGGTTTGAAAGGTTAATTCTTTTAAATCGCCCACGCAACTTAGCAAGACCGTTGGCGTGCATGCAAAAAAATGAATCTACATATGGAAATATTTAATTCGACTAAAAAACGGAAATCTATTCCCAAGTCTTGGTGTGGACAATGGACAGATAAGAATGGAAAGCACTTAATAATTCGGTCAACTTTACACGACTTTTATTCTGTGACAATTTTAGACAAGAAGGGTAATCCATACGAAATTAAATTATTAGGTGACGAAAAAAAGGAAACTAAAAAGTTAACAGGAAAGTTCACAAAAGACACAAATGGAAATCCGATTTTGCAAGTTGAAGCAGGTTCTAATGAAATTGGACCGACATATGACTTGTATTTTTTGACAACAATGGGCGAAGACAAACTTAAACTTTCAAGAAATGCGGATGCTCTAGAAAAAATAATAATCAAGCCAAATGTTGGAATGGGCTTATATGACGACTGGGAAGATGACTTGGGAGTACCATGGGCGTTTCCGCTTGACGATTTTAAAAAGGAAGTAGATTAAAAAGCACGACACGCCAACAAAAGCTAAATTTCATGGGCGGTGACGAGGAGTTCGAAAGTTCAGTACAATTAATAAACACCAGCAAGCCACTTTAATTGGTTTGCGTAAAAATATAAACAAATTTATGCGGCTTGCTTCCGCGCGGTTTGATAAGACAGTTGTTTTAATCGCCCACGAAAACTTAGCAAGACCGTTGGCATTCATTGTAAGAAACCTATGAATTTAATGATAAAATAGAAATGACTTTTGACTGGACAATATCTATTGGAAATATAATCTCAGCATTTGTGATAGCCTTAGGTTGGGTTGTTGCATATAAGTTGAATTCTAAAAAAGATCTTAAAAATAAGAAGAGAGAAATAAGAACTCAATTTCTTATTGATGCTTATAGGATTATTGCTTTTTCGGCAAATCGGGATAATAATATTGAAGAAATGAAGCGGTTCGAGGAAGCGATTGAGCAAGTTCAATTTTTAGGGAATTTAGAGCAGATTAGATTCTTGAACGAAGGCATCGAAACAAGAAATTTTACTCCTCTATTAGTAGAATTGAGACGTGATATTCGGAATGAATTAGGAATCGAAATTGCAGATGCAAACATTAAACACTTTAGATTTAACAAATGAGTAATTGGAATATTGAAGAGGCGGAAGAACGACTAAATAATGCTTATCAGAATAATTCGGAAACAGAGTTGCTCGCTGTATTGAAGGAGAACTCATTTTTGTTTTATGAATTATACTCAAGGAAATATGGTATACAGCCAAATTTTAAAGAAATTTCATTTGGAGACAAATTTAGGTGTGATTTTGCATGGCTAAATGATAATTCGGATGGACCTGAATGGGTTTTGTTAGAAGTTGAGAAACCTCGAATGAGATTATTTAATAAGAATGGAGAACCCTCAGCAGAATTGAATCATGCTATTGAACAAGTAAAATCTTGGGATAGATATTTCCAGGAAAATCCAAACGAGAAGTCTAGAATATTTGGTGCCGTTCATAAATTCAAGTTTATACTTGTTGCTGGAGATAAATCCGATTGGCAAACAGAGAATGCAATTAAATGGAGAGCTCATCACAATAGAGATACTAGAATAGAAATAAGAAGTTCTGATGTATTTATAAGACCATTAAAAATTGCTAAGGAGAAAAAAGATGAATTATGGAGTTTCGAGGAGAATCCAATATCATTAAGTCATTCAACTCTTCAGGATTATTGGACAAATTACGAATATATGAACTTGTGGCGAAGGGTATTTAGTTAAACAACGAAATGCCAACAAAAGCTAAATTTCATGGGCGGCGATGAGCAGTTTGAGAGTTTAGTGCAATTAAGAAACACCAGCAAGCCAATTAAATTGGTTTGTTTAAAAATATAAGCAAATTTAATCGGCTTGCTTCCGCGCGGTTTGATAAGACAACTGTTTTAATCGCCCACGCAACTTAGCAAGCCCGTTAGGCCTTAGTGGGGTTAGCCTGTAAAAAATAGGTTGCATTATGGAATCTGAACAGAATTAACTCATATTCAGAAAATAGATTATGAAATTTCTAAGTGCACTAATAATATTTCTTGTTTTATTTTCATGCAAATCGAATGAGGAGAATAGATTTAATTATATCTATAACACTTACAAATATTTTCGACTTGGTAATGAATTGAGCGAATTGAGGGGAATGAGTTATCGTACCTTAGATTGCACTTTTGAATCAGACACATTATTAATTTACGACATAATAATTGACTCCACTTATCATATGGAAGATAGTTTAATTGAAAAGAAAAATTATTCATATGAGTTGAAAATCAAGTTTAATAAAGACGAATTAAAAAGGAGTATTCTTTATTTTAACAATCAGGAAGACGGAATAATATTTAAGTTGAAATACCTTAAGAATCAATTAATAAATGGACATAAATATACAATTTATCGGTTTAGTACTGATTTTATTGGAACAGCCTATCCAGAATCAATTTTCTATTGCAAAGAATTTGGAATTATAGGTCAGTATGCATATGAGCGTGGAAGTATGGATTTATTATCTGAAATATCAGGATTAAAGAACAAAGATTATTTGAAAATATCAGAAAAAATAATTGATGACACTATTTTTCTATTTTCAGCAAATTAAGTATAAACACCAAGGCCTAACACAGGTTAAAAGCCATTGCTTCTGCTGTTTTTGTAAGTTTCAACTTTAAAATATACTTTTAGAAAATTAAAATTAATTAACAATAAAAGGGCGAAAGCGCAACGTCGTTTAACCTCAAAGTTGTGCTCCATGTTAAGGAGCTTTTGCGGTAAACTAAAATATTATATAAGTAATGAGATCAATCAGCAGAATTGAAAACATATCTCAAACCCAATTATTGGATTGAAGGCTAGACCTAATACCTATTAAACGTATTCGGACGGAACTAATTAACTTTTTAGATATCAAAATATGAATAAGAAACAATTACGGAAATACATGAAACAACAGGGATTAATACCTAAACGATATAATTTGTAATCTAACGGTAGTGATAAGTGCGCAAATGTTGGGGTTTTAAGACCAAGTAGTTATGATTTGTAATCAAACGGTTGTGATTAGTTAGCAAACGCAGGGTATTTATGAACAAACAGTTGTGATTTGTAACCAAACGGCTGTGCTCAGCCCCCAATCGTCGGTGATTAATGGACAAACAGTTGTGATTTATAGCCAAACGGCTGTGATATGTAACCAAACATCGTGATTAGACACCAAACGTTTAGTAAATCAAATTGCTTGTCTGTGGCGGCAAGTATATTGACAAAAATAAATAAAACACGAAGCACAACAAAAGCTAAATTTCATGGGCGGCGATGTTCAATTTGAAAGCTTAGTGCAAGTAATAAACACCAGCAAGCCACTTAGATTTGGTTTGCAAAAAAATATAAACAAATTTATGCGGCTTGCTTCCGCGCGGTTTGAAAAGGATGGTTCTTTAAATCGCCCACGAAAACTTAGCAAGCCCGTTAGGGTGCATTATAGCAGAACAAATAATAGAGATATATTTTTTAGTTAAAAAATTAACCTGAAAAAATTAAGCCAAATGAATAGAGAATTAGTAAAATCATTAGAAGCAGAAACCTCTGAGAAGCTATTTTATTATTTTAAACATGATGGATCTATTGATTTTGAAAAGAAAATCATAGCAGGTAAGATACTCAACGACAAGAGCTTTGATAAGGCTAAATTATTACATGAAAAAGAAATCATTGTTGACTCAATACTAAATGAACTTAAAATCAGTGAATCCTCTGACTATTTGAGGAAAAAGAGCAGGAAGGAGATTAATAAAAATATATATTTCTGGTTAGGCTTCATATTAATTTTCCTTACGTTGGAAGTTAAAGATTACTGGGTTGACAAAGAAGCCTTTGAATTGACATCCCTGTTAATAATAATACTGACAGGATTAATCTTCTTTACTTACAAAGCATTGAATTATAAAAAGACCTTAAGTAAATTAATAAATTCAGGGGTCAAAAATAATGAACTTCTCAGGCTTAGATTGAGTCTTATTGAAACTGAATGGGATTTTTAAACAATAACGCACCCTAACAAAAGCTAAATTGCATGGGCGGTGGTAATTGCTCGAGAGTTGGTTCAATTAAAAACACCAGCAAGCTATATAAATTGGTTTGCTGAAAAATATAAACAAATTTAAGCGGCTTGCTTTCGTGCGATTTGAAAGGTTAATTCTTTTAAATCGCCCACGCAACTTAGCAAGACCGTTATAGCCAATTTTTAAAAGGGAAACTTATGAGCAAAAAAAGCATTAATAAGAAGGAAGTCAATAAAACTATTAAGGATAAAGTGAACCAAGGAGTTTCAAGAATAGAAATATTAAATGAATTATCTGAAAAATATTTTGACAAGAAAACATTATCAATGCTAATTGCTGCAACTCCAGACCCGACTAGAATTGAAAAATACAAATTATTGAATAATATTTTACTTGGACTTATTTTCATTACTATCATCTCAAAAATTTTATTAGGATTCTTTATTTTTTCTCAAATATCTACTGCTTTGATACCATTGGCATTTCTTTTTCCAATTCTCAACTTCATGTTTGCTTTTGAAGTTTCTAAATACAAAGGTTACATCTACAATATTCTAGGAGTAATTACTGTTGCTGGAATTTTTAATGTGCTAGGGAAAATTAATGAGAATATATTTTTTGGAGTGATTGATATAATGATTGGAATTTTAATTGCTGGATTAGCATTTTATTTAGGAAATAAGATGTTCCCAAATTATGGACTAATAGGACCAAAAAAGGATTCAAAAGGAGAAATAATATTGGAATAAAAACAGGCTATAACAAAAGCTAAATTTCATGGGCGGTGATGAGCAGTTTGGAAGTTTAGTACAATTAATAAACACCAGCAAGCCACCTAGATTTGGTTTGCAAAAAATATAAACAAATATATGCGGCTTGCTTCCGCGCGGTATGAAAGAATGGTTCTTTAAATCGCCCACGAAAACTTAGCAAGACCGTTATGTACAACTAAAATCTTTAAGGAGAGATTAAACCCTCTTTTTTTAGGCTGAGACAAAACGTAGGGGAAAGTTCCTTAAGGAGTAAAAGGACAAGAAAGGCAATGCCAGGCATTGTTCAAGTCTTATGCGGTGCTACCGTGAAAGATCGCTCTTTCAAACGACTGGTATCGTTAACTAAGACTTGGATAAGTTACTGCTTTTTAGAATCAATGTCAAGAGAAGAATGAAATTCGACATTGAAAAACAGTTGCTTACACTT
>NZ_QQWG01000038.1 GCF_003863355.1 Ancylomarina euxina | reverse complement strand
TCGGTTCATATCCATTTACACCAACTAAGAGTACTTTAGCTATAATATCTACAACAATAGATATGTCTTCTTGGACATTTAGAGCTCTGGTTAAGCGTTCTGGATATGTAGATGATGAGAGTAAAGAAGTGAGTGTTATAGTACATAAACCAGCTACATTTGCTGATATTTCACCTATTGAGATTTGTAAAACGTCTGATGTAAGCTTTGAGAAGAAGAAGATAACAGGAACAGGAACATATAGTTACGAATGGAAAAAAGGGTCTACAGTTCAAACGGTTCAAACTTCAATTTTGAATTTAATTGCTGCTGACGATTCTGATGGAAATTATTCTGTTCAGGTTAGTGATGGTTTCTGTAACTATCCTGTTGACGATTTTAAAATCACACATTATGAAGATTTACAGATTAGCAAACTTGCGGATGTTGATGTTATTTGCTTAAATGACCCTAAAAACTTAGTCGCTGAAACGGATTATATTGATCCAGATATTACAGATCCTCTGACTTATCTTTGGAAAAAAGATAATATTGATCAAGCCGAAAAATCGAAAACTTTAAATATTTCAGGAACCCTTACTTCCCAAACTGGTCTTTACCAAGTTTTTGTTAATGATGGGTGTACGACGAAATCATTAGATTATGATATTACTGTTTTGGATGATATTTCCTTAACTACAAAATTACTTGCTACAATTGATTTATGTGAGAATGAAGATTTGAATTTATCAGTAGAAGGCCATGGTGTTGATTTATCTTATGCTTGGTATAAAACAACTAAGCCTACAGATATTTTATCATCAACAAATAAATTAAATATATCCAATTTAAAGCCAACTCATACTGGTGATTACGTTTGTAAATTGACGACTACCAGTGGATGTAGTACTGCAGATAAAGTATTTAAAGTGAATGTTCGAGAGCATTCAACAGTTTCAACATTAAAAGATGTTACTGTTTGTGAAGATGAACTATTTGCTGAATTTACAGTAATGGGAACAGCAGTTGATTCTCCATCCTATCAGTGGTATGATAGTAATGATATAGCGCTTACCAATACAGTTGATTTTTCAGGTGTATTAACATCAACATTGAAAATTGAGAATGTATTAACCAATGAAAACAAATCTTTTTATTGTGTAGTCAATGGTGATTATGATTGTAATCCTGCAAAATCCAATGCAGCAAGTTTATTTGTAAATCGCAATGTCATTATTTCCAAGTCACCATCTAGTCAAACTGTAGCTGAAATGGGAACGGCTAGTTTTACACTAGAAACTAGTGGATTAGGACTATATTCCTACCAATGGTTTAAAGATGGTGTAAGTATGGATGATACACCTTTATCAGCACAGTCTAAGATCCTTGAATTAACAAATGTGCCTTTATCAGCTACAGGTTCAGAGTATTACTGTGTTGTAAGCGGTGCATGTCTTTTAGGTACAAGCTCTAAGGCAGTTCTAACGGTATTAGGAGAAAATAGAATTGTGTCTAATCCAGACCACACAAAGGTATGTGAAGGAAGTGCTTATAGTTTTACAGTAGAATTTGATAATAGAAGTACAGCCTGTGAGTGGGTGTATAATGACGGATCAGGGGATAAATTGGCAAGTACGCTTTCTTCAAGCACTTCGGCTTTTATAGCAGGCACGACAACTTCTAGTACTTTAACCATAAATCCATCAGAGATTGAAATGAATGGATGGAGGTTTAAAGCGATAGTTAAGCGTATAGATTATACAGACAATGTTTCTAAATATGCAGAAGTAAAGATTTATACACCTGCAAACTTTAAAGATATTACTGGACATGAAATCTGTAAGAATACGGCGACTTCTTTTTCTATTGAAGATCTTAAAGGTACAGGTGACTTTACTTATCGTTGGATGAGTACAGAAAATACAGTTGATTTAGGAGATGATGTTGAATTAAGTACAACGGCTCATTTAAATATGGATGCTGTACAAGCTAAAGTTGGTGGATATTACTTAGAAGTTCGTGATGGAATTTGTCCGGTTGTAAAGGATGAATTTGAAATCTCATTCTATGATGATTTAGTTCTTAAAGATATCATTGACATTAATCCTGTTTGTGAGAAAATAGATAGTGATCTTAATGTTGAAATAGATAAGATGGACCCTGAATTAAGATCAACTCTTGCTTATACCTGGTCAAAAATGGGTGATGAACTTACGGGTGACACCCATGATAAGCTGTATAAAATAGCTAATCCTGATAAATCATACAGTGGTATATATACTGTAGGAGTTAGTGATAAATGTATGAGTGATAGTAAGAGTACCGACGTTTATATACTGGATGATATTACTAAGACGGGCATAGACTGGGTAGATCAAAAGCTTTGTGTTGGCGATGACTTATTACTTGAAGCTAAATTTTCTGGTGATAATCCAACTTATAAGTGGACCTTACCTATAACTAGTACAAGAACGAAGAGTATTGGATCAATCTTTAAGATTGATGAAGTAGCCTTAACAGATGCAGGAACTTATATCTGTGAAATTAAGGGTACTTGTGGTGATCTGGTTAGATACGAAGTTAATGTTGTTGTTAATAATGTTCCAGTTATTAATGAAGGCTTAGACGGTTTATATGAGCTTTGTGAGGGTGAAGCATTAACTCTGGGAGAAATTAAATATGAAGCGACGGTTGTTGATAATATTCATTGGATTTTAGCTGATGGCAGTGTTAAAGATGGCCTAGCACTAAACTCAATAGATCTAACATCTGTAGATATTGACAATAATGAAGGTAATTACCGTGTTGAAGTATCTAATGTTTGTGGTAGTGATTTCAGTTTAGGTTTTGTGGATGTTCATCCAATACCAACACTTGATCCTATTGATGATCAAATTGCCTGTCAAGGTGAAAATGTCATCTTTAGAGCAGAAACAACAGGAGAGAATTTACCTTATCGTTGGTTTGTAAATGGGAAACTAGAAGAAAAATATAATGATAAAGTTGAATTGGTGATACCAGATGTTCAACCGGAAGATGAGTATACTGCTAAAATATATAGTGTTGAATGCCGGATTAGTTCATGTGGTACCGATCTGAATGAATTTGCGGAAATTACTGTGAACCCTAATACCATTCTAAACTCTTCTCTTAAAGGTGAAGTTGTTTATGTCGGTAAAAATCATGTCTTTGATTTGGATATCACCGGTAGTAACTTGACTTTTGAGTGGCATCATATTAATACGGCAGGTGATGATAACCCAATAGTATCTGCAAATACGAAGACTCTTAATATAGATAATCTGAGTATGGCAGATGTTGGAGAGTATAACTGTACGATAACAGGTGACTGTGGTGTTCGTTTTACTTCGGGTTACCTAATGGTAAAAGATCCAATGAAGGTTGTTGATGGCTTGGGTGAAACTGATATTGAAAAGTGTTTTGGTGAGCCATTGAATTTGAATATTAGTGTTGTTGGTGAAGTGTTTTCAATTGATTGGTTTAAAGGAATTAAACCTTTAGGACATCATAAATTGAACTATTCAATTCCTGCATTAAATGTAGGTGATGCTGGAACTTACCGTTGTGTGATCAAAGGTGAAGAAGCTAATATCGAAGAAACAGTTAAGCTTATCGTTCATAAAACAACTGTTCTTAATTCATATTTAGAAGATAAAGAACTTTGCGAAAAAGAAAATTTATCATGGAACCCCGATGTTTTAGGTTCAGTATTAGTTTATGATTGGCAATTTGAAGGGGAAACCGTATCGAATGACCCAATATTTAGTATTACAAATCTTACATTGGGAGCTGCAGGTAATTATTCGGTTGATATTAGCGGTAAGTGTGGAAGTGTAAAAACTGAAGCAAACCTAAATGTTAAGAAGCTACCTGAGTTCATAAGTAAGAGCGATGATCTTGAGCGATGTGAAAATGATACTGAAGCTATATTCATTGTTGAGTTTATAGGAGACAATCTGGTTTATCAGTGGCGAAAAAATAATGTTGATATCATTGGTTCTAATAGTAAAGAATTGAGACTTGAGAATATAAGGACTAGTGATTCTGGAGCATATAAATGTGTTGTGAATTCTTCATGTGGTGTTGCAATAGAGAGCCCTGAAATGAAACTTATTGTTATTCCTCAACTTAAAATCTTGAGTGAGAGTCCAGGAATGGAAATTTGTGACGGTGAGAACGCTCAGTTTCTTGTTGAAGTTGAAGGAACCAATGAGGATTATCAATGGCAAAAGGATGGTGTTGATATTCCGGGAGAAAAAGCACCACAGCTAATGATCGATCCAGCGAATATTGCTAAAGAAGGTTACTATAACTGTGAAATTACCGACAAATGTACGAAGGGTGCTAAACGCTATTCTAATTCAAAGAAGTTAACCGTTAACGCTTTGCCTAATTCCAAGATTTTTGGTCGAATGACACTTTGCGTATTGGAAGATCGAGTGGCTTATAATACAACTTTACAACCAGATATCAATTATGGCTGGTTAGTTGATGGTGGAGAATTTACAACACCTTCAGAAGGATTAAGAACCAAGGTTACCTGGGGGGATGTTATTAAAGATGGCAAAGTAAAGTTGAAGATATTAAACGAAGCAACAGGCTGTTATTCTCAAGTCGATTCTTTGGTCACTCTTCGTCCTTTACCTGATGTGAAATTAACTGCTCTTGAAACCAGAGGAATTTGTCAACCGGAATTTGAATTATCAGGTGGTTTTCCAGCTGGAGGTATTTATTGGGTAAATGGTGTTTCTCAGAATACCTTTGATCCATCTCAGGGAAATGGTGAGTATCAAGTTCGATATTCATTTACCGATGACTTAGGTTGTTCAAATAGTACGGGTGAAATGATTATGAAGATCGATTCTTTACCGAAAGTTAAGCTTCTTGAAGATGTTGTAGTTGGATCTTGTGAAACTAGGATGTTGAGTGCTGAAACCGAAGAGAATAATATTAAATGGTCACCGAGTCGATATTTAGATGATCCAAATTCTGAAACGCCGATTTTCAAAGCTGGAGAATCAACACTTTATGTTGCAACGGTTGTTGATAAATTTGGTTGTTTGGGTAACGATATTGTAAATGTAACAGTTGCTCCACTACCAACCATTACAACGATAAACGATACGATTATTGGAGAATGTAAAGAGATCGAATTGACAACACATATTTCAGGGGATATTGAAGAAGTTAATTGGAACAATTCTAGCGACTTAGATAATACTAAGAATTCTAATCCGAAACTCATAAAACGTCATCTTGGAGTAAACAATTATCAAATCAATGTCACTGATAAGTATGGTTGTGTAGGATCAGCTTCAATAAAAGTCGAAGTGTTGCCGAACCCAGAAGTTGGAGAGAATCAATACCTGTGTGAAGGAGAAACAGTGCTGATTGATACGAAAGATCTTTCAAACCCTGTATGGAGTGACGGCTATACGGCTTGGGAAAGGACTATAGACAAGCCTGGAGAGTATGAATTAAGTGTTGAGCAGAATGATTGTAAGCTTGAACAAAAGATCGTGATGAACCCTTTACCAAAATTTGAATTGGATAACACGATTCAACCTGGTATAGTCATTTTTGAGGGTGAAACACTTACTCTTGATCCTGAACTAGACCCTGGCTTTGGTCCTTATATATACGATTGGAGTGATGGTAGTGTATTGCCACAATTAGAGGTTCGTGAATCTGGCACTTATAAGCTAAGTGTTGAAGACAATATTGGATGTATTGCTAAAGATACGGTTGTTGTTCAGGTCAAGCCTATTGGAATAGAATCGCCTAATGCATTTACCCCCTCATCAAATAATGAGAATGATCGTTTCTACTTAAAAGATATCAATGTAATTGATAAGTTCGAAATGTATATCTACAATAGATGGGGAGAGTTGATGTATCAGACTAATGAGCCCGGTTATGCTAATGGCTGGGATGGTACTTATAAAGGGGACGATTGTCCTGTAGGAGCTTATGTATGGGTTGTGATGTTGGATGGTGAAATGAAAGAAAAGGGGACTGTAATCTTGGTTCGCTAAATCTACTAAGCATATTTAATTGAAAGAGTTGTTCTAAATGGACAACTCTTTTTTTGGTATGTCGGGCATGGTGATATACTAGCAGGATGTAAGTTCCTGTGTACGCCGAGTTGATAGGAAGTACTAGCGATTGGCAAGGGTGTTGTAGGTGACTACAAATCTGAAGGAAGCCATTAGCAAAGTCGATGTTCTAACGAACAGAAATCTGATATAAGGCTCAAATGGGAAGGGTAACCGAGCCATAGATTGGGAACGCCCAAAATTCAACCGTAATCCCATAGGGTAAATCAGATAGGACACGA
>NZ_QQWG01000037.1 GCF_003863355.1 Ancylomarina euxina | reverse complement strand
TAGGGAGACTTGTTAATAAAAAAAGGCTTTAAAAATAAAAGTACATAACATGCTGTATGTCGGCATTGGCGATATGTACAGGATGAAATTAAAAATCGCCAACGAAGACGACATACAGCTATACGTTAGCGGTCAGCGTAAAAAAAACTCAACAACATTGATAATTAATGACATTTAAACGATTAGATAAAAAAGATTATAAAAACCTAATGGGAACAAATGGTGATTCTGAGATCAATCAGAATCATTTGATTCTTCATTTCCTAGAATTTGACTTTGCACCTGATTTGATAACTCAAAAACTTGGATTACAACCATTATCAACTGGACAGAAAGGTGAAGAATATTTTATTGGACCACAAAAAGATATCCCAAGAATTTGGGATTGTAGTCATTGGGATTTCGAATGGAAAATAAATACAAATGATTTCATCGGCGATTTGGTTGATAAGTTTTTCAACGAGATTATAATTCCAAGAATAGACACGATTAAAGAGATTGGTCTAAGTTGCAAGATGGTAAGATTTACAATAGTACAATATTATTATACTGGGAATAATCCAGGTTATGGTTTTGAACCGGAACAGTTAAAAATATTGGCTGACATTGGTGCTGGTATTGACGTTGATATATACTGCCTCGGTGAAGATGAATAAAAACGCCGAACCGCTAACAAAAGCTAAATTTCATGGGCGGTGATGTGCAGTTTGAAAGTTTAGTTCAATTAATAAACAACAGCAAGCCAATTAAAATTGGTTTGTTCAAAAATATAAACAATTTTGCTCGGCTTGCTTTAGTGTGGTTTGAAAGATTAATTCTTTTAAATCGCCCACGAAAACTTAGCAAGCCCGTTGTGCTTAATTTATGAAACTGCATTACAAAGAATATAATTTCACTGATTGGATAAATCTTTCAGAAGATATTCGGAGAGATATACAAAATCATTATTGGACTCCATTTGAACCTGATATTGGAAAAAAGACTCGCGGCCTGATTTTGGAGGAATTCATTAAGACAATTGATAACGAATTTTATTTATGCGAGTTTGGATATTTTGCTCATTATGTAATTGGAATAAAATACATACCCATTGATTCAAGTAAGAAAGCACCTAATAATTTTCATGGAATAATAATAAACAAAGGCAAGATTATCGAACGGATTGAAAAAGGTAAAATTAAAGTTAATTGGAGGCATTCTGGGACTGAACTGATAAAAATAAACATATGATTTTTGGTAAATCTGAAAATAAGCTTGAGCCGAAAGGTAACTTTCATGAAAAGATAGCAAACTATTTCAATGAATTAGCTGGTATTCAAATTCCATCGGATTTGCTTAAGGAGTTGATTGATAAAATTACAAACACTCAATATGAGAATTACAAAAGATTTTGGAAACAATACCCTAAATCAAGAAAACGATATTCAAAATTAAAGATTGAGGATTTGGAGCATCCTTTTACACATTATGAACTTACGGACTTTTTGAAAAATAGAGACTTTGAAAATTATAAAAAGTACTCCATGATACTTCTAAAAATGACAGAGAACGAATTTGGTGATTACGAGACAAGAAAATATCAGTATGAAACGAAATAAAAACTAAGCACAACAATGTATATACAAAATAGGCGCAACAGTAGTAAATTCAACGGGTGTAGCCCGCTTCAACTTCTCAACGGTTTGATAGGTTTAAAGCCCGCAATCGCCTACTTTGCATATACTCAACGTTAGGGTGCATATTGTGAAACTGTTAGAAATATTGAGATAAGGTTAATGTTATTTTAAGGTTAAAGAAATGTCAGTCACTAAGTAAGTTATAATTTAATGGAAGTTCAGAGGATTAGATCTGTTTTATTTTTATGGCAGAAATTATGTCTTTTATTGTCAGGTGGTTTATTGATTGTTTCGGGTGTGTTATTTCTTCCGGGTAAGTACTCAGGTAAGATTTATATCGAAAGATTTGATGTTCCTTCTTGGTGTTATTTATTAGGCTATTTTATCATACTTGTTATATTTTGTCTTTCATTTTATTTATTAATTGCAAAGTGGTATAACAGGGATATGTTGAAGTTTGAAGATAGATTTTTGAAATACAAAACTATGGATTTATTTGTTTCAGAAATTAATGATCTTACTATAGAGGAGCATCCATTAAAATACAAACCAAAGGAAAATCGAACAATATTTAATGGCGGAGGAAATAACTGGTTAAGGTTTGAATATAGAGGAAAGAAATATAATATAGAATATTTTCTGAGGAATAAGGAAGAAGAAGAGGAGTTGAAAGGAATTTTTAAGAAGTGGCAATTTATTACAGATATACACTATGGTGTATCAAAGGAACAGGAACTTTTGGAGCTCTATGATAGTCTTTCTTATAAATCGAAATATGATGAATTTAAATTTACTTAATTCACAGAAGAAGCGACTGACATATTGATAACCCGATATTTAATTGAAAAGGAATAACAAACGCACCCTAACAAAAGCTAAATTTCATGGGCGGTGATTCGCAGTTTGAAAGTTTGGTTCAATTAAGAAACACCAGCAAGCCACCTAGTTTGGTTTGCGTAAAAATATAAACAAATTTAAGCGGCTTGCTTATTTGGCGGTTTGATAAGACAACTGTTTTAATCGCCCACGAAAACTTAGCAAGCCCGTTAGGCACAATTTTTAAAAAGAAAAAACATGGCAAATCAAGTGAAAAGTTTTGCAGAATCAGCTAAGGGGTTTACAAAAAGTCCATTAGGAATAATTGCATTATTTATAGTTCTGGTATACGGTTTTGCAACTCTTGCTGTGAGTTTTGGTAATAACCTGACTGACCACATTACTCCATTGATATATTTTTTAGTAATATTTCCAGTTATCGTATTTATTGGATTCTTATGGCTTGTTTCAAAACACCATGATAAAATTTATGGTCCATCTGATTTTAAGAATGAAGATAATTTTTTAAAAATGAAAATGTCTGCCGTTGCTTCCCTTGCTGCAGCAACAGCAAATCAACCTGATGGGAATAATAATAATGAATCTACTCAGCAGCAACTAAATTCAATTGTGGAATTAGTATCTAAAACTCAACCACATAAAGCTAATGAATCAGGGAGGAAATGGAGAAATAAGGTTTTATGGGTTGATGATAGACCTGAAAACAATATCTATGAAAGAAAAGCTTTTGAATCGCAAGGAATAGAATTTAGTCTTGCTCTTTCTACAAATGAAGCTATCGAGATATTAAAAAACAATAAATATGCAGCCATCATATCTGACATGGGGAGAAAAGAAGGTCTACAAGAAGGCTATGTGTTGTTAGAAAAAATTCGAAAATCGGGGTTGCAGACACCATTCTTTATTTATGCAGGTTCTAATGCCCCAGAACATAAAATGAAGGCTTTAGAACGTGGAGCTCAGGGAAGTACAAATCGAGCACAAGAGTTATTTGAAATGGTGATGAATAGAATGTCAAATGAATAAAAAAAGTGCCTAACAAAAGCTAAATTTCATGGGCGGTGATGAGTCTCTTGAGAGTTAGTTCAATTAAGAAACACCAGCAAGCCAATTAAATTGGTTTGTTCAAAAATATAAGCAAATTTAATCGGCTTGCTTCCGCGCGATTTGAAAGGTTAATTCTTTTAAATCGCCCACGCAACTTAGCAAGACCGTTGTGCTTCATTATAAAAAAACAGATGCGAAAGTCAATTACATATATACTAAGGATCCTATTATTTGTGATCTTAACAATCTTGACTCAGGTTGGTGGAGTAATTTATTTATTATCACTACTATTGGCTGATAGAATTAAATATAGTTTTAAGCTGAAGAATATAATTACGTTTGTTGCACTTTATACAATTACAACACTATTGATCATCCCGAGTTTAGCTCCAATATTCGGTCGAGTGAAAATTCAAAATACGGAAAGCATTAAACCAACGAATTATTGGACTGTGATCTTAAACCGAAATTATGTCGTACCAGAATTAAGTGAATTCTTGAAATCAGTAGCTGATGATTTAAAGACAAGTGAATCTTCACAAGAATTAAGATACTTAGATGCCAATTTTCCTTTCATAAATAAATTTCCATTACTTCCACATTTAAGTCATAATGACGGAAAGAAAATAGACTTTAGCCTCGTGTATGAAAGTAAGAATGGTGAAATATCTAATTTAAAGAAATCAAGAAGTGGTTATGGAATTTTTGCAGAACCTAGATCGACAGAATTTAATCAATCAGACTATTGTTTAAAAAATGGGTATTTCCAATATGACTATCCGAAATATCTAACCTTGGGAGAGATAAATGACAGTTTGGTGTTTTCAGAGAGAGGAACAAGGCAGCTTATAACAAGCATTTTGAAACAGAAAAACTTGGGTAAGTTATTTATTGAACCGCATTTGAAAACCAGAATGAAACTGACTGATCGACGAATTCGATTTCATGGTTGCGGTGCTGTGCGTCATGATGATCATATTCATATGCAATTAAAATAAAAAAAGAACGAAAGCACAACAAAAGCTAAATTTCATGGGCGGTGATAGGCAACTTGAAAACTTAGTTCAATTAATAAACACCAGCAAGCCACCTAGATTTGGTTTGCAAAAAATATAAACAAATTTATGCGGCTTGCTTATTTTGCGGTTTGATAAGATTACTCTTTTAATCGCCCACGAAAACTTAGCAAGACCGTTAGCGCCAATTAGTAACAAAAAGAATCAATGTCTGATAATAGAACTAATATTTTAAACGAAGTAGCACTCCAAACAGACAGCTTAACTTCCGTATTACGAGAACAAAATAAGGCTATTGACAGAATAGCAAATGAAATTGACACTGCATCAAATCCGGATAAATTATTTGACTTATTTTCTTATGATACAGTTTTTACTGTATTTGTTACTCTTGCGATATTTCTTTTAGGTGTTATTGTAGATCGCCTAATAAAACTAAACGATACTTATAAATCTAAAAAAGACTTAAGAATTTATTTTCATACCTATTTAGAAAGGATCACAAATAGCACATGTGATAAGCTATCTGGATTTTATAAAAATATATATCAAGATATAGATATTGACACTGGTATTCCCATAACAGCACCCAAGATTTTAACAGGTGATTTTGAAAGATTGAAGGACATTGGTGGAAATGTTATTTTTCATGCCATAAAGGAAAAACGAAATCTATCTAAAATTCATAGTTATTTAGATTTTGTTGAAAAATTAATTCCTGAAATTGAACGTTTTCATTCACATTGTAGAATTGAGAGTGATAAGTTGTTAAATCCTTTCCAAGAGAATCTTAATAATTATTTTGACTTACTTGCAGAGTTCGTCGAGTTTGCGAGAATTAATCAGTCTAACTATGAGGATTATCAGGATTTTATACAACTAGTTAGTAATTCAATTTCTATTTATCATCAAGAATATTCTCAGTCAAGAAAATTACGAAAACTATATCGAGAGATAATTAGACCAATTCAAGATAAGGCAATAGATTCAAATTTATTTAGACAAGATCAAAGATGTTTTGGTATCGTAGTTTTAGGGAAAGAGTTATCTTATCAATATAATTATCTAAAAAGATTGACCATTGAATTTAAAATGGGATATAGGAGATTTTACAATGATATTAGAGATCATAAAACTAAACTAGAACTTGAAACCAAAAAAATTAACTGGCGCTAACAAAAGCTAAATTTCATGGGCGGTGATGTGCTGTTTGAGAGTTAGTTTATTTAATAAACACCAGCAAGCCACCTAGATTTGGTTTGCAAAAAATATAAACAAATATATGCGGCTTGCTTCCGTCAGATTTGAAAGGGCAACTGTTTTAATCGCCCACGAAAACTTAGCAAGACCGTTATGCGCAAGCCAGAAAAGATATGAATGAAATTGAAAGGTGTCGAGATTTAGATGATGAAGTATTCGAAGAGTTTAAAGAATATTTTCCGAAGACAGTTGTGTCAGATTTTAAGAAAGAATTTCCTACTACTTGTCTTCTAGTAAATATGTTTGATTCTAGTAGTGCATTTATTAAAAATTCAATTTTTGACAGTTGTGAATCTGACGATTATTATGGTGCTAAGGTTTTATTTAGGAGCCTGATTGAACATTTTATTAGATTTAAATATCTATTTGTTAATTGGGGCTTATCTAAATCGGATGACTTTGCCAAAAACTATTTAGATTATGGAAATGCAAGGGAAGTACTTGATTTAATTAGGGCGAAAGTTTCTGAACAACAACTACATGACCCTGAGTTTAGAATTAAAGATTGGGATGTGTTTTTAAAAGATCACCCTAATTTTAAAAATAAAACTAGAAAAGAGGTAGATGCTGAAACTAAGAAATATACATTTAAAAATATCATTAGATTCCTAAACGAAGAATTTAATAAAAGTGATAATGAAATGTCTTCATTTCTTGGTCAACTCATCATTGAATATTCTGATTTGTCTTCTTATGTGCATGGGGGAATGAAGTCATATCAAACCATGATGACTAACAATAGTGACAAAAAGAGAGAAGAGGAGTACAATAGAATAAGTGGACTTACATTCCAGATGAGTAATTCAATAAAATTATTTTCCGTATTAATGTATGTTCAAACAGATAGAGAGGCATTTAGTAAGCATTATTTTAAAATAGATAAACTTTTAAAACAAGTGAATTCTCAATAATTGCCAGCGCATAACAAAAGCTAAATTTCATGGGCGGCAATGAGTCGATTGAAAGTTTAGTTCAATTAATAAACACCAGCAAGCCAATCAAATTGGTTTGTTCAAAAATATAAGCAAATTTAATCGGCTTGCTTCCGTGAGTTTTGATAAGACAGTTGTTTTAATCACCCACGAAACTTAGCAAGCCCGTTACAGTTAATTGATTCGTAATGGCACTCGCTGGCAAGCGTGTTGCCATTTCTGCTTTAATGGATTTTCCTGTTTTATTGTACACCAGTTGTTTTACTAGTTTTGACTGAGGTTTAAAACTTGA
>NZ_QQWG01000036.1 GCF_003863355.1 Ancylomarina euxina | reverse complement strand
TTCACACTCAGTTCTTTTAGTTGCAAATTTCCGTGCCAAAGCTGCTTATATCAGCCCAAAAGGAATGGTGAGATTTTTCTCTCACACGAATGTTTTCAACAAACTGTAACAAACGCTAAATGGCATGTCGAGTCGGAGGTTTTCGAATGTTTATGCTTTAAATGAGCACGGCAAGCTATCTATTTTAGAATTGTTATAGTTAAATGTAATTCAAAAATAGTTAACTTGCCTTTTATAAAATTCGAAACATAAATCAACTAAAGCGCCACGCCATTTAGCGCAGCCCGTTATGCCCAATAATAAAGATGAAACAGATACTTATATACTTTTTATTGTTCACATTACACACTAGTTTATATTCTCAGCATTTAGAGAAATCAAAAATGGACTGGTGGGAAAATAATAATGCAGATTCTATTGAGAGTAATTGGCTTGAAAGAAAGCATTTAATTACTATTGAAAAAGACAGTTTCTGTTTTCATTATCCAGATACCTTAACATTAATTGAAAAAGGAGAATTTATTTTTCCACGGAAGCACTATCTCTCGTCGAGAGATTATGAAGATTCTTATTTGTCAGATTTAGAGTTAATAATAATGTCTCGAACGCTCTACATGCAGGGAATTAGGAAACTGTATGACGTGGATGAAGATTTTGTTAGGTTATTATCATTCAAGGAAAAAAATCCTATTATTACAGAGTATTTTTTAGATACCAAATTGATTAATTATACCATTACGAATGGTTTTTCATGGACACATGGAGAAGTTATTAAGTTTGGTCAGTTTGATATTTCTTCTAAGCAAGCAAAAAGAATTAAGAATGAATTATGCAGTTGGATTGATAAAAATATGGATATATATAGAAGTAGTGAGTTAACAGATTTTGTTATTGAGTTTAAACTTGACAATGAATATGTTTTAATTAAGCTTAGTCGTAATGACTATAAAAACAAAACGAATAAACCATTTATTAAGCTAATTAAAGAGTTTGAAAAAATTACAAGTAAGTCTCTGCTTGAAAAAAGAAATTAAAGGGCATAACAAAAGCTAAATTTCATGGGCGGTGATGCTCAAATAGAAAGCTTAGTTCAATTAAGAAACACCAGCAAGCCACTAAAATTGGTTTGCTTAAAAATATAAACAAATTTAATCGGCTTGCTTCCGCGCAGTTTGAAAGGATGGTTCTTTAAATCGCCCACGAAAACTTAGCAAGCCCGTTGGCTGTAATTTAGTATAACATGAAACATTATATCTTAATAATAACTTTTTCACTTTTGAAATTAAGTACTGCTTTGGGACAATCAACTGAACTGCCCCCGATGTTAAGTAATTTAGATTTGAAAAATGTACAAGAAATAGAAATTAATCAATACCACGTCTATAAGGAAACAAAGTATCACCAGGAGAAACAAATAATAGCTTTTAATGAGACTGGTAAGGTTGTTTTGAATAAACGAATATTCTTAGAATATGATAACAATATACTTAAGGATACATTTATTTATGACAAAAGAGATAGACTTATTAAATCATTACGTTATCGCCCCAATGATGCAACGATAGAGAGTAGTAAAGAATATAAATTTGAAAAAAGTGGAAAACTTCTAGACAAAGAAGTCTTTGATGAACAAAAGAATTTAATTTATAACAGCCTATGTGATTCTGCTTCAAATAATTTCAGGAGATATGTAAAAGAATCAGAAGATGGAGATAAAACAATCACTGAATTTATCTTTAATAAAAGATGGCAAAAAGATAACATATTGTATTATACTTCAGATACTTTAAATAAAAAGATAAAATATAATTACTCTCCTTTTGGTAAAAAAAAGTCAATTATAACATATTCAAAAGGGATAAATGAAATTAATAGGTTCGAATATTACTATGACAAATATCAACAGCTAATAAAGGAAGTTTATACGGATACAACAAACTTTAAAAAAAATACGGAAGGGATTTATGAGCGAGATAAATACGGAAATCTAGTATTGGAAATTCACAGAGGAAGTGATTTTAACTGGACCCATAAATATGTTTACAAATATAATGAAAAAGGCACATGGACAGAAAGGACTTATTATCGTTCGGATTTAATGAGTCGATTTATTACTTTGAATATAAAATATTATAAAAAAACTACAGCCAACAAAAGCTAAATTTCATGGGCGGCGATGTGTAGCTTGAGAATTAGTTCAATTAAGAAACAACAGCAAGCCAACTAAATTGGTTTGTTCAAAAATATAAGCAAATTTAATCGGCTTGCTTCCGCGCGGTTTGAAAGGTTAATTCTTTTAAATCGCCCACGCAACTTAGCAAGACCGTTGTATGCCAGCAAAAAAAAGAAGATTATAAGTAAATCAAGCACATTTAAATTTGCTCGTTCCTCACAAAATTAAAAGAGCTTTATCGTTCCGGCACAGATATATAATATGCCTTTAGGAGTTTCAAGCAAAAGGCTTGACATGTTAGTAAATTTTATTGTCCTAGCGCTTATCATGTGTAATATTTTGTTTACTTTCATGGGTGCATGAAAAAAATGAAGATGCTTTAGTGCTTAAAGAACTAGGAACAGCGGGGACAAGTGAACAATCATTGGGTACAACTGATCAAACGTCGGGTACAAATGGACAAACGATGGGTACAAATGATCAAACGTTGGGTACAAATGGACAAACGTTGGGTACAAATGACCAAACGATGGGTACAAATGGACAAACGATTATTTCTAAAGTAGCTACCTTAATATGGATTGCAATAATGAAGACTTTCAATAATGGAGTTCGTTCAATCACATCTCATTTGACTAAATTTTTAGTATTTAAAATCACGGAAGAAGAAATTTTATCGTGTATAACAGAGGTTATGCCACAGAAATAATCAGGATATTATATCTACAAGAAGTAGAGGAATCACAAGAAGCTATAAAGTCAAAAGACAAAGCCTAATCAGACCTAGAAGAATGGACGAGCGACTTTTATGATGTTGAAAAAATAGCAATGGAAGATAAACCTCAACTTCTAGAATCATTAGGACTATTAGTTCGTAGCTAATAGGAAGCATTTGCAGGCACATTGCCAAAGTCCACGTGCCAACGCACAACCGAACTTTGGCAATAAGCCAGCAAGCATGTAATTTAAACTTGATTTAAGGGTATGCCAGCATACAACAAAAGCTAAATTTCATGGGCGGGGACGAATAGTTTGAAAGCTTAGTTCAATTAAGAAACACCAGCAAGCCACCCAGAATTGGTTTGCTAAAAAATATAAACAAATTTATGCGGCTTGCTTCCGCGCGGGTTGAAAGGATTACTCTTTTAATCGCCCACGAAAACTTAGCAAGACCGTTGTGCCTCATTAAAAAAGAGTCTACTATATAAAACAGAGAGAATGCAATTATTTGTATTAGGAAATGGATTTGATATTGGTCATAAGATACCTTGTAAGTATTCTGATTTTTACGACTATGTAAAAGAGAATAGAGGTGATATCTTAGAAATAATGGAAAAATACTATTATGTAGGTAATGATTCGGATTTGTGGTCGGACTTTGAAAGTAGTTTAGAAGAAGATATTGATTACGATTCTTTGGCTGACATTATTGGTGAAAATATTCCTAATACCGCTTCTGATGATTTTAGAGATGGTGATTGGTATGATGCTCAAATATATATAGAACAAGATTGTGATGAGTTACTGGAAAGTATTCGCTCAGGATTTGAGGAGTGGATTGAATCTTTGGAAATTTCGAAAGTGAAAAAAGTATATCAATTAGATATGTCTGCAACCTTTATTACTTTTAATTATACAGAAGTTTTGGAGAGAGTTTATAAAATTTCTTCAACAAATATTTTGCATATTCATAATAAAGTTGGAGAGGAATTAGTTTTTGGTCACGGAAAAAAGTCAGAGGATTTTAATGTTAAAAAAGCATTATATGGAAATGAAAAAGCCTTTTTAAACATAGATAAAGATGGAAATATTGAGTCGAATGAAGTTGGACATGAGCATTTTGCTGAAAATGCAGTTAGTGCATTTTATGACAAGATGAGAAAATGTACTGAAGAGATTGTTCCAAAGCAAACTGATTTTATTAAAAATATTTCAATTGATGAAATTATCATTTTAGGGCACTCTTATAATGAAATAGACTTTCCTTACTTTAAAGAAATTGGAAAATCTATTGGTGAAAATACAAAATGGACTCTACATTACTTTTCAGATGCAGACAAACAATTGGCTGAGAAAACAATGAGAGAACTAAAGATAAATGATAGTTTAATACATTATAAACACTGCACCGAGATAGAAATTGAAGATACTCAACTAAAACTGTTTTCAATTTAGGTTAATAACGAGGCACAACAAAAGCTAAATTTCATGGGCGGTGATGAGTAGTGCGAAAGTTTAGTTCAATTAAGAAACACCAGCAAGCCACCTAGATTTGGTTTGCTTTAAAATATAAACAAATTTATGCGGCTTGCTTCCGCGCGGTTTGAAAGGTTGGTTATTTTAATCGCCCACGAAAATTTAGCAAGACCGTTAGGCACAAGCAAAAGTAAACATCAACAATAATGACAAACCAAAACCCATTTGCAAGTAGCAAACATTATTATGAACATACGGAATGGATTGAAGAACATATTTCTAAAAAATTTAATGATTGTAAATTTTCTGTGTTTCATGAAATTCCAACACTGGACATCCATATAGACGTATATTTTATCCAACCCAATAAGACTGAGTTTAATATTTTGTTGACATCTGGAATGAGTACATTGAAAATGAATGTTCCGAAAGAGGTTAAAAATTACAAGAATTATGGATTCGCTGAATTAATGATTCTAATTCCAAAAAACATTGAATTTGAGAAGGTTTATTCTGGACAAAACAAAAACGATTGGATAATTTCAATGCTCAAAAGATCAGCTAAATTTCCACATTTTTACGACACCTGGATTGGGAATGGTCACACCTTGCAAGCAGATGAAGACATGACCCCTTATGGGCATGATACCGAATTTGTAGGATCGTTATTACTTCCATCAGTAACATTTGAGCAAGATATTACTGTAATCAAGAAAAAGGGAAGACAAATTAATATTTACACCATTTTCCCACTGTACAAAAAAGAATTGGAATATAAGATCGAAAATGGATATAATAAATTCCTCGATCTGTTGATTAAAGCGGATATGAAAGAAGTTTTAAACACTAACAGGAAGAGCTTGATTTCAAAAGGAAATATTTGGAGAAAGATATTTAGAAACTAATTGAAGCAATGCCAGTGCCTAACAAAAGCTAAATTTCATGGGCGGTGATGCGTAGTTTGAAAGTTTAGTTCAATTAAGAAACACCAGCAAGCCACTTAAATTGGATTGGTCAAAAATATAAACAAATTTACGCGGCTTGCTTCCGCGCGGTTTGAAAGGTTAATTCTTTTAAATCGCCCACGAAAACTTAGCAAGACCGTTAGCAAACATATAAATCAACTACAAATGAAAAAAGTGATAAGATATAGCAAGTTTTCGTTAATAATCTACTTACTATCGTTCGGAACATCTGTTTACGCACAAAGCCCAGATGAAATTGTAGGGAAATTGATGAATGAGCAAAGAATGTTTGAGTTAAGAGGACAACACGAACAGTTGCAAGAGCAATTATCCCCAATGATAAGCTATTTTTCTCAAGCCATGCTTGCTGAGTCATTCAATAACCCAGAGAGCGGAATTATTGCTGTAGATACATTATTAAACAATGAAAACTATCAAGCACAATTGGGCTTAGGTAATATTGCTTATCTAATCTATCTCAAATCAGGATTTCTTGAAACACTATTTCGATATAAAGAATCCTCGGAGATGTTAGAATCTTTTCTTGATCAGACTAAAGATTTGCCAATTAATCAAGATTTAAGAACTAATTTGAAAGAATCTTTAAGGATTAATAGAATTATAGCAAACTTTCCTCCGACTCAAATTAATCGACCGCAAAAGAATGTAGAGATTGACTATGTCGTTAAGAAGGCAGGAAAAGGGTTAGCACTAGATGTTCCATGTGAAATAAATGGAAAAGAAGCACAAATGTGCCTTGATACAGGGAACCCTAAATATAGCGTGGTGACTGAGAATTTTGCAAATAAATATCATATTAAAACCATTGTTGATTCTATTCCAATGAAAGGGGTTGGGTCAGGCTTTGCAAAGATCGGAATTGCAGAAGACTTGAAGATTGGAGATGTCACCTGTCATAATTCCTTATTTTATATTGTGAATAAAATCACGCCAATTGATACTATTTCTCTTGAGGCTGTTTTAGGATCAGAAGTGTTGAATTTAATAGGTGAAATTCAACTTTATCCAGCTAAAAAGAAAATTGTTTTCCCTCAATCAAACACATTAATAAGTTTGTCAAAAGGGAACCTAATTATGAATAAAAGACATCTGTTTATACAATTGGTTCAAAATTCAGAGACGATATTGATGCATTTTGATACAGGGTCATCATTATCAAATATGAGTCATCTCTATTTTGCTGATAATAAAGATACGATTGAACAAATAGCTTTGAAAGATTCAATAAGGCTTGCAGGTTATGGTGGTGTTTCTTATCAAGCTGGATATAAATTGCCAAAACTTGATTTTATTCTTAATGAAAAATATTTCGAAATGAAAGATATTGCCGTATATACCGAAAACATAATGAACCAATGGAACGAAAGAGGCTGTTTGGGTGCCAATTTTGTGCAGAAATTCAATAAAGTGATTGTGAGTTATAAGAATATGTTTATTGAGCTAGAAGAGTAAATACGTTTGCTAACAAAAGCTAAATTTCATGGGCGGTGTCGTGTAGTTTGAAAGCTTAGCGAAATTAAGAAACACCAGCAAGCCACCTAGATTTGGTTTGCAAAAAATATAAACAAATTTATACGGCTTGCTTCCGCGCGGTTTGAAAGGTTATTTCTTTTAAATCGCCCACGCAACTTAGCAAGACCGTTAGGCACAATGTAAAATGAAAAAGGACATACCGAATATAATGAAAGTGAATATACCTTACGATCCTCATGGCATCGAGAATTTACTACTCTTGAGATATGGGAGAATTATCGAAGAGGGATATTCTTTCAGCGAACATGATTTTGACCTTTTCTGTGCCATTTTGATTAGGAAACATGGAATTGAAAATCTATCACCTGATCTAAGAGAAAGAATATTAAATGGAGACAAAATCAAAACATCAGTTCAATTTCAAATAACTGCTTTAGCTATTGAACAAGGAGAAGAAGTTCAAGATGAGGAATTAGAATCCCATACAAAAGAGAGAATCTGTAAAGCTATAGAACGTAAAAAAATAGTTAAAAAAGAAATTGCAAGAACAGGAGTAAATGCACAAAAAGTAACACTTAGTAATTCTAAATACTATCGCACATTACTTAATCTAATCAAAGACTTTGTTGATATAACATTAATCGATTGGTTAGTGCCTATAACTTTGACTTTCGGTCGCTTTGTTCATATCTACGTCAAACACGTTGAGGAAACAAAATTCGGAGAAGGTCAATTCAAGAGGCGATCATTTTTCGATTACAAGCACGATGAGCTCTATAGTCTTATCAAGAAAATACTAAGCCAAGAAGAAAATTCAATTAAAGATCACTTTCTAGAAGTAAGTGTAGGATTGGCATTAAATAAACCCGAAATGGTAAAAGATTATCGAAGAGGAATCGGGAAACATCCACCAATAAATATGAATGGTGATCAGTTTAAGTTAACTATCGACAAGACTGGAAAAATAATGTCATTCCATCAAATAAAATAAAGAAACACTGTGCCTAACAAAAGCTAAATTTCATGGGCGCTGATGAGCAGATTGAAAGTTTAGTTCAATTAAGAAACACCAGCAAGCCACTAGAATTGGTTTGTTCAAAAATATAAACAAATTTATGCGGCTTGCTTCCGCGCGGTTTGAATGGGAAATTCTTTTAAATTGCCCACGAAAACTTAGCAAGACCGTTAGGTGCAAGCCGCCTGAAATTCGATACATAGAGCACTTTAAGCAACTGAAAATTAATGAAATTGACAATAGTATAAACCAAAAACCATTTAAGACATGAGAAAATTAGAAGAAATATGCAAAGT
>NZ_QQWG01000035.1 GCF_003863355.1 Ancylomarina euxina | reverse complement strand
TCAAGTTTTAAACCTCAGTCAAAACTAGTAAAACAACTGGTGTACAATAAAACAGGAAAATCCATTAAAGCAGAAATGGCAACACGCTTGCCAGCGAGTGCCATTACGAATCAATTAACTGTAACGGATGGCGCTATGTAACGTAGGCGCCTTAGTTGATTTATGTTTCAATTTTCATAAAAAGGCAAGGTAGTTATTTTAGGATTACATTTAACTATAACAATTCTAAAATGGCTACCTTGCCGTTGCTCATTAAAAGCACAAAACCATCGAAACCCACTACCCGCCTATGGTATATAGCGTATGTTATGCACTTTTACTTTCCTGCAATAATTGCTTCAATTTCATCAATATCAGTCTGTGGATTTCCAATGAATAATACTTTGTTATTATTATCCAAGATTAGTAATTTAGGATAGGATCTTTTTTTATTAAAAATTGAAGTCAATTTTTCAGTTGTATAACCATGTTCCCATTTCATATCCTTCTTCTCAATAACAGATTTCACCTTTTCAATGTTTCTGTCCCTACAGTTTAGAGAAATAATACTTAAATGTTCAGCTTTAAATTTCTTCCTCAACATTTTTATTTTCTCGGTAGCGAGCAAACATGGCACACACCAAGTACCCCAAAGTTCTATAATTGTATACTTACTCTTTTGGGTTGATTCATAAAGACAACTCAACTTGTTTTCAAAAATATTCCTGTAATGCAAATTGGGTGCTAAATCTCCTTTTTTAAGTGCTTTATCATGATATTCCGAATTTTCTGCAATAGGAAGGTATTTCGATTTAATATCAATTTTATTGTGAGCACCAATTAGCTTACCAAAATTACTTTCTGATAGGCTTCCCCTATTAGCAATTTGTTTTGTTATTATTCGCCCATCATTGAAAAAGCTTACTTGTTTTAGAATTAATTTCCCATCTAAAAATATCTGTGATCCTTCAGTTGAAGGTAGCTTTTCATCAATATTAGTTAACCAAACTTTTCGCCAACCATTTTTCGAAGTTGAAAGCCAGACCGAGCACTCCTTTTGCAATATAATTTCATCTTCATCAGCTATTCTCTTATAGCTCTTAAATTTTAAATACTTCTTGGGTGAAAAATCACCCCATTTGTTTATCTGACCAGAAGTAACATCTAATCTATCAAGTTTATTCTTAGCAGAAATTAAAATGTATTGCGCTTGAACATCTTCTTTTAAAAACTGGTAAATCAAGACTGTGTCCTTTTTCACTAGATATTTCTCAGATACTGGTGACGAGAATATTTTTAGAAGCTCTGGACTATACTTTTCCCAGTCTCCATAATACTTAATACTATCTGATGCCTTATTAAAAGACAGGCTGATTTTATAATTTAAAGTTCCTTTATAATATTCTTGCGAATATGAATAAAATCCAAGTTGAAGGAAGAAAAGAAAAATAATGTATTTCATAGTTGTTATTATTAATTGTGCATAACGGTCTTGCTAAGTTTTCGTGGGCGATTTAAAAGAATTAACCTTTCAATCCGCGCGGAAGCAAGCCGCATAAATTTGTTTATATTTTTTCACAAACCAATCTAGGTGGCTTGCTGGTGTTTATTAATTGTACTAAACTTTCAAACTGCACATCACCGCCCATGAAATTTAGCTTTTGTTAGCGGTTCGGCGTTTTTATTCATCTTCACCGAGGCAGTATATATCAACGTCAATTCCAGCACCAATGTCAGCCAACATTTTTAACTGTTCCGGTTCAAAACCATAACCTGGATTATTCCCAGTATAATAATATTGTACTATTGTAAATCTTACCATCTTGCAACTTAGACCAATCTCTTTAATCGTGTCTATTCTTGGAATTATAATCTCGTTGAAAAACTTATCAACCAAATCGCCGATGAAATCATTTGTATTTATTTTCCATTCGAAATCCCAATGACTACAATCCCTAATTCTTGGGATATCTTTTTGTGGTCCAATAAAATATTCTTCACCTTTCTGTCCAGTTGAGAATGGTTGTAATCCAAGTTTTTGAGTTATCAAATCAGGTGCAAAGTCAAATTCTAGGAAATGAAGAATCAAATGATTCTGATTGATCTCAGAATCTCCATTTGTTCCCATTAGGTTTTTATAATCTTTTTTATCTAATCGTTTAAATGTCATTAATTATCAATGTTGTTGGTTTTTTTTTAACGCTGACCGCTAACGGTTTATGTATGTTTTCGTGCGGGATTTTAGAGTGATAAACTTTCAAACTACTAATTAGCCAAATCTGCGATTTCACATAATCTAATTTTTAATATACTCGTCAAATCGCAGAATTGGCGTTGTTTATTATGAAACATGACATTCATATTACCTCTTAAACCCGCATGAAATATACATTTTGTTAGGCGCTTTTGCCTCTAATTCTAATCTAGTTTCTCATAATTATAATTTATCAATTTTTCCTTTGTCAAAGTTCTTTTGCCTAATTTTGTCGTTTTAATTTTTTCTAATTTACTTTTTTCTAGCATATAGAAGACAAAATCTTCAACGCAATTTTCGGGATAATGTAACGATTCCCGATATAAGACTAGAATTAAAATATCATATTTAGACGTATCACCGATGTCAATATTCTTACCTTTTTGAGAGCCATTATACTTTATCTGAACTTTTTTATCTCCAATTTTGCCATCAAAATATTTTTCTCTTAGATTCTCATTTAATTCAATATTATATTTTTCTTTAGCCAAATATTCAGCAATATCTCCTAAAATTTGATCTCCTCTTATTATGTTTGCTTTTTTTAATTCTTTGACTGAATTAAAAAAAACCTTTATCAATTCAATATCTCCCACGTTTACCAATTTAGAGTGTCCTATAATATGTTTTCTTAAAATCCCTAAAAGACATCTGATTGGATAAATTTAACTCCACTATCTATAGCCATTAGCGTAAATCTCACACGAGAATTCATTGTAGGAACATATTCTTCAAAACAATTATGGCTTAGAATAGATTTTGATGAATCTTCACGACTCTTCAATTTCAAAAACATTTGCTCTATATCAGGCAAAAATGATCTTTGTGTCATAACCTTAGATTCAATATCGTCATTATCTATTATCAATTCAAACTGGGAATGATGTCCTGCATTATATCCTAATATAGTTATACCTATATCCTCACGATTCTCTTTGTGATGCTTACCAATATAATCGCCCATTTGGGTATTATGTGCATCTATTTCTTCTTCTGTAAACTTGAGAAAGTTTGTCAGAAGTTCAATCCAATTTATATTCAAACTCATTTTTATAATTGTTTATTAAAAATTCCTACAATACAATTGCGCCTAACGGTCTTGCTAAGTTTCGTGGGCAATTTCAAAGAATTGTCTTATCAAACCGCGCGGAAGCAAGCCGCTTAATTTTGTTTATATTTTTTTGCAAACCAAATCTAGGTGGCTTGCTGTTGTTGATTAACTGAACTAGCTCGCGAGCAATTCCCACCGCCCATGAAATTTAGCTATTGTTGGCAATAGTTATTAATTTCTCTTTACCCAAGTTATTTCAATGCAATTTTCAATCTTTCTAATTTCATTATAAAGTACCAAATCTGGTTTGTTTAGGTCTAATTCTAACATGTCATATTTACCCGAGAAACTATATTCATTATCAGTCCCTATTTGAGTAATCTCGCGATATTCTTTTTTTAGAAATATTTTTTCAATATCATTGATAGATACACGATACTCATATGGATATCGTCCCATGTCAGTTAAATGACCATTTTGTGACTTAAAAGGTTTACCAAATAAGCGGTCTGCTGTGCTTCCATATTTACCATACTCCCCATCAATATTTCCTTCATACGTATTAAATGTAATTATCTCATCATTAAGAACCTCCATATCTTTTGATAATGGATAGAAGTTTGTTATGTGCTTTCCTTTTATTTGAATTGTTACGTTATACCTAAAATACTCTCTAACTTCTTTATGCCTAACATAACGTTGTAATATAAAAAAATTATGATACTTTCTTTCTTCTTTTTGCTTCAATAAATTATTAATAGTAAAAGGAATATCTTCTTTTGTTTGAAAATCAAATAATTTAAAACCTTTTTCCAAATATGAAGATATGCATTGGGGGTTATTATCAAATTCTGAATATAGAATTCTTTCAATTACATACCCTTTGTCAGTATAGGTATAATAGTCATGACCTATCTTTAGAACTGTACCAGAATATTGATTGAGTTTCACAGTAACGTCATACTGTTTTTCAATTGGTACATTTATGTTATTATTAATTCTATTTTTTAAAAATATTCTACCAAACTTCATGATTATAATTATGGATTCCACAGAATTATTGCCAACGGTCTTGCTAAGTTTTCGTGGGCGATTAAAAACAGTTGTCTTATCAAACCGCTATAAAAGCAAGCCGCATAAATTTGTTTATATTTTTAAGCAAACCAATTTTGGTTGCTTGCTGGTGTTTCTTAATTGAACTAAGCTTTCAAACTGCGAATCACCGCCCATGAAATTTAGCTTTTGTTAGCGAATGTACTTTATCATTCTTTGTCAAAATCTACAACTCTAATTGTATCCTTTTCAATTAAATATTCTTGCCATTTCCCACTCAAATTCTCAACGTCACAGTTAAGTGATACTCTAAGTTGTCCAATTTCTGCAATTACTCTTCTATCTCTATAGTCGTAAATTGAACCGCTAGTTTCTCTCCATTGGCTGATTACCTTCTTGCCGTCATCATTTGTATAAATTGATACGTCTTGCCAAATCGGATAAGAACTTGAAGTTGTCAGCATTAATGACCAGAGTCCAATTAAAAAATAAGGAATTGCTATTAATCCCATAATCCCAAGATTCACCCTCTTAAGAGCTTTATTGTCTATTTCTCGTATCTGTCTGTAAAGTCCAAAGAAGATTATTAGAATTATAGTCATAACAAGAAAAACGGAAATTCTATCGTACGTTGAGTTCGAAAAGTCAATAGGATTTCCAATAAACAAGAATGTCATTAGGAAGATAAAACCAATAAATATTTGGACAACTTTATTCATTAAATATTAATCTTTTTAGTGACTTTCATAGTATGTTCGCTAACGGCCTTGCTAAGTTTTCGTGGGTGATTTCGAAGAATTATCCTTTCAAATCGCACGAAAGCAAGCCGCATAAATTTGTTTAAATTTTTAATCAAACCAAATCTAGGAGGCTTGCTTGTGTTTCTTAATTGAACTAAGCTTTCAACCTGAGCATCACCGCCCATGAAATTTAGCTTTTGTTAGGGGCTGTGGTATTTAGTCTTTTTTTTCTTCTTCCTCAGATTTTTGCTGATCCAATAAAGCTTCAATTTTACTTAAATAATCAGGTAGATCAGACTCAACGTATCTCCAAAAACTCTCAAATTGAAATTGTCCTCCATTGGAAATTGTGCTATTAACAAGGGGATTATACAATTCATTCTCTATGAATTTAGCATGTGTAACCATATTGTCGGAAGCTCTATCTCTGTCCTTTTTTCTTGACGCATTCTTTGCATCAGATTTATACTCTTTATATTTGTCAAAATGATACTCCAATGACTCTTTGATTCTTTCAATTTCAAGTATCTCTTTTTCCTTACTCATATCTATTCTTATTAAAATTGTAACTCAATTTACTGGTTCTATTTATCCTGATAATAATAAGTAGCTGTTAATAATTATTAATATCCTCCCTATCCAAAGTTGTTATTGCTGATTTTTGATTAATGACCATTATCACCACTTACTTCTTTATCATCAAGTTTTTAAATTCTTGCAATGAAGGCATTGCCCCTAACGGTCTTGCTAAGTTGCGTGGGCGATTTAAAAGAGTTTACCTTTCAAATCGCGCGGAAGCAAGCCGATTAAATTTGCTTATATTTTTGAACAAACCAATTTAGTTGGCTTGCTGGTGTTTCCTAAATGCTCTAAACTTTCAATCTGCACATCACCGCCCATGAAATTTAGCTTTTGTTAGCGTTTCGTTGTTTATTCTAATCCTCTTTTAATAATTTTAATTTACTATTCATTTCTATTAAGACTCGTTCATGTAAATCCACATACCAATCTTCGGACAAATATTCTGCCGAGTCAGGTTTTTCTAAACTTAATAAGCCTGCAAGCATACCTGTTTGAGCTCCAAACTCACGTATAACAATTGTAGGGAATTCTGCGCAAACATGAGCCATGATATTAATCGCTTCTTCTTGAGGAAACACAGATTCAGGGAGTATCATTTTAATAATATTTGTCGATACTTCAAGGTCACCTAAAATACTATTGCAAATAATATTAGAATCCATATTTTTAAAATACTTTGAAATTGCATTACTATAGCTCTTTGCAAATACAAAGTCTAAAATTTCCCAGAATTCTGAGGGTATAATATATAATTCAGAAATTAGATGATCTAAATATCTAAGGATTGGGTAATTATTTCTAAACTCTAGATATTTGTCATAGTGGAGCAGAAAAATTATATCATCTCGAAGGTTAATGTCACAATATTTTATAGAATCAAAACTAATTGCCCTGAAAATGGAAGTGTGTTTTTTTATTAAATCAAAGATTGCCTTTTCATCAGTCGATTGCTTGATTGATAATATTGTATAAAGACTTTTATAATCATTCTCCAATTCTAGACGAAATTCAAAGAATTTTAAAGCTTCAACTTTTAACCATTCGTTATCTGTCCAATTTTCGATTAATAAATTTGACTTGAAGTTTAAATAAACTAGATCATCAGAATAATGGTCTAAGCCTTTGTTTATCCAAGTTAAAGATTGTTTTATATTTCCTAATTTCTCATGAGCATGAGCAATTCCAAAATATCCATATCGATACTCAAGAAGCATATCAGCATCATTATCTATTGCTTCCATCATAAGAAGTAGTCCATCTTTGTCTTTGTCATAAATACGAGAAAGCGTTACACCCTTACTAAAAAGAGCCTGAGGCAACTTAGGGTTTATTCTTAAAGCATTATCATAACAACTAATTTCTTTTTCATGTTCTTCGATATCAAAATAAACCTGTCCAAGATTTTTCCATGCTTGCTCAAAATTAGGGTTGAATTTTAAGCATAATTTAAAATGGTCAATTGCTTCTTGATTGTAACCTAATCTACTTAAGGTATTAGCATAATTATAGTGATAAATAAATTGCGTATTGTCTTGCTCTAAAAAGTCTCTAAACAAATTTTTAGCTTCAATAATCTTTCCTTTGATTCCATTTTGCATTCCATCTTCTGCTAAAATGCACGCTTTTGTAAGGTATTGGTTGGATGTCCCTGAAAGTTCAATAACCTTATTGATATTGTTAATTGCTTCCTTGTAATTAAACGTAGAGTATTGACTTTGAGCTAAACCTTCAATAATGGCAATATCACCTGGTGCATCTTCTAGTAAATTTTTAAAATAGAAAATTGCCTTTTCAAAGTCTTTTGAGAAATAGTATTTCCATGCAAGAACTTGAGAATTAGAAATTTCATCATATTCAAGAGTCCTAATACCTTCAACGAGCATTTTCATACTGAAGATATTTTGAACATATTTGGAAATAGATTCCCAATCAATTTGGCTCAGTTTATTAGCCTTTGGGATATTTATAGTGTATGTTTTTTGAGAAGAAGTTAAGTCAAAATCTAATTCATTATACCAACACCAATATGCCTCTTTATCCTCTTGTATGTACGCTACAAGTAAAACAGGTTCTAACTTTGTATTAAACAGCCCTAAAGTTGAATGCTTTAAAATAATTGTAGCTGAATTATCATTTGTTTCTTTTAATTTGCTTTTTAACTGAACTGAAAAACTAAGCCCCGTTACTTGATTATTAGAAACAATATTTACAGTGTAATCAATACCATAATCATGCTCAGGTTTATCGGTATACCATTCATTAGGAACTTGAAAATTGAAATATTTATTCGATTCTGTTTCTAATATGTGGTTGTTATGTCTATTCGGTTTATCCAATTTCTTCTAAATTTATGATTATCATATTTGTATTACGCTTCTACAGTCAAGTAGGTAAGGGGAATTTCACCCCAAACCTCTCACAGAACCGTACGTGATAGTCTCCCATCATACGGCTCCTCAGTTAATTATTTACCATCTTCGGTCTTCCTACTACATGTAGTTGCCATT
>NZ_QQWG01000034.1 GCF_003863355.1 Ancylomarina euxina | reverse complement strand
CCGTGGGGCGGTTTGCTGGCTTGCCTGCACATTGCCAGCGGAGGGCCTTCCTCCATCTTAATTACAGCACTGAACCTTTCCGTAACTTACTCGAAGTTAGTGATTGGTTTCATTCAGAGCACACATGGGCTACAACGGTGAGTATATGGTGTCGTAGCGGATTACGTGAGCTTTAACTTGCAGAACACCACCGAAATACGGGCGAGTGATGAAGCTATAATTACCCACAAAACCCGCTATGCACTATATACATTGTTGGGCACTGGCTTTATTCATTTTCAATCATTTATCATTCAAATTTGCTACAAGTTTTTCTGTCTGCACTGCGTTGGCAAGACATACTTTTTTGCAATTTTTGGTTTGAGCGTTGGCTCGTGCGAATTGCAAATGTGTATGGCTTTCGGGCTGGCATTTATATGTTTCCAAAATATCCAAAATCTTTATTAACAACTAATTTTCTGTCAAGATATAAGTTTGAGAGTTCGCAAGTTGTTTCAGGTGTCAAAGTGCAAGAATGACAAGCTGCTAAATTAAGTTGTCCTACTCCTTGTCCTTCCGATTCAAGACAAATTGGGTCAGAAGAACAGTCTGTCGCCCTGTAAATTGCACTTGTGATTATATTATTTAAGTTTTCTAAGTCATTACAAAGGTTTGAAAGCCCACCCAAATATCCATCAGTACCATCAAAAGCAGAAATTAACAATCCGTGCATTGTTTCACTTACATACAACCTCTCAGACAATGATGAAGCAGGATAGCCGCAAACATATTCAAGTTCTCTTATTAGTAAATGAGAAAGTGTATGAATTAATACTTTTCTTGGTGTTAAAGTTTCGGCAATAATTTGATGCAATTTCCAGTCGGCATTTTCGGCATTTGCTTTTATTATCTCAATACGTTCTATGACTTCTGATTGCTGCTCCCATTCGCAAAGTTTTTGATTGTCTAAAACAAAAAGAATTCCTTCGCCATAGCTTTCTAAGGCAGGAAGTGTCTTTGTGTCAAAATTGTTTTTTGAGACAGACTGGCGCATAACTGCATACTCGTACTCGTTCTGATTTTGAAGAATAGAGTCAACATCAATTGGCTCATTTCTGGTAAATGATGTTTGAACAGCAATTCTTTTTAGCTTATCTATTTTTACCAACTTTGAAAAACCATTTATTTGTTCGGAACAGTCAATATCTCTAAATTTAATCTGTCCATTCTCAGGTTGCTCTTTTTCTAAAAAATAATCGTATTCTGATTGTCGATAAATGTTGTCAGGAATGTATTTAACTTCTCCTTTTTCTAAGTATTGAAGAATAAGTTCTTTTTCAATCTTTTTCTGAATACTAATCAATTGAACAATTAGTTCTGTTGTGAACTCACCACTCTCAACCATATTGTCAATTTCAACCCTGATGTCGGAAGATAGTGGGTTTTGCATATCAGGAATAAACAAGCTACTTAAAGTGTTTGCATAATAAACACTATTGCTTGTTTTTAGCTTTACGCTTGTTGTAGCGTTGCATTCCTCTTCGTGAAATTTACCGTTTAATTGTCCTAACCAAAACTTTTTACCAATACACTTTTGCTGATAATTAAAAATACCTTTCAAATTGGCTTTCTTACCACAATTTTTACATTCAATCCATATACCTGAGAGTTCTGTATTTTCTCGACTGATTTTATAAATCAAATCTTGGTTTTCGCAACACTTTTTCGAGAAGTCTAATTGAGGACCTTGTGGCTTCTCATTTTCATCCTCGGTTTCATTTGTTCTATCACTTGACAAACGGTTATTCCAATATTCCCAAGGCAAATCGTGAATATGACCATTGGTGCAAGTCATAACAAAACGTATTTGTTCTAAATGATTCTCTTTACACTCTTTATTGCTGCACTTTGGGGGATTAAAAAAATCAAGTTTTTTTCCGGAACTACGCCAGCGATTTTTCCATTCGCTATATGTTGCAAAGCGTTTGCAATACGAACAGTAAAACCATTTTGGAAAATAATTCGCTTTTGGTCGTACCTGATGTAAAAAAGAATCTCTATCAGTCGGTATAGCAACCAAATGTTTCAAATTTGGGAAACGATTCCTTAAACGTTGTAATAATCGGTCATCTTTAATTATGTAATGGGCTAATTTCTCATTTAAATTATTATAGCCCCAATTATCAAATGTTTCTATAATAATAGAATTGTCCGTTGTTTCTATTAGAGAAGCAACTCCACCATAATTTGAGATGTGTTTACTTCTTCCGTGTTGTATCTTATCGTTTGGCATAACTTCTAATACTGTCTGATTAATATTTCGGCACTTGGTTCTACACTTCGCATTGATTGCATAGCAGTAAGTGTTTCATCATCATTTTTCTTTTCTTGCATAGGAACAATCAAAGATTCTTTAGGATGGTCTTTCCAAAAATATTTTAAGTCTTTTTGTGCATCAATTTTATATTTCCAATCTCTCAAAATATCATCTAATTTCTCTGTAATAAGTTGTAAGTCATTTTGAGCAAATTGATGTTCTTTAAAAAGTTGAATTAGATTATTACGCAAATCATTTTTCACATTATCATCTATCAAAGCAGTTGCTGCATTGTTGCTTGTGTATGGTGTAGTGTGCCTAAAGTATGCAAGTATAAGTGTGAACAACATTTTATCTAAAGCGTTTTCGGCAAAAGGTGTAACGCTTAGAGGTTCAACTTGCTTGTAGAAAGTTTTGTGAAATTGAACAAAGTCCTCATAATACGACAAATCTCTACTGTTAAATGGGTCGAAAAGAGTAACAACCAAACCTTCGTTTTTTCTTGCCACACGACTACTTGCCTGAATATATTCTGCTGTATTTGGTGGCATTCCATTCATTACCATAACTCCTAATCGTCCAACATCAAGTCCTACACTAATCATATTTGTAGCCAAAACGATGTCATAAGCTTTATGTTCTTTGATGTTACCTTCAAATGGTATTTCCAATTTATCTAAATTCTTTTTGATTTTTTCATTTGGAATACGACTTGTCAGTTCAACATTCCTGTAAGAAAGTTTGTTGTAGTTGCTTCTCTCGCTATCGGAATTGTTCTTTAAGTAACGAACTTGTAACTGTTTTATAATTGGTTTTAACTCTGAATTAATTTTGTTAGAGAAACGCCCAATCTCCTTAAGACTTTTAAAATAAGAAAGTATTGTCCAAAAACTATCCGCCTCTTCCTTATTTGCTGTGCTATTCCATATCTCTAAACGTGCATATAGCAATGAAGCTAAAAGCTGTAAGTTGGTAACAACGGTTGTTTTTCCCGTTGGCAAAATACCAATATATTTTCTCTTGCTTTCTTCAATTACTTTTGAGAAAAATGTGTCGTCAGAGTTGGTTGCATATTGTGGAAATACTCTTGCTTCACGACCGTACAAACCTTGAATTTGTTTATCTACATTTTTAACCGTAGCTGTAGATGCGATAATCTTAGGATTGTCGCAAAGCTTTAATAGGGCATTTTCAAATAAACCGACCAAACTACCCAAGGTTCCGTTTAATAAGTGTAATTCGTCTTGAATTATTAATTCAGGTTTTCGGTTATTTCCGTTATTGAAAAATGTTGTTGATTCTCCTTTCCAAGCTAATGATGCAAATTTGTCAACTGTCGCAAATAGAATTGTAGGCGGTGTTGAATAAATATCCTCATCAATCAAAACAACTGGCAAACCACCATTTTTCTCTGAGAAATGGCAAGATTCATTTAAGCAATGACAATGCAATTGTTTTTTACCTACACGGTGTCCAATTTGATAAATTGTATCTGCCTCATTGTATCTCGAAATTATTTTGGTATTGCACCACTGACAGTTAGACAATTGAAATGGATTGATAGCAAAATTATCTCCTTTATTTAGCTTTTTATGAGTGCTTTCAAGTTTCTTAGCTGCATCTTTTAAGTAATTTGGAACAGTTTGTTTTCCTACCCAAAAACCAATTGATATTTCACCTTCTCCTAAGTCATCATAGTGATTTCTAATAAATTCACAAGCAAGAATTAATTTCGATGCACGTTCAAATTGTTGGGCGGAAAGCAAACGTAAAGTATAACGAATAATAATGTTTACACCATCGTAATTATCAGGGTATTGAATCCTTCTCCAAAAAATCAAAAAGGCAGAAACGGCTAAATAAGCCTCTGTTTTACCACCTCCTGTTGGGAAATACAATAAATCAATCAAATCTTTTTCAGAACTGTTCTCATCTACAAAAGAAGATAAGCATTGAAGAATGAACGCCAACTGAAATGGTCGCCATTCAGGTATTCTTTCTGTTGGGAAAGGTAAGCTTGAATAATCTTCAAGTTTATGCTGTAAGATTTCGTCTCTTTCCCAAACTTCAAAACCCTCTTTCTTCTTACCAAAATGTTGTTGGGTTTGAAACATTTGCAGATAAATAGCAGTATTTGCCAACAGAAAAGCCCTTAAAGCATTTTCGTTTTCAGACAGTAAATTAATTCCGTTTGTAATTCGGGAATGAATCTGCTCACATTTAGAAATATTCTCCTCACCTAATTCATTGCCATTTGCCGATGCTTTTTCTTCGCTAATCCAAACTTTGTATGCTTCTGCAACTTTTGTGAGGTTAGAAATGATGTTGCTTTTGTCGGAGTTGAAAACTGATAAATTCTTAATATTTAGAATGTCTCCTTTGATTTTGTCAGTTTCAGAACTTTGACTTTTTACATCATACTCAGGTAAAAATGTAGATTGAATCCATTGTGGAGTATTAGGCGATTGTGCATTCTCCCAAGTACAAGCAGTATTATGTCCGATACCGAAAGCTAACTTGTCTCGATAAAGGTAATCTAACATTTTATCTTCATCAGTTTTATACAGATGAGCTTTGTAATCTCTGAATGGTAAAAGTTTGTCACTTTCAATTCTAATTTCAGACTGAAAACAGGATAGTTGGTTTACTTTCTCTTTCGATAATGAATATTTATCCTTCGGGATTGATATTTTGTTTTCGAGAACTCCTTTTATGTAGTATTTATCAGGATAATTGGAATACAGTTTTAAATGAAATACAAGGTTATCTTTCATTTCCTGTTTCCAATTCTCTGTGTCAATGTTTGGCAGGTCTGAAAGTTTTATTTCAAGGTGCTGATTGGGTGAAGCAAGTATATCTTCAATATTTGTTTCAATGAAAATGTCATTGTTATTTCTCTTGTATTTATCCTTGAAAAACAATTTTGATACCGCCTTATATAGAGCGTGGTCGTATGATGTATTTTGCGCTAAAGATTTTAAACCTTCCTTAAAAAACTGATATTCTTCAGTGATTTTTCCATTTTTGGTGCGCTGAATTTTCTTGCTTTGAGAAAGTGTTTTACTTTCTTCATCGTAATTTACAAAATGGCTTAAACCGTGTTCATCGATTAGATTTGTTCCCTCTCCATTATAAGGCAGCTTTATTTCAGGAAAATTCGCTTTTAGATAGTTGCCAAACCTAAGATTTGCATTTATTTTCGTGCAAGTTCTTTCAACTGCAAAAGTAATCCCGAAGTGCGATGGGAAGAAAGAGTTAGGAGAATACTGTGGTTGGGTGTTGGTCTTATCTGTCTCGTCACCGTCTTCTTCGTAAACTTCCTTTACTTTTTGAACAGGAGTCTCAATATCAGGTGGAAAATCAATGCTATTTTCAACATCTTCACCGTTCATTTCCTGCTCTCCATTATTATCGCCATTAGATTGTTCCTGTTTTGGGAATAAGATTCCAGAAAAATAACGCTGCAATGGTTTGCCTTCAATAACCTCATTGCTTAAATCATCTTCACATTGAAAAATATCTGAGCCTGGACCGATTAATTCCTTGCCAATACGTTTAATGACAATATTTCTATTTTCTTTTACACTCATAATTCAATTTGTTCTAAAGTTGTTTCCTCTAAAAACTCTATATCATCACTAAAAGCTTCTTTGTCAATGACAGTATGGAGTGGCATAAAATCGTTTATAAAAGCCTGTAAAGTATTTTCTTTAAAATTCTTTTTGGCAAGAATTTCTCCAATTCTCCTCTTTTTCAGAAATAAACGCAACTCTTGTTTTAGCCCACGACCAAGGACAATCATTGTGCTACTGTATGTTGTTTTAGATTTCAATATGGGTTTTAATATGACATCAATTTCATTATCTGATTTATCCAGATAGTATAACTTGAAGATTGCTCGCAAATCGTTTTTATACATTGGGAACTTTCTAAAGCCTTTTCCATAAGTTACTAATGTGGTAGGTAAAACTTTTAATCCCTTTTCTTTAAGTTTTTTGTAAAGTAATTCATCACCCAAATTTGCTCTAAGTTCATTTATCAGTTGTTTCCAATATGCTGAGTGTTCTTCTACAGTACCAAAAACATCAGGCTCGGTTTCAACTGCAACTTGATATAAATTTTCGGCTAACTGTTCTTTGGGATAGATTCTTACTCTGTTCCCCTTTTTAATTTTATAAGCCTTTATTAATTCTCCAGTTTCTGTAAAAACGGTATCGTTACTTTCTAAAAAAACTGTTTCAACATCAGAAACTATTTTATAAATTAACTTCTCATCAATTTCGTTAAGAAGCAAATCACATTCATTTTTAAAGCCATCGTATGCTCTGCCATTCATCTCATCCAATCGAGACACAATCCCATTTATAGTAGTGCTTATATCTGTAATGTTGTCCCTAACTTCCTTGTATTCAATTCCACAAATCGAAAATCGGTCTTTAGATTTGATTTCTGATTCAATAAGTTTTTTTCTTTGATTAAGACACTTGTAGTATAAATTTTTCTCTTGCTTATAAACTACCAGAACGACTTCATTTACTAAGTTATAGAGGTAATCAAAATCTTTTTGACCATTGAACGAATGAACAACTAAAACCTTGTCTTTGATTTCCAATTTCTTCAATGATGAAAAGGGTACAATTTCAACTTTTCTATTTCTTATTTGTCGGCTAATAAAATCTAAATCGTTCGTATCAAAAACAGCAATTGTTTTCTTAGTTACTTTATTCAAGTAGTTTACCAACACATTTCTCTTAGGTAAATCATCTTGAAGATATTTAAGGATTTTAAGTAATTCAGCTTTAGGATTATTTTCGTCAAGATAATCGGTAGTGTATCCGCCCGCATCTTCCAATCCATTTTCTAATTCTTTGTTTATGCTTAGGCGTTCTGTTAGATTTTCTATTGTTTCTTGTTGAATAGCATTTATTGCTATTCTTAAAATGGTTCCGTATGATTTTAATTCAATTCCAAATTCAGAATTAACAAAAGCAATGTTTTCATCGAGTTTAGATATGAGTTGTTCTAACTCATCACTTTTTATGTTTCGGAAGCTAATCATATTGCATTCACAACTTTAATTTCTTCTTTATACCAATTCCAGCAAGGAATAGCTTCATTTATTGTAGGAAAAAAGCAATTGGATACAATTATTACATTGAAACCAAACCTTGATTTGTCTTGGATAATTTGTTCAATCTTATCGGTTTCCGTATCAAAAACCACAATGGTTTTCACCTTTTTATCTTTTAAAAGCAACTGCTCATAGCATACTTCATATTTGGGTGTAAAATAAGCCAAACTGTCCTGCAGGGCAGGAATTGAGTTGATTTCTGTAATTTGGTTTTCTTCTCGTGGGTTTGGCAGATATGCACAAGGTATTTTGTTTTTGTTTGGCAATGAATCCCATAAAGGTTTTTTAGCAATGAATACAGTTTTCATTTCAAAACTTGTTCTTGGGAAATCAATCTTTTCGGAATTAAGCCCTTCAAAAAAACTTATATAGTTCTTTATCGTTTTATCACTAACGCCCGAATCAACCTTTACATAACCTTTTACAAGTCTGTCATAAGTAATGTTCGGAATGTCTGCTGGAAAAATCTGCTTTTTAGTTTTACGCAGTTGGTGTTTTAAGCGATAACTTGAATCCTCATTTTTGTAAACCAAATAGTATTGTCCATTAGCTTGTCTTTTAACCTTATCTCCTTCTTTAATACCTGGCAAATCATAGTGATTAAGGTAAATATCATTTGCCAGTTCAATAAACAGTTGTTTTCCTGTTTCAAACAACAAATCTTTTGCTGATTGGAAATTTATATGAATTGGTTTGTTCTTTTTGAAATGTTCAAGAATGAGTTTTGTAGATAGAGAAGATGCATTATTGCCAAACTCATTAAGGGTTTTTATTCCCTCGAATTTTTCCAAAAGCGTTCTATAATAATGTTCGTTTAATATCATTCCTCAATATATTCTCAATTCATAATCTCTTTAGCTGCGGTGCGTGGGCAAGAAATAGCTCTTTTGGTTTTTTCAGCGTTTGGCATGTGCGATGGCAAAAACCAAATGTGCTATTTGTGCGTTGGCTTTCTTTCAATTTTTGTAGCAAATATTCATTGTTGCACGGTGTTTCTTTAGCTTGTGCCCAACGGGCTTGCTAAGTTGCGTGGGCGATTAAAAGAAAAATCCTTTCAAACCGCGCGGAAGCAAGCCGCATAAATTTGTTTATATTTTTTGCAAACCAAATCTAGGTGGCTTGCTGGTGTTTATTAGATGAACTAAACTTTCAAACTGCTCGTCACCGCCCATGAAATTTAGCTTTTGTTAGCACCTGTAACTTATTCTTTACTTATCAATTCTAGGTTCTCATATTCTAGAGTTCTTTTTCCTGCGTTTGTTAGCAACTCAAGTTTTCTCCTTTTAATATTAATTTTATTTCGACCTTCTCCGATCGAATAATTTATCTCACCTAAATCATTAAAATCAAGAATCTGAGGTCTTGATGCTAATGGAATCTCTTTAATGGTATAATTTAAAAAATTGTAAAAACGTAATATCCGATGTTCAAAAATATTATTATCGAAGTCAATAGGATAATCAACGGTAAACTCCAATGTATCATTAAGAGTATCTTCTGAAACATTTAAAATTTCAGAATCATGAATAAAAAAATCAATTGTCAGTTTTTTCATTTATATTAATTTTCATCTTTCCTACTCAAAGTAAAATCAGACTATCAAGTTTTAAGTCAAAATTATTACTTAATAAAACTGCCTGTTTCTGTTATTGGTGCTAACGGGCTTGCTAAGTTGCGTGGGCGATTAAAAGAAAAATCCTTTCAAACCGCGCGGAAGCAAGCCGCATAAATTTGTTTATATTTTTTGCAAACCAAATCTAGGTGGCTTGCTGGTGTTTATTAGATGAACTAAACTTTCAAACTGCTCGTCACCGCCCAT
>NZ_QQWG01000033.1 GCF_003863355.1 Ancylomarina euxina | reverse complement strand
TCGTGTCCTATCTGATTTACCCTATGGGATTACGGTTGAATTTTGGGCGTTCCCAATCTATGGCTCGGTTACCCTTCCCATTTGAGCCTTATATCAGATTTCTGTTCGTTAGAACATCGACTTTGCTGATGGCTTCCTTCAGATTTGTAGTCACCTACAACACCCTTGCCAATCGCTAGTACTTCCTATCAACTCGGCGTACACAGGAACTTACATCCTGCTAGTATATCACCATGCCCGACATACAAAAAAAGCTGTCCCCTCTGGGGACAGCCTTATATAGAAGAATAGAATTAAACTATTCTACTGTTTTCAATAAATCTTCAATAGCACCTTCAAGCTGCTGATCGATACCTTTATCAATCTTACCAGGCATATTTTTAATAATGACTTCAGGAACAGTTTGATTGTTCTCCATCCATTCGCCTTTTTTGTTTTTAGCACTTACAGGAACAGATCCCCATAGTACATTCCCATTTTGCAACATTTCCCATCCTGCAAAACTACAAGTTCCTGGAACTGGCATACCAATCATTTTACCGATCCCCAAATCTTGATAACCACATGCAAAACAAGAACCATCGCTATATTGTGCTTCACCTACCAAAGCAACACTTGGCTTAGTCCAACGGTAACTAGGTTCGAAACCTAATACTCTGTCTTCAACAGCATAGTCGATAAAACGAACACCTGTTAAAAACATTGAAAGGTCACCAACTAGGTCACCACCCCCATTAAAACGTGTATCTACGATCAATCCTTTTTTATCGAAGTACTTACCCATAGCCTTTTCGTAAGTATCACGATATTTTCCATCGCTCATACCAGGAAGATGCACATAGCCTAATTTTCCCTGACTCAATTCCTCAACATCAGCCTCATTCATCTTAATCCAACGCTCATACAATAAATCCCCCTCTGCTCTTAAAGAAATAGGTTTCATTGTAATATCCTGAGATTTTTTAGTTGCCGGATCGTACACATGTAACAAGGTAAATTGTCCAGCCTTTCTATTTAGATATTTAGCAAAATCAACATTCGTATCGATACTAAGACCATCGATATGCTGAATAATCATGCCCGATTTAATTTTGATATGCTCCTTATCGAGAGGCCCATTCTTTATAATTTCAGTAATCTTGATTCCTTGACCTTTGTATGAATAATCGAAGAACACACCTAATGAAGCAGTATTATCAGCGCCAGACATACCACCGTAATAGCGAGCTCCACAGTGAGAAACATTCAATTCACCTAACATCTCAGATAACATCTCAGAAAATTCAAAATCATTCCCTACTGATCCAAGTTTAGCTTGATAGTTCACTTTTAAAGCATCCCAATCAACACCATGGTAATCTGAAACATAAAACATTGATTTCACTCTCTTCCAAACATGATTGAACATGTTTTGACGCTCAGCTGAAAGATCTAAAAGCATTTCACTACTTGTCGCAACAGATTTCTTTGATTTTGCTTTTAAATCAATAGTTGAAATATGTCCGTCAGATAAAAGGAAAAGTGTTTCGATCTCCTTATCCCACTGCAAGCTACCAGACTTAGCACCTAGAGGCATTAACATCTTAGTTTCCTTAGTACGCAACTTAGTGGTCCATAGATTGTATCCCTTTTCGAATTTAGCCAAGTAGTATAAATCCTCTCCATCTTTAGAAAGTACAGCATCACCTAATTTTGATGAATGAATAGTCAGTCTTTCTTTTCTATCCTGAAGGCCATCCCAGTCGAACTTAATAGCTTTTACTTCTGTCTCTTTCTTCTCGTCCTTATCTGTTTCCTTTTTATCTTTCTTGTCAGAGTCTTTCTTATCCTTTTTATCTTTCTCTTCTTTGTCTTTCTTCTCCTTATCACTTATTTCTTTCCAAAGCTTATACTCGTCTTTACTCATATGGAATTTATCCCAAGCATCATTAGTTAAGAAAAGAGAATAAACATCCATCTGCTTAGAACCAGAGTTAGCATGAGAACGCATCCCATTTCTATTACTAAACCATAGGATCTGCTTGCCTTCATTTACCCAAGTTGGAGAATAGTCGCCATAACCACTTTGAGTCAGATTAATCATTTCTTTAGATCCATCAACAGATAACAATACAGATTCGTCGTTCGCCATAGTTGGAGCGTAAGAAACCAATAACCACTTGCTATCAGGACTCCACTGGTAATACTGATCGCCGTCACCCATATAATACAACTCGTTTGGAGTCATTAGTGTGCGGCTTTTCTTTTTCTCAAGGTTAAATATTCTTAGCGTCGTCTTATTCTCGATGAAAGCAATTTCCTTTCCATCAGGAGAGTATTCAGCTTGATAGTTCTCGTTATCATTAACTATGACATTTTCTTCTTTCAATACAGTTGAAGCAAAGAAATAAGGTTCTTTCTCGTTAACACGCTTTGTTTGGTATATTCCCCACTTCGCATCGCGCTCCGATGAATACATAATCGCTTTTCCATCAGGAGAGAAACTTACAAATTGTTCCTGAGCTGGTGTATTGGTAATACGTTTTGTCATTTTAGATTCTACCGAAGAAACGAATACCTCACCTCTTACGATATAAGCCACTTCTTTTCCATTAGGAGAAATAGCCATTTCCTTGATATTACCTGACACTGGCAATACTTTCATGTTATTGTGTCTGGCTTCAGAACGAACTTCAACCTTAACCAGTTTAGGGTTCTGATTCTCAGCCTTGGTATACAAATCACCATTGTGGGTATAACAAAGTGTTCCGTTGTTGGCCATACTCAAATAACGCACAGGGTGCATCTTAAAATCAGTAATCTGCTCATTTACAGATGGCTTCTCAATAGTCATTTTGTGAACATTAAAACATCCACTTTCTTCACTTAAATAGTAAAGACTCTTCTCATCGGTAGAATAAATTGGGTTACGATCTTCACCTTCGAAACTTGTAATTTTAGAATGAGTATCAGTCACTACATCGTATTTCCAAATATCACGAGTGATGGTCGATTTATGATGCTTACGGAAATAATCTTCTCCACCTTTCTTATCGATATAAACCAACTCTCGTCCATCTTTACGAACTTGAACCTCTTCTGCAGGAATCGTAAAGATTTGTTCAACACGCCCACCCGATACTGCTACTTGATATAGCTCTGGTTGTGAACCGGTATTATACTGACGATGTTCTTTAGTATCTAAACGTTGTCCTCCAAAAATAACGTTCTTATCATCGGCACTAAATGAAAAAGGTCGCTCATCTCTTGAATGATATGTCAATCGTGTTGGCTGTCCACCATCAACGTCAACAACAAATACATCCATATTACCATATCGCTCCGATGCAAAACATATTTGCGTTCCCGCATGATTCCAAACTGGCATATAATCATGAGCGTCATGAAAAGTTAAATTTCTTGCTTCACCTCCTTCAGAAGGAATCAAGTAGATATCTCCTTTATAGGAAAAAGCGATTTGTTCGCCATCAGGTGAAATAGCAGCGTAGCGTATCCACTGATTACTTTCTTTCGCAAATAACATTGTCCCCGACAGGATGCACAACATTAAGACCAAGATCTTTTTCATTTTATATTCTATTATTTGTTAGTAGGCATGCGTAATTTGAGCAGATAACTCTTATTCACATTTTTGTCATTTATGATTAAGATCCCAAAATTAAAGAAACTTAAGCTGAAATAATATAATTAAATGACAATTTAGTTTTCTCAAACAATTCAACGGTTAAACTCAGGTTTGCAGAAGATATTACTTAGAATTAACCAAAAAAAAAAACCCTTAAGTCATCAACTTAAGAGCTTCATTAGCATATCCTTATTTACATCTAATTTCGTTCTCTATTCATATGTCTACCGCCGTCACCTTTAATACGACGTAACAACATGCCCTGAAATTGTTTTTCGGCCAAATGCAAATCTAGAATCTGCTTAGCAGAAAGTACTTTCTTAAACTTATAGTGATACTCCCTTTCCATCTTAGCCTTCTCTACTTTTAAATCTGCCATTCTATCACTAATCTTAATTAATTCATCTTCCGCTAAATTTTCTGAGCCTGGTTTCAAATTTTCAAGCAATTGTCTAAACTCTTTATGAAAAGATTCCTTTTTATTCTTCATTTCATTATACAAAGGCCAAAACTGCTGTGCTTCTTCAGGACTTAGCTCTAACTGTTGGGTGATAAAAGAAATCTTTTGAGCTTCAATTTTTGCTCTCATTTCAGGTGATTTTTCACCTCTATGCCCTTGAGAGAATACTATAGAGCTATAAAGCATTATAATGGTTAGAAAACTTATGATTTTGTACATGATCGTTTCTTATTATTAAAACTTATAGGTTTGCGAGTAAAATGTCGGTATCAATATCTGAATCCGAAAGATAATCAATAATGTCATCAGATGTAGCATCCTTCAAATCATCAAAAAATTGAGCATCTACTTCATTGTTTGCAGCTTCAACGGAATCGACATGAGCATTAGCTTGTAATGCTTCATTCCCGAATGAAGCTATTTTATACTCAGGAGATATGGAAACCGATAAAATGATACGTGCAGCAAATACCAAAACAAAAATACTGGCCGCCATCCACATATAAGGTTTAAGTTGAACGAGCAAAGATCTCTTTTCTTCTACTTGCTCAAACTTATTTTCCTCTTGCTTGATTTTTTCTTGTATCTGCGCTCCCAAATTATCAAAGTAATTCTCTGGAACTTTATATGGATTATCGTTCTTCATCTGATAATGATTTATTCTTAATTCATTAAAACCTTATCATTTATTGGACTGGTTTTAAAACTAATGGTTTAATTAGACCTCTCTAGAAATTAAAAAACTTTCAATTTTCTTTACCGCATGATGGTAAGATGCTTTCAAGGCTCCAACAGAGGTTTGAAGAATGCTTGAAATCTCTTCGTATTTCATTTCGTCGAAATATTTCATATTAAAAACCAAGCGTTGCTTTTCGGGCAAAAGTACAATCGCCTTTTGTAGCTCCAACTGGGCTTTATCTCCATCGAAATAAGGATCACTCTCTAAACTTGCCAGAAGTAATTCTTCTAATTCGCCATTACCTGAGCCAAAATGTTTACGCTGCTTTTCCTTTAGAAAGCTTAAAGCTTCATTCGTTGAAATGCGATACAGCCAGGTAAATAGTTGAGATTGCGAGTGAAAATTACCAAGCCCCTTCCATATCTTTACGCAGGTATTTTGTAACACATCATCTGTATCGTCATGTGAAATAACAATTTTCCGAATCTGCCAATACAAGCGTTCCTGATATTTTTTCAGCAAGAGACCAAAAGCTTCGTCTTTGGTAGCCTCATCACGAAACATCTCTAAAATATCATCGTCTGATTTGTTTATCATCAATTACAACTTTTTAATATCCTTTAAAAGTAAGCATTCCAATAAAGGTGAATAGGTCTTTGACGAAAAAAAATCCGTTTGGTTTAATCCTAATTCCCATATTGGCAAAATTAACTAATAAAGTATGAACAAGGCACAAAAAAATCCGAAGCCTTTCGACTTCGGATTTTAAATATTTCGATATTGTTACAACTAAGCTAATAGCGCTTCAATTTCTTTTACAATATTTTCAGCAGTAAAACCAAATTTCTCATCAAGCACATTTGCTGGTGCTGAATAACCAAAATGATCTAAACCAACTGATTTACCATTTGCTCCAACTAATCCTTGAAGCGTTACAGGCAAACCTGCAGTTAATCCTAAAGTAGGAATTCCAGCAGGAAGAACTTCAGCTTGGTACTCTGCTGATTGCTGACGGAATAATCCTTCAGAAATAACAGAGACGATCTGAATATTCAAGTTTCCTTTAGCACGTATAAGTTCAGCTCCAGCTACAAGTGTTGAAACCTCAGAGCCACTAGCTAAAAGAACCACATCAGGAGTTGTAGCAGGCTTTTCAACAATGTAAGCACCTTTTTCTGCTTGTAGAGCCTCTTCGTAACGTTTGCCTTTTGAAGGAAGATCTTTAATATTCTGACGAGACAAAATAAGAGCTGTTGGTGTCTTTGTATTTTCCATAGCCATTTTCCAAGCCACAGAAGTTTCCAATGCATCAGCAGGACGAAGAGCTAAAAGACTCATCTCTCCAGAGTGATTTTTAATTTGTTCCATCAGACGAATTTGAGCTTCTTGCTCAATTGGCTGATGAGTTGGCCCATCCTCTCCTACACGGAAAGCATCGTGTGACCAGATATATTTTACAGGAACTTGCATTAAAGCTGATAGACGAACCGCTGGCTTCATATAATCAGAGAATACAAAAAAGGTTGCACAAGCAGCCCAAACACCACCATGTAATGCAATACCATTACAAATAGATGCCATTGTTAATTCAGCAACACCTGCCTGAAGGAATGCTCCAGAGAAATCACCTTTAACTAATGCTTTTGTATTATTCAAGAAACCGTCTGTCTTATCAGAGTTACTTAAGTCCGCTGAAGAAACGATCATATTATCAACCTTCTTAGCCAATTCAGCTAATACCGTTGCAGAGGCAACACGAGTCGCTACACCTGATTTCTGAGCGATTGCTTCATAATCAATTTCAGGAGCTTCCATTTTGAAAAAGCCTTCTAACTTAGTAGCCAATTCTGGATTTGCTTTAGCCCACTCAGCTTGTTCAGCTTTTTTAGTTGCAGCATAAGCTTCTTTCTTAGCTAATACTTCCTTATAATAAGCTTCAACTTCTGGGAAAATCTGGAATGGATTTTCTGCGTTTCCACCAAGATTCTCAATTGTTTTAGCTAGTGATGCACCTGCAGCTCCCAATGGCTGACCATGAGTCGAAACCATATTTTCAAAGCTACATCCGTCAATATCAACAGCACCTTTCCCCATTAGAGTTTGGCCAATGATAAGTGTTGGACGCTCAGTTTCTTCGTTTGCAGCCTTAAGGGCAGCACGAATTGCACTTGCATCATTACCTTTAATAGTAATAACATGCCATCCCCAAGCTTCGTATTTCTTAGCTGTATCTTCGCAAGTTACTTCTTCAACCTTAGTTGATAATTGGATGTTATTTGAATCATAGAACATGATCAAATTACTCAATCCTAATGTACCTGCAATACGACCAGCACCTTGTGCAATCTCTTCCTGAATACCACCATCAGAGATAAAAGTGTAAGTTTTATGAGCCATCCACTCGCCAAAACGAGCAACAAGAAAACGCTCAGTTATAGCAGCACCTACAGCCATTGTATGTCCTTGTCCTAATGGGCCTGATGTATTCTCAACACCTCTTGCTTGATCAACCTCAGGGTGACCAGGAGTTACACTACCCCATTGTCTGAAATTTTTCAAATCATCCATGCTGTAATTGCCTGTCAGACTTAAAATAGAATACAACATTGGTGACATATGACCTGGGTCAAGGAAGAAACGATCACGATTCGCCCATTTCATGTCGGTTGGGTCGAAATTTAAGAATTCCGAGAAGAGTACATTTACAAAATCAGCTCCACCCATTGCACCACCAGGATGTCCAGATTTTGCTTGTTCAACCATAGCAGCTGATAGTATTCGAATATTGTCCGATGCCATATCAGTTACCGATAATTCCACTTGTTTGTCCATTTCTTTTGGCTCCATTCTAGTCAAGAGTTTTTAGATGATTAAAAAATCTGGTTCAGATTTTATTTAATGCCCGCAAATATACGAAAATTATAACGGGATAGCCTAAATAATTGAATGCTCGATAGAATTAAAAACGAACTTTCAAAAATTCATAATAGAAAAGATAGCTAGATCATTAGCTCATGAAATATGTGGATGCGAAATGGGTAAACAATAGATAATTAAATAAAAGAAATAATCGTGTACATATTTATAATCGAACAGCGATGGAACTTCCCGAATTAATTATAAAAGATCGTTTCTTGGTATAATGTGACAACTGAACTGTTTTACTCCTAAATACCAGATGATAGTTTCCAGGTTGAAGTGTTAGTGTGTTACGCAATTCTCTACTATCAAGTGCGCATACCCACACCATTTTCCCTTCAATTTTCAGGAATAAATCACAAGGCCCATAAGTTGGTTTAAAAACTGTAACTAAACCAGGCCGCGGAATATCAATCACAGTCGTTTCAGAAGCCCTGATGTTTACATCCATTTTAATACGTGGTAAGGTCAATAGTTCTATGCCGTAATTCCCAACCAAGTATTTCTGCTCGTAATCAAACGCTTGTACATTTATTGTTTCAGCATCCTTTTTAACGATACAACTCAAATTCTTAAATAAATTAGTTCGTTGTGAAGTAATCTTCAATTTCCCTTGCACAGCTCTAAACCCGACGACAGAATGTTTCCCAGGTTCGATTCGAACACTATCTGAATGTAATTTTGGAAGAGTGTGAACCGTAATATCATAAGTAATAAGTGGATCAAGAAAAAGAGTATCAGGTAAGCCCATCGAATTCATAGTATGCATATACTGATAGCGTAATTTCCCTGTTGTATGATTATAAAAAGTCATGGTCACATTACTCTCAGTAGGTTTATCATTCTCATCCAACAAATTAACTTGCATTGACGTTTTATCAAGAACCTGAGATATCACATAATTCAATGTTCCTCCAAAGTTTCTCTCTTTACTAACTTCAAGAAACTCGCCTACACATTCAAAACTTTTTTTGTATTTCTTATCAAGGCCAATTCCAATAATAAAAGGTTCAAGAATAATTCCTTTTTTCTGCAGATCTTCAGAAACTGCACAAGGATCACCATCACATGCTTCAACACCATCAGTAATTAAAATAACAATATTCCGCACCAGCTCATCAGATTCCGGGAAATCAGTTGCAGCCTTAGAGAGTGCATAGGCTATGGGTGTTGTTCCTCTTGCACTTAAATAACGAAGAGTTTGACGAATTTCACCTGCATTATCAAAGGAAAAAGGGACCTCTAATCTTGTATCTTCACAATCCTGTGGTGGGAATGAGCTTTGATGACCATATACTCTAAGTGCCATTTCAACATTACTTTCAAGCTCCAAGCTATCGATCATTTCAATCAGAAAATCTCGAGCCACATTCATCTTTGTCGATTTTTCCCATCTTCCATTCATACTTTGAGAAGCATCGAAAATGAATAATATTCGTGTTTTCTCCTTTACCGTTTTTATCTTTTGAGGAAAAGCTTGAACAGTAATCATACTTAGAAGCAAAAAGAAACAATATTTTAGTAATCTTTTCAAGTTTCAGTCTATTGGTAAGAAGGCCTATCATTTATAAAAATAAGCATCCTTATTAAGTCTTAAGAGACTAGCTTATTTATTCTCTCAATATAATGAAAATTATATAGATGTTACAATTCTTCGCTTGTTCAATAAAAAACGAGGGTGTCCAAAATCAAGGACATCCTCTTTTTCATTAATCCTTCTCGAAAGTATTTTTTAGTTGATTATTGCTAATTCAAATTTACGGTTCAGCATTTTTGCTTTAAATAAGTCAAAAATCACTTC
>NZ_QQWG01000032.1 GCF_003863355.1 Ancylomarina euxina | reverse complement strand
TTCAATTAATAAACACCAGCAAGCCACCCAGAATTGGTTTGCTTAAAAATATAAACAAATTTATGCGGCTTGCTTCCGTGAGATTTGAAAGGTTAATTCTTTTAAATCGCCCACGAAAACTTAGCAATACCGTTGTGTGCAACTTTAAGAGAAACCCTGCAAAATGATAAAATATGAATGTACTACCACAAATTATAGACAATAAAATTGACGTAAAGACTGATTTTCCCTTATTAGTTGAAAGGGAGATTGATTATATAAATGAAGCTAAAGGATTATTTGAAAGTGGATTTTATAGTTATTCATTATTAGCGATTTGGAATGGTGCAGTCAATAATCTTAAACGTAAAGTTGAAGCTTATGGTGTCGAGCTTTGGAGTTCTGTTGTAAAAGATGAATCTGGTCGAAAAAAATATGATAAGGATGGAGAGACTATTGCTGAAAGATGGAGCAATGTTGATGATTTAGTCCTTATTGCAGGAGCTACAAGACTTGGACTTTTAAATCCTAAAGCAGGAAAATCATTGGAAATGATAAACTGGATGAGAAATCATGCTTCCCCTGCCCATGATTCAGACAATAGAGTGGAGATGGAAGATGCCGTTGGTTTGATATTATTGTTACAGAAAAACTTATTTGAGCAACCTTTTCCAGACCCTGGACACTCAGTTTCTGCAATTTTTGAGCCGATAAAAAATAAAGCCCATACACCTGAAGAATTAAGTGTATTAAAAGACCAAATAGCATCTTATCGAAATCAAGATATTCGGAATGTTTTTGGATTCTTTATGGATTTGGTAACAAAAGGAGAAGAACCTGCAAAGTCAAATGTATTTGAATTATTTTCCGTTGTATGGGAGAAGTCAGGAGAAGACCTTCGCAAAGCTTTAGGAGTAAAGTACCATACGTATGTTATTGACCCCGATAGTGATGATAGTTCAGATAAAGGTGCTAAAACTAGAGTGTTTGAGTTACTTATTGTTCTTAATGCTGTGAATTATATTCCTGATGGCACAAGAGCAAGAATTTATAGAAGAGCTGCAGAAAAATTAGCAGAGGCAAAAAATACAAGTTATGGTTGGAGTGTTGAAGAATCAGCATCTAAAAACTTACTGCAATTAGGGACATTTGTACCTTCTGTAGCATTTGAAGAATTATACCAAGAAATTCTTGCCATATGGTGTGGAAATTATTGGGGTCGTTCTGATGGTTATTTATCATTAAAACCATTTATTGAAACATTAAATACTGATAGAATTAGGACTGTACTGAGAATGTTCCGAGATAATGAGAGAGTTCAAGAAGAATTATCTCAATCAAAACCATATAAAAAAGCGGTGGCATTATTAAAAACATTTGAAGATAAACTGACCCTTGAAGCACATAAACAAGAATTAAAAGAAACGATAGAATATTTAGATGACCTATAAAAAAGCAGCACACAACAATGTATAAAAAACATAAGTGGCTCAGTGGTTTACGGGACTTTGGAGCATTTAATCAGCTCCGCCAAATCTGCGATTTGACGGATTGTTTTAAAGCATTAAATTTGTGTCTAATCGCAAATTTGGCTCAGTGTAATTTGACAGTAAAGTGCTTCGAAATCACTTACGTTTCTTATACTTAACGTTAGGCACAATAATAAAAATGTAACAATGAAAAGATTGATAATTATTTTACTGATTGTAATAAACGTTTCTTGCTTTGCACAGACTGACTTGAAATTCGAACCAGAGAATATAAGAAAACAGTTTCTTTCTTATACACCTGTTCAAAAAGCAAACGTGCCAGATGAAGCATATAATTATGGAACCTTTATTGTTGGGGAAACAAAGAAGGTAATAAAAGACCTTTCGTACGATCTATCATACATTGATTATTTCAATATGATGTCTGCTTTTTTGAGTTTAAAAGAAAGTAAATCTAATGTATTAGTTGCATTTGAGAAATTTATAAACTCAGAAGGAAGTTGTGAATTCTTATTGGCTGCAGAATACAGTATTAAAAAAAATAGCAAATATGATGTTATTCGAGAATCTATAAATAAAGTAATATCCAAATGTAAATCTAAAACAGTAGATAATTCAGAGTTTAATGTTTCAGAATATTGTAAATCAGAACAATTAGATTATGATCTAGTTGAGAAAATTTACACGATTAATAATAATGACCAAAAATTTCGAAAAGGCACATCCATTGAGAAGCATCCTGAGCATAAAAAAGTAGATCGACAGAATCAAAAGCTAATTGATTCCTTGTACAGACAGCATAAGAAATATATAGGTTCGAGTTTAGTTGGTGAAAAATTTGAAAGTGTAATGTGGGCAGTTATCCAACATTCGAATTTAAAAATGATGGAAAAATATTTGCCGACAGTTCAAAAGGCAGTAGAAGATAAAGAATTAGATGTCGTTCCTTTAAAAATGTTGATAGATAGAATATACTCTCAAAAAGAAAAATATCAGATTTTTGGAAGTCAAATGGGAGTTGAAATGGCAAGTGAAGTAATTCGACAAGGTGTGATTGAAAAATATAACTTGGAATAATACTGTGCCTAACAAAAGCTAAATTTCATGGGCGCTGAGGAGTGGTTCGAAAGTTTAGTTCAATTAATAAACACCAGCAAGCCACTACAATTGGTTTGTTCAAAATATAAACAATTTTATTCGGCTTGCTTTCGTGCGACTTGAAAGGTCAGTTCTTTTAAATCGCCCACGCAACTTAGCAAGCCCGTTGTATGCCAGCAAATAAAAAAGAGCATTATAAGTAAATCAAGCACATTTAAATTTGCTCGTTCCTCACAAAATTAAAAGAGCTTTATCGTTCCGACACAGATATATAATGTGCCTTTAGGAGTTTCAACCCTAAGGCTTATTATGTAAGTGATTTTTATTGTCCCAATGCTTATCAAGTGCAATATTTTGTTTACTTTCATAGGTGCAAAAGAAAAAGAAGATGCTTTAGTGCTTAAAGAAGAAGGAACAGCGGGTACAAATGACCGATCAGTGGGTACAACTGATCAAACGATGGGTACAACAGGTGAAACGTTGGGTACAAATGGACAAACCATGGGTACAATAAGTGAAACGGTGGGTACAAATGACCAAACGATTATTTTTCAAGCATCTACCTTAATATGGATTCTATATTTCTATTTTTTAACTATAAATTCATAACAAAATGGCTACAATCAGACGTAGAACTGAAGATCAATTGATCGAAACTTATCGTGTATCATTAATGAATGTTGAAAACCAAACAGAAATAGCTACTACTATGGCTGAATACGGTTACGACTTAGCTACTATCACAAAAGGTAGAGAATTGTTAGGAGCAACTATCACAGCTTTCAACTTCAACCAACAAGAAGATAACGAAACTATCCAAGCCCGTTCCGATTTCGATGTCAAAGTAAGCTTAATGACAGAAAAATATGCATCACATCGGAGAAAAGCTAAAGTGGCTTTCCGTAAAGACGATGTAACTATGAAGCAACTTGGATTAACAGGATCCTATTCAAGAGCATACGTTAAGTGGATTGCAACAATGAAGACTTTCTATAGTGGAGTTCGTTCTAATGCAGCTCATTTGGCAAAGCTTTTAGTATTTAAAATCACCGAAGATGAAATTACAGCCTGTATAACAGAGATTAATGCGCTAGAAACAACTAGAACATTATATCTAAAAGAAGTAGGTGAGTCGCAAGAAGCCACAAAAGCTAAAGACAAAGCTCTTGCAGAACTTGAAGAATGGATGAGTGACTTTTACGCTGTTGCAAAAATAGCAATGGAGGACAAACCTCAACTTCTTGAATCATTAGGTCTATTAGTTCGTAGCTAATAGCAAGCATTTGCAGGCACATTGCCAAAGCCCACGTGCCAACGCACAAGCGAACTTTGGCAATAAGCCTGCAAGCATGTAATTTAAACTTGACTGAAGGGTATGCCAGCATACAACAAAAGCTAAATTTCATGGGCGGGGACGAATAGTTTGAAAGCTTAGTACAATTAATAAACACCAGCAAGCCACTTTAATTGGTTTGCGTAAAAATATAAACAAATTTATGCGGCTTGCTTCCGCGCGGTTTGACAAGATTATTCTTTTAAATCGCCCACGCAACTTAGCAAGCCCGTTAGCGGTTATCAAACAGCAGACTAATGATAAATCTCATAAAAATAGCCTATCTAACCACTAATCTAAATCAAATAAATTATGAACCGTATATTTTACACTCTTGCTTTTTTGGTACTTTTTCAGTTGAATTCATTCCCTCAGTTTTCATCTATGAGTAATTATTCAAATAAAGGTTGGGTTACTTCTTCCTGTGTGGAAGCTGATACAATATGGGCGGGCACCACAGGGGGGCTCGTAAAATGGTTAAAGGATGGCACTCTATTACAGACATATTCATCTACAGATGGTTTGATGCATAATTCTGTAACTTCTCTTGCCATTGATAAGGATGGAAACAAATGGATGGGTAGCAAGCATGGAGGTTTAACAATGTTTGATGGTAAGAATTGGACTGACTATGATGAAATGTATAGGACTGACCATGAAGTATATACTTTAGTTTTTGATGCTTACAACAAACTATGGTGCGGCACTTGGGCTGGTGGTGTATATTGTTTTGATGGTGAAAATTGGATTAATTATAGAGTAAGCAATAGTGGCTTGGTTAATGATTATGTGCATTCTATTGCAATAGATGCAGATGGTTCCTTATGGTTTGGAACTCAAAATGGGGTATCTCATTTCGATGGCAATACTTGGGTCTCTTATACAGCCAGCAATTCGGAGTTTGCAGTAAGAGCATCAGTTTTTTCGATTGCTATAGATAAAAATAACAACAAGTGGTTCGGTTTTTATGGAGGTATAGCAAAGTTTGATGGTACTAATTGGACAAATTATTTAGGTGATAAGTATCCGGACTTGGATGAAACGGGAATTATGTCCTTAGCTGTGGAAGATGACGCACTTTGGTTAGGAACTGAGCACAATCGCATAATTAAATTTGAAAATAATATAACGACCGTTATTAGTGATGGTAACTCTAAATTATTACCTGGTAGAGTACAACACATAAACATCACAGAAAATGGCGAAAAATATTTTTCAACTGGGGATTTAATTACTGAAGGTGGTGTTTCGAGATATCTTGATGGTAATTGGAAGGAATATTCAACCGTAAGTCCCTTTTCCCATAATTATATTATGTCCCTGTGCGAAGACAATCAAAAGAACATTTGGGTAGGAGATTTTGGTGGTGGTGTATCAATGTATGATGGGGAAAATTGGATAAAACATACTTCTCTTGGTCGTGTTAATGCAATTAAGACTGATAAAGCAAACAATATATGGTTTGCTACCAATAGTGGCTTGTGGAAATACAATTGGAATGAATGGATTCAATTTACAACTGAGGATGGTATACCGGGTAGTAGTGTGCGTGATATAGCATTTGATGATGATGGTAATTTGTGGCTTGCATGTGAGTATTATGGTGCAGGAAAGTTTGATGGAGAGAATTGGATAAAATATACCACTTCTAATTCTGGTATTTGTGACGATGATTTAAATATTGTGACTGTCGATGCTGATAATAATGTGTGTTTTGGCTCAAATAATAAGGGGATTTCGGTATTTGATGGAGAAACGTTTACAAACTACGATCAAAGTAATAGTACTTTAACTAATACTTACATACATGCAATTGAAATTGATGTGCTTGGGAATATGTGGGTGGCTGATCATGGGGATGGAGTCTCGAAGTTTGATGGGAATAAGTGGGTGAAATTTGATACTTCTAATTCGGATATTTATCAGAATGGGCTTTATTCTATTGAATGCGATAAAAATGGATTGATGTGGTTTGGTCATACTGCTGGTGGAGGTGTATCTGTATATAATGGTGAAAATTGGAGGCACTATGACAATCATAACAGTGATTTAATCAATGACTACGTATATACCATATATTGCGATAGCGAAAACAACCTCTTGTTTGGTACTTGCGGCGGATTCTCAAAAGGAGCTTTTACTTGGTATGAACCTGAATTGAGCCTGTCTGTAAGTTCGCTAACAGTTTCGGCTTTAGCTTCTAGTACAGCTACATTTGATATCACTTCAAATACAGACTGGACTGCTGCAAGTGATAAAACATGGTTAAAACTTAGTGAATCAAGTGGCTCAGGAAATGTCACCCAAGTACTAACCGTTTCAGAAAACTCTGCTTTTGATATTAGAGAGGCAACAATTACAGTTTCAGGGACTGATGTAGAGGCTAGAACAATTCATGTTATCCAAACTGAAGCTTCTTATTTGACTCTTTCAAGCACCTCGCTAACAGTATCTGCTCCTGTTAACAGCACAAATACCTTTGATGTTAATTCAAACATATACTGGACAGTTGTAAGTGATAAAACATGGTTGACAGTTAGCGATGACAGTGGCTCTGGGGATGCCACCCTGGTATTAACCGCAGCGGAAAATTCTACATACAACATTAGAGAGGCAACAATTACAGTTTCAGGAACTGGTGTAGAGGCTCAAACAGTTCATGTGACACAATCTGATATCGTTACTGGAATTGCTGATTTTGAAAATGAAAATTTTACAATTTATCCAAATCCAGTCAGTGATATCCTTTATTTAAATGCAATAACAGATAATGTAATCGTTACAATTGCTGATTTAAGCGGTAGAATATTACTCAATAAAAAGATTATAAACAATAAGATTGATATTCGAAATTTACAAAAAGGAGTATATATGATACGGGTTAACAATAACAATAGAATTATGACAAGAAAATTTATGAAAAAATAAAACAACCGCTAACAAAAGCTAAATTTCATGGGCGGTGATGAGCAACTTGAAAACTTAGTTCAATTAAGAAACACCAGCAAGCCACCTAGATTGGTTTGTTCAAAAATATAAACAAATTTATGCGGCTTGCTTCCGCGCGGTTTTAAAGGATTATTCTTTTAATCGCCCACGAAAACTTAGCAAGACCGTTAGGCACTATTTAACGATCTCTGAGCAAACTAGGACTAATTAATTAAAAGATATGGAGTTTAATGGTTTCATATACACCTACAAAAATGAACGTAAATTTTTAGAAATTACGGATGACCCTAATCGCACAGAATTTGCGATTAAAGGGCATGATTACGAAAAATTTCAATTTAGAGGTACATGGATTGTATCCACGAACTATAATTATTTAAAAACAATAAATCTTAGACCATATATAGTAAAGTCAAATGTATTTGCAAAGATTTTAATATCAACTAAAGAAGAAAATTTAAAATTTGACTTTTTAGAAAATGGTAAATTTAAGAAACAGATAATAATTAAAAATGGAGTTGTTGTTCAAAAGTTTGGAATTTCAGAAGACATTTCCAACTTGACTTTTCTAGAAATAACAAATAATTTATTGAGGGAGAATATTCATCTTAGTTTAGACGAACTTGATTCCGGTAATAATAATTTTAAAAATCAGAATTATTCTCGGCCTTCAGTCAAGAAAAGTACAATCTGGGTTGAACTGTATTTACTATCATATATTCCGAGAATCGTCATATTTATTGTGTTCTCTCCAATATTATCATTTTTTTTAATAAAAGTTCTTATTTCAGCAATTGGTTCAGGAGAAATAGAAACCAAATACTTGATTATTCTAATTTTGATTTTACTGATATTTCTTGCTATTCCAGCCTACTTTAGCATTTTAGCATTTAAAGAAATTAAAAACTATGTTTTATTAAAGACTAGATTGCATAATGACGATAAATTTAAAAACAGTGCATAACAAAAGCTAAATTTCATGGGCGGTGATGGGTCGCTTGAGAGTTAGTTTAATTAATAAACACCAGCAAGCTACTTTAATTGGTTTGCTCAAAAATAAGGTTAGAATGAAACAGGTTGAAGATGAAAGTATTAGTTCGTTACTGTCAGAATTAGGGTTAGTGTTTTTTTTAGGTCAATCGGTAGAATCTAATCTTGTTATATTATTAGGTATGGCTAAAAAATCAGGAGAGTTAAAATCTGATAAATCCGTACGAGAATTAATGACAATGTATTTTTCTCGAACAATGGGAAATATTAAAAAAAGCGTTTCAGAACTAATTAATATTAATGAAGATCTTGAAGAGATACTTAAAGTTGCATTGGATTCAAGAAATTGGTTAGCACATAGTTTTTATAGAGAATATGCCCCTTCTGCTTTTGATGAAAATTATAGAAACAAAGCTAAGGTGGTTTTAAATAAAGCTAAAGAAATATTTGAGAGAACAAATGAATTAATAATTGTTGAAATAGAATTACAAAGTGCAAAATGCGGTTTCTCCCAAGATAAATTGAATCAAATGAGAACTGATGGAATGCAAAATTATATTGCTTGCGAGAAAGCTCCTAATGAACTGTGGGATGAATCATTAAATAAAACTTCTTGGCAAAATTATGAAATATAAACAGTGCCTAACAAAAGCTAAATTTCATGGGCGGTGATGCTAGAATTGAAATTTTAGTTCAATTAATAATCACCAGCAAGCCAATTAAAATTGGTTTGCTTAAAAATATAAACAATTTTACTCGGCTTGCTTTCGTGCGATTTGAAAGGTCAGTTCTTTAAAATCGCCCACGTAACTTAGCAAGACCGTTAGGCACAATAAAATAAAGAAATGCAAAGAATAACAATCGTTTTACTCCTAATTTTAAACTTTTCATGTTATGCTCAAAATGAAATTCAATTTGAATATAATAGTCTTGTGAATCAGTTTATGTCATATCAACCTGTTCAAAAATCAAACGTATCAGATTTAGATTTTAATAAAGGTATTATGCTAGTAAGGGAAACAAAAAAAGCATTACAAGACAATCCCAACAATGTTACCTATGTTGACTATTTTAATATGATGTCAGCTTTTTTAAGCTTAAAAGAAAGTCAAGCTAATATAATGGTTGCATTTGAAAAATTAAAAAATGCTGACGGTAGTTGCGAGCTTTTTTTGTACACTGAAAAACATATTGAAAATAATCCGAAATATGATATTATCCGAGAAGCTTATAATAAAGAATTATTAAAATGTAAATCTAAAACTACTGAAGAATTAGAATTTAATATTTTAGAATATTGTAATACAAATGACTTAGATTATGATTTAGTTGAAAAGATAGTATTGATAAATGATGCTGATAAAAAATATCGCAAAAGAAAAACTATTAGAGATTATCCCGAACATAAAGAACTTGACATACACAATCAAGCACTAATTGATTCATTATACGCTATCCATAGAACATATATAGGAAAGAACCTTGTAGGCGAAAAGTTTGAAAACGTAATGTGGTCAGTAATTCAGCATTCTAATCCTGAAATGATGGAAAGGTATTTGCCTGTAGTTCATAAAGGAGTAAAGGAAAAACAAATAAAGGATTTGCCACTTAAAATGTTAATTGATCGATTTTATGGTCTGAAATACGGATATCAATTTTTTGGAAGTCAAATTGGGTTTGGATTTAAATCAGCTGATGAAGAGACTAGAAAGAAAATAGAAATCAAATATGACCTGGAATAATTACTGTGCCTAACAAAAGCTAAATTTCATGGGCGCGGATGAACGGTTTGAAAGTTTAGTTCAATTAAGAAACACCAGCAAGCCAATTAAATTGGTTTGTTCAAAAATATAAGCAAATTTAATCGGCTTGCTTCCGTGGGTTTTGATAGGTTATTTCTTTTAAATCGCCCACGCAACTTAGCAAGACCGTTAGCCACAAGGCAAAAAAAAAGACCCAAGCAATCAAGCTCTTTGAATAAACGACAGTGTAACTTGAAGGGAATTTATTTTGTTTTTTCCCCACGCGCCGCTATTTGAAACTGTAGTGCGAAT
>NZ_QQWG01000031.1 GCF_003863355.1 Ancylomarina euxina | reverse complement strand
TAGAATTATTGACAGATTAATTTTAAAAGTAATTCAAGACAGGGGATTAGCTTATTCAATCACTAAGCCAGCTGACTTAAATTTTAGAGCAGGTGGCGTGTCTCTGAGGGCAGGTAACTTAAATTTTAGAGCAGGTGGCGTGTCTCTGGGGCAGGTAACTTAAATTTTAGAGCAGGTGACGTGTCTCTGAGAGCAGGTAACTTAAATTTTAGAGCAGGTGGCGTGTCTCTGAAAGCAGCTAACTTAAATTTTAGAGCAAGTTACGTGTCTCTGGAAGCAGCTGACTTAAATTCTAGAGCAGGTGGCGTATCTCTGAGAGTAAGTAATTTATATTTTAGAGCAGATAATTTGATTTTGGATGAAAGTGAAAAGAACATAACACTTACCGTTTTGTTTAAATAATTCGAAATATTAGATGGAATAAGCAACGAAATGGTAACAAAAGCTAAATTTCATGGGCGGTGACGAGCAGTTTGAAAGTTTAGTTCATCTAATAAACACCAGCAAGCCACCTAGATTTGGTTTGCAAAAAATATAAACAAATTTAAGCGGCTTGCTTCCGCGCGGTTTGAAAGGTAAATTCTTTTAAATCGCCCACGAAAACTTAGCAAGACCGTTAGGGGGAATTTTAATACAGGCATAATCATTAAGTATAAACTATGAAAAAACTTCTCATTTTAATTTCTTTTATTTTAACAGGATTTTTAAGCTTTAGTCAAGCACTTGTTTTAAATTATAGTTTAGAGAATAATAATAAAACTCTAAATTTTCCTGAATTTATTTCATTAGAAGGAGATAATGAGGCTGCTTTAGAAGCAATCAATGAATATATTCAATTACAGACTTTAAACAAAAAGATTTCAAAATCAGATAAGTATTTATTTGAAGATTTCACAAAAGAAAGAACTTGTGATTATGAATTGTATAAAAATTCAAAAACAATACTATCCTTGAAAATCGATGCTGGATATTCTCATTATTTGAATTTTAACTCTCAAACTGGAAGAATAATTGAACTAAGTCATTTGTTCAAGGAAAATTCAATTCATGAGCTTTACAATTTGAGAAAAGAAGTGTTAGAAAAACGAATTGAATTTAAATTAAGTAAAATTGTTGATTCTCAAGCTAAAGAAGAATTACGAAAGTCTCTTTATGAAAGGTTAGATAAGTATTTTCAAAACTTCTTTATAAAAGATAATAGCCTTTGTTTATTTTCTTCTCAAGGACAAGATATTAGACATGAAAATAATATTAATTGGACAGTGAGTTTTCAATTTTCAGAAATAGAAAATATGTTATCTGAATACGGGAAAGCAATATTTCTTGGTAATACTAATATAAAAGAAGAGAAATTTGAAACAAGTAAAGCAATATTCTTAAAAGGTTTTATTGCAGATAGATACCCAATTACAATGGTGTTAAACTTTTCTTATGACAATAAATTTAGGTATTATGAAATTGACGAATCTTATTACTGGTATGATAAAGTTGGTCAAGGCTTATATCTCGTTGGTTCAAGAGACACAGAAAATAAATATAATGTTGAAATGTTTGATCTTGGGTCGAGAACTATAAAAGAGAAGTTTGAGTTTGAATTCGATGGAAAGAAATATGAAGGGGTATGGAAAGATTTGACTTCGGGTAAAGAATTAAAATTTACAGCTAAATCATATTTTGAATAAACTCCCCCTAACACAACCTATAAGCTATTTGGCGTTTTGCGCGTGGGCGAGGTTCAGTTCAACTAGGAGAAATGCCAAAGCTTCGGTTTTGGTTTTTGAAATGAAAATATAAAACAAAAATACGCAGCTTTGGCTTGGGATGAACTCTGAAGATTTTCTCTTTTAGGTCGCCAACAGCTCATAGCTCAACTCGTTAGGTGCAAGTTTGAGGAGACAACAATTTTCAAATATGACAAATAATCTAAAATAGGATACTTTAAGAATGAAAATTAGAGCTTATAATAAGGATGAGGATGAAGATCAGTTGATGAAAATGATTGAGACTGAAGGCAAAGAATGGGCTTGCTATTCTGATGAAAGTGTATCAGATAAATATAAGTTAGCCTTATGTAACTCCATTACATATGTGGCATATGAAGGAGATAGGTTATGTGGTTATTCTCGTTCAATTAATGATTGTGGGTTCTATGTGTATGTTTGTGATTTACTGGTCATGCCAAAGTATAGAGGTCGAAAGATTGGAAGAAAACTAATGGAGTGTATATATACTGAATATCCGAATCATATTGTATATGTTATGTCTGATGTTGACGAGTATTATATGGAACAAGGCTACAAGCGTGAAGGTTCAATATATGAAGTGACTAATTCAAAAAAGGAGCAATAAGTATTCTTGCATAATCTAATGGAATAAAGACAAAACAACATTATCTATGTATTCTATTCTTGAAACGATATTGGTTAAAAGACCGAACTTCAATGACATAGATGCACTATCTGAAAATATTGGAAATGAATCTGGGCAATTTCCAAATGAAATAATTGGCTATATAAAGATCGGTCTAGTGACATAAAAGCATTAGGAAAACGAATAAAACCAGCACCTAACAAAAGCTAAATTTCATGGGCGGCGATGTGCAGCTTGAAAGTTTAGTTCAATTAATAAACACCAGCAAGCCACATTGATTTGGTTTGCTTAAAAATATAAACAAATATATGCGGCTTGCTTCCGTGTGGTTTGAGAGGATGGTTCTTTTAATCGCCCACGAAAACTTAGCAAGACCGTTGGGCGCAAGCAAAAACAACCAAACACATAGAAAATTAATTGATAGAAATGAATGATTTTGAAAATATCAAGATAGAAGAATTAAGGACTTTGATACGGAAATTCAATAATGATGAAAATGTAAATCAGTTAGAGAATTATTATCATTCAAAATCTTTCCCTGAAATATTGGGAGCAAGTCGAAAAGAGCTTGTTCATAGTAGCTTTTTAGCATGGATTCTAAATGAAAAAGAAAGTCATCAACTATTAGATTTCCCAATTCGGAAACTTCTTGAATTGATTGTTATTTACAGCAATGATTCACAAAATCAAAGAAATAAGAATTTATTTGATTCAATAATAGTTTCCGACTATTCAATAAGTGACTTATACATAGAAACGGAAAGAGTTGAAAAAGGAGTTGGCAGAATTGACTTGTATATAGAAATAACGATTCAGACTAATGGAAAAAATAATCGATTGAGATTAATTATTGAAAATAAAGTTGGAACAAAAGAACATAGTGACCAGACTACTAAGTATTTCAATCATTATGAAAATTTTAAAGAAAAAGAATTTATAAACCTATATGTTTTTCTAACTCCTATTTCAAGTTTAGACTTGATGGAATTACAGGAGCCTGAATGCAGTTGTAAAGAATATACTCAGGTAAATTATCAATCAATAGTTGATTTTATGCTTGAACCTGCATTGAAAAGAAATATTAACAACAAGACTGAATTTATAATAAAAGAATATTTACAGTCATTAAGTCAACCAACAATTGACAAAGACGATGACGAATATAAACAAGGATTAATTATGGCACTTGGAACAGACGAAAGAAATCTATTGACTAAGTTTTGGGAAAAAAATCAAAAGTTAATTTTAGCATCACTTTATGCCATAAGCTCTGACCCAGAACAAGAAAAAGATGTAAGAGATAGTGCATCCTCAGCTTTAAGTAATCTATCAAATTCAAATAAAGACAGAAGCCTTTACTCAATTAAATACAATGGAACTGTCGAAATTGAAAAAATTAAAAAGTCAGATATAGGTTATTCAACGGTAAAATTGCTTGAAAATAAAAACTTAATTGATTCCGAATTATTTGAGTTTTTAAGAGCAGACAAATCCTGTAGTTTTTTACTTCTAAAAACCATTGATGAAGTTACTGACACTGAGACAAAATATAGAAAATATCGAATAAATAGCGAACCTGAATTAATATTTGAAGGAGAAGAATATTTTGTAGCGAGAAATTGGGGAATTAATAATATTGACCGTTTTCTTAAAAAAATGACAAAGCGTATTAATGGAATAGAATATATAACTCATGAATAAAAAAGCCAGCGCCCAACAATATGTATAAGTAATAGCGGTTTCTGTGGGTATTTAAACTATTGCGTTTCAAATAACCCCCGCCAAATCTACCGATTTGACTAAAAGGATAAAATGTAGCTTTGGCTACTTTGAAATTGAAACGAAACCACTATTATTATCCGCTACTACTCATACATGAAACGTTATCGGTCATTTCTTAATTTGTTTCGAATTTAGTGTAAATAAAAATTATATAGATTATTTAATATGAATTGTACAAATTGTGGCATAAAACTCTCTGTAGATTGGAAATATTGTGCTAGTTGTGGTAAAAAAGTTGATAATTTGGAGGTTGTAGTTGTTGAACAAAACGTTATAATTGAAGAGATATTAGTAGAATGTGGACATTGCAAAGGTACTGGAACATGCAGACAAGGTGTTACAGGTGATTCTGGAGTAACATATAGTTGTCCTGTTTGTCGGGATAAAAGTGGTTTAACATTTAAATGGTATGAACAAGCATGGGCTGTTGCTGTTCCTTGTTCAAAATGCAATGGTATAGGAAAAAGAAGAGTTAATTAAATAATTGGAACTTTTCATTTGAAATTTAATTATTAAAATGGATGTATCAATCTGATATAACTAACAGTTATTACTGTATAATATTATGGTCAGCAATGCTAACGCAATTTTTTTAAGGATTGTTTTAGCATCTTTTCCAAGTTAAAATGAACATGAAAATCTAACCAAGATAAACTTCCAAACGACCGATAACAAAAGCTAAATTTCATGGGCGTGGATGTGCAATTTGAAAACTTAGATCAATTAATAAACACCAGCAAGCCACCTAGATTTGGTTTGCAAAAAATATAAACAAATTTATGCGGCTTGCTTCCGCGCGGTTTGATAAGATTGTTCTTTGAAATCGCCCACGAAAACTTAGCAAGACCGTTAGGCGTCATTTTAAAACACTGCCAATTAAGCAATAATATGATAGAATCAGAAGAACAACTATTAAAAGAAATAGATAAAATTCGAAAAGAAGTTCCTCCGGAAAATTTATTGTTGTTTAGAGGTCAAAATCAGATTTATGATGAAGTCAGGTCAGGAAGAGCTAGACAAAATACAATTGTCAATTCTGAAGTTGAAAGTGGGTGGAATACAATTGTTAATAGACTTACTGACAAAAAATCTGGCACAAAATATAATCAAGCAATTTTACAGCATTATGGACTACCGACATTCTATTTAGATTTGACAAATAATCCTTTAACTGCTGCGTGGTTTGCGTGTTATAAATATGAGGTTTTGAAACCAACCATGTGGATTGGTAATACTTTTAGGTTTCAAGATGAAACAACTTATAAAAAGTTAGATGATGGGATTGGCTATATTATCATATTCGAAGTTCCCAATTATGAAGAGATGATTACAGAAGAAGAACTTTTCGATATCGGAAATGAATCTAAATTTATACGACCTGAAAAACAAGGAGCTTACTTGATTTTAGACCATCCACCTAGATTACCAAATCCAAACAAGTTTATAAAAAAGATTATTGAAATTGACAGGTCTTTATTTACATCATCGAAATCATTAAAGGAATTATTTCCACATCCTAAAATAGATAAAGGTTATGCGGGTCTTTTAGATGTACCTTATGTCCAACTACCGCAACATTATTATAACAAACCATGCAAGAACTTTGTAGGAGTAAACGAAGAAACGGTAGAAAGCTTAGATAAATTCTTTGTAATTGGAAAAAGAGCTATTCATATTCCGTTCTACATTGAGGATAAAGACGATTTATATGATTTTAATCCTAAATGGAAGGACACTACAATATATGAACCTTCTCCTTTTAGAATTTGGAAAACAGAATACTTTAACATTTCTAAAATGCATAAAGGACAAAAAGGAGATTTTGTGGATACAGCAAAAATTACAATATCTCCTGTAGCATTTAATCGTTTATTTTCAAACGATGAATCACTTGAGTTATCATGGCCAAATATAAATTCAAATAGTATTTTCTTTACAAAAGCAGTACTTGACCATGACAAAGTAATCGATCATTCTCCACCATATGCAGGAATTTGGTTGCACAAAGACAATGATTTAATAATTGAGAGTCACCTTGTAGCGGATGAAGAAAATATAGAATTTCAGTTAGGACACGCATTTACTTTTAACAATGGTAAATTAGAATACGTTAAAATAGAAAAGGAATGTGATTGTGGAAAGCCTGAAGAGCATATTAGAATAATTGAATCCTTATTAAAAATTCATAGTCTAATTAAGAAACAAGAAATAGCATTAATCCAACATGCCTTTAATATTGATAATTGGTATGTACTGTTATAAAAAAACGAACGCCTAACAAAAGCTAAATTTCATGGGCGGCGATGCGCAGTTTGAAAGTTTAGTTCAATTAAGAAACACCAGCAAGCCAATACAATTGGTTTGCTTAAAAATATAAACAAATTTACTCGGCTTGCTTCCGTGCGGTTTGAAAGGTTATTTCTTTGAAATCGCCCACGCAACTTAGCAAGACCGTTAGCGTTCATGCAATGAGACCGATATAACATAGATAAACTGATGAGAACCCAACGCACAAATAGCACATTTGCAAGCTCCAACACACAGGCTGATTCTTCAGCTTGCAAAAGAGCTATTTTTGGTCCTACACACTTGGCGATATGAGAAATATTATTGATATAAAAGACAGACTTGAAAATGATGACGAAATAAATTCTAATCTTGATTTACTTATAGATTATAGTCTTTCAAATAAATCATTGATATTTAATAAGGACATTGCTGGAATTGAATTTGAAAAACTTTCTACATCTGAAATTGTAAAACTTCAAACAGATAAATATCATATTATAGATTTCGAAGTCTTTGGATTTAAAGTTTATTCTCTTTTTAAAAGTAAGATAAAGCTGACCAATGATTTCAAATCCTTTGTCTTGTTATTAAAAGAAATTGAAGCTGACTACAAATCTGATAAGTTTGTAAGAAATATCTCAACTTTATTAAATGAACTGTGGGCAATCGCTATACTTGACTCAAACCAGAGTTTTGGTATTGATTTTTCGGATTATCTTAATTCATTAGATGCTGAAACAAACAGGGATGATATTTTTTCCTTTAATGAAGGTTATAGCCGAGCGTTGCCTTTTCTCAAGATCGAGGAGACCAAATTCTTTCAAAATGGCATTCAATTAATAAAATGGACGAAAAGTGATGCCGATTATAATATGCCATTGGGAAGCTTTCTTAGAGGTGTTCGAAATAAAATATATGAAGATGAAAAATGGGGACTTAAATGTCTTGAGTTTTCTTTTAATCAGGCTGATTTAGAAATTGATTTCTTAATACCAATAATTACGGGGTTGTATGATAAGCTGGGTTTAATATTCTTTAATAAATACCTTGAAGATAAAATAAATAATGAAACTTATGCAGTCTCAATCATATGTGGATTGTCAAATATAGAACATGTGAAAGATGATGAATGTGTATTAATCTTTAAGGTTTATAATAAATCAAAAAAGGACAATACACATGTTTTATTGAATCTACCAAAATTACTTTTTGCTATATTAAAGTCAAAAGAAACTGATATAGATAAAAAGTATATAGGGTTAGCATTTAGGTGTCTAGACGAATTGTTGAGTATTGATAATCCAAACCTTATTTATTTCATTCTAAGAGAAAATGAATATCAAGATAACCATCTTGAATTAAGAAATGATTTGATTCTTAGTTTTATTAAGAAACCTCATTTTAAACAAGAATATTTAAATTCAATTAATCACTTTCTTTGGAAACAAAAAGATGTAAAATTATTTGAGATAGTTTTATATACCATAGGCGAATATTTACCATTTAAATCAATTGAAAGGAGTTTGTCCTCTTCAATAAATGTACTTCAATCGAATCATAAAAAAGAGTTTGACAAGGTAATAGTAAATTTACTCATTCAAGATAAAGCTTGCTATAGATTCTTAGCAACAGATATTTTAAGTCGTTTATATGATGGGTTTTACACATTTGATTATGATATCCTTGAATTAAGTTCACTTAATCAATACAAACTATGGGTTTCCGTATTTCAAAACTATAGAGAACCCCAAAGTGTAATTCCTTGTCTGCTACCTTTATTAAAAAGTAAATCTTTGTTAGTTAAAGAAGCATTCATATGTAAGCTAGAAGAATACACAGAAAGCTATGGGGGCTCAGTTACTGCAACACTTAAAGAAAAACTGGATTTCGAAGACAACGACTTGAAAGAAATATTTGAAAGAATAGAAGATTACAAAGTTGTATTTTATCAGAATAATGTAGTTGTAAAAGACGAAATAAAAGAGCTAAACCCTGCATTTACACAAAATAGATTGTTTGTGGAATTCAATAAAAACTATAACAGACGTTTTAGCCGTCAAATGCAAAAGAGTAGTGAAGAAAATAGTTCTTTCCTTAATTTCTGTTCTAAAGTAACATTATTGAAGGGAGGTGGATGGAAAATTGATGGAAGAGATGAAATATCGAAATTGAGTGAGATAAGTACAAGTTTTTCTTTACCAAGGATGTATTTTATTCGCCCTGAAAATTTTGATTTTGAAACTAGTGTAGAAATGTTTACTAATTGGAGCGAGACTAATTTTGCTGAAATTAAAAGAATTTTAGATAATGAATAGTAACAGTATCATTGTTCAAGAATATTTAGGTAGTCTTAAAGAAGATAAAGAATTAGATTATTTATTTCCTCTTTTGTTGAGTGTTATGGGATTTAGAATTGTGCAAACAGCTCTTGAATCTAAAGGTCAATCACAATATGGGAAGGATATTGTCGCAATTGGGAATGACGATAATGGAAACAAGTTTCGCTGGTATTTTGAATTGAAAGGATTCAAAGATAAAAATATCACAGATAAAAATTATTCTATTTCTGATGGTATAAGAGAATCTATTATTGAGGCAAAAGATACTGCATTCAATGATAGTTCTATTCCTGAATTTGATTCGCTTCCAATTAAAATAGTTGTTGTTCATAATGGTATTCTGAAAACAAATATTAGACCCACATTTGATGGCTTTATTTCGAGAGAGTTTAAACCTGGTGAATTTGAACGTTGGGATATATACTACTTAACGGATTTGTTTAGCAAGTATTTGTTCAGTGAATATCTATTAGCTGATGCAGAGAGTAATCGTTTACTAAAAAGGACATTGGCATTTTTAGATTCTCCTGACAATGATTTCAGTGATTTTAAACAATTGGTAGAAATTCAGATTGATAAAACAAAGACAATAAAGGGACGTACCTTTAAGAAATATTTTGCAACACTTAATCTCTTATCCTCAATAATTTTCCATTACAGTAACGAAAACCAGAATCTTATAGCAGCAAAAGAATGCTCAGATTATTTAGTATTAAGAGTTTGGTCTTGGATTCTAAAACAAAAATTAGAGCAAAAGGAAGCAGTATTAAAAGAATTTCGAAAATTACTTACAATTCAGTACAATATCTTAGATGCATATTTTAAGAAGACATACAAGGTTGCTTCATTAGAGAATGGCTTATATGCTGAGAATGGAGCTTTTTTTGAGGCAATAGGTTATCCTTTGAGGTGCTTTGATTATATAAACGACATAATTTACTATTGTGAACTAAGAACTTATTATCCAGACTACAGAGAAGCTTCTAAACACAAAAAACGATTACGGAACATTCAGAAAGATAAAATAATCACATTAATTAAAAATAATAGTGGTGCATATCGACCAATTATTGATAATCACTCTATAGCTATCTTAAATGTTTTTCGTTTCTTTTCTGAGCAATCTGATATGAGACAAAAGGATTTAGAGTTTTTAGCTTCCTACATTTTTGGAGTCATAAATGGTTTACTCATAATTAAGATAAAACGAAACCGACTTCCTGATGGATATAATAGGATTAGTTTGGTATCAGAATTTGTTGCTACTGGAGAAAAACCACAAGAATATACAGATGAATCTTCAATGCTAATAGCTATTTTATATGAATTGCTAATATTTTTTAATGCAGAGGAAACTTATCTTGATTTAAAAAAACGTCTTGATGATAAGGTGAATCTTCAAATTGCCCATCCCAGCGTTAAAGAATTTGATATTGAGCAATTATTGTTTGAAAGACATATGCATTCAGAATATTATATTGATAGTTTCCAAGCTGTGCCAGATAGTTTCGATGAGTTTAAGGAAAAAGTTAAAGAAAAAGAATATGAAAAAATGGAATACAGAACAGATAAAGCTGGATTCCCATTTTTAAGAACATTAGCTCATAAGTACTACAAGAATGAGATATTTCCTGATGAATGGAGAAAAAAGATTCCCAGTGATTAATCAAGCACGTTGTCTGGTCGCACGGGCAAACACACAACCAAAACCAGCCAAAGAGCTTTCCTGCCCAACCCGCGCAATGACAGGAATAAAGCACGAAACGCTAACAAAAGCTAAATTTCATGGGCGGTGATGCTCAGTTAGAAAGCTTAGTTCAATTAAGAAACACCAGCAAGCCATTTAAATTGGTTTGCTAAAAAATATAAACAAATTTATGCGGCTTGCTTCCGAGCGGTTTGAATGGACAACACTTTAAATCGCCCACGCAACTTAGCAAGACCGTTACAGTTAATTGATTCGTAATGGCACTCGCTGGCAAGCGTGTTGCCATTTCTGCTTTAATGGATTTTCCTGTTTTATTGTACACCAGTTGTTTTACTAGTTTTGACTGAGGTTTAAAACTTGA
>NZ_QQWG01000030.1 GCF_003863355.1 Ancylomarina euxina | reverse complement strand
AACAAAGTGTCATAAGTAATGCGGGGAAACGTGCAAATTTTGAACATAAATGCCTATATTTGAGCTTTATCACGGCTTGAAAGTTTAGTGGGGTTAAATCCCGCACTACTCATACACTAGGCCGTTAGGCAACATTCCCCACATCAGAGTAACCGATTAATTTCTGATGCTAACAAATTAAATTTCAAGGGGAAATGAACGTTTTACCGTTAATCACAATTAATGAAAAATAGAATCTACATATTTAGTTTGGTATTATTAATAAGTCTTTACTCTTGTAAAAAAGGAGTTGAATCGAAAAAAAGCGAACATAATTTTAAAGCAAAAATAGATACCGTTGAGCTGAAGAAAGAAGCAATTGCGACTATCGAACGTGATTCGACTTTGAAGCCTCAAAAAGTAGACTTTATATTAGCATATTCCGAAATACAAACTGACACTTTAATAGGATTTTGTAATTGCGAGAAAAACGTAAAAAACAACACCTTGAAAATTCAAATCAGAACTGAATTTCCTGCTTTGAGTGAACTACAAAAAGGAAATAGAAATGCGACTGAATTTCAAATGGGTGTTTCAAGACAATATCGATTTTTGACTTTTTATTTAAGAGACTCTATAGTAGAAAAAGCAAAGATTTATAAAGCGTCAACGGAACAACAGTTTGAAAACAAAAAAATAGATTCAACTTCAATTGAAAATTATAAAATTAAGATCAACAGATTTGATTATAAAATTGCTCAAAATGTTTGGGGGAATTATGAATTAGAATTACCGAATCCTTTTGGTTTTATTGAAAATGATTTTAAAGTGAAAGGAACATTCCATTGTAATAATTGGAAAATTGTAGAATATGAAGAATTACCAGAATGGACAATAAAAGGAAATAATTATATTGAATAAGAACGATTGCCTAACAAAAGCTAAATTTCATGGGCGGTGATGCGAGTTTGGAAGTTTAGTTCAATTAAGAAACACCAGCAAGCCACCTAGATTTGGTTTGCAAAAAATATAAACAAATTTAATCGGCTTGCTTTCTTAGCGGTTTGATATGATTATTCTTTTAATCGCCCACGCAACTTAGCAAGACCGTTATGGCTAATTATATAGCTAGGCTGATATTATATTAAAATTAGACAAGAAATAAATGAGTCATTACGATTGGCAGAACATATTCGAAACTAAAAAGAATGAAGAATTGCTTAAGATCATTTGTGATAAAAGGCAGTATAATGAAGAAGCCCGATTGATTGGTGTTGAGATATTAAGATCTAGAAAATATAATCACAAAACAATCGACGTAGTTGAGAATGGAATCGCTGAGAGAGTGCGTAGAAGAAAAAGAGTTTCGAAAATTAAAATTCCAATTGAACTTTCTTTTGGATTTGATCATTTTAATAAACAAAAAAGCTTCCGAAGAAAACTTGACAAATCAACTTTTATGAGATTTGCAGACCGCGTGTTTTTTGATTTGAACTGGTATATCATTGAAAAAGGTGAGAATTACTTTATCGTAGAAGATCGTCCTAAGGAATTTCGCAGTGAACGACATTTTACAGAACTCACTGTCAGTTTTGAAAATGAAATTGTTTGTTGCAACGGAGAACAGATTGGTCTTGGTTTAATTATAGATTTTGGTAGAATAAATAATCGTATTATGACTTTTATTAATTTCTTTGACGATGTAATAACTAGCCATAACAAAAGCTAAATTTCATGGGCGGTGATGAGCAGTTTAGAAGTTTAGTTCAATTAAGAAACACCAGCAAGCCACTTTAATTGGTTTGCTTAGAAATATAAACAAATTTATGCGGCTTGCTTCCGCGCGGTTTGAAAGGATTTCTCTTTTAATCGCCCACGCAACTTAGCAAGACCGTTACAGGGCATTAAAAACAGAAACCAGAATGAAGAATATAATCTTATCAATAATTTTCATTTTCATTGTTGCAGATGTTTTCTCGACAGAGCAGCTTTCTGACAAGTTGATAATTGATGGAGATACTGTATACTTAAAAACTTTTCCATTAGAAGAATTAAAAATAGAAAAAAGTCCTTTCAAATATGGAAAGTCCAATTTTCCACATACAGCTTGTTGGCGGGGATATTGTGCAACATGGAAAATTATTGAAGGAAAATTAGCCTTGATTGATGTTGTGAAAGTTGATTCTACAAAGAAACATCTAGATATCATCAACTATCTGAAACTTAATAATTATTCACCAAAATTAATTGAAGGCTTTGTTTATGCAGATTGGTATACAAAAGATTTAACGCTGTACCATTTTAATAGAAACCAATGGAGATATGGAGGGATTTACTTAGACAAAAAGTACAGCTTCGTAGAATATAAAGAAGAAACGCAATTAAAATTTCGGAAAGGAGTTTTGTTGGAACAGAATATCCGAAGAATGGACTCCTATTCTATAGGAGACACATTAAGCTTAAAATTGAGAATCTTTCCACCAGGACTAGTAAAGAATAAATATTTGAAAATAGATGGACAAATTACAGAGAATAATGGGCAATTAGTAAAACTTGATATCTTCTCATTTGGATCAAAAAAAAAGAAGAAAATTAAGCGAATTAAATCTTTTCTGAGATCTAAAATAGATAGCGATGATATTTGGGTAAATCCTAACTATTGCGAATAAAGAATGAAAACGCCCTGTAACAAAAGCTAAATTTCATGGGCGGTGATAAGCAGTTTGAAAGCTTAGTTCAATTAAGAAACACCAGCAAGCCAATTCAATTGGATTGCTCAAAACATAAATAAGTTAATTAAATCGGCTTGCTTTTTTAGCGGTTTGAAAGATCAACTCTTTAAAATCGCCCACGCAACTTAGCAAGCCCGTTACAGCACATTTAGGAAAAACTATTCGAATGATAATTTATAAGAAAAGTTTCAATTCAGTTAAAAGTGAGCAAGAACTAATCATGTTGCTCTCCAAAAGATTGATCACTTCCAAAGATCTTAACAAATTTCATGTCTTTCCTTTTTCCCTGTTCTCAAAAGGATACCGATTAGACATTAAGAAATCTTTGAAGATCTTATTTGAAGGTGAGATCAAAACAAATACGTTCAAATTATATACTTCCAGTCTCATTTTTTCAACACATAATTGGACACCAATTTTTATTGAAGGTGATATCGAAGATAAACGTATATCCTTAGCTTATTCTCTTTCGTTATTCAATATTTTAGCAATAGTAGCATTTTCTCTAGCAGCTTTAATAATTCAAGATGAAACTGTCAAATCAGAATATATTTCTTTAGCAATCATTTGTATATTTCTGTTACAAATAGGTTTCAAGATCTTAAGAATAAACAAAATATTTAATCGGATTTGTAAGAAAGAAGTATCATGATAAACGTGCTGTAACAAAAGCTAAATTTCATGGGCGGTGACGAGCAATTCGAAAGTTTAGTACAATTAACAAACACCAGCAAGCCACCCAAATTTGGTTTGCGTAAAAATATAAACAAATTTATGCGGCTTGCTTCTTTAGCGGTTTGAGAAGTTAATTCTTTTAAATCGCCCACGCAACTTAGCAAGACCGTTGTGCGTCATTTAAAAACAACCGATATGACACTTGAGACAGATAGACAAAAAGTAATTAGATTCTTTGAAAAATTTATTGATAATTATATTGTAAAGGATTTGACAATTTTACAATCAATACAACCTGACAAAGAAACAGGAATGGGAGGCTGTACAATTCCAACAGCTATGACTATTATTTCTTCAATGGAATTGTTAGGTTTTTTATTGAATCCAAATGGAGAAACAGGAAAGTCAAAAGACAACATAAGCTATTTTCTATTTTTCCCAAATGAGAAATTATTTCCAGATTATTATGACAATGTGACTTTCGAAAAGATTTACAACTATAGACACGGAATGATGCATCACTTCTTTCCAAAATTTAAAGGACAGTTTGCCGGTATTTGTAAAAATAAGAATACTTCAGAACTGTATATTCCACATGAGATTGACGGAGTTGAAGAAGAATCATTAAATGTAAATGTATTGGCAGTTGACTTTTTGGATGCATTGAGCAAGTTGAAAGAATTTTTACAAGAAAACACAGACGAGAAAATCTTTGATACAATTATAAAAGGACTAAAAAATTTAGATTACTATTTTGAAGTACAAAATATTACAACAACGGAAACAACAATAAATCCTGGGACACCAAAAAATAAATAAAAACGAACGCACAACAAATTGCAAATTGCATTGCGGGTGCAGTGGTTTGCGCTGTCTCTGCTCCTTTCTTGACCGTCATGTCCTATCGGACACTGACGCTCTTCGAAATCCGCAACGACAACTTGCAAGTGACCGTTGTATGCAAGCAAAAGAGAGAAAGCTCATCGAAGAAACGACAGTGCAAATTTGAGGGAATTTATTTTATTTTTTTCTCCCACCGCACTGAGAAAAGAAACCCAATGCAGGAACAGCACATTTGCAAATCGCACGAACTAACTCACAGACCAAAATTTGCAAAAGAGCTGTTTTACCAAACGCAACCTAAAAAACGATTCATAGACAATATGTATTAAATTGAATGACGCTCAGGAACACTGTTCAGTACTTCTTTAGTAGTATTATTTAATACTAACTTAATTTTTTCAGTTGCTTCCAACTTACCTTTAGGGAGTTGAGTGTCAAAACTTACCGTATTAATAACATGAATACCCATGTAATAAGTTGGCACATTTATCAATTCAATGGTTTTTATCTGTTCTTCCAGAATTTCTTTCTCTGTTGCCATTTGAAAACTTCCATTTGCAATATCAGCTTCAAGTTTTGTTCCATTATTAACGTTTAGTGTGGTTGGGACAATTCCTAATGGTTTAACTTTGTTTATTAGTTTTGCATTGGCTATGGCATTTTCAACACCTCTGTTTTTCCCGGCTGCACCAAACATAAATCCATAGAAAAAAGTAATGCAGGCTATATTTAATCTTTCAAGTTGTTTCTCAGTGTCACTCAATGAAGCCCCTTTGTTTAAATAATCAAGGGCATCACCCAATCCTGTCTCAACTCCAATCCATAAATCCCCAATTCCGAGTTTAGCTAGTTCAGCTAATTCTTCATCAGATTTATGCATGATATTGTTTATGGATGCATACATAGTAATGATTTCAACCTTTGGTAAATATTTATGAATTTGTTCTGCTATATTCTTTAAGCGATTTGCTGATAATACAAAAGCATCTCCATTTACTAAAAATATTCTTTTTACGTTCGGATATAATCTTTGAGCCTCTTGCAAGTCTTGTTCTATTCTATCAGCTTTAGCTATTGAGAATTTAACATCGTGGTACATTGTACAAAATGTACATTTATTATGAGCACAACCAACTGTAACTTCTAACAGCAGAGTATTTGCCTCGTAAGGAGGCCTGTAAACCGGTCCTGTATAATTCATATCAATCTGTTAGTTTATTCGTAAATTCAATGAGGTTATTTACAATATTGGAATTGTAGGTGTCACCATGAGCCTTTGCGTACACTCCAGAGTCATTATCAAAGTACTCACCGCTATGTTTTTTATGTTCTTCCCCAATAGCCAAATCATATAATATATCAGCTCCTTTATCAGCCGGTGCCCAATATTGCCCGTATGCTTCTTTTACCATTTTTGTATTAAGTAATGAACCTGGATTTACTGCAATGGCAGTTATATTTTTATGTAGGTTTGCAAAATGATAGTTCCATATAGTCAAGGCTAATTTACTCTGAGCATACGATTCATTTACACTTATTTTTTGCTTACCAGCCATCGCATCATAGGATATTGCAGACTGTGCTGCTGAACTTAAGTTGATGACCCTTGAGTCAGTTCCTTGCTCTAATAATGGTAGTAGCTTATTTGTTAAAACAAAAGGAGCAATGTAATTGACCATAAATCGCAAATCTAATCCTTCATTAGAATGAGTTGCTGAAGTTTTAAATACGCCTGCATTATTAATGATAACATCTAGTCTGTCGATTTTCTTCATGATTTGCTCTGCCATATTCTTAACAACATTCAAATTTGAAAAATCGGCAACAAAACCAAATACATTATCATTTTTTGTGTTTTCCTTTATTTCCGAAATGGTATCGTTAAGCTTTTCCTCATTTCTTCCATGCAAGTATACCACATGACCATCATTTGCCAACCTTAAAGCTGCCAGTTTACCAATTCCATCGGTACTTCCGGTTATAAGTATATTCTTTTTCATTGTCTTAGCTTAGAATTGTAATAATTTCTTCTTCAGGCAATCTTGATTTAGGAGTTTTATTAGGCATGTTAAAATCACTTTCCTTACGGTAACCTAATGAAACAACACCAATGGCTGTAAATCCTTTTTCTCGTAAGCCAAATTCTTCATCTAAGGCTTTCATATCCACCCCTTCCATTGGCAGTGCGTCAATGCCTAGAGCAGCAACCCCAAGTAAGAGATTTCCCATATTCATATAAACCTGTTTATCCATCCAATGTTGTTGGTCTTTATAGTCATATTTGTGCATCTTGGCAAAGATATTTCGTGCACCAAATACCATTTGTTTAATTTCATCATTTGGATACCTGCCATCTTTGTCTTCGGTTTCCAAAAGGTGTAACATATATTCATCATCAGCATCGGTTCTTGCACAAAAAACAATAACATGTGAAGCATCCTTTACTTTTTGCTCGTTAAACTGATAAAAACCTTGTGTCCCTTTTGCGATGCGCTCTTTTCCACCCTCTGTATTTGCAATTACAAAATGCCATGGCTGTATGTTTGTGCTTGAAGGACTCATTCGCAAAAGAGTTTTAATCTTGTCGAAATCTTTTTCAGATATTTTTTTTGAAGGATCAAATTCCTTTGTTGAGTAACGCCAATTTGCTATATCTGTAATATTCATGATTCTATGTTGTTTAAATGAAATTGTTTTTATTTGCGAATTCTTTATAATTAAAGAGCCTTTACATTAATAAAAACTCTTTTGAATTTCTATTATCCTGCAAATTCATCCTTTGCTTCTATTAGGTAATGATTGCTTACTGAGCCTTCTGTTCTTGCTTTCAAATGTTGAGCATACTCTGGGTCATTCATAAAATCCATAGCTGCTTGTTTACTTGGCCATTCGATAATAATTCTTAAACCAGCTTCCTTTTTATCTCCTTCAACTTGTTCGTGTGAAGTTGTTCTTGCAACATATTTCCCACCATATTTAGGAACAAGCTTATTTGAAACCGGTAAATAATCAGGAATCCACTTGTCTGTTGTTGGAGTAACGTCTAATACTGAATAATAAGTCATAATACTAAATTTTAAATTGTTAATTATTTTATTTATTTGTTATGATACAAAGGTAAAGCAGTTTTAGTCCGCTGGTGTTGTATACAAATTGGAATAAATTGTATATTAATTGGTTTTAATAAAGAAACACATCAAGGAGCAGAGGTAATATCTATTTATTGTAGTAATTTAGACTCAAATATTAAAATGTAAACCAATTCTGATACAATGAAAACTGAGACAATTAACAAACTATTTGAAATACATATTGAAGAAATGGAGGTGTGGACTAAAAGACCATATAAAAACAATTTCTTTGAAATAGTATATATTGAAAAAGGAACCGGCAGCCAATGCATTAACCAACATGAATTTGAATATATTGATGGGAACATATTTTTCCTGCCACCATTGGATTGTCATTCATTTAAAATTTTAAGTCCATCCAAATTCTATTTTATAAGGTTTACTGACCATTTTTTTCTACAAAAAAATAATCTGACTGATTATAATGTGTGGTTTGATAAAATTGCTTACATAATTGCCAAATACAATAAGGTGCCTGGTGATATAATATCATCAGAACATGACAGACAGTTTATTATTAATAATATAAAATCTATATATCAGGAATATTTGCGAGCTGACAGCTATTCTGATTCGATAATTTCGGGCTCTATAGCTTCTATTCTAAATATTTTAGCACGAAGTATTGAAAACAAATACGTGGGCAAAGCCAACGAAACTGATAATAGATTTGGAGAAATTCTTCGTTATATTAACACTCACTTGCTGGACAATGAAAATCTTCGATTAAGTGTATTGGCAGAAAACTTTGGTATTTCTAAAACTTACTTTTCAGAATACTTTAAAAAGCAAGCTGGAGTTAGTCTTGTTGATTACGTTTTAAAATCAAAACTTAAAATAGTAGAAACAAAAGTATTGCATACTGACCTTAGTTTAAAAGAAATTGCATGGCAATTAAACTTTACTGATAGCAGCCATTTGGCAAGGACATTTAAGAAGACATATGGTATGACAGTAAAAGAATTTAAAAGTAAAGGACATACTTGCGGATAAAAAGACTGCTCTTTTGCAAGCACATTACCAAAGCTCCACGAGCCAACTCTAAAGCCAAAGCTTTGTCAAAGAGCTTACAAAGCTGACCCAATTTGCCACAGGGCATTAGGGTTTGCCGGCGCTCAAAAAAACAAAATAAATTTGTACTTCGTAGGTAGATTTGTGCGATTTAATAAGGACATAAAAAAGACTGCTAATAGATTGATAAACAGATAGAAATCAATGAACGCCAGCATACAACAATAAATATACGTAATGCGGGCGATGCGGGTAAATTTAAGTTTGTACATTTACTAAAATTTGTAGCGGTTTGATAGGGAAGTGCCTTGAAATCCCGCACTACGCATATTCGAGCCGTTGTGCCTCATAGCGGATTTATTTCCCCAAATCAAATACCAATTAAATCGGTTTCTAAGCCTTGATAATTTTTCAATTATAAACACGCCAGCCCGCTCAAGATTTGATTTACTAAGCGTGAGTTTTCATGAGATCGTGCTTGACAGATTCCTATTCTTTGTGAGGTTTCAAGACGGATCGGTGTATCGTCCTGATATGACACGATTCTAGAACGAACTGATTTCGTGAATTATCATGATGATTTTTCGGCCTACGCGCATTGGTAGTTTCACCAACCAAGTGGCAAGGATAATTGGTATTTATGGCTACGAGGCACAACAATGCATTAAAAAACAAAACTGGCGTTTGAAGTCTGCTCCGCAGCCTCCACACATTCGGGCTGACAAAATTTAATGTATTGCGGCTGCTACTTTTCGCGCTTTTTTCTTATGTTTGGCTAAGCATTTATTCGTTTGCGCACTTTGGCCGTTTCGATTTTTATGCTTTACGTTAGCTGCAACCAAAGGAAAATAAAAAACTATGAGAATACCCAGAAAATTGATATTAAACTTCTTCACTAAAAGTTATTTAAAACAAGCTGACAGCTTTCCAATGACCATCTTGAATTCTAGAATGAAATCAATGATTAGTGATTTATGGTTTTGCATGGCTATCATAATGCCCTTTTTTTTACTTTTTATGATTTTATTTTTTTTAATACAGACTTTTATATATCCTGAAATTGAATATTTTCCTACCTACTTATCTGTTATGTTGTTGCCTTGGTTGGTATTATTATTTATAATTCTTAACAAAGACATTGCATCTGGAATGAGTGCAGGAAAGAGAACTTTTGGCTTTAAAATAGTTGACATCCAAACTAAAAAGGAAGCATCACAATTGCAATGTATGCTAAGAAATGTAACAATGATGCTTTGGCCTTTAGAAGTATTAATGATTATAATAAATCCAAAACGAAGAATTGGAGATTTCATTGCTAAGACTGAAGTTGTTGAAACAGAAATATGTGTAATTGACACTCTAATTCAAGATCTTGATTCAATTGATAAAATTTCTCCAAGATTGATCTTGATTTCATTGTTTATAATTGTTGGATTGACTTCTATATCATTCATCGGGACAATCTAAAAAAACGATAATGGCAGCAGCTAACAAAAGCTAAATTTCATGGGCGCTGATAAGCAGTTCGAAAGTTTAGTCCAATTAAGAAACACCAGCAAGCCAATTCAATTTGTCTTGTTCAAAATATTAATAGGTAAATTTAATCGGCTTGCTTACTTGGCGGTTTGAAAGGAAAACTCTTCGAAATCGCCCACGAAAACTTAGCAAGACCGTTAGCCACCATAAGAAAATACAATAGTTCAATTAGAGAAGAGTAATATGACAACATTTCTTAACTTAAACATTGATAAACCAATTTATTGGAAATTTCTTCGAAAACATATAACGTATAGCGTATTATGGATCTTAGGAACGTGGATACTTTTATTTAGGGGAGATACTACATTGTTAAAAGGCATGCCTGAAGACTTACACTGGATAAATAATACCATACCTTTTATTTATTTATCTACTGTTGCTATAGTTATGTTGAAAACTAAATGGTACTATAATTTGAGTATCCTTTTCTACCCATTTCTGATGATATTCTGGTTTATTCCCAAGTCTGTTTTAAACAAAGGAAAAATATACCTTTTATCTGGTTACGCCAACCTAATATTCACACGGATAAAAAAGTACAAATCTACCTTTATCCATATGATTTTGGTATCAGGAACCATTTTACTATTATCAACAACGGATTATCTTTATGTGAAAATATTTAGTATGGTTTATTTCGCATTCATTTATTACAAGATTGTAATTAGATATGTGAAACAATCTTTTCAACCAGCACAGATTTTTGGGGCTGATATTGATAAAACTTTAGACCAACTAATAGAATCTCCAGAGCAATCCTATAAAATGATTAAAAGCTTTGAAGAAAATAAGGAAGATGAAAAATTACCTGAAGATGAAAGAAATTTTAAACGTATTAAAAGGTTAATAATAGCAAACTCAATCGTCGAATTTTTAGGAACTAACCTGACCAGCTTTAAAGGGAAAAGAGCCTTTGTTGTATCCTGGATTTACCAACTTGTTGGTTTTGTATTTATCACGTTTACCTTTTACACATTTTTAAATTTTCAATTATATCATACTTTTCCTGAAAGCTTTAATGTCACAGGTATTCCACATTTTTTTGATTTCATTTATTACACTATTAAAACAGTAACATTCGGTAATATTGAAAGTATTGTACCTGTTGGTATTATTGCTAGAGTAATTGAAATGCTATCGTTCTTAACTGTTGGTGTCTTTATTTTAATAATCGTTACGTCGGTAATATTTTCTATGAGACAAGATAAAATTAATGCTAATATTCAAAAAGCTACTCAAGTGTGCTTGGCTCAGAATAAATATCTAGTCCAACATATACAAGAGAGATATAATGTAGACATCAATACTGTTTTAAATGAAGCATCTTCAATAAAGGAATCTGTTGAAAATATTAGAAAAACAATTGAACGCTTATTATAAATTACGGTGGCTAACAAAAGCTAAATTTCATGGGCGGTGATGAATAGTTCAAAAGTTTAGTACAATTAAGAAACACCAGCAAGCCACCTAGATTTGGTTTGCAAAAAATATAAACAAATATATGCGGCTTGCTTCCGCGCGGTTTGAAAGGTTAATTCTTTTAAATCGCCCACGCAACTTAGCAAGACCGTTAGCGGCAAATATAAAAAAGAGAAACATGCGTACAATTTTCAAATATAGACCTCATTCTGATTTTCTATTCAAGGAACTATACTATAATGAATTGTATTTTGCATCTTATGAAGAGCTAAATGACCCATTAGATTTGAGTGCAAGAATTGATTTCACTCCTTATGAAATAAATTCACTTGATTACTTAATATGGTTTATTATGAAAGTTCATGTGGATTTATCTGGAAAAACATCAACAATTGAGGTTACCAATCTTTTTATAAAACTTCATAAAAACGATGAAGCTATTCAAGAATTGAAAGAATCAATTTTTGAAAAAATGGAAGCTCATTTAGTATCTAATAAAAACATTTGGCTAGAAAACCTTATTACTATTCTTAGAGCTTCTTTCAGTGAAGTTGTTCCTGAAGTTAAAATGGATGAAGTTAGACTAAAGAGCAAACTAGAACAATTATCAAGAAAATTCTTGCGTGCAAGCTTTGTCTCTTGTTTTTCAGAAAAAAATAACGAACCACTTATGTGGGCACATTATGCAAGTAAACATGCGGGAGTATGTTTGGAATTTAATCTTGAAACTCTAGGGATGTTTACTTATGAAGTAAATCATGATTTTAAAACACTAGCTAAAGACGGCAATATTATTAAAGAATTTACAAAAGAGACTTATACATATAAAGATAGGATTCGCTCTGTTTCTTATGAAGCAGAACAACCTCATGTTAATTTCTTCAAATTTGCTCCAGTTTTCGAAAATGAAAACGATACTGATCTAATTGAATTAAATAAAAGTTGGACTCATGATTATGCCCATGAATTAGAGTGGGTTTTTTCAACAAAGACTCTCAATTGGGAATATGAAAAAGAATTAAGGGCTATACAAATCAATTTTAAAGAAAATCAGATTCCTGAAGAGAGAATAAGACATTATCCTATCGAAATGCTTAAATCTGTATATTTTGGTTCTAACACTCCCGAGGTTTCGAAGAAGAGAATTTATAAGATAATTTCGCGCAAATCACACGAGATTCAATTCTTCAATACTCAACTTGGCGGTGCAAATAAGATAATTTTCGAAGACTATGAACCTTAAGGAGTTAAATATCAGCCGCTAACAAAAGCTAAATTTCATGGGCGGTGATTAGCAGTTTGAAAGTTTGACACAATTAAGAAACACCAGCAAGCCAATTCAAATTGGTTTGCTGGAAAATATAAGCAAATTTAATCGGCTTGCTTACTTGGCGGTTTAAAGGATAATTCTTTTAAATCGCCCACGCAACTTAGCAAGACCGTTACCATTCATTGTAACTCAAAAAAAAACATAAACTATGATTAAAAGAAATTTATCCTCAATACTAGTTATAATTGCAATGCTTATAAATATTCTAACTTTTGATTTTGCGGATATTGATACTTCATCAGCAAGATTTTGGTTGTTTATCGGTTCTTCAATACTCATTATCGCTTCGATAATATCAATAGTTACTAACGAAAATAAAAACAATAGAAAAAGGGATTCTGTCTCAAATACGGAATAAAAATCACAACCGAATTTTTAGCAAGTTTTCGGAATCTGAATTGAAAACAAAAACTGAACTGTATATGAAATTTAACAAGTTTAGGTATTGCTCACTCAATCGAAATGCTTTTCGTAATAGCACACTGTCTGAGTTTATTCAAACCATGAACAGTGAAAACGGAATTTGGTCGGATAAATTTGACTCTGAAAAACAACGAAATGGTAACAAAAGCTAAATTTCATGGGCGGTGGCGAGTAGCTTGTAAGTTTAGTACAATTAAGAAACACCAGCAAGCCACTTTAATTGGTTTGCTGAAAAATATAAACAAATTTATGCGGCTTGCTTCCGCGCGGTTTGAAAGGTTATTTCTTTTAAATCGCCCACGCAACTTAGCAAGACCGTTACCATTCATTGCACTCAACAAATGAATTTAAAAATACCCATGGAAAAGAGAGTGAAATGATTAACCATAATTCTTGCTCTTTTGGCAAATCTTTTTGATATTGTGATTACGATTATTTATCT
>NZ_QQWG01000002.1 GCF_003863355.1 Ancylomarina euxina | reverse complement strand
CTTAACTCAACAGCATTTAATTTAAACTCTCTACTAAATTTTCGTCTCTCTTTTTCCATTTTCTAAGATATAAATTATTAAGATAATTATACCTTAACTCACTGTCCAAGTAAATGTAGCAACTCCACCATTTATTTGGTGGCTGCTCAGGACTTATTTACGCCTTAGCCTTCAGAAACGAAGGGCCTCAGAAACCCAAGGTTGTTTGGGACGAAGATGATACTATTCCTGAAGAGATATGGAATCCGAAAGATCAGGATTAATCAAGCGTTGAACTTTCCTATTCTACCAAAAACAAGATGACTTAAAAAACTTATTAGTGGAAATATAAAGGCAAAAAAAAAGAGATGCACAATAAGCATCTCTTCTCAATATTTTTTTTGTAAGACTTAACTTTCTATTTCTTATAATATTTCATTGCCTCAGGCAAAAAAGCTTGTAAATTTTGAACGCGAGTATCGTCAGCTGGGTGAGTTGACAAGAACTCTGGAGGCTTTTGTCCACCACTTTCACCCATACGTTTCCAAAAGTCAACAGCAACGGCAGGATCATATCCAGCCATGGCCATAAAAATCAAACCCATTTTATCAGCTTCAGTCTCATGTGATCTTGAAAAGGGCAACATCACTCCCACATTAGAAACTGCACCAAAAGCGGTCATCCATATTTGCTGAGTCTCAGCTGGTTTTTCATTTAGTGCCATACTCAAACCTGTTCCCAAAGCCTGAATTCCCATCTGCTGACTCATTCTCTCATTACCATGGCGAGCAATAGCGTGTGCAATTTCGTGTCCCATCACAACTGCCAAACCTGCTTCGGTTTGAGTATAAGGCAGAATACCAGTATAAAAAACAACCTTACCACCTGGCATACACCAAGCATTAGGCGTATCATCCTCAACCAAATTAAATTCCCAGGCAAAGTCAGCAACTCTGTCAGCCATTCCATTATCTTTCATAAAGATCTCCACAACCTCGGAAATTCGCTTTCCTACTCGCTTCACCATCTCCGACTGCTCTTCATCACCTGACAACTTATTCTCCTTAAGAAAACTATCATATTGAGTTAAACTAGTCGCTATCATCTGACTTTCGGGAAATAAACTCATTTGTCTTCTCCCCGTAATTGGAACCGTAGCACAAGCTGTTAATAGTGCAATTAGGCACAAAAAGGAAATTTTCTTCATCATTATATTAGTCTTTAACATTATTTGAGATCGATACGTCTAATAACTTCTTCCATATTGGATGTCGGTGCGAAACAAGCCTTATCCTTACAAAGGTAAAAACTAGTTATTTCATTATTAAATCTATTTTTCAATAGAGGTAGCTCACTTTCTTTCTCGCTTCCCAATATCAAGACATTAGGGTAAAATCTTTTATTAAATTCTTTTTGATACTGCCTTGCATCCGAACCTGATATAACCAATTCATAGGGTGATTCTATTTGCTTTAACATTAAATTAGCCCATTTACCATGATAAGATAAGTATTTCAAGGTATGCTCTTTCATATTGGCAAGCATCTGTCCTGACAGTTCAACATACTTTTCGTCCTCTAATAGATGCCCCAAGAGATAAAGAGATTCAGCCATTGATGCATTTGAAGAAGGGATGACATTATCCATCACCTCCATTTTTCGAGCAACAAGTTTAGCATCTTCTACTGAAGTATAAAAAAACATACCTGATTTATCATCATAAAAGTTCTTGATTACATAAGCCATCATAGCATCAGCACGATTGAGCCAGGCTTCATCGAAACTGGCTTGATACAAGGCAATAAAAGCCTCAAGTGTAAAAGTGTAATCATCGAGGAAGGCATTTATTCTTGAATCACCCTTTTTATAGGTTCTAAACAACTGAACACCTGACTGCATCATTCTCGCCATGATAAAATTGGCTATTTGATCAGCCTTTTTTAAATATGTTTCATCCCCAATCGCCTTGTAGACATCAAGATATCCCTTTATTAAAAGGGCATTCCATGCGCTTAAGAATTTATCATCCAAACCAGGTCTTATTCTCTCTTCTCTTGCCTGTAAAAGTTTCTTCTTCGACTCCTTCATTAAAAGATCGAATGCCCTTTCTGACAACTGATACTTATCTAATAATTCTTTTTTATCCTTTTTTATATGAAGAATATTGCCTTCTTCCCAATTAGCCGATTTTGACACCTCGTAGTATTCTGAAAAGATAATTGAATCATCTCCTAAAAGCTGATCAAGCTCCTCTTTTTCCCAAACGTAAAATTTTCCTTCTACGCCTTCACTATCTGCATCTAATGCAGAATAAAATCCACCTTCTGCAAACGACATTTCTCTCTCCAGAAAGCCAATAGTCTCTTCGACAATACGCTTATAGAGAGCTTTCTTAGTTAAGCGATAAGCATTCGAATACAAACTGAGGAGTTGGGCGTTATCGTAAAGCATTTTTTCGAAATGAGGAACCTTCCAATATTCGTCAACTGAATAGCGAGCAAAACCACCGCCTACCTGATCGTAAATACCACCCTCGGCCATCTTATCCAAACTTAAAACAACATGATCTAAAACCTCTACATCTTTGGTATAGAAATAGTAGTTCAATAAAAAGTCCAGAGAAATAGGTATCGGAAATTTAGGGGCACGGTTCTCACCGCCATATTTTTTATCGAAGCTCGATTTCCATACATTCACAGACTTAACTAAATCGGCCATCTGAAAAAGGCTAGTCTCAGCTTTTTCTAAAATCAAGCCACTTGTCCTAAGGCCTTCAGAAACCTGCTCAGCAGATCTCAAGACCTTCTCCTTTTCAGTCATATAAGCATTACTAATAGCCTTCAACACCTTCACCCAATCATCAGAAGGGAAATAAGTCCCTCCATAAAATGGACGACCATCAGGTAATGCGAAGCAATTCAAAGGCCAACCACCTCGTCCGGTAATTAGCTGAACAGCATCCATATAAACCTGATCTATATCTGGTCGTTCTTCCCTGTCAACCTTCACACAAACAAAGAGTTCATTCATCAACTTAGCAACCTCTTCGTTTTCGAAGCTCTCGTGTTCCATTACATGGCACCAATGGCAGGCTGAATAGCCAATACTTATCAAAAGCGGCTTATTTCTTGCCTGGGCTTTTTGTAGAACATCATCCCCCCAAGGGTTCCAGCTTACAGGATTATGAGCATGTTGGAGTAAGTATGGACTAGTCTCATTAATAAGCGAGTTGGTATGCTTTTCTTTCATTACTTTATTTTGAGTTTGAGCCTCAACAAAATACAAAGCCAGTATTCCGAAAAACACAAAACCTGAGATAAGAGGGCGTATTTAAATCTAATTTTCATAGATATAAATATACCTCTTATTTTTATTTGTTTTAAATAAATTAAAGAGGTAGATAAAAGAAAATGCCAAATCCATTGGTAAAAAAAATATTACCATAAATGGAATGCTCAATAAAAACCACATTTAAAGATTTACTACGTATATAAGTCAGTGAAAAAACGATACTACCGACAAAAGTAAATACTAAGGCTACCCAATTTCTAAAAATGATATGAGCCATGGAGAAACAAAGAGCATTCACAAATATCATAACCAGAATACTATCAAATAAAATTCTATAACGTTGATAGAAAAAAAAGCGGTATATAAATTCTTGGGTAAAAGCTGACCAAATAGGATAAGTCAAAACAATAAAAACCCAAAACCAAAAATTATTTAAGGGCAGATGAAAAAAAACATCTTCTCGAAAGATATAAACCCACAAAGAAGACACAATTAACAAGAACAAACTCTTAATAGCAACCTCTTTTAATGAAACATAAGACTTAACTCTAAAAACTCGTCTTGATATATTTTTTCTGTTATACATAACCACAAAGCAATATATAAAAACAAGCACCAATGGTATTCCTTTATGAATTGGAATCAATTCAAAGAAGTACAAAAGTGGCATTACAAAAAACAATACCACAAACTCTGACCATAGGTAAAGTTTAGACATATAATACGAAATTTAATTGAGAAACAAATCGAGATAGATTTGCATAAAGAAGTTACAAAAACTTTAGACTTTACACAAAATTATTTTTCCATTTTTCTTATCAATATACTCAACCCACCGTACTATTTAACACCATTATAAATAAGAAAGCTAGTTGGGATTATACTTCTATACTTCTAATAAAAACTTGATATTTGTATATTAGAAAACATAACAAAACTCAATTGGTATGAGCATTAAAGGAACAGAAACAGAAAAGAATCTTCTGAAAGCATTTGCAGGAGAGTCACAAGCAAGGGGCCGCTACACCTATTTTGCAAAGCAAGCAAAAAAAGAAGGTTACGAGCAAATTGCAGCCTTATTTTTAGAAACGGCTGAGCAGGAAATGCAACACGCTAAGCGTTTCTTTAACTTCCTCGAAGGTGGCGAACTTGAAATTACGGCAACTTACCCAGCTGGATCAATTGCAACAACAGCTGAAAACCTAAAAGCTGCTGCTATGGGCGAAAACGAGGAATACACCGATTTGTATCCTGAATTTGCTAGAATCGCACAAGAAGAAGGCTTCAAAGAAGTCGCTTCTGCATTTAAAACTATTGCTAAAGTTGAACAAATGCACGAAGAAAGATACCTTAAACTATTGAAGAATATTGAAGAAGGTAAAGTATTCGAAAAGGAAGAAAAAACAGATTGGTACTGTAGAAAATGTGGTTATGTGCACGAGGGTAAAAAAGCACCTAACAACTGTCCTGCCTGCCAACATCCTCAAGCTTATTTTGAAGAGAAAAGCGAAAACTACTAAATCATAAAAAGCTGCAAATTATAATTTGCAGCTTTTTATTTTATTATTCATCAAGTAAATCAGGACGAAGTTGCTTCGTTCTTTTATAAGCCTGTTCTTCTTGCCAAATCTCAATTTTCTTATGATCCCCTGAAAGCAATATTTCAGGAACTTTCCATCCTCTAAATTCAGCAGGACGTGTATACAAGGGGGGTGCTAATAAATTATCCTGAAAAGAATCTGTTAAGGCAGATGTTTCATCACCCATAGCCCCCGGTAATAAACGCACAACACTATCAATAATAATAGCAGCAGCCAATTCTCCACCTGTCAACACAAAATCACCAACAGAAATTTCTTTGCTTATAAAATGATCACGAATCCTCTGATCAATACCTTTATAATGACCACAAAGAATCATGATATTCTCTTTTAGAGAAAGTGTATTTGCCGATTTTTGATCATACTTCTCACCGTCAGGAGTCGTGAAAATAATCTCATCATACTTTCGCTGGTCAGTCAAACTTTCAATTGCTTTAACTATTGGTTCCAATCGCATGACCATTCCTGCTCCACCACTAAAAGCATAGTCGTCAACCTTATTATGCTTGTCTTCGGAAAAATCACGAATGTTATGGATGTGAATTTCTACTACACCATTATCTTTTGCTCTTTGAATAATAGAATGGTCTAATGGACTTCTCAATAATTCAGGCACAACTGTTAATATATCAATTCTCATCTTTTCTAAATTTTGCTCAAAAGTAGACATCAAGCCTTAGTAAAACAAAAAAAAATGAAGTTTGGAAAATGAATTAAAGCATATTTTTAGCGAAAAGATAAATACAACTCACAAACAAAGAAGCACACGCCCCTTAAAAAGCTTGTTTCATGCCTATTCCAAGTCTTTAATTAAATAAATATTTCACATTATTCTTTGATGTTTCATACATTAATAACTAAATTCGTAATAGTAGTTTAAACCTCTAAACTCTATATTGTCAATTTAATAGGTACATTTAGCCTACTTTTCAATAAAAAGAACATGAAAGAACAAGATCTTACACCCTCACATGAGAATGAAACTGAGCCAATAGTTGAATTACGAGCTGAAGCCACTCATGATCAATCAGAAGAACAAATTCAGGAAGAAAAATCCGATTCTGATTCTAATACTGATAATTTAAAATCGAAAACAGAACTTCAGGAAATACCTGACTATGCTTCAATGGAAAAGCATGAGTTAATACAAAGACTTAAACTGATACTCGAGTCAGACTTAGATAACGAATCTAAAGAAAGAGCTGAAAGTATTAAGGTTCATTTCTATAAGAAACATAACGCGAGTATAGAGGAGTATAAAAGAGTTTTCATTAAAGAAGGTGGATTAGAGGAAGATTTTCATCCAGAAAGAGATGATCAAGAGATTGAAATAAAAGATCTTCTACAACAATATAGAGATAAGAAAGCTGTAGTTCAGAAAAGTTTTGAACAGCAAAAAGAAAATAACTTAAAGCAGAAGTTATTGATTATTGATGAAATCAAACAATTAATATCGGGCCAAGAGTCATTCGAGAAAACATTCCACGAATTTAGAGCGCTGCAAAAAAAGTGGAAAGATTACGGTATGGTACCCTCTCAATCTATTAAACACTTATGGGAAAACTACCATCATGCTGTAGAACAATTCTACGATTACAGTAAGATCAATCGAGACCTGCGTGATTTGGATTTACGCAAAAACTACGAAGCTAAAATCGCACTTTGCGAAAATGCAGAAAAGCTCATTGAACAGGATTCTCCTGTTAAAGCATTTAATGACCTCCAAAAACTGCATGAAATGTGGCGTGAGGTTGGTCCTGTTGACCGTAGTCTAAGAGAAGAACTTTGGCAGCGATTTAAAACCATATCAAATACTATCAATAAAAATCAACAGAATTTCTATAATGGTGTTCGTGAAGAACAAATCTACAATCTTCAGAAAAAGACTACCCTCTGTGTTAAGGTCGAAGAGATTGCAGGTAAAGTTGTAAAAACTCATCAAGAATGGAATGAAGCTTCTAAAGAAGTGCTTGAAATTCAGACAGAGTGGCGAACAATTGGTTTTGCACCAAAAAAAGACAACAATCTTATCTATCAACGCTTTAGAGAAGCCTGCGATCTATTTTTCAATCACAAACGTGATTTCTATGTGGAGCACAAAGATGCGTTGAACGAAAACCTGAATATCAAAATGGCACTTTGCGAAAAAGCTGAGGAATTACAAAACAGTACCGATTGGAAACAAACAACCAATGAATTAATTCGAATTCAGAAAAAATGGAAGAGTATTGGTAATGTTCCACGAAAAGTGTCAAATGAAATTTGGGATCGATTTAGAAAAGCTTGCGATCATTTCTTTGAACGTAAATCGGAACACTTCGGCTCCTTAGATTTAAAACAAGCTGAAAATTTAAAACTTAAGGAAGCTATTATTGAGAAGATCAAAGAATTCAAACTTAGCGAGGATAATGAGGAAAACTTGAATACTATAAAACAATTCCAAAAAGATTGGTCTTCTATTGGTCATGTTCCATTTAAAAATAAAGAAAATATTCAAAATGATTTCAGCAAAGCAGTCAATATTCTATATGATAAAATGAATATGGACTCTAGTAATTTAGAAATCCAAAAGTTCAAACTAAAGATTGATTCAATACTTGAAGGGAAAAAACCTGAAGACAAACTCATTCACGAGCGGAATAAACTTTACACCAGAGTAAAACAACTTGAAACTGATATTGCACTTTGGGGAAACAATATGGGATTCTTCTCTTTGTCTGATAAGTCAAGCTCAATTCTGAAGGAAATGGAAGAAAAAATCAGTCAGGGAAAAAAGAATCTCGGCTTATTAAAACAAAAAATCAAACTCATTGACGATTTAGCTAACTAACAATTGTTTATAAGTTCAATTTGTTATTGAATAAAACCATAAGATCCATTCAAAACACAAAAGATACCTCTTTGAATTTTCACTGAGGTATTTTTTTTTATTCAATCAACTGTTTTTAGTTCGGGAAATAGTTTTCCAAAACGCTATATTTTGCCTATTTTTGCAGTTTTAATCAACCATTAAATCATCTTAAAGTGTCTGCAACTAAATACATCTTTGTTACTGGAGGAGTCGCCTCCTCATTAGGAAAAGGAATTATAGCCTCATCTTTAGCTAAACTACTACAAGGCAGAGGGTATTCTGTTACAAACCAAAAACTGGATCCTTATTTAAATGTTGATCCAGGAACCCTTAACCCATATGAGCACGGCGAGTGTTATGTAACTGATGATGGTGCCGAAACGGATCTTGACTTAGGTCACTACGAGCGCTTTACAAACATACCAACCTCTCAAGCGAATAATGTCACTACAGGTAGAATCTATAAAACCGTTATTAACAAAGAACGAAAAGGAGACTATTTGGGTAAAACAGTTCAAATTATACCTCATATTACTGATGAAATAAAGCGAAATATTAAGCTACTTGGTACTAAGAATAAGTATGATTTCGTTATTACTGAGATTGGAGGAACTATTGGCGATATCGAATCACTTCCTTACATTGAATCAGTTCGTCAGTTGAAATGGGAACTGGGAAATGATGCCTTGGTTATTCATTTAACTCTTGTTCCATATTTAGCAGCATCAGGAGAATTAAAGACAAAACCAACTCAGCACTCTGTAAAATCACTTTTGGAAACTGGAGTTCAACCAGATGTATTGGTATTAAGAACTGAGCATGAGCTTTCTTCTGATATTAGAAGAAAAGTAGCTTTATTCTGTAATGTTGATCCAAGAGCTGTTATTCAATCTATCGATGTAGAAACGATCTACGATGTGCCATTGAAAATGCGTGAGGAGAAACTTGATGCTATCGTTCTTGAAAAACTAGGATTATCATCAGAAGGTGAACCAGAACTTAAGGAATGGACAAAGTTTCTAAAAAGACATAAGAATCCTAAATCAGAAGTTAATATCGGATTAGTTGGTAAATATGTCGAGCTTAAAGATGCTTACAAATCAATTGCCGAAGCTTTTATTCACGCTGGAGCGACTAATGAATGTAGAGTTAATTTGAAATGGATTCACTCTGAGAAATTGACAGATGCAAACTATCAGAACGAGTTAAAAGACCTTAAAGGTATTTTAGTTGCTCCTGGTTTTGGTCATAGAGGTATGGAAGGTAAGATTCTTGCCGTAAAATATGCCCGTGAAAATGACGTTCCTTTCTTAGGAATTTGTTTAGGTATGCAAGTTTCAGTTATCGAATATGCTAGAAATGTATTGAAACTTGAGGATGCAGATTCATTGGAGATGAACCCTCAAACTCACAATCCTGTAATCAACCTCATGGAAGAACAGAAAAATGTGACTGAAAAAGGTGGTACAATGCGATTGGGAGCATACGAGTGTGAGCTAAAAGAAGGTTCAAACTGTGCGAAGGCTTATAAGAATTTAGACATTTCAGAACGTCACCGTCACCGTTACGAGTTCAACAACGACTACCTTAAGCAATTTGAAGCTGCAGGTTTAAAAGCGACAGGTTTTAACCCTGAAACCGGTCTCGTTGAAGTTGTTGAGATTGAAAATCACAAATGGTTTGTTGGTGTTCAGTTCCATCCTGAATATAAGAGTACCGTTTTAAACCCTCACCCTCTTTTTGTTGAGTTTGTGAAGGTTGCTAAAAACAACAAATAATATAGAATTATCAATAAGATAGATTGTGAAATTCAATTTTGCATGATGCAATTTTAGGAGAGTAGTTTTTAAAACAAACTGCTCTCGAATAGTCTATCTAAACAGAAACTAATAAATGGATAAAAATTCAATTTGGGGATTAGTCATTATTGGAGCCATTTTGATTGGGTATACCTACCTAACCAAACCATCGGCTGAAGAATTAAAGGCAATCAAAACCCGCGACTCTATTGCCAGAGTTGAACAAGCACGTGATCAGCAATTAGAGACTGAGAGATTTACTGCTATGAAAGCCATCGAGGCCGAAAAGCAAAAAGATCCGACACATCTGCAAGAAACCTTTGGTGTATTTTCATCAGCGGCTGCTCAAAAAGAAGAATTTATCACTCTTGAGAACAAACTTGTTAAGATTAAGGTAAGCAATAAAGGTGGACGAATCTATTCGGTTCAGCTTAAAGATTACCAAACACATGACTCTTTACCATTAATCCTTTGGGAAGGTGAAAAGAATCGTTTTGGCATGAGTTTCTATGCAGAAAACAAACCTATTGATACACAAGATTTATTCTTTTCTTCTGATGCTGGTTTTGAAAACATTGATGCGAGCTCACAGCAAAAGACTTTAAGTATGAAACTTAAGGCTAGTGATGATCAATACCTTGAATATGTGTACACTTTAGCTCCTGATAGCTATATGCTTGACTTTGACATCAAAGTTATTGGTCTAAACAACATCATCGCTCGCAACCAAAGCAACCTAACATTCAACTGGCAAGCCGATATTTATGGCAAAGAAAAAGGTCATAAGAATGAGAATATGTACTCAGCTCTTTATTATAAACATAGTGAAGATGACGTAGATAATTTAAGTGAAGGTGGTAATGACGAAGAAGATATAGCCACGCAAGTGAAATGGATTGCCTTTAAGCAACAATTTTTTACGTCGGCACTTATCGCTAAAAACAACTTCAAAGGCATTAAGCTGAAGTCTGTAGATATGGATGAGCACTCGCCTATTTTAAAGAACTTCTCTGCTGAGATTTCTCTTCCATATAGTGGCGATGTGAAAGAGAGCTACCCAATGCAATTCTATTTTGGGCCTAATAAATACAAAACGCTTAGAAAATACGGTAAGGACATTCAACTTGAAAAAGTTATCAATTTAGGATGGGGTATTTTTGGATGGGTTAATAAATACGTCGTAATTGAAGTTTTCAACTTCCTTGAAAAGTACATGAGCAATTATGGTCTAATTATTTTGATTCTGACCATTCTTATCAAACTGGTTCTTTCACCTCTTACTTATAAGTCATATTTATCAACGGCAAAAATGAGAGTTTTGAAGCCTCAGATTGATGAAATAAATGAGAGAATACCAAAAGACAAAGCCATGGAGCGCCAGCAGGCAACTATGGGGCTATATAAAAAGGCAGGGGTAAATCCTATGGGTGGTTGTTTGCCAATGTTGGTACAATTCCCTATTCTGATTGCACTCTTCCGTTTCTTTCCATCATCAATTGAGCTTCGTCAGAAAAGCTTCCTTTGGGCTTCAGACTTATCGTCTTATGACTCTATTATGACCTTACCCTGGGATATTCCTTGGTATGGTGATCATATCTCTTTGTTCTGTATTTTGATGGCAGTAACCAACTTAGTTTACACGAAGATGAACGGTCAGATGCAAACATCGAACCAGATGCCAGGAATGCAAGCTATGATGTATATGATGCCAGTAATGTTTTTAGTATGGTTCAATAACTATGCATCAGGTTTATCATACTATTACTTTATTGCAACACTATTTACAATAGTCCAAACTTGGGCAATTCGTAAGTGGATGGTTGATGATAACAAAGTATTGGCTATGCTGGAAGCATCGAAGAAAAAGCCCGTTAAAAAATCGAAATTCCAACAGCGATTAGAAGAAGCTGCAAAGAAAAAAGGTTTCAACGCTAAGAAATAACACTTGCTTAATAAGCTATAAAAAAAAAGAGTCTCAGTTGAGACTCTTTTTTTATGCCTTAACTTTATAATTTAGTTGATCAGGATTATAGTGACTTTTACTTTTAACAACTTACTTTCTCTCGGTTTTATAGATAAAGAAAAGTGTCACACCTCCCAATAGAAATATAATACTACCTGCAAATATTAAGGCGTCACCAATACTAAAATGGTCACTATACCAGCCTAAGAAGGGCGCGATAATGGCAAATAGAATTCGAATAATAAAATTACGAAGAGAAAGCACTGTCGCTCGCATATCCGATGTGGTAATTCTATTGATATAATCCTTTAATATAGGTGTGGCAATCCCCCTAATGATATAAAAATAGAAGAGACAAATAATGCCCAATTGTGTGGTCATGACTCCTGACAGAATAAAACCAGAGGAAAGCCCAATAACAATCAATAGTGATGTGCCTATTTTACCCAAACGACTCTCAATTCGATGTGCTAACAGGGCCGTAAAACCAACCGTTAGATTCAGAAGAGTCCAAATCACACCAATACGGCTCACATCCATATCGAACTGTTTTAAATAGGGCTGAACAAACCAAGCCAGAGAAAGTGTGGCACAACCAAAAATAGACGAATAAAGGATATTTAGTCTCAACTGAAGGTTTTCCCATAAGGCATAGCGAACGACCTTTAGAATGTGCACAAAGCCGCCTTCTGTCTTAAGTTTACTCCTTTCCACCTCCATTAACATCATGGAAGCTGGTACAGCTATAAAAGCAATAAAGATTTGGAATATAAAGGGTGTTCGTAAACTGATTAGAGCTAAGCTCCCTCCTGCTATACCCGCTAACGCCTCTGCAAAATTACCAACCGACATCATTCTACTTTCCTGCTTCAAATATGTGCCTTCCTTTTTATCTTGCAATAAACTATCATAAAGCAAGGCAGAATCGGCTCCCGAAATAAAACTAGAGCCAACACCCAAAACAAGCTCGGCCAGTAAAAAACCATAAAAATCGGAACTCAAGCCATAAACCACAAACCCTAAACAGCCCAATACACTTCCCATAATTAGAGTTTTCTTCCTCCCCCATATGTCGGCAAAATAACCCGATGGAATTTCCATGATAACAACAGCAACAGAATAAAAAGCTTTTAGAGTTAAAACATTCTGCATACTCAAACCATTCTCCTGATAAAAAAGGACGATAATGGGCATGGTTAGCATAAACCATTTTGCCAATTTGATAATATAGAGTTTAGGAATATTAGAGGAATAGCTCCTGGACATAGGTCATTTTATTTATTCTTTTGCATCCGAAAAAGCTCGAAGCATGCGAATTTAATAAAGGGAAGATCGAAAACAGACATGTATTTGAAAAAAAATGAAGAAAAATATGAAAATAGATATTCTGACAGTTAGAGATTTAGGTTGAACTTGCCGTAAAACCTCACAAAAAAGGACAAAATAATTTGTGTGAGACAATAATTAATCCCTATATTTGCATCGCAATTAAGGAAAAATGGTCCAGTAGCTCAGTTGGATTAGAGCAATAGCCTTCTAAGCTATAGGTCCCAGGTTCGAGCCCTGGCTGGATCACTTTATTTTTTTGCAACAATACATTTATAGGATGGTCCAGTAGCTCAGTTGGATTAGAGCAATAGCCTTCTAAGCTATAGGTCCCAGGTTCGAGCCCTGGCTGGATCACAAAGACGACACAAAAGTGTCGTCTTTTTTGTTGCATACCCCCGCCAAACCTACTATCTTTAGGTATTGTATCGAATTTCTGATACACAAAGAAAACGTTTCTTTTAACACATTTGTAGTACCCGTGTAGTACCGTGCGCAATACCCGTTTTAGTACCCACTTTAATACCCAATAATACCCGAATATGAAAGCGAATTATAAATTTGTCTATAATCGTAAAGGAAAATTGAACAAAGAAGGCAAAGCACTTCTTCAACTTCAAGTTTATTTGCTCAAAAAACAACGTTATTTTTCAACTGGTATTTACCTTCTCATTAAGCAATGGGACGATTCAAAAAGACAAATCAAGAATCACCCTAATCAAATCCGACTAAATAAACAATTACGAGATTTGATCTCAGGACTTGAAGATTTTGAAATAAAGATAGCTGAAGAAAAAAAGAATTTCGGTTTTGCCCATATAGAAAATTACCTATCTGGTGACGTTGACATGGAGTTTATTGAGTTTTGTGAAAATGAACTCGACCAAGATGCTACAAAGAAATACAGCACATACCGAGCCATTAAATCTAAACTCGAAACCCTTAAGACATTTGGGTTATTCCAAAGCTTTCACGATATCGATTACACCAATATTGAGAAACTTGACAATTGGTTAAGACGACAAGGATTAGCAGATGCAACCGTATTTAAGTACCACAGCACCATCAAGCAATTCTTAAATATTGCAATCAAGAAAGATTTCTTTCCTGTACAGAATAATCCCTATCTAAAATTCAAACCCAAAGCACCCAAGACTGCAAAGCGTCGTTTCCTCGACAAAGCACAAATTAAAAGACTGAAGGAAAAAGAATTCTCAACAAGTCGCTTAGCTGAGATTAGAGATGTTTTTATGTTTTCGATATACACTGGCTTAGCCTACGCTGATATTGCCACATTACGCACCAAAGATCTGTACACCGATGATAATGGCGACCGTTGGATATGGCGCGAACGTGAGAAAACGGCAAGCGAGTACAAAGTACCACTCCTTCCCCAAGCAATTGAGATTCTCAACTCTTACGAACTTGGTAAGCGATTACTACCCGTAAAGACCAATCAGAAAACAAATGAGTACTTGAAGGAGATTGCAACACTGTGCGAAATTGATGAGAACCTGACCTTCCACATGGCCAGACATACCTTTGCAACCACAATTACCTTGAGTAATAATGTGCCGATTGAGACCGTTAGCAAGATGCTAGGACACTCGGATCTGAAAACAACCCAAATATACGCGAAAGTTGTTGATGAGAAAATGATGAGCGATATGAATTTGCTCAGACAAAAAATGACAGAACAAGATTAAAAAGTAAAAATCCCTTAACCAATAGTTGGTTAAGGAATTTCTATTTTTTGAGCAATCGTTTAAAGAATTATTCCAGATCACTTGTTATCATTTTTTTTTCATTATAAGGAATGAAAAAAGAGAATACACTTCCCTTCCCAACATCACTTTTCACCCTAATTTTACTACCGTGTTTTTCTACTAATTCCTTACACAACAACAATCCCAATCCAGTCCCTTTTTCACCTAAAGTGCCAAAAGTTGATAAATATTCAGTGGTTTTAAATAATCTGTCTAAATTTTCAGAATTCATCCCAACCCCTTCATCTTTCACGCTAATTACAACACCCATTTCAGTATCAATAGTCGATAAATAAATACTAGTCTTAGGTTGAGAAAACTTTATTGCATTGGTTATTAAATTCCGAAGAATGGCCATTAGCATATTCCGATCAGCGTAAACAAATTGACTGGGTGAAGTTTGATTATGAATGCTAATATCCTTACTCTGTGCAAGATCTAAAATCAGTAATTTACATGCCTCAATAATTTCATACAGATTTACATTAGTGGGTAAAAACAAAATTCCATCTCGTTGAAGATTAGCCCAAGCTAAAAGGTTTTCCACAAGATCATAAGTAGAACTAGCTGATTTTTGAAGTAATTGTAATATTTCTTTAATTGTATTGGTATCGGTTAAATCACAGTCTGTGAGCATCATCTCTATGAGTTGTTTTAAACTACCAATTGGACCTCGTAAATCGTGCCCAATGATTGAAAACAACTTATTTTTTGAAACATTTGATTCTATTAATAATTTTTCACGATTCTTAAGGTTATTCTGTAATTCAATACGGTTGGTAATATTTCTACATAATGACACTATTCCAATTATCTCTCCTTTTTTGTTTTTCAATGGTGTATTTCTAGAATTATACCATTCAATTTTTCCTTGCACATCTATTTTATAGTCTTGACAATACGTTTTATTTCCTTTAAGGATATGTTCATAAGCTTTATCAACAAGTTCGACAATAAATTCAGGCATTATGTCTCTATAATTCTTACCAAGAAAATCTTCAGGATTTAACAATAAATCCGAATTTTCAGATTTGAAATATTCAATATAATTTCCATCCATATCAAGGATAAATATAAGGTCATCTATTGAGCTGATGATATCATGAATAGATACATTCTCTTTCAAATCTTCCAAATAATAAAAATCACTTTTTTCTTTTGCCAGAATGAGAGGAAAAGAATTATTCAATTCTTCATTTTCTCTTTCTAATGAAATCTTACGATTCTTAAGCTTATCAATATCTTCCATATCAATATAATTTTCTGACTTATGGCTAACTCGTTTAGAAAATACATATGGCTGGTATATCTCATTACACCTTTCAAAAAGTTGTAATCAACATCGCATATTAGGGTCATTACAACATCTTGCAATAATGAGTTATCCTAGTAAGTTACAAATTTTTTGTTAATAATCACACTGTCAAACCTGCCATGTTTTAAGACTGAACATATTAGTCTCCTAGCGTTTAACTCACAATCCATATTTCCACATGAACGAAACCTCTCAATAAACTGAAATACTTAATACTTCAAATTCTAAAATAAAAATCCCGTAACTATTATCTAATTACGGGATTTTAATTAACGATTTTTTGTTCTATTGCTTAGCGACTCTTCGAAATCGAATACTGGTTTTTAGTATTTAAACATCTACTTCCTCTTCAGGATTCATCATATAAGCCTGTAATGAGCTAAATATTTCTAATTGTTCTTCATTCGATTTTGCAAAAAGCACGTAAAGCATTTGAACCAAATAGCTTTGTGCATCGGGTTGCATTCTTCGAATTGCTTCAATAATCTGTCTTTCCTGTATATTAAACCCGCTTTCAACACCCGATAAACCCTTCTCTTTACTGGAAATAAAACTCGTTGCAATCATACCTAGCGTAGACTGAATGGCAGGCATTGAGGTAATTGATTGTACCACATCTTTAGTCGCACTCTTATTGGCAGCGGTTAAATCCATTGAATGCTTTGCTATCAGATCCTTTATTTTATCTTCAAGCCTTTCAATTTTAAACTCTTGCCTAAGATTTTTATCTTTTAAATCTGCAATTTTATCTCCAAATTGGGTTTTCAATTCTGATATTTTATCAAAATGTCCCCTTTCAATATTCCTCAGTTCATCCCCTGATGCTTGCATGTTTTGTGTGTTTTGTTCCGAAAACCCGTTTTCGGTATTTAGGCCTTTCAATGATTGCAAATATTTGACAACCTCCCTATTCCGTTTTGCCTTGTTAAGACATTGACTAGAACAATACTTACTGTTTGGTCTTCTCCCAACTATTTCGCTTCCGCATTCTATACATTTCATAATTCTACCTAATTACCGTAAAACGGGTTTCTACTATTTATTTATTTGTTTCTTAAGCATTTACGCTTTTCAAATACCAAATACCAGTATTCGGTTTAAAAGTAGAGCTATTCTAAAGGCTAAGAAAGGCACATTTTAGACCATTAGAAGGCATAAATCACCACCATCAAGCAAGGTTCACCAGTATTTCCCAAAACGCTCTACAACTCCCTACAAATAGGGCTTTTAAAATTCTTGTTTCTATGTTTGAGGCATGAAAACAAGCAATTTAATCTTAATCGGCGGTGTTGCAGTGGCCTACTTTTACAGAGGAAAACTATTCCCGTATCTGGATGCCAAACTAGACCAGGCTACCGACTCTATAAAAACGGCTCTACTTTCTAAATTGGAAATTGCACCTAACGGGATGCCAAGCGTTAAGCTTGATTTAATAGGTGGAGAACTAGACTTAAGAGGTTCTGTGAAAATGAATAATAAAACCAGCCTTAACACAACTCTAAACACCTACCAATTAGACTTGATCTTAAAAAAGGGAACGAGTCAAATCGTATTAGGTAAAACCCCTTTAGTCCATGCTAATACTGAAATAAAAGGAAACTCAAAAAACAGCTTGAAATACCTTTTCTCTGTTAATCTCGAAAACTTATCAAAGCTTATTAGCGGCGAGAACTTCAACAGTCACAAGGTATTCATTGCTGTTAAAAGCCTTCAAATAGATTCTATTAATCTTCCTGATGTTGAGATTGAAACCAATGTTTGGAAAGAGATCATAGACACTATTAAGACCATTAAAAACCCGTCTTCATTTATTCAAAACTTAATCAATAATTTCTAATAAATGGAAAAACTAAAAGCAGTAAACGGGGCAAGTGGTGTCAGGTCTTTCATGACTTCTTCGGGGGTTATCGTTGGACAAGGCAACAGAACAATTAAGAACGGTTTAGAATTTAATCACTTAATCGACACAAGCGGTGTGACGTTCACAAGCTCTTTTTCAGAGGGTGGTGTTAACGATACCGTTTTAAAGATTAGAGAAATCATCCAAAACAATCACGAGCAAGTAAGCCAACTTGCTAAAACACTTAAACGAAACAGTTTAGTTGAAACTTGTGGGGCTGTTTGGGATTTTGTGTTTCATCATATTCAATACAAAAGCGATAAGGTCGGAGTCGAGCAATTAAGCACCCCTGCGCGTATTTGGCTGAATAGAAGCACACCCAATACGCCAAGCGATTGCGACGATCATACGATTTTTTGTGGTTCTCTTCTGTATTGTCTTGGCATCCCTTTTTCTATCAGAATTGCGGGCTATGACAACAAGCCCTTTTCTCATGTTTACATTGTCGTTAGTGACTCCATTTGTATTGATACTGTTTTACATCGCTTCAATGTTGAAGCTCCATTCTCATCAAAAAAAGACAGTAAAATGACAATTGAAACTTTACAAGGTTTAGACGGCCAAGAGCACTTAGGTGAACTTGGAGAGCTAGACGAAAGCATTAGAAATTTTGCCAACACAATGGAGGGTTTAAAAGGCCTGGGAGATATTGACAGTTCACCGCAAGAGGAAGCTGCTTTAAGAACTTTAGGGGTAAAACAACTCGGTATCACTTTAAAAGCTTATCAAAGTGACCCTGCACCTTTTCACGCTCTGGGTTATAAGCCAGCGTATTTCGAGCATGTTCGAAAAGTCCTTAAGGAAATGATGGGCGGCAGTTTGGAAGGCATCACAATCAAGCTTGCTGATGGTTCATCCTATGAACAAAAAAACTTAAGCGGCTTACAAGGCTTAAGCGATGTTCAAGGCTTAGGCTTTCTAGGCTGGTTTGATGGTTGGTTTAAAAAATTAAGAAAAGGCATTAAAAAAGTTGCCAAAAAGGTTAAAAAAGTTGTAAAAAAAACGGTTAAGGTAGTTGGTAAAGTAGCTAAAAAAGGAATCACACTTTTAAACAAAATCAATCCTTTGTTTATGGCTGTTCGTGGTGGTATTCTACTTGCTATTAAAAAGAACTTCTTCGGATTGGCCTTGAAATTCGGCTTTGGTCTTTTAACCAAAGAGCAGGCAATTTCTATTGGTTGTGACCTAGACCAATGGGGGAAATCGGTAAAAGCTTACAGCAAGTTTGCTGATAAATTCCGATTCCTGGGTGGGCGTACTTCAAAGCTTAGAGAGGCCATTAAGAAAGGCTATGTGAAATATTCTAAAAGCAAAGGTTACCCAACTATTGATTACAAAAGCCTAAAAGGTTTAGACGAGGATGTCAATATCGAAATCGGTGTTTTACCTGCGGCCGCTATACCCGCTGCAACGGGTTTAATTGCCAAAGCTATGAATTTCTTAAAACCTTTTCTTCTTAAGATTTTAAAGGGCTTACACCTTGATAAAATGTTTGCAAAGCTGAAAGCAAAGCACATTGATAATCTAAAGGATCGCAAAGAAAAAGCGACAACTGTAGAGGAAAGACAAAAGCTTGATGACAAGATCAAACGAGCAGAAAATAATCTTGTTGTTATCAACAACCTGAGAAAGAATAACCCAACCGTACAGACTGATTCTAAAGCTCCTTCTCAAGATCCAGAACTTGAAACAGACCTTACAGAATCAGTGGTTTCTACTTCACAAGTAAAAACAGCAAGTATGGGCAAGCTTGGAATGGCGGCCTTAGTCTTAGTTGGTGTTGGTACCATGGTAGCAGCCAACAAGAAAAAGAGTACAGAAAACAAGAGTAATAATCCAAAAAAGTAAATGCAAAATGAGTAACAAAACAGATTTAGGAACAGTTGCCAAAGAGCTTGGGAAAACTGTTTTAGGTGTTGCAGCTGGTCGAATGATCGTAGTAGCAGGTGAAAAAGCCTTGAAGGTATCGGAAGAAACCGACCCAAAGAAAAAGAAAATGAAAGAAGTAGGTGTTGGACTTGGTGTTGCGGCAATTGGTACAGTTGGAGCCTTAAAACTTTCTGATCAGTACAAATCGATTGCGGCGGGTGTTGCGACTGCGGGTGTTATTTCGGCTGTTAGTCCTTTTGGGAAAGAAGATGCGGGCTTTATTCCTGTATTACGTGGCTCACTTGGTACGACGGCTTTAGATCTTGACGATCCTGAGCAAATCCAAGAGCTTAATGCCATCCAAGAAGCTTATGAAGAAAACGAATTTCAACGAGAGCTTAATACTATCGACAACAACGATATGTATGAAGATGCCGAAGAGCTTAACGGTGGTTTAAACTAGCCATATAATTAGTTCACAACTGAAAACAAGTCAATCAAAAATCACAATCCATAAAAAATAAAATAAGATGAATTTAGTAGATCAAATCAAATTACAAAGTGCAGTTTCTCAAATTGTATCACAAGACGAAAGAATGTCTTTTGAGGTGGATAGAAACACTCTAATTGAGAAGGATATTCTTTTCACTAGAATCGCTCTAGGGACAAAGACGGGTATTCAAGAACTTTTGAAGCCACAGGATAATGAAATGGACGGTGTTCGTAACATCTCAAATGCTAAGCTTGCAGGTGGTACTGCTTTCTTGGTAACTGGGATTGTTATTTCTCATGCAGGACACTCAGCCGTTATCAAAAACGAAGCTGACTTAGCAAAATTGACTTATTCAGGTGAATATGCTAAGGCTGATTCTTCTTTCTTCAACAATGAATTATCATTAAAAATTGGTGGTAAAGAGAAAGTCAAAGCGGCATTACGTCACATGATGCCACAAGAAGCAGGGGACGAAAAATTTGTTGATAGCGGTTATGCGGTATCTCCTTTCTTGATTCCTTCAAATCAAGTGATTTTACCTGCTTTAAATATTTATGCAAATCCAACAGCAGCGGATAAAGACACTGCTTTAGAAATTGCTTTGGTTGGTTACAGAATCACTGCTAACGGGAAATAATCTTGAGAAGATTTGTGTACCCCGTAAACCTTACATCTACAAGCTCCAGCGACAAAACAGAGTCGCTGAGCTTTGATGATTATAACAAGATTGTTTCAGTCGCTTGGGTTGGAAAATCAGAAAACAATCTTGATGTTGAGTTAAGAACTCACAACGGAAAAAAACCTATTGTTGACTTTGTCCCTATTGAGTTTTTAAAGCTTGGAAGTGACAGAACAGAGCTCGAATTAAACCACCCTATTGAAAACAACCAAATCAAAATCAAACTTTCTCATGGTGGTGGAGCCGTTAAAGGCTCTTTAGTATTCACTATGGAAAAATAAATTCAAATGAGATTATTTGAAGGCATCCAAAAAATAATTGAAACAGGCACGCGCTTACGGGTTAGCGTGCCTGTTTCAAAATCAATCATACTCAGCAATAAAACAACAGGTAACATTTTGATTTATCCTGATATGTCAAGTAAGATTGGTTTCCCTCTTAAGCCTAAAGAAGATTTAGAAATTGACTACATCGACAAGGAAGCAACCTTTCATGTTGAGCTAGAAGCGGATTTGATTAAAGATGAAGAAGGCTTTTATATCATTTCCCAAACAGATCTGACAGAAAGAACTAAGGAGGGACAAAGAGTAATTAACACTGTAGTTGTAAACAACCAAAACACCGAAAAAAATGGCTAAAAACGATGATAAAAAAACCTTTACACCAGAAGGGAAAACGGAGCTTTTAAACTCTTTTGGCGAAGGCTTAAACGATAAATCTATGCGTATTCTGGAATATTTCAAGAACAGCGGAAAGGACTTGAATAAGGTTCTGGAAAAAGCATATAAATTCCGTAAAGCATGTTAGGAGTAATACCAGCGCAAGCAGCTGTCCTTGTTGCTAAAAAAGGAGCTGAGAAATACAAAGACCTAGATCCTAATAGTAAAAAGGCTGTGAATATTGGCGGTTTACTATTGGTAGGGCTCACTGTTTTTGCAGGTTACAAGATGATCAATAACATGGGCAACATGTTTTCCTTCATTACAGGTCAGAAAAGTAGAGAGGAAGCCGAAAAGAAAGAAGCCGCTTTTAAATCTCAGGCTAAAGATGACATGTTAAGAATCGGTCAAACACCTACCCTCTCAGATACCAGAGCAAAAGCGATTGCACAGGCTTTACTTGATGCTTTTGAGTACCCTGGCACATATGAAAAACAAGTTTATTATAATCTAAAAACTCTAAAAAACAAAGCTGATTATGCTTTAGTAAGCATAAAATACGGCATGCCAAGAGGTAGAGCCTTAAGTGCTGAATTATATAACGAAATGTCTTCTAGTGAAATGATAATCACAAGACAAATCCTAGAAAAAATCGACGTCAAAATTTAATCTCATGGCAGAATTCAAACCTAGTTTTCAGATCATTCATAAGATGGAGGGCGGTTATTCTAACAACCCTCTGGACAATGGTAAAGAAACCTATTGCGGTATTTCCCGCAGGTATCATCCTGATTGGGGCGGATGGGCTTTTATTGACAGAATGAAAGCAAAGGGAGCCATTAAAAACAATACGTTTTTTGCATCCTTAAATCCTCTTGTTGAAGGTTTCTACATCAAAGAGTTTTGGAATAAAATGTTTCTTTCTTTTTTCAGTCAAGACCTAGCCAATCAGCTTTTAGATTTTGCGGTTAACTCTGGGAAAGGTCGAGCCGTAAAAACACTACAGGCTATTATGAATCGTTTCGGCTTCCGCCTTAAGGTTGATGGTGTTTTAGGTAAGAACACGGCAAATGCGGTACGTAGCTTTGACAACTCAAAGCTTGCTGAATTGCTTTTCAATGAAAGAGAAAAATTCATTGCAATACTTTCACAGCAACAACCCGCCTTTGCTCAGGCTTGGCGCAATCGCTTAAACTATCTAAGGGGCTATATTTCTTCACCCGCTGTTTTGTTTCCATTGGCACTTGTTGCGGTTACAATTATTGCATTAAAATCATTGTAATTATGGCAACAACAGCAGAAATAAAAGGCTTATTCTCTAAAGAACATGTTGTGCTTGTATTGCTAATTTGCGGCTCTTATTGGTTCAATTACAATGCCTATAACACAAGTCAAACGGTCTTGTTACAACAGGCAGAAATACAGGCAGACATTAAGATTCTAACCTTTCAGATAAATAACAAAAATGAAAAAAAGTTGGCTCTCACAAATTCTTTCAGACAGGAACGGCAAAGCGAGTATCAAACGACTGTTAATGTTGATTCTAGTTTGTTTTGTGATGCTTCTAATCGCTACAAAAGCAGATATTGAATACATCAAACAGGTTGTTATACTCACAGGGACAGTCACAACATTCGTAGGGGTCGAGCAGTTTTCAAGCTCCACCCCTACTACTAATCATGATAATTTTAACACTCCAATTTTATAACAAGAGATATGTGGCATAAACTAACATTATTTGGAAAAGTGTTGCTATTCACAACAGGTTTAGGTCTGGGAATGGCAATAGGTTTTAAAGCGGGTAAACAAACTATCCCCGCCCAACAAACAACCATCGAGATAAAGGATATCAAAACCAAAAAAGGCGGGACTATCAACCTCGATACAAAAACCAAGCAAGATCAGGAAAACAAAACCCCTGAGAAAAAAGGATTTTTCAAACGAATATTTGGGTAAAAACAATGATTGGATATATACAGCAAACTAAAAAGGAGAAACAACCAAGCAAAAAAAGCCCAGAAAAAACAACTAAACCCCGAGGAATCAAACACAGCGTTTTAAGAACAAGTGAGATTCTAAAGGGTTTATTTGTTTCTAGTCTGGACGGTTGGAAAGAAGATAAAGAGAAATTTAAAACAGAATTGATTAACGACATTAAATCCTTTCTATTTGAAAAATGGGAAAAGCCTTGGAAAGCGGGTTTAATATTTGATGAAGATGGAAAAGTCTTAAGCGGTTTTAGAAATATCTCAGGACGTTTGTATAAGAATAGTACAAACATTCTTTCTATGGAGAGAAACAGCAGCAAAAGCCCCTATTTTATCACAATATCAGCTTTGAGAAGTCAAGGCGGTAAGCTCATTGATAAATTAAAGGTTATTTCTGTGCTTTCCTATATTCCCATGTTTAAGGATAGAGAGAACAAGACATCTGGAAAACCTGATTGGATGCTCCCAAAATTGCACCTAGCGGTTAATGTAGACTATTGCGAAGGCATTAAGAAACCCGTGATTAAAGAGGTTGCATTTATCAATCATGAGCTAAACGAGTATGTTGAGAACTTCCTACAACAGTTGATCTGTAAAAAGCGAGTTCCTAAAATCTACCATGACCAAGCCGATCAATGCCATTATAAACACACGAGTTTCTCTTACGATAAGGAATCGATTCATATGGTTGACTTTAAACAGTTTCATCAAATCGATAGTTATTACTCTGTTCTTTTTCATGAGATCACCCACAGCACTAAAAACCCGAAACGCTTGGGACGTGGTAAATTTGGAACAACAAAAACACTTAAGTATGCCAACGAGGAACTTGTGGCCGAAATGGGTGCTATGATTATCTGTACTGAATTAGGCTTGAAATATAACAGACAAAACGGCCTTGTTTATTTAAAAGGTTGGCTAAAAAGTACAACGGGCGATATCGATGAAAACCTATTAGAAGCTTATGGCTTTGCTTGCGATGCAGCCGAATATCTTCTAAAGGATATCGATTTATCGAAACTTGTTCCTAAATCTATGCAAGATAGAGCCAAAGAAAGTGAGCCCGAAACTCAAAAAGAAAGCTCACCTGAAAAGAAAAAAGAACCTGGTACCTCCAAGGTAAAAAAAGCCGATCCGATTAAAAAGGAACAACTCTCTTTATTTGGTTTAGGCAATACAAAAGCAATCTCTTTAGACAATTGGAAACCTAACACACATATCATCCCTCTTAAAACTGATTTAGGCAAGTTCATTGGTGGTTATGAAAGAAACCGTTTTGCAATGGTACTCCGTGGTGAGAAAGGTGCAGGTAAAACACGTTTACTCTCTCAGGCAATTAATCTGTTTGCCACCCAAGGCTTGAAATGTCTTTTCAAATCGCTTGAGGTTTCGCCTGAGTCGGAGCTTTTCGGTTCTTATACAAATTACATCGAATCTAAAAATAAGAATCATGTTTTTGTTGATGCTGATACAAGCTTGGAAACTTTAGAAAAGCAGTGCAAAATCTATGATTGTATTGCAATTGATTCTTGGGGAAAGCTTAGCGGTGTCGATCAAGGCGACTTTGGCCGATTAGTGGAAAAGTACCCTAAGGTGATTTGGCTTGTGATTTTCCAGAGTACAACAAGCGGAACCGCTCGGGGTGGGATTATGTCAGAGTATGACAGTTCACTAGTGGTTCAAGTGGCAAAGGGCGGGAATGCTGTATGTGAAAAGAACCGCTACAACTCCTGTGATTTAACCTATAACGTATTTACAAAAAAGCTTATCAAAGATGAGAATATCAAAAAATAACGATGATGAAGGCTTAAAGACCTTCAACAATATAGCCCTAAGAGATGAAGCCTCTGAAACCTTTAACGATGGGGATCTAATCAAAGTTATAGACGCATCGAACGACCCAAATATTAAAAGCGGTTGGGCTATTTATCGCTATCAAATTAGCTCGAAAAGCTATGATTTGATTGAGAAGGAAGAACAAGAGACAATTGAAATATTTGTTCCTGATGGAAGAACAACAACCGAAGGATTCAAAAATACTGATGGAAACAATAAAATTCTAGTTCCTGACTTATGGGATATCTATAAGCCTGATGTTAAATTATTAGAGGATTTTGATTATGATATCGTAGTCAAATATTGGGGTGGGAAAAATAAATTAGTTCTCACACCCAAGGGGCTTGGTGATAAACAATTTATTACTATTCCCGTGGAAACAGCAGAGGGCAAAAAGTTTCTTTATTTGTCCGAATTGGACTTGACAAACGGTGGTTTTAATGGTGGGGTAACAAATGTTCATTGGTATGTAAGCGGCTTTTTGAGAGATACAGACCAAGATACAGACACTTTTATGAGTTATGGGTTCGACAAAGAAGGTCGATGCCCTGAGTTTAGCAAGCTTTATGGCGGTTCAGATAATCAGCTCCCTTTGTTTATTGTTCGTGCTGAATTGGGAGAAATAAACGGGTTTAATACTTTTGGCAATATCCATTCTTTTAAGCTTTGGAAAAAGCATGTAACAACACCCGCAGCACCAGCCGAAGAAGTAAAGCCAACCGCATTGGACAATAAAACTATTGTTCTTAACTCAAATGATAAACTAGTAGCTTTTCACAATTTGAATCACGGGGCGGGCTTTGAGTTTCCTAGCAATATTCATCTAAACGTAGACACTAAAACAGATCCCAATTATTTATTTTTGGATTGGTTAAATGTTACTAATGGCGTAGACGTTTTTAAGTACCAAGGAATTGAACACCCTTTAGGACTGCGAAAACACACCTATTCACTTGATTATCTTAAGCAACAATGTGACACTTTAGGTTTTACTTTTTATGCCAGATTAGCCCCTCATTTGGGCTGGGTTTATTGGGGTTCTGATTGTCAATTCATGAGCGAAATCCCAAACTTAAACACCTATGTGAAAAGCACAAAAGAGTATCTTCCAATTGCTATTATTAAGCTTGTTTTTAATCCTGATTACACACTCAATTTATCTGAAACTCAGGTAAGCCATATTTACAAAAACGGGCTTTTAATAGAGGGTGCGCCAAACATGCCCGAATTAGATTTAGGTGTAATTGGTGCGGCTGATATTTCAAGCAGAGACAAACTGAGAGGGGGGCTTTATAACGGGCAACTTGTTAAAGTTTTAAATGCAGCACAAGACCCGCTAATAAAAACGGGTTGGGCTTCTTATCGCTATATCAAAGAATCAAATTCTTTTGAATTGGTAGGCCAAGAGCATATTGACCCCGCTTCAAAAGCCTATTCAACCATCGCAGATAGAGACACATTAAAAGCGGCCTGTTTTGATGGTGAATTGGTAAAAGTGATTGATGCAAGCAGCGACCCTGCTATAAGTAGTGGTTGGGCTTTTTATAGGTTTCGAGGACACAATAAGAGCTTTGAACTTGTTAGTAAGGAAAAGCACGAAGCGGCAGCGGCAGCAGTTCCAAGCTTGCAAGAAGTAACCGACAAAGGCTATCGAACAACAAATAGAGTTGTTATTCGTCGTGATGGTGTGAACTCTTACGGACATACCATTGAAGATGAAACCGGGAGTGCAAAACATTCTCAAAACATTCTAGACTATGCGGGACATTATGAGCTTGCAGGTAAAGACAAAAGTATAGGTATAAGCTTGAACGGTGAAGGTGTCGCCGACTTTAAAAAGAGCGTTTCAACCGCAGCCCTGAAAGTTAAAACAGGTGCAGCAGCGGGAAAAATTGCTATATGTAAAGATGCAGCGGGTAATGTTATTTGGGGTGAAATAGCAGCACCCAAAGCAGACTTAAACACAATTGAATATTTGGGTTATGGCATAGAGCCACCAGAAGCAAGGGAGCTTGTAAACTTATCTAATGCGAAAGGCTGTAAACCTGAGTATATGATTTTGAAAGATTTTGATTTTGATATCGAAGTTGCTGGAAAAACTGTAACTCTTAAACCAAGGGGGCTTGGTGGTGCTGCAAGGCTTATAGAATTAACGGGGCTAAAAGGTGCAACCATGTATCAAAAGAAATTTATGCAAGTTGATGAAGTTGCCTACACTTTTAAAACGGAATTGGATTACCCTCAGTTTTTTAAGTCAACTTCACAGATCCTTTTAAGTGATAGCACGCCTACCTCTGGAATGGGTGCAGGTAACAATTTTTTAAATACCTGGACTTGTCCTCATATCGAGGTTAAGGATAATGATAGTTTTTGTGTTCTGGCTGTTAAGGTAAACCCACCCGCTGACGGGGCAAACTTGAAAACAAGTGATATTACAATTTATAAGATCTGGAAAAATCACTTAGCCCCATTTGATGAGCTAATGGATTACAGGATAGCAAACCCATAAATACAAGGAAAGGAAGTTTTATAAGCTTCCTTTTTTTATTCTTCTTTTTTCTCTGGTTCCCACTCATCAGAATTTCCAGAACCCGAAACAAGGTTTTTTATTATCAAGACATCTATGTGCATGAGATTACATTTTTTTGATCGATTGTATTCTTTTTAGAGTGTGCCGTTAAAAAAATATAGCAATCACTAGCAAAACACCTCGTTTTGCTATATTCATCGCGACACCCTAAAATAAATACAGCGTTTGTGGTTTTTCATTACCTTTTTAATAATCGAAATGCAGAAATAAAAAATCTCAGTTCTTTTTCAGAATAATTTTTGTTTTTAAAAAATCTCAAGATTTCAAGAAACCTTGAAAACATTTTTAAACCATCATCTTTATAATGAAATCTAATTAAGAGGAGCCAGTATTTTGTAATTGGTGTAACTTTCATTTTATATTTAGTGTTTTGTATTTTTTATAAATGTTTTCACTCGCTGAACGGTGCTTTTAGATTTTTTCACAAGAGCTACAATTTTCATTATCGATTTTCCATCTTCTAATAATTCGATAATATCTGCATGTTGTTCTAAAAATTGCTCAGTTGTCATTTTTCCTTTCCCTGCATGTTCTTGATAAATGCCTTTTGCTTTTGCAACTGCAATACCTTGCCTTTGGGCTTCTCGATTACTTTCATATTCCATTTCTGCAAGAGAAGCCAGAATTGAGGTTATTAAATCAAATATGAAATTGGCTTTACCGTTTACGATGCTTACAAGGCTATATCTTAAAATCTCTATTGTACAACCTTGTTTTTTCAAAGTTTGTATCGTTGTTAGAATATCAAGCGCATTCCTACCTAATCGACTTACATCTTCAACAATTACATAGTTTATCTCTTTATTGGCTACATCTCTTAAAAGCCTTGCCCCTTGCTTTCGTTCACCAAAGGCAATACGACCACTTATTTTTTCGACATAGCCTTTGCCCTGTATTATCTGTTCTTGCCTTTCTGTGTTCTGCTCTTCGGTTGATGCCCTAACGTATGTTGCTTTCTTGACGTTTGTATTTTCTTCGCTCATTGGGTTTATTTTTAAAGTGGGGTCAGAATCGATTTACCTTGTATTAACCTGGTCCAATATCCATTTTTGTTTAAGGTTCAGTTTAGACTATACCTTACTTTTGAACCTTTCACCATTTTTTATTAATTCCTGTTATGCCTTCATGAATGTGCTTGACTTCATTTTCAAAAAGGAGAGATTTATCTTTAATGTGCTTCATAAATTCAGGCTTTAAACATTTTTCCATTCGACGGGTTAATGTTGACGGATGGATATCCAACTCCGCTGCAAGTTCTTTTTTACTCATTGTTCTATATTCCATCTTAAACCTTTTCTAATAGTTCTATAAAATTGTTGTTGATTGTTCGCCCTAACTTGATTCGTTTTTCTTTCCAGAGCTTTCTTAAGACCTCTTTTATGATTTGGGTTATTTCGGCCTTAAATTCATTGTCGAGAACAAAATCAGGGCTTTGGCCTGCTATCCTCTTTTTATTGGTTAACCCTTCCAATACGTCTAATACAATTTGTTCCATTATTCGGGCTTTGGGTGTTTATTGGGTTTATCTGTTTTCTTATCAAATTCGTTTAGAAAGAATCGAGCCTGTGAACCATGGTAATATTTTCTTTTACCGTTTATTGTTACGATTATAGAGGTCTTTCGGGTCTTCACTCCTTTGGTCTTTTTTCTATTGGGGTTGGTGGTTCTTGTTAGGCTTAGCTTGTCTCCAATCTTCTCGATGAGTTTTATTATTTCTTTTTCCTTGTCGCTCTTCTTTTTCTTTCGGGTTTCTGAAACCTTCAGGTTATAGGCCTTGTCTCTGCATTTTCTTTGATCGTTACAATATTTGGAATCTGTTTTTTGTCCTGTTATTTCCTTTCCACATATCAAACAGTATTTTTTCTTTTTCTTTCCCTCCCTTTGGTCGTGTAAATCGCACCCTACTATACGTTGTGCATTCGTTACACTTTTTTTTGCGTTATCTGATTTATTCCAATTATTCAAGCTTTCAAACTCGGTGTATTCGTAACAGTTTTTATTGCGTGTAAAAGCTTGCAGCTCCAATGAAATAAGATCTTTGAGAATGTTTTTTATATTTCTTTTTGCGTAGAGGGTTACAAGCTTTTCAAGTAGTAATTTATTGCGATGTCTATCAATTCGGCTCCTTTCGTCCTTAATCCACCAATCAGGATTACGAAGGTCTTTAAACTTGCTTTTGTACTTAGTGGGAATTTTACGAGTCGTTTTAATTTGCTCCCATTCAAAAAAGATTGTTTCATCGATAGGTTTTAAGTATTTGTCGACAATCAATTTGCTGAGCTTTTCTTTATCTAATAGGTCAGAAAGGGTTCTTAAGCCGTAATTTTCAACGGCTCTCATGCGGGTGAACTTTGTTTCAATTCTCAATAATTCAGCATTTTGAATGTCTGACTGAATTGACTTGTCGTAAAACTTATATTTTGCGTTTGTGGTTTTAAAAACATAGCCATAACCTAGCTTTTCATGTATTTCCATGTCGGAACGCTTAGCCCCTTTACAATAAAGAATACTTTCAAGAAAGGTTTTATTATCAATTTTGCAGGTGGTTGTATCTAGGTTTAGACCTATTTCAAAGCTTCTTAAGATTGCTGTTTCTGGATTGATTCCGAAAGCTAATAAATCGTTTACGGCAATTGTAAAGTTTTCAAAGGTGAATCTATCAGCATTATGAGAACCATTATTAAAAAATCGATGTATTGAGCCTTTTACTCTTGCTATACCTTTAGGCTCGATAACAAAAGACAATCCATTAAAATAGGCTCTTTTACTCCCTAGTGCTATGTTAGAATCGCACTCTTTTAAAACCTGAAATTTAAGTTCTGGCCTATTCTCCCAAAGCCTACAATCAAACCCCACTAATTCTATGTTAATCCCGTCTATCAATGTTTGTAGTTGTGAAAATATGGTGAGTTAATTGTCTTAAAATATCGGTGTATGCGTTACAGAAAGACGTGCGTTTTTCTTTGCTTTGGGAAGCAATTTTAAAAAAAACAGGCTTTTAAAAACCTGTGTATTCGTTACCTTTTCATTTGCGTGTTTTATCCTAAATCACATATACAATAAGGGATTCAAAGCTTTTCTAAGAGTTCATTTTGTAAGCCTAAAATGACATAGCTTTTTTCAACTCCAAAGCTTCCACCCTTTAGAACATAGCTTACTTTTCGGGCGCATGAATCACCTGTAAATTCTTTTTTATCTGGGCAGTATTCTAGTAAATGCAAAGTATCACCTATTTTAAAATCACGATCATTTTTGCGGACTTCAAAAGGCTTGGTTCCAAGTAGTACCTCCACGAAATATTCTGGGTATATCTTTAATTTATGAGTCATGAAGGTTATTTTGTTTTTATAACAGCAAATAGAACCGCCGTTAACATTAGAATTAAAACAGCTGTCAAAACATCGGTTATCATGATGGCTCGAATAAATACGATTAAGGACACAAAGCCTATTGCTGTGATTAGATTAGGATGAGCTCCTATTTTCTTAATAGTTCGTGTCATGCTTTAACTTGTTTAGGAGTAACACAAAGCGATTGCAAAAAAAGATAAATCGCTAAAGAAATAAGATGCCAATAAGCACCAGATAAAACCGCTATTAATGTTCCTAGTGCCATGACTAGAAATAGGATTCTTAAAGCTTTTTTCATTGGGTCTGTGGTTAAAGGGGAAGGGATTTTAGTTTTGTGGATTATATGTTTCGTTATAGTATTTGGTAAAAACCTCTCTACTCATTACCCAGTCTCGACCATCTTTAGTCATAGGTATTGGGTTAAATTCGTCAACCAAGCGACGATTAAAGGTGGAGCGACTCCAACCAAGAATTTTACACACAACGGGTGAACTTACCATGCGACTCGTACCACATAATTGGTCAAGTTGATAATCTAATGTATTGGCCTCAATTTTTTCTTTTAGTTCTCTAAACTCACTAATCAAAGCCGATAGGTCAACGCGGCGAACCTGCACAAACTCTTCTTGTAATTCTAAACTCATATCTTATAGTTATTGTGGAGGTTACTTTATACGTTTAACTTCTACGATGTTACCTGTGGTTCGCTTTGAGAATTTTTTACCCTCTTCTATGGTTAGGTTGCTTGCTGTTACGCTTATAGATCGATATTGCGATTTGGGATAATTTTCAGTGTCGCCCACTGCCATTGCTCTCATAATTGGAGCTAATGCACGTTTTGTTAACTCTATTTCCGTATTTTTCATATCTTTGAGATTATTGATTGATTATTGACACAAATATAACGACAAAATTTCATCACTTCAAAGCTGTATGGATAAAATTTTAGCACCTATAAAAGGAAGAATACTAGAGTTTGCTGAGGAACAACAAATTACAAAGAAACTATTCTTTGAAAAACTTAATGTTTCTGCTTCAAACTTTCGAAGTCAAAGTTTAAAAAGTGAAGTCGGCAGTGATGTTTTAGCTAAAATTTCATCAACATTCCCTAATATTAATCTTGTATGGTTATTAACTGGAAAGGGCGAAATGTTGTTAAGTGGCGAAGAAAAAGTCATTAACGAATTAACCCCTTGTGTAAGTCCTGAATCTGGATTAGGAGTACCCTATTACGATGTTGATTTTTCTGGTGGTTTTAATGCAATCTTTAATAATCAAACCTTACTTCCTGATCACAACATAGTTTTTGCTCCTTTCAAAGATGCTCAGCTATGGTGTAATGTAACAGGGAATTCTATGGCTGAAAAAATAAACCATGGGGATATAATAGCTCTTAAGGAATTAACTAATTGGGAAGAAAATGTTCTTTTTGGTGAGATTTATGCGGTTGTTACGGATCATATACGGACAATTAAAATCATCAGAAAATCAAATAATGAGGACAACTATAGACTTGTTCCTATCAATACAAATGAATTTGACGAGAATGAAGTGCAAAAATCTTCAATTCTAAATGTTTTCACAGTCCTTGGGGCAATTAAGAAGTTCTTTTAAGAAAAACAAAATAACTAACATTTATAAAAATTCGTTATTCATCAAATTTTGAGCTGCTTATACATCAAATAATATACCAAACGATTAACTAACTCATGGCAAAAACAGAATTTCATGTATTTAAGAGAAATACAGACGCAATTGCAACTAATAGGGGCTTTTATTATCAATATTTAGTAACAATTAAACTTTGGTTAGTTAATTATATTGAAGGTAAAGACAATAATATATATTGTGAACTAGAAGATGATATTTTCGAACACAATCCTAAAACAAACACATACGCATTACATCAAGTAAAATGCTATGCAGAAGGATTTGGATTAAATAGCCCTGAAATAAAATCCTCACTACTTAATTTCTTCTATTTATTCCTAAAATATAAAGAAAATGGGAATTGTTTATTTCATTTCGAAACCAACGCTTTTTTTAGACCCAAAGCTGGAAAATCCCTAAAGAAATGGTATAATAATCAACAAAAAGGAAATTTTTCTCCAGATGAATTTATTGATGAAACAAGAAAAATATTAAATGAATTCTCAAATAGTAATCTGAATAAATATCTAGCTAGAGAAACAGATCATATAAAAATTGAACAAGCGAAAAAAAAAGTTTCTGATTTTTCACAAGAACTTCTTAATTCAGATTTTACAGATTTTTTAAAAGCATTGCGATGGGAATTTTCAGGAGAAAATGATACTGAAAAAGCGGTATTGAAACTACTCAAAGAGATAAGAGATATCCTTTCATCAGAAGAATTAAAATGCAATGAAGAAATTTCGGAGAACCTACTATTGGGTTATATTCTAAACACAGTAATAGAAAAATCAACTACAAAAGATAAATCCAAACGACTACTAACTAATAACCTACTACAAACTATATTAAATTCAGTTGATATAGAAGATAAACTTTCAGAAAAGCTTCGCCCCGAAATAATTACTCTCATGAATAATGACTTTCATATACTAAATGAAGTAAATGTTATTCATAAAAAGGTAGACATACTAAACGACACAGTTAATCAAATTAATCAAATTATTACTACAAAAGGTGATAGCAAGCAATCATTAATTTCAAACCTAACTTCTGATGTCAAAAATTGGTTTACAACAATAGGCTACAGTTTTGAAGGTTTTGAATCTATAAAGGATAATCAATCTGAATTTATAATAAACATACCTAATAGAAGAGGCTATGACAGAATATTAATTTTATGCGTTGCTGAACCAATAGATATAACACATTTCGAAAAATTAAGACAAGACCTTGAAAAGCAAAAATGTGATGAAGGTTGGGCAATAACATTTAAGAGAATTGATAAATCGGTGCGCAAAAAAGCTGGAAATTGTGAACATAAAAACATATTCTGCTATACCATTGATGAACTCTTAGATGAAAGTATAAATTTTACTGGATACTTTGATTGGCTAGAAGATGAAGTTAAATCAACAAAAATTGATACTAATTTCATTCCTCTATATTGTAAAAAAGAAGTTTTTGATAATGAAAAAAAGCTTAAACTTGATACAAATGAATATCCAATTGATAAATACATCGATCAATGGATAGATGATCCAGCAAAAAAACACATTTCAGTATTAGGTGAATTTGGTACAGGGAAAACATGGTTTACCATTCATTATGCTTGGAAAAAACTTCAACAGTATAAGTCAGCTAAGCACAAAGGAATAAACCGTCCAAGAATCCCTATTGTCATTCCATTACGTGATTTTGCAAAAGCAGTTAACATTGAAAGTGTATTCTCTGAATTCTTTTTTAAAAAGTATGATAGTCCAATACCAACCTATAATGCTTTTGTAGAACTAAATAAAATGGGTAAACTATTACTTATTTTTGATGGTTTCGATGAAATGGCGGACAAAGTTGACACACAAAAAATGATTAATAACTTTTGGGAATTAGCAAGAACAATAACTGAAAATTCAAAAGTAATTCTAACATGTAGAAACGAACACTTCCCAGAGGCTAAAAAGGGTCGGGAATTATTAAATGCAGAGTTAAATGCTTCCACCCAACACCTAATTGCAGAGACACCGCAATTTGAAGTATTAGAATTATTAAAGTTCAATGAAAAACAGATAAAAAAACTTTTAAGCTTTTACACGAACTCAAAGACGATTAAAAAGATAATGAAAAATAAAGCTTTACTTGAATTAGCAAGTAGACCTATTATGACCGAATTAATTTTAGAATCGTTAAAAGATATTGAAGAAGGAAAGGCAATTGATATTTCAAGAGTATATCTATACGCAATTAAACAAAAGTTCACTAAAGATATAAAAGAAGAGAGGACATTTACGTCAATTCCTGATAAACTTTATTTTATGTGTGAGCTTGCTTGGGAAATGCTATCAACCGATAAAATGAGTATAAACTATAGATTATTTCCTGATCGTATTAGAGAATTATTTAACGAGTCGGTTAAAGAACAAAAGGATATCGATCATTGGCAATATGATATGATGGGACAAACCATGCTCATTAGGAATGATGAAGGAGATTACAAACCTGCTCATCGCTCATTTTTAGAATTCTTTGTAGCTTATAAGTTCGCAGCAGAGTTAGGCATTTTGGATGATGATTTCACAAAACTTGCGAGGAATACATCAAGTAATGAAAAGAATCAAATTTCAAATACTTTAAAATGGTCTGAATATTTCAAAAAATCAAACGCAAACCCATTAAGCAATTTCAAAAAAATTGAATTATGTGAACTTAAAGAAACATTTGGCAAAAAACTGATCTCCAAGGCGTTACTAGACTTAGTTAAAAATATGATTTCGATTAATAGTGTACAAACAAATCAGAAATTAAACGATATTATTACTGAATGTAAAAATAAGAAATTTTCAGAAATAGGTTATATTGCTACGAATATTATAATAATGTTAGTTGAAAATAATGCAGATTATTTCGCTGATAAAGATCTATCAAACCTAAACATACCCGATTTCAATATCCCCCAGAAAGAACATGATTCTAGTTGGAATGTCGATGATTATAAATATGGAATATTTAAAGGCACCAAATTTAGTAATTCAGATTTATCACGTGGAAATTTTGGTTCTCCATACTCTTATAACAATAAAATAACATCTAATCATATAGAAGCAGACTTCTCTAACTCTAACCTTACTGATTTTAATTTTCATAAATTACATATCAAATGTATTGATATAAGCAATGGCGTGATAGCTCTAGGCTCTCCACACGGGATAACAATCCTAGATCAAACTAATATGTCTGTTATAAGACGAATAAATGCTGATGGATGGCACGTTAAATTTTCTCCCAATGGTAAATATTTTGCACATTCAAGTTTTGGATATCTCTGCATACGCGATGCAGAGAATTTTGAATTAATAATAAACCATAAACTTTCAGAACAAATTAATCCAAAAGCTCAAGAAGATGGGAGGAATTTTTGGACTGGTGAATTTATTTTCTCAAATGACAGTAAAATAATCCACTTAGGATGCAATAATGCAATTGTCTACTCTTATGACATTGAAAAAAAGGAAGAGATTAATTCATTAATGACTTTTGAAGGAGCATATGGTATATCTCTTTCACATGATGAGAATTATTTATCTTGTTCAGAGTTTAATGCTTATAGCATCTGGGATTTAAGAAATAATAACCGAATTAAACATGAATACATTACAAAAAAGAATAATTTAGATAAACATAAAGTCAAATTTCATCCACAAAACAACATCTTTATTGTTACTAACAAAAATCGAATTCGATTCTACGATATCCTAAAATCAGAATTTACTTTTGAAAAGGAAGTTACAGGTATTAGAAATTTTTGCTTTTCAAAAGATGGTAAAATCATTTACGCTCAAAGTTCTTCTGAGGTCTATAAAATTGACTTTGAGAAGAAAGAGATTATAAAAACTTATCACATTGAATTATTAAAAATTAAGGGTGATAGAGTTCAAGAAAGAATAATGAATATCTATTTAAATGAGGACGAGTTGAATTTATATATAATAACAGAACATCAAATCGCATTATTTAATTTTGATAATGAAATTATAATAGACACCTACCAATTAATGCCTGATCAGACTGGAACGATTTTTTCAGGTTCAAAAGGATTCGATAGACAATTTGCAATCCAACTTAAAAGAAATGGAGCTATTATTGATTAGAACAAAATGACATTTAAGCAGAATTTTAAAGTTGTGATATACTAGCAAACAGTTTGATTTATCAAATTTGCAGTACCCACACAATACCTACAACTACACATAGCCTAATTTTACTGCCATAGTGGTAATACTGGCTGGATCACAAAAAGAGAATAAAACATAGGTTTTATTCTCTTTTTTTGTTTTTATAAAGTGACAAAAAAAATCCTCCTCAAAATAGTGAGAAGGATATCATGTGCATGATGGTCTAATTCTGAAAATTACTTTGATCTAAAGGAATCTTAAAGTAAAAAATACTACCCATACCAGCCTCAGATTCTAACCAAATTTCACCGTTTAGGTGTTGAACAATTTGTCTAGCGATACTTAAACCGATTCCTGTTCCACCATACCTTCTTGTGTAACTTTCCTCACCTTGTCTGAATCGATCAAAAATATAGGCTTGCTTTTCAACAGGAATGCCAATACCTGTATCTTTTACCCAAAACAACATCGCATTCTTCTCATGTTTATAATCCACTTCAATCTGTCCTTCATTTGTAAATTTCAATGCATTATCAATTAAATAATTCAGAATCTGCTTGAGTCTTACCGCATCAAAATAAATATGTGTTTGCTCCAGTCTAAGTGGATCTGGAAAAATAAGAGCTAACTCCGACTTCCCATTATTATTTCTAATCTGCTCAAACTTATCTATCAGTTCTATAAATATATTCTTTAGATTAAAGTTTGAATAGCTAATTTTAACCCGTCCAGACTCTAATATTGAGAAATCGATGATATCATTAATTAATGCTAACAGAGAATTGCTATTATTCACGATATGACCAATAAACTCATTTCTGAAATCAGAACTAAGTCCATCTTGCTGTAGGAGCTGAGAGAAGCCAACAATAGCATTCATTGGCGTTCTAATCTCATGAGTCATGTTCGAAAGGAATGCGGATTTAAGTTTGTCAGATTTCTCAGCAAGTTCTCGAGCTTGCACAAGCTCGTTTTCCTTTTTAACTCTGGTATCTATCATCACATTAACGGTAGAAGCCATATTCTTAAAATCAGAAAAATTAAGTCTCTCAATATCAATTTTCACAGATTCTGTCGATGCCATTTTAAAGAACTCATTGAACGAATCAATACTCTTATTCATTTTCGATGACAATAGTCTGGTAGCGAGAAAAAGCATTACAAAAGTCAAAACAATTACTAGAATAACTCTCAGGCTATAGTTAACTAGTCTATTATATAGCTCAAGCTTTCTTAAAGCGATCTCATCCTCAAGGCTATCTGTATGAAAACCAGACCCTAAAATCCAATTCCATTCGGGAACATCAAAAAGGTAAGTCACCTTTTCTCCTTTAGCTAAATTATAGCTTATAAATCGCTCTTTCTTTTCCCCTATGGCAAACAAAATTTTCCTTGATATTTCAATATGATCGTCTTCGAAAGTTCTATAATTTCGACCTATATACTTATCATTTTTGTGCAGAAGACATGTTCCATTTTTAGAATAAATGAAGAAGTAATTATCTTCATCTACCTTCATATTTTTAATCCTCTCTATACAATCAGCTTGAATCGACTCTAAAAAATCATCAGCATAAGCAAAACTCCCCAAGTACCAATTAAGTGGTTTAAATTTCTTGATATATGATATCTTTGTATAGGCATTAAACTTATTAGGTTTACTTTTTAATCCCTTATACTTCACAAAACACTCATCAGCCTCTCTCAATTGATTCAGTTCATTCATTACCAACTGATTCTGATTGATATCCTTATAATTAAGCAACGATTTGCCTTCCCATTTTGGATTTCTAGGGTAGAGAACCCCAACACCATCGAGCGTATTTATAAAAATATATCTCTTATGGGAGTTAAATTTAAAAGCAGAAACCGCTTCTTTTATTCGCTGTTTTATAGCTTCTTTTGATAAAGTATTCTTGTTTTTGTTATAGATATATAAAGCAATCTCATAAGCCTGATCAACATTGGTCTTTAGATTCTCTCGAATGAGTTCTTCAGATTGGTTTTCTTTATACTCAATATAGTCAATACACTTCTTAGTATTCTGAATCAATCTTGACTTATGCTCCTCAATATATCTATCTCTAAGAGAGTTCGATTCATTATTGAATTTTGAATACTCATTATAAATCCATATGGACCCTACAATAATAAGAATAAGGCTGGATAGCGAAGAAAAAAGAAGAAGATAAGCTCTACCAATACTTATATTCTGAAAATGTCTGAAAAGTTTAAATTGTTTCAAGGCATTAAATTTTAGATCGATGATTAACGGAAGTTATCAATTATAAATTTGAATATGGGGTTAAAAAGATCGAAATTCCTTTTAAGTTCTTCAAGTACGAGATCATCAATTGGATTTATTAAATCTTGTTTTATACTCGAATAATGATTCAAAACTGGTAGTTGATACCTTTTAACATTCAAATTTAATATAAAATGAGGTATTTTTCGATATTCTGCATGTATTGTAAACTGATTTTCTTTAATACAATCATTATCAAGTAGAAAATTATAGATATCGATAAAATGAACTGAAGAATGACCTAAAAAACTACGAAGTTCAAATTTTTGAACCAATGGTATTTCATAAAACAAAGCCAGTTCTCTCTTAACCAAAGGCAAATACTCAACAATAATCCTATTCTGATTAATATTAACATGATCGAACTCAAAAGACCATTTTAAATCGTGATAAGCCTTGAGTTCCTTTTTTATGGCATAAATAAGTTTTATTCGAGGAAGAACCGTTAAAGTGAAATTGATATTAGAAGCAAAAGACGCTTCTGCTTGAGCTATATTTTCAGTATTTAATTCAGCTTTCATATTTTTAATATTTAAACAAACATCCAAAACTAAACAATATCAGTTTAAACAACACACTTTCAATGTTATTTCCACAAAAAAAAACAGCCCAAAATCAAAAATTTAACAGGCTTGTAATTCATACAATATAACCAGAAATAAAATTTGACAAACTTGACAGTTAAATTATTAAAGCATATTTATTATTATTGTAGAATGCTTAGAAAAATTTTAACCAAACATATAAGTGTCATTTTATTGATACTGCTTAGCACCTATATATCAGGAGCATCAAGCCGTTTTCAATCTACATTTACACTTAACGACGGTTTACCTAGTGATAATATACATCAAATCTTTTGCGATTCGCGTAATATTGTTTGGATAGCTACAGATGCTGGTTTTTTTGAATTTGACGGAGGAAAAATAATTATCCGTAAGGAATTACAAGAACTATATGGTGAAAGAATCCTATCAATTTGCGAAGATAGTGATACAAATCTTTGGCTAACAGTTGCCAATCTAGGTCTTTGTTATTATGATGGATACACAATTAGAATTTATAGTCATGAAGACTTAGGCCTAAAAAATGGTATTCAAACGGTTTATTTCAATAAAATGCTAAATAAACTTCTACTTGGAACAAAGGAAGGTGTTTATAAAGTCTCTATTGCTAATAAAGAGAAACTTGAATTAACACCACTGGAAACCAATAATACAATAAACATTACAGGCTTCGTTAATAATAACAATAAGCTACTCGCTATTTCAGATAAATTTCAAAAGATTTTTGAATGCAATTTTATAAAAAACCAACTGGATTTTTTAAAAAGAGACGACTACCTTCCAATAATTGCCTTCAATCAATTTAACACTTCTCAACTTAAAAATGATCTTGCTCTTAATAATGAAGCATTTAAAATTCGAAATCACGAGGATGGTGAAATTGAATGTGAAATCATTCAGGTTAGTCAGGCTAAAGATGAAAAATTCTATCTGGTACGGTATTTTATAGCAGGTATCGAACACCGAAGAGTATTGAGAGTCTTTGATAACCAAATTGAGGACTTCTCTACTTCAAATAATATTGAGGATGTTTTTGTACAATCAATTTTCGTAAATAAGGGTGAAAATAATATTTGGCTGGGAACCAGAAATAGGGGTATATTACATTTCCAGAATTCAATGTTTCAATACTTTGATGCATCCTATTTTCATTTGGAAGATTTAACTATCGTAGATATTGAGACTGATAAGAATGGCTATATCTATATTGCAACCAATAATGAAATTATCTATTTTAAAGAAAATAAAGTTCAGAAACGAATTCCAACTTCAAAACTATGCACCATTATTAAAGGCTATAAAACAGCAGTTTGCGAACAAAAAATTCATATCTATGATATATTAAATAATGGCGACTCTAAACTATGGTTGGCAACGAATATGGGATTTTATACTCTCAATTTGAAAAATGACGAAATAAATTTTCTGGGCATAAGTCCAGCCGAGAATTTCGAATTCACTGATAATAATGAGCTTTGTTGCATATGGAACAATGAATTTATTGTTTTTTCAGGGGAGAACTATCAACATCAAATCTTTAGCCATATAATAACAGAATCTACTGAAATTGAAGTAAGTAAAATTACATCGAACAAAAACGAAATTTGGTTCTCTACGAAACAAGTCGGGCTATTCAGATATGAATCAAATCGAATTGAACAATTTACGAAAGAGAACTCTAAGATTCATAATATCATCAATGACTTTCTGATACTACCAGATGGTAATATGATTGCTGGTGGCAATAATGGCCGTATTTATAGATTAAGGTATAAAGATAATGAGCTTCATACTTTAGGTGTCATCGACCAAAGCCTAGGACTTACAGGAACTTCAATTCAAGGCTTTCAGTATATAGACGATGGTTATTTATGGTGTGGAACAAACGAAGGTGTTTATCGTTTCGATTACCAATTCTGGTTATCTGATTCTACAATTCGATATCGCTTTTGGGATCAAAAAAAGGGATATTACGATCGAAGTGGTAAGAATTCAATAGCTGATAATGATCAAAATATTTGGGTAAAAACTAATACTCAGCTGCTTAAGATTTCAAACTCGATGGTTGATCAGCTCGAAGAAAACACCTGCTCTCTAAGCCTTAAAAACTTACAGATTTACAATAAAGATTGGCTACGTGAACCATCAAAAGTTTGCCACTGGACCAATAAAATTATTGGTCCTTTAAACCTGTCACACGATCAGAATTACCTAACATTCTCTTATGGTTTTCAAAATTGCTTAAATTCAGGCGAGAATGAATATCGTTATCAATTAAAAGGCTTTGATAAAGAATGGTCTGATTGGAGCTCAAATACTCAAGCGGTTTATTCCAACCTTCCTTGTGGAGATTTCATCCTCAGTATTCAGGGAAAACATCTAAATAAAGCACATACCGTTCCTTTCTCAATCCATGTATCTATAGCTTACCCATGGTGGAATAAGCCTTGGTTTTACGCTCTTATATTTGCCGCTTTAGTGGGGCTTATAATTGCAGGTATGCGAGTTTACGCCCATAAGATTCGAAAAGAAGAAGAAAAAAGAAATGAGATAAACATGAGTATTTTAGGACTCAAAATGAAAACGCTTCAAAATCAATTGGACCCACATTTCATCTTCAATGCACTTAACTCGATTCAAGGGTATATTCTTGAACAAGAAACTGAAAACGCACTGGATTATCTATCTGATTTCTCTACGGTTCTCCGTAAAAACATTAATAATGCAGATAAAGATTACATTAGCCTTTCAGACGAAATTGCCTATTTAAAGCACTATGTGAAGCTAGAGCAAATGCGATTCATGAATCATTTTATTTTTGAAATCGCATTAAGCAAAGAAATAAACGCCTACAATTATCACATACCTCCTATGTTGATACAGCCATTTATTGAAAGTGCCATTCGATTTGGTTTATCAACCTGTAAGGGAGATGGTTTAATACTTATCAATTTTGATTTAGAAGACAGTCAATATATTCGATGTACGATTGAGGACAATGGCATCGGTCGTTCAAAATCGAAAGAATTTGACGCTGAAAGTCGTAAGTCATCTCACGAAAAGACCATGAAAATTATTCAAGAAAGAATTTCCTTACTGAATAAAATGAATAATAATCTACTCAAATACGATTATAAGGTTTTCGATTTATACGATGAAACTCAAAATGCTGTAGGAACCAAAGTTGAAATAGGCTTGCCTTTCCAAAAAGTAGATAATTAGATTCTCCTATGTTTGTTGCTGTATATAATCAGCCAACTCACCTCGATATGATTTTAAAAGGAACTTAAGTAAATGATGATTGACATCAAAAGATAAGGCATTGATATTTCGAATGGGAAGTATTTGTGGTGAAGTTCCGGTCAAAAATGCGGAATCGTATTTAGAAAGGCTAGAGAATGTAATTGTTTCTTTTAAAACAGGTACCCCCACTCTTTCACATATCTCAATTATTTTAGCACGTACAATACCATTCAGCACTTGATTATCAGGGGCTGTTACGAGCATATTGTCTTTAATAAAAAATAGATTAGACCGACTACCTTCGGTGATATTACCCCGATTATCCATTAAAATCACTTCAAAAACATCAGGACTTTCTATTACTGTATTGGTGTAAGTACGAAGCTTATGATTATATACTTTAGCATTAGGATTACGACGTTCAGCATTATATACTATTGTGCTGACACCCTCTTGATATTCTTGCTTAGTCGGGTATGTATGATGTACGAAATAGCAGTAAAAATTGCGATTGTTCTCATGAATATTAAATACAATTTTGATATTTCCTTCTTCAACCCCATTCGAACATATGAGAAGCTTAATTTTTTCAACAAGTTCAATGTAATTCAACCATACAAATTGTCCCACCTTCTTAGATGAACTTTCCAAACGAGTCAGATGTTCTTTTAGAAATACGGGTTTCGAATTAACAACCCGGATCACTTCATAAAGAGATAATCCATTTCGGAAAAACTCATCTTTGAATTTATGAGTATCTCTAAGCTTACTATTGTGTATATATTTATATTGAGAACATTCATTCATATTATTCAGGTTTTATACACAAATTAAGCCTTTTTTAAGGATTTATTCCTTAAAATAAGTTTCAAATTTTAATTGCTCTAAAAATTCTTCTTTTTTTAATTTAGAACCGATTGTAGGAGATTATCATTAAATTTCACTAAAAATTAGCGTAATTATCCAAGAGCAAAAACTTAGTCAAATATAACTTGACTAGTCCTAAATAAAGCACTATGGATTTTATTAAATGGACTCCTTACCTAAGCTTAGATCATCCTATTATTGACGAACAACATCAGAAACTCTTTGATATACTGAACCTTTAAATTAAAAATATAGATGTGAACCAAGAGTTTATATAAAAAAACGTTATTCGATTTAAAGACATAGAGTGAATTACATTTTTCTAAAGAAGAAGCTATATTGGCTAACAGAAAACATCCTAATTTGGAAGATCGCAAATTTGAACATCGTTTCTTTATTCGTAGGATTACTCGTTTTTCTAAAGAAGTTTTAGATGAAAATAAGGAATTATCCGAAAAAATATTGGAATTCCTTGCTGACTGGATTAAACACCACACTTTTGAAGAAGATCAAGATTATAAGAAATACTTATAATTTGGTGTATATTTGTAAACAATTGCCCAATAGCTTAATTTCTAAGCTCAGGCTTATCCTAGTAATAAAACTAAATTTTAAAATATGGCCAGTAGAAGAAACTTTAAAAAAGATGTGAATTTCTTAACCAACGAAATCTTCATGCGAAGTATTATTCATTTAGAATTCTTTGGAAAAAGAAATTCAGATGAAGTTTACAACATAATGAATGAGGCAGCTGATGCTCGCAATAACTATATTGCACGTATCAATCAAAAAGTAGATAAGAAGGCCGACATTAAATCTCATTTTAAATTGATTTACGATGATTTGCTAAAATCAACTCATGAACTTCTTGAGAAAATTGATAATTTGGATATCGACTAAAACTCAATTTCAAACATTTACAAATGCAAAGGCTGCTAGCCTTTGCATTTTTTTATGCGAACACAACAACAACCAAAAACAACTCAACTAATGAAAAAATTATTGTTCACCGTAATTGCAAGCTTATTTCTATCGATGAGTATGGCTCAAACTAATAAAAGAGCTTTGAACCATAGCGATTACGACGGATGGAAAAACATCAAAAGTCACACAATATCAAATAATGGAGATTGGCTTAGCTACGAAATCAATCCTCAAAAAGGTAATGGTTACCTTTATCTTTATCAGCATTCAAAAGCTAAATTAGATTCCTTCCCTAGAGGATACGATGCCCAATTCTCAGAAGATTCAAAAAATATAATATTTAAGATTAAAGCTCAGTTTGATACGATCAGACAAGCCAAACTCAAAAAGGTGAAATCGAAGGATTTACCTAAAGACTCTTTGGCCACTTTTAACTTGTCGAGCCATAAACTAGAGAAATACGCCAACTTAAAATCCTACAAAACAGCCGTTGATAATGATGAATGGATGGCCTTTTTATTAGAGACTAAGGAAGTTGCCCAGGACACAACTAAAAATGCCCCAAAGGCAAAAAAAAAGAAGAAGAAATCAGGAAAAGACAAACCTGAAGTTGGCGATTTAATACTCAAAAATCTGCTGACTAACGAAACGATTTCCTTTTCAAATGTGAGTGATTACACGATCGCTCGAAATGGACAAGCAGTATCATTCATCACACAAAGCCAGGATAGTCTTTCTGAAGCTAAAGTTTTAATCCTGAATTTCGAAGACAAGAAATCAAATCTTGTTTTTCAGAATTTAGGACTAGCCAAGAAACTGAGTATTACTTCAAATGGAGACCAACTAGCTTTTATATTTTCAGCAGACACAACTAATCAGAAAGAATATAATTTGCAATACTTCGATACAAAGTTGAAGCAGTCTAAAATGATTTTAGATTCAGAGAACACTGATTTTGCCCAAGGTTGGTGTGTGAATAAGAACAGCGAATTGAATTTTTCCAGAGATGGTAAAAATCTGTATTTTGGAATTGCTCCAAAAGATGAAAAAGAAAAAAAGGATACACTTTTAGATACTGAAAAATATAAACTCGATGTTTGGAGCTGGAAAGATCCTCTGCTTCAGTCAGAACAAAAAGTAAATCTTAAAAAAGAGCTGGAGAGAACTTATTTAGCAGTTTATAATACAAAGAAGAAAACAATCAATCAACTTGCTGATAAAAGTCTACCTCAAATTAAACTTTACAACCATGGTAATGCAGGTTTAGCTTTAGGTAGTTCTTCTTTGCCATATCAAATGGAAGAGTCGTGGAACGATTGGTTCAAAGATTATTATTTGGTGAATACAAAGACGGGACAATCAGAACTCGTATTGACTAAGAAAAATGCTAAAGTTGAAATTTCACCATCTCAAAAGTTCTTATACTGGTACGAAACGGCCGATAGCACTTGGAATGCTTACAATATTGCAAACAAAAAAGCTCGTCAACTAAGCGCTGATATACCTTTCAACTTTTACTCTGAGACTCACGATACACCAAGTGATCCAAGGCCATACGGCATCGTGGGCTGGACTGAGGGTGACAAATATATCCTAATCCAGGATCGCTACGATATCTGGAAAATTGACCCCAAAGGAAAAGAGAAAGCGACAAACCTTACAGAGGGATTAGGTCGTAAAGAAAACATCCGTTTTAGCTACGTTAAACTCGATAAAGAAGAACAAACAATAGATTTAAATCAGACTTTATTTTTGAAAGCTTTCGGAGAGTTCAATAAAAAGTCAGGTTTCTATCAATTGACAAATGGGACGTCGCTTAAACAAATCCGTTTCGAAGATGTCAGCTATTCTGACCCTATCAAAGCTAAAAAAGCGGATCGATTGGTTTGGAAACGTTCAACATTTGTTGACTATCCGAACCTTTGGATAAGCGATTCAAGTTTTAAAAATGAAAAGCAGGTTTCTGATGCAAATCCTCAGCAAAAAAATATTCTATGGGGAAATGTTGAACTTGTTGACTGGATTAATGGAGATGGAGAAAAATTACAAGGCATGTTCTATAAACCTGAGAATTTTGATCCCAACAAGAAATACCCAATGCTGGTCTATTTCTACGAAAGAGTAAGTGATCGTTTACATAAGCACTATGTCCCTCAACCCAATTGGTCTATCATTAACCCGACTTACTGCGTGAGTAATGATTACCTGATTTTCATGCCAGATATCACTTATCCAAAGGTTGGACACCCTGGCGAGAGTGCTTACAGTTCAATCGTTACTGGAACATTGGCAATGATGGATCGTTTTGATTTTATCGACAAGCAGAATATTGCCTTACAAGGGCAAAGCTGGGGTGGTTATCAAATTGGACACTTGGTCACAAAAACCAATCTATATAAATGTGCCATGTCTGGTGCTCCAGTCAGTAATATGACTTCGGCTTACGGAGGCATTCGTTGGGAAAGTGGTCGTAGTAGAATGTTCCAATACGAACATACACAGAGTCGAATTGGTGGAACGCTTTGGGAAAAGCCTTTGGATTATATCGAAAATTCACCCATTTTCTCAATCCCAAAGATCAAAACGCCACTTTTAATCATGCATAACGATCATGATGGTGCCGTGCCCTGGTATCAAGGAATTGAATTTTTTGTAGCCATGCGTCGATTACAAAAGCCCTGCTGGATGCTTTCATATAATAACGAAGCTCACAACTTAAAAGGTCGTGCGAATCGTATGGATTTATCCATAAGAATGATGCAATTTTTCGATCACTACCTAAAAGGAGAAGCTGCTCCTGCTTGGATGGTTGATGGCATACCTGCCATTAAGAAAGGCAAATTCGATGGCTATGAGCTAAAAGAATAAACATACAGAAAGACCTCAAGTTAAACATTTGAGGTCTTTTTACTTTATTATCCTTCTAATAAATTTCTATTTTAAGTCCATCATAGGCCATAAAAACATTTTCCGGTAGCTCTTTTGAAATCTCCTCATGAAAGCCCAACTGGTGACTAAAGTGAGTTAAATAAGCCTTCTCAGGCTTCAACTCTTCAATTAAAGCCAGAGCTTCAGCGAGTGTAAAATGCGACAGATGTTTTTCCTTTCTCAAAGCATTAAGGACAAGAACTTTTAATCCTTGCAGTTTTTCTTTTTCTTTATCCGAAATATAATTCGCATCAGTGATATAGGCTAAGCCATCTATCCGATAACCATAAACCGGTAATTTAAAATGCTTTGCGCGAATAGGTACGATTTCAGTTCCATTAATATAAAAGGTCTTATTTTCGACAGTCCAAAGCTTTAGTTGAGGGATACCAGGATAACGGAACTCTGCAAATACGTATGCAAATTCTTGTTTTAATGAAGCTTGAACGCGCTCTTCAGCGTAAATATCAACAGCTTTCTTATTTACCCAATTAAAAGCTCGTACATCATCCAGTCCTGCTGTATGATCTTTGTGTTCGTGAGTAAATAGAATCGCATCAAGTTTCTCAATCTGAGCTCTCAGCATTTGATATCGAAAATCAGGTCCACTATCGATTACAATGTTTTGCCCATCAACCTCGACCATAGCAGATGTTCTCAATCGCTTATCTTTTTTATCAGTAGATAAACAAACGGGACATTTACAAGCTATAATGGGAATCCCCTGAGAAGTTCCTGTACCTAAGAAAGTGAGTTTCAACCCTATATAATTAATGATTAGTAATTAATGATTTACGATCAAATCATTAATAAAACTTTATTGTCTTTATTCCCGATTCTCGGGAGCAGTATAACTGACCTATCCTTTACCCTTTGCCACCTTTTTTCTATACGCCATTCTAAATGAAAGATATAGAAGATACAATAGCACGAATATTGCCATAACCGCAGAAGGAATAGCAGCTTCTTTACCAAATAGAGTTAAAGCGGTAACAACAGCAAATCCTGAACTCTTAATCGTGAGGAGTAAATTTTGCGTCATTGCAATTTCTTTTTTAACACCTAGTCGAGCAGCGATAAATTCATAGCTCCAGCCTAATCCAAATATACTAAGAAATAAGACTAAAGCGACCAAAAAAAGCACTTCAAAATTTGAGAAAAACACCTGTCTATTTAAACCGACAGCGGTAAAAATCAATAAGGCAAACCCCCAGTCGACAATTTTTCCTCTTACCTTTTCAACCGTTGGTTTAATAGGTTCCCAAAGTAGAAATCGTGAAATTATCATAGGGATCAAAACAAGTTTAATCATAGTCATAAAAAGCATGCTTGAGTCAATACCACCATCAACATTACTTAAAAGACCAACTATGGCTGGTGCCAAAAATATAGAACTGATAAAAGCACCCAGAACACCAACTATCCCATATTTAATATCTCCTTCAAGAATATGAGAAAAAGGAATGACAGCCAATCCTGGTGGTGTTGCAGCTATCACGACGAAGCCAAGAAACAACTCAGGAGTTGGCATCATAAAATAGGCCAGACTAATAATAACTGTCCCAAAAACAAAGTAATTGAGGACTGAACCCAACAAAAGAGGTTGAATCATTTTCTTTAAGGGGAACAATGCTTTTGTGCTTAAGCCTGTAGTCGAGAAAATCATCACAACAGCAAGAATGTAGAAGGTGTAAGTTTTCAAGAATTCAGCCCAATCACCTATGGTCAAGCCTAATAGAACGGCAAGTATTAAAACGAAATTTCGATCACGTATAATTTGGGTCAATAATTTTATCATCATCTATATTTTTGTAAAACAAAGATGAGATAATTCAAGTCCAATTCAAAATGATTCTAAGTAATAAAGTTCTTGTGTTTTTCCCTTTCAATATTCGAAATATACCAGCAAGTTGTTAAATTTAAATCATTTATTGGACTTACATTTATTATAAAAGCCACACATCTCTATTTTAATATTATTTATATGAATTTTTTCAAAGATTTTGGCTTCGGACTTCGTACTTACTCCGAAGCTCTTAGTTTTATTTTTAAAAAGAAACTCGCTTGGTTTTTCTTATTCCCTCTTGCATTTAATATTCTCTTATTTTGGTTTGGTTGGGATATAGTTAATCATTTTTCTGATACATCAAAAATGTATTTAGAAAGCCAATTACATTTAAAGCAAGCCGATTTTTGGGGTTCGGGCGTTCTAAAAACCATTATGGATGCCTTTGTATGGCTCACCTTTAAAATTATGTTTTTTCTTCTCTTTGCCTATTTAGGCGGTTATATCATCATTATTCTGATGTCACCAATTTTCTCATATTTATCAGAGAGAACCGAGAAGATAAAAACAGGCCTAGACTACCCTTTTAGCTTTTTACAGCTGTTAAAAGATGTGCTTAGGGGAATTATAATTGCTTTACGAAATTTCAGCATTGAGCTCGTATTAACTATTCTGATGTTTGTATTGAGTTTTATTCCCATAATAGGTTGGTTTGCAGCCATCATACTTTTCTTTATTTCAGCCTACTTCTATGGCTTTTCATTTATGGATTACGCACTAGAACGTAAAAAGCTAAACTTAAAACAGAGTGTTCAGTTTATGAGAGAAAATAAGGGCATTGTAATTGCCAATGGTTTCGTATTTTCCCTTTGCCTTATAATTCCTTTCTGTGGCGTTTCCTTCTCTAGCTTTGCAGCTATTATTTCAGTGGTTGCTGGAACACTAGCCATCAGTGAAATGGAATCGAGAATCTAAAATAAGAAAATCACAAAATAGAAAAAGCCATCCCGAGGGATGGCCTTTCATATTTAGCTTGTATATCAAAATTACTTCTGAATATTGGGAAGTTCAAGGCCATAACCTTTTTTGCGGTCTTCAGCTTTCAACAAGAAAGCAAAGACAGTTGCAAGAATTGTTAATCCTACAAATACGATCCAAGTTGATGAATAATCGAACATTGGGATATCACCAGCTTCTCTAAGCATCTGAACTTTTGCCGAAATTTCGTTTGCAGGCACACCCTCTGCTCTGAAAATAGCAATTGCATTTTCAGTTTTTTCGTTAACACCTGGATTCGTTTTATCCAAAACAACACCCAATAAAATAGGAACTAGCATTAGACCAATATTCTGCACATAAAAAATAAGAGCATAAGCTGATCCTAATTGCTTTTCAGGAATAATTTTTGGAACCGATGGCCACATGGCTGAAGGAACTAATGAGAAAGCAATTCCTAGTAAAACAACTGCAAAAATTGCAACCCATGTTGCTGTCAGCGCAGGTATGTAGAATATGGTATGTACAATCACAAGCAGTACAGCTCCAAGAATCATTATGGAAGCACCTTTACCATATTTATCGTAAATATATCCAAATAAGGGAGTTAAAAGAATCGTCCCAAATGGTAAGATAGAAGGAATATCACCAGCTGTAGAAGGATCAACTCCAAACTTGTTGACCATTAAGCCTGAAGAAAACTTGTAGAATGGGAAAACGGCAGAATAGAATAACAAGCACAGAATAGCAATATACCAGAATCCTTTACTTTTTATAATCACACCAAGATCCGCAATTTTGAATGGTTCTTCCTCCTCAGCTTCATCTTCAATTTGCTTATCCAATCTCACATCCATTACGCAATAAACAATGAACAGGATTAATGCAATACACAAAGCAAGCGTTCCAACTAATACAGCCGTTGGAATACTAAATGCATCAGCTATACGAGGAGATCCGAATAAAGCAAGGAATGAACCTAAACGAGCTAAGGCCATCTCAGTACCCATTGCAAGTGCCATTTCACGTCCTTTAAACCATTTTACGATGATTCTTGAAACAGTAATACCAGCACCTTCGGCACCTACACAAAATATGGCAAATCCAGCTGCTGAAACAAACACTCTAGCATCGATTCCTATTATTGTAGATCCCATTTCAAAATTATGAGCAAATGCGTAATATTTTACAATAGCACCCATAATCATTACCAAACCAGATCCAACTGCGGTAAATCTAATACCCATTTTGTCGAGAATAATCCCGGCAAAGATCAGCATAAATGCAAATACATTTAAGTAGCCTTGTGCACCAGTTACAAGTCCCCAATCAGTACCACTCCATCCGTAGGTACTTTGAATAAGTGTTTGAAGCGGAGAAAGCACTTCCATAAAGGTATATGCAATAAGCATGGAAACCGATACGAGAATTAACACAAACCAACGAGCGCCTGCACTATCTCTCAATGTCTTTTTAATAGCATCTGTCATTACAATAATTTTTGGGTTAGTATTATTTTTTTGGGTTTAGAATTTACTAAATTAAGATTAATGCTCAGAAAAACAAACCTGTATTTTGTCATATACAGCAGCTTACGAAAAAAGCCATCCCGAAGGATGGCTTTTCTTATATCAAATAAATATCAGAATTACTCCTGAATGTTTGGAAGGTCTAGACCATATCCTCTTTTCTTATCTACAGCTCTTAATCTGAAAGCAACTAATAAAGCGGCTATACCACAACCTACCATTAACATCATTGGCTCAGTATAGTTTAGAGCAGCTCCTTCAGCTAGTCCTTCGTTTGCAGAATCCAAGACAGCCCCTAAAAGCATTGGGAATAACATTAGACCAACGTTCTGAATCATAAAGATCATTGCATAAGCAGAACCTAAACGTGATTCCGGAATAATCTTTGGTACTGAAGGCCACATAGCAGCTGGTACAAAAGAAAATGCAAAACCAAGAACAACCATAGCAGTAAATGCAAAAGCTGTATTACCTGGCAAGAAAGCAAAAATAACGTGAGAGAAGATCAATAATAAAGATCCCAAGATCATGATACTTGCTGATTTTCCTTTTTTATCCATGAAAGCACCAAAGATTGGCGTTAGAACCATAGTTCCAATAGGAAGCAGTCCTACAATCATTCCTGACAATTCTACTGGGAAACCATATTTTTGAACCATTAAGTCTGGAGCAAATTTTGTGAATGGGAAAATTGCAGAGTAGAATAATACGCAAAGCAAAGAAATAAGAATAAAGCCAGGATTCTTGAACAACAAGAATACATCAGAAGCCTTGAATTCTTCTTCAGAAGCTTCAATACTTGTATCAGCAGCAACCTCAGCATCCAATCTCTTATCCATCATGTTATGAACAAAGTATGCCAACAAACCGATAATTAAAAGAATTACTCCAAATGCTAAAGGACGTGAAATGATTTTATCAGCACCTGTCATCCAAGGAGAAGCAGAGAATGCGATAAGCATACCACCACGAGCACAAGCCATTTCAAGACCCATTGCCAATGCCATCTCTTTTCCTTTAAACCATTTTACAATGATACGAGATACAGTGATACCAGCAATCTCAACACCCACTCCGAATAAAGCATAGCCAATCATAGCCATTTTTAAGGAAGGCTGGTAGTCAGTTAAGAAAGAATTTAGAAAATCATATCCAAGACCTCCATTATTAAAAGTATCTGTCATGGCATAATAGTTGAAGAAAGCTCCAACAATCATAATACCAACAAAGAAGGTACCTGTGAAACGAATACCCGCTTTATCAAGAATAATACCTCCAAAAATAAGCATTAAACAGAATACGTTTAATACAGAATATGAACCAGCAAAAGTTCCATAAGATGAGTTAGACCATCCCATTTGGTCACGTAACATTCCCTGTAAAGGAGACATGATATCTGTAAAGAAATATCCTGTAAGCATCAAGAAGGAAACCGTCAGCAAAACGAACCATCTTGCACTTTTGCTGTCTCGAATTGAGAGACTAGCTGCTTGAGTTATAGCCATGTTTTTAAATTTTTATTTCGTTTAAGTTATTGTTTTAGCGGACGCTAAATTAAGATTTATACTGAGACAAGCAAAACTGAGCTTTATGTTTTAGGTTCACCGTAGTCAGTAGAAAACTATAATCCTGACATAACAAGCTATTAGATTGCCTGTTGACACAAACCTATTAAACTTGACTTTTCTCGAATTGTGAATAAGTTTCAAATAACATATTGATGTATTACTCGTACTTTAAGATCTCCAGCTAGCCATCCTTCAAACTTTGTCCCTATCTTTGGTGTCTGACTTATTTAGACTAAAAAGATGCAAACACTGACTCAAAACACAGGACTGTATACCGATTTTTATGAGCTCACTATGGCTCAAGCCTACTTTTACAGTGGCAAACAAAATGAAACAAGCACATTCGATTATTTCTTTAGAACCAACCCTTATAAGGGAGGTTATATTGTTTTTGCAGGTTTACAAGATCTTCTCAGTATTTTATCCAAATTCTCATACAACAAAGAAAACCTTGCTTTTCTTAAACAAGCTGGTTTAAGAGATGAATTCTTAGCGTATTTGAAAGATTTCAGATTTAAAGGGAAGATATTTAGCATGAAAGAGGGAGAGATCGCTTTTCCATACGAGCCAATTATACGAGTTGAAGGCAATATGATTGAATGTTTATTGATTGAAACAATGCTTTTGAATTATCTCAATTTTCAATCATTAATTGCGACTAAAGCCTGTCGTATTCGTTCGGTTATTGGTGATAAAACTTTTGCCGATTTTGGATTACGCAGAGCTCAGGGTTTGGGTGGAATTCACGCCAGTAGAGCTGCCATTATTGGTGGAGCTAATTCTACATCGAATGTCTATGCTGCGTTTAATTATGGTATTCCTGTGAGTGGAACGCAAGCTCATGCCTGGGTTCAGAGCTTCGAGAAAGAAATAAATGCATTTCGCCAGTATGCCGAGATAAATCCTGACACCACAGTTTTGCTTGTAGACACCTACAATACACTAAAATCAGGAATACCCAATGCGATTCTTATAGCAAAAGAGTTAGAAAAGAAAGGTCATAAACTCGTCGGTATTCGTTTAGATAGTGGCGACTTAGCTTATTTAAGTAAGAAAGGACGTGAGATGCTGGACAAAGCTGATTTGTCTTATGTTCAAATATTTGCATCGAACCAATTGAACGAATACGTCATTAAAAGTTTGAATGAACAAGGTGCCAGAATTGATGGCTACGGCGTAGGTACGGAATTGGTAACTGGGAATGATACGGGCGCTCTTGATGGCGTTTACAAGCTGGTTGAAAACAACGATAACCCCTGTCTTAAAGTCTCTGAGAACGTTGAAAAAATGACCCTGCCCGGAAAGAAAAAGGTTGTCCGCTACCTCGATCAAGATGGGATGTTCTTTCGGGATGCCATTTTACTTGTTGAAGAAGAGAAGGCTGATCAAATCTACCACCCTTTTCATTCGCACAAAACAACAGAACTGAAAGATTGCACAGCTGAAACCTTGAATCATCTGGTTATGGATAATGGCAACATCTTAATTGAAGAACAAAGCCCAAATGAGATAAATGCTTACTTGAAAAAGCGATTTGCTCAGCTGCCTGATGAACACAAACGTTTTATCAGTCCTCATATTTATAAAGTTGGAGTTTCTGAGAAAGTTCTTAATTTGAAGAATGAGATGCTTAAAGGCATTCAAAATAAAATGAACTAAATCAATAGATTTTAAACATGAGAATTGAGATTTAAATCCAAATAACTCATTGTCACTATAAAACACACATAAAGTTACTCTTTAATAAGCTTATGCATGATATCGAGTAAAACAATTTTTTAATAAGCCATGGATATCAGAATACACATCAAACAACCGACACTTTTACTAGATAAGAAAAAATGTATCAGCAATATCGAAAATATGCTCGATCGAGCTAAAAGATGCAACCTAAGCTTTCGTCCACATTTTAAAACACATCAATCGGCTGAAGTTGCAGAATGGTTTCGTGAGCTGGGTGTCAACAAAATTGCAGTATCCTCTCTAAAAATGGCTCAGTATTTTGCTGACAATAAATGGGAAGATATTACGGTTGCCATGCCAGTCAACTTAAGAGAGATGGATATCGTTGACGAATTAGCTGGAAAAATCAAGCTCAATATTTTAGTTGAATCCGCAGAAAGTATTCATCATCTTGAAGCTGAGCTAAACAACAAGGTAAACGCTTATATCAAGATAGACACAGGCTACCATCGCACAGGTATTGCTGCTGACGATACTAAAAGCATTCAAAATTTACTCGATTATATAAAAGCCTCCACCCGCCTTGAATTCAAAGGTTTTCTTGCGCACTCAGGTCACAACTATAAGGCTAGTGATGCTGAAGAAATTCACAAGTATCACAAAAAAACGGTTCTCGATTTAAACGAACTTAAGGATGTTTTCAGATCTCAGTTTCCTGATCTGGAGGTTTCACTAGGTGATACACCTGCTTGTAGCATCAGCGACGAGTTTTTTGGAATCGACGAAATTCGTCCTGGTAACTTTGCCTTTTATGATATGATGCAATTCGTTTTGGGATCGTGTGAAGAAAATGAAATTGCAGTAGCAATGGCTTGTCCTATCATCGCTAAACATGCTGATAGAAATGAGATTGTAATTTATGGAGGTGGTGTTCACTTCTCAAAAGAATATCTTGAGGCTGACGATGAAGGCACCAAACTTTTTGGTTCTTTAGTCGACATCAATCCAGATGGATGGAGTCCCATAAGAGGAGGTGGATTTTTGGCAAGCCTATCGCAAGAACATGGTATTATTAAATGCAACGAAGCATTATTCAATGAATACAAAGTGGGTGACCTTATTGGTATTCTACCTATTCATTCCTGTATGACCGCCAACCTGATGGGAAGTTATCTGACACTTGAGGCTGAAACGATCAAAATGATGAGATAGATAAGTAGTTTTAAACAAGTATCAAAATTATGTGGTTTTGATAAAGAATGAAAAGAATGAGCTATCAAACCATTTTGAGACGATTAAAGTTAGAAAAAGTAAAAAAGGCAATTGTTAGTGAAATTAGATGCGCTGAAAATACAAATACAACAATCGCCTTATCATTAGCCTTAGGTATATTTCTTGCATTTTCTCCAGCTTGGGGTTTTCAAACAGTGCTTGCAATATCATTAGCATTGCTATTAAAATTAAACAAGGTTCTTACTTTAATTACTGTCAATATCAGCAGTGTACCACCATTAATTCCTCTTATTGTTATTGCTGGTTATCAGACTGGAGCTCTCCTTTTACATGGAGAATTCCAGGAGGATATTCCTGACTTAATGAATCTAAGTAAATTAGGCGAGAATTATTTACAATTTGCTTTAGGATCGTTGATTGTAGCTTCGGGGCTTGGAATATTTTTTTATTTAATGTTCTATCTTCTTTTAAAGAGGTTTCGAGGGAATTTGAATGATGCATAACTATTTCGTTAATAGTAAATCGAAACAAGCTCTGTTTGTAAATAACATACAAGCCATATCACACTGACAATTAACAATTAAGTCCTTCGTTTAGCATTGAAATATCAGGGCGGTAACTAGATAACTAAACTGATGAAACAATAAGAGATGCTAAAGACTGAGACCATTGAAATGATGAAGTAAATCAGTTTCATCATTTCAATCGTATCTTTTATGGGACAAACAGCGATTCCTGAATTTCAGAGGGTATCTTTTTAAGTGCAAGCAGTCACTTATTTTCATACTGCTTGAACTCTTTTACATCCTGTGAGATGTTTTTTACATACCCCTTGTATCTTTTTAAGTGCAAGCAGTCACTTATTTTCATACTGCTTGAACTCTTTTACATACCCCAGGTACCTTTTTAAGTGCGCGCAGTCACTTATTTTCATACTCTTTGAACTTCAGAAGTGCCTAAAGGATGTTTTTTAGATACCCTCAAAATGTGTTTTACTGCCTGCAGGTAACTTCGAAGTGCTTACGGGAGTTTTCTACCCCCTCTAAAAAACCTGACAGGTTTACTTGCGTCTTATTTATTTAACCTGTCAGGTTATCCATGTAGTGTTTAAACAAAAACAGCCCGACTGTGAAGCCGGGCTGTATGATTATATATCACGAAGCAATTAGTTCTTCGAAGGAATATTTTTAAGAGTTTCAACCGTGAAATCCCAGAATTTCTGAACGGTATCGATCTTCACTTTCTCATCTGGAGAGTGAGGGAAACGAATTGTTGGGCCGAATGAAATCATATCCCAATGTGGGTAATTAGCACCTAACAAACCACACTCTAATCCAGCGTGAATCGCTTTGATCTCAGGAATCTTACCATACTTCTCGTTATAAACGTTTTGCATGGTTTTCAAAATTGGAGAATCCATATTTGGCTTCCAACCTGGATACTCACCTTCTAATACAATCTTAGCACCTGCTAAAGTAAATACTGAAGAAATCATTTCACCCAAATCTTCTTTCGCAGAGTTCACTGAAGAACGCATCAAAGTCTGAATCATGATTTTTTTATCGTCGCTATATACACGAGCAAGGTTGTTTGAAGTCTCAACCAAACCAGGCATTGCATCACTCATACGAATAACGCCGTTAGGACAAGCATAAATTGCATCAATTAATCGGTTCTGAAGTTTACCCTTCATTACCAACTTAGGCAAATCACATGGCTCTGCAAAGAAAGTTAGATCTGGCTCAACACCACTTAGCTCTGCTTTGAAAATCTCTTCGTACTCTTTCAATGATGCAGCACAAGCATCAACATGCTTCTCAGGAACTACAACAACAGCAAAAGACTCACGTGGAATAGCATTACGTAATGAACCACCATCAACAGAAGAAATACGTAAGCCGAAGTTTTTAGTCGCATGCTTCAAGAAACGGAATAACAATTTGTTTGAGTTGCCTCTTCCTAAAATAATTTCCATTCCTGAGTGACCACCTTTAAGACCTTTCATGTTCAACTTGAAAGCAACAGTTTTCTTAGGTGTTTCAGTTAATTTATTTTTGAAAGTAATGTTAGCATCAATACCACCAGCACATCCAACATATAATTCACCTTCGTCCTCTGAGTCCATATTCAAAAGAATATCACCATCAAGAACACCAGCTTTAAGACCAAAAGCTCCAGTCATTCCAGTTTCCTCATCAGATGTAAATAAAGCCTCAACAGGACCATGTACCAAATCAGTAGCTTGAAGAACAGCCATTGCAGCAGCAACACCCATACCATTATCAGCACCAAGAGTCGTTCCGTTAGCTGTCAACCACTCACCATCTACATAAGTTTCGATAGGATCTTTTTCAAAATCATGATCAGTATCAGAATTCTTCTGAGGAACCATATCAAGGTGACCTTGCATGATAACACCCATTCTATCTTCCATTCCTGGAGTAGCTGGCTTCTTAATAATGATGTTTCCTACTTCATCTTTGATCGTCTCAAGACCTAAGTCTTCACCAAATTTTACCATAAATGCCTGAATGGCATCTTCGTGCTTAGATGGACGAGGAATTTGAGTTAGTGAATAAAAGTTTTCCCAAATTGCTTTAGGTTCCAAGCTTAAAATTTCTTTGCTCATTATTATTGTGTTTTAAGTATTTATATAAGTTTCAGATCTTAAAAAGAGAATCAATAAATTGAAGATCTATTTTTAAGAGTCCTAAAGGTATAAGTTTTTTGATTTTAAGGAAAGAACATGAGCAAAACCTTTTCGGAAATAACAGATTTTAACAACATAAATGACCGAAAATAAAAAAGCCGATAGAATTATATTCCATCGGCTTCATATATCTTAAATTCAAGTCCTAATCCTTATACATTTTTTCGATAAGATGCTTGTACTTTTCTTGAATCACTTTTCGTTTTAGCTTAAGCGTTGAAGTAATTTCACCGGCTTCCATTGAGAATTCCTTAGGTAAAAGAGTAAACTTCTTGATTTTCTCAAATCGAGAAAACTCCTTCTGCATATCTTCAAATCGCTTCTCAAAAAATTCTACAATTTGGGAGTTTGCAATTAAATCTTCAATAGAATCGAAAGAAATATTATGCTTTTTTGCATATTGTCTTAAGGGTTCAAAAGCAGGAACAGCCAGAGCTGTTACATATTTCTGACAATCACCAATTACGGCAACCTGTTCGATAAATTGATCGTTTATTAAAGTTGTTTCCAACTTCTGAGGAGCAATATATTTACCTCCCGAAGTTTTCATCAAATCTTTGATTCTATCGGTGATCTTTAAATTTCCATTCTCATCAATTCGACCTGCGTCACCTGTGCAAAACCAGCCATCTTTCATCACTTTGGCAGTCTCCTCTGGCTTTTTGTAATAACCTCGCATTACGCCGGGTCCCTTAACTAAGATCTCATCGTTATCACCAATCTTAATCTCAACACCATTCAGTGTTTTACCTGTGGTATTGAAATCGATGTGTGTATCGCCATAAAGACATACAGTTGCCATCGTTTCTGTAAGACCATATCCCATTTTAACATTCATACCTACAGAATGGAAAAATGCTAAAATTTCTGCTGATAAAGGCGCACCTCCACAAGGTGTGAAATTAATGCGTCCTCCAAAAATATCGCGAAACTTACTCAATACTAATTTATCGGCAAGTTTGAATTTTAATTTTAATCCAAAAGGCACTTTCTTCTCGAAACGCTTGTATTGATTATTGCGAAGTTCTCCAATCTTTAAAGACCAATTCAATATTTTCAACTTGATACCAGAAGCTTCATTACTCTTATCCTGAATGGCTGAATATATTTTCTCGTAAATACGAGGCACCGTACACATTATGGTTGGCCTAGCCTCTTTCATAGTCGGACCAATTTGCTTTGGGTCACGGTTGAAATAAATCTTAAAGCCTCTATGTAAACAAAAGAAAGTCCAACCACGCTCGTAAACATGGCTTAATGGTAAGAAACTAAGAGAAACCTCATCATCAGTCAAATTCAGTTCAATATCATGAGAACGAAGAACGGCCGTAATATTATTGTGGTCGATCATCACACCTTTAGGCTCACCAGTAGTCCCCGAAGTATAAATAAGCGTAGCTAAATCATCCAGACTTGCTGTCTCGAATCGAGCATCAAAATCTTTTCCCAAACGTGAAGCTTTTCCCATCTCAATAAACTCATCCCAATATATTGATTGCTGATGATCGCTTATTTTAACAGTCTTATCGAAAACAATAACCATTTTAATATCGGAGCATTCATTTATAAGCTCCATGGTTCTATCATACTGCTCTTGTTCACCAACAAAGATGGCTTGAACGGCAGCATCTTTAAGAATATATTTTGCTTCTGTTGTTGAATTCGTTGGATATATAGGAACGGTTACACCACGCACACTCATGATAGCAAGGTCAGCAACAATCCACTCAGGCATGTTTTGAGAAAATATAGCAACACTCTCCTGTATGCCAATCCCTAATTTTAAAAGAGCCTTTGAAACTTGTCTGGTTTGAATGCCAAATTCACACCAACTAACATCAACCCATTCCCCACTAGTCTCATTCTTGTAACACATGGCAGTCTTGTCACCAAATTTTTCAAATCTTTGGCGAAGATGCTTGCCCCAATGTTGATAATTCATATAACTTTTTTAGTTGTAAATCATCCCAAAGATACACATGTTTGCTATACTTTAAAGCATTTCACTGAAAATGCAAAGGCACAAAACCTTGTTCAGAAAGCCAAACCATACCCATAGGGATTAAAAACCTAATCGAATCAGGCCTTCACAAAACAGTGGCTTTAGAAACAATCTAAAGCCACTATTAAGGTTAAATATCTTTAATTCAAACTGAAGACATCCTCTGAAGATGAAATCAATTTAATTCGTTTCTAATAAAATCAAGTCTATCGAACATGAAAATCGAGTAGCTTTTCGCCCTCCAACTCCCCTTCTAAATGATCACCAATTTTAACAGGACCGACCCCTTCAGGTGTTCCGGTATAAATTAAATCACCAATTTTTAGCGTGAAATATTTCGATAGGTAACTAATCAGATAATCAATTGAGAAAATCAAATCAGATGTGTTTCCCACTTGAACTCTCTTACCATTAATATTCAAACTAAAGTTCAGAGCATTTACATCTTTGAACTGAGTTTTAGGTACGAATTTAGAAATAGGAGCAGCGCCATCAAAAGCTTTAGCTTTCTCCCATGGCAGGCCTTTTTTCTTGCATTCTGCTTGAATATCGCGAGCAGTAAAGTCAATTCCTAAAGCTAGCTCTTCGTAGTAACGATGAGCAAATTCAATAGGAATATTCTTCCCTACTCTATTAATTTTAACCACAACTTCAACTTCATGATGAATATCATTTGAGAAATCTGGGTAGTAAAAATCGTTATTGCTTTTTAAAAGTGCAGAATCAGGCATTGAGAAAACCACTGGCTCTGTAGGCACAGGGTTACTCAATTCTTTCGCATGCTCCACATAGTTTCTTCCTATAGCTAAAATCTTCATTTCTTATCACTTTTATTCGTTATCCAATAAACGACTTACATATTAAAATTTCTAAGCTTAATTTCAGTTAGAACTTTCTTGGTATAAAGTGGAAAATCATTGTTCATGATCCATCCATAATATCCAGGTTGCTCTTTTAATACATCTTCAACAGCCTTGCCCTTATTCTTGCCAAAATTAAATGTCTCAACACCTTTTTTATCAAACACAATCATGCCAGCAAAATCCGCATTCTTATTCTGAGTAGAAAACTTCGATAGATAATCAATATCATTCTCCAAATTCTCATACTTGTCCAATTGAGATTTCAACACCTCATAAGTTGCTAAAGTATCTGCCTCTGCACCGTGAGCACCTTCAAGATCTTTCCCACAATAGAATTTATAGGCTGCAGTCAAAGTACGCTGTTCCATTTTATGAAAAATGGTTTGCACATCAACGAACTTACGTTTCCTCATGTCAACATCAATGTCAGCTCTTAAAAACTCCTCAGCCAAAAGAGGAATATCAAATCGATTTGAATTATATCCAGCCAAATCGCAACCTTCAATGTATTTGGCAATTGTTTTACCAATTTCCTTAAAAGTTGGTTCATCCTTCACATCCTCATCACTAATACCATGAATGGCAGTCGTTTCTGGAGGAATTGGAATCGTTGGATTCACGCGGTAAGTTTTGGTTTCCTCTTTACCATTTGGGCTAATCTTAACAATAGCAATTTCAACAATTCGATCTTTCGATACATTAATCCCAGTTGTTTCTAAATCGAAGAATGCAATCGGGTTTTTCAAATTCAAATTCATATTGACTTATTCTTTTGAAGAAGTTTATATTTTTTCTTTAAGCTAATTACAAGCTAAAGATCTCATCTTAAACAGAAAAAACCTAATGAAAGGGTACTCTCATCAGGTTTTTATAGACATTATATTATCGTTTAAATTAAACGTTAATCATCATTGGCATTAATAACATTAACACGTCCTCATCGGCATTATCGTTATCGTATGGTAAGAATAAACCTGCACGCGTTGGATCAGAAAGTGCAACCACAACATTAGCAGATGAAATATTCTGCAAAATTTCCAAAAGGAATACAGATTTAAATCCAATCTCTAAGGCTTCACCTTCGTATTGACACATCAATTTTTCGCGAGCTGAGATAGAAAAATCGATATCCTGTGCAGAAACAACCAACTCGTTATTACTCAACTCAAACTTAATCAAGTTACTTGCAGGATTTGAGAATACAGAAACGCGCTTAAGTGTATTATAAAGTTCAACACGATCGATAGTCAATTTGAATGGATTATTCATTGGAATAACTGATCCATAGCTTGGATATTTTCCTTCAACTAAACGACAAATCAATTTATAGTTAGATAAAGTGAAGAATGCATTTTTATCATCAAATTCAACCAAAACTGGGTTTACCTCTTTTGGAAGAATATTACGTAATAATGATGCAGGCTTCTTTGGAAGAATAAATGAAGATTCAACTTCAGAACGACCATCAAGTCGCTTGTAACGAACCAATTTATGTGCATCAGATGCCACGAAAGTTAGGTCGTTGTTATTTAATTCGATAAAAATACCATTCATTACCGGACGAAGCTCATCATCAGCAGTTGCGAACAAAGTCTTGTTTACACCTTTTAATAAAACCTCGCTAGCAACAGTAATATTTACGATATTATCTTGTTCCTTTTCAGGATTCTTAGGATAATCATCTCCGTTTTGTCCAGGAATGCTAAACTTACCATTCTCAGTACTTAACTTCACAGCTAAAGTCTGAGGGTCAACTTCAAAAGTTAATGGTTGCTCAGGAAATTCTTTTAAAGTATCAGTTAAAATTTTTGCAGGAAGAGCAATGACACCCTCTCCTTCAGAAGCATCTAATGGAATTGTTGTAATTAAAGTCGTTTCCAAATCAGAAGCTGTAGCTATAAGCTCACCATTCTTCAATTCAAATAGAAAGTTATCTAGAATTGGAAGCGTGTTTTTGTTACTAATAACACGACTGATAGCTTGAATGTGTCCTAAAATCTCAGTACTTGATACTACAAATTTCATATGTTTATAATTTGTTTTTTACATGACAAACAAAAATCCCCTGACTAAACTCTCTGTTAATCAAGCTTATTTAATCTATCAATATATATAATTATTATTTTTTCATTTTTATTTTTCAACACTCACTTATTTATCTGAGTTGTTAAAAATATCAAGTGGTGAATATACGAATTTTATTTATTTGAATCTGATTTTTCCGCAAGAGTTTATTACATATTTCCCTCTTCAGAAATTCAATACTATCGAATTAATTGGCATATCTCCTTTTACGAATAAAATGCCACACCAGAGCAAATAATATAAGGAGAACTATAGGTAATCCAAGATTAAGAATCTGATAAAAAAGTCTGTTTTCTCTGATTTTCGTCTTATCCATCAAACGAAGTTTTACCTCTCTCGATCTTAGATTCATCCAACCCTCATCATCGCATAAATAATCCACACAGTTAAGCAAGAAATTGCGATTTCCGTATGTTTTTCGAGAATATCTATCGTAACCTAAAGCTTCCATTTGAATATTAGATCCAACACCTCTCACTCTATTTTTAATGATATCTCCATCCGATATGACAATCATTTTGCCCGGCTCACTTTCTGATTTATAAGTTGACTTATCAATCCCCTCCCAAATTCTATTTTTAAATATGGATTGGAATTGACCTTCAATCAAAACAGACATCACCTTTGGGCCATCAGGAAAGTCTTTTGCACTCATTTTCTGACCTACAATATCAAGTCGAATTGGTGTTGGTACTTTTTCCAGTCGTGTTCGATCGGAACTCGCAAGTAAAACGGTGTGCTTTAAATTAGGATCCTTACCAACCTTATCAATAGAATTGGCAAACTCAACACGAACCATATTCAATTTTCTAGTGATAGGATGATTGGAAGGTGGAGCCAATAGTGGTGAGTAATACCAGGGTGCTGGCACATATTTCCCATTCTGACCAGCAGTACTTGATTGAACCGGTATTAACTGAGATTGCACATCCATAACCAAATCCGGATTGATTCGAACGCCATATTTGAATAACTGATCCTCCAAATTCAAGGGTTTATAAAATGCCATAGACATGCCTTTGGCTGATATACTATCCATCGAGGCAGCAACTTCATCAATCAACCACATCACTCTCCCACCATTCATGATATACTGATCGAGAGCGTATTTCGCTTTTTCACTAAACTCATTTCGAGGCTGAGCAACAATCACACAGTCAAAACGCTTATAGTCTTTAGATAGTTCGTAAGCTGTAGCACGACTCACCTTATAGCGTTGCAAAAGTGAAGCTGTAAAATCAGCAACCTCATACTCACCTAATTCGCCTTGCCCGGTAAAAAAAGCGACCTCTTTCACCTTGGTTTGATTCAGCAGGCGAATGGCCATTGAAAGCTCGTATTCAATACTTTCAATAGAATGATTTAAATTCTGATCGGCAGACAAGCCCGTAACGGACTTCAATAAATTGATAGGCGTTTCTTTCTTACCATCGTGCACAAAAAGCCCTGGCACAATCACCTTTTGTTTCACGCTACCATCACGGCTTGTTTCCTGTATACTCGTTGGTTTCAATCCCCTTTCTGATAATTCCCTCAAGTTTTTATCCTTCTGCTTCGGGTTAAGGACTGAATTGGGATCTACAAAGCTGTAGGTAATTTCAACATGGGCATAAGACTCAAATTCTTCAATTAAATCAACCGTGGCATTCTTCAGTTTATTGAAACCATGTGGTAGATCACCATCAAGATAAATCTCAAAATAAACAGGCTTTTCTAGTTCAGAAAGAAGTTGCTTGGTATTATCAGATAAAGTAAATCGTTTCTCAGAAGTGAGATCAACACGAAAATGAAATATTTGCAATAACTGATATACAAACAGAACAAGAAATACTGAAAGGAATAACTGAACTAAACTCTTCTTTTTATTTGTTATTTGCATGATACTTATAGTGTTTTCAACCTTTATTCTTGAATAATGTTTCTAAAAGATGCTAGATGGTTAGACTGTTAGATTGCTAAACTGCTAGATTATTAAATTGATAGACAGCTAACACTTATCTGTCTTAAAGCTTTTCACCTTGCAGGTCCTCCTTTATCCTTTTTCACTTTAACCTTCACACCATTACCACTTTCTACTTTGCAGAACAGTTCGTGTTGCAAGCAGAAAAACGAGTGACAAACCTATAAAATAGCTAACATCTCTGGAGTCTATAACCCCACGGGATAAAGAACGATAATGTTCACTAATTCCCAGATTGATGATCTCTGTTTGGAATCCCTGAAACAAAAGAAGATCAGATAAATAATCAAATCCCATATAAAAACTAAAGCACAGAATCAGAGATAAGAGGAAGGCAATAATTTGATTATCGGTGAATGAACCTGCGAAGACAGCTAGTGACACGTAGGCAATTGCCAAAAAGAATAAGCCAAGAAATGAGCCCCAGAAAGCGCCCACATCAATACTTCCAACAGGATTTCCTAAATAATAAACTGATAAATAATAAATGAGACAGAAAAGCAAGGAAAATACGACCAATAAAAGTGCAGCGAAAAACTTCGAAAGCACAATCTTAAAATCAGTAATAGGTCGAGTCAATAATAGTTCAATAGTTCCCGATTTTTTCTCGTCAGTAAACAAACGCATACACAAGGCTGGAATCAAAAAAAGATAAATCCAGGGAGCCATATCGAATAAAGTATCCAAATTGGCGTAAGCTCCATCCAAAACATTTGAATTCCCAGGAAACACCCAAATAAACAAACCTGTTGCCAGTAGAAATATACTGATGATTAGATAGCCACTTATGGAATTAAAGAATGATCGAAATTCTTTCAATAATAATGTAAGCATGTATGAATGGAATTTTGGAGTACGTTACAAATTTGCAAAATAATTCTGAGATTTTACATTATGAATAAGCACTTGTACATCAGCAAATCTACCTCTCATGTAATCAAGCTTGTAGATCCCTGAAAATAAGTGTAATTTAAATAGACTCTCTTAAAATAAACGATATTTGAGCTTATCACCCATGAAATTTACACTATCTATATGCATCATACTACTCCTCAGTTTCGTACTACAGGCTCAAGATGTCTCTCTTAGAGAAAGATTCTCTATTGGGCTCAATTATCACCATGGACTTTTTGTTCCAAAAAATCAATATATCAATTACTTAATTCAAGATAATATATCAGCTTTTGAACTTAAACTAGCTCATTATCCAAGCCCTCAAAAACCATGGTTAAAACAATTTGCTGTTAAAAAAATTGGTCTTGGCTATTATCAGGGCACTTTGGGAAATGCTTCTTCCTTAGGCGAAGTAAGATCACTAGTCCCCTTTATTCAATTCGGAATAAAAAGCTGGAAGCAATTTCAGATTAATACTGATGTTGGTATGGGAATCGCTAAAATGACAAAATATTTTGACCCGGTGTATAACTATTCAAACAAACTCATTGGATCGAAATACAATGCCCATATTAAATTGGGATTAGAAGCCAACTATTCTTTATCACACTTTGATTTAATTTCAGGAATCGTATTTAGTCATTTTTCGAATGGTTCAGTAAAACACCCAAACGATGGATTAAATATTATTACAGGAAGTATAGGAATTAATTACAAGTTTGGAAAATCGATACAAACAGTTACCAAGCCTACAACCTACTCTAACCTAAAAGATGAATTTATAGCCATTATTAATCAAGCTTGGAAAGAAACAAACGAAGAAGATCCACATACTTATTATGTTTCAATTATCAATTTATCTTATGCAAAGGGAATTAACTCTAGACAAAGAATAGGTGGTGGTATTGATCTTTTTTACGATGAATCGGTTGACAGAGGTTACTGGACCCGAACGCCTAAAACAAGTTTCAAAGATCGAATATCTCAGGGCGTATTTTTAAGTCATGAACTGGTTATAAGTAAGGTTTCGTTCATTACACATATAGGCTGTTACACCCTTTATCATACAAAACCAGATAACAATCCGTTTTACAACAGATTAGGATTTAGATATAAATTCAGTAAACACCTCTTAGCCAATTTGAGCCTAAAAGGGTATCTCGGCAGCTCCGATTTTATTGAAATGGGTATCGGTTACACTTTCAACCGAAAATAAAAGAAAATGAAAATATACATCTACATACTATGCTTAATTATTCTTTGCTCATGCAATTTTATCAACCCTTTTCGTGATGAAGGAGATACCATTGAAACACTGATTGAACTCGATAGATTTACTCAGGTAGAAATTCATAATATTTTTAATATCGAAATTATAGAGGACACGGAAAGCTATATCATTTATAAAGGAGGTGAAACAATTCTAGAAGAAATGTCCTACTCATCACTGTCGGGTATACTTAGGCTCGATCACAGCTTTATGAATTGGACAAAAAACTTTAAAATGCCTACTTTGGAAATTCACCTGTCGATACTTGAAAGTATAGATCTTTATGCATCGGGAAATATCAGTAGCCTTAAACAATTAAATGGAGATGAAATAATTATCAACATTTATGGGACGACAGGCACTTATGAAATAAATTTAAACATCAATTATAATCATCTTAAATTTTATACAAATGGATCGGTAGGTGGAACATTTGCTGTTTCGGGAGTATGTCCAACGACCACATTTACATTAAATGGTAGTAGCAATGTTCAGGCCTCCCAATTGATTTCAAAAGAAGTCTATGTCGCCCATAACAGTTTAGGTAATGCCCACATTTATGTGGAGGATAAGCTAAATGTCACTTTCTACAAGTCAGGAGATCTTTATTATAAAGGTAATCCCAAAGAAATTGAAGTTAAATATGATCAAATTAATAATCAGGATGCTAGTGGCAAACTGATAAAAGAATAAAATTAAGCCTTGATGGTTTTCACATCCTCATATATCATCTTAGCAAAACGGGCCGAAGCTCCTGCTCCACCTAAATGCTGACTTAAATCGTCATAATTGGCTAACATTTGAGAACGATAAGCCTCATCTTTTAGAATCAAATCGAGTTCGTCACCAATCATTTGAGGATTACAGTATTGCTGAATTAACTCTTTCACGACAAACTTGTCCACAACCAAATTCACCAAAGAGATGTATTTGATATTCAAAAGCATTTTTCCCAAACGGTAGGCTAAACTCCCCCCACTCATTTTATAACAGACCACTTGAGGAATACGAAGTAAAGCCGTTTCGAGAGTTGCAGTTCCCGAAGCAACCAAAGCCACTTTAGACTGTTGCAACAAATCGTAAGTTTGTCCATAAACAAAACTTAACTTACTGTTTTGTGATACTGATGCATAAAATTCCTTGGTAATAGAAGGTGCTGCAGCCACAACAAACTGATAATCGGGGAAACGATCTACAACCTTGAGCATAACTGGAAGAATACGTTCTATTTCCTGCTTTCTACTACCCGCTAAAAGAGCAATAATGGGTTTCTGAGGTAAATTATTTCGCTCAACAAATTGATCAAAGCTTTCCTCCTTATTTTCTCTATTCTCTATAGCATCCAAAAGAGGATTGCCACCAAAGCTAACCTCGTAATTATGCTTTTTGTAAAATTCGGTTTCGAAAGGGAATATCGTAAACATACGATCGACGTGAGCCTTAATCTTTTTCACGCGCGACTCTTTCCATGCCCAAATCTTGGGTGAGATATAATAATGTACGCGAATACCATGCTTCTTTGCAAAAGCTGCCATGCGCAAATTAAAACCTGGATAATCAACTAGAATTAATACATCGGGAGCGAAAGCTAAAAGATCTGTTTCACAAAGCGTGAAGTTTGCACGAATCGTTTTCAGATTTTTCAGTACCGTAACAAAGCCCATAAAAGCCGTTTCGCGATAATGTTTCACCATTTCACCTCCTTGAGCTTGCATTAGGTCACCTCCCCAAAACCTAAACTGCGCTTGAGTATCTTCATACTTTAGCTCTTTCATTAAGTTTGAGGCGTGAAGATCACCAGAAGCTTCACCTGTTATGATGTAATATTTCATAGTTTATTAGAAACAAGGTTAAAGGAATTAAGGTTAAAGGATAAAGTGAAAAAAAACTGTAGCTATAACCGAATCATCACCTCACCACATTGTCACATCCACAATTCATCACAATCCTACACGAAAAATAAGTACGATAAAGGAATAAACGATGGTTGCAAGAAGGACTCCGCGAGCGGCTTTCAGCCAATCCAATTTAATGAAAAGGAAAAAGCAAACCACATTACCAAAATAAACGGCTACAGCCATCATCTTAGCATAGATTTTAAGAACCAATACGCCATCAATAAATTGAGAAACTGTCATTTCCTCACGAAAATTAACCAGATAAGCAATTAAAATAGATAGGATTGGAACGACAAAACCCAGAAAAGCACCAACGTAAGAATTATTAATCAATGACTTCATAATCCCAAGTTTTAAGGTTCTCTAAAACATGATGAGCTGTCATATCAATCTGAGTTGGGACAACTGAAGCGTATCCTTCTTTAATCGCACTTTCATCGGTATCTTCGGCTTGAGGTTCCGCATTTTTAAAATGACCAGTCAACCAATAGTAATCACCCCCAAAAGGATCTTTGCGATGATCAAATTCTTCTTTCCACATACCATCAGCCTGACGGCATACCCGAACACCTTTGATATCACCATCAGGAAAATTCACATTCAAACAAATGCTTCGAGGTAGTCCATTTTTCACCACATTCTCAAATATCTTACGACCATATTTAATACATTGAGAAAAATCAGCCTTACCGTCAAAACTATCTAAAGAAAAACCAAGTGAAGGTATCCCTGCAAGACACCCCTCTATGGTTGCTCCCATAGTTCCAGAATACAGCACACTTACCGAAGTATTCGCGCCGTGATTAATGCCTGAAACAACAAAATCGGGTTGACGAGGTACAATCTTATTTAAAGCTAACTTAACACAGTCAACAGGAGTTCCCTTACAAGAAAAAACTTTCAGATCATCTTGATCTTTAATCTTACGGATTCGTATAGGTACTTCAACTGTAATGGAATTTGATTTTCCAGAATTCGCCCTATTGGGTGCGACTATGTAAATCTCTCCAAACCCTTTAACCATCTCATAAAGAGCTGTAATGCCTTTTGCATTTACCCCATCGTCATTGGTTACCAGTATTAGAGGCTTCGTATTTATATGATTCATTTCGATCTATTTTGTAAGACAGACAAAGATATCGAATTATGCTTGAAGATAGAAGAAATGCATATTAAAAATTCTTCTTGTTGTTTGCCTTAAAATTCCTACTTTTGTAAGCTTGAAAATAGATGATTATATAACAATCTTGAAGTTCGAATTCGAATGTGAACAAGAGCTTGGCTGAGACTTTATTTTCCCAATCAATGAAATTATCTGTATAAAACCCTCATACAATGAAGATATCGTACAAATGGCTGAAAGACTACATAGATGTAGATTTAACGCTTGCTGAAATGGATAACATTTTAACTCAAATTGGTCTTGAAGTTGGTGGTATTGAAAATATCCAATCAATAAAAGGCGGCCTTGAAGGCTTGGTAATTGGAGAAGTGAAAACTTGTATTCCACATCCAGATTCTGATCACTTGCATATAACCACTGTCGATGTAAACTCAGGAGAGTTATTACCAATTGTGTGTGGTGCTGCAAATATCGCTACCGGACAAAAGGTAGTGGTAGCCACAGTGGGAACTGTTCTATACGATGGCGATGAGAGTTTTGTTATCAAAAAATCGAAAATCAGAGGCGAATTGTCTTTGGGAATGATTTGTGCCGAAGATGAAATTGGTTTAGGACAAGGTCACGATGGTATTATGGTATTGAATGCTGATGCTGTTGTGGGTACGCCTGCAAAAGAATACTTCAATATTGAGGACGACACTTGCATTGAAATTGATTTAACTCCTAACCGTATTGACGGTGCTGGCCATATTGGTGTAGCTCGCGATTTGGCAGCTTACCTGAAGCAACAAAAAGATATTGACTATAAAATTCCATCTGTTGAGGATTTTAAAGTAGAAAATACAAACACAGCTATCGAAGTAATTGTTGAGAACGAAAAGGCTTGCCCTCGTTACTCAGGGATATGCATTAGTGGAGTTGAAGTAGCTGAATCGCCAGAATGGTTACAAAACCGTTTAAAGGCTATCGGACTTAAGCCAATTAATAATATTGTAGATATTACCAACTTTGTGTTGTTTGAAACCGCTCAACCTTTACACGCTTTCGATTACGCCAATGTAAAAGGTGGAAAAGTTATCGTGAAAACATTACCTGCTGAAACCAAGTTTACAACACTTGACGAGGTAGAACGTGAATTGCACGAAAACGACTTGATGATTTGCAATGCTGAAAAGCCAATGTGTATCGCAGGTGTATTCGGTGGTATCGAATCAGGAGTAAGCAATGCAACAACCGATATTTTCCTTGAGTCGGCTTATTTTGATTCTGTATATGTACGTAAAACGGCTCGTCGTCAAGGTTTAAATACCGATGCGTCTTTCCGTTTCGAGCGTGGAACAGATCCAAACAATACAGTGTATGCTTTGAAAAGAGCGGCCCTATTAATTAAAGAAATTGCTGGTGGAACCATTTCATCAGACCTAATTGATATTTACCCAAACCCAATTGCAGACTTTAAAGTTGAAGCCAATGTAGCAAGAATCGAAGGTTTGATTGGTAAAAAAATCGGCAAGGAAACCATTATCAAAATTCTTGAAGCTTTAGAAATTAAAGTGGACAAAATTGATGGTGATCAGCTGAGCTTATTGGTACCTCCTTACCGTGTTGATGTAACACGTGAGGCTGATATCGTTGAAGAAGTTTTACGTATTTATGGTTTTAACAATGTTGAAGTGCCTAACAAAGTAAATGCGTCTTTAAGTTATGCTCCAAAACCAGATGAGCACAAGCTTAAAAATATGCTTTCAGATATGCTTAGCTATGGTGGTTTCAACGAAATCATGAATAACTCACTTTCTAAAGCTAGCTATTACGAAGGCTTAGAGAGTATTCAAGAAGATCATACGGTGCGTATTAAGAATCCATTGAGTTCCGATCTTAATGCCATGCGTCAGTCCTTATTATTTGGTGGTTTGGAAGCTGTAGCATACAACATTAACCGTAAGAATGCAGATCTTAAATTATACGAGTTTGGTAAATCGTACCATCATATCGTTAATGAGGAGAATGAGAATCCAGTAAATAATTACTTCGAGAATCAGCACTTGTCATTATTTATGTGTGGTGCCAAGGCATCTACCAACTGGAACCTTAAGGAAGAGCCAACAACTTTCTTCCACATGAAAGCCTACACAGAGAATATTCTAAAGCGTTTAGGTTTTAATATAGAAAAACTTAGAATTAGTGAAACAGAGAGTGATATTTTCACTGAAGGCTTAACTTACGGCCTGAAGAAAAAAGTATTGGTTGAGATGGGTATGGTCAATGGCAAATTGCTGAAAAACATGGGCATCGATATCCCTGTTTACTATGCCGATTTCAAATGGGAAACCCTTTTGGCTGAAGCTACTAAAAACAAGCTTAGCTATGTACCATTGACCAAATATCCTGCTGTAAAGCGTGACCTTGCTCTATTGATTGACAAAAGCGTAAGCTTTGCTGAAATCAAGAGCATTGCTTTCAATTGTGAGAAAAACTTATTGAAATCAGTTACTCTATTTGATATTTACGAAGGTGAGCAAATAGGCGTTGATAAAAAATCATATGCAGTAAGTTTTATTATTCAGGACACTGATAAAACATTGACTGATAAGCAGATTGATAAAATCATGCAGAAGCTAATTAAGAGTTACGAAAAGCAATTAAACGCTCAGTTAAGATAAAATCATTGCTTTTATTAGCAATCATTATATTAAAATAAAAGGATCATCGATAATAATCGGTGATCCTTTTATTTTGGCTATGGATTGAACCCCATAACAATTGATATTATCAGCTGCTGTAAGGTTTCGCAGCGGTAGTTAGTCGCAGGCTCATAAACATATTATAAAAACCTCTTTTATCCAATGCCAATCCAGAAAGGATTGTATGCATATATCCATAGGCAACCCCTCAGCATTATACGACACCGAAGGAGTCGTATACCTTAAATATATCCCTCTCTAAAACATATGAATCCTTCGGATTCTAAAGATAAAAGCCATATAGATAAATACGATCCACAGGATATCAGCCGATTCCACAAATGATCGCAAATAAAATCCCTAGTATTCCCTGTATCGCTTTTTCCATAAAGGACTCATCATATAATTTCTTTGGCATGGCTCTAAGGTATATTCTTTATGAATTCACTTTGACACAGAGTTATCAATAGAGCCTACACAAGAATGGAGAACTACTGCAGAATGATAACGAAATAGTCCTTAAAGCAAACGAGATGCACCCAGCACGCAATGAAATGGACTTAAAAACAAACGTAACGGACTTGACCCGCTCCGAAATAGCCCCTCCATGCAGCGAAATAAAAACTACACGCAAATAATTAGAGTTGATAAATACTGCCTAGGTTATACAAACAAATAATTTGCCCAACAAAAGAAAACTGTAGACTAACCCACTACTTTATCACAAAACCTCTCCCCTGAAATTGCACCTCATCGCCAACAATTTTGTCTTTTAACAAACCGCCAATTGGAGAAGCCAGAGAAATGGTATCACAAATTTGATCCTCGAAAAGATAGTTGTAATAGCAGTATACCTCCTTTGAGCAATATGACGAAGTCCAGCGAACTAAAAGTCTTCGTGAAGCTAACGGTAAAGGACCAGAGGACAAATAGGACATTAAGGCTCAAGCCTAAAGTCACAAGAATCCAGACCTCACAGAAAATTATTTTCCCTCGAACAGTGAGAATTATGCAATCCTTAAATCGTGTATTAATACCGCTTAAAAAAAAAGGGGTAAATCCTTAGTAAAAGTTCATTAGAAAAATTAGTTGTGTTTTTTTAGTAGAATCCTTAACTTGGATTTGCCTTAATAAACCGAGTTGATATGCTAGTTTGAATTGTAAATTTTAATAAAAAACTTTAACTATAAAAATTACAAGGAAAGAGCATGGTTTTTTAAGCTAATTAGATATTGTAGATTATTTACATTATGGCATTCAAACTTTTAAGGCAGTAGAAAAATTTATTATTACGGGCATTCCTATCTCAAAAAAGCACTATTCATAAAAGCTATAGGTTATATGAAAAAAACCGTCGCAACGGCAAATTCATACGATTAACCTAATCATAAAACTTTAATGGTATTTGTATCATACTTATCGTTTTTTTTTAATCTTAAGTATTGAACGAACATAGTTTAAGTTTTTAACGAATTAAAACTTAATAAGATGCTTTGGTTTGAATTGATTATCTTTTTGGCAATTATCGTTATTGGTGCCAGAATTGGTGGAATTGCAATGGGAACAATGGCTGGTATTGGATTGGTCATTTTTATATTTGTTTTTAAATTACCTGTTGGAAGCCCCCCTATAATTGTATTGGGAATGATCCTTGCTGTGATTACGGCCCTTTCTACTATGGAGGCTGCTGGAGGGCTTGATTTTCTAGTTGGGGTGGCAGAGAAAATCATGCGAAAACGACCTCAGAACATAACTTTGGTTGCGCCTTTGGTAACCTATATTCTTGTCCTTGCTTCTGGAACCCAACACGTCATTTACGCATTATTACCCATCATTTCTGAGATATCACGAAAATCAGGTATTCGACCGGAAAGGCCAATGGCCATGACGGTGATTGCAGCCATGCAGGGGCTTGTGTCTTCTCCAATTTCTGCTTCAACAGTGGCCATGATTGGTATTTTATCAGTTATGGGAGTGAGTCTTCCTCAGATGATGGTGGTCATTATTCCTTCCACTTTAATAGCTGTTGTTATTGGCTCAATAACGGTTCTTAAAAAAGGCAAAGAATTAGTTAATGATCCTATCTATCAACAAAGATTGAAAGATGGAAAAATTATAGCCTTAGAAGCGACAAAAACTCCAGATAAAAAAACGTTAAATAATGCCAAGGGGTCTACCTATATGTTTTTTTTCGCCATTATAATGATCGTTATTATTGGCATGTTTCCTGAATTAAGACCTACTTATGAATGGATCGTTGATGGAGAACTTACAAAAGATCAAATTGGGATGGGACCTGCCATAATGATCATCATGTTGGCTATAGGGGGTATAATTATGATCGTTTTTAAGGCAAAGGCTGGAAAGGCAGTCGGAGGAAGCATTATGAAGAGTGGTGTTGTGGCTCTGATTTCGATTTTAGGAATTGCCTGGTTGGGTTCTTCATTTTTTGAAGGAAACAGATTCGTTATTGTTGAAAGTATTTCCCAGGCAATAGAAGGCTATCAATGGGTGTTTGGTTTTGGTTTATTTACCTTATCAATTATGCTTTTTAGCCAGGCAGCTACAGTCGTTACTTTAATGCCAGTTGGTTTGGCCCTGGGACTTGATGCAGAACTCTTAATAGCCCTTTATCCCGCTGTAAACGGATACTTTGTGCTTCCAACCTATGGAACAGTATTGGCGGCTATTTCTTTTGACCAAACCGGAACTACCAAAATTGGAAACCGATTAGTGAATCACAGTTTTATGCTTCCTGGATTGGTGACAACATTTTCTGCAGTCATTATTGCTCTACTCATAACCTATATTGCATAAATATCTAATTATTAAATCCCAAAACGATGAAAAATGTAATTAAACGAACGATTTTGTTAAGCTTGCTTCTTATTTGCTGTGTTATATTTAATGGGTTTTCGCAGGAGTATAGAACTGAGACAGATTTGTTGGGTGATATTAAAGTTCCCAAAGACGCCTACTACGGAGCGCAAGCTGCAAGAGCAATGGAGAATTTTCAGATCTCTGGCCAATATATAAATGATTATCCAGACTTTATTAAGGCATGGGGAATGGTGAAATTAGCTTGTGCTCAGGCAAACACGGAAGCCGGAAAAATGAAGCCGGAAATTTTGAAACCGATTGAAGATGCATGTCAAGAATTAATTGCCGGAAATTTTCTTGATCAGTTTAATATTGACCTATATCAGGGAGGTGCGGGTACATCAACAAATATGAATGTCAATGAGGTATTAGCGAATATTGCACTTGAAAAGTCCGGACAACAGAAAGGGAAATATAAGAAGATTTCTCCTAATGATCATTTGAACATGTCGCAATCAACCAATGATACATATCCTTCATCATTAAAGTTGGGTATGTTGTTGCATAATGATCGCTTAGTAAAAGAGCTTAATGAACTGAAAAATTCTTTCAGAAAATTGGGTCATGCAAATATCGATATCGTGAAAATGGGTCGTACTGAATTCCAGGACGCCGTACCCATGACCGTTGGGCAGGAATTTCATTCTTTTGCTGCAATGTTGGAATGGGATATTGCTAATATTGAACATGCAAGTAAATCCCTAATGGTCCTTAACATGGGTGGTACAGCAATTGGTACAGGTTTGAATACACCTGAAGGTTATGACAAATATGTGATTGAACATCTTAGAAAAATTTCGGGTTATGATGTGGTTAATGCTGATGATATGATTGCAGCTACGTCTAGTCTGCAAGGATTTGTAGTGTATTCTTCGGCCTTAAAAACCTTAGCTACAACCTTGTCGAAGATATCAAATGATTTAATTACTCTGTCATCGGGACCAAGGAATGGTTTATTTGAGATTAACCTTCCAGCAAGACAACCTGGTTCATCTATTATGCCTGGAAAAGTAAATCCGGTAATCCCCGAATTGATGGCTTTTGTGAGCTACCGTGTTATTGGAAATGACGTAACTGTAAATATTGCAGCATCTGATGGTGATTTACAATTGAATGCATACGAACCAGTTGTGGGGCTTTCTATTTTTGAATCACAAAAAATACTGACCAATACGATGAGAACTTTTCGAATTCAATGTATTGATGGCATTACTGTTAATGAGGAAGTTCATAAACGAAATTTAGAAACCACTATTGGTATTGTTACCGCTTTAAATCCTGTCTTGGGGCATCATGTTGGTGATGAATTAGCCAAAGAAGCCAAAGCGACGGGTAAAGGAATTTTAGAATTGGTAAGAGAGAAAAAACTGCTCACAGAGCAACAAATAAAGGTGTTATTATCACCAAAGAATATGACTGGATTGGATAAATCAAAATATGAAGACAAATAATTGTAAACAACTAAATCGAAATGAGATGGGATAAAATAATGAAGAGAAGCGGCAGAACCAATAATAAATTTAAAACTTATTAATTATGAAAACTAGTGTAATAAAAAAGGGCGTATTAGTACTGTTTTTGTTTGTTTTCACATTACAAACGCAGGCTCAAACTAAAAAGAAAATGACTAAGACATTGCCAAGAGTAACCATTCTTGCAACTGGAGGTACTATTGCAGGTGCAGGAGAATCAGCAACTAAAGCTGCTTATACTGCTGGGAAATTATCGATTGATATTTTATTAAGTGCTGTACCTCAAATTCACGATAAAGCCCAAATTAAAGGAGAACAAATTGCTAAAATTGGTAGTCAGGATATGAGTGTTGAAGTTTGGTTGAAACTTTCAAAAAGAATAAATGAGATTTTTGAAGAAGATTCTGCAGACGCTATTGTCATTACTCATGGTACTGACACGATGGAAGAGACAGCTACATTTCTTGATTTAACAGCATTGTCTGACAAGCCAGTGGTATTAGTTGGGGCTATGCGTGCTTCTACAGCAATGAGTCAAGATGGCAATAAAAACTTATTAGACGCAGTGATCGTTGCTGCAGATCCTAATAGTCAGGGTAAAGGCGTTGTAGTAGCAATGAATGAGTTGGTTTTTGATGGTAGAGATGTAACAAAAACAATTACTACGAGTACGTCAACTTTTGATTCCCGCAATTTCGGTCCAATTGGTTTAATATATGATGGGAAAGTAAATTACTATTATCAATCATTACGTAATCCTGTAAAAAAATTCGATGTAACCAAAGCGACCTCTTTACCTCAAGTCGAAATTATATACGGATATGCCGATGCTAGTCCGGTTACAGTTGATGCCCTATTGAATACAAACGTTAAGGGGATTGTTTATGCTGGAATGGGGAATGGTAATTTTAATGCGGCTGTTGGTAATTCTCTTGAAAAGGCATCTAAAAAAGGCATTATTGTTTGTCGTTCTAATAGAACGGGATCAGGTAGAACAACATTGTTTAATGAAGTAGATGATGCTGCACTTGGTTTTGTTGTTGGAGATGATCTGAATCCTCAAAAAGCAAGAATTTTATTGATGTTATCTTTAATGGAAACGAGTGATCGCGCTAAAATTCAAACTAACTTTTTCGACTATTAACATTAAATTTAAAAAAAACAAGGAGTCTTCTTTTTGTGACTCCTTGTTTAGAAACTTCACTTTCAGTTTACAATCAAAAGTGGTGAAAATTAAATTTCTGAGCTTCTGTTTTGGATTGAATTTGCAGTTCTTATAGTTAAGCTACCTATACGATAAATATAAAATTCATGAAAAGATGAAAAAATATTTTGTTTATATAGTAGTTGTTTTGCTGCCAATTTTTGCAGTTGCGCAAAAACAAGAAAATAAATCAGACTTGGAGTACCAGTCATTAATTCCTGTAGAAAAACAATCTTTATTAAAAAATGTTGATGTTATTTTTAATACCCGTTTGGCATTTGATAATAAATTTGAAGAGGGAGATTATGAAAGTTCTAACTTTTCTTCCAATCAATTCCGATTGGAAATTAAAGGTAAAATACATGAAAAGGTAAGTTTCAGATTTCGAGACAGATATACTCGCGAGCATAAAGTGGGAAATCTTGACAATATGAGTCGATCAACTGATCTTGCTTATTTAGTTTTCACACTTTCACCTCAAACTAAACTTACATTAGGTAAACAATCTACTGATTGGGGTGGAATGGAGTTGGATTTAAATCCGATTGATATTTTAGAATATAATGACCTTATAGAATATGCAGACAACTATTTGATAGGTGCAACTATTTCTCATACTTTAAAAGACGGAAAAAACACATTTGGTCTTCAAGCATTAAATACGAGAACAAAATCGTTAGATGTTCAATATGAAGGATATGATATTTCTGGGCTTACAGCTGCGAAAGCACCTTTGGCGTTTGTATCTTCCTGGAGAGGAAGCTTATTTGAAGGGAAAATAAAAACAGCTTATAGTTACAGTTACTTCACTGAAGCTAAGAACAAAGTGATGCACTATTTTGTATTAGGTAATAAGTACAAGTCAAATAATTTGACACTTATGTATGATTTTCAATACAGTTTCGAAGCTTTAGATAATAAAGGGATTGCTTCGAATATCATTACCTCAGGCTTTCAAGCTCCGGCAGAAGATGTTAAGTATATTGAACATTGGTTGAGAGCAGAATATAAAATTCAGCCTAACGTTAACATACTTTTAACTGTTATGACAAACAATACATATGCTAAATCTAACGGTAATTCAAATGAGAAATTGGTTACGACCTATGGATTAATTCCTACCGTAGAGTATTCGCCTTTCAAAGATCTAAACCTTAGATTTTATGTCAGTTATGTAGCCAGAAAATACAACTACTCTAGTTATTCAGAAACTCAGTTTTCAGCGGCAGATAGAAATACAGGAAGATTTAGTATTGGGTTTATTGCACCATTATTGGTTTTTTAATCTAATTTGAATATGATTAAAAAGGGGCTGTTTCAAAATAGATTTGAATCGGCCCTTTGCTTTATACGATTTTCATCAAGGTTGGGTGAATTTCAAAGGGCATAATACCGATTAAAAACTTGGAAACAATCCCTGTCTGCACAAGGGTAATATGGATTGTAGGGCATCTGACAACATTCATACGCTAGCAATAAGCAACTTCCGCAGCTATTCAGATAGATACCTCCAGCATATATACAAACCTCTGAACAGAAGAATAAGCCTTCCTCTGGACTTGCATGGCATATCTGAAGTGCTTAGATACAGTCTGCAGAGTATAGACACATATCTAACATACAGAGGAAGTACTCTCTACACTACAGATACTTCTCTTTAGTCCCCAGAGTACTTCCCCATAAGCAGAACATGTACCAAACAGGTGCAGCGGAAGTATTCCTCTAGAGCAGAGGATGTACCAACCAAGAGTAGAGGATGTATATCTCAAGAGCTGAGAATACAATCTGTGGGGTAAAGAGAATGTCCCTTGGAGTTTAGATACATATCCCCGTTGCGCAGAATGCTCTCTCTACTTTGCAGATATGCATCGCTTGAGCTAAGGAAGTATCTCCCAAGAGTTGAGGAAAGCATATTTACAAGCAAAAGCATAAGGTAACTGCAACAGAACAGGTACCAAACAAGTGTGTAACAATACTTTTTATAAGAATTACAAATGATCTAGAACTTGTGATTAATCAAAAAGAATAAGGCCATTTTATTTCTCACATCAAACAATGCTGATCTAGCAAATTATATGATTTCTCTTATTTTAAATGTCCGCCCCTGAAACTGAAGCTCATCGCCAATAGCTTTATCTTTTAACAGACCGCCAATTGGAGAAGCCAGAGAAATGGCATAACAAATTTGATCATCGATCTGAATTTTACCGATGCCAATGGATATAAAATAAGTGCCTTTATCCGTCGTAACAAGACTACCAAAAGCCACTTTATTGAATTCTTCTGAGGTATCAATTCGGGCCAATTCTTTTCTTTGCTTGGCTGTCTGGTTCAATAGCACTTCATTCTTTTCTATCTCTATCTGCATCATCTCACGTCCCGTTTCGTACTTATCGCCCGCACTACTCTTGGTATCGTTGTTTCTAGAGTCCTTTGCTGAAGCTATTGCCTCTCTAATCACCTCAATCTTACGATCGAGTTCTTCCATTATTTTATGGTATACCAGGCCTTTCAGCTCCTTTTTTGTGTGCATCCTTTTGTCTTTTCTTACTGATAAAATCACAGCTGTAAAATTCTAAGCTCGAAGATAAGCTTTATCTGAATTTGCAATCTTAAAATTTAAGAAAAAAGAAGCAGCCCATTTGATTTTTGAAATAAAAGCTTAACTTCGTTTCGTGTTTTTACGAAATGCGAAATACTATGACCGATAACGAATTTTATTCTGAAGAAGAAAAACAATTGGCTCGTTTTGCCAAAGCACTTTCACATCCTGTGAGAGTTTACATTTGCAAACTCTTATCAAAGCAATCATGCTGTTACAGTGGCGATTTAGCTGAGGAGGTGCCGATAGCCCGCTCCACCCTTTCTCAACATCTTAAGGAGTTGAAAGCAGCCGGTTTAATTCAGGGAGAAATTGTTCCTCCAAAGATTAAATACTGTCTGAATAAAGAGAATTGGGCAAAGGCTAGCAATGTGTTTGAAACACTTTTTAAGGCTGAGCATGAAATTATTCAACACAAGTAATTAGGGATGCAAACGCATTCTATAAACTTTATAAATATGGAAATAAAAGTATTAGGCCCTGGTTGCAAAAAATGCAACACCCTACACGATGCTACACAAAAAGCTATCGAAGAACTAAACATTGAAGCCACAATTACCAAGGTGGATGATATGATGAAGATTCTTTCTTATGGCGTGATGTCTACACCTGCCCTAGTCGTGAACGAGAAGGTATTATTTAGTGGTAAGGTACCTTCAGTATCCGAAATAAAAGAACTAATCAAATCTTTATAATTCTAAAAAATAAGCAAAATGAAAAATTATTTAGGCCTAGCCGTTCTTGCCCTTGCACTAAGTTTTGGCGCATGCCAGTCGAATGCTAAAAAAACTGAAAAAGTAGAAGAAACTGCAAAAGTAGAAGAAGCGGCTTGCCAAACAGAATGCTCACAATGCCCTTCGAAATGTAGCGATACTAAAGTCGCTGAATCTACTACTGAAACTGCTGGCATCTATTACTTTCATGGCGATAGAAAATGTAAAACCTGCAAGGTTGTTGGTTCTGAAGCAAAAAAACTTGCTGAGAAATTGAATGTTAAATTCTTCGATGTAAATATTGATCAAGAAGAAAACAAATCGCTTGCCAAGGAATTTGAAGCTACCGGATCTAGTTTAATGATCAAACATGCAAAGTCAGGAAAGATTGAAGATCTTACAAACTTCGCGTTCCGTAATGCAATCAATAATCCTCAAGCTTATCTTGAAAAGTTGGAATCTACTCTAAAATCAGATAACTAGATATCTGATTCTCTTTTCTTGAAATCTCTATAATTTCAGGTTCTGTTACACCTCAATTGGGGTGTAACAGATATCAATATTCATCATTACAACTTAGCATCAATTAAGTACCTTAGGATTTATAATCTACGAGAATTAAATTGAACACGCTATTGTTAAAATCATTAAAATGGAATATTTAGATCAACTGCTTTCTCAAAGTAATCTGCCCATACTATCAGCCTTTATTTTAGGCTTAATGACGGCAATAAGTCCTTGTCCTCTGGCTACAAATATAACTGCAACAGCCTATATCAGCAAAAGCTTAGGTGATAAGAAAAAGATATTTATCAGCGGACTTATTTACACCTTAGGTCGTGCAATTAGTTACACGGTACTGGGTGTTATTCTTTATTTTGGTGCAAGTAAATTCGATGTTTCATCATTCTTTCATTCTTACGGCGAACGCCTGCTAGGTCCTGTACTTATTATCATTGGCGTATTCATGCTTGATATCATTTCATTCAACTTTCCTGGCGTTGGTCGAATCACCGAAAAACTTGATGGCGAAAAGATCAAGGGAAGCTATTGGGGAGCTTTGTTGTTGGGTATCATTTTCGCTCTGGCATTTTGTCCATATAGTGGTATTCTTTATTTCGGTATGTTGATCCCTATTAGTATTTCGCAGCCTGATGGTTTATTCCTGCCATTTGTTTACGCTATTGCAACTGGTCTTCCTGTTATTATTATTGCCTACCTATTAGCTTTTACTTTATCAGGTGTAGGCGGATTCTACAATAAGGTTAAAGCATTCGAATTTTGGTTTAGAAAAGTGGCTGCGGTCATCTTCATTCTTGCCGGACTCTATTTCTCATATATCTTCTTTATTGCCTAAGCTATTCCTGTATCATGATCAAATCAATACAAATCACAAATAAAAAGCAACTGTTTTCAGTGCTTATACTCTTACCTGTTTGGTGCCTGCTTTATATCAATCTGCAAAGCATATCCGATTTTCTAATCGATTCTGTTTTTCAGATGCCCAAGAGTCACCTGAGTGAAACCCTGCGTTTCTTTATTTTCGAAGTACCAAAGGTCATTTTACTTTTAGTTCTCGTTATTTTTGGTGTGGGTATTATCCGAAGCTATTTCTCTCCTGAAAAAACCAAACAAGCTTTAGCGGGCAAATCTACTTTTATGGGTAATATTATGGCTGCACTTTTAGGCGTTTTAACGCCTTTTTGTTCATGCTCAGCCATTCCCTTGTTTTTAGGTTTTGTTGAGGCTGGTGTGCCTCTGGGGGTTACTTTTAGCTTCCTTATTGCTGCACCTATGGTCAACGAAATTGCTCTAATTATGCTGGTTGGTCTTTTCGGATGGAAAACAGCAATTATTTATACCCTTACAGGGCTATTAATTGCCATTTTTGCAGGTTGGATTATCGGCGTTCTTAAGCTTGAGAAGTATATTCAGGAATGGGTATTCGAAGTGAAAACAGGACAATCTGGTCTTGACGAAACGAAAATTTCTTTCTCAGATAGAATCAAACTTGGGTTTGAAACCGTAAAAGAAATTGTTGGGAAAATTTGGCTTTATATCGTGATTGGTGTAGCCATAGGTGCTGCTGCTCACGGTTATGTTCCTGAAGATTTCATGGCAAACCTAATGGGTAAATCTGCCTGGTATTCTGTACCTCTATCCATTCTTATTGGAATCCCAATGTATTCCAATGCTGCCGGAATTATTCCTATTGTTAGTGTATTGATAGAAAAAGGGGCTTCACTTGGAACGGCTTTAGCCTTTATGATGTCAGTGATCGGCTTATCTCTGCCAGAGATTATTATTCTGAAAAAGGTTTTAAAAATGCCATTGATTCTTATCTTTATTGGTGTAGTCGCAACAGGAATTCTTGCTGTTGGCTTTATTTTTAATATCTTCTTCTAGGAATGATAAATTTTTGATATGATAACCGATTCATCTCATCCAATCGTTCTTTTCGATGGTATTTGTAATTTATGCAATACATCGGTCAGGTTTCTTTTGACTTATAATCGTAAAGCGAATCTACGTTTTTCACCTTTACAATCGGTAAAAGCAAAAAAGATACTTAAGCATTTGAACTGGGAAGAGAAGGCGATGAATAGTCTTATTTTTATTGAAAACAATCAGATTTTCATCAAAAGCGAAGCGGCTTTTAAAATATCTAAACATTTAACATACCCTTGGAAAGCTATCTATCATTTGAGGCATTTTCCCAAAGGATTCTGTGATTGGCTTTATGATATAGTAGCACAAAACCGATATTCCTGGTTTGGCAAACAACAATCGTGTAATATGCCTCCAACAGAATGGGTGGATAGATTTTTATAAAATACAAAACCCGAAAGCCAGTTGACTTTCGGGTTTCTTATATTCTATTAGCTCCAGATTAGTCACCAAAACAGATTCCAACACCTTTGGCTGTTTTTACCAGATTCGAGTCAGGATTAACAAGATTCTGTTTCCCAATGGCATCAAGAAGCGGCACAGCTACAACTTCTGGATGACGGGAAGCGACCATATGTCCAAATTTCTTCTCTAAGACCATTTCAAAAGCTTTCACTCCAAATTGAGTAGCAAGAACACGGTCATAAGCCATAGGGATACCCCCGCGCTGTAAATGTCCCAATACGGTTGTACGAATATCAGCTTCAACACCTGCCTCCTTCAACTCATATAACAAACGATCAGCAGCTCCACTTAGTTTCAAATTTGGGTTACCCACTTCAACACTTTCTTCAGCCATAGCTTCTCCGCCAATAGGCATAGCCCCTTCGGCAATCACAATAATTCCGAAACCTTTACCCTTTAAGAAACGGCTATCCAACTTTTTCACCACTTGGTTGATATCGTAAGGAATTTCGGGAATTAAACAAGCTTCAGCACCACCTGCAATAGCAGCAGATAAAGCAATCCATCCTGCATCACGTCCCATAGCTTCCAAGATAAAGATACGGTTATGAGATGCTGCAGTGGTTTTTAACTTATCTACAGCCTCAGTACAAACCTGAACTGCTGTTTGATAACCGAAAGTAAAATCGGTTGCCATTAAGTCATTATCAATCGTTTTAGGTACTCCGATAATGTTCAACCCTTTTTCGAAAAGCTGTTGAGATATCTTCTGTGAACCATCACCACCAATACTAATCACAGCATCAACGCCTAAATATTGCAGTTTACGAATCATCTCATCAGAACGATCAGCTGACCCCCAGGTTCCATCAGAATTTTTTACTGGCCAAGCAAAAGGACCGCCTTTAGTTGTTGTTCCAATGATAGTTCCTCCCTGATAATGAATGCCTTTTACAGCAGCATCATCTAATATTTTTATTTCAGTAGGCTCTTTTAATATCCCGTCGAACGACTGAATACTACCTATTACTTCCCAATCTTTTTCTTGTGCTGCACGTTTTACTACCGCGCGAATTACCGCATTTAATCCTGGGCAATCGCCACCCCCTGTTGCAACTAATACTCTTTTCATATTCAAAGTTTAAGTTTTTGATTGATGAATAAAACCGATCTAATTCTATCAGAAGAAATCAGATTTCTAATCATCTATCAATTATTTCAAATTTTATGGCTTGGCTAGCTGATGCTAATTTAGAACTATTTTCTTAAAACAAAAGAAACATTTTCACTATCAGGACTTTGCAATCGTTTTCGTTTGTGTTTTTTTATTGATTTCTAATTTATAATTTTGATAGATAGATCTGTGTTTAAAAGCTTTAATAGCTCACGAATTAATTTACCTTAATTTTTCAATATTTTTTTTTGTTCTAAATGCGTACTTATGAAAATTAGACTATTCAAAGGAGACATCACTCAACTTAAAGTTGATGCTATTGTGAATGCTGCAAATTCTACTTTACTAGGTGGCGGAGGTGTTGATGGTGCTATTCATCAAGCTGCTGGCCCAGACTTATTAGAAGAATGCAAAACATTAAAGGGCTGCTTTACAGGAGATGCAAAAATCACAAAAGCATACAATTTGCCATGCAAATACGTGATTCATACGGTTGGTCCCATATGGAGAGGTGGACAGTGTCAAGAAGCTAAATTATTAAAATCTTGTTATAAAAACAGTCTCAAATTAGCTGAGGAATATGATTTAGAAAGCCTTGTTTTTCCTAATATAAGTACTGGTGTATATGCGTATCCTAAAGAAGAAGCGGCAGAAATTGCAATCAAAACAGTTCTGAAAAGGTCGAGCAAATTAACTTCGCTCAAAGAAATTACCTTTTGTGTCTTTGACGATACAAACTATAAAATCTATCAGGAGCGATTAAACGATAGGTTATAATATCCTTTCCATTAAAAAAGCTGCCCAAAATGGACAGCTTATTTAAATGAGTAATTTCGAATAATTAAAACTTAAATTCGAAATTAACAAACAACAATGATTTGTCTTCGATACTAGAATCTTTATTCATAAAGCCCTGATAGTTGAAAGCCATTTTCACACCCTTAGCAGGAGCATACTGGATACCTGTAGTGATGGCACTTCCATTTTTGGAAAGATTCCACTTTTCAGTCTCACCATCCAACTTATTTGAAGTCAGGTAATCGTAGCGCCCAAAGATCTCAACTTTTTTATTCACGGTATAAGTTGAGTATACAGATAAACCTTCCAGATCATGATCTTCTGCTGCAGAAGAATACTTTTTCCCGTTGATCAATTGGTTGTATTCTGCACCCATTCTGAAGTGATCACAAAATTGATATCCGATAAATGCAGCTAAAGCCGATACAGTAACATCTTTTTCATTTCCTCCTTCTTCAACAATAGTAGCTGTATTGGCATCCGCATAGAATTTTGCGATTAAAGCTTTGTTTTTGAATACAAGATCAGCACCAAACTTTTGCTTACCATCTTCATCTTGAATTTTCTTATAGCCTTCACCATTGATAACAAAAGCATTGGCATACAAGTTATCGGTAATTTTAATATTGGCTTTCACACCTAAATCCGCACTGGAACCAAAACCATACTGGTCAGCAAATGATTTCATGATATAACGGTATCCCCAGAATTTTTCCTGGTCGCTGAATTGTTCCAGACCAATCATACCTAATGAAAGTTTTACAACTGGAGACATTTTCCAATCCAACTGAGCCTTTTTAAGATAGGCAGTATAATCGCTACCAGCCTCATTATGCCCAACATCAAAAATAACACTAGCTGTAAAATCTTTACTAATATGATACTTATATCCAAAATAAGCTCTTTGTATTTCAAAACTACTTTCCTTCTGTGTACCATCAGTCATATCGTAATGGTAGTTAAAGAAAACTTTTCCATCTACTTTTCCTGATGGCTTAAATTCTGCTTTTTCCTGAGCAACTGTGTTTAAGCTTCCTGCTATCACAAGCAAAGCCAAAAATAAATTCTTTAATCTCATTGTGGTTGTTTTTTATTTAGTAGTACATGGAATCCTGATTATTCTCGCTTAATTCCTGTACAAATGTAATTCCCCAGTTTATTCAATCTGTATCCTCAAGGTTAAATTTACGTTAAACCCATATTTACTGATAAAAAAAGCAAGATCAGTTTTACACAATCACCATAAAAATCAATGAAGTAAGAAAAAAAAAGAGCGAACCAAAATTAATTGGTCCACTCTTAAAAAAATTACATGTCGAAGTGTAATATTTGTGATTCAGATTAGAAATTAACCTGTACTCTAGCTTTAATCATTCCAACTTTTTCATCTAATGGATAAACTTGATTCTGAACATCCATATAGCTATAGTTTAAACGGAACATCACATTGTCATTCAAATAGTAGTTTACAGCAGCACTAATTGTTTCTGCTTTACCACCTTGAATACTCATGTTTCCAGCGCCACCTAGAGCTGCACTTAAATCAGCTGGGCCATAAGAACCATTAAAATAAGTACCATCAATATCGTTCAAATCTGTATTATCGTAACGTAAAAGGAATTCGTAAGAACCAGCCTTTGGTCTATTGATATAAGCCGTTGAAGAATTATATGAATAGTTATCACCTAAAAGAAAACCTGCTGTTACATAGAAAGCTTCTGTTTCAATATCACGCATTTCGCCATACCATCCTGGATAATCACCTGGCTTGGTAGGCCATGCATATCCTCCGCCTGCAGTATGAGTCCAATATGGGTTATCTTTCATCAATCTTGATACGTAGTCATCGTCACGAGTCACTTTCGTTTTAGTATACTCTGCTTGCAACATAACAGGACCGCTAAGAACCATAGATTGGAAATTATAACGCATATCTGTTCTGGCTCCTTTAATATCAGCATTTAAAAATTTATGCTCTGGTCCAGCTGCTAATGAAACTTCACGGTTATAATCGTCATCGTTGAAAGATTCGTTAAAACCATTAGCTTCTGGGATACGATAAGTAAATGAACCTCCTAATTGGAAAAGGACTTTATCGTTTACGATTGGAGTATAAACCAATTTAGTTGTCGTTGAGAAACCTTGGTCTCCTTTATTGTGGTTATCTACCGAACCTGCAAAAAGACCTGTTGAACCGTAAAATTTATCGGTATGGTAAGTATAGCCTAAACCAATACTACGACCAATACCCATTGCCTGTGTTGTATTAGATCCACCAATAAAACGAAGGTTTTTGCTCGAAGCAGATGCCTCAATACCAAATGGCTCAAAGAAGTTACCGACTGTGAAAACACTGTTCTTAGATTGATTGTATCTTAAGAATGCATCTTTAATCTTAACTTCATTATTACCAAAGCTTATATTTACTTTAGCACTCCATTGTCCCCACTTCACAGTCGTTCCTAAACGAATGTCCTTAATAGATGCGTCAGAACTTAAATCAGTCTTATCATCAAAATAATGAACACCATCCATATAAATTCTACCATTAAGGCTTACTTGATAATCCTTATCAGCTGAAGTTAATACGATTCCTCCTTTTTTCGACTCTGCAGTCAATTGTTTTTCCTGTGCTACTGCACTTGCTGCTACCATTCCTAAAGCTAGAGTAGCGATATATATTTTTCTTAACATATCTTTATCGTTTATAGATTTATAAATTAGTAACCTAGGCTAGTCAATACTTCCTGAGCAGTACCATCAACACTACGGTTCTGATACTTCATTGACAAGTCAGTCAAGTTAGTAAAACCACCATCGATAAACATGTTTGGATTCACATCGTACTCAAAATCTCCACTAACTGTACGGTCAGCATTGTCGAAACGAGAAACTCCAGCATAGAAATAGTCTCCATTATATTTTCTCAACTGATCTTCAGTATCGAAAGAATATGCGTGGACAATCATACCAGCACGGTGATACATTTCACACATCCATGGTAACGTTAATTCAGGATATTTGTTAGGCTTTCCAGCAATAGAAGGACCTGCGATATGACAGTTATATTCTACAGAGAAATTAATGAATTCTGCTAATGACTCAATAGAGTTAGAAGGACGAACATAACCAGCACTTTCATCTTCCCAAAGCAACATACACTTAGGTACACCAGGTAATTCTTTCTCTAATTTCACAACAGACTCACGAGAAAAAGTTTGAAGAATAAAACGACCTTTAGTATTTGCAATATCCACTTTACCAGGAGTTGTAGGAATAGTTTTAAGAGTATTAGTACTATTAATATTCCAACCTGCATCAGTTAAAAATGCAGCTAAATCAGCTTCCATGTTAGGGAATAAATAAGGCTCTTTAGTTTCAGCATAAACACCAGGGCGGTTACCATTATCTTCATCATCAACAACAAACACAAACTCACCCGTTGAAGAATCTTCTAAAACTAAAGTTTCAGTTCCATCAGCTTTTTTATAGTAAGGCTTGTCTTCCGAATTTCTCTTCACTTTCATGCCTTCAGCAATCAACAAAACATCTTGTAATGTTAAAACTTGTTGCCCTACAAATGAAGCACGGGCATTTTCAGGCTTATCAATATTAAACCATGAACCTGCATCCAATTGTCTTAAATCTTTCAATGAAAATACACTTACTGGATAATCATCGCGTCCAGGAAAAACAGATTCAATATTAGAAGTACGCTGAAGATTACCATCGTGTAAGGCTAATAATACACCATCACTAGTTCTTTGAAGGTCAATTTCCAAATAGTCAGCCCCCATATTTCTTGCCCAACGGAAAGCAGCCTCTGTCTCTTCTGGAGCCCAGAAAGTCGATCCACGGTGAGCAATCACAGCATCAGGCTTCACATAGTCACGAACAAGCTTAGCTTCAGCACTAAGTTCTTTCAGTGGGTATGTTTTGTAAAGGTTTAGAGGATTGTAATCAGGAGTGTCATCTTCACAACCTGCAAATCCAATGCTAGACAGGATTAAAGCGCCTGCCAACAAATTTTTCACATTAAAGTTTTTCATGTGTATTAAAATTTATGGTTAGTAATTATTAATTTATTAATAAATGTTATTGAGTCCCAATACTCAATATTTTTGTATTTAAACTGATTAGTCATGAAGCCCATTATGTCCATTTAATTCTTGGATCCAAGAAATTCCAATAAGGATAATGGCAGCAATACAAGCTCCAAGGAGAACAATAAAACCACCGTTCCATCCCCATGTGTCAACAACTGCCCCCATAGCGATATTGGCAAATAAAGCACCTCCCAAGTATCCAAATAGACCTGTCAAACCTGCGGCGGTTCCTGCTGCTTTTTTAGGAACTAGATCCAAAGCATGAACACCAATTAGCATGACTGGACCGTAGATTAAGAATCCGATACAAACAAGGGCTATCGAATTCATCAATATCGACTGGCTAAACCAATACATGAGTACCGAAACAAAAACCAATACCATGTAAATGATACTCACTGGAGCACGTTTTCCTTTAAAAACCTTATCACTCAAGTAGCCACATAATATGGTACCTGGTATACCTGCCCACTCGTAAGCAAAATATGCCCATCCTGATTCATTAATTGAAAATCCTTTAGCTTCTTTAAGATATAGGGGAGCCCAATCGAGCACACCGTAGCGCACCAAATAAACAAAGGCATTTGCAAAGGCAATAGACCATAGCAATCTATTTTTAAGAATGTATTTCATAAAGATTTCCTTTGCGGTCATCTCCACTTCATATTTTTCAGAATAACTATCTGGGTAATCATCTTTATACTTCTCAATATTTGGAAGTCCGCATGATTGAGGGGTATCACGGATTAATAACCACGCAATAAAAGCAACACCTAATGCCACAAAACCAGGGAAGTATAATATAGAGTGCCAATCAGCAAAAATAGCAACACCTAAAATTGCCAATGGTCCAATAATCCCACCACCTACATTGTGTGCTACATTCCATATCGCCATTTTAGTACCACGCTCTCTAATAGAAAACCAGTGAACCATGACACGACCACAAGGAGGCCACCCCATTCCCTGAAACCACCCATTCAATAATAGTAGAACAAACATGATTGCAATTGATGATGTCGCAACAGGAAGTAAACCCATTGCAATCATAGTAATTGCAGATAGTACAAGTCCAAAAGTTATAAATCGACGTGCATTACTGCGGTCAGAAACGTTACCCATGATGAACTTACTCAAACCATAAGCTACCGAAACACCCGATAAAGCAAATCCAAGTTCTGTCTTTGTATAACCTAAGGCAATTAAATCTGGCATAGCCAAAGAGAATACCTTTCTTACAAGGTAATAACCTGCATATCCAAGAAAAATTCCTAAGAACACCTGTAAACGCAATCGTTTGTAGGTCGGGTCAATTTTATCATCCGACAGCAGCTCTTTATGTGCTGCCGGTTTTAGAAAACCAATCATATCAATAAATTTTGGGTAAGTATTTTAATTCAACACGTAGTTGTTTGCTAAACTGATGTATTCTTCTATTTGATTTTGAATCCAAACTTCATCTTGTTCAAGCTCAATAGCCATTATTGTTGCAACTTCTGGTGCAATTCGAGCACTCTCACGAGCATCCAATAATAAAGCTCGGGTTCTTCTTGATAAAAAATCCTCAAGTGTACGCGCCATTTCGTTTCGAACTGCCCACACAACCTGAGCTTTAATAATTCCAAGATCTTTACTTAAACAAGATGCCAATTCTTTACTAGAACGAGCTAAGTCTAGAATCTTTTCTGCATCTGAACCATAAAAATAAAGTGGATCATTCAAATCGACATTCTTTTTCCAGCCATGTAAAGCTAAATGACGAGTCACAGATTTCTTTAATTCCAGAGCAGCGACTTTTGATGCCACATCAACTGTCTCCTCGCCCATTTGTCTGTATGTCGTCCATTTACCACCAGTTACTGTTACTAAACCAGCATCGGATGTATAAATCTTATGTCCTCGCGAGATTTCTTTTGTTTTTTTACCTTCTCCAGTTGGAGCTGCTAGAGGTCTAAGTCCAGCAAATACAGATTTCACATCAGATCGCTGCGGTTTCTTTGTCAGGAAACGTCCAGCAGTTTCGAGAATAAAATCAATCTCTTCTTCAAGGGCTCTAGGTTCTAGTTCCGCTATCTCTTTTTGAACATCTGTTGTTCCAACAACCACCTTATTATGCCAAGGCACTGCAAATAAAACACGTCCATCATCTGTTTTAGGAATCATGATAGCATAATCATTAGGTACAAATTCCTTATCAAGAACAAGATGAACTCCCTGGCTAACACAAACAATATCTCTTGACTGAGGAGCATCCATTTTAATAATATCATCAACAAAGACACCTGTTGCATTTACGACAACCTTTGCATTAATTTCAAACTGTTCTCCGGTTTCTTGATCTATAGCTGATACTCCGGATATTTGCCCCTTGGTTTTATTTAAACCAACAACTTTCATATAATTAATAGCTGTACCACCATTTTCCACAAAAGTCTGACAAAGGTTAATTCCATAACGAGCATCATCAAATTGACCATCATGATAAACAACGCCACCTCTAAGTTTATCTTTAATAAGCGTTGGAATACATTTTAATGTTTTCTTAAGCGAATAGGGTAAAGATCTACCTAGCCCCAATCGTCCTGCCATCAGATCATAAGCAGTAAGACCTAAAGTATAATAAGGCTTAACCCACCACTTGTAACTAGGAATAATGAAAGATTGATCTTTAACTAAGTGTGGCGCATTTTGTTTCATCAGCCCTCTTTCTCTAAGAGCTTCTAAAACCAAAGAAATATTTCCCTGAGCCAAATAACGAACTCCACCATGAACTAACTTCGTACTTCTACTAGAAGTTCCTTTGGTAAAATCATTTTGTTCAAGCAATAAAGTCTTAAAACCTCTGGTTGCTGACTCAAGTGCAGCACCTAGACCTGAAGCTCCTCCTCCAACTATCACAACATCCCATTTTTCAGAATTGTCCCTTAAGTTAAAGATCATTTTTTCACGTAACATTACCATTTTGCTATTACTTATTACTCATTTGTTTCTTCGAATCCTGAAAACCAGCATCATCTTTTCTATTCTGTTCTTCGTCTAATAAATCAGAGAAGAAATTATAAAAACGATTCATGGTAGCATTAAATTCCGATGTCATATCATTTTGCTGTTCCATGTCAAATTAATTTTATAATACATTTTATAATCAGGTACATTGTTATACTATGCAGTTTGATAAAAAATAAATAAGCAAAGCTTATTTATTATTATCCCTCGTCGAGACAAACTTAAAAAAAATACATAGCTATGCAAAGTATATTTTTAATTTATTCATTATTTAGAAAATCTCTTGATAAAAAGCTTAAAATTATTGATCACTAGGAATATTGAAAATAGACTTAAACATTTCGAATTCACTAATCATCATTTCGAAATCGATTATCAAAACAAAAACATACATATTTATCATTCCTACAACTTAATTCCATGATGCCTTTTTCTATACAGTTTGGATTTTTAAGCTCAAATATCCCAACTCTTAGAGCGTCCTAGAGCTTTATCCCATCCTATAATTAATTTCTTAGATTCTTCCTTAGTCATTAATGGTTCAAATTTTTCACCAACTATCCACTGACTCTGAATATCTTCTATGCCATCCCAATATCCAACTGCTAAACCAGCCAAATATGCAGCTCCAAGAGCAGTTGTCTCAAGAATCTTAGGCCTAAGAACTGTCGTATCAAGAATATCTGATTGAAATTGCATCAGCATATTATTAATAGCCGCTCCACCATCAACGCGCAATTCCCTAATTTCAACACCTGCATCAGCTTCCATTGCCTTTAATACATCCATAACCTGAAAAGCGATTCCTTCTAGAGCTGCTCTAGCGATATGTGCTGCTGTTGAACCACGAGTTAAACCGACAATTGTTCCTCTGGCATACTGATCCCAATGTGGAGCGCCTAAACCTGTAAGTGCAGGAACCATAAATACACCACCATTATCCTCAACCGAATTTACTAATGATTCAACATCTGCTGAAGATTTAATAATACCCAATCCATCACGTAACCATTGCACAATAGCCCCCCCCATAAAGACGCTCCCTTCAAGGCAATAGGTCGTTTCACCTTTAATTTGCCATCCAATGGTAGTTAGAAGTTTATTTTTAGATTTCACAGGTTTATTTCCAGTATTACAAAGCATAAAACAACCAGTTCCGTAGGTGTTCTTAACCGAGCCTGGTTTAATACACATTTGCCCAAAAGTTGCTGCTTGCTGATCTCCTGCAACGCCCGATATAGGTACCTTATGAGCAAAAAGAGTGGTTACTGTATGCCCATAAATTTCTGAAGATGATTTAACTTCAGGAAGCATACATATAGGTATATTAAGAAGCTCTAACATCTCAATATCCCATTCTAATGTTTTGATATTATATAATAAAGTTCGGCTTGCATTAGATACGTCAGTTATGTGAACTTTACCTTGTGTTAATTTCCATACTAGCCAGGAATCAATCGTTCCGAATGCTAATTTTCCTGCTTCAGCTTTTTCACGTGCCCCGTCTACATTATCGAGAATCCATCTCACTTTAGTACCTGAAAAATAAGAATCGATAATTAAACCAGTCTTATCCTGAATCCTATCAGCATAACCATTCGCTTTTAATTCGTCACAGTATTTTGCGGTACGACGGTCTTGCCATACAATAGCATTATAAATAGGCTGGCTCGTTTCACGATCCCAAACGACAGTTGTTTCTCTTTGATTCGTAATGCCAATTCCAGCAATGTTTAATCCATTAACACCTGCTCTTACAATCGCTTCAGCTGCAACCCCTGCTTGTGTCGACCAAATCTCATTAGCATCATGCTCTACCCAACCTGGCTGAGGGAATATCTGGGTAAATTCTTTTTGAACAGAACTTATAATATCACCTTTTTTATTGAAAACAATTGCTCTCGAACTTGTAGTACCTTGATCTAATGATAAAATAAACTTATTTTTCATTTAGGCTTTAATTTAGAAGTTTAGCTAGTAAATATTTTTAGTTGAAAGCCAGATGGAAAAGCTCTAACCTTCTTAATAACTACATCAATCTTTAATTGGCGATATAAGAGTAAAAAAATATCATGCACATTGACTATACATTTTATTCTCTGATAAATTCATAACCAAGAATACTTGCCAATTGAGTCTATTCCCACCTTAAGTTAATCTTTATTCATTAACTAACATTTGTAATCCCTCAGGTGTAATCTTGGACTATTGATCTCAACCAACAACAATCTCCTGTTCTACAAGATAAAAAATCTTCAACTATATAGAACATCTTATGACGTGAAGCTTAAACTACTTCTTCAAACACTTAAACAGCTTCTAAGATCCTCTCCAAAAATCAAGCTTAATATTCTTTCAGAGTCATCTCGCTAAAAATACGATTGATTTTTCAAAACAACATTCATTTTAGTTAACTTGATTCATTATATACAAACTGAAAAAGGGCGATAATTCATAAAATTATCGCCCTTTATATACTTTTCAAAATATATCTAATCTTCAGAATCTAACCATTGGCAAGTTCTTCCAACAGCTCGTTTCCAATATTTCAAAGTTTTATCAACTTCTTTTTTAGGCATTTTTGCTTCGAACACCTCAGTTATCTGCCAGTGTTTTTTAATCTCCTCAATATCTTTCCAATAACCAACAGCTAAACCTGCAAGATAAGCTGAACCAAGAGCTGTTATTTCTTTAACATTAGGACGTACAACGGGTACATCAAGAACATCGGCCTGAAACTGCATAATGGTTTTATTTAAAACAGTTCCACCTGCTCGAAGTTGAGTTAATGGATTTCCAGAGTCACATTCCATCGCTTTCAAAACATCGCGTGAACGCAAAGCAATTGATTCTAGAGCTGCACGAGCAATATGCCCAGGCGTAGTTCCCATATTTAGGCCCCAGAAAGTACCTCTTGCATATTGATCCCAATAGGGTGCACCTAAACCTGTAAAGGCTGGCACAATATACACTCCCCCATTATCTTTCTCCGATAAGGCTAATTCTTCAATTTCCTCTACAGAATGAATCAAATTCATCTGATCACGAAGCCACTGAATAACTGCACCGCCAATAAAAACGCTACCTTCAAGTGCATAAGTCACTTTATCTCCTATCTGCCAAGCAATTGTAGTAATCAAGTGATTATTTGACCTTACAATTTGGTCTCCTGTATTCATCAATATGAAACAACCTGTATTATAGGTATTTTTAACCATTCCCTTTTCAAGACACATTTGTCCAAAAAGGGCAGCTTGCTGATCACCACAAATTCCAGCAATTGGAATTTCGACGCCAAATAAGGATTTGGAAGTCATACCATAAACCTCGCTGGATGTACGAACTTCTGGCAAAATACTCTCAGGAATATCCAAGAGTTCCAAGAGTTCCTTATCCCACTCCAAAGTTTTAATATTAAATATCATGGTTCTACTGGCATTGGATACATCGGTTACGTGGCATGCACCTTTGGTCAACTTCCATATTAACCATGAGTCAACAGTTCCAAAAGCCAACTTGCCTTCTTGAGCTTTTTGTCTAGCCCCAGGTATATTATCTAATAACCATTTGATTTTTGTACCTGAGAAATAGGCATCTAAAATCAATCCAGTCTTTTCTTTTATTTTTTCTGCCAGCCCCCTTTTTTTCAATTCATCACAATATTGAGAGGTTCTTCTATCCTGCCAAACAATAGCATTACCTAATGGTTTACCTGTCTCTTTATCCCAAAGAATAGTGGTTTCCCTTTGATTCGTAATACCAATTGCTTTAATATTTTCGGCCGTTAAGCCAGCCTTATGAATTACTTCTTCGGCCACTGAAGCCTGAGAATACCAAATCTCGTTGGCATCCTGTTCTATCCAGCTCAATCGTGGTGAAAATTGCTCAAATTCCTTCTGAGAAATTGCAATAATTTTACCATCTCTATCGAAAATGATAGCTCTTGAAATTGACGTTCCCTGATCTAAGGATAAGATATATTCTTGCATAGCTGTCGATATATTAAAAGATTATTTCAGAGAATCCGTTTTTTTAAGAATCTTGTCTACCGAGATATTCAAAGATCCAACGTATTCATTCATAGTACCAAGAATTGTTAATCCATCCTCAGTAAGTTTATAGTATTTTCTTGGAATACCAGATTCCTGTTCTGCCCATTCTGAAGTTACCAAACCTTCTTTCTTAAGTCTATTTAGCAGCGGATAAATGGTTCCCTCGGCAATTTCGAGTGAAGTAAACTGATTCATATCGCTAATGAGCTCATATCCATAACACGGACGTGAACGCAAAAGCAAGATGATAATATATTCTAGTAATCCCTTCTTATACTGGGATTTCCATTTGGCAATAAAATATTCGTTGTTTTCTGATTCCATAGTACCAAAAGATTGTTCATCTCAATATCGAGATATCAATTATCTTAGCTCTAATCATGTATCATATGATTAGCATTAGTGTGCTTTATGATTTGAATAAGCTATAAAATAGCCTGTCGTTTACAAATATATTATAATAAATTAAACAACATTTAAAGAAAGCTAATCTTTTAAAAGAAGAATGTATTTGAAATCCTATTACAGCTATTCATAACAGCTCTAATACTGCATTTTATAATCTATATATATTCAAAAAAAAAGGGAGCTACAAATTGCAGCTCCCTCTATATCTAATGAAATAATTAGGTCTTATTTTTTGAAGATACCTAAATCTTTTAAATCTGATGTAGATACATAATCAAGGTGAGCAGCACACTTTGCTTTACCCATCTTAACAAATACCTCACATGAAGCTTGATACTTATCGTCACGAGTTGTATCCAATAACAACAAGTAACCCATAATGATATAACCTGCCATTTCAACCAAACGACGTGCATGGAAATCCAGGAAGTCATTATGATCGGCAGTAGCATTGATCTCATTTACTTTTGCAACAGCTTTTTCATACTTTTCAGTCATCCCCTTAAGAGTTGTTCTGATGTACTCTAACTGTGGATTAAGCACTTCACCTTCATAGTGCTTAATTTGAGCAAGATACTGACCCGTGGTTACCCCACGAACAGCGGCTACAACTTGCAATTGAGTTGTTCCTTCGTAAATATTTGTAATACGTGCATCACGAACCAAACGCTCAATTGGGTAATCTTTCATATAACCCGAACCCGCGTGAATTTGCAATGAATCGTAAGCAACCTCATTACAGAATTCAGAAGCAAATAATTTTAATAGTGGCGTAAATACATCAGCAGTTTTCTGATATTTCTTCATATCCTCTCTTTCATCCTTATCTAAAGAACGATCCTGAGAAATATGGTAATATGCTTTATAAACATCAACCATACGAGCTGTTTCATACAATACAGAACGAGAAGCATTCAACTTAGCTTCCATATTAGTCAACATTTCGTATACAGCTGGAAATTCGATAATCGCTTTACCAAACTGACGACGCTCTTTTGCATAAGCCAAACCTTCACGGTAAGCCGCTTCAGCAATACCAACTGATTGAGCACCTACTCCTAAACGAGCACCGTTCATCAATGACATTACATATTTAATAAGTCCCATTTTACGAGAACCCACTAATTCAGCTGGAGCATTTGTAAATACCAATTCACAAGTAGGAGAACCAATGATACCCATTTTGTGCTCGATACGACGAACCTTAACAGCCATATGCTTTTTGTCATAGATAAACATAGACAAACCACGACCATCATTAGTCCCTTCCTCTGAACGAGCTAATACTAGAGAAACATCACCATCACCATTGGTAATAAAACGCTTAACACCGTCCAAATACCACTGATCTTCTTCTTTATTGTAAGTTGCTTTCAACTGAACAGCTTGTAGGTCAGAACCTGCATCTGGCTCTGTTAAGTCCATTGCTGCAGTAGCACCTTTAGCAAAACGAGGTAAATAATTTTCTTTTTGCTCTTTTGAAGCAAACTCATGAATTGTTTCAGCACAATCCTGAAGCCCCCAGATGTTAGCAAAACCAGCATCAGCACGAGAAACCAACTCTGCTGCCATCACGTAAGGTACCATAGGAAAATTCAATCCGTCATACTCACGTGGAAGACTCATACCAATCAAACCCGCTTTTGTTAAAGCATCGTGATTCTCCTGAGTTCCTCTAGCGTAAATAACACGATCGTTCACAACTTGAGGGCCTTCCTGGTCAACACTTTCAGCATTAGGACCAATAATATCACCACAAATCTCACCTACAATTTCTAAGGTACGATCGTAGCTATCCATAGCATCCTCAAAGTCAAGAGGTGCATAGTCATATGTTTCTTTATCTTCGAAGCTACGCTCTTTAAGCGCAACAATTTTTTTCATTAACGGGTGTTCCAAATGGAACTTCATGTCCTCGTTATCTGTATAGAAATTAGCCATTTCTCTAGATGTATTTTATGGTAAGTAATGAATCGCTATTCTTAATAGCCTAACGACTGTTTCCCTTACTCACTAATTACTAAAAATATTATTTGGTATTCAGCTTGTAATGCTTGATCATCTTAGGAATCACATCAGCAATATCACCGGTAATTATATAGTCAGCAAAATTGTTTATTGGAGCATTCTTATCAGTATTGATAGCAATCACCATTGATGATTCTTCCATACCAGCAGTATGCTGAATCTGACCAGAAATACCACATGCAATATATAGCTTTGGACGCACAGTAACACCTGTTTGACCAATTTGACGTTCGTGAGAAGCGTAACCAGCATCAACAGCAGCACGAGAAGCTCCTACTTCAGCACCAATAACATCAGCTAGTTCATATAATTTATCAAAGTTCTCTTTAGAACCCACTCCATAACCACCAGCAACAACGATACCTGCATTTTTGATGTTTACCTTTGATGCTTCCATGTGACGTTCGATAACCTTCACAATAAAATCCTCAGGCTTCACATACTTTTCAACTTCGATATTCTTAACTTTTCCTTTGTAAGCTTCAGAACGAATTTCTTTCTTCATTACTCCCTCACGAACAGTTGCCATTTGTGGACGACAGTCAGGATTAATAATTGTAGCAACAATGTTACCACCAAAAGCAGGACGAATCTGGTACAATAGGTCTTTATATTCTTTCTTGTTCTTCTTGTCTTCGTGATCTCCGATGATCAAACTCGTACAATCAGCAGTTAGACCTGAGTGAAGAGCAGAAGAAACACGAGGACCTAAATCACGACCGATGCTTGTAGCACCCATCAAAGCGATTTGTGGTTTCTCTTCTTCAAATAATTTAACAATGATTGAAGTATGAGGTAAAGTTGTGTATGGGTAAAGACTTTTATCGTCAGCTATCCATAGTGTATCAACACCAAAAGGGATAATTTGCTTTTCAATCCCTTTAAGATCGGCACCAATAACAACAGCTTCAAGGTTACATTTTAAGTCATCAGCTAGCGATCTACCTTTGGTTAAAAGTTCAAGACTAACATCAGCAATCTGTCCCTCTTCTATTTCGCAATATACAAATACGTTATTCACGGTTCTTAATTTTAAAATTCTACATTGAAATGACAGGAAAAACCAATCGATTAACCAATGGTATGGTTAGCAATTAACTCTTTCATTAGCTCATCCATATCAGCATCGCTAGGCTCAAGTACTTTAGCTTCTTTAGCTTGGAACACGACATTTTCAATCGCTTTTACCTTAGTTGGTGATCCAGTTAAGCCTAATTCTTCTGCCTGAGTTTCGATATCATTCACACTCCACTCTCCAATATTTAGGTAAGGACGGTTGTTGTGTAATAAGATATAATCTTCATCAGCATTCTGCATTTCAGAAACCGCTCTTGCATGCTTGTATTTCATAACAAACTTTGCATTACGTGGACGACATTCAGGAGCAGAAGCATTTACAGTTACAACCATTGGAAGAGTGCCTTCAACCGTTTCAACTCCTCGCTCGATACGACGTTTCACAACAATCTTACCATTTTCTGCAGAAATTACATCCTCAGCATAAGTAATTTGTGGTAAAGCTAATTTTTCTGCAACCTGCGGTCCAACCTGAGCCGTATCACCATCGATAGCCTGACGGCCTGCAATGATAATATCTATTTTACCCATTTTCTTAAGTGTACAAGACAAAGCATAAGAAGTTGCAAGTGTATCAGATCCTGCAAAAGCACGGTCAGATAAAAGGATACCATTATCAGCACCACGGTATAAACCTTCACGAATAATCTCTGCAGCTCTACCTGGTCCCATAGTCAATAATGTGATTTCTGTTCCAGGGTATTTATCTTTTAGACGCAATGCTTGCTCTAGTGCATTTAAATCTTCAGGATTGAAGATAGCAGGCAAAACAGCTCTATTCACAGTTCCATCAGCTTTCATAGCATCTTTCCCAACATTACGTGTATCGGGAACCTGCTTGGCAAGAACAACAATTTTTAATCCTTTCATTGTTATATATGTTTTTATCAGTTTATAATCGAATATCTCTCAAAATTCATCCATTTCAACATTTGAGAAAACAGAATTAGCGGTCTCATCGATTACAATTTGTTATTATTCGGTTTCAAGCTATATTGGGGCCCAAAATCAGGCTTAGCAAATATATGGAATAGACTACTTAAAACAAATTTATATAAGCATCTATTAAGACAAACAAAAGATAGCTATTACCAATTAATATTCAACACATTAAATACACATACCGATCAATAATGAAGCATGTTACATAAGAGTATTTCCATATAGTTGACTCCCTACTCCTCTTCCACCCAAAAAAGTTGATCTTAACTATTTTCTCATTTATTATTAATGGTAACTTTATTACCTCTTAATAAAACCCTAAGTTTTAATTCTCATGATTACATTTCTAGTAGCAATTCTTACTCTTGTTTTAGGATATTTTATTTACGGCAAGTTTATTGAACGTTTTTTTGGAGCAGACGATTCAATTGAAACACCGGCCATAAGATTAAAAGACGATGTCGATTTTATTGTTATGCCGACATGGAAAATGTTTACCATACAGTTTCTAAACATTGCTGGTCTGGGCCCAATATTTGGAGCTATATTAGGTGCCATGTATGGTCCAATAGCCTATATATGGATTGTGTTTGGGTGTATATTTATGGGAGCCACACACGATTATTTCTCAGGTATGCTTTCTATACGCAATAGTGGCTCAAGTTTTCCGGAAATTGTGGGAAAATACCTCGGTACTGGCTTTCAAAATTTCCTCAGAATCTTCACCATCTTATTGCTAGTTCTTGTAGGTGTTGCTTTCGTAACCGGACCCGCAGGCCTACTAAAAGACCTAACCGGTGGTGGTTTCTACTTTTGGCTTTATGGCATTTTTACCTACTATCTAGTAGCAACTCTACTTCCAATAAATAAGATAATCGGGAAAATATACCCAATATTTGGTGCTGCTCTGCTAATTATGGCGGTCACAATTGCTGGCACCATGATTTTCAAATCGATTGATGGAAGTCTGCATATGAATGAAATTAACTTTAGCCAACTGAAAAATCTCCATTCAAATCCTGGGCAGAATATCTTATACCCTATGATGTTTATTGTTATTTCTTGTGGTGCCATTTCCGGTTTTCATTCTACTCAATCGCCAATGATGGCGAGGTGTATGAAAAAAGAAAGCTATGGCCGCCCCGTGTTCTTTGGTGCAATGATAGCTGAAGGTATAGTTGCAATTATTTGGGCTACTGCTGCTATGAACTTCTTCGGTGATACGCATTCCCTAAACGAAACGATTACTTCTGGCCATAATCCAGCTTGGGTGGTGAATGAAATATGTAATACTTGGTTAGGAAAAATTGGTGCCATTTTCGCCATAATAGGTGTAATTGCTTGTCCTATTACTACGGGAGACACTGCATTTCGAAGCGCACGCCTAACTATAGCCGACATGCTAAATATCAAACAAGTGTCAATAAGAAGTCGTTTATTAGTTAGCCTACCTCTTTTTGCAGTCGGCTTTTCACTTTCTCAATTAGAGTTTTCCACAATATGGAAGTATCTGGGATTAGCCAATCAAATCTTATCAATGATAATGCTATGGACAGGCGCCATGTATTTAGCTAAAAAAAATAAATTTCATTATGTGCTTAGTTTACCTGCAAGTTTTATGACAGCTATTTGCTTTACTTACCTTTTAGTAGCTCCCATAAAAAACGGTGGTTTGAATATCAATACTCAATATGGAATCCTCATAGGTATTTTGATAGCACTTGTTGCCTTTAGCTTGTTCCAATTAAGTATTAAAAAGAAATATAAAACACAGAAACTTAGAATCTAGTAGCCAGATGACTACTAAATACAAAAAGCAGAGTTCACAATGAACCTCCGCTTTTCATTTATGCGTTAATTTTCTATGCCTGCCCTGTTGGTCCGAATCCCATCGGGATAATTGGACCTTGAGGACCTTGTCCACCATCAACACTTTTGATAGGACCATTCATAGATTCAAACTTACTGATATTATCTTGTAAAGCCAACATCAAACGCTTAGCATGTTCTGGTGTTAGTATGATTCTAGATTTAACATCTGCTTTAGGTACACCAGGCATTATTCTAACAAAATCTACCACAAATTCAGAACTAGAATGTGTTATGACTGCCAGGTTCGAATAGGTTCCTTGAGCCACTTCTTCACTAAGTTGAATATCAATTTGATTCCCTTTTTTATTGTCTTCCATTATTAATCTTTTTTATTCTGTATAAGAAGTTTATTTGATATTTAATCTCAAAAATTAAGTCTAGCTAAAATAAGAAAATATATTCGGACTAAGCCATAAAAAAAAGGCTGTTTCAATAAATGAAACAGCCTTTATATTTATTAAGAGTTTGCTTACTCTTCAGTAGATTTATTAGCAAGAAGTTTTTCGTAATCTTCTTTAGCTCCAACTACAATATCTTTGTAGTCACGGAGACCAGTACCTGCAGGAATTAATTTTCCACAAATAACGTTCTCTTTCAAACCTTCCAAATTATCGATCTTACCACGAATAGCAGCCTCGTTCAATACTTTAGTCGTCTCCTGGAAAGAAGCAGCTGACATAAAGCTTCGAGTTTGTAGAGACGCACGGGTAATCCCCTGTAGAATCTGAGTTGAAGTAGCCGCGATAACATCACGTGCGACAACCAACTTCATATCCTTACGTTTCAATACTGAATTCACATCACGTAATTGTCTAGCAGTAACAGTTTGTCCTAATACCAATTCGTTAGAATCACCAGTATCAATAACAACCTTCTTACCGAAAATCTCATCGTTTTCAAGCATGAATGCTTGTTTGTCAACGATTTGTTTTTCAAGGAACATTGTATCACCTGGATCAGCAATAACAACCTTACGCATCATCTGACGTACGATAATCTCAAAGTGCTTATCGTTAATCTTCACACCCTGCATACGGTAAACATCCTGTACCTCGTTCACGATATACTCCTGAACTTTAGTTGGACCTTTAATTGCAAGAATATCAGCAGGAGTTGTAGCACCATCCGATAATGGTGTACCAGCTCTAATGTAATCGTTCTCTTGAACAAGCATTTGCTTAGAAAGAGGTACTAGGTACTTCTTTTCCTGGCCTGTTCTTGAAGTCACAATAACTTCACGATTACCACGCTTGATTTTACCGAAAGTAATTTCACCATCAATCTCAGATACAACTGCTGGATTAGATGGGTTACGAGCTTCGAATAGCTCAGTAACACGAGGAAGACCCCCGGTAATATCACCCGTCTTACCAACATTTCTAGGTATCTTAACTACTGATTGTCCTACAGAAATCATATCACCTTCACTTACCGAAACGTGAGCGCCTACTGGTAAGTTATAAGATTTAAGAATAGATCCGTCTGATCCTAAGATTCTAACACTCGCATTCTTAGCCTTATCCTTAGATTCAATAATTACTTTCTCAGCAAAACCAGTTGCTTCATCAGACTCTTCACTGAAAGTAATACCTTCAATTAAATGATCGAATGAAATCTTACCAGAGAATTCTGAAATGATCATGGCATTATAAGGATCCCACTCACAAACCAATTCGCCTTTAGTAACATCAGCACCATCCTTAACATACAGTTTAGAACCATAAGGGATAGTATGTGTCGATACCGCTATATTAGTATTCTTATCAATGATACGTAATTCAGCCAAACGACCAATTACAACATCGTATTTCTTACCACCCTCAGTCGTATGCTCAACAGTTCTTAGTTCATCGAACTCAGCAAAACCGTCATATTTAGAAACAACCGAGTTTTCTGCAGAAACGTTACCCGCTGTACCCCCTACGTGGAAAGTACGAAGTGTTAACTGTGTACCTGGCTCACCGATAGACTGTGCAGCGATAACACCAACAGCCTCACCTCTTTGAACAAGCTCACCACTAGAAAGGTTACGTCCATAACATTTAGCACAAACACCTTTTCGAGCTTCACAAGTTAATACCGAACGAATCTCTACAGCTTCAATTGGTGAAGCTTCAATAGTCTCAGCAATTTCTTCTGTAATTTCCTCACCAGATGCAACTAAAAGTGCTCCAGTTAATGGGTGGTAAATATCGTGAACAGTTGTACGACCTAAGATTCTTTCAAATAAAGAAGCAACAACTTCTTCCTGATTTTTAATTGCAAATGCAGTTAAACCTCTTAGAGTTCCACAATCTGATTCGTGGATAATAACATCCTGAGCAACATCAACCAAACGACGAGTTAAGTAACCCGCATCGGCCGTTTTTAGAGCCGTATCCGCAAGACCTTTACGAGCACCGTGAGTAGAAATAAAGTACTCTAGTACAGAAAGACCTTCCTTAAAGTTTGAAAGAATTGGATTCTCAATAATCTGACCACCTTTAGCTCCAGATTTCTGAGGCTTAGCCATCAAACCACGCATACCACCCAACTGACGAATCTGCTCTCGCGATCCACGAGCACCAGAATCAAGCATCATGTATACAGAGTTGAAACCTTGATTGTCGGTTTCTAACTGAGTCATCAATGTTTGGGTCAAGTTAGCATTTACATGCGTCCAAATATCAATAATCTGGTTATAACGCTCGTTGTTCGTAATGAAACCCATATTATAGTTATTCAATACTTCTTCAACTTGAGCATAACCATCAGCTACCATAGCATCCTTCTCAGCAGGAACAGTAACATCCGAAAGGTTAAACGATAGTCCACCTTCGAAAGCTTTACGGTAACCTAAGTTCTTAATATCATCAAGGAATTTAGCAGTCGCGTGAACACCACACTTCTTGTAAATGTATCCAATGATATCACGAAGGGCTCTCTTAGTAATCAACTGATTCAAAAATCCTGCTCCTTCAGGTGTGTGCTGATTCATAATGATACGACCAATAGTTGTCTCTATAATAGTGTCAACCAATTCGTTATTCTCATTAAAATCCTTCACTTTTACCTTAATGATAGCGTGAAGATCGACAGCTTTCTCATTGAAAGCAATCATAGCTTCTTCAGCAGAATAGAAAGTAATACCCTCTCCTTTACAACCTGTTCTTGATTTAGTAATATAATACAAACCAAGTACCATATCCTGAGAAGGAACAGTAATCGGAGTACCATTAGCAGGGTTCAAAATATTGTGAGAACACAACATTAACATCTGAGCCTCAAGAACTGCTTCATTACCTAAAGGTAAGTGAACCGCCATCTGGTCACCATCAAAGTCGGCATTGAAACCGGTACATGCTAGAGGGTGTAGACGAATCGCTTTTCCTTCAATCAATTTTGGCTGGAAAGACTGAATACCCAAACGGTGAAGAGTTGGGGCACGGTTAAGTAGCACTGGATGTCCTTTCAATACATTCTCAAGAATATCCCATACCACCGGGTCTTTACGATCAACAATTTTCTTAGCTGATTTTACAGTTTTAACAATTCCACGCTCAATAAGCTTACGAATAATAAAAGGCTTATAAAGTTCAGCTGCCATATCCTTAGGGATACCACACTCGTGCATTTCCAAGTCTGGACCTACAACAATTACCGAACGAGCAGAATAGTCAACACGCTTACCCAATAGATTCTGACGGAAACGACCTTGCTTACCTTTCAATGAATCTGAAAGAGATTTCAAAGGACGATTGTTTTCTGTCTTTACCGCATTAGATTTACGAGAGTTATCAAATAGTGAATCAACAGCCTCTTGAAGCATACGTTTTTCGTTACGTAAAATTACTTCTGGAGCTTTGATTTCAATTAGTCTTTTCAGACGATTGTTACGGATGATTACACGACGATAAAGGTCATTTAAATCCGAAGTTGCAAAACGTCCACCATCTAAAGGTACCAAAGGACGTAATTCTGGTGGAATTACTGGAACAACTTTAACAACCATCCATTCAGGATTGTTCACTTCCTTAGAGTCACGGAAAGCACCAACAACTTGTAGACGCTTCAAAGCTTCGTTTTTACGTTGCTGTGAAGTTTCAGTGCTGGCTTTATGACGTAATTCATAAGATAATGCATCAAGATCTAAACGAGAAAGAAGACTGCAAAGCGCTTCAGCACCCATTTTAGCAATAAACTTATTCGGATCTTCATCATCAAGATGCTGATTTTCCATTGGAAGTTCGTCAAGAATATCAAGATATTCTTCTTCTGTAAGGAAATCAAGATAGTTGATACCATCAGCGGCTTTAACACCCGCGTTAATTACGACATAGCGCTCGTAATAAATAATAGTATCTAATTTTTTAGTTGGTAAACCTAAAAGGTAACCAATTTTATTTGGCAACGATTTAAAATACCAAATATGCGCTACAGGCACAACCAATTGGATGTGTCCCATACGCTCACGACGTACTTTTTTCTCGGTTACCTCAACACCACATCGGTCACAAACAATACCTCGATAACGGATACGCTTGTATTTACCACAGTGACACTCATAATCCTTAACAGGACCGAAAATTCTTTCACAGAATAAACCGTCACGTTCTGGCTTATAAGTACGATAGTTGATGGTTTCAGGCTTTAAAACTTCACCACTAGATCTTTCTAAGATCTCTTCTGGAGAAGCAAGACTGATAGAGATTTTTGTAAAATTACTCTTTACTTTGTTATCTCTTCTGAATGCCATATATTGAAAATTAGGATATTAACAAATTGATTCATGAAAAGTGAATGTCGGAATAACCAACATCCACTTTCTATATAAGGCTTATACTAATTTAACGCTCAAGCCAAGACCTCTAAGTTCGTGTAATAACACGTTTAGAGATTCAGGAATACCTGGAGCTGGCATAGGTTCACCTTTTACGATAGCTTCATAAGCTTTCGCTCTACCCATTACATCATCCGACTTAATAGTCAAGATTTCCTGTAGAATATGAGCAGCACCAAAGGCCTCAAGAGCCCAAACCTCCATCTCTCCAAAACGCTGACCACCAAACTGAGCCTTACCACCAAGTGGTTGCTGAGTAATCAGAGAATAAGGACCGATAGAACGCGCGTGCATCTTATCATCAACCATGTGACCAAGTTTCAGCATGTAGATAACACCAACCGTAGCAGGCTGATCAAATCGAACACCAGTACCTCCATCATGAAGGTAAGCTTTACCGAAAGCAGGAACACCAGCTTTATCAGTATATGCAGTAATTTCGTCAAGACTTGCTCCATCGAAAATCGGAGTAGCAAACTTCAATCCTAACTCTATACCTGCCCACCCAAGAACAGTTTCAAACACCTGTCCAAGGTTCATACGTGATGGTACACCAAGAGGGTTCAAGCAAATGTCAACAGTAGTTCCATCCTCAAGGAATGGCATATCTTCCTGACGAACAACACGAGAAACAATACCTTTATTACCGTGACGACCCGCCATCTTATCACCAATCTGTAGTTTACGTTTCTTAGCAACATAAACCTTAGCCATTTGGATGATACCTACTGGCATTTCATCACCGATAGTAACGTTGTATTTCTTACGTTTACTTGCACTATCAAGTTCTTTGTACTTAATTACGTAGTTGTGCAGTAAGGTTTTAATGGTATCATTCTTATCCTTATCAGTTGTCCACTTATTAGGGTCAACTTGTAGATAATTAATCTCCGTTAATAATTTCTGCGTAAACTTAACCCCTTTAGGAATCAAATCAACACTCAAATAATCCTTAACACCTTGTGAAGTTTTACCATTTGTAATGGTAAATAATTTTTCAATAAGAAGGTTGTTTAAAGCTGCAACAGTTCTATCGAATTCTTCATCAAGTTTCTGCAATAATGGCTTATCACTTTGCTTCGACTTACGATCGCGTACGGCACGAGAGAATAATTTCTTCTCAATCACAACACCACGAAGTGAAGGTGAAGCTTTAAGAGATGCATCTTTTACATCACCCGCTTTATCACCAAAAATTGCACGAAGCAATTTTTCTTCTGGAGAAGGATCAGATTCTCCTTTAGGAGTAATCTTACCGATAAGAATATCACCAGGTTCTACAATCGCACCAATGCGAATCAAACCATTTTCATCAAGGTTACGAGTTGCTTCTTCACTAACATTTGGAATATCAGAAGTTAATTCTTCCATTCCTCGTTTTGTATCACGTACTTCAAGCGTGTACTCATCAACGTGAATTGAAGTAAATACATCATCCTTAACAATACGTTCCGAAATTACGATCGCATCCTCATAGTTATAACCTTTCCAAGGCATAAACGCCACCTTCAGGTTACGACCAAGTGCTAACTCACCAGTTTGAGTACCATAACCATCGGTTAAGATTTGCCCTTTTACAACTTTAGCTCCTTTAGCAACAATTGGCTTAAGGTCGATAGTTGTTCCCTGGTTGGTTTTTTGATATTTTGGTAATTTGTAAGTGATAATATTTGATTCAAAACTCACAAATGCCTCATCTTCGCTTCTTTCGTAAGCGATTACAATTTTAGTTGCATCAACAAATTCAACAACACCATTTCTTTCAGCTACAATTTGAGTACGTGAATCTTTAGCAATATTTGCTTCAAGACCCGTACCTACAACTGGAGATTCAGGTTTAATAACAGGAACTGCCTGACGCATCATATTCGATCCCATCAGAGCACGGTTGGCATCATCATGCTCAAGGAACGGAATCAACGAAGCCGCAATTGAAGCAATCTGATTAGGCGCAACATCCATAAGATCTAAGTTCTGAATCTCTTCAAATGGGAAGTCACCATCTTTACGTGATTTTGCTTTAGCATTAACAAATGAACCATCGTCATTTAATGGAGCATTAGCTTGAGCAATAATCAATCCTTCTTCTTCCTCAGCTGAAAGATAACCTACACCTTCGTTACTTAAATCTACTTTACCATTTATAACCTTACGGTAAGGTGTTTCGATAAAACCTAAATCATTAATCTTAGCGAATACACACAATGAAGAGATCAAACCAATATTTGGTCCCTCTGGTGTTTCAATAGGACATAAACGACCATAGTGAGTATAGTGAACATCTCGAACCTCGAAACCTGCTCTCTCACGAGACAGACCACCTGGTCCAAGAGCTGACATTCTTCTCTTATGAGTTACCTCAGCAAGTGGATTCGTTTGATCCATAAACTGAGACAAAGCATTAGTTCCAAAGAATGAATTGATAACTGAAGATAAAGTCTTCGAGTTAATCAAATCAATAGGAGTAAATACCTCATTGTCACGTACGTTCATTCTTTCACGAATCGTACGAGCCATACGAGCTAAACCAACTCCAAACTGACTATATAATTGTTCCCCAACAGTACGAACACGACGATTACTTAAGTGGTCAATATCATCCACATCAGTACGAGCATTCAATAGCTTGATAAGGTACTTTATAATTTCAATAATATCTTCCTTTGTCAATACCTTAACATCGCTGTCTGTATTAAGACCAAGTTTTTTGTTAATTCTGTAACGACCAACATCACCTAAATCGTAACGTTTGTCAGAGAAGAATAACTTATCAATTACATCACGAGCTGTAGCCTCATCTGGTGGCTCAGAGTTTCTTAATTGACGATAGATATGAAGAACAGCTTCTTTCTCAGAGTTACAAGGATCCTTCTGCAATGTATTATAAATAATTGCATAGTCAGCAAGATTCTGCTGCTCCTTGTGTAATAAGATAGTCTTAGCCCCTGATTCAAGAATCTCTTCAATGTGTTCTGGTTCAACTATAGTTTCTCTATCAATAATAACTTCGTTACGTTCGATAGAAACAACCTCTCCTGTATCCTCATCTACGAAGTCTTCAATCCAAGATTTAAGAACACGAGCGGCAAGTTTACGACCAACAACTTTTTTAAGTCCGGTTTTTGAAACTTTAATTTCATCAGCGAGATCAAAGATCTCAAGAATTTCTTTATCGCTTTCGAAACCAATCGATCTTAATAGAGTGGTAACTGGTAGCTTTTTCTTACGATCGATATAAGCGTACATGACATTGTTGATGTCAGTAGCAAATTCAATCCATGATCCTTTGAAAGGAATAATACGTGCGGAATATAATTTAGTTCCGTTGGTATGTAGACTCTGTCCGAAGAATACACCTGGAGAACGGTGAAGTTGAGATACAACAACACGTTCCGCACCATTAATTACGAAGGTACCCTTTTCTGTCATGTAAGGTACAGTTCCAAGATATACATCCTGAATTACTGTATCAAAATCCTCATGTTCAGGATCGGTACAATATAGCTTTAATTTAGCCTTAAGTGGGACACTATAGCTAAGGCCTCGCTCTATACACTCTTCGATGGAGTAACGTGGTGGATCAACAAAATAGTCAAGAAATTCCAATACAAAATTGTTACGCGTATCGGTAATTGGAAAATTCTCGCTAAATACCTTAAATAATCCTTCGCTCTTTCTTTTTTCAGAAATTGTTTCCAACTGAAAAAAGTCTTGAAAAGATTTTAATTGTACTTCCAAAAAGTCAGGATATAAAAACTGATTCTTATTTGAAGCAAAACTAATTCTTTGACTAATAGTATTTGAAGACATTTACTTAAAATTAATTGAACCTAAACAATAATAAACAACAAAAAGGCTTAGAGTTCCAAATCAATGAAACTCTAAACCATAATAACCTTATTTAAAGGTCTTAGTGATTCTATTTAAGTTCAACTTCAGCTCCAGCTTCTTCTAATTGTGCTTTTAATGCTTCAGCTTCCACTTTAGAAACTTTTTCTTTCAATGCAGTAGGAGCAGCATCAACTGCAGCCTTAGCTTCCTTAAGACCTAAACCAGTTAATTCCTTAACTAATTTTACGATAGCAAGTTTTGCTCCACCTGGAGCCACAAGAATAACGTCGAATTCAGTTTGCTCAGCAGCTTCGCCAGCAGCAGCTCCACCTGCTACAACAACAGCAGCAGCAGCTGGTTCAATTCCGTACTCATCTTTTAAGATTTGAGCTAATTCACTTACTTCCTTAACAGTCAAATTAACTAATTCTTCTGCAAACTTTTTTAAATCTGCCATTTTGGTTTATTTTTAAAATTTAAATACTCTAGATATATTACTCTTACTCTGATACTACTTCTTCAGTATCTTCACCCTTACCATTTTCTAAAGCAGAAATAACTTTCTGAATTGGAGACTGCAATGCTGCAATAATATCTCCAATTAACTCTTCTTTAGACTTAATAGCTACAAGAGTATCTAATTCACCTGCTCCAATATAAACAGCACCTTCTACGAAAGCACCTTTTAGAGCTGGTAAATCTTTCCCTTTACTGAATTCTTTGATTAGCTTTGCAGGAATATTTCCCACTTCTGAAAGCATAAGAGAGGTAGCTCCCTTAAGTGTTTCAGTCAAACCGTCGCACTCAACTTCTGCTTTTACCAAAGCACTACGAAGCAAAGTATTCTTCACAACAATCATTTTAACTTGCTTCTCATAACAAGCTCTACGTAAAGCAGAGGTTGCTTCTGCATTCATTCCTGAAGTGTCAGCTAGATAAAAGTGATTTGATGCGTTGATTTGTTCTGTCAAGCTATCAATAATCTGAATTTTGTCTTCCTTTTTCATGATTACCAAGGTCTCGATTAAAAATTAATTTGATTAGTCAATAAGTGACTTAGGATCTACTTGAATCCCAAGACTCATTGTACTTGACAGGTATACACTCTTAATGTAAGTCCCTTTTGCTGCAGTTGGTTTCAATTTATTGATAACACCAATGAATTCTTTAGCATTACCTTTGATTTTATCTACTTCAAAAGATACCTTAGCAACTGAAGAGTGAATAATACCATATTTGTCGACCTTGAAATCTATCTTTCCAGCCTTAACTTCGTTCACAGCTTTAGCAATGTCCATAGTTACAGTTCCGCTCTTAGGGTTTGGCATTAAACCACGTGGCCCTAATACACGTCCTAGTGCACCTACTTTAGCCATAACAGTTGGCATAGTAATGATAACATCAATATCAGTCCATCCTCCTTTGATCTTAGCGATATAATCGTCAAGTCCAACATACTCTGCACCTGCCGCTTTAGCCTCTTCTTCCTTATCAGGAGTACAAAGTACCAAAACACGAACATCTTTACCAGTACCATGAGGTAGAGTAACCACACCACGAACCATTTGATTCGCTTTTCTTGGGTCAACTCCTAAGCGGACATCCATATCCACAGAAGCGTCAAATTTAGTAGTGGTAATCTCCTTAACCAATGCAACGGCTTCGTCGATAGTGTAGATCTTATCTGCTTCGACTTTTTCTAAAGCTAACTTTTGATTTTTTGTTAGTTTACCCATTTTAATTGCAGTATTAAAAATTATTGATTAAGCGGATTATCACCAGAAATAGTGACACCCATACTTCTTGCTGTTCCAGCGACCATACTCATGGCGCTCTCAACTTCAAAAGCATTTAAATCTTTCATCTTGCCTTCTGCGATTTCTCTTACTTGTTCCCAAGTAATAGATCCAACCTTAACACGGTTAGGCTCAGCAGATCCTGATTTTAATTTTGCAGCTTCTAAAACCTGAACAGCAACAGGAGGAGTTTTTGTAATGAATTCAAAAGAGCTATCTTTATAAACGGTAATTACAACTGGAACAACTTTTCCAGCCATATCTTGCGTTCTAGCATTGAATTGCTTACAAAAATCCATGATATTTACTCCCTTAGCACCTAATGCCGGTCCTACTGGAGGTGAAGGATTTGCAGCACCACCTTTGATCTGCAACTTTATTAATCCTGCTACTTCTTTAGCCATAGTTTTACTTTTCTAAAGGTTTTTTTATTCTTTTTCTACTTGCATGAAACTTAATTCGAGAGGCGTTTTACGTCCAAAGATTTTAACCATAACTTTAAGTTTTCTCTTCTCTGCATTTACCTCTTCTATCACGCCAGCAAAACCATTAAATGGTCCATCAGTCACATTTACCGACTCGCCAACAAAATAAGGAACATTAATTTCCTCATCTTTATTAGTAAGTTCGTCAACCTTACCCAAAATGCGATTCACTTCTGATTGTCGCAATGGAGACGGGTCGCCGCCTTTAGTATCCCCCAGGAAGCCAATCACATTCGTAACACTACGAAGGATGTGAGGAATTTCGCCTGTCAATGCAGCTTCGATTAAAACATAGCCAGGTAAGAAAATTCTTTCCTTGCTGATTTTTTTACCGTTGCGCACCACAAACACTTTCTCGGTTGGAATGAGAACCTGTGATACGTAATCCTGAAGTCCAAGATTAGAAATCTCACTTAAGATATACTCTTGGACCTTCTTTTCTTTTCCTCCTACAGCCCGTAGAACATACCATTTTTTGTCAATTTCAGCCATCTTAAAATTTCAGTGATTAGTAAAACATACTATATACAGTGTCCATCAAATTCTTGAACCCCAAATCCATCACAAAAATTGCAGTTGCAATAATTGCAGAAGCTATCATTACTACGATAGCGCTACTTTGAAGTTCAGACCATGTTGGCCACGATACTTTCTGTGTAAGTTCCGTATAAACGTCCTTAATATAATTTACTAATTTCATGTGCTTACAATTAAAGTTTTATTAATTCACATGGAAGATGTCTCACAGTCTAAATAAATCCAGTTTGTGAGACTTATTTCATAAGACAAAATATCCTTTAGCACGGGTGGAGAGACTCGAACTCCCGACACCTGGTTTTGGAGACCAGTGCTCTACCAACTGAGCTACACCCGTAAAGAAGAGTGATTCGGAAATAAATCCGAATCATTCTTTATATCAAAAATTACTCAACAATTTCAGTAATCTGACCAGCACCTACAGTTCTACCACCTTCACGGATAGCGAAACGTAAACCTACTGAACAAGCAACAGGAGTAATTAACTGAACGTTGATAGTAACGTTATCACCTGGCATTACCATCTCAACACCTTCTGGAAGAGTAATCTCACCAGTTACATCAAGAGTTCTGATATAGAACTGAGGACGGTATTTGTTATGGAATGGAGTATGACGTCCACCTTCTTCTTTCTTCAATACATAAATCTCAGCTTTGATTTTTGTATGAGGAGTAATTGTTTTAGGGTGACAGATAACCATACCACGCTTGATAGATGATTTGTCAATACCTCTCAACAATAAACCAACGTTGTCACCAGCTTGACCTTCGTCAAGAATCTTACGGAACATCTCAACACCAGTACAAACAGTTTTCATTCCTTCAGCACCTAAACCGATAATCTGAAGTTCTTCACCTGTCTTAACAATACCAGTCTCGATACGACCTGTAGCAACAGTTCCACGACCAGTAATAGAGAAAACATCTTCAATTGGCATCAAAAACGCTTTATCAACATCACGTGGAGGTAGTGGAATCCAAGTATCAACAGCATCCATAAGCTCCATAATCTTATCTTCCCACTCTGGCTCACCGTTCAATCCACCAAGAGCAGATCCAGCAATGATAGGAGTATTATCTCCGTCGAAGTCATAGAAATCTAAAAGCTCACGCATTTCCATTTCTACCAACTCTAGCATCTCTTCATCGTCAACCATGTCAACTTTGTTCAAGAAAACTACCATTTTAGGTACGTTTACCTGACGAGCTAAAAGGATATGCTCGCGAGTCTGAGGCATAGGACCGTCAGTAGCAGCACAAACCAAAATCGCACCGTCCATCTGAGCAGCACCAGTAACCATGTTTTTCACGTAGTCAGCGTGACCTGGACAGTCAACGTGAGCGTAGTGACGGTTATCTGTAGAATACTCTACGTGAGCAGTATTAATAGTGATACCTCTTTCTTTTTCCTCAGGTGCATTATCGATAGAATCGAAAGATTTTACTTCACAGAAACCTTTTTTTGCCAATACAGTTGTAATAGCAGCAGTCAAGGTAGTTTTACCGTGATCAACGTGACCGATAGTACCAATATTTACGTGTGGTTTTGACCTATCAAAATGTTCTTTAGCCATAACTCGAAAAGTTAATTAATGATTAGACAACAATTAAAACAATATTTTATATTTTCTTGAGCCATTGATGAGATTTGAACTCATGACCTCTTCCTTACCAAGGAAACGCTCTACCCCTGAGCTACAACGGCAAAACTATTGAGCGGGAAACGAGACTCAAACTCGCGACCCTCAGCTTGGAAGGCTGATGCTCTATCAACTGAGCTATTCCCGCAAATCACAACTACCATATAACAATAGTATATGTGAAAATTCACTGTGGGGAGAGCAGGATTCGAACCTACGAAGACGAAGTCAGCGGAGTTACAGTCCGCCCCAGTTGGCCACTTTGGTATCTCCCCAATAAAAAAAAACAATACATTAACTGAGCCGGTGGAGGGATTCGAACCCACGACCTGCTGATTACAAATCAGCTGCTCTGACCAACTGAGCTACACTGGCAATTAACAGACCATTCGCATCAGGACGCATAATCCCCTCACAAATGGTCTGCAAATGTAAAAACATTTTACCTATATAACAAAACTATCAAATAATATTTCCAATTATTTTCCACGAAGTTTTTCTTTTCGCTTAGTGATCTGACGCTTCAAGGCATCTGTCGCTAAATCAACTGCTTCTTCGAATGTTTTGCTTTGCTTTTGTGCAAATATATCACCTCCCGGGATATTAAATTTTATCTCTACTTCTTTATTTTCTACAACTGATGGTTTTTCAGCTCTTAAAAAGACTTCAACGTTTGTCACGTCATCATCAAGCTTGAGCAACTTATTCACTCTTCCTTTGACAAAATCTTCTAACTGAACATCAGCATTGAAACCGACTGCCTGAATGTTAATTTTCATACTCTATCCTCCAATTTTAAGCTCTGGGGTGAGCCTGTTTATAAACATCGTTTAACCTCTCAAAGCTAGTATGAGTGTATATTTGAGTAGCAGACAAATTACAATGTCCCAGCAACTCTTTAATAGCATTCAACTCAGCTCCATTATTAAGTAAATGTGTTGCAAAGGTATGGCGTAACACGTGAGGACTTTTTTTCGAAAGAGTTGTAATCTTAGACATATGTTTTATCACTATCCTATACAACAATTTTTCGTATGCGGGCTTTGCATTGCTTGTAACAAATAAAACCCCATCCCTACTGGAACAAACCAACAACCTATGCTCTAAATACTCATCAAGAAGTGTTTCGAGATTATCACTAACAGGAATAATCCTCTCCCTATTTCTTTTACCTAAAACTCGAACAACAGAGGCGGAACGATCAAAACTTGACACCTTTAAATTCATCAATTCAGATAAACGCATGCCAGTATGATAAAACATTTCAATTACCAGTCTGTCTCGAATCCCTTCGAACCCTTCACCAAAATCTATTTCTTGCAACAATCGCATACTGTGCTCGGCAACAAAATTCGGAAGCTTCTTCCCTTGCCTGGGCCCAACAACTCTATCCATAGGATTTTGTTGAATTAACGATTCTCTCAATAAATATCTAAAAAAGGATTTCAAAGAAGATAATTTCCTATTCACAGTTCGGGCTGAGCAGCCTTCATTCATTAAAAAAACAATCCACTTTCTAACATCTTTGAAATTCAAATCAACAATTTCACCTTCTTCGATCCCATAGGACGATAAAAACAAAAAAAATTGACTTAAATCACAATCGTATGATACCAAAGTATGTTTGGAGTATCGTTTCTCGTACCGTAAATAAGACAGAAAAGATTCCTTATATCTCATACACTTTTAATTCATAGTCTAGTGTAAACTAAATTACAAAAAAAATAAGACATCGAAACCTTTTTCAAAAGAAATTAATCTTCGTTCAATTGCATTTGCTGAACATAAACCGCGTGGATTTTCGCTTTTCTTTTTCTAATTGAAGGCTTTACATAAACCTGTCTTCCACGTAATTCTTTGATTACACCAGTTTTTTCGAATTTTCTTTTGAATTTTTTTAAGGCTCTTTCAATGTTTTCGCCTTCCTTCATAGGAATAATAATCATAGTTTCTTCTTTTATTTAATTATTTCTAAATGAGCCGCAAACTTATTAATTCATTCACGATATTTCAAGCAAATTTATAAAAATCTGACCAAATACTTTAATTTTATTTGATTCATGCGCAAAACTAAGGTATTTAGCCTGTTGCTTGAGTCAAAACAAGCCAATTATTAATGATTTACTCTAAACTTAAATAGGGTTTTACTCTATTAAAGGTGGAATCTTGGAATATTTTCTTCTTTCGAAGGCTTTCTAAATCTAAAATTCGCCCTTTACGTTTTCTTAAACGTAAAATATCAGATGCTTCTCGATAACTTATATATGGATGAATACTCAATTCTTCAATTGAAGCAACGTTAACATTAATACATCGCAAATGACTCAAATCAATTTTCAAAGAAGAGCAGATACTATCAACGCGACTCTTTTTTAATCCATAAACATCCACCAATTGATTCATACTATAAAAACCTCCAAGCTTGTCACGATAATTAATGATACGCCGCGAAAGATATGGACCAATTCCAGGCAATCTTAGCAATTGAATAGAATCTGCCCTATTCAAATCAATCAGAGCAATTTCAACAGCTCTTTCATTGGGAATACTAATAAATGAATGTAATTCTGAATATTTCAATGAATCAAATCCATATATTATTTTCAGATCTTCTGCCTTTTGGAAACGCCCACCTTTAGCTAAAAACTTCTTCACTCTATCTATAACCCTTTCTTCAACACCTAAACTATCCCACCCTTTCCTACTTATACTATTGGGATTAAACGAAAACAAGTAACTTTCATTTACGTTTCGACCTGAGTCTATCCTAATATATTTTTCGAATCTCTTATAATCTGAAGAATCGATCCCATAAATATTCATCAAATCATCCTTTTTATTAAACCAACCATCTTTTCTTCTATAATTAAGGATATTGCGAGTTTGAAACTTTGAAAAACCTAAACTTAATAAAGCTAAAGAATCAGTTTTATTGGGATCAAAAGGCCTTAACTGAGCTTTAACTATAGAACAACTAATATTCTTTTCTGGTGAAATCCGAACAAAAGGTTGCAGTTTTAGATACAAAACATCTGTCATGCCATATATCTTCTTCAAGTCAACATCTTCAGAAACTCGAGCTCCTGAGCGTCTATATTTTAAAAGGTTTTTAGCCTGATAATTTGAAAAACCCAATGACAACAAACCTAAACTATCAATATGGTTCGGATCAAAGAAAAATAATTCATGAGATTTAATTGCTTCTTGCTTATGATCTGATTTGATTTGCAAAACTGCCAAAAGACTATCCAACCGTTTTTGTTTCTCAGGATTCTTATCCCAAACAGGAACATTATCGCTATTAATAAAGATGGGATACACAAAAACAATGGCTAGAATGGTGAGAAGAATAATCAAGCTTTTCCTTTCTGAGGAAGAAAACGAAAAATAAGTTTTTAGATGCTTTTTGAAAGACATGTCAATACAAGATGTACAATATTACCCATTCAGCCACAACCAACCTAATCAGATTACCACACTAAAATTAGAATAAATTCATCACTATACAAACTTCATATTCTGCGATTTATAGCAAAAAAAAAGCCTTCGGCAAATCCGAAGGCTTCATTCTCTATTAAGTCAAAAGCTAGTTTTGATACTCTTTTAGGATATCAGCAACATCACCTGCTGCAACACGCCCATAGGTACGCTCACCAATTGTTACAACTGGAGCCAAACCACAAGCACCTACGCAACGAAGACATGAAATAGAAAATTTACCATCTGCCGTCGTTTCTCCAATAGGCACCTTAAGTTGCTTTTTAAATTCTTCCAATACCTTTTCTGCACCACGTACATAACAAGCAGTTCCCATACAAACAGAAATTGGGAATTCGCCCTTAGGCACCATCGTGAAGAATGAATAGAAAGTAACAACACCATATACGTGTGCAACTGATACATTTAATTCACGAGCAACAACCTCCTGTACTTCAGCAGGAAGATAACCGAAGTTATGCTGAGCCTGATGAAGTACATTAATCAGCTCACTACCCTCATTATTAAATGACTTGCAAATCTCAACAAGCTTTTCAACCTTGTCCTTTGCTAATTTTATTTTTGCCATAATACTTATATTTAAGATATGAGATAATAAATATGAGATATGAGTCAGATGTAAACAATCTAAAGTCTCACATCTCAATTCTCAAATCTATTGTAATACTATTCAATTTCGATTTCATTTTTCTTGTCGAAATAATGAGTATGCAACAGTTTATGCGACAACTCACCACAAGGCTTACCTAAGAACTCCTCGTACAATTTAACGATATAAGGATTTTCGTGAGACTTACGAATCGCTTTACCAGCATCTTCACGATAAAGAGCAGCAGCACGCTTAGCTAAAACAGAAGTATCACCATGGTGCAATGGCTGTCCACCGCCACCAATACATCCACCAGGACAAGCCATGATTTCTATAGCGTGATATTCCGATTTCCCATCGCGTACATCTTCCAGCAATTTACGAGCATTACCCAAACCATGAGCAATACCAATATTAAGTTCTAAGCCATCGAAATCAACTTTAGCACTACGAATACCTTCCATACCACGAAGAGCCGTAAAATCGACTTTTTCAAGTGTTTTTCCAGTATAAACTTCATAAGCTGTACGAGCAGCCGCTTCGATTACACCACCTGTAGTACCAAAAATAACAGAAGCACCGGTAGATTCCCCTAATGGATTATCGAATTCCTCCTCAGGAAGAGAAGCAAAATCCATATTCGCTTGCTTAATTAGGTTGGCTAACTCGCGAGTCGAAATTGAATAGTTCACATCAGGATCACCATCAACCTTGAACTCGTCGCGCTGACATTCGTACTTCTTGGCTAAACAAGGCATAATAGAAACAACGATCATATCCTCGCGCTTAACCCCCATCTCTTTAGCTAAATAGTTTTTAGCAATTGGGCCAAACATTTGCTGAGGAGAACGAGCTGTAGATGGAATATCTTTCATCTCTGGGAAGTGATGCTCGAAGAAATTCACCCATCCTGGACAACATGAAGTCAGAATAGGCAACTTAACATCCTTATCACCTGCAAGATGAGCACCTAATCGTCCTAATAACTCAGTACCTTCCTCCATAATTGTAAGGTCGGCAGCAAAATCGGTATCAAATACACTATCGAAACCTAAATTACGAAGCGCAGTTACCATTTTACCAGTTACCAAAGTACCAACTTCCATACCGAACTCCTCACCCAGAGCAGCACGTACTGCAGGAGCAGTTTGTACGATAACCGTTTTTTTAGGATCAGCAAGATCTCTAATCAGTTGGTTAGTATGATCTTTTTCAGTTAATGCACCAGTAGGACATACTGCCACACACTGTCCGCAATAAGTACAAGTTGATTTCTCAAGATTCATTTCAAATGCTGGAGCAACAACTGACTCGAATCCACGGTTTACAGCAGAAAGAGCACCTACAGTTTGTACATCGTTACACATCGTTTCGCAACGACGACACATAATACACTTATCCATATCACGGATAATGGCTGGAGAAGTATCAATCTTGTATGTAGACTTGGCACCAGTATAATGAATTTCACGAACACCTAGATTTTGAGCTATAGATTGCAAATCGCAAGTTCCTGATTTTGCACATACCAAACAATCGAATGGATGATCAGAAAGCATTAATTCCATTACCGTTTTACGAGCATTCAAAACTCTCATCGAGTGAGTTTTGATTTTCATGCCAGCTTCGCATTTAGAATTACATGAAGGAGCCAGATTTCTTCTGCCCTCAACTTCGACAACGCAAATTCTACATCCACCAGGTTTATGCTCGATTTTCATATCCTCAAGGTGCATATAACAAAGCGTAGGAATTTCGATTCCTATCTCTTTTGCAGCCTTATAGATAGTGGTTCCCGTAGCAACCTCTACCTCTTTATTATCGATGGTTAATTTTATCATTTGTTCCATTTTTCAATCCTCCTTATTGTATGCTAATGGCGTTAAACTTACACTTATCCATACAAGCTCCACACTTAATACATTTCTCAACGTCGATAATATGAGCTTCTTTACGTTCTCCAGCAATACAATCAACTGGACAATTGCGAGCACAAAGCGTACAACCAACACATAATTCAGGATCAACAACATATTGCATTAATGCCTTACACTGACCTGCTACACATTTATGATCTTTTACGTGTGAAATATATTCATCGTAGAAATTATCGATGGTAGAAAGTACTGGATTTGGAGATGTTTGACCTAAACCACAAAGAGAAGTATCCTTAATTACGGCACTTAAATTGCGTAACAAATCGATATCTTCCATTGTTCCTTTACCTTCAGTAATCTTATCAAGCAATTCATAAAGACGCTTATTACCTACACGACATGGAGTACATTTTCCACAAGATTCCTCAACCGTAAAGTCAAGATAGAATTTTGCCATGGAAACCATACAGTCATCTTCATCCATAACAATCATACCTCCTGATCCCATCATGGAACCAACAGCAAGTAGATTATCAAAGTCAATAGCTGTATCAAGGTGTTTTTCCGTCAAACAGCCTCCAGAAGGGCCACCAGTTTGAACAGCCTTAAATTTCTTACCATCTTTAATACCACCACCAATTTCGTAAATTACTTCACGAAGCGTAGTACCCATTGGCACCTCGATCAAACCAACATTGTTGATTTTTCCTGCCAAAGCAAATACTTTAGTTCCTTTTGATTTTTCAGTACCAATAGAACTAAACCATTTAGCACCTTTATTGATGATAACAGGAACATTAGCAAATGTCTCAACATTATTTACGTTTGTAGGCTTACCATTGTATCCTGATTCAGCTGGGAATGGAGGCTTAACAGTTGGCTCACCACGAAGACCTTCCATCGAATGAATCAAAGCCGTTTCTTCACCACACACAAAAGCTCCAGCTCCATAACGCATCTCTACGTCGAAATTGAATCCAGAACCTAGAATATCCTTACCCAATAGACCATACTCACGAGCTTGTTTAATCGCAACTTTCAAACGCTCAATAGCAAGTGGATATTCAGCGCGAATATAAATCACACCCAAATCGGCTCCCATCGTATAACCACAAATGGCCATCGCTTCAAGTACTGAATGTGGATCTCCTTCAAGGATAGAACGGTCCATAAATGCTCCTGGGTCTCCCTCATCAGCATTACAAACCACATATTTCTGATCCGCATCGTTTTTAGAAGCAAATTCCCATTTCAAACCAGTTGGGAATCCTCCTCCTCCTCGTCCACGTAGGCCAGATTCTTTTATAATATCTATAACCGCCTGTGGCGTCATTTCGAAACACGTACCAAGTGCACCATAACCATCACGAGCAATATATTCGTCAATATTCTCTGGATTAATAAATCCACAGTTTCTTAAAGCAATACGAATTTGTTTCTTGTAGAAACCCATATTCTTAGCATCACTTACAATTTCCTTCTTATCAGGATCTGTGTAAAGTAAACGCATTACCTGACGTCCTTTAACGATATGCTCCTCGATAATCTCATCAGCATCTTCAGGCTTCACTTCAATATAGAAGGTATTATCTGGAAGAATCTTCACAATTGGTCCTTTTTCACAAAAACCAAAGCAACCTGTTGTTACTACCTGCACTTCATCATCAAGCCCTTTAGCTTTAAGTGCATTCTCTAAATTAGTTTGAATAAGCTCACTTGCAGATGCACGACATCCTGTTCCCCCGCAAATAAGAATATGCATTTTATACTTTTCCATAACAGTATTTAGGTTTAGATATTAGTCAATAGTATTATAGTTTACAGGAATAATCCCATCAACCAATTCACCATTCTTAACATATTTCTCAATAATCTCGTCGGCTTTTTTCACATCTACTTCACCAAAAACTATTGGATCTTTACCTGGCATTATCACCTCGATAGTCGGTTCTGCAAAACAATAGCCCATGCATCCCGTTTGGGTAACAACAGCAGAAATTCCTCTCTTGGCACTTTCCTCGATAAAGAAATTCATCACCTCTTTTGCACCAGAGGCAATACCACAAGTAGCCATACCTACTTTAATTTGCACCATACTATCTGGAGCATTACTCTTTTCTCTAAGATCCATCTTTGACTGAAGATCTTCTTTCATTCTCTTCAGATCTGCAAGAGATTTTACTTTTGCCATAATCTCAAATATTAAAGGTTAGAAACTAAATTCATTTTATATAATTGTGCTAACATTCTCATTTATCATTTCTTTAATGTAAACCAGAATATTGGGATCGCTCAGCGATATCCCTTCTAAAACTTCTTTCACTTCTTTTGTATCAAACACATATTCTCCCTGAGCTGTTGTGTGCTTGTATAAAAAATCCATATCCGGATTAGCTCCCACCAACAACATTATGGTTTCGGCTATATTCCCCAATACGGGCCTGTCGATATTCGAATGAGAAAAAACAACTTCGAGTCCAGTTCCCTCACCCTTTTTAGACCAAATATTTAAACTCCCTCCAGTTTGTTCAGCATTTTGTTTTAAAAGCGAAATACCCAAACCGACTTTTCTCGTTGTACGAGATGTAAAGAAGGGATCTGCAACTTTTGCCAAAACCTCTTCAGACATCCCGCAGCCATTATCTTTAAATATCAGCGTATAGCTATCATTTTTCACATCCTCAATTATTTCAAGCTCAACAAGAGTCGCATTCGCTCTCACCGAGTTTTGAATAATATCCATGATATGTTCTGACAAATCTCTCACTTCTTCTTATTATAAATTCACTAATCGACCTTGCTCATTTCGTAAAGCCATCTTCACTTCATTAAAACTGGCTTCCTGTATAATGAATTCGGTATAAATATCTCCAACCAATTCAATACAATGAGCGTCGGAGCTTTTAATAAATGTCTGATCTTTCAAATAAGCGTTTTTTTCCAGGAACGACTCTTTACTTATATGTCTTGTTAATTCGAGAGCATCCACATTCAAATCGAAAGGAATAAAGCCCAATTGCGAAATAATACTATTTTGCATTTTGTTTATATGAGCTGGAATAAATAAGCCATCCAATTCATGAACCTTCTTTTCTAATTGATCGATACTCTGATCGATAGCTGAAGTCAACAGCCATTCAACTTCACCTATTATTTCATCAACTTCATTTACCACTACCTGATAACCAAATCTTTCATTATCATTGGATATGTGAGGCAGGTGCCCATCCAAGTAAGCTTGAAAAATAGCTAAAACATCTTCTGTTTCGAAAAAGCAAAGACAATGCACTTCTTCTTTTGTTGTCACTTCTGCTCCCATCAAAACCACAATATCTTCCTTAGCCGCAAGCTCTTTAATAAGAGGAGCATGAAGCGTTATGTTATGATCGCTTATTCCCAATATGTCAATACCACGTTCTTTAGCCCTATTCACAATATTTACAGGGCTCATCTCCAAATCTCCACAAGGCGAAAGCACCGTATGTGTATGTAAGTCGACTCGAAACGTTCGCATGATTTCAATTCCTAATCACCAATTAGTTTATAAAGCTTACCAGTCAATTCAAAAGCTTCCTCTTCAGATGAAAGAATTGGAATACCTTCTTTATTACTTTGGTCTGCTGCATCAGCTTCAGGCTCATAACCTTTAACCAAAATAACAGCTGCTAATTCTTTTAATGAGGCTATCGCCATGATATTCTTATGAGTCTGAAGTGTTACCCATACTTGATTGGAATCAGCATTCCCCATAACATCGCTCAACAAATCAGAAGTATAACCTCCTTCAATTTCATTATTCAAGCCCTGCTCTCCCGAACAAACTTTTAAACTTAACGCCTCAACAATATCACTTACTTTCATTGCTATCTATTTTTTTATCCTTTTAAGCTTTTCTTCTCAAAACGCCCTTTCCCCCATGTACTCTCAGATATATCGAAAGACTCTTGTGGGCTAATTAATTCTTCTTTTGTTAGCATTTTCTGTAAAAACACACACTGCGTCATCTTAGCTTTCCCTTGAACTATATCTTCAGCTAAAACCTTACATTTGGGCGCACCACAAGCTCCACAGTCAATGCCTGGTAAAACTCTCATGATACGCTGAATCTTTTTCATTTTATCCATGGCTATCATCATATCAGAGTCCAGACTTAATATTGATCTAGGCTCTATTTCTGAAATAGCCATATTATTAAGCAAATAAGGACGATAAGTGTCATACATTTCTTCAGTCTCTTTCTGCTTCTTTATATCTTTATTAGCTCGCTTACTTAAGCGCTCAACAGCTAAAAATCTGTTCTCTGTGCTTAAAACACCACCCGCACAACTCCTATCACAAGCTCTTAGTTCAAGAAAATCAACATCTGTGATTTCCTCATTTTCAAGCTTATCTAAAAAAGCAATTACATTATGAATCTCATCAATAGCCAAACAACGCCGCGAGTATTGGGATGCCTCTCCATTGGTTAAAGTCCACTCTATACTCGTTTTAGATAGATGACGATAGTTTGAAACTGTATTCTTATCACTACTGCCTTTCTTAATACTTAACATGACTTTATTATAAATAAAGTCCATATTAATAACACCATCAATTAAAAGCTCTTCCTCTCCAACGGGGGATTTCACCGCAGCTATTTTTGCAGCACATGGTGTTATATAAAAGATACCAATTTCATCATTATTGAATCCTTCATCAATTAATTTCTTACGATAGAACTGAGAAGAGATATCAACCACTGGTTTAAGACGCACAATATTTTCAACCAAAGAAGGGAAACGCACTTGAATGAGGCGAACGATAGCTGGACAAAAACTAGATATAAATGGCCGCATTTGAGGATGCCTTCGCATATACTCCTTCGTACCTTCAATCAATAGATCAACGGCCTCATCAACTTCGAAAACATGAGTAAAACCCATTTCTTTAATAACAGAATAGATTTGCTCCTCTGTTATTTCATCAGGAAATTGTCCTAATAGAACGGTTGGTAATAATGCAACTCGTTGCTTAAAGCTGAATATCTGATTAAAGTCGTCCTGTTCAACGATAATAGCATTCACAGGACAAGCTTTTAAGCACTCACCACAATCAACACAAGCATTCTTATTTATGTCAGCTATACCTGATTTCACACGAATTGCCTTTGTAGGGCACACATTCATACAATGTGTGCAGCCAATACAAACGTTTTCGACAACTTTTAGAGCATGATAAAAAGGCAGCTTCTCCATTGTTCTAATTTAAATAGTTAATTAGTTCAACTTCAGTTCCTACACCAACCGTTGATTTTATATTCAACTCATTGGTGTTCTTCTTTATATTGGGCAACCCCATACCAGCACCAAACCCCATCTCACGAACTTCAGGAGAGGCTGTTGAATACCCTTTTTGCATTGCCAATTCGATATCAGCAATTCCCGGTCCTTTATCAACGATACGTACTATAATCTTATCTGGAAAAATTGAGACATTCATCTCACCTTCGTAAGCATGAGCAACAACATTAACCTCAGCTTCATAAATAGAAACAACGATTCGCTTTATGAGCTTTGGATCTACATTTAGCTTCTTCAATACTTTCTTCACATCACTTGAAGCCGTGCCCGCATTTGAAAAATTACCTCCCTCTATATCAAATTTAAAATCCATACAGCAGAATTAATAAACGGGCTCTAAACCCATATTACATAAAAGTGAACAAGCGCGAAACATTGAATAACGACATTCCATAAGTGTAATGCCACTTTCTTCTGCAAGACTTTTCATTTCTTCAGAAGCTTTCTTATCTCGAACAAATAAAATATAAGGAATATCTGACATTTCAGAAGTTCTAATCGTCTGCAAATTATTCAATCCTGTAACTAACAGAAGATTATCAGAATCTATAGTCAAAACATCACTCATTAAATCAGAAGCAAATCCAAAATCGATATCCTGATTTAAATCTGTATTCCCACAGACAATCTGAGCATTTAAAACATCAAGTATTTGAGAAACCTTTATCATCTTCAATTATTAGATTATGTTCAGCCTTTTGCGTAAACAACGATGCTAAGATAAGAAATAGAGCAAGATAAAAGAACGCTCAAAGGTGGAATGAAAGGAAAAGTGGAAAATACATATTTAGTCTAAATAACTATGCTTCACAACAGTTTTTAATAAGTATCAATAAAGAAAACTCCTGTAAACTAGAGCCTAAAAGAAATCACATCATCAAACCTCGACAAATATGCTAAAAAACACAACACAAGCCCTATATATATATTAGACTAGTAGTAATTACTTGCAAATATCGCTCTTTACCAAATTATTGATTTATGTTTATTTTGCATTCCCATACATGAGCCATAATCATACAAGACTATCAATTTGTTTTAAAATTATCAAAATTGAATATATCTTGATAAAAAGCTGTTTCTTGCACCAATTATTAGCTTAGATCCATAATAATTCATCATTAAGTTAAAAAGTAAAGTAATGGAATAACAATATTCCCATCTCATTTAACTTATTTTTTCTTTAATACATGTACGCTAAAAATCAACACATACTACTTCTTGTTCAAAAACTGAATCCGAACAAAAAAGCCCTAAATCATGCGCTAAAAATTGCCACGATCTTCAAATCAAAAGTTTTAATCTCAAATTCACCTTTTTCAAAAAATAAAATTGCCGATGAAGACCTGGAAAATTATATCTCTGATCATGATAATGCAAGTAAAATTCAACTTAGCATTACAGAAGACCAGCCAAATAAAATAATCAAACAACTCAATATCATTTTTATGTTTATTGAAATTGATGTGAAAAACGATTTCAAGTTCTATTTAAGAAACAACATATTCTCTTGGATCCTTAATGCTAAAATCCCAACCTTCTTAGTAGGCCAGAAGACATCAATTAAAACAGAATATTCAAATATCATTCTGCCTATTGATCACAAAAAAGAGTCGAAAGAAAAAATGATTTGGGCGAGTTATTTTGGAAGGTTTAATAATGCAGTGGTTCAATTAATTCCAGCTACTGAAAAGGAAGAGGTTTTTAAGAAAACGATTAGAAACACATTGCTATTTACAAAAAAAATGTTCTCCCAATTTATTTTTAATTATAAAATCCACAAATCAGAATTCTCTAGCAAACATATTGATGAAGAAGCTTTTAAAATGGCTACAACAAATGAATCGGATCTTGTTGTTCTAATGACAGGGAAAGCTCAAGGCGTCTTCTTCCTTAGGTACAATTCAAAAAAAATCAAACATCTTATCAATCATTACCCAAATCCAATCCTACTAATCAATCCCATGAAAGACTACTATCTACCGTGTGATGGATGAAATAATTTCATTGGTCAAAACATATAGACTAGGCATCGATTATTTACAATATAAATTGTAAATTAAAGTATAGAACTAAGTAATGGTTTTGGAGATTCTCTTTAATCAACATTTAACATCTACTCTATACGCAAAATTTTCTATGAGATATCTGTTTGTATTATTATCAATCTTAACACAGCTCCTTCCATTAAGGGGGAATTGTTATTATAAAAATATTGAAGTAAACCAACAAGCAAACAACAGAATTGATTCCCTACTTCAAATCTTAAACACACCTACTGACTCCTATATTATGGTTGTTGCACATAGAGGAGATTGGACAAATGCACCAGAGAATTCCCTACAGGCGATAAAAAATGCCATTGAAATTGGAGTAGACATATTAGAGATTGATGTGAGATTTACTAAAGATAAGGTTCCTGTCGTAATACATGATAAAACTTTAAACCGAACAACAACTGGAAGCGGTAAAATATCGAGATTTACATTAAATGATTTAAAGGGAATTTTTTTAACCGATAAGCATGGCAAGCCCACTTCACATAAAATACCAACCCTAGACGAGGCTTTATTGCTTTCAAAAGGAAAAATCCTAATCAACCTAGACAAATGCACAATGCATCTAGATAAAATCGTTAAACACCTTTATAAAACAAATACTTTAAATCAAATTATAATAAAAAAAAGAGATGATTTTTATAAAATCAATCTTCAAAAAAAATGCTTCAAGAATCGACTTATTTACATCCCTCAGATAATTGAAAAAAATAAAAAACTAGAACACCACACCAATAAATTCATTAAAAAATACAAACCTCTTGTTTTCGATATCAATCTTACAGAAAACGATTCTTTACTACTTCCCCTTATAAATAAACTAAAACAAAATTTTTGCAGAATTTGGGTCAGTACAACCGCAAATGAAAATGTTCGCAATTATAACAACAGAGAAAAATCTCCTAATTCTGAAACCAAATGGGGATGGGCTATAGATTTTGGGGCCAACATCATCGTAACAGATGAACCTAAGTTACTTATAGAGTATCTGAAAGAAAAAAAACTAAGAAAAAACATTCACCTAAAAATACAAGACGAAATAATTGTAAAATCAAGCCCAGCGAAATAGCTGATCAGATAAAATCTATGATATTTAAATAATGACTTTACCGATTTTAATTAAAAAATTACCTTTATTTTCGGGACATAAATAAGAACAAGGTCTAAACTCATCTATTTAGAAAAAAACATGGATATCTTCAATTTCATATTCCATACTTGGTATGGAGGTCTCTCGTTAATGATCTTTTGCTCCATAGTTATAGCAAAATCATGTAATAGCTTTGAGGTTGCAACTGACTATCTAGGTAGAAATATGAGTGAGGGTGTAAAAGGAGCTTCACTAAACGCAATTGGATCATCAATTCCCGAACTTTTAACAACAGTCTTTTTTCTTCTATTTGCTTCACACGCCAATCTGGCAAGAGATTTAGCAGCAAGTATTGGCGGCAATACAGGTTCTGCTATATTTAATAGCATTGCTATCCCCATGCTAGTTATTGGAACTGTTTTAGCAACTGTGCCAGGAGTCATTGGATTAAAAATCAGCAAAAAAGTTATTCTTCGAGATGGTCTATTTCTTATAGCTGCCGAAATCCTACTCATCATATTGCTTTCGAGTAAATATATCACACATTGGCACGGCTGGGCATTTACACTTTTTTATCTTGTTTATCTTGCATACACCATGTTATCGATGAGAAAGAACGATAATCCTGAACCTCAAACCAATGAAGAAAGTGAAGACGGTGTGTACCTTAAATACGTATTGAAATTTAACAAGGGAAGAAAACGCCGAAGCTGGCTACTTTTAGTAGGATCCACTTTGGTCATAGCAGCAGCTTGCGCTGGACTCGTTGAGGGTTGTAAAGCAATTTCAGATTCCTTAGGAATAAACCCATTGTTTGTTGCATTGATATTAATTGCAGCTGCGAGCAGTGTTCCGGACACCATCATATCAATTAGAGATGCTAAAAAAGGAAACTACGATGATTCTCTGGCTAATATTTTGGGATCGAATATTTTTGACATATCAATTAGCTTGGGACTTCCGCTTGCCTTGTTTTTATTATTCACGGGTCAAAAGATTGAATTTACCGAAGCAGGATCAACCCTTGTTGATATTCGGGTTGTATTATTAATAGTTACCCTACTAACTATTGGAATCTTCTACTTCAGCACAGTTTTAAGAAAACGCCACGTTGTTTTATTAGGTATTTTGTATATCCTATTTATATTATATGCCATTGGTGCTGCAGAATATTACACAGGCAGTGAATCTTTTCTTGCACAAACAGCAGGTTCATTTATTAAGTATCTTAGACAACCTGGAGGTTTAGGTGAATATCTTCAATTAATCGCTAATTATTTCACTTCAAGCTGGTAAAAGTTTTTGCTTATATTTAATGATAGATCTAACTTTAAGTTTCATTCAATATTTAAATTGAAAAAATCATGTTTAGTTCATTTGAAATCATCTATAAATTCTCTTTGCAATTACTATTGACTTTTTGGATTCTAGTATGGTCTACTTGCTCGTGGTATGGTGTTGAATTAGTTTTTGGTATAAGCCTATGGCAAATCCCCACTACAATAATGGGAACACTTCTAGCTGTAGTATCCGGTGTCTATTTCTATACGATACTTTCTATTCCATATAAACTCTCAAGAAAATTCGATACAATTAAAGATAAAGTTGCACTCGAATCTTATAAGAACTGTGAGGATTTCCAAAAAGAGGTTGCCGATTTCATTATCACTTTTTTTAATTACCCAGGAGCAAATGTAATTGGAGGCAACTTCCATTTCAATGGATGCGAAAAATACATCTACAATTCTGGTGAAGAAATTACTAAATTCAAATCTGACACAATCACAAAATTTAAACTTAAATCAGGGAAACAAGCCGTTTACATTCCTATTAAGATTGCAGATCACAACTTAGGTGACATGTTACTTATAATGGAAGGCAAAACTTTACCTCTATTTAAAAGTATAATGGCTGATTTCGAAAATTATTTTCTTGATGATCAGCTCTACCATGTGCTAAATTCAGTGTCCAGAAATCAAAATAAATAGTATAAAACAAGTCCCTAACTTATATTTAGAAGAAATTTCCGAGGCTATTACTTCTAGAAATAAGGCTCTTAAGTTTAATTAACACTTTTTCATCATAATAATTCCTCACAAACGCTTTCCTAATTGAAAAATTATACCTACTTTCAGGGTAATAAGATTAATCAAAACGGCTATTACAAGCCAACTGTGCACATTTATCACTGATCAGTTACTATTTAACGAAATATTAACTCATGCTCTCTTGAGCAATAAAATATAGGAGGAATTGTGATGAATATGAAGATGCAATCCGTAGGTTTTAAAGCAGATAAGAAACTTGAAGCTTTTATCAATCAGAAGTTGAGTAAACTAAATAAGTTCGATAATAATATTAGTGATTATATTGTCACTTTAAATATTGAAAATTCAGATCCTAAAGCGAATAAAGTTGTTGAAGTAAAAGTGAATGTTCCAGGAAATGAACTTTTCGCTAGAAAACAATCTAATTCATTTGAGGCGGCTGCAGAACTTGTTGCTGATGCTTTAAGAATTCAGATTCTAAAAAATAAGGAGAAATAATCTTCTATCCCTTTAAAAAAAGCTCTGATACAAAATGTATCAGAGCTTTTTTTTAATCTTCAAAATCAATTACATTGTGTGACCCATCACAAAATGGTTTATTCTTAGATGTACCACATCGGCAAAAATACGTTTCGCCTGATTTAATTTCTCTCTGTCCATTAGTATTTACCAATGTTATAGACCCTTCAATCATTAACGGGCCCTTTGTCAAAACCCTTACTTTCAATCCTGATTCAAGAGCAATCGGACTTTCTCGTTCTTCCTCATCTGGCATATTTACATAAAATGAAAGTGCTTTTGTTGGGCATTTTTGCACTTGCTTCATAATTTCATCATTGCTTGCAGCATTAATTTTTATCCAGGGTTGACTCCCAGGTTGGAAAACCGATGCTAATCCTTTTGAGCATACTTCAGAGTGAATACACAAATCAGTCCGATATACAACAGTAATTTCACCATTACTATATTCCTTTTTAGCGTTTTTCATATCTGTTATTTTTAAAAATATGACAGTCGAAACCTATAATTCATAATTTAATACTTTTAAATGAAAAATTCATTAAAAAATTAAAGCCTAAATATTCCAAACTAAAAAGCTCATTCTTAAAACAGTAGCAAAATCGAGCCTTTCAGAAAGAAAAAAACTTATTCTTTCTTTCATAAAACGATTTGCAGATGTCATAATTTGTTCTACTTTTGTCAGCGAACAAAGGGGATAACACCTCAATCAAATACGGGCGTAGCTCAGTTGGTAGAGCACTGGTCTCCAAAACCAGGTGTCGGGAGTTCGAGTCTCTCCGCCCGTGCAAAAAAAAGCCTTTCGAATATTAATTCGAAAGGCTTTTTTTATAACTATTAATTTTTACAATATTATTCGAGAAGCAAATTATGAAAGGCTTCAGCACAACGTTCACCATCCATTGCGGCAGACACAATTCCTCCAGCATAACCAGCCCCTTCTCCACACGGAAATAAACCAGAAACTTGTATATGTTGTAAGGTTTTATTGTCACGAGGGATTCTAACAGGAGAAGACGTTCTAGACTCCACTGCCAGAATTACCGCCTCATTGGTAAGAAAGCCTTTTGATTTGTTCCCAAAGGCCTTAAATCCCTCCTGAAGACGGTAACTAATATGCTTAGGCAACCACTCATGCAAGGCTGAACTTTTGAGTCCTGGTTGATATGAAGATTGAGGAAGACTTGAACTACGAATACCTTTTACAAAATCATACATACACTGAGCTGGAGCAGTTAAATCAGAACCGCCTTTTTCAAAAGCCAAAGCCTCTATTTTTTCTTGAAATTTTATCCCAGCTAAAGCACCATATTCCTCAAATTCTTTCAAATCTTCTTCCATGACTTCAACAGCCATCCCGGAATTAGCAAAAGCAGTATTCCTTCGCGAGGATGACATCCCGTTTACAACTTGCTGATTGTTCCCTGTCGCAGCTGGTACAATCACACCACCAGGACACATACAAAACGAATACACTCCACGTCCATCAACCTGCTGAACAAAGCTATAACTTGCCGCTGGCAAATATTCACCACGGCCATCAGGATTATGATACTGAATCTGATCTATTAAATTCTGGGAATGCTCAATACGGACGCCCACTGCAAATGTCTTTGCTTCAATAGTTATTTTCTGGGAATCCAAAAGATAATATATATCACGAGCTGAATGACCTGTTGCTAAAATAACCGCTTCGGCCTTAATTTCATCACCAGACTCAATTCTAACGCCAGATATCTTGTTATCACTTACAAGTAAATGATTCACCTTTGTTGAAAAATGAACTTCGCCTCCAGCCTGAATAATACTCTCTCTAATTCTAACAATCACTTTAGGCAATACATCTGTTCCAATATGTGGATGAGCATCAATCAGTATATCTTCCTGAGCTCCGTGAAAGTGCAAAACTTCTAATATTTTCTTGAGATTACCTCGTTTTTTAGAACGCGTATACAATTTACCATCAGAAAATGTACCAGCTCCTCCTTCACCAAAACTATAATTTGAATCAGGATTAATAGTTCTATTTTTATGGATTGCTGCAAGATCTTTCTTTCTATCCTCAACACGCTTACCTCTTTCCAATACAATAGGGCAATAGCCTAACTCAATCAACCTAAGAGCAGCAAACAGTCCTGCAGGACCTGCTCCTACTACAATCACTTTCTTTCTATCAGATACATCCTGATAACTAAAATCAGACAATTTCAAATCAGGGAAATCCTCATCGTAAGCCACACGAAAACGCATGTTAATTTTGACATTTCGTTGTCTAGCATCTATTGATCGACGAAGAATCTGAATTCCAGTAATCCTAGAAGCATATATTTTCAAATTATTGGCCACTAATGGTTTATAGAAACTTTCTTCTGAAGCTTCGCGCGGACTTAAAACCAAATTAATTTCGGTAATCATATGGGTATGTAAAAGGTGTATCTTATTCGAAATGAAAAGAAAGCGTCACCACTTTCGAACTCATCCTATTGATTGAATGAGTGTAAAAATTTGCATCTGGATTTTCAGGATCAAGTTTATGATTCAAAATATCATGCAAACCAAGAGAGAACTTCAACTCCGTTGCAAACTTGAAGTATGGTAAATAAAAATCGATCCCAGCCCCTAACTCTAAGCAAAAATAATTTGGCTTTAGGCTGACCATCACATTATCTTCTGGATCTAAATAACTTGGAGCCTGAACATCCATTTTATAACTAAAACCTCCAACCAAATAAGGTCGGAAATTATCAAGTCTCTTTGCTCTATACTTTAATAAAAATGGCAGGTTTATCACAACACTCTCAAGTGTTGTTTCCACTGGAGGAGTAGCTAAATCAGAATCGTCAGAATAAAAAATTGTACGTTCGCCAAACTCTAACCCGGGCTGAAAACGTAAAGAAAAATTCTCATGCAATTTCAAATCAGAGACAATTCCTACTGAAAAACCAGGTGAAAAAGTCACTTGTTCTGCTCGTATATTATCTTTAGCTGAATTCTTAATGGCATAGTCCATAGCATTCAGCCCTAAAGTAAAGCCAAAATGTAATCGTTTCTGATCAACTTTTTGATTATTTAAGATATGACCAGAACGATAAACCCCTTGAGAATATAGATAACTAGACGAGAATAAGAGCAATAATATAATAAGTACTTTCTTCAAACTTAAATATGTTGTTTCAATAAATAACCTGATTATTTAAATATTATTGTTCTACTTAGTCCCAATATAGATCGAGGCAATACCAAAACTTAATCTTTGCTCCTTCACCGTATTGAAACCGCAAGATTTACAAATCTCAAGAAATTTATCTCCGTCAGGAAAATTCTCAACAGATTCAGGTAAATAAGTATAAGCTGACATATCTTTTGAAACGATACGCCCACAAAAAGGCAGAATTTTGAAAAAATAGAAGTTGTAGATTTGCTTAATCGGGAACTTGCGTGGTTTTGAAAACTCCAAGACAACAAGCTTTCCCCCTTTATCTAACACACGATACATTTCACTAATTCCTTTTTCCAGATTCTCAAAATTCCGAACTCCAAAGGCAACAGTGATAGCATCAAATGAATTATTATCAAACCGAATATTTTCAGAATCTCCTTCGAAAAGCTGAATTTTATTTTCTAATCCTTTTTTGGCAATTTTCTCTCGACCAACAGCCAACATTTCTGTTGAAATATCAATACCAACAACTGAATCGGGATTCAATTTTAGGGCAGCAATAGCAAAATCGCCGGTACCAGTAGCAATATCTAACATCCGTTTAGGCTGATGAGAACGAAGCAGTTTTATGGCTTTTTTTCGCCATAGCTTGTCGATCCCAAGAGAAAGGAAATGATTTAGAAAATCATACTTCCTAGCTATATTGTTGAACATCAGGGCAACCTGTGCTTTTTTTCCTTTATCTAAATCTTTATATGGATTGACCACTAAAATATATTTTCGTAAGGTTAATAAATCTGATAATTGAGATTCTCTAAAAAAATAGAATTGAGAAACCAAACGCAAATATATTAATTGTCAAGACAAGCCGATTACAAAACTTACTTTTATTTACATGATTTCGAATCAATCAAAAGGAGAACTCAACTGAAAATCGGTTTTATAATCATCAATAAAACCAAAAGGAATATCATCAATTCTCAATTCACCTTTAGTAACATGCCCCAAAGTTGAAAAAGACACCCCATACTCCATCATAGCATCAATAAAATCATCTTCGTTTTCCATTGACACCGAAACAACAACTCTTGATTGAGATTCACCAAACAAAAAAGCATCTTTTCTAACTTCGGCAGGTGAAGTAATATCAAAGCCAAATCCTAATGGCATAGATGATGCAACTAGATTAAAAAACAAACCTCCCTCATCTACGCTATGAGCCGAAACAATCAATTTCTGTTTGATCAATTTATGAACACAATCATTCACTTTTTTCTCTTCATAAAGTGAAAAGTAAGGAATTCCCTCAGGAGTCCCTTTTCTAATACTCTGCAAATATTGTGATCCAGCAATATCATTATGAGACTGTCCAATAAGGAATATCATATCCCCTTTCTTTCTGTAAATATATGAGGTATGATGCTGCGATGAATCCAACATCCCCATCATTCCTATTACGGGAGTTGGCTGAATAGAAATACGATTTCCCTCAATCGTACTTTCGTTATAAAAACTAACATTACCTCCTAAAACCGGAATATCATAAAATTGACAAGCTTCGGATAAACCTTCAACCGATTCGACAAGTTGAGCATATACTTTCTCATCTAACAAACTTCCTAAATTCAAACAATCATTAATCCCTATAGCTTTTCCACCTGTACATGTAATTCGACGCACAGCCATTGCCATATTAATCTGAGTCCCAACAAAAGGGTTAGAATTGCAATAATTGGAGTTTCCAGAAATTGTAAAACACAGAGGATTTATGTTTTTATCATACAAAACAATGGCATCAGAAGGTGAATGATTTTCTTCTACTTGATCATGCAACTGTATGTGCAATTTAACACCAATATTCTTATCTTTCAACAAGTGTTTAATCAATTTCCAATAGTCATCTGGCTCAGGAATAGTTTCTAAAAGATCTCTATGATTACTTTCAGTTAAAGGGATATATCTTCTATTTTCTTGAGGAGCGGTATAGCCCATAACAAGGTCCTCCGGAAAAAATTCTGCAACTACATCATTATCATCAAAGAAAGTTAATGTCTCATTCTCTACTATCGTTCCAATTTGCGTACAAAGAACTTCAGATCTATTAAAAATATTCCTTACCTCTTCAATCTTTGTTTGATCAACAACAATCATCATTCTCTCCTGAGTTCGAGATAACATGACTTCCTCTATTGATAAATTATCCTTAGCTAAAGGAATCTTATTCAACTCAATATCAACGCCATACCCAACTCTGACTCCAATAGATGAACAAGCACATACTAAACCTGCTATGTCCATATTTTCAACATATAGTAAGGCATTTTGTTCTGTTAGTTCCAAAATTGTTTTTATCATTGAACTTGATAAATCGGGATTGCTTTTAGCAACAGAACCTGTTTTTTCATCAACAGCAATACCATCATTACTCGTTAAATTTCCAACAATAAACACGGCACTACCCACACGAACGTCTCTATTTAAAATGAGATGATCTTTATGTACAAGACCAGCAACTAATATATTTACAAGAGGATTACAATTAAAACAAGAGTTAAAACAGATTTCACTATTAATATTTTTGACGTATTGTAAGGAAGAGTAATCATAGACACCTTTTTTCACCTCTTCCATCAACCATTGTGTTCTATCGAGATTTTGATTACCAAAGCGGAACGAATTCAAAGAAATAATCGGCTTTGCACCAAGAGAAACAACATCGCGAATTACGTCACCAACACAGGTGGCAGCCCCTTCGTAGGGGTCTATGCCTGAAGGATGATTGTGACTTCCCATTTTAAAAACACAACATAAATCGTTGCCAATATCAACAGCCCCAGAATTTGCTATTCCTGCTCCAACAATAACCCGATCCCCTTCTGTAGGTAAAGATTTTATCCATTGGTAAGAACTTTTATAAGAGACCCTTTCAGCCCACATGGCAGAATAAATTAGCAACTCCAACTCGTTAAGTTCTCGACCTAACTTCATTGATATTGAATCTAAAACGTCTTTATAACTTTCTAGTTCTTCCGCAACCCTTAATGTATTCGCCTTGTTTTTCATGTGTTTCTAATTTTTATATTAACAGCACATGGAAGTCGCCACACCAACTCTTAGTTAATCATGGTTCATTTCATCTGATTCCTAATTATCTCTTTGTCAACAATTTTTACTTGATTAAAAATATATACTTTAAAAGATCCAAGCACAGAATTACATTTATCTGTCCACACATTAACACCTATGCTACCCTCTGCTTGATGATTAACTAAATTTATAAAAAAATAATGAACACTAACATCAATTAGATACTTTGTTTCTAAATTTAGGGCTGAAAAAATCGAGTTCTAAACTTAATACTGGTAGAACTAAAGACATTCTTTAAAACACAACAAAACTCAGAATATGAACAAAATAGCTTTAATAACGGGTGCTTCAGCAGGAATAGGTGAAGCCTGTGCATTAAAATTGGCCGAAAATGGATTTGACTTAATTATTGCTGGCAGACGCGAAAAAAACATTAAAAATCTTTCTAAGAAAATTCAAGATACGTATGGTAAAGAGGTATTTAATCTTTGTCTTGATGTTAGAAACTATAAAGAGGTAGAAAAAACAATAAATGATTTACCTGAAAAGTGGAAGAATATTGATGTTTTAGTCAACAATGCTGGCTTAGCAGTTGGTGTTTCTCCTATTGAGGAAGGTGTTATCGACGATTGGGATCGCATGATCGACACCAATGTTAAAGGTCTACTTTATGTAACTCGTTGTGTAAGTCCTCTAATGGCTAGTCGCAAGAAAGGATTAATTGTCAACATTTCTTCTATTGCTGGAAAAGAAGCTTATCCTGGTGGCAATGTTTACTGTGGTACAAAACATGCAGTAGAGGCTATTACTAAGGGTATGAGAATAGATTTATTACCTCACAATATTAGAGTTAGTTCAATTGCTCCTGGTATGGTTGAAACGGAATTCTCTCTTGTTCGTTTTAAAGGTGATCAAAGCAAAGCTGAACAAGTTTACAATGGCTTCGAACCTCTCAAAGCTGAAGATATTGCTGAAAGTTTGCTTTTTATCGCAACGCGTCCTGAGCACGTTTCAATCAACGATATTCTTATTATGCCTTCAGCTCAAGCTTCAGCAAGAGATGTGAATCGTAAATTATAAAGACCATCTATATTTTTTAAGTATCTTTCGTAATCAATAAAGTTGCATTATGGACAAACTGAGCAATTGCAATATAAAACGTAATAAGAAGCTTCTCGTTTCAGATATCATCAAATTCTACGAAACAAGAGGTTATACACTCATTGATGCGAATGCATACGGAATGACTTTGAAAAAGGGATCATGGTGGGGAAACTTAACCTCACTTAATCCCTTAAATTGGAGAACTATAGTTAGACTTGATGTCATCAAGGTTGAAAAAATGGATTACGATCTTTTTGCCCAATATAAGTTTAGTTCAATGGGGCAATTTTTATCTAAAAAAACAAAACTATTCTTCTCAAAAGAGGCTGAAGCATTTAATGAAGCCATGCTTAATTTCAAAGTAAACATTGATGAAATAGAACAAATTGGGAAAGAAGCAAGTGTCGAAAATTTAAAAAACATGTTTTCTGCCCTTTTAATGGGTATGCTTATCGCCTTTCTATTAATCTTTGTACTAAAAATATACTTGCCTCACGATTTACCAATTGTGGCCAATTCAGGAATTACTCTTCTGAGTATCATTTTCTGTAACTATATACTTAACCGACCCAATAAAACCGAAAACTAACACCATCGAAAACAAAACCACAGTTTTTGACTACCAACTAACACAAGAATGAAATTCATTAAACACATCACACTATTAAGCTTTTTTTTAGGACTAGCTTATGCTTCTTCTATGGCATGTACAACAGCCGTTATTTCAGGGAAATCTACCAAAGACGGGCGTCCAATACTCTGGAAACATCGCGACTCTGAAAGTTACCAAAACAAATTACGCCTTTTCAATGATGGTGTGTTCACATATGTTGGCTTAATCAACTCAGACGACAGCAATGGTGATCAAATTTGGGGTGGCAACAACGAAGTTGGCTTTGCAATCATGAATTCGGCTTCTTTCAATCTTAGATCGGATAAAGATGCGTCGTTTAGAGATCAGGAAGGTATTATCATGAAAAAAGCCCTACAATCATGCAAGACTCTAGAGGATTTTGAAAACTTGCTTGCAAACCTACCAAAACCAATGGGCTTAGAAGCAAATTTTGGTGTTATTGATGCAAAAGGTGGAGCAGCCTATTTCGAAACAAATGACAATAGCTTCGTCAAGTTTGATGCAAATGACAAAAAAGTAGCTCCTAATGGTTACATTATTAGAGCAAACTATTCATTTACTGGCAGAGAAAACGAAGGTTATGGCTACATACGTTATATGAATGCCGAAAAGGAATTCTTTGCAGCAGCAGGAACCAAGCAACTAGATCCGACTTTCATTCTTAAAAACCAATGTCGATCACTTGAGAATTTCCTTACCGAAGAAGATGTTAAGTCATATCAAAATTTATCTGAAAATCAGAATAACTTCATCGTTGTAAAAGATTGCATCAATCGTTATATATCAACTTCATCTTTTGTTATTCAAGGAGTTAAAGAGAATGAAGATCCTAGACTAACAACCATGTGGACTTTACTTGGTTTTCCACTTGCATCAGTCGCTGTTCCAAGCTGGAGTTTAAAAAATATTGATTTACCAGAGACTGTCCGCGCTGACAAAGATAAAAATGCAGCATTGTGTATCAAAACCTTAGAATTGAAGAAAAAATTCTTTCCTGTATCCAGAGGTGCAGGTGAAGATTACATGAATACCACGGCAGCATACAACAAAGAAGAAACAGGAATCGTTCAGCAATTGGAGAAAACTGAAAATCAAATTCTTCAATTAAGTCAAGAAAACTTGAAAAAATGGCGAAAAGAAGGGATCAATAAAACTGAAATGAAAGCTTTTTATCAAAAAGTAGATGAGATAATTAAGACTAACTATAAAACTCTTTTTGAACTATAAGATACAAACTAAACCAATTAATGGTTGGTAGAGATTTAAACACTCACTTTTAAGTGGGTGTTTTTTTTATTGAAAATAAATGAGAATGAACCACGAAGTAAACTGAAGCAAACCAACCTTAATGTAGGTGCAAATATAGAATAATTACAAACGTTTGCGCCATGTTTAAGAACTTATTTCTTAGCCCCTACAAACTGCAAACTTATGACTAGTTTTGACTGTTGATTTTGAATCAAAGTACTGATGAAATCGCGACTAATAATTTGAAGTTTGATGTTTAAAATGGCTGTTCACTCTTGTGTTCAGCCATTTTTGAATTAAAATTTAGCGATAAAGCCAAAATGAATTTTAGCCGATTTTAAATCGGTAGATTGTTCACCCTGCTTTCCCAATGCATAGTTTAAAGTAAACAAGCCTGATCCTGCAAAAAAATTCAAACCAAATCCATACCCCATAGGATGATCTGACATTATCTTTTCTTGTATTTCTTGCTCATACCAAGCCAGATCGTAGAATAGATAAATACTTGTATGCTGACTAGGAACAAATTGGAATTCCTGTCTGGTAAGGGCATATTTTGAAGCTCTAAAAGAATCTTCGTTAAAGCCTCTGATAGTTTTCATTCCTCCCAAACGATATAAATCATTTTCAAAATAATTAACTCGCTCCATCCACGCTGCCATTACTTGCCAATGATATACCAATTTTGAACCTAAGGGAATATAATTTTTAAGACTCAGGCGACCTTCAAAAATCTTCGTTTTTAAATCGATATTCTTATATAGCTCGTCAGGCATATTGACATTTCTCTTAATTTTATTTTCACCACCAGATAGATCAAGAATCCAATGCCAGCCTTCAAGAGGATTATACCTCCTGTCCAACTTCTCATATTCATATTGAAATCCCAAGAGATTCGATTTTGAGTCTGCAAAATCAGGCAATACCGTTAAACCTGCAAAATGCTTGGAAGAAATAAGATTGGATGACTTCAATTGATAGAATAAACATACACCACTGGTCCCAGTCTGCTGAAAATTGAGCCCCAATCTTAAATTTGTATTCACATAAGTACTATCCTGCTTCATGAGCTGAAATGACAAATCAGTGCCCAGCTTTGAATTAAAAATATAGGGGTAGTGAAAATCAACTTTTAAATTCTGGCTACTCTCTTCCAATTTTCGCCAATTAAACTGAATATGTTCTCCCCTATGAAAAGAATTGACCAAATCCAGATCAACTTCACCAGTGAGTTCTAATTGATTCGTTTCTTTATTGTTCTGAAAACCAATAATTCCATCAAATCGATTAGCTGATTGCTTTTTCAGATAGTGATGGACCTTGGCTACTCCATCGAAAAATTCAAGTTCGGATGGTTTAATTTCGGATATAAAGTCAAGCTTAGAAATCAGTTGTGAAATCGCTTCAAATTTTTCTTCACAATATACCTGCCCAGGCTTTATACCTAGATGATTTTCAATAAATTTAGAATGTATCAAAGCATTCCCTTTTATCAATATACTATCCCAAACAATTCGCTGATTAGGGCTCAATAAACCATTACCACTTATTTCACCATCAGTAATTTTTATATCAGATAGAGTTAATGTGGCAAAAGGATATCCGTGATTTGAATAATAATCCAATATAACAGACTGCTCATCTGTACCATCTTTAAACGAAAATCCTTTTGAACCTTTAAAATTAAATCCTAAATATTCCCCTCCAATAGGTTTATCAACAACTAAATTTAGGTCTTTCCATACATATGGTTTTCCAATATGAAAAAACGCATAAAGTGTATCGGAAATTTTATAAATGCTATCAATATTAGTTTCTAGATAGCCTTTCTCAATAAAATATGACTTTAATTGCTGAACTTTAAAGTTCAGTGTCTTATCATCATTAAAATGATGTCGCTTAATTTGTTTGGCTTGCTTCCTAAAGGATGAGATCTCACGACCTACCAGTTTTAAGTGGTAAACCTTATTTTGAGATAATAAAGACGTGGATATCGCCAACAACAAAATCAATAATAGGCTGATCCTAAACAGAAATAAGATATTAATATTGTAAAGTTTCATATATGGCTTAAAGAAAGACAAATTATAATTCCGAATAATCTAAATTAGATTCAAAAATGAATGATAATTTCTGTACTTACAAGATTATCATTATCTTTTACAAATTATTGAACAAAAATGCTTAGTTTTTCTTTAATACCTCTTGAGTCTAACCTATAAATATTAAATTTGAATCTTGATTCGAAAAAAAATAACACTATGAAAAAACTACTTTATGCACTTTGCCTACTGATGTTGGTAGGAACCGTTTTAAGTTCTTGTGCGACTGACAAAAAATGTCCTGCATATTCTAAAGTTGAAACACAGAATACCTCGAAAACAGTATAAAAAGTAAAAAATCTCATTTAAATGAGATTTTTTTTTACGTTAATATCACTTAATTGCAATCGTTACAGATTCATATAACAGACTGAATACTAATAAGGAGACTCTTTCATATGATCAAGAAACATATGATTTTTTTTCACATTTCCCTCTCGTTTTCTTATTTATTTCTCTACTTTTGCCTTACAAGAAACAAAGGGTTTATTAAATTAAAACTTTATACAAAATGTCAAAGATTAAAATTGGTATCAACGGATTCGGACGTATTGGACGTTTCGTATTCCGTCAGGCTGTTGCTCAAGGTAACATCGAAGTAGTAGCTATTAACGACCTTTTAGATGTAGATTACATGGCTTACATGTTAAAATATGATTCTACTCACGGAAAATTCAACGGTACCGTTGAAGTTGTTGATGGTCAAATGATCGTTAATGGTAACGTAGTGCGTGTTACTGCAGAAAGAAATCCAGCTGATATCAACTGGGGTGCAGTATCTGCTGAATACGTTGTAGAATCTACAGGTTTTTTCTTAACAAAAGAATCTGCTCAAGGTCATATCGATGGTGGAGCTAAAAAAGTTATTATGTCTGCACCTTCAAAAGACGATACTCCAATGTTCGTTATGGGTGTAAACAACACTGAATATACTAACGATCTTACTTTCGTTTCTAACGCATCTTGTACTACTAACTGTTTAGCTCCTGTAGCTAAAGTATTGAACGACAAGTGGGGAATTATCGAAGGTTTAATGACTACTGTACACGCGACTACTGCAACTCAAAAAACTGTTGACGGTCCTTCTGCTAAGGATTGGAGAGGTGGACGTGGTGCTGGTCAAAACATCATTCCTTCTTCTACTGGTGCTGCTAAAGCTGTAGGTAAAGTAATTCCTGCTTTAGATGGTAAACTAACTGGTATGTCTTTCCGTGTTCCTACTCCTGATGTATCTGTTGTTGACTTGACAGTTCGTCTAGAAAAAGGTGCTACTTACGCAGAAATTTGTGCTGCTATGAAAGAAGCTTCTGAGAACGAATTAAAAGGTATCTTAGGATATACTGAAGATGCAGTTGTATCAAATGACTTTATTGGTGATACTCGTACTTCTATTTTCGATGCTACAGCTGGTATTCAATTATCTCCAAACTTCGTAAAAGTTGTTTCATGGTATGATAATGAAATGGGATACTCAACTAAAGTATGTGAGTTAATCCAGTACATGGATTCAGTAAAGTAATCTACTGAAACACAATATTTCAAAAAAGACTATCCTTAGAGATAGTCTTTTTTTTATTTCATTATTTTTTGAATATCGGAATAAAAAAAAGCTTGCAGAAATTAATTCTACAAGCTTTATATAATCAAAAAAAAACATTCTTATTTCTTTTCTAACTCTGTAAGGTGTTCCATTTTCTTATTCTCAAGAAATTCAGAGATACCACACAAGTGTTCTTTCACTTTCTTATTGCCAAATTCATATACCTTATCTGCCAAACCATTTAGGAAATCTCTATCGTGTGAAACGAGTATTAGTGTACCATCAAAAGCCAATAGTGCATCCTTTAAAATATCCTTGGTTTTTAAATCAAGGTGATTAGTAGGCTCATCAAGAATCAAAAGATTAACCGGCTCAAGCAAAAGTTTAATCATTGCAAGTCTGGTACGCTCTCCTCCTGAAAGCACTTTTACTTTCTTGGTTGAATTATCGCCTCCAAACATGAAGGCTCCCAACATGTCTTTAATCTTTGTTCTGATATCGCCTACTGCAACATCATCAATAGTTTGAAAAACAGTTAGATTTTCATCTAATAATGAAGCCTGATTCTGGGCGAAATATCCAATCATGGTATTGTGTCCCAATGTAAGATCTCCGGTGTAATCAATCTCATCCATAATAGCTTTTACCAAAGTCGATTTCCCCTCACCATTTCGACCTACAAAGGCTACTTTTTCTCCACGCTCAATCGTAAATTTAGCATCAGCAAACACTAGATTATCACCATAAGACTTAGCTAATCCATCAGCTATAACAGGATAATTTCCAGAGCGAGGCGAAGGTGGAAACTTCAATCGTAAAGCTGATGTATCTTCCTCATCGACCTCGACAATAACCATTTTCTCAAGCATCTTTTCACGTGATGATACTTGGTTCGTTTTAGAGTATGTGCCCTTAAACCTATCAATAAAAGCCTGATTATCGGCAATAATTCTTTGTTGCTCCTCGAAGGCTTTCTGCTGATGAAGACGTCTATCCTTTCTCAACTCCAAATACTCCGAATAGTTTACTTTATAGTCATAAATACGCCCCATAGTCACCTCAATGGTACGAGTCGTAATATTATCTACAAAAGCACGGTCGTGAGAAATCACAATCACAGCTTTCCCAGATTCCTTAAGGAAATTCTCTAGCCACTGAATCGATTCAATATCCAAATGATTAGTTGGCTCATCAAGAAGAATTAAATCGGGTTGACGTAAAAGAATTTTTGCTAGTTCAATACGCATACGCCAGCCACCACTAAACTCTGATGTTGAACGAGTGAAATCCTCTCGCATAAAACCAAGACCAAGCAAGGTTTTTTCAACCTCGGCATCGTAATTAATCTCTTCAATAGAGTAAAAGACTTCACTTAATGAAGAAACACGTTCTATTAACTGATAGTACTCTTCAGATTCATAATCAGTACGCGAAGCCATTTGTATATTCAAATCCTCGATTTCTTTTTCCATTTCGAAAATCCTGGAAAAAGCTTGAGAGGCTTCTTCAAATACAGTTCGGGTATTATCAGTCATCAAGTGCTGTGGCAAGTATGCAATTACAGCATCTTTAGGAGCCCCAATTCGCCCACGAGTAGGTTTGTCGGCACCTGCAATAATCTTTAATAGAGTCGATTTACCAGCCCCATTTTTTCCCATAAGGGCTATCCTATCCTTCTCGTTTATAACAAAGGAAATATCTTTAAATAAGGTAGTGCCACCAAACTCTACCGCCAAACCATCAACTGAAACCATTCTTCTTATTTTTCGCCTTGAGGCGCACATATGAATGCGATCACCAAGCCATATTTATTTTCAAGCTGCAAAGATATAAGAGATAGTCGAAAATCATTATTCTGAAGAAGCTTTTTACATAGAAGCTTGAATAAGAGAAACAAAACAAAAGTTCACCAAACTCTTTATCAGTTTTATGTCCACTCTAGTTTTGAAAAGCCAATTTTTATTCTACTTTTGTTGTCTCAACATCTGGAGGGATGACAGAGTGGCCGATTGTGCGTGCTTGGAAAGCACGTGTACCGCAAGGTACCGGGGGTTCGAATCCCTCTCTCTCCGCCAGTATTTAAAGGCAAAGCAGCATTTCTAATGCTGCTTTTTTTATTTGAAATTCACTCAGGTGTAACATAGGTGTAACAAATTTCTCACTTTTACGACTAAAAAACAAAAAGCTGCCACGCATAGCGAAGCAGCTTAAAAAACTTAGAGTTTAAAGGCATTCTAAGTAAAGGGTATAGCTAGTAAATTAAATACCTCCAACTTTATCACTAAGGTCATCGATAAAATCTTTATCAGCTTGTGTAAGACCAGATCCATTGGTAATAGCCCAAACAATCTCTTGAATTCTGTCAGTTATACTATTATACTCGTCCATTTCCTCTGGCGCAAAATCGTTAATATCAATCATTTTATATCTAAGAGCATCAACAAGAAAATCAATCAATTCGGAAGTAGAAGTACCTCTAATAATATATGAAACCAAGCTGCTACTACCCTCTTTCCCTTTGTTTACACAATATAGAAATAGAACAACATTTAGTTGTGTACTTCCAAAAATAGTAATACGAATCTCTTGCAAGCAAATCCCATTTTGATAATTGTTATCATCTGTTTCATTATCATCACGATTGTACTCAAACACACATCCTGCAGGAATTATAACTTCCTGATCCTCCTTTGTCGTATTTTCAAAAACCATATTAAGTAAAACCCATTGTCCACCTGAACCATACATCCCTTCATAATCCTTTAAGTTCGATTCACTCCTTAAAAAATTTTCACCCACTAATGAAACAGAAGAATCTCCAGCACCTCTAACTTCGCCCACAATAGAAATCCCAGGAGGCAAAACAAAGGGTGCAGCAATTTCTAATTCTCCGCCAGCATCTCCCATACCAGGGATGTTTCCAGGTTCTTCTTTGCTTTGGGAATCATTTTTTTCACATGAGATGATTGTTCCAGATAAGAACATCAAAGTAATAAGTATGAATTTTATCTTTCTCATAACAACAAACATTAAAGAATTACAATATTTAGTGAATGAATTAACGCGAAATTGGCTTTAGACATAATTAAGGTATTCACACACGAATTTAATAAAGCGAAACAATGAGTAAAACCCAACTATCTCACAAACCATGCATTACCTGGATCGTCGCAAAGTCCAGACGCATTATATTTGACGTCTAAACGTGAATCAAATCGCTATGTTTAGAGGATTAGCTATTCAGAAATAACTTGATGGAATAGATTTAATTATAAAGATTATTATTCATTATTTGTAGAGCTACTTTTAACAGCTCCTTCTTGTTGTATATACACACCAAATTCCATACTGGTATGTTTGGGGATACTAGGAACACTTTTTACAGGAGGTGAGGTTGATACCAAATCCATTGGAATAATAACAGCAGAATCAATATCATCAACGACAACAAGAGGGTTTGAAAATAAATTTTCAACATCATATATTTCAGGATTTCGTACTTCAGGCAAAATTGGAATTTCTCCATTTCCATTTCCATTTCCATTGCCGCTTTTCTCGGTACAACAGAACATCAAACAAGCTAAAAACAATATGGGGAATAATTTTTTCATGATTAATTAGTGTAGTGTTAGTCGTAAATATCTTATTTCTTATATATTTTTCTAACATTATTAGTACTCTAAAGAATTGGATTAAAAATTCTGTCTTTCAAGATCTAATTTTTTATATCAGCTTTTTTAGTATCAGTTAAAAAGTTATTATTCCTATTATCAACAGGAATACTCCTTATTAAATAAACTCCAAATTCCAAGCCAGTGTGTTTAGAGACCGTTGTAATATTTCCAATTGGTTGAGATTTTTGTGTTAAATTCATAGGGATACTAATACTACCACCTTGGTATTTTCCAGCCAATAAGGGTGAATGATCTAAATACTCAATATCAAAAATCTCATAGTTTGCTCCCTCCTCAATAATATCGGATAAATCAACATCAACAGAACCTTTTAAATCCCAATTGTAAACAGTTATATAAGAACGTCCTGCTTCATACTTATTAGGCCGAATAAAAACTTTAGTACCAACTGGAGCGTCTGTCGTATACAGACTATTTGCATCAATTGAGTAGGTTTGTTTCCACTGATCAAAGTTAAGTGAGATATGATTATAAGGTTTATCATGAGTTCCTGCATAATAGGTATTATTATCCCAATCATAAGACGAAGTCTGAACCCCTGAAGGAACTTCCAGATATACTAATTTACCAAAACCAAGGATTGTATTCCCAGTTAATTCAACAGAATTCCAATTGTTTATTCTTAAGACTGGGAACCCTCCCATCATATAATTATCCTTAACAATAATATCTCCATTAGCAACAGCATAACCAAAGCGAACATTATCAGCAATTATCGATGAGTTGTGAAAAGTATAATTATCTGTGTACACTAATCTATCGGCAGGTTGGCTCCCCCCCACAAGTGCATTAGCAGTTAACTTAGTATCTCCCGATATAATTCCATTGTTAAAACACGAGTTTCCTTCAATATGAAAACCTTGAATTGAACCATTCTCAGTATAAACATGAAGTCCCATACTAAAATTATTAAACATGAGATTATCCATTACCACCTTAGTCCCATTTAAATTCTGAGAGTAAAATGCATGACCATGACCTCTATCAGGCCCCTGCCATCCATTGTGATAAACTACACATCCATAAATTTCAGTATCTATAGATTGAATCCATGCAGCTATTCCATTACCAGGGGCATCATGTACAATAACATTAATAAGTTTTATGTGATGCCCTGTAATATTTACACCTGTAGCATTGGGTATATCTGATGGAAAACTACCAGATATCTGTGAAAGCCTTTGAGTATTAGAATCTGTAATTGTAAACCCCCAATAACTTACATATGATCCTTTTATAGATAAGATACCAGAACCTGTCTGCCCTATTCCATCAATTGTAACTCTTTCTCCAGGAAACTGACGCACTATTATATTTGCGTCTTCAGAACCTACTAAATCACTAGAAAAATGTCCTTTATATACACCAGCATGTAACCAGATAGTATCTCCTGGCGTTACACTTGGAGGGTGAGAAAGAGCAGTTCTAAGGTCCCATGGACTAAATTCACTTCCATCTCCATTAGCAGATCCATTTACTGTAACATGATAAGAAGTTGCAAAAGAGTTGAATGCAAAAAATAGCAACAGGATATGTAATTTAATGATCATTTGAAATACTCTGGACAATCTATTTGCTAATACAATAATGGCCTTCATTTTCAATATTATTTAAACAATGAAATGGTTAGTCTACAAGTAATTTTGGATTAGAGAGAATAGTCAATTATAAAGATGATGACTAAATATTCCTTTTATATACATAAGGGTGTATACGAGAAAAAATTCCAATAGTTTCAAAAAAAATAAAAATAATTTTATGAATAAAACACTTCACTTCCTTAGACACTTCTACATGCCTATAACACATCATTTCCGATTACATTAAAACACTCATTAGAAACAGCCTTACTCCAATTATTCTAATCGGATTTCTTTTCATTCACCTATCATTATATTTTAATCAGTTTATATCTATAACAATACTAAAGAGAGTTAAATGTTTTCACGTTATCTTTAGGTAATTCAACCTTTACTAATTTTGATTTTTCAACCAAATATTTTCTCCTCATTTTAAGACTATCTATTTTAGTTGAAGAACTAACTTTTGATTTTTTAGTTTGAAACATCAATAACTCATCATTTATTTTTTTAGTCTGATTATCTAATAGTTCAAATGTTGAATTTTTCGAAATAAATTCAGGTACTAAACTCTTCATTCTAGCTACGAGCATTTCGTTATTTTCTATGTTCAGGTAATTTATAATTTCTGTAATAGCTGTATTCACCTCATCGAAATTATGTGAACGAACCTGTCCAATCATAATCTTCTCATTATGGGTTGGAAGAGTATTCTCGTTTCTTGCTAACAGTTCTTCATATAGTTTTTCTCCTGGTCTCAGACCAGTAAAAATAATATGGATATCAACATTCAATTTCAATCCTGCTAATTGGATCATCTTTTTCGCTAAATCGAGAATCTTAACTGGTTTTCCCATATCAAAAACAAAAATCTCACCACCCTGCCCCATACAACCAGCTTCTAAAACCAATTGGCAAGCCTCTGGGATGGTCATAAAGTATCGAGTTATATCGGGGTGAGTCACTCTTACTGGTCCGCCCTGTTCTATCTGTTTTTTAAACAGAGGAACTACCGAACCATTCGACCCTAATACATTTCCAAATCGAGTTGTTATGAAAGAAGTCTTTATATCCTCTCTTTGAGCCAATGACTGAATATATATTTCACAAATACGTTTGGATGCCCCCATCACATTAGTTGGATTTACAGCCTTATCTGTCGAAATCATGACAAATTTTTCAACTCTAAATTCTACAGATAAATCTGCCAGAATTCTTGTCCCTCCAACATTGACTCTTAAAGCTTCATACGGATTATCTTCCATTAAAGGAACATGCTTGTATGCAGCAGCATTAAAAACCACTTCAGGGTTAAAATGTTCAAAGACCTTTCGCATTCTCGCAGAGTTTGACACATCACCAATAACCAGTTCAAATGAAGCTTTTTTATATTTCGAATTAATTTCTTGTTGTAAATCATACAAAGCTGATTCCGCTTGATCAAGAAGCACTAATTTTCCTATCGGAAATTTTAGCAATTGACGAACAATTTCTGAACCAATTGATCCAGCTGCTCCAGTCACTAAAATTATTTTACCAACTAAACATTGATGTATTCTTTGTAAATTCAATTGAATTTCATCTCTACCTAATAAATCTTCTATCTTAACATCCCTAACACTTTTTGCTGGCATTTTCCCATCAATCCAATCATCAAAAGCAGGTAACACTTTTACTTCCCAATTGTTTTCCAAACAGATCTCTGTAATCTCACTAATTTTCTCCTTTCGCATTTTAGATATGGCTAGAACCAGCATGCATACGCCTTTTTTCATCCCCATAGATAGTGCTTTTGGAAAACTACTTACTTGAATATCTCTTAAATGCGTCGCCCATTTATTCTTGTCATCATCAACAAATCCTACAACTTGATAATTTTCTTTACGCTCCTTATTTAGTATCTCTAATGCTAAAAGACCTAAATCTCCTGCTCCATATATCAATGTTTTCTTTGTTTTTTCAACTTTTGATAAATATGAGAATACCTCTCTCACAAGTAATCTAAATCCAGTGAGGAAAAATAAAGTGAATATAGCTTGAAGGACTAAAACCAAATAAGGTATATGTATGATTCCTACTTCAAAGAGCTGATTTAAAAAATCCAATACAAAGAGCACAATAACTGCACTAAAGTTTGTATAAATAAGTCGAATTAGTTCTCTAAGTTCTGTATGACGAATTACGCCTTTGTATGAACTAAAAAACAAAAAACTAATTGCATATATCCCAACACAAATTCCTCCCGCAGTTAAAAAATCCAACACACTTATAGTAGGTAGTTTGAAATTTAATCGAACCACGTAAGCAATTACAAAAGCAATAGATGTTAAAATGAGATCAATCAAAAATATCCACCATGGAGATAGAATTCTTGCATTTAAGATCTTTAACAAACGTGCTTTCAAGAATTTGATCATTTTCAAAAACAGCATACCAGTATATAATTGAAAGAAAATTTTAAAAGGAATAAACAAGAGAACCTCACGTCTCTGCTATTACCATATAACCCTAAAATCATTTCACCTATAAACAATCATTTAAAATTAATAGTTTACAAGCTATATGATTCTGAATAAATCAATTCTGCTTATTATCTAGCTTCCATCTATATGCAAACTATAAATCTTCCTTTTAATGTAGAAATAAGCTATTGATAAAAGAATAACGATAGAAAATAAGTAACAATAACGAATCACGATATCCTGATTCATTAAGAAGAAATAACCAATAAATATGATCATTTGTAAAAGTGCATATCCACAAGCCACCTTAACATGAGAAATGCGGCATTCATTAGCTAGTATTTGATAAAGATGTTTTCTGTGTGCTTCAAAAATATTCTCTCTCAATACTAATCGATGAATAATCGTTAAAACTGAATCGATACCATATACAACCAAAAGAATAAAGAAACTTAGATCTCCGCTTATAACAACTAATTTCCAAAGTAAGAAGAGTAAAATAAATGCTATGCTTACTGAACCAACATCTCCTGCAAAACACTTGGCTTTAACGCGAATGTTATAAAAAAGAAATACTAGCAAGGACATTCCAACGATATAAACAAAATCATTCTGAATAAAACTTATAAAATTATTATTGGTAAACCATAAACAGGATAAAACTGAAATACTGTACAAGCCAGTAATACCGTTGATCCCATCCATAAAGTTGTAGGCATTTATAATGCCTATACTAACAATTATGGCAACGATTAGATAAAGGATGGAACTAGAAAAAAGATTCAATTGAAAACAAATAAACAGTATCCCAATTAAATGAACTGTTAATCGAATCCAAGTAGATAAGGATAAAATATCATCGAGAAAGCTTATTAGACAAATTACTGTCAAGCCCAGATAGAACCAAGGGTATTCAAATCCAGATTGAAAATACCAAAGTAAAGCCGCCAAATAAAATATTATGCCCCCACCACGAATTACCGTATTAGAATGAGAACTTCTTAAATTAGGCTTATCAACAATTTTAAATTTATTCGCAATGGCAAAATAAATTTGAATTCCTCCCAATAAGATTATAAAATAATAAGAATAGGTTAAAAGCATATCATTCTCACTATGATCATATTAACTTCACTTTTGTTTAATTAAGAGAACTATAGGTAATATCGTACAAAGCCATTAATCATCCACAAAATGGTATACTTAATAGCCTGACTCGTTCTCATCTCTTGAGTTTCTTTCAGAAATAAGAAATGCTTCCCAATTAACTTAAACTTGTTGCTAGTTGCCGAATCTAATCTTTGTCTATAAAAAGCCAATTCTTCATCGAGACCATACGATTTCGTACCTGTTTTAAGTATTGAGAGCCACAATGCATAATCCTGCTTTCTTCTGTGTTCCGACATATAAAATTTTCCTAAAGTTTCAGCATCATATATAGCAGTTAAACAACTTATTTCAGTTCGCTTTAATAAATCTTTATATGAAACGGGTGTCTTACTGACTCGAAAAGTGCTTTTAATGACCTTACCACTTTCATCTAAATATCCATAAGAAGTATGAGAAAAGAGAGCTCCTTTTTCTAACATAAAAGCAATATGTTTCTCTAATTTTTGAGGATGCCAAGTATCATCACTATCTAAGAATGCTATATATTTTCCATTAGCTTTCTTTATAGCATGATTACGAGTTATACCTGAGCCAGAATTAACTTTATTAGAATGTATTTGAACCCGATTATCTTTACGACTTAGTTCAGAAAGAATACGCCAAGAGTCATCAGTCGACTTATCGTCTATTAATATCCATTCCCAATTTTTATAGCTTTGACAAAAAACACTTTCTGCCGTTTCCATTAAAAATAAAGATGAATTGTAAACTGGAGTAATTATCGAAACCAATGGCTGATCCATAATTCGCTTAATCTATCGTCGTAATAAAATCTCTAAGCTTTCCCGATTGCTCACGGAAATTCGTTCTATGCAATATATTTAAGTCAATATCAGTGTCAAAATATTTATGAGCTTCAACCAAAATCAAATCTTTCATTTTATCTGAAACTTCCTCTTTTAACCAAATATCCAATTTTCCTTTCTCTACCTGATGTGCCTGATAATTAATCTGCACTTTATGCTTTAAATAGATATTCTTAAAAACATAATAAAGAGTTAAGCTTGGGTATTTTTTATTTTCACCCAAAATACTTTTCCCAACTCGCCCATTAATTTCTTCGATAATAGGATGTTGCAGACCACATTTACATTTCTTATTTCTAGGAGCCAATACAACAGAATCTCCAAGTTTATACCTTATGATTGGAAAAGAATAGGAATGAAGATTTGTTACAATAATTTCGTTATTTTCATCAGTTTCAACGTATACACCTTCCATGTTTATGTGCATATTCCCTTTTGAACATTCAAAAGCAATAATCCCGGTTTCAGCAGCACCATATTCACTGATGATTTTATGACCGAACACTTTCTTGACGACATCCTGATAATGAGGATAGATTTTCTCAGAGGTTCCTTTTATCATTTTTAGATTCTTATGAATTATTCCTCTTTTCTCCATTAAATTGGCCAGTTCGTAAATTACAGAGCTGTAACCTTCTATATATTTAACATTCGGAAGTTTCTTCTCCAGACTGAGTAAACTTTTCTCATCATAGTCAAACATCCTATATCGATTCAATAAAAAATCAAAAAATCGGATTCTTCTTCTTTCTGATGCTCCAGTATTATAACCCCAAAAATAGAGATTTGACTCCCAAGGCTTTACCCCATGCCATGAATAGCCTCTTAACATGGAAGCTCGATTAAAAGAATCCCAAGACTCGTTGCGATAAAAAGTTAAAACCTCACCACTTGTACCAGATGTCTCACATAAAAACTCTTTTTCAAATTTCTTTTCCTGATAAATATCAGGCTTTCTACTTAGCAATTCACTCTTCGAAGTTATCGGAATGTTAAAAAAATCTTTTAATGTGAGTGTTTGAGGATTGATACCTGATTTTTGAAATAGCTCTTTATAATAAGCTGAATTCAATCCGATAAATGACAAAAGCTTCTTCAATCGAAATTCCTGATACGCTTGTAATTCTTCAAATGAGTATTTTTCAGTTTGTTTTAATTCAGAATAGTGCTTCCACAAGGAAGGATTCCTATATTTTGCCCCAATCTGAAATAAAATCTTCGATAAATTCATCATACATTAATTTGATAACAAGCTTAACCACTGATTTCGCACCAAATTCCAATCCCATTCACAAGCTTTATTCCTTGCAGCCTTACTAATTTTATTTACGTTTTCCGGGTGATTTTCCAAACTTTTAATAGCTGATACTATTGCTTCACTATTATTAGGTTCTACCATTATACCTTCTTCCTTATCTCTAAACAAATAAGGTATACCTCCTACCTTAGTTGATATTACGGGAAAACCTAATGCCATAGCCTCCATCACACTAACTGGAGTATTATCAATATTTGTAGTATTCAAGAAAATATTATAACCTTTCGACAAAGCGATCCATTCTTTTTGTGATACTTTTCCTGTAAAACTCACAAAATCGTTTAGACCATAATCTGTAACCATTTGTTTGGTTTTTTTTAAGGACCCATCTTTATCTGGTCCAACCATACAAAGCTTTGCCTTATCGAATCCATTATTGTGTAATTGACGTAAGACTATGATTGCTAAGTAAGGATTGTATATTTCGTGGAATGAACGAACCCACAATAAGTTCATTTCCTTTTCTTCTTCAATTGATTTTACTTCGAACGAGTAGTTCACTAAATCAATGAAATTCGGAATAACCAAATAGTTGCCTCCAACAGCTTTCTCCATCTCAACTTTTAAGTAATCAGAAGGACAAACAACCTCATATGCCTTACTCAAAAATTGCTTCATAAGTTTTGGTGATCGTTTGGCTCTTAATGGCAAATTACCCCCGTGTAATATTGGAACATATTTCAAGTGAAATAATCTGGATAATACAGCAGAACTCCATGCATATAAGAAAGATGAGGTACTATATGTATCAATCAGTAAATAATCTGATTTTCTATTTAAAATCACCAACCACCACATATGCAACAAACGAAATATCTTATTTTGTTTGTTTGACCCTTGCACTACTTCAAAATCGTTTTTTAAACGCTCACCTAAAGTTTCGACTAAGGTTGGTGTTAAACCATATTTGGAGAGTTGATTCCCAATATAAACTAGCTTACACTTCTTCATAAATTGGTTCTACGAATAATCAAAAAGTAATATTCTCTTGTATAAATAAAGACAGATACTTTTAATTAGAATTGGATATCTACAAAACCACTTTTTAAATTAAACAACCAGTTTGAGATACTGAACTAAAAATGAATTTGCCCCATATTTATCGAGAACTCTTTCTTTAAGCTTTAGAGCTCTTAACTTAGCATCATCTCTGTCAGATATTACATGAAGTAAAGTCTTTGAGAATGCTTCGATATTCTCAGATTCTACTAACCAGCCGGCTTTACCATAATCAAGTACTTCGGAGCATTGTCCAACTGAAGTTGAAATCACAGGTAGTTCTGCTAAACCATACTCTAATAAACTTACTGGTAAACCTTCGAAAGTTGAACAAATTACTGCAATATCAGCCTTCAACAAATATTTCGAAGGATCAGAAACAGAACCGATTAAATTAAACACTGAACTCAAATTATATTTCTCAATCAGAGAAATTAAGCTTTTATAATAACTATCGTTCTGATAGGCTCCTACTAAATGAACACTTAACCTAATATCACCTAGCTCGGATTGAATTTCACTAATTGATTCAACAAGTAAATGATGATTCTTAGGCTTCTTCAAATTAGCCAAATATATAATTTGAACTGAATCCGTTGGCCCATCATGATTAATGTTCAAATTTAAATGAGGAAAATTTTTTAAGTATACGATCTTATTATCAGCTAACAAAAGGTGTTTTTTCGCCCATTCTTCTAATTTATTATTAACAACGATAACCCGATCAAATAATACCGAAAACAAAATATAAAGGAGGTTTCTCTTACTATCATATTCTCTATTTCCATAGTGATCATGCCAGATTAATCGTAGAGAAGGTTTGAAAATTTTTATAATACCACCCATAAAAATAGACGAAGAGTGTGCATGAAGAACTTCAATTCTGTGTTTATATACATATTTTAGAAGTCGCATAAAAGCCTTCAAATCAAATGTCCTTTTCTTATTCAAATAGAATAATTCAACACCTGGTAAGATATGTCTACTTAATGCCCCCTTACACCTTGTCGTGCATAAAAACGATTTATTATTCGTCTCACTCAATAAGTTAGCTATATTAACCGACATGCGTTCGGCACCGCCAGGATTTAGGTTATCAATCAACTGAAGAATACGCATACTCAACATTTTTTATATAATAAACTCCACTTATTTTTTCACCTCAATTTTCATAACTTATCTAATGAATCTAACACATGAATCAATTTCTGTTGAAATTGCTCTAAAGTCATACTACTATTAGCTCGATCTCCTAACTGAATAAAATGATCAATTTTATCTTTCTTCAGTTCTTGAGCAACTTGAATAATTTGTGAAAAGCCATCTGCACTAGCTTCAAAAAATAATCCTGGAGATCCCATGAGTTTTAAAACATTAGCCCCATTGCCTTTATTGACTACAATTGGAATACACTTAGCTGCTAATGACTCATTTATAACTTTACCCCATCCTTCATTAACACCAGGCATGATTAAAAAATTTGCCGTTTTCAGCTCGTTTAAAACCTCATTAAAAGGCAGACTTCCCTTGAACTTAATATTCTTGATTATTTTCAAGTCTTTTACTAAACTTTCCAGCTTAGACCTTAATGGACCATCCCCTATCAGTTCAATAATTAAGTTATCGTCTCCTGTTTGATCTAAATATCTTCTAAGCCCATACAAAATCAACTCTATATTTTTATCAGGATGCAAACGACCTACACAAACAAATCGATATCTTGAAGTGTCTGACCAATTCGTCTTATCTGTAAAAGAACTTATTTCATATAGTTCTCTTTGGGTAAATAATGCAGGGAAGAAAATATGAAAATTACTTTTCGGAATATCGTTATAACACATTACTTGAGTGTTATTGCTTGATTTCATTAATAATTTGGCCTCCCAATTTGAAATTCTCCCCATTGCTTTTTGTGGAGGGAAACTTGTTGCCCACTTGACTATTACTTTTCTTTTAAAAAAATAGTTAACCAAATTGGCAAAGAAAGTAGTATAGCCAGGTGATCTAAAGTGAAGATATGATGCTCTCTTAATAATATGATACAGCCTGAATGGCAAAACTAGGGTCTGTAAAAATCGCTTTATACGTGATATTTTATCTCCACCTCCCCTTATTCCCAAATCGTGAACAATCATATTCGATGGTAATGATATAATAGAAAATGAAGGTGTATCATATACGACCTCTGTGTATAAATCGATAGTTTCGAATAATTCTGACCACAATTTCATCTCTCTTACATATGGCTCATATGAATGATATTGACCTTCAATTAAGATGTGAGGCAAATGTGCAATCAATGTCAATCGATCTTTTTTAATCATATTTTAATTCGTCTAACTAAATTCTAATGTTTTAAAAATCAAAGAAGCTTAACTCAAACTTTTCAAATCGACTGATTAATATTTATTTTGGGAAACAGATTTTGACTTTCCTATTCGTATAACCTGCTTTTTACGCTTAAAGTCATCAACATTTAATAAAAATATTGCAATAAACATACCTGGCACAACACCTAGTCCAGAAGTTGAACTAATGTAAAGAACATAGGCAAACAAGGCTAATATAGGGAGCTTAAAATTTAATTTTGTAAAGATTAAATAGGCTTTCATAAAACGCCGTATTAAAAATATCAGGAAGCAAACAAATGCAATGAGACCAAATTCAATCAACACATTAAGATATAGAGAATGTAATTGATAAGAACCTCCAGCCATAGATTCAATAGCATTTATTCTTGTTGAGTATATCTGACTAAAGATGGGACCTTTTCCTGGACCGAAACCACCTAAAACATTTCCAATCGGTTCACTTACCAGATAAACTCCAGCCATTTTCCATTGATCAGCGCGCCCCGTTGTTGCCGCAGAAATTCCCCTTTCATTATTGAATGTCTTATTAAACCAATGTTCCGCGATATCTGAATAACCTGTATTGCTAATAAATACAAAACTTAAACTTACAACTAAGATTATAGGTAGCATTTGTTTGAGATTAAATCGGCTTAAAATCAAAAACAACAGGTAGCTTCCCGCAAATGTGAAAAATCCAATTCTTGATGTTGTTAATATGGTCAATACAATAATAAAAGCGAGTAGCAAATATTTAATTTTCCGTAGCCATTCTTGACTCATCTGAGAAACCCACACGTTTTTATCTGCAATAATAAAAAAGGCCGATAAAACTAATGCGATACTATAGGCACTAGGGTCAGCTTTGTGAACAGCATTACCTGTTTCAAATATAAATCGTGTATCTATGTGTGGCAAAAGACCTAATATTATCAGTGAAGAACTTGCAATAAAATAAATAGTATATTTTCTCACATAACGAACAGATTTCAGGACCATACTAAATACTAATAGAGCCAGTGCCGTTTCGATAAACTTCATAAATCGTTCTAAAGGAATCCCAATAAACACACCATAGCTTACAAAAAGGAAAACAAATAGAATAATGCCTATTCGTACTTTACAAAATATAACTTCTATGAAGATTTGCCTATTATTTATAAACCATAAAACAAGAGCTGCAAATAGGATTAATGATATTCCATTGTACGAGATGACATATTGCCTTAAAAACGCCAAAAAAGGTGCATAAATAAAAATAATTATTGAGAAAAAAGGTGCGGTGTCTTTTTGAAAAATACTATATAAGAACACAAGACCAATGGTCAATGTTAGCACATAACCTGCATATACTACTTGATTTTTCAGTATTAAACCAGTTATAGCAGCAACTGTTAGTATGTAAAAATAGATGAAAGGACTAAACCCTCTAGACTGCAATTTGCTTCTCATCAATACAAATATTTATCATCCTATCTATAAAGGCATCCTCTGTAAAAAGTAGAATATGCTCATGCATATCTTGTCTCAACTGATTCAAATCTTTATTTTTTAAACTTAATAATTCTGCAAACTTATCAGTAAAATCACGATCACTGAATCTTAATAAATCAAAGGGAACAATTTCTTTTTGTCCTCCTGAATCGTGAACAAAAGGAATACAACCTTTTAATACAGCTTCTACAGTTGTAATTCCAAAATGTTCATTAATTGCAGGAAAAACATAAAATAATGTCTTTTTCAAAATTTGATCAATATCATTCCTTGAAGCATTGGGATAAAAAGAAAGGTTAGATAGATTTTGATCACTGGCCATATGCTTTAAGCTTTCTAGATAATCTATTCTGTTTTTTGAAACTCCTCCCATTATAACAAACTTCAAATCGGGATACTGTCCTGCAAGATTTATTAAGAATTCAGGACGTTTATAATCGACGATGCGGCTAAAAAAAGTAACCGTATCTCTAAAAGACAGATCTTCTTTCTGAAGATTTTCAATTTTCAATTGATTTGAAGGATAAACAACCTCTAAGGTTCTTTGATGAGCTTCTTCAAACAGTTGAGCAGTGAATTTTGAATTAATTACATAATTCCCATCAACTTGTGGTTCATATGCAGGATAAAAAGGTCGAATAAGCATTTTATATAAAAACTTAGCCATTTTAAACCGGATAGATTTCGACTCCAACTGAGGTAGTAAAGGTGGTCCTGACAGATAAAATAGATGTGAACGATTCTGATCTATTAGGATATTAACCGTAAAAGAGTAAACGTGATCAAAATCTAAAGGGATCTTACTAATTCTAACCATATTGAATGGCCATAATAAGTATCTAAACAAATTTGGCATGGTTTTAATCCATGATGGGGCAATGGGGAATTTAAGCTTGACATACTCTACTGTTACACCTGCCTCTTCCAATAACTCATTATTAGGAGCCTCATCCCAGAATATTACAGGTTTTATGCCTTTTTTATTCAATCCTTTTATAAGGGATAAGACACACGTTTGGACTCCACCGGGCTCAGTTAAATCGTAAATAATTGCTACTTTCATAGTGAAAAATATTATTTTGAAATCAACCTAAGAGTGTTAAAAAAATGTTTTGTCTGGTCTTTGGGACCAAATGTTTCCTGAATAAAATTTAAACTATTCGTCACAATTTCTTTATAAAGAACCTTGTCATTCGATAAACGAATAATCTGTTTGGCTAATTTTACTGAATTCTCATCACTGCAAACATCAAAATGAAGCCCCGTGATATTATCCCTTACCATTTCCTTACATCCTCCTGTATTTGAACAAACCACAGGAGTACCTGCTAGCATAGATTCCAAAATCGTACGTGGGAAAGGTTCTCTATCTGATGTTAAACACAAAACATCAAAATCTTTCATTAGTTCTATTGAGTCACTCCTATATCCCCAAAATGTCACATAAGAATCAATTTTCAATTCCTTCACCAATTGCTTTAAACCCAATTCGAAATCATATTCTTGGCTAACAGCTTTTCCAACAATATGAACATGAACATTGGGAATTTTTTTAATTATATCTGGTAATGCTCGAATTACAAGATCGGGTTGTTTGTATCGTGTTATCCGGCCGATGAAACCAATATTAAATACAGATTCTTCAAGAAGAGAACGTTTATGGTCCTTTAATCGTTTATTTATCAAACCAATATCAATAGTATCATGACAAACGTTGACATGAGGGTGCATATCTCCATAATAATCTTTAACATCCTCAGATACAGCAATTATAGAACTTGCTCGATTGACTTGATTTAGGTTAACTTGTTTCTTTTTCGAAAAGTATTCACGTGTGTAAATCGCAATTTTTATTCCTGCCCATTTTGCTCCCAGAGACATCCTAAAACTGGCCGCAAATGTATTACACAAGATCAAATCAAACTTTTGCTTTTTTAACCATCTCATCAGCAAAAAAGAACTCAATTGATATAAACCTGGATATCTTCTTCGAGGACCACTATATTTTTTCACATGCACCTTAAACCCTCTTCCTTCAAGATACTCTGACAATACCCCATAACCAGGTGTCATCATTTCAAATTCAAGATCAGCTGGAAGAGTATTTAGCATATCAGTGATTGCATATTCAGCACCACTTATAATATCATTTCGTGTATGAACTATGAGTATTTTCATAAAAATGGAACGCTGTTTTTTAATTTTTTAAGTAATGTATAAAATGGTATGGAATTTAAACGTCTCTCTAAATTGCACACTTTGTTTTCTAACACACTTATTGTCCCTTTTGCAGCAGACAATTTTAATTCAAGCTCCCTCTTGTCTAATTTTTCTAACCAAGATAATTCTGGGTAATAAGTACCAATCTCCGATGATATTCGATAAGTTGGTGCATAGATATTGTCTAAAATCGTTGTAGGCAAATTCTCTGGGTCATCTTTATAGTTTATCATACTTTCAATCAGCAACAGAAGTCTTGTTGTTGCATCTTCATGTTGGAATAACTGGTCATTCAATAAAAATTCTTGATAATCTAATTTCACCACTGGAGGATTCATTAATTCTTCGAAGACATTTAGAATATGATTTTGTGAAGAAATGATCCAAGCCGACTCAAAATAATGAGGCAAATTGTGATAATCAAGCAATGCTACTGGTGTTTTTAATACCATTGCCTCTAGTAAGGTCGTTGATGGTGTGGTAATTACTGAATCTACTTCTTGAATTATCCTATGAATTTCCAAGCCATTAAGATCAGTTAATGTATTTTTAATATTCAATTTTTCAGAAAGATCACCTGACAAACGCCAAACGATTTCAACATCATTTCTTTCCTTAAAAAAATCTCTTAAATCTTTTAATGATTCAATCGTCTTTCTTTCTTGTTCTATTGTAAAGGCGGGCGTTTTTGCTGTACAAACCAAAATCTTACCTTTTTTCTTATCCAAATGAGAAAAATCAGTTCTAAGACCTTGAATATTTCTCAAACGAGGCATCCCAACAATCTCACATTTACCATGATTTCCCCAACTTTCTAACAACCTAAAATCTTTAAAACCCAAGCAAGCAATTTTATGAGCAAAGGCCGGCTGGTTTAAAGGATTCAGAATACCATTTATACGGTGTCCATTTGAACCATAATCCCAGGTTCTTCTCCACTCTAAAATACCATCCATCAATTGTAAAGTAAGAATCCCATGTGCCTTACATGTAGCAACAATATTGCCCAATTCACACCAGTGTTCATCTGGAATAATAACCAAATCAGGCTTCTCTTCAATTATTTTATTAGGCTGATATTCCTCAAAATAAACAAAGTTTGCTCCCAGAGAGTTTTCTATAGATTTAAAATGTCTCCCTATATATTTGGAAGGTCCGATAACAAAAATCTTATTCATTTTAATCTTAATAAGTTGAGATAATTAATAAATGACTGATAAAAAAATAATCACATTATTTATACAGAAGAGTTATTAACATCTAGTTTTAAATAAGCTATGGGCTTACGAAACAGATACAATAGACCTATCTTAAAAGCACTAAGAATTTTTTTCATTTCATTCTGATTTTTCTTCTCCTTATTTGCATTCATATGTAGAAGATATAAATACAAACCACTTACTAATTCTCCCCGTTTTATTTTAATAAATGCTTTTTCAAACAAACAATGGTTCAGTCTCTTTTTTATAGCGTTTCTCACTTTTTGATTAGAAAATTGCTCATTCAAAAATTCAAAAAACTTTATATCTTCACTGTTACGATAAGCAATATTAGTACCCGACCATACACCTCCAATATGGACTCTATAAACTGACATCACATCAGGTAAATACTTCCCCAATCCACGTTCAGACAAAAGAATAACTAAAGCATAATCACCTTTACTGACTGTCAAATACCATGGCGGTAATGATCTAAAATTCAATATATTTCTATGCAAAATGGAAGCTGTAGGCACGTTATTTTCCAGAATAATAGATTCAAGGTCTACAACCACATCAATTTGACGATTTCCAACACGTAAGATCTTTTCTCCCGTTTTTTGGTCAAGTATTTCACAATCATGAAAAATAAACGAATAATCAGGATTAGCCTCCATAAAATCAACTTGTTTCTGTAGCTTATAGGGGTCAGTCCAAAAATCATCTCCTTCGCAGTGAGCTATATATTTCCCCTGACACTTCGGCATTGAAATCTCAAACCCAGGGTTCTTTCCTTTTGAATATTGATTTGTTTCTTGAAACAAAGGAATAATCAAGTCAGGATACTTATCGACATATTCTTGTATAATTTTCGCAGTATTATCAGTTGAAGCATCCTCACAAATAATTATTTCTATCGGAAAAGTTGTTTTCTGAATTAGAAAGCCTTCAATAGTCTGAGCAATATAATTCTCATGATTATACGTTATACAATTAATGCTCACAAGAGGTTTAGTCATATCAATATAAAATTTAGATCTATTGAAGTTTCTTTTTTCTTTCGAAATAATCAGCTTTTATAATACTAAATAGATATTGGTTTTGAAAAGCTCCATTCTTAAATAATGAATGACGGAGTAATCCTTCTGTATGAAAACCAACTCTCTCTAATATTTTTGCCATTACAACATGATTTTCTAGACATATAGAAGTACATCTTTCCATTCCTAATTCTTCAAATACATATCTTAACATCATAATTATAACTTGAATACCATAACCCTTTTTGGAAAACTCAACATCAAGTTTAATTCCACTTAAAGAGCAAGATTTATTAAAGTGATCTATATCCGAAATTGAGGAATAGCCTATTATATCCTTACTTCCATTTTCACAAATAGCTAAATAAATTTGTTCCTTGGAATCCCCATATATAATATCTTCTATCCATTTACGCTCTCGTGCCAGAGATACAAAACGTTTGTTGCCACCGATTTTGCTCTCCATGACTTCATTATCTCTCAATGCATTAATAAATTCTGCATCTTCTAATTCAAATGCTCTAAAAAAAATGTTCATTTTTTTGTGTGAATTTTTAACAAATTAGTCTAGTTCAATTCAAAGGTACTTCGCTTGATGTAAACTCTATACCAAACTTCAAATCAAGAGGATTTGGTTATGTATTGATATTAACACTATTATTTTAAATCAAAAAAATTTAAATACTCCTTAACTCTATCTAACGAATTAAACATCAACACATCAATTATAGAAAGATTACTTTCAAACGGTTTATTAAATTGATTATAAGTCACTCTGTTAGCATCAAGAAATTGTAGGTTTATCCCAAACTTCTTAAAATAGTCTTTGGAATACAATTCAACCCCACCAATAGAATTTATATAGGTCGAGGCTTTTTCTTGTTTGCAAATAGCAACTATCCTTTCAGATCTCCCGAAATCAATGGAATTGGCATAACACTTTGAACTAAATTCGAATTCCGTTTCAATACCCAAATAATCTGCAACTTTAACAACAGAGTTTGCAGACATCTCTGCTATCGTCTTAACTGGATCATTCAAACAAGCTTCTATTAAGGGATATACATCATTAAAAAAAGGAGCTCTAGAATAAACATGCTTTATTGTTTTCAATTTCCTTGTAGAATCATTACCAATCTTGATTTCATTTATAAGTTTATTTTGACTTGCTTGGGTCAAGTTTACACCAAAATATTGTAACGAATTCGTGTTAGAGATGATTCTATTTCTAGCAATCCAACCGTTTTTAATAAAGTTTACATCATCATAAAACACAAACTTATCAACTAAGTTTACCAATTGTATATAACCCAGATATGGGAAGAAATAGGGTTGCATTATTGCTAATTTCATATTTCTCTTTTTATAATACTTACAATAAATTCTATAATCTCAATTTCTAAATCAGGATAAATAGGCAAGCAAATAACTTTCTTTGTAATGTCTTCAGCTACTTGTAAATTATTAGCTGATGCAGATGGTAAGCCTCTATAAGTTGGAAATTGTGAGATTAATGGATAAAAATATCTACGTCCATAAATGTTATGTGTTTTTAACTTCTCATATAAACAATCTCGAGATTCACCATATTCCATTTCATGAACAAATATTGGGAAATAGGAATAATTGTGCTTTACTCCTTTCATATCCTCTCGAAAACTAATCCCCTTAACATCCTTCAGTAAATCTCGGTATAGATAAGTAATTTGTTTTCTCCTATTTATTGCATCATCTATTCTTTTTAATTGCAGTAAACCATAAGCTGATTGCAACTCATTCATTTTTCCATTAATTCCAGGAGCAATAACTTTTGTTTCACCTGCGAATCCGAAATTCTTTAAATAATCAATACGCTTTTTAGTTGCTTCATCCCTACAAATAATGGCTCCCCCCTCAATCGTATTAAACACCTTTGTAGCATGAAAACTTAATATAGATACGTCTCCATAATTCAATACTGAATGTCCATCAACATCAACACTAAAGGCATGTGCTGCATCATAAATTATTTTTAGACCATAAGTATCCGCAATTTCTTGAATCGCGTGAACATCACATGGATTCCCATACACATGAACTGGCATGATAGCAGTTGTTCTAGACGTAATAGCGGCCTCAATTTTTTGAGGATCTAGATTTAATGTAACAGGGTCAATATCGGCAAAAACAGGTGCTATGCCATTCCAATGTAAAGCATGCGAAGAGGCAACAAAACTGTAAGGAGTTGTTATAACTTCTCCTGTTATTTTAAAACATTGTAAAGCTGTTATCAGTGCAAGAGTACCATTTGAAAAAATCGAAATATAAGGTACCCCCAGATATTTAGCCAATGCATCTTCAAATTCACCGTGATATTTTCCATTATTCGTGAGCCATTTACTTTCCCAGATATCTTCCAACATTGGAATAAACTCCTCTAAAGGTGGAAGCTCAGGCGAGGTTACATTAATTACTCTTTTTCCGAGTCCTTTAATAACTGAATTCCTGCCATTTTGTTCGTATGATTTATTTAATTTAGAAGTATCCATTAAGAAGAAATTTCATGTAAAATGAGTAATATAAAATCACCGAATAGCAACAGAACTATAAATTGTTGCTTAATTGAGAGAATAAATAAGTCAACCTCCAAGGTTAATCAGGATGTTATTTACTATTAGACTACTAATGCAAGCCCCATCTTAAGAACGTTTAAAACTGACTTTTTGAAAGTATTTGTGAAAGACTGATTTAATCTCAAGATATTCATTGAGCTTAAAAATTTCTAAAATGAATATCAAAAAAAGACCTCCCACTAGCAATTGAACTAAAAACTGTTGTACAACTGAAAGCATCAATAATTCAACAGACCACATAATCAAGCAGGTTGCAGCACCTACCAAAAATGAGGGCGTAATATCCTTTAGTTGTTGAATTGTTGAATATTCAATTAGACGTGCGGTATAATAACTGTTCAAAATGTAGGCGACACATCCGTTGAAAATCATCGCTATTAGCATTGCTTTTATACCAAAATAAATTCCAATTATTATAACTGGTATAGATATACATTTTTTAATTATCTCTAATCTCAAGAAAAGATCAGACCTCCCTTTTACCTTTAAAATATTCAAATTAATTGCGTGAAGAGGGTACAACATTTGAGAAAAACATAATAGCTGCAAATAAGGTATACATGGTGCCCATTTTTCTCCAATCAATATTACAACAAGAGATTCGGAGCAAGCAGCCAAGCCCATCATTGCAACAAATGAAATTAAGATGGATGATTTTAATATTTTTTTATACCCCTTTGTCAAGGCATCTGGATTATTCTGAATAGACGAAAGAACAGGGTAACTAACTCGTTCTATTATTCCTGTTAGATTACTCGAAAACAAGTTTGAATAGCCTTGTGCACGCGTGTAATAACCTAGCTGAGCTGCTGCAAAATACTTACCAATAACTAAATAATATATATTATTAAAAGTTGTATCAATAAGTGCTGAAGCCAACAGTTTAGAGCCAAAACCAAATAGTTCTTTAAAACTTTGTACTGAAAATTCCCACTTTGGTTTCCATGTATTATAATACCATAATAAGGTAGTTCCTAAAAATCCACCAACTAACTGTTGCGCAACAAGACTCCATATTCCAAAGCCTCTATAGGCCATTATTATACCAACTGTACCACTACAAACTGTTCTTGTTATTGATATTTTACTTTGAGTTTTAAAATCTATCCGTTTCGTCATTAATGAATGCTGAACAATAGAAGCCGCATTAATCAACAGTCCTATTCCCAATACCCGGATTATTAGTTTCAAACTAGGTTCATCAAAAAAGGATGCAATAAAAGGAGATGTGAAAAATAATAAGCAATAAAAAAGTAAAGCAACTCCTAAATTAAAAATGAAAGTAGTATTACAATCCGCATCCTTTAAATCGGTCTTTCTTATTAAGGCTGTACCAAACCCAGAGCTTATAAAAACATTGGAAATAGCCATGAAAATTACAATCATCCCTAATATTCCATAAACAGAAGGATCTAATATTCTAGCTAGAATTATTCCTATAACGAAAGATATTGATTGCTTTCCAAAACTATCAAAGAAGCTCCAAAATAGTCCATTTAAGGTTTTGTCTTTTAAACTTCCCATCTACTTTTTATTCCATTGAAAAAACAATAATTATTTAAGTAAAAAACTTTTAATAAGGCTTACAAACTTCAAGTCAATAGATGGATAGTTTATATTTTGCTTTCTTATTTTTCTCCAAACAAATACAAATACGCTTACTATTAAAAAGGCAAACAAGGTGAGTTTAAGCTGATAATCGGTCACAAAAAGAATTATGAGTGGGATAATAGAGATAAATAGAATCAATGTCAATTTATTCCAAGCTATCTCTTTAAAAAATTGACTCGTAAAAATATTTAAGACAATATTCGAAAAAACAAGTGAACTTATTAAACCTGCAAATATCACCCCTTCAATTCCCCAATAATATAATAATGCAATACTCGCCAATAATTTTATTACCCCTTCCAAAAATCGTATTATATTATGTGATACAATTTTAAAGAATGTTGTTGCAAGAATAATTCTATTGGGAAGCACAGATGCCTGTAGTATGAAATTAAGACACAACAACATATTTATAGTATCACCAAGATAAAAATCTGAACCAACCCATAAATAAACAAACCACCTATTTAATAAATAAATACAAATACCTATTCCAAAAGCTGCCGCAAAGGACGAATAGAAAGTAATATTATACATCTTTGCAAGAGACTTCATATCCTTCTTTCCAAACATCTGAGCAAAAAATGGTCGGGTTGTATTAAAAAATTGTTGATGAAAAGTATCGGCTATTTGATACAGTTTTATTGTTATTACATAACTCGCGACCGTAGACAAGGAGATATATTTACCAATTAAAAAAGAATCCATTCTTAAAATTAAAATTCCAGCTACCCCTCCAAGACTAAACCAAACTCCTTTTTTCAATAAAAATGTAAAACGATTATATTTCCATGAACTCAATTTTATCTTAACATATGGCAAAGACTTCTTGACTCTAAGCCAGGTTACTATTGTAATAATAATTGTTGCTACAACACTACTAATTGCGAGGGATAGAAGTTTAAAACCATTCATCAATAGAATTACGGTCAGGCTTGTTTTAATAATCAACAAGCCAAACTTAAGATAATTATCAATATGAATTTGTTTGCTAGCAATTAGCATTGAATTCATTGGTTGAAAAATAAAACTTAAAGTATAACCACTTACAAGTAAAACAACAACCAATTCTATATTATCTGCATTTACATCACTACCAAATAGTAATTCAGGATGAATTGTAACAAATACGCCTGCTAGTATTATTACAATTGCACTTACCAATTGAGTAAAGAAAGTGGTACTCGCAACAATATTAAGTTCTTTAACATTTTTAGAGCCCATTAAATGAGCACCTTTTGAATTAAATGCAGCACTAATTCCTAAATTTGCTAAAGAAAGCCAAGCCAATAAATCAGTAGCGATTGCAAAAATCCCATATTCAGGTCTAGTTAGAAATTTTAAGACAAATGGGATAAGCCATAGATTTACTAACAAACTAATGATCATAACAAGGTAACCAGATGTTACTCCTTTTAAAAATTTCCTTGCGTCTGAACTCATATAAATTACTATAGCTATATATTACTCAAGTTAGATTTCAAATCACATTATTCATAATAATGAAAAATAAACCTATACCTAATTACAAAACAATCATACCTTTAAATCTTATAAAACAATTCCTACCTGTTATCGTTTTCATTTAGAGTAAGTAATTATAACTAATATCCTTCTCAATTTGTTTCAAATAATTCCCGTAGACATTACAACCGTAACGAGCAATTGCTTCATTTAACTTCTCAATAGTTATCCAATGTTTCTTATAAGCAATCTCTTCTAGGCAAGCCACTTTAAGACCTTGTCGAGCTTCTATCGTTTGAATAAAACTTCCTGCCTCAAGCAATGATTCGTGAGTTCCAGTATCTAGCCATGCAAACCCACGTCCCATTCTATTAAGTTTCAATCTTTTCTCTTTCAAGTAAACCTGATTTAAACATGTAATCTCCAATTCGCCCCTATGAGAAGGTTTTATATTTTCAGCCTTATGAATCACATCATTGGGATAAAAGTATAATCCAACTACTGCATAGTTCGATTTAGGACGTTTAGGCTTTTCCTCGATACTAACAACTTCCCCATCCACATTAAATTCTGCTACACCATAACGTTCTGGATCACTCACATAGTACCCCAATAAACAAGCTTTCTTTTCAAAAGAAACCGTAATTAGTGCATCTTTCAATAAAGGAGTCAGTCCATCACCATAAAAAATATTGTCTCCAAGCACTAAACAAACATCATCTTCACCAATAAACTCTTTCCCAATGAGAAAAGCCTTAGCGATACCATCTGGTGAGAGCTGCACTTTGTATGAAAGAGAAATTCCCCATTGAGAACCATCGCCCAGAAGTCGTTTAAAAGCAGATTGATCTTCTGGTGTTGTGATTATCAATACCTCTCGAATACCTGCCAACATTAATACGGACAAAGGATAATAAATCATAGGTTTATCATATATCGGTAATAACTGTTTTGATACTCCTTGCGTAATTGGGTACAAACGAGAACCAGATCCTCCAGCTAATATAATTCCTTTCATAAAATAATTTATTAAAGTTTTACAACCTGACCTATAATTAATATCGTCTTTATTGCCTTGTTTCTTTCAACAAACGTTCCTTTGTTATTGCAGTAGATTTCATCCAAGTGGTCTACAATCGACAATCAACAACTTCTTTGGGAAGAACACCTTTTATGTCGTAAATCACTGCATTCCCACCATTCCTTAATGCAGCATAATCTAAATCTTTAAACTCAGAGTGAGCAACTGCTAAAACAATAGAATCATATTTATCTCCATTAATGCAACTGAGTAGTTCTATTCCATATTTATCTATCACTTCTTGCTTATCAGCCCAAGGATCATAAACATCAACCTCACATCCAAATTCATTAAATTCATGAATCAGAGCTATAACCTTTGAATTTCGGACATCTGGGCAATTCTCCTTAAAAGTCAAGCCTAAAACCAATATTTTTGAATCTGAAATTCGATGCTTTTTCTTAATCATCTCCTTTATCACCATAGAGGCTACAAAAACCGGCATTCTATCATTTAATCTTCGACCAGCTAACATTATTTCAGGATTATATCCTAATTCCTGTGCTTTCTGCGTTAGGTAATAGGGGTCGACTCCAATACAATGTCCTCCGACTAAGCCTGGTTTAAAAGGTAAGAAATTCCATTTAGTTCCAGCTGCCTCAAGAACTTCATGAGTATCAATTCCTATACGACTAAAAATAACTGACAACTCATTAACAAAAGCTATATTTATATCCCTTTGGGAATTCTCAATCACTTTTGCAGCTTCAGCTACTTTTATAGAAGATGCCTTATATGTTCCAGCTGTTATTATTGAAGAATATAAACAATCAACAAAATCTGCAACTTCCGGAGTAGAACCTGATGTTACCTTTTGAATCTTAGTTACTGTATGCACTTTATCCCCAGGATTTATTCTTTCTGGAGAATATCCACAAAAGAAATCTTTATTGTATTTCAGGCCACTAACCATTTCTAATACAGGAACACAATCCTCTTCAGTAGCTCCTGGATAAACTGTCGATTCATAAATAACAACATCACCCTTCTTTAAAGCTTTCCCTACAGTTTCCGAGGCTTTAAGCAATGGCCTTAAATCCGGACGCTTATTTTTATCAATTGGAGTTGGCACAGTAACTATAAATACATCAAATTGTTGAAGAAATTCTTCAACACTAGTAAAAACCAACAATTCCGATGCTGCTAAATCTCCCTTATCAACTTCTAAGGTTCTATCATTACCTGATTCTAATTCCGAGATACGAGTTAGATTTATATCAAACCCAGCGGTTATATATTTCTTTCCAAACTCAACAGCAAGAGGTAGCCCTACATAGCCAAGACCTATAACAGCAATCTTACGATTCATTATATCCATGATTCAGAATTATTAAATATGATTATTAAAAACTAGTTGATTAACTCAGGGAATTACAATACTTCAAATTATTAATTCTACATATTTGAAGTATTGTAACTATAGCCATATGCGTACTTATATGCATATCCATATTTTTGAGTTTTGATACCATTCATTACAATGCTCACATTTTGAATATTAGATTCATTCAACATTTTTATGTTATGCTCTAAGAATAACTTATGAGTAAACTGATGCCTAACAACAAAAACGTTTGTAGTTGCATAAGGAGTTAATAACAATGCATCAGTTACCATTCCTATAGGACTAGTATCTATCACAATGCAATCGTATTGTTTTTCTAATTCTTCGAATAATTTAGCTGTTACTTTAGAATCTACTAATTCAGCTGGATTTGGAGGTATCGGCCCCGCACCAATACAATCCAGATTTTCATATTTTGTAGAAAAAATAACCTCATCAAGGGTATGCTTACCTATCAAAAACGTTGAGATTCCTATTTCTTCAGGTACATCTATGTAATTAGCTAATTTGGGTTTTCTAAGATCAAAACCAAGCACTATCGTCTTTCTCCCAGCAAGAGCTAATATACCAGCAATATTAACAGCACAAAATGATTTCCCCTCCCCTGAAGAAGATGACGTTACTAATATTGTTTGTTTATCACTTCCATTTTTAAGATAATCCAGACGAGTCCTTAAAGATCTAAAAGCTTCTGTTATACGCGAACTAGGGTGCTTTTGTGTTAAAATATCTCCATCATTCTTACTAAATGCAATATTCCCAATAATAGGAGCAGAAGTTATTCGTTCCAAATCTTCTTCGGTTTGTATTTTATTATTAAATAAATCTTTTAAAAATAAGAATACCGCAGGAATCATAAAACCGAATACACAATACATTATATAAACAAGCATACTCTTAGGTTGTATCATTGCGGCAAAAAAAGCAGGCTCAATCACTTCATTGTCAGGAAGATTGGACGCCTTTTGGATCTGAGCTTCTACTCTCCTTTCCAAGAGAAGCGTATACAAATCATTAGTCAGGTCATAGTTTCGTTGAATATTCATATACTGCTGCTCCTTACGAGGCAATAAATTTTGTTCACGAGATATTCTGGCTTTTTGCTTTTTCAATACTTCCTCTTGATGATTTATATAATCTCCCTGAGAATTGATATTCTCATAAAGCGAAGCAAGTATGGTAGATTCCTGACGTTGTAGTCTTTCCAAATATGGATTGTTTAATTTTTCCTTACCCTCATATTGTAAAAGAGCTGATCTTACTTCACCCAGTTGCGTAATATATTCAGATAAAACACTCTGTTCTAAACCTACCGAAGCTGGCGAGATTAGTTTATTATAGTCTTCTCTCTTATTCAAATACCCTCTTAATCTTTTTAAATATGATGACTGTGTTTGTAATTCTAAAATCTCAACATCAATTGCCTGTAACCTGGTATAAGCTGCCTCAACCTGCACAGTTGGCATAACCACTTTGTTTGAGGTTCTAAAATTCTGAAGTTTTGCTCCCATTCGACCTAGCGTATCACCCAAACCATAAAGTTGCTGATCGATAAATAAAATTGTATTATTGGCAATCTGGTTTTTCTGATCTAAACTACTTTGAATCCAAACCTCCATCAACATATTTAGAAAAGCCTTTGTTTTTTCAAGACAAGTCCCCATTGTTGACATATTAGCAATGGATGCACCTTGGGCTGCAAATGAAACTTCAATCTCGTTAAATTCATTAACCATTCGTCTATTGTTACGAATAAAGAAAAAAATATCATTTTTACTCAACTCTTCATCTAGGTTTAAGTACTCTGATATAATAGTAAATGAATAATGTTCACGAACTATTCGCTTCCCAATTTCTATTGGCTCATCAACCTGAATAGATGATAACATTCCAATATCTTGTTTATTCAAAAAATCGTGAAGAATAACATCCTCTCCTTGAGCAACTATGTGAAGTTTTCCATCATTATTTCTTTCAAGATAAAACCTAAGACCAATAGGTTGCACATGAGTTTTATCTATAATAACTTGAAATGGCTTATTTAAATAGAGCTCTACTTCTCTATATTTCCCCTTTGAAAAAAATGCTTGATTGAGAGTCTGAAAAATTCTTAAAGAATTATTTTCATTAGACTTTAACTTATCCTTAGAATAGTAACCGACATTAAAATCAAGTCGCTCCAGAGTACGAAGTATCAATGACTCTGTTTTTAGCAGAATGGTTTGATTCTGAAAATTTTGCATCTCAGGCGTGGAAAATCCACTCATCATAGCCATATCTTCTGGCATATTTGTTTGGCTTTCAGTTTTAATGAGAACTGTAGCATCTACTTTATAAACTGGTGTTGTATATCTATTTATAAGATAAGCAACTAATAAGCCCAATAAAATAAATACAACAAACCAATACCATTTACTCAGAAATAAATAAAACCATTTTTGAATATTGGGTTTCTCTGTTTTATATTCATTCTCAAGACTGAATATATCATCATTTATATGAGAACTATTGTTATTCGAATGATACATAATCTTAGTGTATGGATATGAAGATTAATAAATTGGATGATTTAGGAATTATACCCTTTGTGAGAAAGCTTTGCAAACTACTATCTTAGTGAGTTTGCCAATAAAAAGAAAGTAATCAAACTTGTTACTAAACTTAATGAGAAGGACTCTCCGAATCCCCACATCTGAGCTTTAATAGGCTCAATATAAATAAGGTCGTTAGGTTGGATATAGTAGTTTTGACTATCAACAAGATTTAAATCAGTTAAATCCACAGTAATTGTTTTAGTCCCATCAGTAGAAGGTCGTACAATTCTCACTTTTTTTCTCTTTCCGTAAATAGTCAAATCTCCAGCTTGCGATATCGCTTCGAAAATTGTAATATGATCTTTGCTCATGTTATATTGGCCAGGATTATTCACTTCTCCCAATATTGTGAACTGTGTATTGGTTAATTGAACCTGAAGAGTAAAAGTATCAATATGGTTTTTAAGAATATTCTGCATTTTTGCTTTCAACTCCTTTATTGTCAAGCCAACTACCTTAATTTCACCAATATACGGAAAATCAATTTCACCTTCGTCACCAACTTGATAACTCTGAAATCGCAAACTGCTAGGATCTCCCATATTATTCATATTCATCTGGCCTACATTAAGGTTATAAAGACTAGCAACAGCCTCATCAGGAGTTAAAACTCTGATATAAATATAGTCTCCTGGCAGAATTGTATAAGCTTCTGTGACCTCAATAGCTTTTGTATATAGATTTATATACTCTTTTTTACCACTGACATCTCTCATATAGACTGTCTTTTTCTGAGGTATGCAGGAAACTACTGAAAGCAACAACAGAAAAATTATTAATTTATTAAATTTCATAGGTGTATAGTTTGATATTACTTTTGTATAAATTTTCTAGTAATCCTTTCGATTCATGCACGAATCAAATTATAGAATGAGATCTTATTTTCTTACCTGAAGAACTGACTTGCATGGCTTCTTCGAAACATATCAACTGAGGAACCTTATGTATTTGAAGCTTCTGATGACATTTTTTCAAAATCTGCTTTTTGATTTGTTTCTCATCACAGTCATTTTTTAAAACAACAATCGCTTTAATGGCCTCTCCCAGCAAGTCATCACGGACAGCAATAACAGTACAATCTACAACCTCATTTATTGAAACAATAACCTCTTCAATTTCTTTAGGACTTACTCGTTTACCGCCAACTTTAATAATTTCTTTTTTTCGACTCTGTAAATAAATAAAACCATCTTCATCCATACTGCCTATATCACCCGTGTACAACCACCCATTTTTCAATACGTCCTTTGTACCTTCTTTATCCTTAAAATAGCCACGCATTATATTATCGCCCTTAGCTACTATTTCTCCAAGTTCACCAGTTTCTGCAACTTCACCGTTCTCATTTAACACCTTCAAGATAACATCAGGTATAGATTTGCCAATAGATCCAATTTTTTCCTTCAATTTTTCTGGAGGTAAATACGATAAACGAGCTGTAGCTTCAGTCTGCCCATACATCACGAAAAACTCAATATTTGAAAAAATCTCAATAAACTCCTCTATGAAACTATTATGAAGTTTTCCTCCTGCTTGTGTAACATACCTTAAATTAGGAAAATTGGTATTTTTAAAGGATTCTGATTTTTTTAGTAAAATTTGAAAATGACTCGGAACTCCAGCAAAACCTGTACAGTTATATCCTTTAATATTATTTATTACAGTAGGTAGAAAAATGAAATTGTTAATCAATACTAAAGAAGCTCCAACCTTCAAATGAGTATGTAATAATGATAAGCCATAGCAATAATAAAAGGGTAAAACAACTCCCATTATATCATCTGTTTTTAATTTCAGATAACTAATTATTGAATTTGTATTTGCAATAATATTCTTATGGCTAATCATTACACCCTTAGGTATACCTGTTGATCCAGAAGTATATAGAATTTCTGCAATTCTGTTAGAATCAAATTCGTCTGAAAATTTAGCAGTCTTTAAATCTGAATTCTTGATTATTTCATCGAATCTATTTTTATCAATCTTATAATCAACTGATTTAGATATGATCTTAGTAAATCTATCAGAAAATACAATACACTTACTCTTAGATGTCTTAACTATATATTCAAAATTATCCTGCTCAATAGTTGGATCAATAGGGATGCAAATATTGCCAGATTTAATGATAGCCAAATAGGTAACTATAAACAAAACAGAATTTTCACTTGCCAATAATACTCCCTGCTTCTCTCCAATCAGATTTTTCAAATAGTTGGCAAACAGCATACTTTCCTTATAAATCTGCTTATAAGCTATTGTCTCATTAGGCCCGATAACAAAATCCTTATCAAGACTCTCTGACTCTAGAAATAGGTAATCAACAACATTCATATTAATTCAGAATTGTTTAATTAAATTAAGCAAACTAGAAAATAGGAGGTAATCGAAGGTATTCTGTTGTTTTCTGCTTTCGTTCAAAATTCTTGAAGATATTTTGAATTTCTTTACTCTCTTTATTTAAAACTAAGGCAACCTCTTCTGCCTTATAATCATTCTCCCACGCATACCATAAAAGATCCATTTCATGGAATGGCATTTGGTAAAAGAATTCTTCCTGGGTTTGCTCTGCACTGTAAGTATCTGTTGTTGGTGTTCGTTCAATAATCTGTTGAGGTACTCCTAAATATTCTGCTAATTGATATACTTGTGTTTTATAAAGATGCCCAATTGGCATAACATCCGCTCCACCATCACCATACTTCACGAAAAATCCTTGCTCTACCTCATGTTTATTTGGCGTGCCTACCACAGAATAATGAAGACTTTCAGCATAATAATACAACATTGACATTCTGCTACGTTGCTTAAAATTCGTAGCTGCCACAATTTGCAAGTATTCTTTGGAAGGTAATAAAGTGCTGATATGAAATCCATTAGACTTAACAATAGTCAATGAAAATACATTAGGAATATTTTGAGCGATCGTTTGTTTAATTTCAATCTTCGCTTTATCCTCGATAGGATTAAACTCTGAAAAAACATTTGCTACAGCTTCGTCCCTACGCTTATAGCACCCAAACCCTTCAAGAACTGGTGTGATATCTTCAACAAAAGTTCTTACACCAAATTTATGGGCTAACTTCTGTGCTAGCATCAAACTATCAGGACTTGAATCTCTTTCTGGCAACAAAATTCCAATCACATTCTCTTTACCTAAAGCACGAGTTGCAAGAGCAAGCACAACCGATGAATCAATACCACCACTTATACCCACAACTGCTCCTCTACGTTTAAGTTTTGTCTTAATATCTAACCTAAGCTTTTGGCAAATTTCGTCACAAACCAATTCGATATTTTCAAGATTTAATATTTCTTTTGAAAATGATTTAGTTTTTAGTTCCATATCAAGATTTTTTTTTAATTCAACAGAATTAATTTACAATCAATTAAATCCGATTTTTTCAAATCGGCTCTATGTTTCTTTACAAATAAATCATCCAAAATTTGGGTTGACAAAATTCCCATATAAGCCATTTTATCGACTTCCGAAATATTATTATTGGATTTCATTTTGAGAACAAGTTTTTCAACCATTTCGTAATTAAAAAAACCTGCTGATGTTATTTGTTTCTCAGACAACATATTGTTGAAATAGGTAGAATTCAAATTATTTATAGTAGGAGCTCTATAGGCTTGTTTAGGTCTATTGAGTATTGTCTCAGGTAACTTCCCTACCATCATTTTTTTCAACAATACTTTCTCATCCAAACACCTAATCTTATAACTCGAAGGCAGTTTCATACAAAACTCAATCACCCGATGATCTAAAAATGGATATCTACCTTCTACCGAATTTGCCATTGCCATTCGATCTCCTTGAGATGACAATAAATAACCTGACATAAACAGCTTGATTTCTAACCACTGAGCGCGAGACAACAGATCTACATCCTTAAATTTTTCGACTAAAGTACTTTCTAATTCATCGATAGGATGGTAACCATTTAACTCAGTTTTTACATCTTCAGAAAAATATTTTTTAATTCGGGATGTGTTGTTCCACCTTAGTAGATGAGAGTACACTAAAGAGTCTGTTTCGGTTAGTTTGTATGAGAAAAATAGATTTAAAGCTCTTGCTCCATTTAATTGTGACATATAAGGATATAATCGCTTCAATAATAAAGGACGGTACTTGGATTTAGGGTATTTAGCCCAAAACTGTCTAATTAGTGCCTCTTTAAAAATATTATATCCTCCCAACAATTCATCAGCACCTTCTCCGGTTATGACAACTTTTATATCATTCTTTCTCACTAATTTGGACAACATAGCCATTGGTGATGGAGAACTTCTTAATATTGGTGTTTCCAAATGCCATATAATATCCGAAAATATCTTTGCTATATCATTGTTCTCACACTTAATGCTTTTGTGATTAGTTTGAAAAAACTCAACAGCTTCATTTTGAAAATCCGATTCATCAAATTCCTTATCAGTAAATCCCAAGGAAAATGTTTGTAAACGCTCTTGATTATTATCCTTGATAAATGAAGTTGTAATACTAGAATCAAGACCACCACTCAAGTAGGCTCCGACGGTAACATCTGCCCTTAATCTTATCTTAACAGCATCCGAAAAAAGCTCTTTAAATTCATTAATTGCCTCTTTTAAAGTCCCATTTTTATATTCATGACGTTTACAAAGAGGTAATTCCCAATATTTCACCTCATTGATCCCATTTGAATTTGCTAGAATGTAATGACCAGGTTGAACTTCTAAAATATCCTTAAAAATTGTGAGTGGAGATAAGGTCGTCCAAAAAGTGAAGATCTGTGTTAACGCCAATGGTGAAATTTGAGCTTCAATGCTGGGGTGCTCAAACAGAGCTTTCATTTCTGAAGCGAACACAATTCCATTATTTACTTTTGAATAGAATAAAGGTCTTATTCCAACCCTATCTCTAGCAAGGAATAACTCTTTTTTAGATATATCCCAAATAGCAATAGCAAACTGACCATTCAACTTATTTAATGAATCAACCCCATATTCTTCATATAAATGCAAAACAACTTCAGTATCAGTTGTCGTTTTAAAAACATGTCCTTTACTTTCAAGATCCTTCTTTAATTCAAGGTGATTAAATATCTCTCCATTAAAAACAATCCATTGAGAAGCATCTTGGTTAGATAAAGGCATACGTCCATTGTCAAGATCCAGGATGCTCAAACGAACGCTCCCTAAACCAATTTCATTGGTTAGCAAAATGCCACTTTGATCAGGACCTCTGTGTTTTATACGAGTTAGCATACTCCTTAAAACGTTTATAGAGTTATCCCTATCAAAACAAGGATAAAAGCCAGCTATACCACACATATTATTTATGAATAATGACCAATTTCTTCGAATCATTCGATTCTGTTAATTCTATTTTATTTATGATAAAGGCCGAGATGCTATTTATAGATGCAAAATTTTCAACAACTAATTCATCATCTTTAGTTTCAACTTGAAACTCATCTCTTATAAAGTCAATTAGAAATAAAAGACCCATTGAGTCAAAAAGCCCTTCCTCAAAAAGTAATGTATCATCCTTAATTTCATTTTCAACCGAAGATGTTGCTCCAAGAATGTATTGAAGTATTTTCTCCTTCACTTCCTTATTATCTATCATAGCATTTCTTTTTAATGTGAAACAATGAGATCTTTAGTGATCTTATTCTATATGCAGTTAAATTTTGTGCGGCTTAGAGCCTTATTGGTAAATTCAATCCAACCATTTTATCCAATTAGTTCTCATTCGAAACTTACTGCAAGACACACTGTCCACCAACTTTTATAAACTGAAGGTTCTTGTATCCAAAATTAAAAAGTAAGCCTATAGGTGAATCAATATCCTCTAAGCTCTTCATGAAAGTATTTTCTTGTTCTTCGGATAAGAATGAATGTGTATCTAATCCTACAATAATTTTATCAAAACACACAATCTGTTTTCTTTCATCTGGAACATTTTCATGCTCTTTTATTCTAAATGAATAAGGAATATTCCTTAACTCCAATTCGAGTTCAAGAACCTCCTTGTAGACATGCTCTTGACAACCGTGTCCCAGTTGTTTATAGATAAAATTTCCAACTTCAATAAGTTTATTAATCTCTATTTGATATGAGTTCTTTTCCATAGTAGGTATCATTAATTAGGATTAATACTTTCTCTCTCTCTCAAAATTCTGCCTCAAACAACTTCGTATAAAATTCCATACTATCATGTACAGTCAATCCACTCGCTTTTAGAGGCTAATTGCAATTGTGGATTCCAGAAAAAACAGAATAAATATGAAAAAGTATATTTCTTAAAATCCAAAACAAAAGTTTCATTCTCACGTATAGCATCACAGGGTAATTCTTTTACAACTAAATCTAAATTCATCCCGAAGAGTTTGAACTGATTCTCTTCACTAGTTTTCTTATCACGTGAATTATTATCCCAAATAAAACGGATAATTGTACTTCCCGCTATCTCAAGCTTCAAATTATTAATTTCGCCCAAATTACCTGTAGTTAACTTCAATCTGGTTATATCTGGTAAACCATTAGAATCAAAAGCATGTGTATTTAGTTTACAGAATAAATTTTGTCCGCTCATTGCATTTCTGCGAGCTTCAGGATTCCAATATGGTCTTATCAACTCATCTAAATTCCGACTCACAAACTGAGTGGCAGCCTTAAATTTCACACGCTGATTCACCTGTCCAGGAGTTCGTGGGTTTTTCACTCTACTTGGCTTACTTCGGATATAGGTTTTACCATAGCGATGAGAAATAATCACAGGCCCTACAAGTCCAGTTAATAGTTTATCTTTAATACTTGCCATAGTCATTTTGAAATAAACAGAAGTCCTATCTTTTCGACTTCGTTAACATTTTTTTGCTAAATGTGAGAACTAATTGATTTTAGATGAGAATTGAATTCTAGTAAATAGAATATATAAGAGTAAACAGTGTCCTATTTCATAATTGGGTTTCTGACTTTTAATGAAACTTATTGCATCTACAAAATATCCAATAGCTCGAGGCACCCTTCATATCAGCATCGGTCTTATCCAAGCTTGTTCCAAATGATATCCAGTCTTATTCCAGCTTTGTAAACATTTAAAAACAAAAAAAAATCAAGTTAATTATCAATGTAAGTTGTTTCTATTGGAGTCTTAAGTCGTTTAACCTCATCCAATGAAATATCGGCATGAACACAACAACCCAAACTAATAAAACGAATAACGATACGATGCTGCCCACGTAGCTGTAAAAGTTCCCCCCTAACACCTTTCAATGGCCCAATTGTCACTTCCAGATGGTCTCCTTTTTTCAAACTTCTAGAAGTAAGTTCAACATCTCTTTTTGTATCTTCGAGAAAAAGTTTTAATGATTCAATTTGTGAATCAGGGATAGGTATTGCACGTCCTTCGAAACACACATAACGAACAGCCCAATGTGAACTAATAGCATCATAATACTCCCTTTCACTTACCCTAACAAATACATAAGAACTAAACAGTGGTGTTTCCACCCATTTTTTACGATCACTCCAAACTCTCATTTCTCTTTTTAGGGGTAAATAGCTTTCAACTCCTTTATCTAAGAGTTCCTTATACAACTTCTTTTCCGATCTGGATCGAGTGTATATGGCATACCACCTATAATTTCGTTTGAGTACTTTCAAAGCTTATAATTTTAGTATAAAAATCATCTCGATTTTAACTAGGAAATCTTTCGAGTTTAGAGAGGCAAAACACAGCTTCGCTCTTTCAGTCCCATTCATTTTAATAAAATGGAACCTATTATCTTATGCATTCTTAAATATTACCATTAGATAATATTAAGAGCGTATGAGTAAATTTATTATGCTTTCGTATAAACTTCAATACCCGAAAAAAGGTATTTTTATAGATATTGCTCTACAGTTTCTTATCTATAAAGAAGCCTTCAATCAAACAATATATTTCTTTACAAAGTGGAAACTTATGAGTTTCCGAAGAGAGTAGTCATCTTACATAGATCAAATAAGATAAGAGTTCGGCGGATCTAGCCTTTCTTATTAAACTAGAATATTCCTATTTTTCCTGCAAAATATGCCAAACAAGCAGTATTCTTAACTTTTAACTTATTAATAATATTTTTTCTGTGCGTATCTGCTGTATAATAACTAATATTCAATTCTACTCCAATTTCCTTATCAGTAAAACCTCTAATAATTAGATTAAGTATCTCCATTTCTCGTTTGGATAGGGATGATATAAGGTCTAATTCTTTTTTTGTTTTAAAATCCAGAGATTCAGTCTTGCTTTTAGGCCTGTTGCTCAACTGATTCGTTAAATCAATGATACAGCCAAATAATTGTTCTGGGAAATTGTTAGGGTACCTAGTTCCAACAACAATATTCATATAAATATCTCTCCAACATCCATCGGAATGTTTTAAACTTAATATCTCTGAGAAAGTAAAATCCTTTTCTTGTTGAGCAAGATCAAGATAAGTCTCAATTTTGGGAATATCCGTAGGATGAACATTCTTGACTATGTATTCTAGAAAAGTATATCCCTCAAGCACTACAGGAGGAAGGTTTAAAATATCAATACTCTTCTTGCTAGCCCAAACAACATTCAAATTAGAAGCATCCATTATAAAATAAGCTGTATCAAAACTTATTTTTAAATCTCCATTTAAATGAAATTTATCTTCTAATTCTAGATCTGAGACTAGTTGTCTTGAAGCTTTTTCCCAATATTTTTCTTTTCTTCGCCTCATCATATTCTTTCTGAAAAAAAGTTACATCGATAATAGTGCCCAGAATGGGTTGAGAGGTTGCAGGATCGTATAGCTTGTAAAATATCATTATAAAAATATTTTTCGCTATCTCATTTTAAGTTCTATTGCTCAGGAATATAAATTTATGGCCTTTTATTTAAATATGAAGAATATATTTCAATCCCATTTGATGAATATGATATCTGACAGGACAAACTAACAAATTAACATGATTGAATAAATTGGGATATTGTTAATACTTATTAATCTAAATTCTTATATATTTTGATGCTTTTAAGAGTCAAGGAAATACTCTTAATCATATATACTGATAAATTAAGTAGACGATAATAGGCATTCAAATTCTTTAGATGAGTTCTAAACAACTTATCATACCTAAATAAATAGATTCTGAAAAATCAAACTTAATCACAAAAAAAGAAGATAAATAACACTTTATTTTAAAGAATATTTTGATAATTTAACTTGAATAATCACTCTATTTTTAGTAATATAGTACTAGAAATTAATTTTCACCTTTTTATTTTGCCCAAAGAATTATATCGTTTATTTCTAAATATGATTTATACAAATAATAATTTCAAAAGATAATTCGATTGATTCTGTATTCTAAGGTAATACAAGTATTTATATCCTATTTTATATTAAGAACAATAAAACAAAACTTTATTCATATGAAGGAACTCTTAAAAAAAGGTATTGCGATCTTTGGTACTAAAGCTATTTTTTTAAATTGGATTGAAACTGAAAATGAGGCATTAGGAAATGTAACTCCTGACTCAATACTTGATTCAACTCAAGGAGTCTCAATAGTTTATGATTTATTAATGAAAATTGAGCAAAATTCAATATCATAAGTTTATTGGCTATTTCATTAAAAACATTTATTAGAAGTATGATGAAATAGATCTAAATAAAAAACCAAATGAAATAAGCGTCTATTTACCATTATTGGCAAATAGACGCTTATTATTTTATAAACTAGTTCTTTTTGGGCGACTAGATTCCTAGTCTATTTTCAAACTTCAGAAGTCCAAATGAAGATGGAATATGAAAATCGGGTTTGTCTGCTTTCGGCTTTACCCACTAAATCCATCTTAATTGTGCTTTGGGCTTAGGAAGTTTCATACGATAGCCTCGATACAAACTTACTTCCATAGTGTTATTTTTCAATAAGCCCAATTCTATTAATGAACTTAAACGAATAGATCCTTCTACGATATAGCCATCCTTGTTCTCTGAACCTTTTATATTGAGATTCTCAGTTCCAAGCCACTGCCACTCGTAATCGAAATCACGATAATATTGGGTTATATAGTCTATAACTCTTCCTCGTGCATTCATCTCCAAACAATAATAAGGATTCAACGTCTCATCTTGTCTAAAAAAAACCTCAGCTCGATCGGAATCAATAATTTCCATTCCACGATCATCCTTAACATGGGTTAGAACATTATTATCCTCGACATCGAATCTGAAATAAAAATAATTCTCATCGTATAAAGCCCTAAAACTTGTTTTTAGGTAGTACTTTCGTCCTCCCATGGAAATGAAAAATCATTCATTATATTAGCCTTTTCACATATAGGATTCATTGTATTTCCATCAAGGGTAAGTCGATTGGATTGTATTTGTTTTAGGCTTTAGATATTCATATTAAATCTTGAATAGATAAAAATCAATTTGTAAAATTAAAAAAAGGGTTGAAGGAATAAAATCCTCCAACCCTATTCCATTTTAGAGTGTGGATCTAAAACGGCTTAAAATAAAATCCTTTAAAATTTTATGTATCAAACTTACAAGCTCATTTATAAAGAAACTATTAGGCTTTATCATTCCAAATTAAAGCAGAAGCTCCAAGAACAGCTGCATCATCACCTAATTCAGATGCTTGTAAGCTAATTTTATCCTTGTAAAGGAACAGAATATTTTTCTCCATTGCTTCACGAACGGGATCGAACAATAAATCCCCAGCTTTAGCCAGTCCACCAAAAAAGAAAATGGCTTTGGGGCTGGTTACCGAAGCAACATTCGCTAGGGCTTCACCTAACATTCTACCTGTATAGGCAAAAATTTCAATAGCCAATAAATCCCCTTTATTTGCCGCATCAGCTACCATCTTAGCTGTTAATCCATTAAATGGCACATCTCTCAAAGAACTTTCGCCTAAATGCTTTGCCAACATTTTGTAGGCCGTTCTTTTCACCCCTGTTGCGGAAACATAGGTTTCTAAGCAGCCTCTTCGTCCACAGCCACATTCACGTCCACCAGGACGCACAATAATGTGTCCTACTTCTCCGGCAAAACCATCATGCCCATATAATAAATCTCCATTTACAACAATACCACTACCCAATCCAGTACCTAAGGTAATGACCATAAAATCGGACATATCTTTAGCTCCACCAAATATTCTTTCCCCCAGAGCAGCCGCGTTAGCATCGTTAGTTACTTTAACAGGAACCTTTAATTCTTCACCAATCAATTTAGCCAAATCCAGATTACCTTTCCATCTCAAGTTAGCTGCATTGTCAATAGTTCCAGTTCTATAATTTCCATTCGGAGCGCCAATTCCTACTCCAATAACACGTAAATCTTCTTTAGAATTTCTTATTGTTTGATCGATTGCTTTAAAAAGATCCTTAAGGTAGTCTTCAAAGCGTTCTCGTGTTTGAGTTGGGATAGTCCCTTCGCCCCAGGATTTCCCATTAGAATCAATAAATCCAAAAACAGTATTTGTTCCACCAATGTCGATTCCTATTGTTATATCTTTCATGCTTTTTGTGTTTTTTCGAAAGCTTTTCAATTCAGTAAAGAACCAGCCCTATTAAATGATTATCAAGCAAAAGCATCTGCTCACTAACTTAGAATACAAGTCCAGTTAACATTCTTTATTGCTCCAACTCTAACTTACCAAAAGAAGATGGTATATGAAAATCAGGTTCCTCAACTTCAGGATTTACCCATGATATCCATCTTAATTCCGCTTCAGGATTTGGCAATCTCATGCAATAACCACGATATAAACCAGCTTCCAAAACATTATCTTTCAATAAACCTAAGTCTTTCAGAGATGATAAACTTATCGCCCCTTCAACAATATAGCCCTCGTTATTTTCAGAGGCTTTTACACTTAGATTATCAAACCCAGGCCACTGCCATTCATAATCAAAAACACGATAGTATCGGGTCACATAATCCAACACACGTCCACGGGCATCCATCTCTAAACAATAATAAGGATTCATTTTATCATTTTGTCTGAAAAAGATCTCAACACGATCAGAATCGACCACTTCCATCTTATGATCTTCTTTCACGTGTGTTAAAACATTATCGTCCTCAACATCAAATCTAAAATAGAAATACTCATTATCGTACAAAGCTCTGAAGCTGGTTTTAGGGGGCGTCTGTTGTTCCCATGGGAATGTGAAATCTGAATTGATATTTGCTTGCTCCCAGACAGGATGAATTAAATCTGTATCAAGAGTCAACTGATTGGAAGATATTCGTTTTACGCTATATGTTTTCATTGAAAATTGAATTAATGAGTGAATAATTGTCCTGGGTCTTAAGGGAGAGAATAAAAGTAAAAAAAGGATTGAAGGCTATAAACACCCCCAATCCCTTTCCATTTTAGAGTGTGGATCTAAAACGGATTTTCTTCAACTGCTTTTTCCAAGTCCTGAGCCATAGCTACAAACTCGTCGGCAGACATTTCTTTCATATATACTAATCCATGTGTTGCACGAACCAAAGGATGATTATTCTCGTAAAAGAAGTTCTTACCCAATAACATCTGAATTTGTTTTAACTGATCGACCCAAACTTTCTGTGTCAGTTCATTAAATTTCCCATCGTATTCGTAACTCGGAAAAGAAGCATTCACTTGGCTCATATAAGATTCTGTAAATGAATTTTCAAGAACATCTAACGCATTCAATGAAACAGGTACAATCGTATCTGCATCTGCAGGATGGTATTTAAACCAAACATTTCGATAACCTATAATACGTAATTTTGAAAGATCTGCTTCCTCTTTCCATTCCTTCACCGCACCTGCAATAGCCTGTAACACTTTATAATGAGTGTCTGGACCAGAACCTTCCGGATCCATCGCTAAACTGATTGTTGTTGGTTTATACTTTCTAAATTCTTCGAGAACAGGAAGCATATCACGATTCTTTTCCGGGCTTTCAGTAAAGACATCTCCCTTATAGAATCCCAATCGTAAATGATGGACATTCTTCACAGGAGTTCCAAAATGAGCCCAAACTAGCTCTTCTTCGAACTCACGAATCATCCCCTTCATCTTCTGCACTTCAGGCGAATTTTTACCTCCATCATAACAAGACTCAAGATCGAGAATAATATTTTCTATAGTCACATTCAGGTTTTCCTTATCGGTAACTTTCCAAGTATCAACAATAGCTCTAACTAAACGATGACACAAACCTCTTCGTTTGCCATTTGCATTTCTTGCTGCAACCGAATTCAAGAAGTGATAAACATCCTTGTCCCATTTCTTATTGTACCCTTCTACAAAAAAGTCTGGGTAATTCAACATTTCAATCTTTCCATCTGCAATGAAATCCTGACATTCTTTCAATACATCAATTACAAAACGATTGGTGACTGCTGTAAAACCTGAAGTCAGAACCGAAAAGTGAATATCGTTACTTGCCGAGCGCATTTGACGATTCGTGTATGGCATAATTCCCAGCATGATATCATCATGATGAGGTCCTGTATGATAAATTGTTTCATTTTCATCAGGCTTCATTCCCTTATCAAGTTTTCCTTTAATCGAGTCGATAACAGTCTGAACGGTTCCTTCATTTAGATTAGGAATCAAACTTGTATATGGATCAGCTTTTAAATCTTCCAGAGTTAAATGATGACCATACTTATTCGTTTTATTACAAAGGTCGATGATTGACTTCTCAGTCTTAGTATGAGACCAATCACCTGAATTGTAATATCTATTTACACTGTCAGTTAGTTTGCAAGCCGCACCTGTCGTTAAATAAAAACGACTGTTCTTCTGACGTTGTAATACACTTGCTGGATAAATAGCATCAGGTTCGCTTTCCAGTGATCCTTTTACAATATCCGCCTTAGCCTCACCTGCTGCAAAGATAATTGATACTGCATCTGGATTATGTGTAATGGTATCCAAACCAATGGTAATAACCAATCTATTTCTAGATACTTCGATACCACCTAAGTCCCCAGCAGCAACGGCTTGTGTTTCGAAATTAGTTTTAGTTAATCGAGTTGTTGAATAATGGTCTGAACCACGAGTATTGAAGGCAATATGACCATCAGGTCCAATTCCACCTAAGAAGAATCCGATACCACCTTTATCACGTATTTGCTGCTCGTAAGCTGTACACCAGTTATCAATCTTGAAGATTGACTTTTGCTGCATTTCTTCTACAACACTTTTAGGATCGCGGTAACGTAAGGATAAATCAATATTATAATCTGGAAATACTTCTAGAAAATGCTTGTTATCAACCAATGGTATCTCATTAGAATTGATTAAAAGAGAATTATCTTTCTCCAGACCAAAACCTTTGATATAGTAGTTCATCACATAATTGTAAAAACTATTGTGCTGACTCGGATCAATTGGGTAGAATTCATCAATCTGAACAAATTCTAAGCCTCTTAAATCAGGTTTAGCCATGCTTCCTAAACCATATTTACTTCGAATATCAAGTCCTTTCTTATTACTCCAATTTTCAAGAAGATACTGGGTGTATTTAATAAAGTACTCTGGTGTTTTACCCGTAGGTAAACTAATAACTCCCTGAGGGTTTTGCTCTGCCCACTCCAAGAAGCGAAGTGAGGTCATCAAGCCTAGTTTTGGGAAATTATCGACCTCTACATAAGGTATTTTTGTGGTGATTTCCTCAACACCAGACAATTCGTAGAATGCTTGCTCTACTTTTGAATCGAATATATTATTTTTCATCTTGTTATATTTTCTTTTTAGTTATGAGATAGCTGTCCCAATATTTCGAAACAGACAGCTATAACAATAAAAACTAAAGACTTAATTGCTTACTGTGTTGTTCAACAAATTTTGTCATCTCTTCAAACTGATCTTCCATACTTGTCAACAACTTGTATTGCGCTTGAGTACGTATTAAGTTATGCTCTGATGATTTGACTTTATAGTATTTATCACCATCTATATAATCCATTAAGAATCGAAGGACCTGTTCATAGGTAATATACTTAGCTGAAAATGCCAGGTATTCCAACTCTGAAGTAGATAAAAATGAAATGGTTTCTTCAAGGTAACCTTTGGTATAAGCCTTGAAAATTTCCATATCCATATTCACATTATCCAGATTTTCATCATCTTCCAAGCCTGTATTGGTATAAGAACGCATGGCATCACCGAAATCATTCAATACAGTACTATTCAATACCGTATCTAAATCGATAACACACAAGACATCACCCTTCTTATCAAATAAAATATTATTGATTTTCGTATCGTTATGAGTTACTCGGGTTGGAATGGTACCATTCTCTACCAATTTCCAGAATTCGAGCATTTCTTCTCTTCTATCCTCAACCCAGGCAATCTCCGTACTTAAATCTTTCTTACGACCTACTGGGTCATTTTTCAAGATCTCATCCCACTGAGAAAAACGGAATCGGATATTGTGAAAACCTGGAAGGATATCAACCAAGGGTTCTTTCATATCAGCTAACATCGACTGAAATTTACCAATACCTTTACCACCAGCATATGACAACTCAGGGGTATCAGCAGATTCATAACTCACACTATCTTTAATAAAAAGACACATTGCCCAATATTCGCCATCCTCATCTTTAAAGTATAAAGCACCTTCGTGAGTTGAAGTCAAAGTCATTGCTTCGCGATTCACATCACCACCATTAGCATTCACTTTGGCTTTAATATGATTACATACCTTAAGGATATTATCCATCATTGATGGTACATCCTGAAAAATATTTTTGTTTTTACGTTGAAACAAATAATTGCTTTCACTATCAGTTTTAACAATATAAGTGTCATTAATAAAACCTTCGCCAAGAGGTTTAATTTCTACGATATTTCCTTCAATCGAAAATTTCGAAGCTATAGATGTTAATTTATTAGTCATAATCTATCTGTAAATAAGAGTATGCTCAACAAAATTGAACATATCTCAATGATCATATTTTATTTTGTTCTGATTTTATGTCCTTTCAATCCGTAATAAAGAATATAAAGGAAACAAGGAACACAGATCCAATAGGCGTCTTGTGCTCCAATAACATCTTTCATAAAACCATAAACGGTTGGAATTAAAGCCCCACCTACAATGGCTATAACCATTAAAGATGATCCTGTCTTGGTAAACTTACCTAAGTCAGTCATTGCTAAAGGCCACAATGCTGGCCACATTAACGAACAACCTAAGGCCATGAATGCAATAAAGTAAATAGAGTATTCTTCAGGAGAGAAAACAACCATTAGTGATCCAAACAAAGCTGTAACAGCACAAATTCTCAAGGCTGTAGCCTGACCTAGATACTTAGGTATCAAAGCAGCTCCACAGATATAGCCCAGAACCATGCCTATTGGAGCAATCCATGCATAATATTCAGCATTAGCTAAACCCAAACTGGTTGCATAATCAACAAGAGTTCCTAAGGATACCGTTTCAACACCAACATATAAGAAAAGTGCAAGTACACCTAACAATAAGTGTGGGAACTGCCAAATAGACGTTTTGCTTTCTGCATATAAACAGACATCATCAGAATCTTCATCTTCACCAACAGCTTTTACCTCAGGAAGTTTTGCAAGAAGTGCCAATACACCTAAAAGAACAAATACGCCGATTATAATGTAAAAAGGTATGTTGATATCAGTAAGTGAAACATTCTCTACATCTTTACCTATGATCAAGGCTAAAAATAAGGGAGCAATTGGCCAGGCTAATTTATTCGCAATACCCATATAACTCATACGCTTTGCCGCACTCTCCATGGGTCCTAATATGGTAATATATGGATTCACTGAAGCCTGCAAAAAGGTATTTCCCATACCACTAATAAACGAAGCCACTAAGAAAAGAGGTAAACTCTCCATTTGCGCCGATGGGATAAATAAATAAAAACCAAGAGCAAACATCAGGAAAGACAAAGCCATTGTTCGTTTATATCCTATTTTGCCAATCACTAATGAAGCTGGATAGCCAAAAATCAGAAAGGCTGAAAAAGTCGCCGCTATCACTAAATAAGATTCACCTGAAGAAATATCCAAAGCTGTATTTAGCAGTGGGATAATATAAGAGTTGATACCTAATGCAAAACCAATTGCAAAGAACATCACTCCCACGATAATCAAAGGAAGGACAAAGTTCTTTGATTGAATATTTACATTGTGTGTGTTAGTCATAATGATGGGTTTATTTAAGTTAATAATTCGATTTCATATTCTTTATGTCTGAAAAAGACACATTTAAGCTGTAACTGCCATTAATTGCTTGACACATTCAGCCAAGTCCTTTGCATATTTTGCAGTTGTTGCTTCCGCATAAATTCGTATGATTTGTTCGGTATTCGATTTTCTCATATGTACCCACCCTTCTGGGAAAGTGATTTTTAATCCGTCAATCGTATTGCTTGGGTAATCGATAAATTTTCTACGAACTTGTTCCAAAATACTATCTAAGTCTGCAACTCCTTCTAGTTCAATTTTCTGTTTTTCAATCTTATAATCAGGATAAGTCGCTCGCAATTCAGCAGAAGTCATCTTACTCTTAGCCAAGTAAGTCAGAAATAAAGCTACACCAACAAGAGCATCTCGACCGTTATGCAATTCTGGATATATCACGCCTCCGTTACCTTCGCCACCAATGGCAGCAGTTTGCTTGTTCATTTCTCTCACCACATTAACTTCACCAACTGCTGATTCGAAAAATTCAACGCCATGCTTTTCTGCAATCTCGCGTAAAGCCATAGTCGATGATAAATTGGCAACTAAAGCCCCTTTGGTATGCTGAAGCACATAGTCAGCAACAGATACTAACGTATATTCTTCACCAAAGGGAGTTCCATCATTACAAACAAGAGCTAAACGGTCTACATCAGGATCGACGATGATTCCCAGATCTAGCTTTTCCTTCTTTACCAGTTCACTAATCTCCACGATGTTTTCAGGAAGTGGTTCTGGATTATGAGCAAAATTCCCATCGGGCACACAATTGATTTCGGTCACTTTATTAACACCCAGAGCTTTTAAAAGGCGAGGAATAGCAATCCCACCCACGGAGTTTACAGCATCAACTGCTACTGAAAAATCAGAGGCAGCAATAGCATCAGCATCTACTAAATCCAAATCAAGTATGTGTTGGATATGCTTATCTAAATAACTTTCGTCTTTTGAATAGGAACCCAGATCATCAACCTCGTTATAGGTGTAATTTTTATCTTCAACCAACTTAAGTAAATCCTTTCCATCCTGATCAGAGATAAATTCACCTTTACTATTCAATAATTTCAGTGCATTCCAGTTCTTAGGATTGTGGCTCGCTGTAATAATAATACCGCCACCAGCATTCATGTCGGTCACAGCCATTTCCACAGTTGGAGTTGTTGCTAAGCCAAGATCAATGACTTCAATCCCAACTGAAATTAAAGAACCTACAACAAGTTGGTTTACCATTTCACCACTGATTCTCGCATCACGACCAATCACTAGCTTTTTTGAAGCACCACTTTTTTGAAGCCACATACCAAAAGCTCCAGCAATACTTACTACATCCATAGGTGTTAGAGCCTGACCAGGTCTGCCTCCTATTGTGCCTCTAATTCCAGATATTGATTTAATTAAAGTCATTGTAATTCTTCTTTAGGGTAATTTCATTCTATTTAGCAAACACCTACGTTAAGGCATTAATTAATTCCATAATTTTGCTGGGTATACACCTTGTTCAACCAGTTCTAAAATAGCTTTAGCCGCTTTTTCCTTGTCCTCACGATAAGTCACACCAAACCATTGAGCATCTGACTTTAACACTTTAACACTTGTATTACCACCATCAATTATCTTAGCAACAACGGAAGGAATAAAAAATTCTGATTTTAACTCCTGTCCAGCTTCTGCTAAAAAGCTTCTAAATTGGTCTTCTAAATGCTCAAAAAGTTGAGGTTTAAAACCCCAGAAATTCATTGAAACCGTTGTGTCTCCAGCAAGAGGAATCCATTTATCATCTTCTTTATAAGCAATTCCTTCTGAAAGTTTTTCGATATGAATTCGTTCAACAACTGTCTCTAAATGCTCAATTACATTCGTAGAACAAACACCACGAGAAACAGACCCATTTTCGGAAATGGTATTGGCAAGCTTGTACCCAACCATAGCATATTCTTGTTCTGAAATCGAGTTCTTTAAGAAATCTGCCATAGTCATAAATGCCTCTACACCATAATAGTCGTCAGCATTAATAACTGCAAATGGCTCGTTAATGCATTCCTTGGCCATTAAAATTGCATGACCAGTTCCCCAAGGCTTCTCTCTATCTAAATTATAAGATGAACCTTCTGGTACTTTTTCAATTTCTTGATTCACATAGCCCACTTCTATTTTCCCTGCAAGTTTTGAATCAAAGAGCTCTTTAAATTCTTTTTCAAATCCTTCTCTTATGACAAAAACGATTTTACCAAATCCTGCTGCAATAGCATCATGAATTGAATAATCAATAATCGTTTCTTGAGATGGGCCAATTGGATCAATTTGTTTTAATCCACCATATCGGCTTCCCATTCCTGCTGCAAGTACTAATAATGTCGGTTTCATATGATTTTAAATTTTATATGTCTGTCACAAGTAAGTCAGTAGACAATCACTCATTAGTTCTTCGAATGCCCCAAATAACTTCTTTCTAAAACTTATCTATTTATATCTTAACTTATTCTTAAAACTTCTTTCATAACATTGGACAGGGTTCCCATTAAGGCTGCATCATCCAATAAATCAGAACAAACCACCTCTGTTTCAGAACTAATCCTTTCCATTGCATATTTATTCAGAACCATATTTACAGGGTCTACAATATATTTTCCAGTATGAGCCAATCGTCCTCCCAGGATGATCATTTCCGGATTGAGAAGGTGAATTAAAGTCACCAGTCCTTTACCCAAATATTCACTCATCTTATTCAGCTGATCAATAGCAAACTGATCACCGTTAATAATAGCACTTACCACTGCTCTTAAATCAATATTATGACCTTCTTCTTTATATTGGCTTAATAAACTTGGTTGTCCTTTATCTACAGCCTCTCTGATATTTTTGACCAAAATTGTTCCGGAGATTAAAGTTTCTAAACAGCCTATTTTCCCGCAATAACAGAGGTCGCCATCCGGATCAATTAGTATGTGTCCAAATTCACCTGCAAAACCATTCTTTCCACAATATAACTGCCCATTTAATATGACACCAAGACCTATCCCGTTACTAAGATTGAGACACAGAACATCCTTCTTACCTTTTGCCTTTCCAAATGCTTTTTCCCCCAAAGCCATCATTCTAGCATCATTATCTAATACAACAGAAAAACCAAGTTTCTCACTCAAATAAGCACTCAAGCCTTCTTTTGTAAAAGACAAATGCGTAAACGAAATACCGTTTTTAGCATCAACTAAACCCGGTATTGAAACGCCCATGGAAAGAATTTTTCCTGCGGTTAAATTCATTTTTGTGAGCATCTGATTAACCCTAATAACTAAATCATCAGTATACTTAGGTGAATTTTCCAGTTCACAGTTTTTGTATTCTTCCCTGCAAACAAGCTTATTATTTAAATCAAATAGAGCAATATTAAGCGTATGTAAATTGATATCAACACCAATCACATATTGATATTCTGGATTTATGCAATATAAATTTGGTCGTCTACCACCTATAGACTCACCGATACCATCATCAAGTAAGATTCCGAAACCAATCAAATCATCAACCAATGCAGCAACCAAAGGCTGACTCATTTTTGAATACTTCACAATTTCGGCAATAGAGGCTTTTCCATTCTGGTAAACATGGGAAACAATTTTACGGTATTGCTCCAATTTTCGTTTTCTGGCATTTGCTGTTCCAGCAACCTCTTTCTCATATTTGAATTCTGGTCTCAATCTGACTTTTTTTAGTTTGGATTAATTTTCGTGATAAAAGTATAAATATTTTTAAAAGATGCATCATCTTTAAAAATCTTTTTTAAAAGTATTTTTTAAAAGCCTGATGATGTATATAAAGAGTGAGATACTATACCCTTTTAAAACTTGTAGTTTTTACTATATTTGACCGCAACAAAAAAAATGAGATATGAAATACACCCTATTTATTTTAGCAATTTGTCTTTTTGCTTCTTGTAGCAAAAACGAAGAAACAAATTACATCGAAGAAAACGAGAAAGATATTATTGAATATGTCCAAACACATAAGCTAGATGCAAAAAAGAGTAGCACAGGTTTGTATTATGTGATTGACGAGGCTGGGACTGGTAAAGAAGCAAATCCAGATTCGTACGTCAATGCATCATACAAAGGTTATCTTACAAATGGGGACGTATTTGATGAAAGTGATTCAAATGGTATTTATACCTACTTACAACAAGTAATTCCGGGATGGGCAGAAGGGATAAGCCATTTTAAAGAAGGTGGCAGTGGTAAGCTTTTAATACCTGCTCACCTTGCATATGGAAATTCTAGTAATGGTTCCATTCCTGCAGGTTCCGTCCTTATTTTTGATATTAAATTGATAGAAGTATTCGATGATATAGACTCACTTTATGAAAGTAAAAATGAGTACGAGATCACAACATATATAGCAGAAAATGATCTCAATGCACAAAAAACCGAATCGGGTTTATATTACGTCATTGAAGAAGAAGGAACTGGTACACAACCTACGGCCAGTTCAAATGTTACCGTTGCCTACAAAGGTTATTTCATAAATGACTCTGAATTCGACAGCAGTAAATCAGATGGCATTTCTTTTGATTTACAAAAAGTAATTAAAGGCTGGACAGAAGGCATCCCCTATTTTAAAGAAGGCGGTAAAGGCAAACTTTTAATTCCATCACATTTGGCTTACGGATCAAGAGGAACAGGACCTATTCCTGGAGGAGCTACTCTAATTTTTGACATCCACCTGATCAAGGTTAATCAAGATTAAATATCTCCTTAAAAGATAAAAAAGGCTTGCCCCTAAGTTTTCACTTAAGGGCAAGCCTTTTATATTTTCTTTAATTTCTAAAATATGACTTTGCTTTATACGCCATATTTTTCTTGTAAAGGCTGATTTATAATTGCCTTAAGTTTTTCTTGTAAAGCATCTGCATCTTTCTTAATATATCCTTCGGTAGATATAGGAGGATGGATGACAACCTCAGCAACACCTGGACATGCATTTCCTTTAAACAAACTAGCACGCTGAAGTCTTTTCCAATTAGTAGTTTGAGTAACTGGTAAAATTGGAATGCCCATTTGAATCGCAATTGATACCGCCCCAGACTTAAACTCTCCTAATTTTGGTGCATGAGTTGGAATAGTTCCTTCTGGTAAAATAACCAAAGGGTGACCTTCTTTTACGACATCCATCATAGCTTTAAAACTCTTTAAGGCTCCTAATCTGTTATGTCTATCAACCAATATATTCATACCTGAAGTATAGAAAATATGGAATAAAGGCCACTTTTCAATTTCCTTTTTACCTGTAAAAACAAAATGCTGATCGAAAATCGCATATAAAGGTGCTGGATCGAGAAATGAAGTATGATTGGAACAAATTAAAAAGGGTTGATCTCTAAGAATATTCTCTTTCCCCTTAACTCGTAAATAAATACCCGACCCATATAACCAGACTCTGGCATAGACTCTAATTATTTTAAAAGCAGCCGGGAAGCGTTCTTTCTTAGATAGGAAAAACTTGAATAGTGGGTAAAATAGCACTAAAGTCAATACAAAATAAAGTAAAAAGTAAATTTTGTATATCAGTTTAAAAGGGAATAAAATGTATTTCATTTTTTCAATAAGTCATTTAAAGATCAGTATCAGATCAATTTCATATAAAAGTATGATAATTTATACGAGTCAATCCAATATTCGACAAAATTAAAATATCCTCAAAAATATCCATCATAATTTATAAGAATATCTATATTTTAACTCAGCAAATTCATAATACCATGAAAATTGTGACAAATGGGTTTATGACATTAAGCATCTTTCCTAAAGGAGATATTCCTTATCTTGTGAGCTTAAAGAAAAACAAGCTAAACACTAATACTATGAAAAAGATTTTTGTATTTGCCTTAATCCTAGTGGGCTTTTCCACTTTTGCTCAGGCACAATATGCAGATTATTTTACTTCTGCTACCATGCGATTGGATTACAATCATGTTGGCAACTCAGAAGAAGAACATTTTGCTTTCGATCAAATGGTAAATGATGGTGAATGGGCAGGAAGTAAGACTGTATTGATTGATGAATTGAAATTAGGAAAATATTTTTTCGAAGTAAAAGATCCTAAGTCAGGGAAATTGCTTTACTCTCGTGGTTTTGCAAGTATTTATGGGGAGTGGGAAACAACCCCTGAAGCGGATACTGAGTGGGGAAGCTTTCACGAGTCGCTACGTTTTCCATGGCCCAAGAGTGAAGTAAATGTTACCATCTTAAAAAGAAACATCAAAAATGGTTTCGATCCAGTTTGGACTTATAAGGTAAATCCTAAACATCATCGTGCATTTACCAATCCTGTAACAAATCATTACAATACAATTGATATTGTTGTGAATGGGAAACCTGAAAAGCAAGTCGACATTGTGGTATTGGGTGAAGGTTATGCCAAGAAAGATATGGCTAAATTCAAGAAAGATGCTCAGCGTTTTGCAGAGGTTCTTTTAAACACTGAACCATACGCTTCTTTTAAAGACAAATTCTCAATCAGAGCGGTAGAAACACCGTCTCCAGATTCAGGTGTTAACCATCCTCATCAGGATATTCATACGCGTTCTGCCCTTTCAGTAACTTATGGTGCTTTTGATTCTGAACGATATGCTTTAGGATACGATAACAAAACCATTCGCAATGCTGCAGCTGCCGTTCCTTACGAATTTACAGCCATTCTAATGAATGATTCCATTTATGGCGGTGGCGGTATTTATAACTTATATATAACTGCAGCCGTTAATAATGCTTTCCAGGAATATTTATTTGTACACGAATTTGGTCATCACTTTGCTGACTTGGCTGATGAATATTATACATCGGCAACTGCCTACGAAATGGATGCTGAGCATATGGAACCCTGGGAGTTAAATGTAACGGCTAATACTGATCCTGAAACCATCAAGTGGAAAGATATTGTAACACCTGGCACGCCAATTCCTACACCTTGGGAAAAAGAGAAATATGACGAGCACAGTATAGCTATTCAGAAAAAACGTGTAGAAATGCGTAAAGCTAAAGTTGACGAAAAAGTTATGGAAGAATTCTTTATCAAGAAAAGAACCTGGGATGATAAACTATTAGCTAATATGAAGCACAGTGGTAAAGTTGGTGCTTTTGAGGGAGCTCAGTATAAGTCGAAGGGTTTATATCGTAGTGCAGCAAACTGTATCATGTTTACACGTCACGACGAATTCTGCCCGGCTTGCCAAAGAGCAATTAAGATGATTATTGATCAGTATTCTAACTAGAATTCTACTCGAAACAAGATATCTAAAGCGATTCATTTAAAATGAGTCGCTTTTTTCATTCCATCAAGCTTACAAATAAAAAAATAAAGATATCTTAGTCTTGAATTTATAAAATAGAAAATGCTAAGTCAACAACTCATACAATCACCCGTTTTTAGGGGCATAACTGCCGACGAAATGGATCTTATTATCGAAAAGATTCAATACCGTATACGAAAATATCAAAAGGGAGATATGGTAGCTTTTCGTGAAGATCGTTGCGAAAACTTAATGATTGTTCTTAAAGGAAGTGTAAAAGGTGAGATGCTCGATCCTTCAGGAAAAACAATTAAGATTGAAGATATTATGGCGCCCTACCCTATTGCTTCAGCTTTTCTTTTTGGACAGAAAAATCAGTTTCCGGTGAATGTTACTGCCAATGCTGATGTAGAAATATTTTTCCTTGATAAACAAGCAGTGATTGAGCTTTTTCAGGACAACAAGGTTTTCTTGGTTAACTATCTTAATTCCATATCAAATCGCTCTCAATTCTTAGCTCAGAAACTTCTCTTTTTAAGTTTTAAGACCATTAAAGGAAAGCTTGCGAACTTCATATTAAAACAAGCAGCTCCAGATAAAGAAAAAATAGAACTTCCAAAATCTCAGGCAGAGATGGCACAGTTCTTTGGCGTGACTCGCCCATCCTTTGCTCGAAGTCTAAAAGAAATGGAACAAGAAGGCATGATAGAAGTGAATCGTCGTGAAATTAAAATCCTAAATAGACAAGACCTAATGCGCTTAATGCAGCAGTAAACTTATTCATTAAGCTTATAAATAAGAGCAAGCAACAAACACACACTAATTATCAACACTTTACACTAACCATCCTTCATTCCATTCTTGATAAAAGACATTTTTATCCTTTTAAGAAAAAAAAATAATATTACTTTTGTGCTCGAAAGCAAGCATGACTTAAGAGGTCTTATAATCACCTCATTCATGCCCAATTTCAACTGAGAAACGAAAACAATATTCAAAACATATAAATCTTTAAGCATGCACAACAGAGTTAACATTAGCGATAAAATTTATTGGGTAGGATGTAATGACAGAAGAACTCATCTTTTCGAAAATTATTGGCCTATTCCTAAGGGAGTCGCATACAATTCGTATGTTATTGTTGACGAAAAAATAGCAATTGTTGATACCGTTGAAAAAGGGGCTATGGATGAGTACCTTGATAATATCGAAGCGGTATTAGATGGTCGTCAGGCAGATTACCTAATTGTGAACCATATGGAGCCTGATCATTCAGGATCTATTCGTTCATTAACGGAGCGTTACCCAAATATGCAGATTGTTGGTAACAAGAAGACTTTCCCAATGTTGAAAGGTTTTTATGGTATCTCAGAAAATCTATTAGAAGTTAAAGAAGGTGATTCTATTGATTTAGGTGAGCACAAGCTAAACTTTGCAATGGTTCCAATGTTGCACTGGCCTGAGACTATGGTCACTTTTGAATCAACAAAAGGAATTCTTTTCTCTGGTGATGCTTTTGGTGCTTTTGGTACTTTAGATGGTAGTATTTTCGACGATGAGTTGGATCTTGATTATCTTGAAGAAGAAATCAGCCGTTACTACTCGAATATCGTAGGAAAATACGGTAGCCCAACACAGCAGGCACTTAAGAAATTAGGTGGTTTAGATATTAAAATGATCTGTGCAACTCACGGTCCTATCTGGAGAACACATATTGCTGAAATCATTGCTAAATACGACAAATGGAGTAAGTACGAAACTGACGAAGGGGTTGTGATTGTATTCTCTTCGATGTATGGTAATACTGAAAAGATGGCTGACAATATTGCTCGCCAATTGGTTAAGCGTGGTATTAAGAAGATCAGAATTCATGATGCTTCTAAAACACATCCTTCATATATCATCAACGATATCTTCCGTTTCCGTGGTGTCATTTTAGGATCTTGTGCCTACAATGGTGGATTATTCCCAGCTATGGAAACACTTATTCACGAGCTACAGAATATGGCTGTTAAGAACCATATTCTAGGTATTTTCGGATCGAAAGCCTGGGGTGGCGGTGGTGTTCGTACACTAAGTAAATTTGCCGAAGCAATTAAGTGGGAAGTTGTTGCAGAACCTGCTGAAGCACTTTGTGCTCCTGCTAACAAGGATTACAACCAGTGTGAAGAAATTGCTGAAAGCATGGCGAATCGTTTGAAAGAATTATACAGCTAAAAAAAGATTTGAGATTTTAGATCTGAGATTTATGCATTCATCTTAGAGCTTATCAATTGATATATAAAGTCCCTCAATTATCGAGGGACTTTTTTTTATGTATCAACCTGCAACAAAAAATCCCAACTGCACATGACATACAGTTGGGATTAAATCCGATAGTTATCGGATCGAACGAGATCTTTAGAATCTTAATATTGACAATAGTTGTGAATGGGATCAGTAAATCATCACATCAACACATTCTCGTATCATCATATTATTTCACTTCAATCAAAGAGATTGCTGCACCACCACCTGCAGCAAGATGTAAGTCAAGTGTTGACTTAGCGTCTACAATTAGCTTTTCAATCTTATAATCGGTAGGGTTTTTATCCCAATGTGCTTTGTCACCATCCAAATAAAGAACAGCTTGATACTTTTTCCCTGCTGGAAGGAAATCCAAATTAATGCTCATATCCCTGGCATTTTCATCGCTAATGGCACCCACAAACCAGTTGTTTGAAGCTCTGTCTTGTCGAGCAATGGTCACAAAGTCACCAATTTCACCATTAAGTACTTTAGATTGTTCCCAGTTAACCACAACATCGCGGATAAACTGAAAAGCTGGATGTCCTTTATAATTCTCAATTAAATCTGGTACCATCTGAATTGGGCTATTTAATACAACATATAGAGCTAACTGATGCGCCAAAGTCGTATTCACCTGGTTATTCTCTTTATAAGGCTTCAATTTAATATTGAAAATACCCGGCGTATAATCGATAGGTCCTGCTAACATACGAGTGAAAGCCACAATTGGCAGGTGTTCTGCAGGATTACCTCCATCACTTGACCAAGCGTTAAACTCCTGTCCACGCAAACCTTCACGAGCAATAGCATTGGGGTAAGTTCTGCGTAAACCCGTTGCTTTAATTGGTTCGTGAGCATTCACAGCCACCTTATACTTCGCTCCCATTTCCAAAGCACGACGGTAATGATTCACCATCCACTGTCCATGGTGATATTCCCCTTTAGGAATTAGTTTGCCCACATAACCCGTCTTAACAGAATGGATACCCAATGAATTCATCAAATGATAAGCCGTATCCAATTGTTGATCGTATGTGCGAGGTGCAGCAGAAGTCTCATGGTGCATAATCAACTCTACTCCTTTTTCTTTACCATAGCGTACCACTTCAGGTAGATCGTAATCATCATACGAAGTCACAAAATCAAAAACGCCTTCTCGATCTTCAAAACCAATCCAGTGTTCCCAACCTGTGTTCCAGCCTTCAACCAAAAGACCACCGATATTATTTTCTGATGCAAAATCGATCAATTCCTTGGCATATTCAGTAGTAGCTCCATGTCTTCCACTGGCTTTATCCCAGGTCTTGGTTCCCAAGTGCATATCCCACCATATACCCACATACTTCATCGGGGTGAAATACGATACATCTCCAATCTTGTTCGGTTCGTTCAAATTTACAATTAAGTCTGATTGGATTAAATCACCTGCTTTCTCAGCAATTTGAATGGTTCTCCAAGGCGTGTGAAATGGTAAACTACGCTTAACCTTATAATCCGTTCTTTCTGATCCTACCAAAGTAGAAACCATCTTCATATTCGAAGTATCAACTTTCAGTGTCATTCCTGAATAATCCGTCAGGTTAGCTTCATGAAAACTCAAATAGATTCCCTCAGCCGTTTTCATACTCACCGGTGTGTTCACTGCATTATTAGGTATTGATGTTTGTGCCAAACTCGCATGACCACGCAATTTAGTCGCATCAATCTCTGAGAACTTGGTCGTATGATAAAGATGTTCATAGATATCCCAGTCTCCAGGAATCCACCAGACCTTATGGTCGCCAGTTAACTTAAACTCTGTATTCTCTTCAGCAATCAATACCTCTTTCATAGCATCTTGCTCAGGGAATTCGTATCTGAACCCCACCCCATCATTATAAGCTTTTAACTCCAGATTCATTTTTCTGTTGGGTGCTTCTTTCTCTACTAAAAACACAATAAGTTGATTAAAGTGATCTTCAACCATGCGCTTTTCGCCCCAAGGCATTTCCCATGTAGACTTACTACTGGTGTGTTTTACTGATACAATTTCCCAGCCCGACTTGATGGCTGGCATATTGGTAAAATCGAAACCCAATGTTGAAGGATCAATAACTGATTTCCCATTGAAGTTAACTTGATAAGTTGGCTGACCAGTCTCAAGATTAATTGAAATGGCAATTTTACCATCAGGTGATTTAAGTTCTTGTTTTTGCATATTGCCATTACAAGAAACCATAGCCATTGTCAGGATGAGCAAGCCAAATAAAAGTCTTTTAATGTTCATGATTTTATAATTTGTTTTTGACTGTTTTCGATAATCAAAATAAGAGCATTCAATTTCCAATAACTAAAATATAAAGCAATATATAGACGAATAAAGACAAAACAAAAACCTAAACCATTAATATACGACGAGTTAAACAAGACTTAAATGCATTAAAATATAGATAAGATCTAAAGGCTACCAATAGGATTTATATCATAAAACAAACATATCTGCAGAAATTCCACTTCTAAAAACAATTACGGAATAGATTAATTTGCATGCTTTGTTCACCTCCTCGGACTTGTGTTATTGTTTTTTTTCACCCCTACACGAAGTTATGAACATTGTCTTGGATAAACCTCCAGGCCTTCAACTAGGAGTGATTGACGGCGTTATAAAATTATAATTACTCCACATAAAGCTATTTGGTGGCATTATAAAATTATAATTACTTTACTTAGAGCTTTCTGAGCTTTACACAAACGATCAAGCCCTTATTAGGTACTAGGGGCTGACGAATATCGTTAAACCGACTTTATCGCCATCACCTTTAAATCAAAGGCTTCGTTGGGGTAGATGGAACGATTCCTGATCTTAGTTTTGTAAGTATAAATGGTATTGACCGAAAGATTGAGAATGCCGGCGATTTTCTCACTGTCAGTCACTCCAATTCGAATTAAAGCAAAAATTCGGAGGTCGGTATTCAGAGATAAATCGTCTTTTAAAACGATGCGATCCTTTTCATCAAAAAGCTGATTGAATCGCTTTACAAAATCTGGAAAGAGTTTTAGGAAAATCCGATCAAAGTCCTCAAAAAGGCGTTGACGCTCATTCCTGGGATTGTATTTCTTTAACTCCTGTTCAATATTATCATAGGATTTGGTCATCAACTGTCGGGAAATACTTTTCTTAAAATCTTCAAGCTTATCGATGTATTGCGAACTAAAGTTGAAATAATAACCAATATATTCTTCTTTAATACGACTAGCCTCACGAAGCAATTCATTTACACAAGTTAAATTCTCATTACTATTTACAATTTCCTTTCGTGCTTGTCTCAGCTTTTGCAATTGGCGAAGGATTATCAATGAGAATGTCAATACCAAAAGGCTGATCAAACCAATCATTTTCTTCTGTTTATTCTCTTTTTGGAAACGAGCCGATTCAATTAATGGTAGCGTATATGAAATTTCAAATTTACGCTGCTCTGAACCATAAAAGTCAGCATCGGCTTTGGCCAAAAGGATGTACTGATATGCCTTATCAATATCGCCTTCTCTATAGAAAAGTTCAGCTAAGGATCGACAAGCGGTTGTTTCCTTAATTCCCGCTTTAATGTCGCCAATACTAGCTCTCATCAGAAATTCCTTAGCCTTTTCGCTTTCATTCTTGTCCGAATAAATAAAACCCAAACCTGAAGTGACAATAGCCGTCTCATGATCATTCAATTTAAAGTTATTCAAGAGATCGAAATAATGATTTTCAGCTTTTGAGAGTTCTCCACTAACCATCTCCTGAAGTGCCATTCCTAAGACTTTCTCAAAAGAGGGTTTGGGGAATTCGTCAATCAATTTTCGACTGTAATAATGCCCCAATTTTTTATAAGCCTCACTATAATGTTTGTCTCGTGAATAACCCGATAAATCGTAATAAGCCCGATAGGCAGTGCTGTAGAACTCCTTCCTTTTATCTTTCGACAAATATTGATATTCAACCGTATTTAATGTATCAATTGACGAAGTATACAAACCTTTTAAAAGCATAATCAGGCTAAGCTTCGACTTGGATTCTGCAATTTTCGACTCATCTTTTAAACGATAAGCCAAAAGATTAGCAGCTTGTGCATATTTGAATGCTGAATCGTAAACAAAATACTCGTAAGCCTTTACTGATTTCATTAAAGCTGAGAATTCCTTGTCTCTATTTTTTTCTTCCCTGGTAAATCGTAAATCCTTCAAAAGGTTTTTAATAGTTTCCTTCTTAGCTGCATCTATCTCATCGCGTTTCGAGATATAATGATCCAGCTGCTTAGACCAGTCTGTCTGGGCAATTGAAGTCTCACAAAGAATAAACTGAATGAATAATATAGAAAAGAGAAACTTTAGCATATCGAACTGTAAGTATTGAAATAAATGTAGAATACAAAATAAAGCATAAAAGTAAACTAATTTAAAATTAAAAAAAATCTGATCTTGAAATCCTATCGAACTATACATAAAGTTATTTTCACAATATAATTACTTAACTTTACTTTCTGTTAAATAATGAATGATGATCAATAATTTACATTTCCTTTAATATAAACATGAAAAAACTAATTCTTACATTTCACATTGTATTCCTATTTACAATATTAAACGCTCAACAAATTGAATATCCTGAATCTCCAAGACACAAAGTAATTGATACATTTTTCCATAACTATATCATTCATGATGATTACAGATGGCTGGAAGATGTGAGAACAGATCGTGTTAAGCAATGGATTGAATATCAGAATAGACTTACACGAAAATATACGAAAAAAGCATCTATTAAGAACAATAGTCTAAATATGATTGAAAAATACGGCACTGTTTTAAGCGAAAATGTTCAAAAACGAGGCAAGTATTATTTTTTCTACGCACGTCGCAACAATCATGCAACACCAGGATTATATCTTCAGGAAACGATCAACGGTCATGAATCCTGCCTTGTAGATCCAAATTTTATCTCATCAAAAGATAAGGTAAACATTCGCGGATTTTCCTTATCAAAAGACTCTGAATATCTAGCTTATCAATTCAATAGAAACGGTAGTGATTGGTGTGAAATTAATGTGGTAAAACTACCTTCAGGCAATAAATTGAAAGATCATTTATCTGGCATTAAATTTTCATCAATCGAGTGGAAAGGCAAAGGTTTCTTCTATTCGCGCTATCCCAACCATGGCGAATTTAACGAAACTATTGGCGAAGAAATTTATTACCACAAACTGGGCGATGAACAAAGTCAGGATCAATTGATTTTTAAGAGAAAAGATCCAACTATTCAGTTTAGCTATTATGTCAGTTCAGATGAACAATTTCTGTTACTGAGAGAAGAAACCAAGTATCATTTTAATTACTTCTATATAGACTATTTTGCAAAGCAGCCTTATTTACGTCCTCTTCTGATGAAACAAAAATCGGGCTTTGGGTTGCTAGACAGTCACAATGGTAAATTGATTATTAAAAATACCCTTAAAAACAATAATGGTAGTATTGTAGAAATAGATCCGGCTCATCCTCTTCAATGGCGAGAAATCATACCGGAGTATCCATATGGAATAATTTTATCAACCAGAATAAAATCAGATAGAATTATTTGTATCTACCAGAGCAATCAACACCCCATTCTTAAGATTTTTGATTTTCAGGGGAAAGAACTATATGCTTTGGAAATGCCTGCAGGTCATTCAGCCAATGGTTTTTATGGTGAGAAAGATGATGATAATCTCTTGTTCCGAATCAGTTCATATACCATACCACAACTTTCTTACGAATTCAACACTAAAACATTCAAACGCAAGTCAGGTGAAGATGTTCAAATCACCTATAACTTCAAAAATCATGAAACTAAATCGGTTACTTATTTATCAAAAGATGGCATAGAGGTTCCGATGAATATCGTTTACAAAAAAGGTATTAAACTTGATGGGAATAACCCAACACTTCTTAAAGCTTATGGTGGATTTGGATCAGTAACATCACCATCATTTGATCCTGGCTTGGTTTATTTTCTTGAGCAAGGGGGTGTTTTTGCATATGCCAATATTAGAGGAGGTGGTGATTTGGGAAAACATTGGGTTTTATCTGGAAGAAAACTTCATAAACAAAATTCTTTTGATGATTTTAATGCAGCTGCCGAATATTTAATAAAAGAAGGATATACTAATCCAAAGAAATTAGCAGCAACAGGTGCTTCAAATGGAGGATTGGTGGTTGCAGCTGCAGCAATTCAACGCCCCGACCTATACGCAGCCGTTGTGCCGGTTGTTGGCGTAATGGATATGATTAGATTCGAACAATTTACTGTTGGCGTTATGCATCACGATGAATACGGCACAGTAAATGACTCGACAGCTTTCGTAAATTTATTAAGTTATTCTCCTCTTCATAATATTAAAGAAGATGTGAATTATCCTTGCATGTTGGTGATGACATCAGAAAATGACGATCGAGTTCCTCCTTTCCATTCGTACAAATTTGTTGCACGATTACAAAACAGAACTGCACAAATCAATCCTATCCTTTTAAGAGTTGAAAAGTCCGCTGGCCATAATGGTCCCATTAATCACATCGAAAGATACAGACAGAAGGCAGACATGTATGGATTTATACTTGAATACCTAAAATAAAAAATAGACAAATATCAAGACATATAAATAGGAGATTGCTTTTAGGCCAATCTCCTATTCTCTAAACTAAACATACTTAAACTATAAACTGAAACAGATCTGTTTTATCATTCAGGTATTCGAAAACAAAGTTGCGATCCGTCATTCTATTCTGTAATCGTTGTAAATCATCAGGTTTCTGCACCTCTATTCCTATCACTGCTGGGCCCTTTTCACGGCTACTCTTTTTATAATATTCGAAATGAGTGATATCATCACCCGAATCGAGCACATCGTTTACAAATTCTTTTAAAGCTCCTGAGCGTTGTGGAAATCGAACAATGAAATAATGTTTCAAACCTTCGTACAAGAGACTTCTCTCCTTTATTTCTTCCATTCGGGTTATATCGTTATTGCTTCCACTCAGCACACAAACCACATTTTTGCTTTGAATCTTATCGCCCATTAACTCCAAAGCAGCAATTGATAAGACACCTGCCGGTTCTGCAACTATGGCATCCTCATTATATAAGCGCAATATCGTTGAGCAAATCAGACCTTCGGGAACAACCAAAATATCATCCAAAACCTTTTCACAGATTTTCCATGTGAGGTTACCCACTTTCTGAACCGCCGCTCCATCCACAAAACGATCGATACTTTCAAGAGCGATATTACACTTGTTATCCAAAGCCAATTTCATAGATGGAGCTCCTTGAGGTTCTACACCTATAATTTTGGTATTGGGACTAAATTCTTTAATCCATGCCCCTACACCTGAAGCCAGTCCTCCACCTCCTATAGGCAGAATTAAGTAATCAATCGGCTCATTGAATTGTTGCAATATTTCCAAACCAATTGTTCCCTGCCCCTCAATGGTTTTAGGGTCATCAAAGGGATGAATAAAGGTTTTGCCAAGTTCTGCAGCATCTGCTATGGCCTTTGAGGAAGCATCGTCGAAAGTATCTCCAGTAAGGAAAACTTCCACATAATCTCCCCCAAACATTTTCACCTGCTTAATCTTCTGTCGAGGCGTTGTTTCGGGCATATAGATACTTCCAAAACATTTCAATTTCTGACAAGAGTATGCCACACCTTGAGCATGATTTCCTGCACTTGCACAAACAATCCCTTTATCTAAACAAGCTTTACCTAGGCTTGATATTTTATTATAAGCACCTCTTATCTTATAGGATCGAACCAATTGCAAATCTTCCCTTTTTAGGTGGATATTTGCTTGATATCTACTAGATAGATTCAAATTCTTGAGCAAAGGCGATACCACGACGACATCCTGAACCTTTTGATTCGCCTTGACTATCTCCGACATTTTCGGATAATATTCTTTCTTATTTTCTGACACAATTTTCCCTTTTAATTTAAGTTTGCTCAGAGATTAAATCTCTGAGCAACTAACTTCGTCCTGTTTATAAGGCTAACCAATCCTCAATATCAAGACTAACTACAAACTATAGTTCTTTACAAAATCAGCCAACCAATCACCAACTTGGTCAGTACTATATGCTTTTTTACCATCGGCAATATCTTCAGTTACGACTCCTGCTTCGAGCGCCTCATCAACTGCTTTACGAATTAAAGCCCCCTCCTTCATCATGCCAAATGCATACTCAAACATCATAGCAGCCGAAAGGACAGTAGCACATGGGTTGGCAATATTCTTGCCTGCGGCCTGAGGATATGAACCGTGAATTGGCTCAAAAACAGAGGTGTTCACACCAATAGATGCTGAGGGCAACATACCCATTGAACCGGAAATAACACTGGCCTCATCAGTCAGAATATCTCCAAACATATTCTCCGTTACCATCACATCGAAACGCTTAGGCCAGGTGATAATTTGCATAGCCGCATTATCAACAAACATATACTCGACCTCTATTTCAGGATATTCTGGTTCGATTCGTTGTGCAGTTTCTCTCCACAATCGAGACGTTGCCAAAACATTAGCCTTATCAACAATAGTCAACCTCTTTCGACGTTTACCTGCAAACTCGAATCCCAAACGAACAATACGCTCGATTTCTTCCACGGCATAAACGCAGGTGTCGTAGGCTGTTTGTCCATCTTCAGAACGTCCTTGTGGGCGACCAAAATAAATCCCCCCTGTTAGCTCTCGTATGCACATAAAATCTGCTCCATCAACAAGTTCTGTTTTCAATGGCGACTTATGAATCAAAGATTTGAATGTGTTTACCGGGCGAAGATTGGCATACAAACCCAGCTTTTGGCGCATTGCCAACAAGCCTTGTTCGGGACGCACTTTTGCTGATGGATCGTTGTCGAACTTTGGATGACCAATGGCTCCAAATAAAACAGCATCCGAATTCATACAAATCTCGTGTGTATCATCAGGATAGGGATTGCCTACTTCATCAATGGCAACAGCCCCAACAAGAGCTTCAGTATATTCAATTTGATGCTTGTATTTTTCTGCTATTGCTTCAATGACTTTACGTGCTTGTGCAACTATTTCGGGTCCAATACCATCACCGGCTAAAACTGCAATTTTATAAGACATGTTTTGTTTATTTGTGAATGAGTTTATTTTAAATGAGTAAAAAGAAGTTATCGGTTATCAGACAAACTTCAACGTGATCTTTAACCTTTAACCATCTTTACTTTAAGCTTGATTCCTCAAAGGCTTGAATTTTATTCTTTTTATTAAGGAGATAATCAATATCATCGAATCCATTTAATAAACAGTCTTTTTTATAGGGATTAATCTCAAACTGACAAGCTTCATCATTATATTTGAGCTCTTGTTTTTCCAGATCAACAATTACTTTCTGAGAATGATCACTCTCGACAACCTTGAATAGTTTTTTCAGGAATTCAGCAGAAACTTGAACTGGTAAAACACCATTATTCAAGGCATTATTTCTGAAAATATCGGCAAAAAAACTACTGATTACAACTTTAAAACCATAGTCAGCAATTGCCCAGGCGGCATGTTCTCTTGATGAACCAGATCCAAAATTCTTTCCAGCAACCAAGACTTTTCCTGAATATTCAGATTGATTTAATACGAAATCTTTCACTGGCTCTCCTGAAGGTGAAAAACGCCAATCGCGAAATAGGTTTTCTCCAAAGCCATCGCGACTAGTGGCTTTTAGGAAACGAGCGGGTATAATTTGATCTGTATCTACATTCTCGATGGGAAGTGGTACACAAGATGATTCTAATAATGTAAATTTATCTACGGACATTGTTTGTGTTTTATAATGAGTAAAAAGGTTTAAAAGTTGAAAGGTTAAAGAGTCGAAAAGTCAAAAAACATAAAGACTCTAGTGACTATTGACCAATGACTAATTCACTATACGAACTCTCTTGGATCACTAATCACACCTGTAATGGCTGCGGCGGCAGCAGTGAGGGGACTTGCCAATAAAGTTCTTGAGCCTGGTCCTTGTCTTCCTTCAAAATTTCGATTCGAAGTTGACACACAATATTTGTTTGCAGGCACCTTATCCTCATTCATTGCCAAACAAGCCGAACATCCAGGCTGTCTCATTTCAAATCCAGCCTTTTCTAAAATTTCAACTAAACCTTCTTCAATTGCTTGCTTTTCGACCTTTTTAGAACCAGGAACAATCCATGCCGTGATTGAATCGGCCTTTTTGCGACCAGCCACCAAAGAAGCAAAAGCTCTTAAATCTTCAATTCGACCATTAGTACAAGACCCAACGAAAACGTAATCAACCTTTTTACCCAGAATTTGCTCTCCAAGTTCATAGTTCATATAAGCCAATGACTTTTTAAACGACGGCAACTCCGAAGCTTGAATATCAGATTCAGCAGGAATAAAAGCCGTAATCCCCATTCCCATACCAGGGTTGGTTCCATAAGTAATCCTAGGTTCAATATCTTCAGCCTTATAGGTGTATTCCATGTCAAACTCAGCACCTTCATCGGTTTTTAAAGTCTTCCATTTTGCTAAAGCTTGTTCCCAAGCCTCTCCTTTAGGTGCATGCTCTCTACCTTTCACATACTCAAACGTTGCATCATCCGGAGCAATCATTCCCCCACGAGCTCCCATCTCGATACTCATATTACAAACCGTCATTCGACCTTCCATACTAAGGTTTCGAACTGCTGCCCCAGCATACTCAACGAAATAGCCTGTAGCTCCACCTGTTCCCAATTGAGCAATCACATATAGGGTTAAATCTTTAGCCGTAACACCTTTTGCCAAATCTCCATCAATAGTTATCCTCATCTTTTTAGGTTTGGATTGCATGATACACTGCGTTGCCAATACCATTTCAACCTCGGAAGTTCCAATCCCAAAAGCCACAGCTCCAAAAGCTCCATGAGTTGATGTGTGACTATCACCACAAACTAATGTCATGCCTGGTTGTGTATGTCCCATCTCTGGCCCAACCACATGCACAATCCCATTATTGGGATGATTTAAACCATAAAGTTCAATCTTGTTTTTCTCGCAGTTTGCGCTTAAAGTTTCAATCTGCTTGCGCGACTGTTCATCTTTTATTGGCAGATGTTGATTCACAGTTGGGATATTATGATCGGGAGTCCCCAATGTTTTCTCAGGTCTTAAGACCTTTAAACCTCTACTCTCCAATCCTGAAAAAGCCTGTGGGCTAGTTACCTCGTGAATTAAATGCTTATCGATATAAACGATGTTTGGGCCACCTTCAACATGCTCTACCACATGTGCATCCCAGACCTTATCAAATAATGTTTTTGCTTTCAATGTGTCTTATTTTGTAAGTGTGTAATCAGGTCGAAAAGTCCGCTTCTACTCCGCTCAGCAACCTTTAACCTTTAACCTTTAACCTTTCCTTAAACCAGCTTAGCCAAAGCATTAACCAAAGCTTCTACAGAAGCAGTAATAATATCGATATTGGCTCCAAAGCCGTAATACATTTTGCCTTGATGCTCCAATTGAACGTGCACTTTCCCTAAATCGTCGCTGCCACGAGTCAAAGTTTGAACAAGAAATTCTTCCAAAGAAAACTTCTGTTTAATCAGCTTCTTAACCGCATTAAAACAAGCATCAATAGGACCATTTCCTTCAGCAGTAGCTGCACAGGATTCACCTCTAATTTTAAGATGAACCGTCGCCATAGGAATCGTTGATTTTCCTGCAACCACTTGTAACAATTCCAATTCAACGGATTGGGTTTCCGATTCATGATCACCCATTAATTCAGACAAATCACCTTCATTCACATTTTTTCTCTCATCTGCCATCAACAGGAATCTTGTGTAGGCATCATCCAAATCTTCCTTCGAAAGGCTATATCCCATTTCAGTCAAGTGATGATTCAATGCTGCACGCCCACTTCTTGCTGACAAAATGATGGCTGATTCCTTAATCCCTACATCGGCTGGATCAATGATTTCATAATTTTCACGATTCTTCAAAACACCATCCTGATGAATACCCGATGAATGTGCAAAAGCATTTCGTCCAACAATAGCCTTGTTGGCTTGAACGGGCATATTCATCAAGGAAGAAACCAATCGACTTGCCTCATAAATTCCCTTTGTATTAATTTCGGTATAGAATGGCAAGTCATGATGCGTTTTAACCGCCATCACCACTTCTTCCAGAGACGTATTTCCTGCTCTTTCACCTATTCCATTTAGGGTGACTTCAACCTGACGAGCTCCATTGATCACTCCACTCAAAGAATTAGCTGTTGCCATTCCCAGATCGTTATGACAATGGGTTGATAAAATCGCTTTATGCATATTGGACACATTCTCCATCAAGTATTTGATTTTGGCACCATACTCGCCAGGCAAACAATAGCCTGTTGTATCGGGAATATTGATGACAGTTGCCCCGGCTTTAATAACAGCCTCAACAACTCGAGCCAAATATTCATTATCCGAGCGTCCAGCATCTTCAGCGTAAAATTCAACGTCCTCAACATAGCGCTTGGCATACTTTACCGCACGAACGGCGCGCTGCAGAATCTCATCAGGATTCGAATTCAATTTAGATTGTATGTGATAGGGAGATGTTCCAATACCCGTATGGATACGGCCTCTTTTTGCAAATTTCAGAGCTTGAGCTGCCACGTCAATATCCTTTTCAACGGCGCGGGTTAGTGCGCAAATAGTAGGATTACTTACAGCCTTGGCAATTTCGACCACCGACTGAAAGTCTCCAGGGCTTGAAACAGGGAATCCAGCTTCAATCACATCTACCCCTAGAGCTTCTAATGTTCTTGCGACTTCAATCTTTTCAATTGTGTTCAATTGGCAACCAGGGACTTGTTCTCCGTCGCGCAGTGTGGTGTCGAAAATAAATATTCTATCACTCATCTTTTTATATAATTTGTGGTTAAGTATTATTCGATTAATAGCACAAAAAAAGCCCTTCCTTATGGGAAGAACTTCGTATAATGATCATTTGTTCTGATTCAAATTATAGCACAGTCTTCCTTGTCGAACTCATAATAATGAGATCGATAATGAGAATTAAACCAATAAGAATCGTATTCATATTCATGATATTTTATTTATTGTGATATGACCAATCGAGACCATTTCTCAATTGCTGAACAAACCTATAAACTATAAGAGTTGAGTGAAAACAATTTATCCGATTCAACTACGATCTTCAAATCAAATCATTATTCAGATTCCAGATAACAGACACCAACCAATCACCTGACAAACTGCAACTTAAAACTCAGATTTATTTGAAATAGAATGGGTTATTCAACCTTCTTTTTTACAAATAAATCATGTCATATTAGAACTATTAGCACCCCGTAATGGGTGAGGTACTAATAGCTGATTGCAAATTAACATGGTGTAAATATGTCTTACACCTAACAGCTAAGCTTATTGCCTAGTTGTTTTCCGGACGAAGCTTACGAACCGCAGTTCCAGCTTGCCACATTTCGCTTTCGCGAAGTTCTTCTAATTCTGCATCCAATTTTACTCGGTAATCGTTCTGAGAATTCGAATCAATTGAACGTTGTGCTTCTTTTCCTGCTGCAACTTCCTTATAAAGTTTTTCGAAAACTGGTTTCGTTGCATCACGAAAAGGCTTCCACCAATCTAAAGCACCACGTTGTGCCGTTGTTGAGGTATTGGCATACATCCAATCCATACCATTCTCAGCAACCAAAGGCATCAAACTCTGAGTTAATTCCTCAACTGTTTCATTGAAAGCCTCTGATGGTGAGTGGCCATTGGCACGTAATACATCGTACTGAGCAGCAAAGATTCCCTGAATACATCCCATTAGGGTTCCACGTTCGCCTGTTAAGTCAGAATACACCTCACGTTTAAATGTGGTTTCAAAAAGATACCCTGAACCAACACCAATTCCCAAAGCAACAACACGATCGAAAGCACGACCTGTTGCGTCCTGGAATATGGCATAAGATGAATTCAATCCACGTCCCTCAAGGAACATACGACGTAAACTTGTTCCTGATCCCTTAGGTGCAACAAGGATAACATCAACATCAGCTGGAGGTACAATACCAGTGCGCTCTTTGTAAGTGATACCGAATCCATGTGAGAAATAAAGCGCCTTACCAGGCTTTAGATATTTCTGAACAGTTGGCCAAACAGCTATCTGTCCTGCATCTGACAATAGGTATTGAATGACAGTTGCCTTATCCAATGCTTCTTCAATCTCAAAAAGATCTTTACCAGGAACCCAACCATCCGCGACAGCTTTGTCCCAGGTTTTAGAACTTTTACGTTGACCAACAATTACGTTGAAGCCATTATCTTTCAAATTTAAAGACTGACCTGGGCCTTGAACACCATAACCAATTACAGCAATGGTTTCGTCTTTCATTACTTCACGCGCTTTTTCCAATGAGAATTCTTCACGTGTTACAACTTGTTCTTCTGTTCCTCCAAAATTTATTGTTGCCATCTTTCTTGTAGATTTGAGATTCGAGATCTTAGATTTGGGATTTATTTTCACCCAAACTAAACCCAAAATCTTAATTGTTATTTTTTTATCATTAATTATAAATCGATAATCATTAATTGATTATTAACTAGCTTCTCCTAATTCCTTAAGATACGAGGTGAAATCTTTCTGCAGGCTTGAAACCGCTACTCGGCCAGATCGTGCAAACTGCAAAACGCCATACTGTTCCAACTCATGAAACAAAGCTTGATTATCGGCCTTGTAACCGACTCGCTCAATAACTAAAAAGTCAGGACTTACGGTTAGAATTTTAGCATTCTGATTTCTCACCAAGGCCTCTAAATTCCCATTTAATCGGGTTGAATTCGCAATCTTAAACAGTGCCACTTCCTGATGAACGATTTCTTCTGCTTCAAAATAAAGGGCTTTAAAAACGCCAATAATCTTTTCAATTTGCAGCACCACATTCTCAACCTTGCTCTCATCCATATAGGCTACAATGGTATATCGTGAGACACCTTTCACTTCGGATTCCGAAACGGTTAAACTCTCTATATTGATTTTCCTTCTTGAAAAAACGATGGTTACTTCATTCAGCAAACCGATATTGTTTTCTGAAAAAACTGTTATTGTATATTCTTTCATCATTTTTTATTTTTGATTTCAGACTTTAGAATTCTTATTATCTAAACTCGAATCCATTATAAATTTTAGGTTTCTTTATTTTAATCGTAAATCATCGATCGATAATCACAAATCATATTATTCCAGTCTCATTTCTGAAACGGCTGCTCCGGGCTCAATCATTGGCAATACATTAGATTCTGTTTCTACAACAACTTCCAAAAAGTAAGCGTTTGGCGATTCCAACATTTCCTTAATCGCTGATTCCAAATCTTCACGCTTACTTACTCTTATGGCTTGTATACCATAACCTTCAACAATCTTCACGAAATCAGGATTCTCTAGTCGAGTACAAGAAAAACGCTGATCGAAAAATAAGTCTTGCCACTGTCGCACCATACCCAGGAATGAATTGTTCAAAACAATGGTTTTAACTGGCAAATTGTATTGTCGGATTACAGCCAATTCCTGCAAAGTCATCTGAAAGCCACCATCTCCAGATATGGATATCACTTGAGCATTTTTATCACCAATCTGTGCTCCAATGGCCGCTGGCAAACCAAATCCCATGGTACCCAAACCACCCGAAGTAATCTGCGTATTCGGCTTTTTAAACTCGTAGTAACGCGCTGAAGTCATTTGATGTTGACCAACATCGGTACACAAAATGGCTTCACCATTGGTTTGTTCCGATACTAAACGAACAACTTCAGCCATATTAATTTGCTCTCTGTCAGAATAAGTCTGTTTCTTTATCACCTTATCAAATTCAAGCTGATAAAAATCCTTGAAACTCTTCATCCACTCAGGCTTAACATTTCCACGAACCAATTCATTCAAAGCAGTCAAAGCTTGCTTGGCATCAGCCCATACGGGCACATCAACCTTTATATTTTTATTATGCTCCGATCGGTCGATATCAATATGGATGATCTTAGCCTGTTTGGCATATTTCGCAGTATCGCCCGTTACCCTATCATCGAAACGCATCCCCACAGCAATCAACACATCACATTCGTTGGTATTTTTATTCGGTCCGTAATTACCATGCATTCCCAACATCCCAACATACAGAGGATGATCTGTTGGAAAAGATGATAAGCCTAACAAGGTACAAGCAACAGGTGTCTGGGTCTTCTCAACAAAAGCCATCAACTCCTTTTCTGCTCCTGACAAGAGGATTCCCTGTCCGGCAACTAATAAAGGTTTCTTTGCCCCATTGATTAGTTTGGCTGCCGCTTCAAGCTGACTAAAGTCTAGCTCAGGCATAGGCTGATACGAACGGATGTGCTCACACTTTTTATATTCATAATCCGTTGTCGCAATCTGTGCATCCTTTGTGATATCAATCAATACAGGACCTGGACGACCCGAACGTGCAATATAAAATGCTTTAGCCATCACCTCTGCAATTTCTTCAGCTTTGGTGATCTGAAAATTCCACTTCGTAACTGGCATAGACAAACCTATCATGTTGGTTTCCTGAAAAGCATCCGACCCCAAAAAACCACTAGCTACCTGACCTGTAATGATTACAAGTGGGGTTGAATCCAGATAAGCATCAGCCAATCCAGTTAAGACATTCGTTGCTCCCGGCCCCGATGTTGTGAAACAAACACCCGGCTTTTTACTGATTCGTGCATAGGCCTGTGCTGCATGAGTTGCCCCTTGCTCATGACGCGCCTGGTAATGCTGTAGTTCTTCCTGATGATCGTATAAGGCATCGTAAACTGGCATTATCGCTCCACCGATATATCCAAATATGCTATCTACATCTTCTTCAATCAAGCTTCGAACCAATACCTCAGCCCCCGATATATGCTCTTTGGTTTTACACATAGTATTTGTATTTTGAACTTTTGTTGCTACTTCCATCCTGTTTGTTATTTGTCATTGGTCAATAGTGACTACTGATATGATTTTCACCTCACATCATCGTTCCAACACATCACCAAATCAACTTTAAACTTTATCCTTGTGTACTTTAAACTTGTCGTATGGCTCCTTTATCTGCGGAACTTACTAGTTTCGAATAGGCTTGTAAGGCTTTCGAGACAACCCGATTTCTCCCTCTTGGAGTGAAAGCCTTATCGCCAAAAGCTTCTTCTTCTTTTCTTCTGGCCTCCAGTTCTGAATCGGAGATGCAAATATTCAAGCTTCGATTTGGTATGCTAATTTCGATTTTATCTCCTTCCTTAATCAAAGCAATGGCACCAGCCGCTGAAGCTTCCGGTGAAACATGGCCAATTGATAAGCCTGAGGTGCCTCCCGAAAAGCGACCATCGGTAATCAGAGCACATTGGGCTCCCAATCCCATAGCTTTCAGGTAAGAGGTTGGATACAACATCTCTTGCATGCCTGGTCCACCAGATGGGCCTTCGAACTTAATCACCACCACATCACCTGCATTAACTTGCTTTGTGAGAATCGCTTCACAAGCATCTCGCTGTGAATAATAAACCTTGGCTGTTCCTGTGAAGTTGAAAACCTCTTCGGCTACACCTGCCGTTTTCACCACACAACCATCAGGAGCAATATTTCCGAAGAGAACAGCAAGTCCACCATCCTGAGAATAAGCATTGTCTATGCTTCTTATACAACCCTTTTCTCTGTCGGCATCCACCTGCTTGTACTGTGAATTTTGAGAAGCAAAGCTCAGGTTACGACCACTTCTGCCTGGTGCCGAGAGGTAAAGTACTTTCGCCTTTTCGGAGAGTTTATCTGATGTCAAATCGAATTCTTCTATAACTGTCTTCAAACTTTTCTGATCAACTCGTCCTACTTCAGTATTCAAAAGCCCACACTTAGAAAGCTCAGCCAGAATACTCATAATACCCCCTGCACGGTTCACATCTTCAATATAATATTTATCAGAATTGGGAGCTACCTTACACAGGTTTGGTGTTTTGCGCGACAAGTCATCCATGTCTTTCATTGTAAAATCAAGCTCTGCCTCGTGAGCAATAGCCAAAAGGTGAAGCACCGTATTGGTCGAACCGCCCATGGCAATATCCAATGTCATAGCATTCTTGAATGCATCAAGTGTAGCAACCGATCTTGGCAAAACAGAATCATCTCCGTGCTTGTAGTAGACATCTGTTATCTTCACAAGACAATCCGCAGCTTCCAAAAAAAGATCTTGACGCAACTTATGAGTGGCTAGCAAAGTTCCATTTCCTGGTAGAGCTAAGCCTAATGCTTCATTCAAACAGTTCATCGAGTTAGCAGTAAACATGCCTGAACAGGAACCACAAGTTGGGCAAGCTGATTCTTCGATCTCCTGAAGACGTTCATCACTCACGCTATCGTCGCCAGCTTTTACCATGGCGTCAACTAAATCGAGCTTTTCGCCTTTTGATTCGCCTGCCTCCATTGGGCCTCCCGACACAAAAACGGTGGGAATATTCAATCGCATGGCGGCCATCATCATGCCCGGTGTAATCTTGTCGCAATTCGATATACAAATCATCGCATCCACCTTGTGTGCATTACACACATACTCCACACTATCAGCAATCAGCTCGCGCGATGGAAGCGAATACAACATGCCGTCGTGCCCCATGGCGATACCATCGTCAATGGCTATCGTATTGAACTCTGCAGCAAAATAGCCTGACTTCTCGATCTGCTTTTTCACCATTTGCCCAACATCTTGCAGATGTGCATGACCAGGTACAAACTGGGAGAATGAATTCACTATAGCAATCACAGGCTTTCCGAACATCTCTTCTTTCATGCCATTCGCACGCCAAAGGCTTCTGGCTCCTGCCATGCGTCTGCCCTCTGTGGTTTGGCTACTGCGTAATTGGTTTTTATACATCTTGGTTAATATTTTATTGTTGTCGTTTTTCTTTTATTCAATTCTCAGTGATCGGTTGTCAGTTTTCTGTTATCCTTACTTCGACTCCACTCAGGAACCAGCAAAAAAAACGCCCTTCCGTTTAGGGAAGAGCGCTCATAATTTCGTTAGTTCGAATTATTGTGTGTGCATGCCTTCCCTCATCCTCATTCTAATAATGACGATGACCATAATAATGATAATAATGACTAGCTTACTTGATAACATATAATAATCTGATCTAAAAAAAAGCCCCTTCGTTTCGGAAGAGGCTTTTGAATATTTTGTAAAACTTGTTTCGTTTAATTAAATATGCACAACCTCGATTCATGTCCAATTAGGACGCGAATAATGACGTTGATAATAATGATTGTATTAAATTGCATATTGCTTTTTCTATTTTCGGATTCCTCAATAATTCATTGAAATCCTTTTTATTTAATCTTGTCAACGAACCTTTACAATCTCTCTTTCGATCTGATTACGTTGACAAATCTATGCGACAAATATAGCTTATAAAATCTTTTATTTCCAAATCCTACGATTTCCAAACCTGATTTTATCCGCATTCTTCATTCTAAATAAGAATCCACAACAGCAGTATTTATGGGCTTTCTTATTTTTAAAATATTTTCAGGTTCATATTACTTTCACAGCTTTTTTCACTGGTGAAAATAATATAGATTAGCTATTTCCCGATCTCTTCTTAGAATGAAAAATTCATTTTCAAGTCCTAAATCATATAAGTATAGACGATAAATATAACAAGCATAAAAAAAATAAAAATCACGATTATTTCCTTTCTTTGTTCGAAACGAGCTTTCAATCGAATCTTAGCTTTAATGTTCTTAAGCCTCTCTTTAGGCACTACTTTATAATGCAAAGCTTCAGCACCATTATCTCTATGTGCTGCCTCTCGATTATTTGATCTGAACTTTTGCTTATTAGATGTTCTAATAGCACGATTCTGCCTCATCCTAATAATCATATCTAAAACATGGCCTGCACTACTCATTTAAATTCCTTATTTGTAGATAATGATTTCCTGTATTCTTTTGCAATTTTAAGATACTTTCCCAATTTCATTTTGGTGTCATTTAAATCATTAAGTGCTTTATCAATTGATATATATAAATAATCAACATTAATTTTCAAATTTGATGATACATTTTTAACAAGTTTTAATTGACTTAACGATAAATTGAACAATTGATCAACTTCATCAAGCATTTCTTTTATCTCTTCATCACTCTTGTAAGGTATATAATATTTATTCTTATAATCAATATACTCATTTGATAAGATTATTCCTTCATTAAAATTCTTCAAAGCTAAATTATAATATTCCGTATTTATTTTATCATAACTCTTTTGTATTTCAGCCCTTAAATGCTGAAGATTATCATAATCTAAATAGCAAGAAATACCATTACTTTTTATTCTGGAACATATACTAATTAATCTCTCAATTTCTGTTTGTTTTTCGTATGCTTTTAGGGTGTTTATAAAATTGAAAGACACCACTCTTTTACTTGCTTTTGATTTACTTTCATGAAACTCTCTTTTAGTAATTGGATAATTTGAAAATTGCCATAGAGGGTCAAAAGGTATATGTGTTTTTATAAAGCGCTCAGGTCTCATCATAAAATAATCATTATTTAGATCTTTGATGTAAAGGTTATTTTTGATAGAACCTGAACCCCAAGTTGGATCAATCAAATACCAAGTAGAATCAATCATTGAAGCGCACCACGCATGCATATTATAATTGACTAGTTTCAATTCCCTTGTATACCCTGTTATAATATAAGTTTTAATACCAACTTTATTGGCAATCTCTGAATACAGATTTGTAAAATCACGACAAACTCCTTTCCTTGTTTTAAGAATTTCATCACTTTTCAAATTTGAATAAGAAAACATACTATCACAATCATAATAAATATTTTTAGCTATCCAGAAAAATATTGCTCTAGCCTTTTCTTTCTGAGTAACAAACTCCGTATTAACATAATCTGCAATACTTTGAGTATAATGACTAGATGAATCAGAAATTTGATGCATAATTTTATCAACATGTGAAAGCTTACGACTCTTCTGTGCCTTTAAAGTAAAAGAAAAACCAATTATCAGAATTAGTGAAATTATCCTTTTCATTATATTATTTTAATTTATCTATAAAATTAAACATTATATATTATAAATCAAAACATAATATTTAAACAAACACTTAGGATCATTTTAAATAATTATCAACATAAAAAAATACTAAAATTCAAATTATGTGGGTTTCATTCGTCAGAGTTCTACTAATTGGTAAAGTTTACACTTCAATCAATTCAGATTCTCCTGCAGTTTCTAGTATAAACTCAATAATAAGAATCAACGTTTCATCTGTTACAATAAGCCCCCTACGTGCTTCTAACTGATAGGCTTAACGCTTAAAACCCAAGAGATATTAACCAAGCGGCAAGTTCTTGATAAAATAGTCCCTTTATCGCCACCTTTCAATATAGGTTTTGTCCGTCAATAGATAACACTTTAAAAAAAAATGGTCAGACACAGTTCCATGAATAAATCCACAACTAAAAGATCAATTAGCACTACTGTAAATAATAGCGGCTCTGCTGGAACAAATATTAGGGCTGCTGAAAGAAATAATAGCTTTACTATTTCTTAAAGAAGTTTCAAACATCAAAAAAAACCGAAGGGTAAATCCTCCAGTAAATTATATTGATATTCATCTTTTAAGCCCCCATGATAAATCATGGGGCTAGCTATTCAATCTCTCCCAAATTGGTCACCTCATCGGTCAGTTTATAATCGTATTCGGGGTATTCAAACAAACTCATTCGGGGTTCGGTTTCACCTATGGAATAGCCCCAAATGCTTTCATAATTGACAATGTCTTCACCTATTTCATCTAATTGGTTTAGATACTCACCTATCGACTTCGATTCAATAATAATAACCTTATCCATCTCGTGCACAGCCGGGCTATGGGCACGGGTTTTGTCCAACTCAAACTCCAGTATTCTTCGTCCGTAACGTGTAATACCAATCGTCCTGAATGTCATACTCTTTCCAACCCCAGGTAAGTTCAAAACATTTCGATCCGTTGCAAGAAATGGCAAAGCTGCTTTTCGCATTAAATCATGAATATTATCAACCAGTACCTCAGCATGAGTTGGAAAATCACTTATTTCATCCTCATACTTTGGCGGAATCTGTCCAATTCTTTTCTCCTCTGTTAACTCCTGAACCGATCGCTCATTGGTAGCAAAATTGAAGCTGTTTTCCATATACCCCTTTACACTAAAGGTATAGTAATTCAAAACCCCAATTTCATTCAGGACTTGACGAAGTTTTGATGAATGCCCCCGGCGCGATGCTGCCGATGTTAATACCAATTGATTGGTTACGGTCCAGCCCGCCATATTGAGTAAGCGCACTGCTTCTCGGGCTTCGGGCGTAAGCTCCATGGAGGATTCAAAATGCGTTTGAACAATAAACTTTTTTACCCCTAGTTGCGATGCTTTGTGTTTAAAGTCTTTCAGAACCTGCACAAATTCCGAGCTAACTCTTTGTGGTAAATAAACCGGTATTCTTGTCCCTAAACGTACCCTTAAAATCTCAGCATATTTCTCCCCCTCCTTGCGTTTTTCATTCGCTTTCTTTTTTCGTGCAGCCATCTCATAAACGGCATCCAAAATTTGTTCCAAGGAGCGATTCGAACACATAAAAGCATCTCCTCCGGTAATTAAAATATCGCGCAATTGAGAATCGAATTCAAAATATTCAAGCAAACGGTTTAATTTCCCAGGCCAACTTTCTTGGGGTTTTAATTTATCTAGATTAAAATTCAAATTACCTCGTTGAAAATCGAACATACGCTGGCAGGAAGCACAAAGCCCCGCACAAGCTCGCCCCATGGTATCGGGGATTAAAATAGCCACCTCAGGATAACGACGATGAATATTATGAATCGACGGCAAAATCCAACCCGCCGCATTGGGTTTTCCGGGCTCAACCAAATCTTCCTTTTCCCAGGCCACAATATGACCATATTCATCAATTAATTGCTGGCTATACACCACATAATACCTAATTGCCAAATCAGCACCAATAGCAAAATAGGGAACCCGTACATGAAGCAAGGATAAATAATAGGGGTTGATAAAAAAAGGGATTCCCTTCTTTTCAGCCTCATAAAGAATCTTCATTGAATCGGGATCAAGAGAATCATCCAATAGCTCGTTTAACAAATCGGGGGTACGAACTGCAAAACTTAAATGAAACCTATAATCATCCCACCATTTAAGCATCATAAGGTATTTTTGCTCTTCGCTCAAATTGAGAGGAAACACATAGCTCTTCGTTTTTATCTCACCCGAATCAATTTTTTTAATGAATACTTTGATAATACGTTCACGATTTTCTTCCCTGAGTTTTATAATTCGGGGATCAAGTCCTGTACTCCAACGATTCATCCACTCTTCAAGCTTTTTACGACTTGGCATTTCACGCTTGTAATCGCCACAAAACTGACGAAATAAATAAAGCATGTCGTTGAAGAAATAAGGTTTAGCTCCACCGGTTCCAAAATTGACGGCAAGCCAAATTAATTTGATAGGATTACTGACCGCTTTTTCACCTCCAATATTTGGATCATCAAATTCACGCCCCGCATTGTCAATATAATCGAGTATTCTAATAGATGCAAAATCTCGCCAAGTTAGTTTCTCATAAGCTTCCCGTCCTTTGACTATCCCCTTGTAAAACTGGTAGGCTTCATCGTGTTTTTTCAACTCTTCGAGCACCCAATTCCTAACACCAACCAAAGCTTCAGTTGAATTTTTGGCATTTCGCATAATCTCTTCTAAAACCGGACTTACTTTTAAAAGTTGCTTTAAAAGCATGTGCGATTTTACTGTTATAGCGATATGATCCAGCTGATGTACTTTCGAACTCATTGTTCTTGTTTTTTTGCATTCTCTATAAAATACGATTTTTTTAAGTTTTTTGCTAATCCATTCCCAATTGCAAGCTCCTTTCATTTGATATTCAAACAAAAAAAACCGGAGGATAAATCCCCCGGCAAATGATATCAGCACTATTTTAGCCTTCTGCTTATTTATTTCACTCCAAACAATAATGAATAGATAATCAGAGCAATTAATAGGAATCCGATAAACAGAAATAAGAAACCAAAGAGTTTGACAGATCGACTTCTTTCTTTTGTGATTTCCATTTCGACGATACATTCATCCAACTTGCCTGAATTTTTCAATTCCTGATAATCTCTGGGGCGCTCTTTCTTATATTCCTCAAGCAAAACGTGCCCGGTAAAGATCACCGTATCCATAGGGAATGATTCGGGACGGAAGTGGGTGTTAAAAAAGTGAATGGTAAAGATAAAGCCGACAGCCAACAAGGCTTCGTCGCTATGTATGATTTGAGCAACATTAATCAGCCATCCGGGTAAGAACTTGGTAAACATTTCGGGGAACCACAATACTAAACCCGTGAAACCAATAATAGCAACACCCCAAAATACAGCTAGATAGTCGAATTTTTCCCAATAGGTCCATCGTCCATAGTTAGGCCGTTCACCTCTGCCTACAAACCATTTTACACTTGCCCAAAAATCTTTAAGATCCTGACGATTGAACATGATGGAATGGCTACCAAAAATGAATTCAGACCAGCGAAGTCCCATCTTTCTTTTCCCTCTTATAAGTGAAAAAAGGTGATAAATAAAGTAGCCGAATGTCACAACAGCTCCTAAACGGTGCAAAATACCAGCCACTTTTACACCTCCTAAGAAATCAACCAAATATCTGGCCCATTGCATATTGGCAAATTTAAGTAGCATGCCCGTTAAAGCTAGGATCACAAAACTTAGAATAACGAAGATATGGGTATAACGTTGGCTATCGGTAAATCGACGAATATAAATCGCCTTGCCCTTAGGTTTATGAAGCTTCTTTTTTCTTCTTTCCCGCAAAGATTGAGGTAACCACAGAAGTGTGTGCAAACCAAAGAATCCGAAAACCGCGATCAGTAAAGAAGACATGCCCCAAAAGGTGTAATACAAAACGGGATACTTATCCCGATTATTATGAGTCGCGTGAGTTAAAAATCCCGTGAATTGCATGTTGGCACCCTCGTGACATTTCTGGCAGGTAGCCACAATATTGTCGTATCCCACAGCTGAGTTCGGATGCTTAATATTCATATCGGAATGCGCACCATGGCAATCGGAACACCTGGCTGCTTGTAAATAGCCAAGCTGATAGGCCTTACCATGGTAGGTTTCCAAATAACTATCAGATAATTGCTTATGACAGAGACCACATTGATGGGTGATTTCATTCATAAATTCATCCTTGTCGATTTCGGATATCAAATGAGCCGAATGGCAAACGGTGCAAGTGGGATATATTTCCTTATCCTTATTATTCGTAATGCCATGATCACTTTTTATGTATGTATTGTAAATCCCTCTATGACAAGTTCCACAAGTCGCGGGTATATTTTCTGGATAAACAGAAGATCTTTCATCACTATCTTTTAGCATGAAATGGGTGGTATGACAATCCGTACAAACGGCACTTGATAAAAGGCCCTTTTTAATCATCCCCTTCCCATGAACACTTGAAGAATAATCGTGATAGGCATCCACTTCCTTAAGCGTGCTTTGCTGAATTGCCCTGCCATCTTCACGATGACATCCACCACAAAGAGCAGGAATAGAAAGACGATACACGGGTGATGTCTCATCTTTTTTTGACTTAACCAGATGCTTCCCATGACAATCGGTGCAATAGGGAGCAGATTCTTTTCCCTCAAGATGGGCCACGCCATGCCCACTTATCGCATAGATCTCAGATATTTCAGCATGACAAGAAGAACAATCAACTTTACCAGCCGTTTCGCAGGGGCGTTTTTTTCTTGCAGAAACATCGGAGTGACATTTTACACAAGTGATATTATTATGAGCTGAAGTTGTCAGATACTTGACATCAACCTGAAGAGAAATAGTATCCAGTCCAACAATTTTATGGATCTCTTTCTTTTCGTGGCATGCAAGACAAGATCGGTCGGATATGCTTTCAAGAATATTCTGGATATTTACGATATGAGGTGGGTGACAATCAGTACATGCAGGTATCGATCCTGGCTTTTTCTCCCACTGTTGTTCGTTTATGACTTTGGTATGTACCTGTTCAATTCTTGCATGACATTTCATACAGGTAGCAGCAATATTCTTAAGAGAAATACTGGAAAGACGATTATTATGAGGTAATATCAAATGGTTCCCATGACAATTATTACAAGTAGCCGTAACAATTAAACCACTCTTATACAAACCCTTCCCATGTATACTTTGACTATAATTCTGTAATATATTGTGTTCTGTAATTTTGTAGGTTCGAGCGACAGGAGCCCCTTCCCGATGGCACTTTCCACAAAGTATGGGAATATTCATTTTATAAGTTCGGCAAGCAGGATTGGTATGGGATAAAATATCGTGCCAACCATGACATTCCTTACAATCAGGAGCGTACCTCGCTCTTTTTTTTAATGCCTGACCATGAATACCCATTTCAAATTTAGTCTGAGCCTCTTCGTGACAAGTCCCACAGTTTACTGGTGACATCTCAGCTGGGTGAGGCCAGTCGCTCCCAACGGCAGATTCAGGATGACAAGCTATACAAGTTACTTTTTGGTGGATAGACCTAAGTAAAAGAGGGTGATCCACCCATACCGATTGTTTTTTGTTTTTCCCTTCTCTTACAATATAAGGATCATCATGACACATCATACAGGTTTCGTCATCCTGGGCAATAAGAATAGGGCTACTGAGGAAACCCAGTAGAAAGACAAGAACCCAAACGAACCATTTAGCTTTAAAGTGGCAGGAATCATCCATATCAAACTGAATAGTAACAGTTAAACTAATTACTACCTAAGTTAATGACTATTCGATTGAAATAAAAAAAAAGCCGAAGGATTCATATCCCTCGGCTATATATATCTGCTTGTTTTGACCGATAAGCCAAATACTAATAGTTCCTTTTTCATGAGAGTGCCACAGCCTCGTTACTCGGCTTCGCAAAGACTGGTTTATTAAAATTATTATTTCAAATTCTCGTTAAAAAAATCAGTCATCATCCCATAAAGATGCAAGCGAGTTTTACCTCCATAAATGCCATGATTACGATTGGTATACATGTGCATTTGAAATTTCTTATTGTTCTGAACCAGCTCTTCAGAAAGCTCCAGACTGTTCTGCATGTGCACGTTATCATCTGAAGTACCGTGTATCAAAAGGAACTTGCCTTTTAACTGATCAGCAAAAGCGATAGGCGCATATTTATCGTAACCTTCAGGGTTTTCCTGTGGTGTGCGCAGGTAGCGTTCCGAATAGATACTATCGTAATAACGATAGGTGGTTACAGGAGCCACAGCAATTCCAGCCGAGAAAACATCAGCGCCACGAAACATACAAAGCGAAGACATTTGACCTCCAAAACTCCAACCATAAACCCCAATCTTCGATCCATCTACATAATCTAATCCAGCCATATATTTACCTGTTTCGATCAAATCGATAGCTTCCAGATTTTGAACCTGCATATAGGTGCATTTTTTGAATGCTTCGCCTCGTGCCCCTGTTCCGCGATTGTCAACACAAACCACAACAAACCCCTCCTGAGCTAAATATTCGAACCATTCGAAACGGTAGCGATCAAGAACGAGCTGAGATCCCGGACCTCCATAAAAAGTCAATACTGCTGGGTAGTTCTTCGAAGCATCAAAGTTCGTAGGCTTAATCATAAAAGCATTCAGCTCCACATCTTCTGACGTTTTGAAAGAGAAGAACTCACGCTCTGGTAATTGATAATCGGCCATTCTCTTTTTAAGAGAGGCATTATCCTCAAGGACACGAATTTGTTTCCCTTTTGCATTGTGCAAAGTCACTAAGGTTGGTGTCTTTACATTGGAGAAATAGTTAATATAGTACTTGAATCCCCAAGAGAAAACAGCAGAGTTCGTTCCCATATCTGTACTCATTTTTTTAGTACGCTTTCCTTTGATATCTACTGCGTAAATCTCACGCTGAAGTGGTGATACGGCTGCTGCCTGATAATAGAATAGCTTGTGAGCTTCGTCGTAACCTAAGAATTGAGTCACTTCCCAATCACCTTTGGTAATTTGACGCTTAAACTTTCCATCTATATCATAAAGGTAAATGTGATTGAAACCTGATTTCTCACTCGTTAGAATAATAGACTTACCATCTTCTGTGAAAGTCAAATCATCATTCACATCAATCCAGGCCTTATTCTTCTCTTCATAAATCAGCTTCGTGTCACCTGTATTAACATCAGCAAATAAAAGCTCATAATGATTTTGATGACGACTCATACGAACTATGCTCAAAACTTCAGGATTGCGTGTCCACTTGATTCTTGGAATATACTGATCGGTTTCATCTCCCACATTCATGGTCCGAGTTTTCTCAGAAGCCAAATCATAAACATGAATACTCACCACAGAGTTATCTTCACCTGCTTTTGGGTATTTGAATGTGTAATTTTCAGGGTATAAAGCATTCGCCTTTTTTTCAGGATAAGTTCCTTTAAAAACCGTCATATTAAACTGCTTCACACGAGATTCGTCGAAACGCATAAAAGCAACGCGCTTGCCATCGGGCGACCATTGGAATCCTTTCCAGAAAGAGAATTCTTCTTCGTAAACCCAATCTGGTGCACCATTAATAATGTGATTATATTTACCATCGAAGGTGAATTGTTTCTCCTTATTGGTCTTCAGATCTTTAATAAACAAATTGTTCTCACGGAAGAAACAAACCTGATCACCTGCAGGGGAAAAATCCGCCAATTGCTGACGTCCTGTAGAAAGAACATCCAACTTTTTATTCGTTCTATCGAACACAAAAAATTCAGCCGAATAGGAATGTCTGTAAATGTCAATTCGATTACTTGCCAACAAGATCTTCTTCTCGTCAGATGAAAACTGGTAGCTATCAATTCGCTTGATATCTTTATTCTCCATCTTAGACAAATCGAATAGAACCTCAATCAATTGGCCGGTTGCATAAGCATATTTTTCTACGCGTTGTCCTTCCTTTAGAATAGTATAATGCAAACCGTCATTCATAGAACGTAAGCCGTAAACAGATTTTGCATTAAAAGTGCCATCAATACTCACATTTTCGAGAGTAAAGGCCTTATTGCCATTTTGTGCCCCTACCAGACAAGCTATCAAAAGAAGGGGAATTAATAATAAACGTTTCATATATAAGGTTAAAGGATAAAGTAAATAAAGTGTAAAGTAATAAGATTAATCCCGATTCTCGGGACCAGCAAAGCTGGAATAGAAAGGTTAAAGTTATCGGTTCTCGGTTGTCAATAGCTGATAACCGAAAACTGACAAACAGATAACTAAATGCAATTAAAATTCAGTATGCTCATTTCTTCGGATAATCTCGTTCTGCAGATCCTCGCCCAAGTCGTTGAAATAATCGCTATAACCTGCCACACGCACAATCAGATCTTTATACGATTCCGGATTTTTTTGTGCATCGCGAAGGGTATCAGCACTAACCACATTGAATTGAATGTGATGCCCATCCATACGGAAATAAGAACGAACCAGATTCATCACTTGTGTAATACCCGCTTCATCATCCATAAACTGTGGGCTGAACTTCTGATTCAAAAGAGTTCCTCCTGTTCGAAGATGATCAATCTTTGCCGCTGACTTTACAACTGCTGATGGTCCTTTTGTGTCAGCGCCTTGATAAGGTGAAATCCCTTCGGACAATGGCATTTCAGCCAAACGACCATCTGGCGTTGCCCCCATAATATTCCCAAAATAAACGTGGCAAGTGGTCGGAAGCATATTAATGCGAAATACCCCACCTTTTGCGGTTGGCCTACCATTAATGGCTTCATAGAAGGTTTCGAAAATATCGACAGCTAACTCATCAGCGTAATCATCGTCATTACCATATTTAGGTGTCTTATAAATTAAATCGCTTCGCAGCTGATCGTAGCCTTCGAAATTGGCGTCCATCGCTTTTTTCAAATCCGTCAGGCTCAGCATTTTATTTTCGAAAACATTCAGCTTAATAGAAGCCAGCATATCGCTCAAACTCCCCAATCCAACACCTTGAACGTATGAGGTATTATAACGAGCACCACCTGCATTATAATCTTTCCCTTTACTGATGCAATCGTCAACCAAAACCGAAAGGAATGGCACAGGTAGATAAGTCGCATATAAACGCTCGATGACGTTATTGCCTCTAAGTTTGATATCGGCAAAGTGTTTCACCTGCTTCTGCCAGGCAGCAAATAAGTCTTCGTAAGAATTGAAGCTTGACAATTCGCCCGTTTGTAAACCAATCAGTTTACCCTTACGGGGATCAACACCATTGTTCATGGTTATTTCAAGTATTTTTGCCAAATTGAAGTAACCACTCAGACTGTAATTCTCTGTTCCAAAAGCACCCGTTTCAACACAACCCGAGCAGCCACCATTACGCGCATCTTCGATGCTTTTTCCTTGTCGCAGCATTTCCTGAATAACCGCATCGGTATTAAAAATAGAAGGTTGTCCGAATCCAGTTTTCACAATTCTAAGTGCTCGTTTGATAAAACGATCTGGATTTTTCTTGCTCAACTGCACCATTGAACTAGGCTGTAACAAACGCATTTCCTCTATCACATTTAGAATGATATAAGACATCTCATTCACCGCATCCGAACCATCTTCCTTTAAACCTCCCACATTAATTAAGCAGAAGTCAGTATATGTATTACTTTCTTTAGCCGTCACACCCATTTTAGGTGGGGCCGGATGATTATTGAATTTGATCCAGAAAGCTTGTAGCAATTCATACATAGCATCTTCAGCTAGCTCACCCGTTTTCACTTCCTTCTCATAAAAAGGCAAAAGGTGCTGATCTAATCGACCTGGATTGAAAGAATCCCAAGGGTTTAACTCTGAGATTACGCCTAAATGTATAAACCAATAGTGCTGCAAGGCTTCGTGAAAGGTTTCCGGTGCATGTGCTGGTACGCGACGACACACCTTAGCCATCTGCTCTAATTCAGCTTTTCTTTCAGTATTCGTTTCTGTCTTTGATAGGCTCTCCAATTCTTCCGCATGACGCTCTGCAAAATGAATAATACCATCGCAAACAATGTCCATGGCCTTCAACTCTTCCTGCTTATCGTAGGCTTCATTATCGTTAAAAAAATCCAAAGCTTCAATGGCTGAAGCGATATCCTTTTTCACATCAAGGAAACCTCTTTGGAACATTTTCTTACCCAAAACAGTATGACCGGGAGCACGCTGCTCTTGAAACTCGGTAAAAATACCTGCCTCGTAAGCATTCAACCACTCAGGAGTCATATTGCCAATCAGTTTATCACGATTGGTTTTCCCTGTCCAGAAAGGAATGATGCTTTCCTCGTAAATCTTAAATGTTTCCTCATCAACCTTGAATGAAACCTTCTCTCTTTCGTTCAAAATCTTAAGATCATCCAAAGAGTGAATACAAATCTCTGGATATGTAGGACAGGCCTTTGGGGCTGGTCCACGCTCACCAACGATCAATTCATTTGGATTGATACAGATCTTCTTGTTGGCAAAAAAATGTTGGAAAGAAAGGGCACGTTTCACAGGTGTAGAAACCATTTGTGCCTCATCTGATTTATAAAATTCTGTCATTAACAAAGCACGCTCTGGCGATATGCAGTTGATAGCATTTAAACTTTGTTCTCTTAATTTTTGTATTCTGGTGTTCATGATTTTTTGAATTAATAATTGGTAATTAATAATTATCAATTGTTTAGCCGCCTACACTTACTTTATATCCCGATTCTTTGAAAATAGACTGAACCCATTCTGTATCCTCTTCTAATAAAGATGGAATATCAGGCATCGTACTCTCAATACCAAAGCGTCGGAATTTATCCTGTCCGGTTCGATGATAAGGTAGAATATGAAATTCAGGTTTCCTGGGTAATTCATTCAGAAAATCCAGCATTAAATTGATGTTTTCCTTAGAATCGTTGAAGCCTGGAATCATTGGAAAACGAATGATTATTTGTTTGCCTTTTTCCGATAAGTACCTCAGATTATCAAGTATCAATTTATTAGAGACGCCTGTACTTTTCAGGTGATCGGCATCAAGCATGTGCTTCAGGTCAAAAAGAAACAAGTCCACATAATTAACAATGCGATCAATCTTATCCTTCGGTGCGTAAGCCGTGGTATCCAAAGCCGTATGAATCTCTCTTTGCTTGCAAGCTTTTAGTATCGCTTCAAGAAAATCAATTTGCATCAGAGGTTCACCTCCGCTAAAGGTTACGCCGCCACCAGATTCATCAAAAAAAAGCTGATCATTTTCAATTTCTGAAATCAGTTGGTTTATCGTATAGGCTTTACCAATTTCTGCTTGACCGGCAACTTCCACATCACCCAGACGGTTATTTCGACATATGGACTCAATTCCTGCCTTATAGGATTCAGGATTATGGCACCAAACACAGCGCAATGGACAGCCCTTAAAAAATACGGATGTGCGAATACCAGGGCCGTCGTGCACCGCATAACGCTTAATATCAAATACAATGGCTTGCATTATTTTCAAACTTTCGAATACGAATAACCAACAAGTTGCAACATGCCCATTAAGGAACTGCCTTGGTATTCTTAATTCAATTAATAAAGTGTGAACTCAATTCTTCGACCAGGTAGGATACGGCCGATTCTTACTTTAAAAAGTAAGGTAAAAGAATGCTTGTGGGATCAGCAAATCCAACATTCATAAAGACCTTTGTAGGAAGGTTTTTGTATTACGGTATTAGTCATCATTCTTACAGACTTTTATCAACTCTGTAAAGTTATGATTTTTTTCGAATTGAGAAACTGACTAATAAGCTATTCTGGATTAAGGATAATCAAATTTTAACGCAAAGCCGCCAAGCTAAACGCTAAGGACGCAAAGAGTAGAAGAATTATAAATAAACTCTACACTCTTAGCGATTTACTTTGTGATCTTAGCGGTTAAGTTTTTAAGACTCTACGAATCTAATTCTCTTTTATCATTCCGACATGAGGAATTTCGTCTTCGAGATATTCGTCTCCATTTTGGACAAAGCCATGGCTTTCATAAAACTTCTTCAAATACTTCTGGGCTGATATTTTAATTATATCCTCTCCATAGTATTCCTTTATGGCTTTAATGCTCTCATCCATCAGAGTATGTCCATAAGCATATCGACGTTCATCTTCTGCAACAATTACACGGCCAATACTACAGGCATCAAAATAATCCCCCTTATTGAATAGACGAGCATAAGCGCAAATTTTCTTGCCTTTAAAACCTAGTACATGTAAAGCTTTCTTATCCTTACCATCCTGATCGAGATAAACACAATCTTGCTCTACAACAAAAACCTGTGAACGCAATTGCATTAAATCGTATAGTTCATCTAAAGTAAACTCATTAAATTTCAAAACTTTCCACTCTAGCTTTTGAATACTCTTAACTTCTTGCATATTCACTTCTATTTTGCGTTCGATGGTAATTCAAGACCGTAACCAGAAACCTTATCTTCTCGTTTTAACAAAATTGCGAAGACGAGACCTAATATACCTAGAGCTGCAAACATGATCATGGTAAAGGTATAATCCAAACTCTCTGTTCCTTCACCATTCGTCTTGTCTAAAACTAAACCTGCTAGTATAGGGAAAATCCAGAGCCCAATATTCTGTATCGAAAACATAAATCCATATGCAGAACCAATACGTTTCTCATCGACAATTTTAGCAACAGAAGGCCACATTGATGCTGGAACCAATGAGAATGCAATTCCCAAAATCACCATCAAAACATAAGGATTAATCGTAGTAAATGCGAAACAGGTATGTACCAGAACTAGGATCAATGAACCATAGATCATCAAACTAGCAGCACGCCCATATTTATCAACAACAAAACCGAATAATGGTGTGAAAATCATAGTCCCAACGGGCAACATGGATGATATAAAACCTGATTCTTTCACACTTAAATCAAATTTATTCAAAAAGAAATCTGCTGAGAATGAGAGAAATGGAAAAACTGCGGAATAGAAAGTCAAACACAATAAAGTCACATACATGAAAGAAGGATTCATGATAAGTTCTTTCAAGTCAGATAATCTGAATGGATCACTTTTAGCAACCACACCATCCTGCTTACTCTGTCTGTCAAGCTTTAGATCAAGCATCATATAAATCATGAATACCAGAAGTGATGAAGTCACAAAGAAGGCAGCAAACCAAATCGCTGTGGTCCATCCTGAAGGTGATTCGATTAATATTGGCGAAAGATTAAATGCTAGAAATGATCCCGTACGTGCCAAACCTAATTTAACCCCAAAGGCAAGAGCCAATTCTTTTCCTTTAAACCATTTTACAATGATTTTAGAAATGACAACAATACTAGTTTCAGCACCTAATCCAAATAAAAATCGGCCCAAAAGCATCATCTTCAATTCAGGTGAATAGGATGGCATAAACGAAGACATGAATGAATATCCCCAACCACCACTAGTATACATATCACTTGCCCCGTAAGCCGTGAGCAATGCACCAAAGGTCATGAAAGATACAAACATGAAACCTGTACGACGAATTCCTAATTTATCTAAAATAACCCCTCCTAATACGGCCATTAAAAGAAATACATTGGGAATAGAATAAACAGAAACAAAAAGACCAAAATCAGTTGATGTAAAACCAAACTCTTCGGTTAACTTTGATTTTAATGGTGATAATGCATCGTAGAAATAATAGTTAGCAGCTAAAACAAAGCCTACCATTATTAGCATTCCCCAACGTATCCAGGCGTTATCTCTAAGGGTTCTTCTCAAATTTTCCATGTTTGTTTTTTGTCGTTTCTATTTAGGTCGAATTTTAATCAGCTTCGAAAATACAAAAGCTTTTAAACGTAAAAACACAAATTCAAAGAAATAAATAAAAAAGAACCCCGAATTCATCAATTTAATTCGTGAATTCATGGCTATCATTTTTTTAATTTGAATTCATGATTATCTTTAATAAGTATTATATCATCAGAACTCAACTCTTTTAAGATATGAAGACTAACATACTTTATTTATTCCTCTTGTTCATTTTTCCATTTGTTTCATTTTCACAAGAAACAAGTGATAGTCTTGATATATCAAAAACAAAGGTTTATAAGTTTGATATCAAGCGAGATATTGGTCCTCCAATTTGGAGACAAACCAAAGATGCTTTTTCAGAGGCAAAGGAATGGAATGCTGATATATTCCTCATTCATATGAATACATATGGCGGTATGGTGGTTCATGCAGATTCCATCCGAACAGCAATATTGAACTCCGAGATACCTGTTTATGTCTATATTGATAATAATGCAGCATCAGCTGGTGCCTTAATCTCTATTGCTTGCGATGGTATATACATGCGAACAGGTGCTAATATTGGAGCCGCTACAGTTGTCAATCAGACTGGAGAAGCTATGCCAGATAAGTACCAATCCTATATGCGATCTACGATGCGTGCCACCGCAGAATCTCATGGCAAAGATACCCTGATACAGAATGGTGATACAATCATTAAGTGGAAACGTGACCCGCTTATTGCAGAAGCTATGGTGGATCCCAGAACCTATATTGAAAATGTAATCGATACGGGAAAAGTATTAACTTTTACGCCTAATGAAGCCATTAAGAATGGGTACTGTGAAGGCATTGCCAACTCTGTAGAAGAAGTTTTAAAACAATTACATATCAAAGAATATATCATTAAGAAGTACGAACCTTCTGGTATCGAAAAAGTTGTCGATTTCATGTTGAATCCTATGCTGCAGGGCCTGTTTATCATGCTAATAGTGGGTGGTATTTATTTCGAATTGCAATCTCCGGGAATTGGATTTCCTTTACTTGCAGCAATTATTGGAGCATTTCTGTACTTTTCTCCCCTGTACCTTGAAGGTTTGGCTGCCAATTGGGAAATTATTCTTTTCATTATAGGTGTTGCCCTGCTCGGTGTCGAAATATTTGTTATTCCAGGATTTGGAGTTGCTGGTATTTCAGGTATTGTTTTCATCATCTCGGGTCTTAGCTTAAGTTTGATTGATAATGTGAACTTTAATTTTGAACCCCGTCATATAAAAGCCCTATTAGGAGCCATTCTTATGGTCACGTTTTCCATGCTGGCTTCTATTATCATCTCTATCAACCTTAGTAAAAGACTTTTTGCAGGAAGTGGTTTTCTTGGCAGATTAGCACTTCAGACTGAAGGCAAAATTGAAGAAGGATTTATTGGTGTAGACATGAGCCCCAAAAGACTTGTGGGCCAAAAAGGTTTTTGTGGAACAGATCTTCGTCCTTCGGGCAAAGTAATTATTAATGATGAAATTTATGATGCAAAATCAGAAGATGGATTTATAAACAAAGGAACTGAAGTGCTTGTTCTTCGATACGAAACGGGGCAAGTCTATGTGATGAAAAGTGACAATGAATAGCATTTCTCATTTGAGTAATTGAAAATTGTATGTTATTCTTTTCACTTGATTCTTTAACCTTTATCCTTAAATCTTAATCCCTATCTTTGCGCACCAAATATTCAAAAATGACATTAATTGAAGAAATCATAAATGAGAAGAGTATTACTACGGGAACAGTGGCTTTTAGAATGCTTCTGAGTGTCGTTGTGAGCGCTATTGTCGGTATAGAAAGAGAATATCACAAACAACCAGCAGGATTGCGTACACATATTCTTATTAGTATGGGTGCAACTTTAATTATGCTTCTTTCAATTTATATTCCTCAAACATTTAGCCAATATAAACCTGCAGACCCTGGTCGATTGGCAGCGCAAGTAGTATCAGGTATTGGTTTTTTGGGTGCAGGCGCCATCATGAAATTTGGTTTTAATGTTAAAGGATTAACCACTGCTGCTTCTATTTGGGTAATTGCCGCTATCGGATTGGCCATTGGTGCCGGTATGTATTGGGCTACGGCAATAGCTACTGGTATTTTATTGTTTGCACTTATATTTCTCGATTTATTCGAAAAGTGGATATTTCCATCTAAATTCATCAAGCACTTAAGTGTCTACTCATCAGCTGGTTTTAATTTAAAAACCGATCCTATTCTAGAGCTTTTGAAGAAACACAAGGCCAATGTTAGAACTATCGATATAGAGCAATCATTCGATGAAAAGCGTACCAGCCTCTATTTTGTTATTCAGATTAGTGAAAAAGTGAAGATTAATACTCTATCTGAAGAGATTGGAGAAATTGAAGGTGTACAGAAAATCAAACTAAACCAAATCGTTTAGAATCAACTTTTTAAATTTACACAAGCTATATATGAACCTAATAAATAATGGGAAACTTGACTTTTCCCAGTTGGAAAGCATTATCAAAAAACCTAAACTTTTCACAAAGGATAAAGTTAACTTTTGGCAGGATCCATACATCTCAGAGCACATTTTGTACGCTCATTTAGATGATGAAAGTGATGAAGGTTCAAGAAAATACGAAACAGTAATCAAATCAGTATTATGGCTTTCGGAATATATGAATATGCCACAAGGCTCTCGCTTACTCGACCTAGGTTGTGGGCCAGGTTTGTATAGTGAACATTTCCATGGTCAAGGATTTAAGGTCACTGGAATTGATTTTTCACAAAGCTCAATCGACTATGCTAAGGAAGAAGCCAAAGCTTCACAATACGATATCGAATACATTTGCCAAAATTATTTGGAGATAGACTACAATAATGAATTTGATGTAATTACGCTTATTTATGGTGATTTATGTGTATTATCTCATCAGGAAAGAGATCTGCTTCTCACAAAAGTACGTAAGGCTCTTAAACCTGGTGGTTACTTAATATTCGATTTGTTTACCAAGCAATACTTCAAAGATGGACATGAGAAACAAACCTGGTATTTAAGTCAGGAAGAAGGCTTTTGGAAAGAGGAAGAACACCTGCTCCTACATGAGCATTTCAAATATAAAAAAGATAAGGTGCGCCTTGAAAAATACACGATGATTATGAATGATGGACAGATGCAGAGCTACCATATCTGGAAACATTATTTCTCTCTTAAACGTGCCAAAGAAATGATGAAACAACATCAATTTAATCTCAAGGATTTTTGGAGTGATCTTTGTGGAAAACCTTACGAAATTGAGAGTCCCTGGATAGGGATAATCGCTCAAAAATCGTAGGAATAATTCAGTAAACCTGATTTTGATCAATATAATCTCTTTACTAACTTCTTAACTTTGGAATTAATCAAATGTTAATTTCATTCTAAAAACATCCTTTACTACCATGTTTAACTTAATCTCTAAATTAAAGGAGAATAAAAGCTTATGGCCCTATTTCTTCGAATTCCTTACCGTCCTTTTAAGTGTCTACCTTGCATTTCTCATCACCGAATGGCGTGAAAATCATAAAGAAGAAATAGAAACAAAACTGGCTAAAGAAAGGCTTAATCAAGAGATATTTCAAAACTACAAAAACCTTATCAACTTCAACCATCAAGTCGAAAAAAGACTAATAAAAATGCAAGACATTGAAGATATACTCGAATCAGGATACAAATTCAACGACTATATTCCTGTGTTTAATGGTTTTCAAAACGTCAGCTTTAGCGATGCCAGCTGGAATCGCATCTGCGACTCTAAAATCGGTAACCTAATGCCGGTAGTGTATATTGAAGATGCACATGCTTTATATAACTTCAACAAACATTTGATGACACACAACAATCAAATAATTGAACTGATGTATAGCGATCTAAATTTCGACAGCAAGAAATCCAAAATCGCCTATAACATTGCTGAACTCTATGTTTGGCAACAAGCCAGCTGGGGCAATATTCATGTTGTTGACTACACCAAATTTATTCAGAAACACAAAACCAATTTCGAAACTCTACTTCAACAAGACAGTACAACAAATGCCTACTTCACTAGTAAAGATATTCTAACTGAGGAACAATGGACACAAGAACAAAGAGGTAAACAGAGATATATTAATAGCTTCAAAAAAAATCCGAAGCTCAAAGAGATTTTATCAAAAATAAAGGCAAGTAAATCATAAGGCTTTCATCAGATCAGGATGAATAAATTCATAATTCAATCTTCTTTTGAGCTTCTCATTCGTGATAAGTTTAAAAGAAGATAGACTTCCCTCTTCTTCATCGAAAATGGGATGTTCAACCGCAATTATATCAGAAGCTTTTGTATAAAACTCTTTTTTTGAAGGGTGGGTATCAGCGGTGCAATTGAAACATTCCTCCCACACATCTTGTTTAATAATTTCATTGATAATTTGCATGCAATCATCACGATGAATAAGATTGACCGGTGCATCAGCATTTTTCACTGTTTTTCCCGATAAAAAATTACCTGGCTTTCTGTTCCCTCCAAAGAGACCCGAGAATCTTAGAATAGTCGTCTGGTAATTCAAATTGTCTTTCATCAAATTCTCAATAGAAACCCAAACCGATTCACTCAATTCTGAATTTTCATCAACTGGTTTTACTGAGTTTTTATAAACACCTGTTGAGCTAATCAAAATCAACTTCTTTATAGGTGATTGCTCTAATAGGGGTAAAAATTGCTTGTAGAGTTCAATATCTTTTATGGTCAGGTTTAAAATCAGAATTTCGGAATTCAGAAACTTTTTCATCTCATCATTCAAGTCTTCAAATCTTAATTGAAATGCGTCAATTCCCTTCTCAGCTAAACGTTCTTTCTTATCTAAGCTAGTTGTAGCTCCCTTTACATTAAACCCTTTTTCTAGCATGTTTACTGCTAAAGATTCTCCTAACCATCCACAAGACAGAATACTGATTGAATTTAAATATGGCATAACTTAATTGAAAAGTTGATAAGCAGTAAAGTTGTGAAATAATATCTTAAACTTAATTAATTAGGCAAAATATATTAGATACCAAAATTTATAAACATTCTTGAAACGAATTCTTAGCTAAACCAACTGTCTCCAATAAGTGTGGTTTATCTTTTAATGCTATTCTTAAAATCTTTTGGTAATCACAAACCCATTCTGCCAGTAGGTCAAATATTTCATCTTGCATTTGAAGAGTTCGCCACTCAGCCTCTATTTCTCCTTGGTAGACTTTATAAAAGTTCTTGGTTTCTAAAATTTTCTCCTTTATTACTTGTACCTCAACAATACTCTGCTTAAAAACTTCAAGGCTTGTTATATAATTAAGATTTGAAATTAAGGTACTACAAAACTCAAGAGCTTGAGAGAACCAACCACTAAAACTTTTTTTACGGATATTATTAAGGCCTAAAGTTTGAAAAGCATAAAGATCATTTTTAAAGGCTATTTTAGAAATGGTGATCAAATCCAAATAATCTTTATTTACAGCTTCACGTTTAATCCAATATTCGTCTTGATACTGATTAGTACTCTCTTTTTTCGAACTATCGTATAATTCTTCCAATATTAATAATAAAGATTTAGCCTCAGTAAGCTTAACCTCATCATAACCCAATAATGCTACAGAACTCTTTATAGTACTATCCATAATACTTTTATTAAGGAGTAGTTTGGCACCATCTAGAAAATCTTCAATTTTCTCATTTAGCTTAATCATATGTGGAATAATTAAAAATAATTCTCATTTATTTAGCAGATAACTGTCCTGTTATACTCGGACAAAACATAACAAATGAAAGACTATTCCGTGAGGAATAGTCTTTCACATAAACAACATCGCCATTCTTAAATCTATTTCACTCATCATTAAGACAATCTCATTTACAACTACATACACAAAATTATTTAGTGGCTTATCGATTTATTTGAGTGACTTTTGTTATAATCTAAAAGTAATTTTCATTGTAGCACCGAACAACTACCCTAAAGTGTAGTTTTCTAATTAGCTGTTAAGAGATAAAAATTTGGGAAAACCTTTATCGATTTGTTATTGGCAAGCTTAAATAACAGATTTGCACAAATGCCAGCAGTAATCCATGATGCAGGAGCTAATTGAGGTGGTGAATTTTTCGCATTTTCATCTTTATAAGATTTTAACACATCGCGTAACCAAAATAAATCAACATCTGATTTACTATTTTGAATAATATGCTCAACAATACTTACTTCAGGTTGATCGTCACCTTGAATAATATTGAGAAGACTTTCACTCCACTTATTAATAATAAAAACACATCCTGCCCAACCAAAATTAAAAGGATGTAATACTGGTATATTATTTTCCCGACATATTTCATCAAAAACAAATGGAGCATCTGATGTAAAATCAATTGTATTTATAGCTATATCAATGTTCTCAATATATTCACAACAATTAGTCTCAGTTAAAAAGACATTGTGATAGTTGATTTCAGCTTCGGGGTTAATTGATTTAAGTCTATGATATAGACTATCAACTTTGGGTTTTTCTATATCACTGGAAGTATAATTCTGACGGTTAAGATTAGAATTCTCGACATTATCCATGTCACAAATGGTTAAATTTTCAAATCCCATTCGCAAAACACATTCTGCAATATTACTTCCTAAGCCAGCGCCTGCGATAAGGATTTTGGTATTCTTAATTATCTCTTGTTCTTCGGATGATATATAAATTCGATTTCTTTGATACATAATATAATTACAACTAACATAAAGAGCTAAATTCATCAATTCTAATACGATATACTTTTGTCTTGTTAGCTTGATTTTAGTTGATTAATAATTTAGGCTGTATATAAATCTTGCTGCTGATAAGAATAACATAAAGCAATATGCTGTTCCACAAATTTTTTCACTCCTATAGCAGTATTAAACATGGGTACTGTTTCCGATCCTAAATAAAATTTAGAATCTCCAATTTGAGATGAGTAAATTTCCATCAATCGCAATTTATCAAACAGTTTTTTATCACATTCGGCAATTAGAATATTGGTTAGGTTAGCATAGATGTGCTGCAATGCATTTACCATCAATAATTTTAGAATTACAACTCTGTTTTTTCTTAAAAAAGGGTCAGTTTTTATTCTTTGCTGATCAATAGCAAATCGCCCAATATGCCATACTTCATGAGGCGTATAACTTAACTCATTTAACACATCAACAACTTTTACATCAAAGTCATCCTCAATTGGAAGCCTACTATTTCCATCCCACTTTTGAGCTTTTATAGTTCCTACAATTTCATGTTTTCGATTTTTGATGGCATAAAAGAAAGAACTCGAATAACTATCCAAATCTAATTTTCTGGTTTTAAGTAGATCGGAATAATTAATAATGTTTGAATTCAAATGCACTTGATGATTGACTCGTAAAATGAAACTACTTACCTCGTTTAAGTGGTCGTGGGATACTAACCACAGCGAAAAATCTTGAAAGTCGTTTAAGAGAATATCCATATCGATTATAAATTTTAAGTATAGCCTAATATTGGTGTTCTCAGTCTTGCATACAACTACTCAAAAGTGTAGTTTTAATTATTGACAGTATAAATTATAAGGTTATTAAATCAAAAAAAGAAAGGATATGATAGCAATAGAGAAATTTTTTGATCCAATAAGAAAAGATGGTTATTTAGGCGATGATAATTACCAACTGATTAAGCAATATATGCTTGCTCTTAGAGCGGTTTCAAAATTGATTAACCTCGGTTTTTATATCATCGACTATAATAAACAAGAATTTTTGTACGTATCTGATGATCCCTTATTTTTGTCTGGATATGAGCAAGAAGAAGTATTAAAGATGGGCTACGAATTCTATGAGAAAGTGGTTCCTAATGAAGACTTAGACATGCTTTTAGAGATGAATCAAAAAGGTTTTGATTTTTTTTACAATCTACCTGTTAACAGAAGAGATAAAGCCTCTATTTCATATGATTTTAGATTAAAACGAAAAGATACGGGAAGTGAAATACTGGTAAATCAAAAACTCACTCCACTCATATTAACAGATACGGGTAATATTTGGTTCGCACTTTGCCTAGTCTCTTTATCGGTAGCCGAAAAATCAGGTAATGTCTTTATTACCTTTAATGATAAAGATGAGAGATTTGATTATGACTTTCTCCGGAAACAATTTAAACCAACAATAATTAAACATCTTTCAAAAAGAGAGAAAGATGTTTTGCATCTGATGATTAAAGGTAATTCAGCTTGTGAAATGTCTCAAAAATTATTTATCTCAGAAGAAACCGTTAAATTTCATAAACGAAATATCATAAAAAAGTTAAATGTAAAAAGCGCTATGGAAGCCGTTTATGTGGCTACTATAAATAAGCTTGTATAAAAAAGCCGAAGAATAAATCTTCGGCTTTGGGTTGAAGCTTTAAGGTTGTCCAATCTTAAAGCTCAAAAGTGATCCGATCAATTCACTTCATTTGAGATGATTGATCGGATCAATAAAAAATTACAGATCGCGACGCTGATATAGAGCATCCTCCATATCCATTTCGTCAAACTGCATGTATTTATATACTTCCTCTTCGTGATCAGCAATTTTCTCATTGTATATTTCCATATACTCAGCAGGAGAAGGTAATTTACCTAAAACAGCTACAATAGCACCAAGTTCGGCAGAACCCAAGTAAACTTGAGCACCAGTACCCATACGGTTGTTGAAGTTACGAGTTGAAGTAGAATATACATTCACCTTATCTGGAACACGAAGTTGGTTCCCCATACATAATGAACATCCTGGCGTTTCGATACGAACACCCAACTGAGAGAAAGTCGCAAAAGTAGCTTCTTCTTTCAATACAGCAGCATCCATACGTGTAGGAGGAGCCATATATGTTCTTACTTTATCGCTAGGAGTTAATCCACTCCAAACTTTTTCACAAGCACGGAAGTGACCAATGTTTGTCATACAAGAACCGATGAATACATCCTGAATTTCAGCACCTTGAACTTCAGAAAGCAACTTCACATCATCCGGGTCGTTAGGACAACAAAGGATAGGCTCAGTAATTTCAGAAAGATCGATTTCGATTACCTCAGCATATTCAGCATTCTCGTCTCTAGAAAGCAACACTGGGTTAGCCAACCACTCGTTACAAGCATCAATACGATTCTGAATCGTTGTTGCATCATCGTAGCCCATCTTGATCATTGATTCCATCAAGGCAACGTTAGACTTCACATACTCGATAACACGCTCTTCGGATAACTTAATACAACCTGCAGCAGCAGAACGCTCAGCAGTTGCATCAGTTAATTCGAAAGCTTGCTCAACTGTAATATCTTCAAGACCTTCCATCTCGATAATTTTACCGTTGAAAATATTGATTTTGTTTTTCTTAGGAACAGTTAATTGTCCGTTTTGAATCGCAAAATATGGAATCGCATTTACCACATCACGTAAAGTGATACCTGGGTTAAGCTTGCCTTTAAATTTGATTAATACAGATTCTGGCATATCCAAAGGCATGAAACCTAGAGCTCCTGCAAAAGCAACCAAACCTGAACCAGCTGGGAAAGAAATACCCAATGGGAAACGTGTATGAGAGTCACCACCTGTACCAACAGTATCAGGAACCAATAAACGGTTCAACCATGAATGGATAACACCATCACCTTGCTTCAAAGGCACACCTTTACGCTCAGACATGAACTTAGGCATAGATTTGTGCATTGCCACGTCAGTCGCTTTTGGATAAGCTGCAGTATGACAGAAAGATTGCATAAACATAGGCGCTTCGAAACTCAAACAAGCTAATTCCTTGATTTCATCACGAGTCATAGGACCAGTTGTATCCTGAGAACCTACAGTCGTCATTTTAGGCGCACATGATGATCCTGGTAATACACCTTCAACACCACAAGCCTTACCTACTATTTTCTGAGCCATAGTATAACCTTGGTTAGCCTTAGGCTGAGGGTTATTAGCAACAGTAAAAATATCAGTAGCAGGTAAACCTAAAGCAGCACGTGATTTTTCGGTAAGTGCTTTTCCAATAATCAAAGGGATACGACCACCAGCACGGTACTCATCAGTCATCGTATCAGGTGCTAAAGAATAAGTAGAAATCACTTCACCATTGCGAGTAATCTCACCTTTAACATTATTGATAACAATTTCGTCACCAGTATTCAACTGAGACACATCGGTAATAATAGGAAGTCCACCAGAATCCTGACAAGTATTGTAGAAAATTGGAGCGATAGCACCACCAATAACAACACCAGCAGTACGCTTGTTAGGAACACAAGGAATATCCTCACCAATATGCCATAACAAAGAGTTCGCAGCAGATTTACGAGAAGAACCAGTTCCCACCACATCACCTACAAAGGCAACCTTATGACCATCTTTACGGTACTGAGCAATCGTTTCGTTACCATCTTCGAAACGACCAGCTCCCATAGCCAAAGCGTGCAATGGAATATCAGGACGAGTAAACGCCTGAGAAGCAGGAGAGAAATCATCAGTATTGATTTCACCTTCTACCTTATAAACTTTTAATTTGATTTCTTCAGCTAATTCTTCACGTTTAGTGAACCACTCAGCATTAGCCCAAGATTCAATAACACTTTTTGCAGCTGCATTGGTTTTAGAAAGCTCCAAAATGGTGTAATAAGAATCATAAACTAAGATAATCCCCTTAAGCGCTTCTGCAGCTTCTTCAGCTAAAGCAGGGTCTTGAAGTGCTTCAACCAACATCGTTACGTTGTATCCACCCATCATAGTACCCAATATCTCGATAGCATCGGATTTAGAGATCAATGGAGAACTCAACTCACTTCTTAAAAGCTGTCCTAAAAACTCAGCTTTTACTTCTGTTGACTCGTCAACTCCAGGAGCGATTCTTTCTTTGAATAAATGCAAAAGAAAATCCTCTTTTCCAGCAGGAGGATTTATTAATAATTTGCAAAGTTCAGCAGTCTGTTCTGCGTTCAATGGCAAAGCCGGGATACCTTTGGTAGCGCGGGCTGCTTCGTGTTTTAAATATGCGTCAATCATTGTTGTTTGATACGGTTATGTTAGTTTAGTAACCTACGTATTTAGAATGAAGAATTATTCCTTTATTCGTAACAAACATAGAGTTTTTATAATTACACGATTCAGAAAAACATGTGTTTTACATCATATTTTAGGGCTTGAATAACGGGTACAAACCCTACCCTAAATCAAAGGAAATGCTATATTTACGTCCACCAAAAAAAATCTATTTTCGACGTCCTAAAAAATATTTTTGTCAATAATCAAATTGACTGTAAAAGTGCAGTAATATACAGTATATACAAGAGTAGAGTAATTATGAAGTCCTCCCTATAGCCTAAATAGAATCTAAATTAATTTAGAAAACACCTAAACCATTTAAAAAGACGATAGCAATTGCACCAGGAGCAATAAATTTAAGCACAAAAATAAAAGCTGAAATCAATCCTCGGGAAAGTTTTGATCCATTTGCCAACTCATCTTCTATCATTTTACGTCCCCAATACCAACCCATAAATAGTGAAATAAAAAGGCCACCTAAAGGCAAGAGCATATTGGCAGATATCCAATCGAGCAAATCAAAGAAATTTAAACCAAATAAAGTCTGCTCTTTAAACATACCCATCGATAGAGAGCAAAAAATCCCAACAATAGAAATCATTACGGTTGCCAAAACCGTCGCCAAATTTCTTTTTATCTTTAATTCTTCTCTAAAATAAGCCCCAACCACCTCGAGAATAGAAATCGATGAGGTGAGCGCAGCCACTGTTAATAAAAGGAAGAATAAGATTGAAAAGAAGAAACCGCCAGGCATTTGCTGAAACACATTAGGTAGGGTTATAAAAACAAGTCCAGGTCCACTGCTGGGTTCGATACCAAAAGCAAATACCGCAGGGAAAATTGCTATACCTGCAAGAATAGCAATGAGTGTATCGGACACAGTTACTATTAAAGCTGTTTTTGCTAAATTATTCTGCTTTCCTATATAGGAACCATACGTAATCAAAGTTCCCATCCCTAGACTCAAAGAAAAGAAGGCATGTCCCAAAGCACTTAAAACGCCATCAGCAGTCAGCTTAGAGAAATCTGGATGAAATAAAAAATTCAAACCTTCTTTAGCACCATCAAGGGTAACCGCTCTAATATCGAGAACAATTATAATCAAAATCAAAATTGGCATTAGAATCTTTGCATATTTCTCAATACCATCTTTCACTCCAATAATAACAATAGCCATTGTCATCAGCATAAATAAGAGCTGATAAAAAATAGGCAAGCCTGGCGTCTCAATAAATTGAGTAAACATTATCCCCAGTTCATCAGGGCTTTTTGAAGCGAAACCATCGGTCAAAGATTTTACGATATAATCAATACTCCAACCAGCAACTACCCCATAAAATGAAAGAATCATAACAGCTGCTGCAACACCTAAGAGCCCCACATATTTCCATGGAGAATTGGGTGCTAAGTTTTTGAATGCGCCAAATACATTACTCCTAGACTTACGACCAATCATAAACTCAGAAAGCATAATGGGCAAACCAATAAGTGCAATAAAACCAAGATATACAAAAAGAAACGCTGCTCCACCGTACACACCTGTGATATAGGGGAATTTCCATATATTCCCCAAGCCTACAGCAGATCCTGCAGCAGCGGCTATCACACCTATTTTACTTGAAAAGACATCTCTTATCTGGGGTATTTTATCTGATTTCATATAGAATTGGGGCTTTTATCAATTTAGGATTAGCTGATTAGAATAATCAGTCTATAAAGAAACCAAATTCTCAAAATCTGACAAGTTATTTGATCATCATTATTATGTGGGCACAAAAAAACCCGGAGATTGTCCGGGTTTTGAAATTTATAGTATGGAAGCTATTAGTTACGTCCAACTGAATTTAAGTCATTACATGCAACAACTAAACGATCTTTCATTGAAACCTCACCAGAACGTAACCATACACGTGGATCGTAATATTTCTTGTTTGGTTTCTCTTCACCATCAGGGTTACCAATTTGTCCTTGCAAGTATTCGCGGTTAGCAGCTTCATACTCACGAACGCCATTCCAACATGCCCACTGTGTATCAGTATCGATATTCATTTTAACAACACCATATGAAATTGCTTCACGAATTTCTTCTAGAGAAGAACCCGATCCACCATGGAATACGAAATCAACTGTGTTCTCAGCAACGCCATATTTCTCTGAAATAAATGACTGTGAGTTTAAAAGAATCTTTGGAGTCAAGACAACATTACCTGGCTTGTATACACCATGTACATTACCAAAAGAAGCCGCGATCGTGAAACGAGGAGATACTTTCAACAATGTTTCATAAGCTAATGCAACATCTGCAGGCTGAGTATACAATAATGAGTTATCCATATCAGTGTTATCAACACCATCTTCTTCTCCACCAGTACAACCCAATTCAATTTCAATAGTCATATTGATTTTACTCATACGCTCTAAATACTTAGCACAAGTACCAATATTTTCTTCTAAAGACTCTTCTGATAAGTCTAACATATGAGAACTAAACAATGGCTTACCTGTTTGAGCAAAAAATTCTTCCCCAGCAGCCAAAAGACCGTCGATCCAAGGTAATAATTTTTTAGCAGCGTGATCAGTATGCAAAATAACTGGAATACCATAATGCTCAGCTACGGCGTGAACATACTTAGCACCTGCAACAGCACCAATAATTGCAGCATCATGACCTGTAGCACCAATTCCTTTACCTGAAAAGAAAGAAGCTCCACCATTTGAGAATTGAATAATAATAGGAGAGTTAGCTTCGCGTCCAGCTTCAAGAGCTGCATTGATCGAATTTGTATTTACTACATTTACAGCAGGAATAGCGAATCCTTCTTGTTTCGCAACCTGAAATAATTTTTGTACATCGTCACCCGTGATTACACCTGGCTTAACTACTTCTAATACTTTTTTCATATGTGATAATTTTTGATAAGATTTACTCAATAAACATTGAATAGAATTTACTCAAATTTCAGTATCGAAACAAGATTAAATTCTTGTAATCTAATTTTATTAAATGGTTCGGATTTTCATAAAATTTAGTAATATCAACTAGATATATACTCAATTTAAGTACGAAGTTAAAAAGAAATAATAGAACTTACCTCCTTTTTTTACGAAGAAAATTCCGCAATCGAATGCAATTTAAAATGGATAGCCGATACCGATATTATAGGTCAGTTGAGAGAAGCTAAATGGGCGATTTCCAATAATCCAGCGTTTATCCCCTGCCAATGATGGATCTCTTAATTTAAGCCCTAAATCCAATCTGAAAAGAATAAAATTCAGGTCAACACGGGCTCCTACACCAGTTCCAACTGCAACCTCTTTATAGAAGTTCTTCATATCAAATTTAGCTCCAGGACGATCATCTTTAGATGAAATAGCCCATATATTTCCAGCATCAATAAACATAGCGCCTTCAAATTTCCAAACCAACTTAAAGCGGTATTCTAAATTACCTTCCAATTTAAAATCGGCAGTATTATTAGGATAGACAGCTTCATCATTAGAATAAGAACCTGGTCCGAGAGAGCGAACTTGCCAAGCACGAATGCCATTAGCACCTCCAGAAAAGTAACTTTTCTCGAAAGGAAGAACTTTAAGATTTCCATAGGCATATCCCAAACCCATAAATAAGCGCCCAACAAATGTATTTGCCTTATTCAGGTGCCAATTGTATCGATAGTCAATATCTGCTTTTATATATTGTGCGTATCGAATTCCCAAAAGATCATAATAAGTTCCCTCTAACTCGCCGTTATCATTGTAATCCATATTCTTCTTTGAACCGAGAAGTTTATCAAAGGTGTTCAATGTATTCCCTGCTGTTTCAAAACTAAATCGTAAATAATTATAATTACTAAGCTTATTCAGATTTTGATTATTAAAAACTAAGGAATATCGAGTTGTAGATATCACGTGATCAGTAAAAGAATTGGCGATATATAGATTATTTATATCATCAATAAAATCTTGACTCAAATTCTTAACCTCAACAAAACTCAACTCAATTAGATTAAGCGTATGCGTAAGATATCTTGATGATCTCCAATTATATCCAAAACTGGCATCAGCCTGTGTCCTTGTATAATCAGGACGTTTTTGATAACTATAAGCTAAAGATAATCTTGATTTTGGATTATATTTCTTTCTAAAACGATTCGCTGTAAGAAAAGGGAACAAAAACTTAGGAGTATTTAAGCTTATTTCACCCCCATATTCTTTTGAAAAGAAATTTCTATTATCATTTGACTTAACCGTTTCGGTGGCATTCGACAAACGGATATCCAAGATCTCAGCACCACGCAACAAATTTTTATGTTGGTAATTAACTTTCCCTGCAAAACCAATATTACCCGAAGAGTTGGTTCCTTCAAGTTCAACCGTATAAGCTTGTCTTTTATGAGGCGATAGTTGAATAAAACAGTTCAAACTACCTTCAAGTTCATTTTCCGCTTCAGTATCAACTTCAAATCGAATATTTACAAACTTGTATTGATTTAAGGCCTGCAATCTTCTGTATGAGTACTCAACCTCTGATAAATTATAGAGACTGCCAGGTTGAAAGCCCAATGAGTTAATAATAACATCGGGTTTAATATTCAGTTTCTCTGTATAAATAAATTGGCAATTACCTAGATTCAATGTATCAAGCTTACTTAAATATACTGAGTCGTTCAATAACATAGGCTTAGGATCGTAATCGGAATTAACGATGATAGATCTAATGCGGTACTTACGCTCAACATTGGAAGACTGAGGCTTCTTAATCCCAACAAAAACATCCATCTGATGATCCTTCCCCACACTATCCATCATAAAATGGATGTATTCCTTTGAAAAGTTGAAATACCCTTTATTCTTCATTAACTTTGAAATGCGATCGCGTTCTTTTCCCAAAATATCAGAATCTACGTTCTGCCCAGTTTTAATTTTACTATTAACAGAGGCTGCAACCAAATATTGTCTAATGAGCGAACTATCACTTATTTCTTTAATATTTTGATATGGAGAAATAAAATTACGAGGTAAAGCTGCCTTTTCATTGAAAATACTTCCAAATCGATAAGGTTCTCCTGATGTAATTTTGAATCTTAGCTTAGCCTTTTTTCTGCGAAAAACTACAGTATCTTCAATAGTTGCATTATAGTACCCTTTTTTTCTCAAATAAATACCCAGTTGAACTTTTGATCTCTGAGTTTGATAGTCTTCATAAATAACGGGTTCCTCTCCAATTCGACTTAACCACTTATTAATGCCTTTCTTTTTATTTTTCCCGGAAAGATTATATAAACCCAGATGGAACTTCCAGATACCAAGAATCTTAATATTCGGTTGTTGTTTAATATTTTGATTAAGTTCGCTTGATGAAATATTTTTATCATCAACTTTAACACTCACCTTACTTAAAAGATATTCATTATCCCCCACATACTTAGTGGTAGAGCAAGACACGGCTCCCATAAGTAAAAATATGGCAAAGATTAAGGATAGAAAAAAATAACTATTTTTGTATTTATGATTAGGTTTCAAGTAGAGTATTGTATTAGTAGTTACGAATTTTACAAAGATACTTATCTTCAAGAACATTTTAGCCTGAATCGTATTTCAAAGATAAAAATTCAATCCAATTATTGTGCTTTCAAAAAATCAGATTAAACTCATTAGTAGTTTACAGAAAAAGAAATTTAGAGATCAACATCAACTTTTTGTTGCTGAGGGATATAAATTAATCACAGATTTATTAGAATCGAAACTTGAAACCAAGTATATCATTCACACTAAACAAGCGATTATAAGTGATCTTCCAGAGTACAATATAAAAACTGAAATCATTGAATGTGATGCTTCAGATCTTAAAAAAATTAGTAGTCTAAAAACACCTTCTGATATCATCGGGGTTTTCAAGATTCCAAATTCAGACTTTGATAAAAAAGAGATTAATCAGTCTTTATCTATTTTGCTTGATGATGTGCAAGACCCTGGTAATTTAGGAACGATTGTTCGAATCGCTGATTGGTTTGGTATTCAGCATATTTTCTGCTCCAAAAATACAGTCGATTTATACAACCCAAAAGTTATTCAAGCGACTATGGGGGCATTAGCTCGTGTCAAAGTCATCTACACAGATTTACAACTACTTGTAGATGAATTCGGATCTTCAAATTTCCCTGTATATGGGACTTTTCTTGAAGGAGAAACAATTTATAAAAGTGATCTCAGTACAAAAGGTTTTATTATTATGGGCAACGAAGGCAAAGGTATCTCTGCGGTATTGAAACCCCTTGTGAGCCAAAAATTATTTATTCCAAATTTCCCTAGCGATCAAGCTACATCAGAATCATTAAACGTATCAGTAGCCTGTTCTATTGTTTGCTCTGAATTCAGAAGGCGTCAATTATAAAATTGAAAACTATTATAATCCAAAAATGCAGCCTATTGAGCTGCATTTTTTATATTCTAGATTTAACATTATCTATTCTTTCCAAAAAGAAGGCGAGAATAATACCAAAACAGTAAAGAGTTCTAATCGACCCAATAGCATTAGGAAAGAGAGGAACCATTTCGCAAAATCTGGCAATTTTGAAAAATTTTCCATCGGACCAATCTCACTAAATCCAGGGCCAATATTTCCTAAGGTGGTTGCCACAGCACTTAAGGCTGAGAAAATATCTGCACTCCAAAAAGACATCACCACAGTTGAAAACATGAAGATGATGATATAAAAAACAAAAAAGGCAAGGATATTTGTCACCGTACGTTCGTCAACTACTCGCTGATTATATCGTGTTGGAATAACAGCATTGGGATGAATCAATCGCTTTAACTCATAAAAACTGTTCTTGAATAAAAGTAGTATTCTCACAACTTTCACACCTCCACCCGTAGAGCCAGCAGAGCCACCTACAAACATCAATACAAAAATTAGCATACCTAAAAAGGGCATCCATAACAAATAATCAGCCGTTGCATAACCGGTTGTTGTTATAATAGATACGACAGTAAATAGAGCATCACGAAAAGCTTGCTCGTAACCCATATTTGACGTTATAAGGATTCCAGTTGTAATTATGACCGTGAATAACAAAACGACATAGGAATAAAATCGGAATTCTTCATCCTTTAACACCTTACGAAATCGACCCGTAACCACCGCATAAGACAGAGTGAAGTTGGTTCCAGCAATAAACATGAAAGCAATAATAACATACTGAAGATAAGCTGAATCGAAATAACCAACACTAGCCTGTTTGGTTGAATAACCACCAGTTGCCATCGTTGTTAATGAATGGTTTATCGCATCGAAAAAGGTCATGCCACCAAGCATCAATAAAATACATTCAACAAGAGTAAAAAAGGCATATAACCCCCAAAGATTGCGAGCAGTTTCTTTAATTCTAGGTGTCAATTTATCAGGAGCAGGTCCAGGAACTTCTGCAATAAAAAGCTCACGACCACCAATACCAAGGGTTGGTAGAATGGCTAAGAACATCACAATAATTCCCATTCCTCCGAGCCACTGAGTTAAAGATCGCCAAAACAAAATACCATGTGGCAATGCCTCAATATTATTTAAAATAGATGAACCTGTGGTAGTAAAACCAGACATGGTTTCGAAAAAAGCATCCGTAACCGATGGAATATATCCACCAAACAAATAGGGTAAACACCCAAAAATCGAAAATACAACCCATACAAGACTAACAATGATGTAGCCTTCACGCTTTCCCATATCTTTTTTGACGCCTTTCGAGGACAAATAACTCAATCCTCCCACTGCAAAAGTGATCAGACCAGAATAAAGAAAAGCTATTGTATCGGATTCTTGATAGATAAGAGAAACCAATAAAGAAAGAAACAGAAAGACACTTTCTCCAACCAATAGTTTTCCAAGGATGTTGAATATTATTTTTTTTCTAATCACAGTTCAAACTTAAATTCAATATCAAACTATTTAAAAATCTTTTCAACTTTCTTAATGGCTGAGGGCAAGGTAAAGACAACAACTTGATCACCTTCCTGAATCTGAGTATCACCCATAGCAATAATGCCTTGATCTCCTCGTATGATACCTCCAATATTAGCATCCTCAGGAAAGTCAATATCTTTCAACTTACCCATTGTGATTTTGGAATTTGGTTGTACTACAAGTTCAATAACCTCAGCATCTGAAACGGTTAGCCACTTGCAGTGCTGAACATTAGCATCCATGGTGAATCGGTAAATATAACTCGCAGCTAGAAGCTTTTTATTAATCATAGCCCCCACACCAATACTATCAGCCAAATCAATATAATCTATATTTTCAACTTCAGCAATGGTACGTTTCACGCCCATCTTACTTGCCAACAAGCAGGCCAGAATATTAGTCTCTGAATTTCCAGTAACGGCAACAAAGGCATCCATCTTCTGAATTCCTTCTTCTCGCAACAAATCCATATCACGACCGTCACCATTAATAACCAAGGTTCTTTCAAGAGCATCAGCAAGTTTGATACTTTTATTTTTATCAATCTCAAGCAACTTAAGATCCAAGCTATTTTCCAATTCGCTGGCGGTTTTCTGACCGATACGGCTTCCTCCAAGAATCATAGCTTTTTTAATTTTGTATTTCTGTTTCCCGGCAAGTTCCATCACTCTATCGATACTTTCAGCTTTACTGATTACAAAAACCAAGTCGCCTCTTGTAAATCGATTATGACCACGTGGAATAATAGTTTGTCCATCACGCTTAATAGCCACAGCTCTATAATCATTATCACCTGTCATCTGCGCAACCTCAGCTAAGGTTTTATCCATAATCACAGACTTACTGCTTATTTTAATACCATACAGCAATAATTTACCACCTGAAAACTCGTACATCTGACGCGTTCCAGAACGTGATAAATAGTTGATGACTTCCTTTGCAGCCAATCGTTCAGGATAAACGAATTCATCTATTCCTAAACTCTTTAGAAATTCCTTATTTTCGGGGATTAAGTATTCTTGATTATTAATACGTGCAATAGTACGTTTTGCACCAAGTTTCTTAGCTAGCAGACTCGAAGTGATATTGGTTTCTTCTGACTGTGTTACAGCTATAAACAGATCTGCCTTCTTAACGTTGGCTTCTTTTAGATCTTTTATAGAAGAACTTGATCCTACAATGGTTAAGAGATCCAGGTGAGAATCAATCATTTTTAGTTTTTCTTCATCGCTGTCAATCAAAACAATTTCATGATCTTGATGACTTAACATTTTTGCCAGGTGAGTTCCTACTGCGCCTGCTCCAGCAATTACAATCTTCATAACGGTATTTAATTTGACACTTCTTTGATCAAAGAGTAGCTACTTATATAGATAGACCAAAAATGAATGGGCAAAATAAAACAATATCATTTAAATATACGGTATATATGCCAAAAATAATGTATTGGGTATTTGACAAATCGATACACAGCCTTAAAAACCTGACTATTTAAGCGAAAAAAAAAAACCAAATAGAAACATTTATCTTAAATAGTGGTTCAAATGATTAAAATTAATTATCTACATTTATCGCCCCCAAAGACCAATAAAACTAATCTAACGACTAATTAAATGAAATTAAAAAATATGATGCTATTGGTATTTTTATGCCTCAATAGCATATTAAATGCTCAATCTAATTTTAAAAAAGGATTTGTTATAACAAATTCAAATGATACAATTCAAGGAGAAATTGATTATCGTGGTGATATTTCCATGAATAAGAAATGCCGATTTAAAAACGGTGATAATTTGGTTACTTATACACCTGATGATATTTCTGCTTATAAATTTATTGATGGTAAATATTTTGTATCCAAAAACTTTCAGGGGGAAAAATCATTCTTTGAATTCCTTATTAAAGGACAAGTCAGCATCTATTTTCACAAAAATCTAAAAGGCCGCCACTACTATATAGAAAAAGATGGTTTAGGAATTAGAAAGATTACTTATGAAGAAAATTTAAAATATCAAGGCGATAAAATCTATTCTTACGGATCAACAAAACACATTGGTATTTTCAATATCTATATGCAAGATGCGCCTAGCCTAAAATCTCGAATTTCACGTTTAAAAGAGCTTTCACATAAAAGTTTAATAAAACTTGCTACCGACTACAATAACATTGTTTGTGGAGAAGGTGTATGTTTGGCCTACAAAAAAAAATCACCAACGATCAAAGTAAATATTGAAGTTGCTGGAGGAAAAGTAAATCGATTGGCCTTTATAAAAACTGTTCCAATGTATGAACTCGGTAATAATAATATACCTCTCTTAGTAAATCACAAAATTTTAATAGATGAAGAGAAATATTACCAATATGGTATTTATGCCCACATTTGGCTTCCCCGTTTAAATGAAAAACTTTATTTAAGAACTGGATACTTATCAAATAAACATGGTTATAAAATCCCCTTGCAATTGGAATATGTATTTCCCAAATGGAAAATTAAACCCAAACTTGCATATGGTATTAATATCCTTAAACCTTTTAAACAGACAGTTGGAGCAATGTTAGGCTTTAATATTGATTTTCACAAAAACGTAGGTCTGAGTTTTAATTACGATCTTGACTTCGAAGCAGACAAAACTGTAATTATTCCTAGTGAAAAAACACATGAAACATTATCTTTAGGTCTAATTCTTAAGCTTTAAATTTATTTTGACCTCATCTAAGCATATAGATGGGGTCTTATTTTTGCCCCAGAAAAATAATACATGCTCCCAACTTTTCGGTATCCCAAACATTCTCAGCCATTCTCTCTTTTTTCATTTTATAATTACTAGCATCACGAATAATCATTCCACAATTGATTTCTGATAAATACCTATCTTTTCTCAAAGCATTATTACGCAAAATTATATAATCTGCATTCAGTTCCTTGACATGTTCTTTTAGAGAAGATTCTCCAAGAACTGCAATCACTTTATCATTTATGACACGCAAGTCGTTATCTTTTAAAACTTCATAAGAATAATTCTTCACGCCTTTTGCCATAGCATAAGGGTAAACCAAACGATTCTTCTGTTTTTCATTAAGTAGGGTATCACTCAACACTAATACAGACTGACCATCCCGAATACAAATAACAGTTTGTTTGCTTGCGTTAAAAACAAGCATTTCGCACGATTGACTTTGATGCAGATCATAAATATTGATCAGCTGAAAGGCTATTAAAATTATTAAGCTAGCAAATAGAGCTTTCTTTCTTTTCCCAAGAATACTGAATGTTAATCCAATGATTAAACCATAGAGAAGTACAACCTGTAAGGATGTAAATGTGATTCTTTCAACTAAAGCACCTGGCAAAGCTTGAATCTGATAAATCAACCCGTGAATCAATTCGACAAAATGCTGTAACAAATAAGTGAACCATTTTGTAATGAAATCGATTTCCGAGAAAATAAGCAATAAAGCTGAACTATAAATCAATAAACCAGCAACAGGTATAATCACAAAATTTGATAAGAAAAAATAAGCAGGAAACTGATGAAAGTAATAGATAGCTAGAGGAAACGTTCCTATTTGTGCTGCTAAAGAGACCGTAAATAATCGCCATGTCCATCGCAAAACAAAAGAATTTAGCTTAATCATATTTTCAAATTTGGGCTGGAAATAAACAATACTTACAACGGCTAAATATGAAAACTGAAAACCGACATCGAACAAAACAAAAGGATTAATGAGTAGCAATAGCAGAGCTGATATGGCCAAAGAATTATAAATGGTTCCCTTTCGGTTAATCATGAGTGCAATAGCAAGAATAGAAAACATACTTGCAGCTCGCATTACCGATGGAGACAAGCCTGTTAATAAAGCATATGACCACAAACAGGCCAGGAGTATCACACCTCTAAAAAACCGTCCAAGCTTGGAGCCTGCAAGAAAACTAAGCAGAAATTGCATCACGCCAAATATGATTCCAACATGCAAGCCAGAAACGGCCAAAACATGAGTTGCACCTGCAGCCGACCAAACCGTTTTTACATCCTCCGAAACTTCGTCCCGAGCACCTAAGGTGAGAGCTGCTAAAATCTCATAGGCTTCATTCTTCAAGCCTGCCCTTTTATAGATATTTAAAAGCCTCTGTCTCCAAACAACTGCTAGATGCTTAAAATTGAAACTTTGATTTTTCTCTATCAACTTCCAGGATGAAGCTCGTACATAGGTCGAATATAAAATATAACGATGTTGTAGATATTTCGCATAGTCGAATTCGTTGGGATTACCATTATTCCTCACTCTTTCGAGCATAGACCACACCAAAATTTCATCTCCCATTTCTAATTCTTTGGATAAGGAGTCTTTAGCCAGATATAATAAAGCCTGAGCATTAGCCTTTTCCCATCTATCATTTTTATAAAGCCCTTTTAGTTCTATAACACAAGCCATCGATTTTGCTTTTTCGTCAGGACTCCTTTTTAAACTTCCTTTAAAGGCGGTAATAGAATCAACCGATGATAATGCCATTTTTTCATTAGAGTGATTGACTCTTATATATCCAGAACTTATACAAAAAAGAAAAATGAAGATGCCATAAATAAAGCTGTACGCATATGATTTTCTGAAAAAAGGGAGCGTTTGAAAAACAAAGAGCGATATAAATGAGAGAATAATTGAAATATATATCAACCCATTTTCCACGACAAAAAACTCCGACAAAACTATTCCCAAACTGAAAGGTAATAGGAGTCGAATAAAAGGTACAGTGTGTAGGAATTCCCTGAAATACATCTTACTATCTATATTTAAAGAAATATTAAATTAGTAAAGCAAGCTGATTAAATCAAAAAAAAAATCCTCATACTCAGAAGAGTAAGAGGATTTTAAATTTTATATTAAGCGTATTTTCTTAGAAAACTAAGTTCTGCTGTCTTATTATTTTGCTAGATTAAAACGGTATTTAGCGTCGAATTTACCCTTAGAAATACCAGTCAGCTTCGATTTTAAAAGACGCTTACGAAGTGGAGAACAATGGTCAGTAAACATGATACCGTCTAAGTGATCGTACTCGTGCTGAATAACTCGAGCCGCGAAGCCTGAATATTCTTCATCATGAAACTCCCAGTTTTCATCGTAATATTCAATTCGGATTGTCTCAGGTCGAGTGACATCTTCGTTTAAACCAGGAATACTCAAGCAGCCTTCTGACATGCTCCACTCTTCACCAGTACGTTCCGTAATATGAGCATTAATAAACATCTTTTTGAAACCTTCCAATTCAGGCTCCTCATCAGCAAAGTTTGAGCAATCGAGCACAAACATACGAATTGATCGTCCAACTTGTGGAGCTGCTAAACCAACACCATCAGCAAAATACATGGTTTGCCACATATCTGCCATAAATTTCTCCAAATCTGGATAATCCTTATCGATATCCTTCGCTACTTTTCGTAAAACTGGATGCCCGTATATTGTAATAGGTAATATCATTCTTTACTGCTTAAATCAACTGATCAAAGTCAATTGGTAATTTATTAAAACATGTTTCTTTTTGCTTCCATATACGATTGCAGTATAATGGTCGCACTAATTTGATCGATAATTGCCTTGTTCTGTCTCTGCTTTTTGGTCATTCCACCATCAATCATCGTCTGAAAAGCTAACTTAGATGTAAAACGCTCATCAACCATTTCTATAGGCATTTCCGGGAATCGCTTCTTCAACTGCCCAAGAAAAGGTTTCAAATACTTCATCGATTCACTATCCTCATTATTCAGTTGCTTAGGATAACCTACCACAATACACTCAACCTCTTCAGTCTCCATATACTTTTGAAGGTAATCCAAAACATCTTTGGCATGAACCGTATCCAAACCGTTTGCAATAATTTGCATTGGGTCGCTTACAGCTAAACCTACTCGTTTTCTACCGTAATCTATAGCTAAAAGTCGTGCCAAGGGTCGTATTTTTTTTATTTAGTGGGCAAAGATAGAAAAACTTAATGGAAGCATAAACTCAAAGACCTTATAATCGTATCCTTACCCTTATAATTCCAAACTATTGAAGTTTAAAACCATCCCCTACTTCAAATACGATTTAATTGTAAATAAAGCTTCCGCTTTTAAGAAATGCCTAAAAAAATAAAATTCACCTACTTATTATACTCATTTACCAATAATTCAATGAGATTAAGCAACTATAATTTTTTAGTATATTACTAGACAGTATTTTTGCAAAATATTCACCCAACTATAAAAAAGTTCTAAATGTATTTAAACATGAAGAAAAAGTTCATCCTACTTATTTTAGTAATCTCTTCTTTTGCTGGTTTTGCTCAGCAACAGAAAGATTACCATATCGCTATTTTGGGCGATAAGCTTATACCTGAAACAGATCAAATTCTCGTTCAACTTAAAGATGAAATCAAGTCAGTTGTTGGTCAATCGGCGAATATCATTTTTAAAGACTCATTCATTTTACTCAATGATTTGAATCTTGATAAAGCCAAAAGCAATTACGAAGAGATGCTTGCAGCCAAGGATGTGGATCTGATTCTTTCTTTCGGCTCAATCAATAATCTGGTTATTGCAAAAAATAAAACCTTCCCAAAGCCTGTGATTCTTTTTGGGGTTATCAACGATGACTTCATTAGTTTTCCCGAAAGTCAAGTTGCATCAAACATTCCGAATCTGACTTATATTCTGACTCCACAGTCGTATAAAAGAGATTTATTGCAATTCAAAGAAATATTCCCCTATCGCAAAATCGGAATCGTCATCGATAAATATCTCATGGATATCTATCCTGTAAAAAATACCTTGGATCAGATATTCAATGATATTACTGCCGAATATCAACTTATCCCTATCGATAAGGCATCTGATATTGATGGTAAACTGGAAGACTTGGATGCTATTTATTTATCTGGAGGCATATTTTTCACCAAGGATGAGCAGCTCGCTTTAGTCGAAAAATTCAATGCAAAGAAGCTACCAACATTCACCTCTATGGATGAACATTTTTCTAATTATGGCGTTTTGCTAACCTCACAACCTATTAATAATCTGGAACAATTTTTCAGACGCATCGCCTTGAATATAGAAGCGGCTGTAAATGGTGATAATTTATCACAATTACCCATTTATATGGACATTGATGCAAAACTATCACTGAATATCGAAACGGCTTTTCAAATCAACTTCCCTCTAAAATACAGTTTCTTGCTACGAACTAATATAGTAGGAAATGCCAAACGTATTTCTTATCAAAAGAGATATACACTCCCCGAAGTTATGAACCAAGTTTTGGATCAGAATCTGGGCTTAAAAGCAGAACAGAAAAATATCGAATTGGCTTCGCAAGAAGTTAAGCTATCAAAGAGTGAATACCTTCCTGATCTGTCTACTTCGGCAAGTGCAACACATCTCGATCCTGATCTTGCTAAAGTTTCCAATGGATCAAATCCAGAGTACTCCACATCTGGCAAAGTAACTTTTGAACAACTTATCTTTTCGGAGCAGGCAAGTGCCAATATCAAGATTCAGAAAGAGATTGAGAAGGCCAGTAAAGAAAATTATAATTCAAAAGAAAAAGATGCCATTTTTAATGCTGGATATGCGTACTACAACGCTCTTATCTCAAAAGCCAACTTCTTAATTAACGATGAAAACTTAAGAGTTACGCGTCAGAATTACGAAATAGCACAACAAAAATACGATGCCGGACAAACGGGAAAATCAGATGTTTTAAGATGGAAGAGCGAATTGGCAAGAGCTACACAAAACATTGTTAATGGATACACTTCATTGAACCAATCTTTCAACGAATTGAATCAAATCTTAAATAATCCTATAGATCTTAGAATTGATGTGATCGATTTTGAATCCAAAAATCATAAAGAAGGTCATATTAAATTCTTTAACCTGCTCGACGATCCCTTTTTGAGGGAAAGATTCACTCATTTTATTGAAGATACTGCCATTGAAAATGCTCATGAGTTAAAATCGTTACAACACAATATTAGTGCAAGTAAACGAACTGAGCTTCTTTACCAAAGAAGTAAGTTTTTACCCACAATCGGTTTACAAGGACAATACAATCACACCTTTTCAAGAGACGGAAAAGGAACCAACTACCCAACTGGCTTTACAGGAGCACCTGATGGCTATTATAATGTTGGTGTACAGTTGAGTCTTCCTATTTTTCAGAAAAACCAGAGGAACATTAAAAGACAGAAATCCTTCATTCAAAGAGAACAATTGAATATCCAAAAAGACGATGCAATTGTCTCAATCAAGAGAAATGTGCATGATGTTATCTTGTCTATCATTAGTCAATATTCTAGTATTGAGCTATCAAAAGTTTCGACTGAAGCAGCTAAAGAGAGTCTTGAATTAATGCAGGTTTCCTATACAAATGGAGCTATAGGCATTACCTCCCTGATTGATTCGCAGCAAGCCTATTTTCAGGCTCAACAGCAACAAGCCAATGCAACTTATAATTTTCAATTAAGTATTTTGCAACTTGAAAGAATCATGTCCTACTTCTTTATACTCCATTCAGAAGAAGAAAATCAGGCTTTTATCAATCGTGTGAAAGAAAAAATTGTTCGATAAAAAAATTAAAATCATAAGCATATGAAACGTCCATTTATAAAACTTTCTGAATACAAGAAAATGATTAAATGGTAAGTTCCGTAAGACAAAAACATAAAATTATAATCTTATGAAAACAATATATTACACATTAATTCTGTCTATTTCGATATTTGCCTCGGCTTGCTCCAACAAAAAAGAGCCCGTACAAAAAGAAAAATTACGCCCGGTAAAATATGCTGAGGTAACCTATTCAGGCATTGGTCAGGTTAGATCTTTTAATGGAACCGCCAGATCTGACAAAGAAATTAACCTAAGTTTCAGAACCAGTGGTATTCTGACCACTTTGAATATTTCAGCAGGCCAAAAAGTTTTAAAAGGAGAATTACTTGCTCAAATTGACAATTCAGAAGCTCGCCTGTCTTTAGAACAATCACTTTCATCTTTAAATAGTTCTAAAGCCAATTTAAACACCAGCACATCTACACTGGAAAGAACCAAAACCTTATTCGAAAAAGGATCAGCTTCGCTAAGTGATTATGAAAATGCTAAATCCTCATTTGCTTCGGCTGAAGCCAACTTCGAGTCAGCCAAACGAAGCGTTGAAATACAGAAAAAACAGGTCGGTTACGGCATTATTTACGCACCTGCTGATGGTATTATAGCTTCAAAAAATGTAGAAAACAACGAAAATGTAAGTGCGGGTAGCCTTATTGCAGTTCTAAATGCTGGACGTTCTATGGAGATTAGCCTTGGGATGCCAGAGAATGTCATTAACCGTGTGCACAAAGGCATGAAGGTTAGGGCAAAATTTCCTGCTCTTCAAGGCAAAACTTTTGATGGTGTAATTAACGAAATTGCCCCTTCAGTTGAAAGTGGGTCTGCCACATACCCTGTACGAATTAAACTTTTAGGGGAAACATCCGACGTAAAATCAGGAATGGCTGCCAATATCACATTCACCTTTCCAAAAACAGATAATCAAGAAGTTTTAATTGTTCCAATTTCAGCAGTAGGCGAAGACAGTAAAGGGAACTTTGTTTATGTGATCGAGAAACAAAATGATGCGGTTGGAGTGATAAAAAAACAACATTTTACAATTGGAGAACTATCACCCGTTGGATTCGAAGTAAAAAATGGACTGAAGTCCGGACAAATTGTTGCTACAGCGGGTTTGCAAACCTTGCTCGATGGACAAAAAGTTAGTCTTAAATAATATCACACTTTAAATCAGCAGATATGAATCTTACGAAATTCGCAATAGAAAAAAGCCGAATTACTTTTACCCTGCTAGCTGTAGTGGTGATTATGGGATTAACGATATACAAATCATTACCGCGAGATAGTATGCCACCTTACACGGTTAGGGTTGCGACAATTGTCTCCTCATTTCCAGGTGCTAGTCCCGAACGTGTTGAGCTTCTGGTCACTGATAAAATTGAGAAAAAAGCTCAGGAGATTCCTGAAGTAAAAGAAATAAACAGTACATCAAGAACTGGATTATCCATTGTTTCAGTTAAACTTAAAGATGAAGTTGGTCCTGAGCAACTCCAAAGCATTTGGGATAAATTAAGACGTAAACTCGATGGTATTCGCGACTTACCTAAGGGAGTGAAGCCTGATTTGAACGACGATGATGTTGGTGTTGTTTATGGTATTATTGTAGGCTTAATAAGCGATGGCTATTCCTATAAGGAAATGAAAGATATTGCTGATGACCTTCGCGACGATTTGATTAATCTGGATGATGCCGCAAAAGTGGAATTTGGTGGTGTTCAGGCAGAAAGAATTTTTATCGAATTTAATGAATCACAGCTAAAAGAATATGGTTTAACCTCAACTAGTCTTCAGAATATCATTGCTGCCACCAATATATTAGATTCAGGTGGTGAAGTTAATCTCGAAGATGAGAAAATCATTTTGGAACCCACGGGGAATTACAATTCCTTGAAAGATATTGAGAATACCCTCATCCCAATTGGTGATGGCAAACAGGTCGTTCAACTTCGCGACATCGCAAGCATTAGAAAAGCCTATATCGAACCAGCAACTTCTATTGTTCATGTTAATGGACAACCGGCCATATCTATGTCAATTTCATTAATTGAGGGAGCAAACATTATTAAACTTGGCGAGCAAGTGGATAAAGTTGTGGACAAGTGGAATCAGGAACTTCCTATTGGTTTAAAAATTCAGCGACTTTCATCTCTGGATACTTTTGTCGATAAGAGTATTGGTAATTTCATCGGTAATTTGGTTCAATCCATTGTGATTGTTTTGCTTGTGATGTTGATCTTTCTGGGCTTAAGAACCGGATTGATCGTTGCGAGTTTGATCCCTCTTGTTACCATTATGACCCTCATGTTGATGGGCCTTATTGATATGGGATTGAATCAGGTAACACTAGCAGCCCTGATTATGGCTTTGGGTATGATGGTAGATAATGCCATTGTGGTTTCCGAATCGATTATGGTTAAAATGGAAAAAGGAGTCTCCGCTAAAGAGGCAGCCGTTTCTTCCTGTTCTGAACTCATCATTCCTCTTTTAATATCAACATTAACCACTTCGGTCGCTTTCCTTTCGTTCTTCCTGGCCGACTCGGTTATGGGTGATATTATGGGGCCTATTTTTGTTGTGATTACCCTGGCTTTAATTTCTTCGTGGATCGTTTCCTTAACCGTCATTACCATGATGTGTTACCTTTTCCTGAAAATAAAACCCAAAGGAGAAAGCAAACCCGCTTTAATGGATCGTATGTTCGATACCTTAAAGGTGTATTATAAATCTTTGATACTAGTCGCTTTAGATTACAAACGCAGTGTTATTCTAGGCATTTTCACTTTATTCTTCTTATCTCTTTTCGGATTTGGTCTGGTCCCTTTCGACTTCTTCCCCGATAGCGATCGTAACATGATCACCATCAATATCAATCTACCCTTAGGAACAAAGATTGAGCGAACTGAAAAGGTTGTCAAGAAAATAGAAAGCTTTATTGCCGATGAGCTATTGGTAAACGCTTCCCGATCAGAAGGTATAGCCGATTGGTCTTCTTTTATTGGACAAGGTCCCAATTCATACGATTTGGGATACAGACAAGACGAAGCTAATTCGAGCTATGCCCATATTTTAGTCAACACCAGCACATTTGAAGTGAATAATGAAATGATCGCCCGTTTGGATGACTATTGTTATCTGAACTTCCCCAATGCCGATATTAAAGTGGGACCACTGGCTGCAGGTGGCGGAGGTACACCCATCGAAATTAAAGTTTCAGGTAATGATCCTGATGTATTATCCGTATTATCGGAGCAAATCAAATCTAGGCTCTCTACGATTAAGGGAACCAAGAATGTTAAGGATGATTGGGGACCTAAAACCAAAAAATTCATTATTGATATCAATCAAAACAATGCACAAGCAGCAGGTATAACCAATCAGGATATTGCCACCTCTCTAAAAACAGTATTGGATGGATTCAAAACTGGTGAATACCGTGAAAATAACCAAAACATTCCGATTCTGCTGAGAGGATTCGATAGTCAGGAACAGACTTATGAATCAATCGAAACCATGAATGTGTTCTCGCAAAACTCTGGACGATCGGTACCCTTATCGCAAGTTGCGTCTATTATCCCTCAATGGCAATATGCTAAAATCAAGCGTTTGAACCTGATTCGAAGCATCAACGTTTCGAGCGAACTAAACGAAGACGGTAATGCTTCAGAAATAATGGCAGAACTTAATCCATGGCTGGCCGAACAAACACAAAATTGGCCAGAGGGTTACGTCTACGAATTGGGTGGTGACAGTAAGAGTACCGCTGATAATATGGGAGCCGTAATTGACTATTTACCTCTATCGGCCTTCATCATTCTACTTCTACTGGTTATTCAGTTCAATTCGTTCCGAAAAACATTAATGGTGGTCAGTACGATTCCATTAGGTGTGATTGGTGTTGTAATTGGCTTGATTGTGCTTCGCTCCTACTTTGGTTTCATGGCCTTCCTTGGTGTCATTTCTCTTGCCGGAATTGTCATCAACAATGCCATCGTCCTCATCGATAGAATAGAAATTGAGATAACCGAATTAAAACGAACGCCTCAGGATGCCATCATAGCAGCCTGTTTGCAGCGTTTCCGTCCTATTCTTTTAACCACCTTCACCACGTCCTTGGGCTTAATTCCTTTGTATTTGGGTGGTGGTTTAATGTGGGAACCCATGGCAGCATCAATCATGATCGGTCTTCTGTTTGGAACCATAATCACCCTTGTGTTTATACCGGCATTCTACAGTATTCTTTATAAGGTCGATTACAAAAACTACAGTTTCAACATAGCTTTATTTAAAGACTAGATAAATAAAATATGTATAGAGGCAGCTGAAATTTGCAGGTGCTTATACCTTCGCTCGTAAATTCGAATTTAATAAGGGAAGTAAAGTTGTTTCAGATTTTAATTTGGATGATAACTTCTATAGAACTGTTGAACTTTCAATCTCTTTTTTAAATACATTTGTATAACTATCACTCGGGAAAGGCCATTACAAGATGGCCTTTCTTGATTGATATCAATTCCAATAGGCATTCTATAAGTAACAAAATGATGAGAATCAGTTCACAGAATAAGAAAATCATCAAGGATTTTTTAATCATCGATTTGGTGTGGATCATAGGTTTCCATTTCTTTACTTTCCTCCAACTCACCGAGATAGATAGCTATATTCAAATCCCCAGAGATCTTCTTCTTCAAAAGATAAAGGGTTTCAACCTGATATTCAGCAGTCTGGTTCTGGGTACGCTCTTTGGTTTTATCAACCTCTACATTCAGCGCAACACCAGCAGACTCCGATCAAAATCATATGGTTATATCATCGTCACCTACTCGGTGGTGCATATCATCCTTGTTTTCACTGTCCTGACCATTGTGGCCGTACTATCGGTGTCTATCTTTTCGGAAACAGTAAACCGAGATAACCTAGAACGAATTGCAGATTTTTTTCTATCAAAAAACCTGCTAAGTATTCTGGTTTACACCTACATCTTAAGTGTCTGCATTTTTCTGGTTAAAGTCATCAATAAAAAATTGGGCGAAGGGGTTTTGTGGAATCTAATTATGGGCAAGTACCGTCAGCCCAAAGAGGATCGTTTGCTCTTCCTTTTTATGGATTTAAAATCGTCGACCACTTATGCAGAACTGTTGGGACACCGTAAGTACAGTGAGCTGATTCAGGATTGCTTTTCAGATTTAACGCCAGCCGTGTCGGCTTGCCATGCCAAAATATACCAATATGTAGGAGACGAAGCTGTACTCAGCTGGAAGTACAACAAAGGCATTGAACGTGCCGATTGCGTCCGCGTCTTTTTCCATTTCAAATCCATACTCAAGACTCGCTCTGAGTATTATCATGAAACCTATGGCTTTGTACCCGAGTTTAAGGCTGGGATACATGGAGGCAGGATTATGGTAGCCGAAGTAGGCTATTTAAAACGATCTATAGCCTACCATGGCGATGCTATTAACACGGCTGCCCGCATACAGGGGGAGTGCAATCAGTTCGAACGCGACATTCTACTTTCCGAGAAAGTGGTTAAGGATATCCTTAAAACGAATCATGCTGATTTTATCGAATTGGAGACCATCCAGCTAAAAGGCAAAAAAGAGAAAGTGAAGCTCTTCAGTATCGATCGGTTTGAGATTTAGGTTTAATTATTATCAATATATGCTTATTCATAGATGATAGACTGAAACAAAGAGTTCATTCTTAATTCAATTCAGCCTCACCTACCATTTCCTTTCCTCTCTCAATATAAGACATCAATCCATCCATATTGATATTCGGCATTGATTCAGGATCACAGAAATCATCCCTAAAACCAAGCAACTCACCAATGCCTGCTTCATTAAATAACTCCTGAATTTTGGGGTACTTATCAGCTTCTATAATTGTACTCAGTCTATCGATATGCCAGTATTTAATATCATTTTTTTCCAGCCCAGTAATCTCTTTTAGCTTATCACCTTCGGGCGTACAGCTATGTGTAATAAACAAAAAGGTACGAAACACCAACTCGTCGCCGACTAAATGTGTTAAGAAATAACCAACCCTTATTTCTTGAACCGTTACAGGTAAAAGCAAATAGTTTTTATAGAATACAAATTCAGTTATCGCACAGGTATTCATCCAAAACTCAAAATTAATTGCCGATGGACCTAAAACATCCAAACGTTCCTGAAAGCGATTTAGAGCATGAGACTGAACAAATAAATCGATCTTCGACTCAGTACCTCGATAAAAGTCGCCAAGCAGGTCTGTTGAAATTGAAAGATTCTTAACTCCACCATTTCCATAAGGAACTCGCAAACTAAAGACAGGGCGATATTTATCCTTAATCAGCATCATTTTACTCTTCGCTGGGAAGTTCGATATTAGAGGAGAATCTAGGCGGGCAAGCTGATTGATATCTTGTTTAAGAAAACAATTGTCGTAAGAATAATACTTTTACCTTGGGTTACCTAAAGCTATAATAGCCTTCAAATAAGCGCTATGCAAAAATCGCATAATATCCTTACTTTCATCATCCAAATCGATATCAATATTAAACTGCTCTTTTAAGAATAACTGACGCTCCTCGTTTTGAATAATTCGTTCTCTCACATAAACAAAGGCGTAAAGACAACTATAGGCATTCGTTGATATCGTATTTTCACCTAATAGAACTAAAGGTTTCCGTAAATAATGCTGAATATGATCGTTGATTTCTTGCAAATCCTTTGATGCGATATTAAAACCAAACTTAGCCCGTGGACGTATAACCTGTATTGTATACAGAAATATTCGCTGTAATTCTGAATGCTTTAATAAATGAAAATGCTTGTCTTGCCCTATTTCCTTCAAAGCCCCACAAAATAAAACTTTAAAGCGATTCATAGCCTGTTTATTGCTATTCTGCTTTTGCGGCAACTTCTTTTTCTTAATCCTTTTTCGACTCATTGCATTCGAATTTTTAGAGTTTCAAACCAGAAATAGTGTACTTATCAAAAAATTAACTTTACATTTCAAAACAACAGCCTTAAGTTATAAATTATTGGCAAACCTGCTTTACATAGCTTTTATTTTTTTTGTTTTATTATTTTTTTTAAAAAAAATATAGGCTTCAAAATAACTCACACCTAATACTGTCATAATATTTAAAACCCCAATTAAATATAGAGATGCAGCTATATATCGAAAATTAAAATCTTGTTAAAACAACCAGACACGAGCTAACAATCAGAGAGATACAGCACGTAATCATGATTTACCCTTTGGAGAATAAAGAAATAATTCCTAATTTCATATTTGATCATAAAAAATGAAAAAGAAATTACAAACACCTATAAACTGATAAAATAAAAGAGAAAACAAGTGATAGTACCCAAGTGCTAACTGAATAATTCCAATCAGTTTTTCTAAAGTTCGCAAGGCGAACGATTATTAACCATAAAACTATAGAGCAATGGCAAAAATGCTAAGTATTCGCATGTCGAGTGAATCAATTTTAAGCAATGCAAAAAGACATCAACGCTTGTGCAAGCAAGTGGTAGGCGCCGAAAATTTGGCTGCGGCTATACAGTCATTTATCGACAATTTGATAGAGAAGTGCGCGATAAGCCATACTGCACTTGAAGACAAAGGCACGGCTTACGACAATGTGGTGCTAAAAGACACCATACTCGACGATGTGGTTCGCGATATTTCGGACGCTGCCAAGCAATACGATCGTAATAATGTGGGCCGTGGCATTTACACCACCCTATTTCCTGATGGCAAAACCACATCAATTACCAATGTGTCGCTTAGCAAAGAGCCTGACGAAGCAGACAAACTACTATTGCGTTTCGACAAGTTTGAAGAAGGCAACAGCTTGCTAGCTTACAAAGCGCCCTTAACAGCGGCTATTGCCGAAGCACGAACTGTAATTGCAGCCTACAATACGGCTAAAATCAACGAAAAAATGGCTTTAGAGGTTGAAGCATCAGCTAAAGATGATGTGATTAGACAATATGAGTTTAACTACTTAGATGCCGCCAAACTATTTGGTAAGAAATATGCCAACCGCCTGTTTCCTAAAACACCAAAGTCTAAAAAAGAAGAGCTTCCTGAAGAAGTTATAACAGAATAGCAGAATTCTTACTGACAAATGCTGACTAAACTTGGGTGTAGTCAGCATTTAAGGCATTAAATCGGTTCTACATTTGCGTGTAGCGACCTTTTCAGCATTAAAAGCAGACGACCTCGCGGGGTAGTCTGCTTTTTATGCCTTAATTCACCTTTACACTACGGGCTAATTGTGAATTAATGCCTTAGTAGCGCATTACACGCAAATTTTGTGTGCTACTAAGGCCTTAAAAGCACGCGTAAGCAAAATTACGCGCACTTTTCACCCTTGGTGCTATCGTAAGCGTTTTTTAATGAGAAAACCCAAGCTTGAATTAAGTATTGAGCTACAATCCTCTACCCCTAAATGGACTTCGTTGAGTTCCGCTTCGCAACCCCTAAATCCCCTAAAGAGGACTTTCACAAACAATACCTATAAGCCCCTTTAGGGGTTTGGGGTTAATACATTACGCACTTTTTAGCCTTGGTGCAGCATTCCCCAGCTTTTTAATGAGAAAACCCAAGCTTGAATTAAGTATTGAGCTACAATCCTCTACCCCTAAATGGACTTCGTTGAGTTCCGCTTCGCTACCCCTAAATCCCCTAAAGGGAACTTGCCATCTCCAATTTACGGTGATTACACATTATATTAATTGTATTAAGAACTTCATCTATTTCCTTTTCAATTTTATCATTGGTAAAACGGATTATTTTTATCCCCCAATGGCTTATTTCTGCTTCTCTTCCAATATCATACTCTTTTTGCTCAGGGGATAGATGTACTCCCCCATCAAGCTCAATAACCAATTTTAATGAGTGACAATAAAAGTCAGCAATAAAAATATCAATTGGATGCTGTGCCCTAAAACGTAAACCTTGAACTTGTTTGTTTTTTAATAACTCCCAAAGCTTTAGTTCTGCAAAAGTCATATTTTTTCTAAGAGCTTTTGCTTTCTCAAAAATATCAGGCTTTGCATTATAAAACATAGATACTTGATCACTAATGGCCATAATTCCATATTTAAATTACTATCTCAATTCCCAACTAAATGTACTAAAAAAGACTAACAGAAGCCCCTTTAGGGGTTTGGGGTTAATACGTTACGCACGTCTAGGCCTTAAATGCTATCGTAAGCGTTTTTTAATGAGAAAACCCAAGCTTGAATTAAGTATTGAGCTACAATCCTCTACCCCTAAATGGACTTCGTTGAGTTCCGCTTCGCAACCCCTAAATCCCCTAAAGGGGACTTTCACAAACAATACCTATAAGCCCCTTTAGGGGTTTGGGGTTAATACGTTACGCACGTCTAGGCCTTAAATGCTATCGTAAGCGTTTTTTTAATGAGAAAACCCAAGCTTGGGAGGGCTTGGGTTTTGTATTGTTTTTATTTCTGCCTGCGCATAGTAGGAACTACGAGCTCGCATTAGCGCGAGTTATTCTACAACCTCAGCCTCCTCAATTACTCCTTCAACTTCCTTGTAATAATCCTCTAATTCATCAAGTAGCCTAACAATCTCTACTTTCTCAGAAACAATACTAGGAACACAGCTCACGTTCTCCCTCATATTTTCGAATGTGAAATCAGTATCTTCAAAACTTCCTATGAATACATCTTTAAATTCAATTGCTGCATTTAAATAATATATTAAGCTTTTACATGATCCCAATATTGCTTTCTCCCTCTCTGCTAATGAGTATTCTTTAACACATTCCGTCCACCATCCCAATCGTCCAGCCATATTTGAAAGATCTTTATCATCTCTAATTGCAAACAACCGCGCACTCTCTCCTTTAACACGATGATATTTTCGATTCAATTCATCTAGAGTATCCCTTATCTCCTTTTTTTCTTTCTTAAATGATTTTTCAAAATCATACTTGATTAGTTTTTTGCTTAATAGAATATTTGATAATGTAACAAGTACTACCAGAACTGTCACGATGATTGCTATAGCATAAAGTGTAAATTCAAACTTATCATCTTGGGCAGTAATTAGCCTCTCATAAACCGTAATCAAATCAGGCTGAATTGTATCGTAAACATGAGTTACAATTGTATCCTGCAAATGAATAATTCTGGTTTCTGTTATATTAACTATCGTGTGTACACTGTCAACTATAGTAACAGTTGTATCTCTGACAACCGTATCTTTAAGTTCTTCTATCATCTAATTTTATATTATTAGTTTTGGATATTATTGATGAATTTTTCAAAGTATTCCTTTCACTAAGTCAAATCCTCCACTTACAACTTGCTTAATGGCTTCATCTTTAGCTGCAATGATTAGGGACTTTAAAAATTCAATTCCTTTTTTACGGACAAGTGCAAAAAATCTGCTAAGTCTTTTAACTGTAGCTTGCTTGGTGAGGTTTGGAAGTTCTTCCTTGATTGCTGTTGCTTCAATAATTAAATCCTCATGAATAGTTTCATGATTACTTAAAGCAACAATTGCTGAATCAAGAAATTCCGCAAGCATTAATTGCTTCCCAACTTCATAAGGCTTATCGTTTGCGTCATCTTCAGTTAGTTTGAAACTATCGTAATACTCATCTTCATAAGCCTTTAATATTTTATCCTCAGAAGAGATTTGGATATTATTGTATTGTGTTATTAAGCTTATCCATCCATCTAAGTTCCTTAATATTTGTTCGGAAAAAAGAGCGTGTTCTTTAGAATCCAGGTTTATGTTATTAGCAGGGGTCTGTTTTATCTGAAAAACAACCCTGTTATTGGGAAATTCAGGCTCAAAAATTTCAAATGAAAAATTAGATGAAGGATCTAGATCTTCCATAACAATTTTAAAGTCTTGATCTTTTACGATCCTAATGATAGATGAGTAGTTTTTAACTCTACCTCTAATTTGTGTAAAAATTGACTGTATATTTTGTACAAATGCTAATGGATGTTCTTTTGGGTTAATCATTTCATTTTTTTGATTAAATAAATTCGTAATTATTTTGTTTCAACGTTTCCCCACTCCCAGCAGCTTAATTAAATTAATGATAACAATATTACTACAATCGCAAGTTAAACGCAAACATAATATGCCTTAACAGTTATCTTCAAGCAGAAAAATAAAGAACCATTTACACCACCCCACCGAACAAGTTCGGCACCCCTCCTCAAAAATAAGGAGGGGAAACTGTTAGTTTTTTTTTAAATCAAAAGGTTTTGTTCGGGCTTTGTCAGTCTGCCGTGAGGCGTGCTACCGTTTTAGCCACAAAGAGCAAACAAGGATCAGACTGACTTGATTTTTTGCATACTTTTTTATCGAAGAAAAAAGTATGAGCCCAGCGGCTTGAGCGAAAAGGAAAAGAGCCTCTCTATCTCCCTTGTCCTTCGACTCCGCTCAGGAACCATAGCGAGAATACAGCACAAAAAAAAGGAGCCCTTTCAGGTTCCTTTCTGTATTTTATTTGAAGCTGCTTACTTCTTTACTTCTATTAAATGAATATCGAAAAGCAAGACAGAACCACCTGGTATGCCTCTTGTATCGTAAGGGCCATAGCCCAAGTGCGAAGGAACTAAAAGCATGCCTTTTCCGCCCTCTTTAAAATAAGTGATACCTTCGGTCCATCCTTTTATCACTCTTTTCAGTGGAAACGAAATACCTCTCTCACTACTCTCGTCGAAAACCTCTCCATTTAAATAAGAGCCTCTATAAGCCACCTGCACAGTTGAAGCACTTGTAGGTTTCACGCCCTCTCCTGCCTCATCAACGGTATAATATAAACCCGACTCACACTTTGTTGCCTCCAAATTATTGGCTTTTATATAATCGGTAATTTGTTTCTCATTTATAGTCGAGAAATCTTTCTCAGGCCCACTCGAGCAAGAAACTAAAAAGGCACAGATGATGGCTAATAAGCTATACTTCATTTTTATCCGTTTTTATTGAAAAACAAATATAGTAAAATGTGGGCATGTTGGCTACTGTCCGCTAGCTCGTGCTCTGCGTATGCAGTCAACAAAAAACTATCGACTAGTCATACCCTGACATTTAACCCCGATAATTCGGGGTGCTTACAGTCAGAGCATGACGCTTAATGAACTTCATTCGGTTTCGATTCGATACTTTTCTCCACCCCTAAAGGGGAATTTTAAAACTTCTAGCCGTAAGCCCCTTTAGGGGTTTGGGGTAATCAGACATAAGCATTAAACGATTTGCACTTACAAAAAAACCAATCACAAAAACAAGATCAAAAGCCTACAAACGTGACACTTAGCGGCCTTAAAACAATCACCATACTATAGATGTAGTAATTATTACTACATTTATAGTATTAATTACTATAAATATAGTACGAATTAAAAATAAACGATTACATTTGGAGTATAAATTAATAATCAAGAACTCTATGGACTTAAAATCATTGACAAAAGCAGAAGAACAAATCATGCAAATTATCTGGAAATTGCGCGAAGCTATTGTTAAGGATATACTTGCAGAATTTGAAGGAACGAAACCTGCCTATACGACTATTGCAACCGTTTTAATCGTATTGGAGAAAAAAGGTTTTGTTTCGCATCGTAAAATTGGAAACTCCAAGCTATTTACGCCTGTAATAAGCAAAGCTGAGTATACCAAATTCCAGTTTACCTCTTTATTGGGAAACTACTTTGGCGGATCGTTCCCTAAAATGGCTAGCTTTTTTGCCAAAGAAAACGATATGGACATTTCCGACTTAGAAAAAGTGTTGAAAGAAGCAGAGAAGGAAATGAAGAAAGATCAAGCGAAAAATTAGAAAGATGGAAGTATTATTAGAAATATTAATTCGCGCTTCAATCGGTATAGCTCTATTCTATGCGCTGTACTGGATGCTTTTAAGACAATCGACTCATTTTAATGCTAATCGTCTTTTTCTACTGATAAGCCTACTCATTTCAGTCGTACTAGCAGTGGTTCCCATTCAATATCAAGTATTGATACCAACTCCTTCATCACCTGTTTTGAATGATTACAATGGTATTTTTAATCGTGATATTGCAAACACAACAAACGATGTTCAAGATTCAAATGGCATTGGTTTATATGGTACTTTGCTCTTTATTTATAGCATTGGGGCTGCTGTTGTATTGCTACGCTTACTGGTACAATGCAGAAAACCGATACTGATTATTTCCAAATCGAAACCTAAAAAAATTCACGATTGTTTGATACACGAAAACAAGGTATTCAAATCACCCTTTTCGTTTTTCAATCGCATATTAATCAACCCTGAATATTTTAAGCAGGACGAACTATATGATATCTTAACTCATGAAAAAGTGCACATTCAGGAGCGTCATTGGATCGATCTGTTCATTATAGAGCTGTTAACAGTGTTTTTCTGGTTCAATCCATTTATATGGTTCTTTGAACGAGCAATTAAACAAAACCATGAATACCTGGCCGACGAAGGTGTAATTTCCCGGGGCCACTCACCTGTCAGGTATCAGGCATTATTAATTAACCGGCTAATGGGGACAGAAGTAATTGGTTTGGCCAATCACTTTAATTCGTCTCTCGGCCTAACCCGATTTAAGATGATGACAAAAGAAAAGACAGCGAAACGTAAATTGTTTCGAATGATATGGGGAATACCAGTATTGGCAATTCTATTAATGGCTTTCGCTAAGCCAGAGTATAAAACGACTACTAACAAATCTACAGTTGAAACTAAGTCCGAAATTATTAATAAGAGTAAATCCATAAAGGTAACGGGAACAGTAAAAGACAATAAGGGAAACCCAATGACCGGAGCATCAGTTATTCTTCAAGGTACTACAACCGGAACTGTTGTTGATCGTGATGGAACTTATGAAATTGAACTTCCTAAAGAAGGTGAGTGTGGCTTGATCGTTTCTTTCGTTGGTTATGAAACGGTTGCCAATACGCTAATAGTAGAACCATCTGCAAGTACTGAATGGGAACATAGTTTCACCATGGAACGTGAAGTCATATCAATTGATTCAAAAGATCTAATGAATGCTGGAGATGTTCCACCACCACCACCCGCTCCTGAATTTGAAAAAAACTCAGACAAGCCCGTTTTTTTTATTGTTGAGGATATGCCAGAATACAAGCAAGGCTTTTACGGCTTATCGCAGTATGTAAAAAAACAAAAAAGTAAGCTACAGAATAAATTTGGTAACAAGCTAAATGGTAAAGCAACCGTTGGGTTTACTGTTGATGCAACTGGTAAAGTCACCAACATTCAAATTCTTGACAAAAGCAATGATATCGCTGCAAAGGCTGCTACAAAAATTGCAAGTGGAATGGAAAATTGGAAACCAGGCTCGCAACGAGGAAAGACTGTTCCTGTTGATTTTGCAATGGAATTGGAATTCTAAAAGGAGTTCGATACAAGACTAACAAATAAGTGCTGTTACTACTTAAAAAAGAGGGAACAGCACTTATTTATTTAAGATGACGTCAGAACTTTTATTAAATTTAGCCTTAAAGTCAAACCACTATGCACGACAAAAAGCTATAACCGATATGAAAAAGACCCTACTCATTTTAAGTTTGCTAGCACTATGCAATTCCCTATTCGCACAAAGCAAAACCGAAACCTTCCCTGTTTTAAAAGGCCAATATATGGGACAAAAGCTGCCTGGATTAAGCCCTGAGCTTTTCGCACCAAACATTATATCCAATGGCTTGGCAAACCGAGATGTAGCCATATCTCCTGATGGGAAAGAGATGTATTTCACCCTGCACACAGCTAAGTTTGAATATGCCATAATCGTTTGTTCCAAACTGGTAAACGGCCGTTGGACACGTCCCGAAATTGTGCCCTTCGCAACTGACTCTCGTTATAAATATTTGGAACCCGCTTTAAGCTACGATGGTCAGAAACTGTTTTTCGTATCTGATAGACCTATGGATGGAAGCAATGAACCCGTAGCCGAAGATATTTGGGTAGTTGACAGAAAAAACGACAGCTGGGGAGAACCCTATAATATAGGTGCACCTGTCAATTTCGAAGGCGGGGATTTTTTCCCATCACTCACAAAAGATGGTACGCTTTACTTCACCAGAAACGAGCTGGAAGGACGAATTAGCAATATATACCGATCACGCCTTGTGGATGGCAAGTATAGCAGCCCTGAGAAATTACCAGCACAGATTAATTGTGGTACGACTCGTTTTAATGCCTATGTTTCTCCCGACGAAAGCTTTGTGGTTGTACCGGCTGTGGGTGTCGAAAAAGATTACAGAGGTGTGCACTACTATATTGTTTTTAGAAACGAAGATGATACCTGGCAGGAACCTCTTGCATTGAGCTCTGAAATTAATACGCCTATGGGAACTGGCTGGTCATTCTATATGTCTCCTGATATGAAGTATATCTTCTATATGGCAACAAAGCCATTAGCTAAGGAAAATCATCCAGAAACTTTAAGTGTGGACTTTCTACATAGATTCTCCGAAATGCCTCAAAATGGAAATTCAGATATTTACTGGGTGGATGCTAAGATTATTGAGAACTTAAGACCTCAGACTAAAGAATAGTTATCTCAAATCTATTTTAGACAACAAAACATCTCTTGCACAAAAACAAGAGATGTTTTTTTTATGGCTTAAAATGTATGAATCATTTTTTTTGAGAAAAAGTAAACTAATAATGTAACTATCTTTATTTCCCCTTACTAAATAGATGAGAACAAAAACTTATACATTGAAAAAAGAAGAGCATTTTAATCAGATACTATCGGAAAATAGTGAACGGATACAGAGGATATGCCGCTACTACAATTCGAATACCGAGGATCAGAAAGACATGTACCAGGAGGTGTTGGTGAATATTTGGAAGAGTCTGGATAATTTCCGGGGCGACTCGGCTATCAGCACCTGGGTTTATCGGGTTGCAGTAAACACATCATTAAGTTTCACGGGCAAGACCTTTAAGCAAATGAAACTGATAGTCAACACCGATACGCAAAACCTGAGTTCTATTCTGGATGACGAAAGCCTGGAAACAAAGCATAAAGAAGAAGCCCAATTCAATCAGCTTCAGAATGAACTGAATCAACTATCGGTAATCGACAAAGCCTTAATTTCACTAATGCTTGAGGGTCTATCAATGAAAGAAATTGGAGATGTCATCGGCATAACTGAACCAAACGTAAAGGTCAAAATCCATAGAATTAAAGCACAGCTCAAAACCAAACTGACAGGAGGAGTTACATATGAATTTTAAAAGAAAAAACGATAATATAAATCTCGATCAGTTAGTTGGGAAACTTCAAAAAGAGGATAACAGATACGCCAACATATGTAAAGGTCTTAAGGTCGTATACTGGGTATTAATTCCAATTTATTCTTTAATAGCAATTGATACTTATATAGATACTAAAGAACTAATCGATCTTTTTGCAGGACTTCTGTTTGTTGGCTCATTTCTAATATTTGCAATCATCATGGGCGACTTTCAAAAAGAATACAATTCGGTTGATTATTCTCTACCAACTCTAAACATGCTAAAAAAAGCCTTTGACAGATACAAGCCATTCCGTCCTAAAGCCTTGTGGGCAGTTGCCGCTTTCTTTTTAATGGATGCAGGCTTTTATCTTAGTTCAAGTTTCAAAGATCGTGTTGTAGACAAACAAATCTATGTGCTTGCTATCTTTTTAGCATCGGTAATTGTAGGACTCATTATTTGGTACTTTAAATACAAACCTCTCTACGATAACTCAAAAAGGTTGATTGCCGAAATTGAAGGGGAATAGTTCAAAAAGGAAAATCTAATACAGATGCCCTCTCGTAATGGAAGGGCATTCTTGTTTTTCAAGTTTACAAAATCAGTCTCAAGCTTAAGTTTCTTTGGCGATAAGGCTTGCTTCTCGTAGCAACTGCTCGCTCACCTCTGCAATATTGTAGATTAAAACGAGTTTTTGACGTTCGACTCCTTTTTCGCAGGAGTTAAGCAAGGTCGACAATTCATCCAGAAAACTGTGCAAACCAATGGATGGATCGCAAGGTTCATTTTCGTGCAAGGCTGATACCGCTTGAGCCAAAACCTTTTCAATTTGCAAAAACATCTCCTGCTGTTCTTTACTGATATACTTATCTGTATTTTTATGAGCCCCTAAAGCAGATAGGTAAGACAAAAGAGCATGATTAAGATAGGTTAAGGAGAAAGCATGTTTCTGGAATTTCTGTTGATTCTTAGGTTCCAACTTCATACTCTTCCAAGCCAAAACTAAAGCATTATCAGCTAAATGCGCCTTATGCCTGGCTATGCGATAATTCAAATCATCAGTTTGGTGCTCCTGATATTCCGACAGAATAGAACTAAAATAGATTTTATTCCTCTCCAAAGCAACTGTCAACAAGCCAGGTAGGCGTTTCTGTTGCCAATCAGGCCATAAAAAACGAACCGCTGCAATGGCCAATACGGCACCAATGATGGTATCCATAATACGAGGCCCCAAAATAATCAGGCCTTTACCCGCAGTCACATTAAAAGCTGCGATAACAAAGATGGTCACAAAGACCACCGAGACCGCATAGTTTTTACGCAACCAAACGAAAAAAGCATAGGTCGCAACAAGCATCAATAGGGTTTGTCCCGCCATAGTTGGTAATAGCTGAACAATAAACACCCCAGCAAGTACACCCGTTAAAGTTCCTAATACTCTCTGGAATAATCGTCTGCGAGTTTCACTATAACTGGGCTGACATACAAATAAACTGGTCAGCAAAATCCATTCTCCCTTTTCAATATTTAAAACTAACATCAGCACATAGCCAATTAAAAAGCAAGCACTCAGGCGAATGGCATAGCGTAAACGAGGATGATTCCAATTCAATTGTTCGGTAAAACGTTCCCAAAGCGATCGGTGATCTCTGTCAACACGTGGCAACAAGCCCGTTTCAACATTAAAATTCAAATTCTGCAGAGAAACATGTGACTGAGTCAGGTTTTTCAATAATAGAGATAAGTTATTCGTCTCATGTTTGGATAGCTGTCTTTTGATTTGATCATTTAAGGCTGAAATAGTCCATTTTAGTGCAACCGGATGCTGATAACTAGTCCCCGTCAGCATGCTTTTCGAAAGTTGATGACAGGCTTGCGATAGTTGCAAAAGAAGCTGCCCTAATCCTTCTAGCATTTCATGATTATCGGTGTCCTTGCTCAATAAATCGTAGCGCTCGTGACTCGAAGCTGCTCTTTCGTGAAGACTCTGCAACAACAGAAACTGATGCAAGTATGGGCGAAGTAAAGTCTGATCATCCAGAGCGTCAGCATAGGAATTCAATACATTTTTACAACGCTCAAGGGAGTTAACCACTTGTATATTCTGAAGAGATAATCGGTTAATCAATTTTTCCTGAGCCTCTGCTTCGCTAGGGAAAAGTTCCGATTTCTTTTTCATGTATAAGGATAAATCCTCAAATCCCTGAGCCAACTGTTCCTCCAACAAACGCCAGGGACGATAGGCTAGCAATGATAAAGAAAGGATACCATAGCATAAGGCTCCCGCAGGCAACAATAGAGGTTGCCAATACCACTGAGGACTATGATCTGCTCCCAACATGGTGTAAATGGCCACCAATAAGGCTCCAAATGTAACGCCTCTATATCGTTCTCCAAGTCCGCCCAATATGATAAAAGTGAGTGTAGAGCCCACTAATCCCACACCAAATAGAATTGGGAAAGGACGTAATAATTCGACAGATGCACTTGATATGCCAAAGCTGATTAGAGTGAGAATTAAAGCTTTTATCCTCCCTTTAGGATGGTCATCCGTTTCAGATAAAGCTCCAGCCAAGGCTCCCAAGGCTAGTGTTACACCAATAAATGAAAGGTTTAAGGATACAAAAGGAATCAATAAAACAGACAAGGCAATAGCTGCCTTTAAAGCAAACAATCGATTCGGATAACGCCAAAACGTACTCACCCAAAACTCTTGCAATCCCTTAATTTTAAATCTCCTTTTACTCTCGACACCCATTTGCAGACAATTAAATCTTAATTAGGCTTCAAAGGTAACAGAACAAATCGAATTCATTGGAAGCTGGAATTAGATTTATCCCAATGAAACTGAGAAGAAAAGACAGATTTCTATTTGAAAAATAAGACAATTCGATCCAGTGTAATATGTTTGTTTGCATAACTTCATCGTTATACATTCTATTATATCCACCTAGTTCACTAAACGGATCTAATTAAGAGAAATATTCTATGGATCTTTATTGGAAACAGGCGACAAAGATTATACTACTCCGCATTCATAGCCATTAGAAAAGTTACCAGATTTTCTTCATGTTCCATATTCAATTTCTTACGAAGGCGATAGCGTTTTACCTCAACACTACGAGGTGAGATATTTAAAAGCGAAGCAATCTCCTTGGTCGTCATATTCATTTTTAAGAAGGCACAAAAACGAAGGTCGTTGGGTGTTAATTCTGGGAATGATTTTCGGAGATTTAAAAGAAAGCTTTCATTGGCTTTATCAAAGTTTTCATTAAAAATGGCCCATTGATCCTGACTATTTATTCCAGCATGAATAAGCTTATTAAGATCAGCCAATCGTTTCTTAGCAGCAGCAGCAACAACATACTTTTCTAATTTCTCCAATTGCTCCTTTAATTGAATGAGTAATTCATTTTTCTTAGTCACCATCATCGTATAATTAGCAATCTCTTTCGATTTACTCTCAATTTCGGTACGTAAGTGGTCATTCTTCAGCTTTATAATTTGTTCTTCATTCTCGGCCTGTAGTTTTAAGTAATACCTCTTTTTCTGTTTATCGAGCTTACTGTGGTAGATCACTCGAAACAAACCAATCAAAACAAACAAAATAACTAAATAACATAGTTTAGCCAGTTTAGAAAGGTACCAGGGAGGAAGAATAGTAAACTGATATTCAGTAATGGATGATAAGTTACCGTAACTATCAGTCGCTCGTACATTAAATGTATAGTCGCCATGAGGCAATTTGGAATAATGCATTTGATTTCGTTCAACAGGCTCGGACCAAAACGAATCATAGCCATCAAGCTTCCACTGATATTTCATGGCACCAAAACGATAGACAGGTAATGCAAACTCAAAACTTAAATTATTATTTGAATTATTAATTTCTAAAGGGTTTTCCAGATTCAAATCAACTTGCTGTCTTGAATTTTGCGAATTACAGCTGATTTTCTGAAGGATAACCCGATGATCATCCAATGATGCTGAGGTTTCACTCCCCTGATCAGTGAAAATAGAAAAGCCATCATCCAGACAAATAAGAAATTGATTGTCGCCTAAATTCACAATATTTTCATAGCCATCAAGTGTATTTCCTCTGAGAAGTTGAAATGAAAGGGCATCTATCCGCTTCAGCTTCCCCTGTTCCATTTCGACTTTGGCACATTTACCTTTGTTAAAAAACCAGTAGTTTTGCCTGTCGATAGATAATATTTTATGGGCTTTCTGGAAACTTTTAAGTTCATGGTTCAGTTTCTGATAGGGTGCTAGTATTTCTTTATTATAATCATAGGAAAAAAGCTGCTTACCTGTTGAAAACACGACTTGTTGATCGAATTTAAAAACATTAACATTTAGATCCTCAGTTAAGCCTTCTTTACTCCCATAATAATCCATATTCAAGACAGAACTATAATCTGAATTCAGCTGCAATTTATACAAACCTTTATAAGCATGGCTCGCCCATAAATTACCTTTAAAGTCGAATTCCAGAAACTCAGTGGGCTCGTGATAACCATATATCATATGAGACATGAACCAATTCCCATGCTCCTTTTTGTAAATCACCAAACCAATATAAGTCCCTTGAATTAAGATATCGGGTTGATTGGGAACCGACTTCAAAGACCAGCCCCCTGAAACGTCCGATATCTTTTGAGTCCCTAGATCTGAAATAATAAAAGTACCACTATTATGACCACAAAATAAAACGTCATCAACAAGCTTCAACTCCCAAACCTGTCCTTGAGTATTCTCTACTAGAGAGAAATCCCCAAGCAACCTAAAGTGATTTACATCCCAATCAGCACAAAACAAGCCATGATTAGTTCCCAGATACAACTTATCTTGAAAAACTGCGGAACTATATACAGTCCCTAGTTCACCACTCCTATCCTGAAAATAACGAAAGGTAGAATTCAGATTAATAAAATCAATACCATTATCCAAACTTAACCAAAGGTTCTTATGCTGATCGACTTGAATTCCAAGAATGGTATTATTCTGTAATCCACTTCCCTTCGTTAAATGGCTATAAATTTCACCATTTCTATCCAATACTAAAAGTCCTTGAGTAATGGTTCCCAAAATGAAATAGGAATGACCGCCTACCTCTACAGAAGCAGCCTTATTAAGCTGAGAACTCTTTATAATACCATCAGCATCATTCTTCCATGAGCTTAACTTATCATTATTATAAAGGTATAAACCTCCCGATTCTGTGCCCACCAACAACTCTTCATCTGAATACGGCATAAGCACGTTAATTGTTTGTGGAGCCAATTGATCAGAACCCTTTAACAAAAACAAAGAATCATTCTCAAGTTCATACAAACCCATTTGTTGTATACTAACCAGCAAACGGTCCTTAATCTTAAAAAGTGTAAATACATTAGCCGGGGTCTCAATCTCTTTAATCTCTGTACCATCATAAGAAAAAATGCCAGCAAAAGATTGAAAATATACCCGATCGTTTAAAACACAAATCTTCCAAATATCCTGGTTTCTTATTGATTCATCCGATACCAAATGAACAAGAGAAAAATATTCAAACTGCCCCTTTGAATTCCGTTCCCAATAACCAAATTCTTCATGAGCGCCCACATAAACTCTCCCAAGCGAATCCACAGCTACCGAACGAGCTATTTGCTTACCTGGAAGGGAGAAAAGCTTCCATGAGGCACCATCATACTCAATTAAACCATCTGAGTTTGCAAAATACATGATCCCATTATTTGCCTGACACACATCCCAATTCTGATTTGCCCCTTGGTAATCCAGTTTATGATAATTTTTAACGAAAGGCACTAACAAGCTCTCTTGATCAATCTTATTGGTCAGACAAAAACCAGAAAAATAAAAAAATATAAAAATGAAATTTAAAATAAAGAAACGAATCGTCATATCTCAAAATACTATGTATGCAATAAAAGCGATTTAAAATTTATGATAAGAATAGCACGATTAGTATTGGGTAGTTACAGAAATCTTATCTCCGAAAATAAAAAATAAGAATATCTAAAAATTCACTACTGCAAGTAAGAAAGTGATATCATATAGATGTCAAATATAGGTCGAAAAGCTTTGCAATCACAAAAAAGAACTACAACATTACCACAACATTGTAAAAAAACACAAAAAAAAATAAAGAAAAACAAACAGCCCAACACCTTGTTAGAATGTATGTTAAACACCACAACACTGAAATAAAAACCTTGTACAGTCTAAGTAGTAGTCTATTCTTTTTTTTTAACCGTTTGCACCCCAATATTTGTATCCGAGAAATAGCTTTAAAGTTAGAAGCAAACGTTTTAAATAATACCTAAACCTAATAGCCCACACTCATGAAAAAAAAACAGATTTACCTCAAACTAGTCAATACTCTTTTAATAGCTGCAAGCATAATTGCAACATCTTGTTCTTCGAATGAAGACAATAATGAGTTTGAAAATGGTACATTAAAACTCAATCCAAGCGTTTCATTAGATGTTACAGAAGCAGGACAAACAAAAGCGATCACTTTGTTAGGTTATAATACCGATGATTTCGAAGTCAGACTGAGAAGAACGACAGCAGATTACAACAGTTCTCACAGACTGGGAGACGTTACAGACAATGGTATTTCATTACCCGCAGCCAGTGACTATGCTGTAGAGGTTAGTTCAAACTATCTGGGCGTAGATGATGGGAACGGAGGAATCAGATGGGGAGGAGCCAATTGGGACACCTATTATTATATTGGAGCTTATAGTCCTTTCACGATATCAGAAGGACAAACAACAAACCTAGAGTTCTCGGTTATTCAAAATACCATTTTAATAGACCTTGATTTTACAAGTATCAAAACAAATATGCCTGCCGGATACGATAAAATAGAAGCAAAAGTAGAAGCAGGTAATGATGCTAACAGATATCTGGTATACACTTCAGAAGAAACCCGCACAGGGCATTTTATTGCTCCCTTAACTTTTGTTGATGCAACAACAGCAACCGATTATGGCAAGGTGAATTATAAAATCACCATAAAATTCACTGATACAAACAATGTAAACCCTGAAAAAACACAAGAATTCTGGACTGAAGAATTTACGGCTAACCATAAATACAAATTATCAATTAAAAGCAGTGCTAAAGCAGGTTTAAATATAACTGTCATTGATCAACCGATAGGTGACCCTATATTTTTTGATTTTTACATCAATTAAAAGCTAAATCAGAAGACCGATAAAGAAAAAAGGATACTTTGCAATTAAATATCCGATCATTAAATAACAATAACCTGATGAAACAAGCCATTACCGAAATGAAATCTGAAAGGATAACAGACTGGATGGCCACTTCTTTCCAATAATTACCGGGAGGATAAATTAAAAACACAAACTCATGAAAAGATTTTTTTTGATTCTATTAGCAACATTGCTTTGTAATGTTCTTTGGGCACAAGACTTTACCGTAACCGGGAAAGTAAGTTCCCGGGAAGATATAGCAGGCATTCCAGGTGTGAGTGTCACTATAAAAGGCACAACTCATGGAACAACAACAGATATAAACGGAAATTACTCCATAAATACAAACCCAGCATCGATACTGGTTTTCAGTTTTGTTGGGATGACGACGCAAGAAGTTGCCGTAAACAATCAAAATCCGATCAATGTCACACTTCTGTCTTCAACAACAGGCTTAGATGAAGTTGTCGTGGTAGGTTATGGCGTACAAACCAAAAGTGATATTACCGGTTCTATCGTTGGAGTTAAAGGTGATCAACTAAAAAATTCAAGCTCTTTATCACCCATGCAATCGATACAGGGAAAACTTGCTGGTGTTCAGATTGTAAATTCAAGTGCACCGGGTTCGGCACCAACAATACGAATCAGAGGTGCAGGTACTATGAAAGGTGGAGCTGATCCTCTTTATGTCGTTGATGGGATCATCACAGGAGATGTACGTAATATCAATCAAGCCGATATTGTATCTGTGGATATCCTTAAGGATGCTTCATCAGCATCAATTTATGGAGTTCGAGGTGCTAATGGTGTCATCATCATTACAACCAAATCAGGTACCAAAGGAAAAATGGAGGTAAACCTAAGTTCAAAAGTTGGAGTACATTCCATCATCAATGATGTAAAGATGGCTAATAGTAAGTTATTTGCTGATTATTCAAATGAAGCTGCTGCTTACGACAATCAGGAAGCACCATACGATCTGTCGAAAATCAAATACAATACAGATTGGATGGATGCCATCACAAGACAAAGCTTTACTCAAGAACACAACCTTTCCATTAACGGTGGAAGTGATAAAAACACATACTTCTTTTCTTTGGGTTATATGGAGGATCAGGGAATCCTTAAAAATAATGATTACAGCAGGTTATCGATAAGATTAAACAACACCTACAAGTTGAGTGATAAGGTAAAAGTTGGAAATAATTTAAGTCTCTCAAGATACAAATCGAACAATGCACCTTACTCCGCTTTTACGGATGCTTACCGTCAATCGCCTACCGTTCCTGTTCACGATGAAGATGGCAAGTATGGTTTTAGCATTAGAAACAATGTCGGAAACCCTGTAGCTAGTCTTGATTACACCAACAGTGAAGCTTGGGGAACCCGTATTCAGGGATCTGTGTTTGCTGAATTAAAACCTTTAAAGAGATTGACTTTCAAAACAACAATTAGTGTTGATGCTTCTTATTCAAAAGACAGATCTTACACGCCTGTTTATGAAGTATCATCTAATCAAAAAAGTGAAAATTCCAGTCTGTCAACTGGTCGAGGAGAATATGCCACTTGGATCTGGGATAATATTTTGAGCTACTCGTTTAAATTTAATGAAAAACACGACTTTAAATTGATGGCAGGAACAACTGCTGAAAAAACTGAAACAAGCTGGTTAGGTGGTTCAAGACAAAATATACCTGAACAATCACAATACTGGTACCTGGATGCGGGTGATATTAAGACGGCTACAAATGGTAATGGTGGCGACATCTTCAGTAGAAATTCATACCTGGGACGTTTAAATTATGCTTTCGATAACAAGTATTTACTAACGGCTACCCTTCGTAGAGATGGATCTTCTAAAATATCTCCTGATGAACGTTGGGGTACATTTCCTTCGGTAGGTTTAGGCTGGAGAATATCTGAAGAATCATTTATGCAAGATATTCAATGGCTTGATAATTTAAAATTAAGAACCAGTTGGGGTAAATTAGGAAATGATAATATCCCATCGGGTGCTTTTATTGTGAACATGTATAATGCTGATTATGTATTTGGCGATACACAAACCTATACAGCAGGACGAAATGTTGATAGCATCAAAGACCTGGGCTTAAAGTGGGAAGTGACAAGCGAATATGATTTAGGATTAGAATTTTCTTTCTTAAACAACAAAATAACTGGTGAAATTGACTATTACAACAAGCTGACTACCGATGCTTTAATTGATGCGCCTATTGACGTTATATTTGGAAAAGGTGCCATCCTTACAAACAAAGCTGACATTCGTAACCAAGGCTTTGAAATAGCAGTGAATTGGAGGGAAGAGATCAATAGCGACCTCAACTTCACAGTAGGAGTCAATCTTACACATAATAAGAATAGTCTTGAAAATATTGCTGGTGGACTTCCTATCACATCAGGAGATTTAGGTAACGGACAAGTGACAACACGAACTGAAGAAGGTGAAGAACTGGGTAGTTTCTGGGTATACAAAACCGATGGTATTTTCCAGTCACAGGCCGAGATTGATGCTTATACCAATGAAAATGGAGAGAAGATTCAAGCTGACGCTAAACCGGGTGATTTCAGATTAAAAGACACCAATGGTGATGGCCAACTGAATGACGAAGACCGTGAATACATGGGATCATACCAACCTAAATTCTATTACGGGTTTAATGCGGGAGTGAATTATAAAAACTTCGATTTCCAAATTGATTTCTATGGCAATGCTGGTAATAAAATTTACAATGGTAAAAAAGCACAACGCTGGGGTAATGAGAATATTGAGGCTTCATTAGCTGGCAGATGGACAGTAAATAATCCGTCGAATACCATTCCTAGAGCATCAAATAATGTGCCTGTTGCATCTTCATACTATGTTGAATCAGGTTCTTATCTTAAAATCAACAATATTACTTTGGGTTATTCACTACCTAGAACATGGTTAAATACGGTTGGCCTAGAAAAAGTAAGATGCTATATGACGGCTGTGAACCCTGTTATTTGGCAAGATTATAGCGGTTATACACCAGAATTACCAGGTGGGACTCTAAATTCAGGTATTGAGTTAAATGCCTACCCAACTGCAGCAACTTACCTTTTGGGTGTAAACATTACATTCTAGTTATAGAAAACGCTGCATTTTAAGCATGCCTTTTATCAATAGTAAAAACTTAGAAAAAATGAATAAACGTATCTTAAATATATTGATTCCTGGACTACTTATTTCCAGTGGATTCCTTCACACATCCTGCCAGGACGATTTCCTTGAAATTGACTCTCAGGTGAACCAGACACCTGAAGATTATTTCTCAGCATCGGATAATGCTGCTTCAGAATTGGCCACTTCTGTATATAGCAATCTTCAAAGCTGGGATGAACATGTATTTCCATGGATTGGAGTTTCCAGCATCACCTCTGACGATGCAGATAAAGGTAGTGACCCGGGAGATACCGGAACAGACAAACATGAATTGGACAATTTCACCTTTAGTGCCAGCAGTATTTCCTTTGACGGTATTTGGGCTGCCAATTACAGTGGAATCATGTCTGCCAATAAAGCGCTCGATGTCGTTGCAAAAATGGATGATAGTAATGACTCCAAAAAGCGAATTGAAGGAGAAGTTAAATTTCTACGTGCTTATTTCTACTGGAATTTAGTAAGATGCTTTGGAGGTGTTCCAAAAATTGACAAAGTTCCGGACCCTCTGAATGCAGATGACTTAACGAATGCGAGAACCAGAGCAACAAAAGAAGCCATTTACGAGTTGATTATCGCAGATCTTCAATTTGGAATTGAGAACTTAAAAGAGAGAAGTCAAATGAATTCGGCTGACTTAGGACGTGCAACTAAGGGAGCTGCCAAGACATTTCTGGCTAAAGTTTATATGTATCAGAAAAATTGGAAGGAAGCTCTACGTCTAAGTAATGAAGTTATTCTTTCAAATGAATATGCTTTAACAAATGATTACGCTATGATTTGGAGAGAAGCAGGCGAGAATAATCAGGAGTCAATTTTTGAAGTTCAAGCAAAGGGAGAAAAACCTCATAAAGGTATTGGTGGTTATTCTGAAGTACAAGGCGTAAGAGGTCAATTAGGATGGGGATTTAACTCTCCATCTGAAGACCTTGAGAACAGCTATGAAGCCGGTGACCCTCGTAAAGATGCCACGATTATTTACCCAGGTGAAACTTTGTGGGATGGAGTCGTGATTAATAATGAGACCCCTAATCCACGCTACAACGAAAAAGCTTACTTCAGTAAGACTAAAGAAACCTACGATGGAAACGCATGGGAATCAAATAAAAACATCCGAATTTTCCGTTATGCCGAAGTGCTTTTAATTAATGCAGAGGCAGCCAATGAACTAGGCCAGAATGGCACAGCATTAACGTCTCTAAATGAAGTCAGATCAAGAGTTGGTTTAGACAATGCAACAGCCGATAACTTAAAAGCAAAAATTTGGCACGAGAGAAGAGTCGAATTAGCTATGGAGCATGATCGTTTCTTCGATTTAGTACGTCAAGGCCGAGCAGGAGAAGTATTACGCGCACATGGGAAAAACTTTGTTGATGGGAAACATGAAGTTTTCCCAATTCCACAACGTCAAATTGAATTGAGTGAAGGCAAATTGATCCAGAACTCAGGTTATTAATTTAAACAAATTGGAGGCTATAGGAATTCTCTTCCTCTAGTCTCCCAACTTAAATAGAAAATGATAATGTTACACCTATTTTTCAAATATTACTTATTATCCATCATCCCCCTTTTATTTGGGTGTTCCAGTGCCTCTCCGGACGATTTTACTCCTGAGGAAGAAAAAACACCTGAGGTGAAACTCACAGACGATCAGCTTATGGACAAAGTTCAAGAGGCAAATTTTGCCTACTTCTGGGATTTTGCTCACCCTGTTTCAGGACTTAGTCGTGAAAGAAGCAATGAAAAACTTGATACAGTAACTACAGGAGGAACAGGTTTTGGAATCATGTCTATCGTTGTGGGAGTGGAAAGAAATTTCATTACGCGTCAACAAGCTGCTAAACGTTTGGTAAAGATGACTGATTTTCTGGAAAATAAAACCACCCGTTATCATGGGGCTTGGTCACACTGGTTAAGTGGATCGACTGGTAAAACAGTTCCTTTTTCGAACAAAGATAATGGTGCCGACCTTGTTGAAACTGCGTTTTTGGTACAAGGCCTTTTAACAGCTCGCGAGTATTTCGATGCCGACAATGCTGAGGAACAAAAATTAAGAGCTACCATTACCCGCCTTTGGGAGGGTGTTGAATGGGATTGGTTTGCACAATCCGGAGAATACTTGCTTTGGCACTGGTCACCTAACTATCAGTTTGAAATGAATATGCCATTGCGCGCTTTCAACGAAACACAAATTTGCTATATATTAGCACTAGCCTCTCCTACTCATCCTATCGATAAGACTGTTTACGAAAAAGGATGGGTTGGTAACAACTACGTGAAAGAATTAAATCCAACCAGTAGAGGCGATTATGGAGGACCTTTATTCTTCACCCATTATTCCTATTTAGGATTCACGCCACACGTCACTGATAAACACATGGCTTTAGCGGGTTACGCTTCATATTTTGAACGTCATAAAAAGCAAACTGACCTAAACCGTGAATGGTGTAAATCCAATCAAAGTAAATATGCCTACTATGGCGATAATTGTTGGGGCTTAACGGCTAGTGATGATCCTCAATACGGCTATATGGCTCATGCACCTAATAATGATAATGGAACGATCTCACCAACGGCCGCCTTATCCTCTATTGTTTACTCACCAGAGTTTTCTCTAAAAGCCATGCGATTCTTCTACGAAGATCTGGATGAGATAAACCTGTTTGGTAAGTATGGTTTTAAGGATGCTTTTAATATTAGTAGAAACTGGGTAGCCAAATCTTACCTGGCTATTGATCAGGGACCAATCGTTGTTATGATTGAAAACTATCGTACCGGTTTAATATGGGATACCTTCATGAAAAACCCTGAAATACAAACCGCTCTTGATAAAGCAGGAATGACCAAAACCAAGTAATTATTTTTTACTCACAATAAGAACATACAAGGGCATAATGCCCTTGTATTAGACTCTTATTGCCTAAACCCGAATAAAAACACAAACCCTATGAGACTAAGAACAAGATCTATAAGCCTAATTCTAACAGTATTTTCAGCATTTGCAATCTCCTGTAGTTCTTCTGATAAAGAAGAAGAAATCATTATTGAACCCATTGATCCCTGTGCGGATGTTGCAAAAGATATGAGCATCGTTTCTGACTTTGAGTGCCAGCAGAACTACTTTATTGGAGCTGATGCAAAATTGGAGACTCAGGCCATGGTAGTGGACAACCCAGATAAAACAGATGCCAACGAGAGTGAAAAAACAGGGAAATATATTGATAACGCGACCCAGGCATGGGACAATATGGTCATCGACTTTTCAACTGCCTACGACTTAACAAACCGTAGTGAACTAAAGATAAAAATCTATTCGGAGCATACAGGTCTGCTTATCGCAAAACTCGAAGGTGGCACTCAAGCTGTAGAGCAACAAGTTCAAATAGAAAAAACCAGTGAATGGGTGGAATATGCTTTTAATTTCAGAGAAGCTGTTGATATGGGAAATACCAAACTAATCCTGTTTTTTAATGCTGGTGCTGAAGATGGTGAAACTGAAGAAATCTATTACATCGACGATATTAAATTTGTTGAAAACACATTCCCTGTCGTTTCAGACCCTTGCGAAGGAACCGAAAAGGATATGAGTATCATTTCTGATTTTGAATGTCAACAAAACTATGATTTCCCAGAAACCTTAATAACTATCGATAACTCACTTAAGGGTGGTATTAACGAAAGTGAGAAAATTGGTGAATTTACTGATGATGGAACCAACGCATGGGATCACCTTTTAATTGATTACGGACAAGCCATTGATCTGTCAACAAAAAACAAGCTTAAACTTCTAATTCATTCAGATAAAAAAGTTCAATTTTTAGCTAAGCTAGAAGGAGGTACCTCTAATGCTAACGAGATTTGGACTGATATTACAACAATTGGTGAGTGGACTGAATATACCGTTAATTTCAGCTCCCAGGCAAATGAAAACCACACCAAATTAGTTCTCTTTTTCAATGCAGGTAAAGATGATGGTACTGCTACAGATAAGTATTACCTGGACAACATCCGTTGGGAATAACCTTTAAAACTTGAATAAAACGGGCAAACAACCGCCGTTTTACTCAACCATTATAATAACCATAAAACTATTAAACTAAGATGCGATTAAAATCTGTATTCCTTGTAGGATTAGTGATGTGCGGAGCATTGTCTTCTTTCGGGAAAGGCAATAAAAAAGAGACTCCCTGGGAAAAAGAGGCCAAAATGGAAACTTTTGTAAATTCCCTTTTGAAAAAAATGACTCTTGAGGAAAAATTAGGACAACTGACTCTATTTTCAAGCAGTTGGGATATTACAGGTCCCATCACCAACAATAACTATGTTGAAGATGTGATGAAAGGAAAAGTTGGTGCCATATTTAATGCATATAGCGCAGATTTCACCCTTCGCCTTCAAAAAGAAAATATGGAGAATACCCGTCTTGGTATTCCTTTGCTTTTTGGATACGATGTGATTCATGGTCACTGGACAACTTTCCCAATCCCCTTGGCAGAATCTTGTTCATGGGATTTGGACTGGATCGAAAAGAGTGCCCGAATTGCAGCAATAGAAGCAACATCAGAAGGTCTACACTGGACATTTGCTCCTATGGTTGACATCGCAAGAGATCCTCGTTGGGGACGAATTGCTGAAGGTGCTGGTGAAGATGTATTCTTAGGTTGTGAAATTGCCAAGGCTCGTGTTCACGGTTTTCAGGGCGATGATCTAAGTCTTGATAACACAATGTTAGCCTGTGCCAAGCACTATGCAGCATATGGCGTTGCTCAAGCGGGTCGCGATTACCATACGGTTGACGTTTCTAACCGAGAATTATGGAATACCTACATGCCCCCTTTTAAGGCAGCCTTAAATGCAGGTGTCGCAACATTTATGACCTCTTTCAATGAATTGGATGGAACGCCTTGTACCGGTAATGATTACTTATTGGATGACGTTTTAAGAAAACAATGGGGTTTTGATGGTTTCGTGGTAACTGATTACACATCTATCATGGAGATGACCGAACACGGCAATGTGAAAGATGAGAAAGAAGCAGGTGAAGTCGCTATCAATGCGGGTGTCGATATGGATATGCAATCTGGCATCTTTAACGATTACCTACCTCAATCGGTAAAAGAGGGTAAGGTATTGGAATCTCGTATAAACACAGCCGTGATCCAAATCCTAAAGATGAAATATCGTTTAGGTTTGTTCGAAGATCCATATAGATACAGTAATGTAAAAAGAGCAAAAAAAACCTTGATGAAACCAGAATTCATCAAAGCATCTCGTGAACTTGCCAAACGAAGCATTGTCTTGTTGAAAAACGACAAGCAAATTCTTCCTTTGAAAAAAGACATTAAGAAATTAGCCTTGATTGGACCTTACGTTAAAAATCGCAGAGATTTAGTTGGAACCTGGTCTGGTGCTGGTAAATGGGAGAAAGCTGTAACTGTAATGGAAGGGATTGAGAAAGCTGTTTCTAAAAAAACAGAAATCCTTTATGCTGAAGGTAGCAAATTATTTGGAGAAGATAAATCAGGATTTGCCGAAGCTGTAGCGACAGCCAATCAAGCTGATGCTGTTGTTTTATTGGTAGGAGAACCTCACGATTGGAGTGGCGAAGCTGCTAGTCGTACAGAATTGGAGTTGCCTGGTGTTCAGCCGGAATTGGTCAAAGCTATTGTTGAAACAGGTAAACCTGTTATCATGGTGATGATGAACGGTCGTCCATTAACCATTGACTGGGAAGCAGCAAATGTTCCTGCAATTGTAGAAGCATGGCACTTAGGTGTACAAGCCGGTCCTGCTATCGCAGATGTTTTGTTTGGTGACTATAACCCATCGGCAAAACTAACAGTAACATTCCCTAGAAGTGTGGGTCAAATTCCAATCTATTATAACATGAAACATACAGGTCGCCCTATGAACCCAGACCAAAAGTTTACATCGAAATATTTAGATAGCCCAAACACACCTCTTTATCCATTTGGATTTGGTTTAAGTTATACCACTTTTGAATATTCTGACATTAAACTTGATACTCAAGAAATGGGTGTTAACGATTATATTACTGCTAAAATCAATGTAAAAAACACAGGGAATTTTGATGGTGAAGAAATTGTACAGTTATATATTCAGGACCTGGTAGGAAGTGTAACACGTCCGGTTAAAGAATTAAAACACTTTAAAAAAGTGTTCATCGCTAAAGGCGAATCGGTTGATCTGGAATTCAAAATTTCAGCTGAAGATCTGGCCTTCTATCGTAAAGACATGAGCTACGGCGTTGAGGCAGGAGATTTCAAACTCTTCATCGGAACCAATTCTGATGATCTTAAAGAAACCCACTTTACACTAACGCAAACGGCTCCCCTGGCGGAGAAATAAACAAAACAACAGGGGGAAGCAATTCCCCCTTTTTTATTATCAAATAATAAGCATCCATGAAGATTTTAAAACGACTACGATTCTTTTATCTTGCTCCCCTACTGGCTTTATTGGGCAGCGGATGTACCTCCCAAACAACAACAGTTAAATCGCCTGATGAGAACATAAGTGTTACAATTGGTCAGGAAAACGGAATCCCCTACTATAACCTGACACTTAGTAAGGATACCCTTATCCAAAATTCCAAACTAGGCTTACAATTCGCTAATCTGAATGCAAGCCAGGATTTCAAATTAAAAAGCATTAAAACCAGTCAGACCGATACCCTTTGGGAAACAGTTTGGGGAGAAGATCAATTCATTAAGGAAAAGTCTAATAATATAAAGCTAAACTTTGAACAAACACAAAGTCCAAATCTAAAATTGGAGATGGAATTCCGTGTTTTTAACGACGGTATTGGTTTTCGCTACATATTCCCCGAGCAAGAAGGAATCGATAGCCTTTTATTAATCGATGAAAAGACACAATTCAATCTTGTTTCTGATAATAAAGCATGGTGGTTCCCAGTAGACTACGACAGTTACGAAAAACCTTACCAGTCGAACCTTATTAGCGAAATTGATTCTGTTCAAACCCCTTTTACGATAATCAGTCCAAAGGGCGTTTACATGAGTATTCACGAAGCGGCTTTAGTCGATTATGCTTCCATGACACTAAAGAGAAATACGCAACAAGATCTTTCTTTGGAGTGCAACTTAGTGCCCTGGCCCGATGGGATTAAAGTGAGAGCCCACAAAAGTATGAAAACCCCTTGGCGAAGCATACAAGTGGGTAAAAAGGCAAAAGACCTGATCAATTCACGACTAATCCTCAACCTTAACGAGCCCTGTAAATTGAAGAATACCAGTTGGATTAAACCAATGAAATACATGGGTATTTGGTGGGGCATGCATTTGGGACAACAAACTTGGTTTACAGGTCCTAAACATGGAGCCACAACAAAAAACACGATGGATTTGATCGACTTTGCATCAGAACATCATTTCGATGGCATTTTAGTCGAAGGTTGGAACTACGATTGGAAGAAATTTGGAGAATGGGATTTTAAAAGACCTTATCCTGATTTTAACATGGAAAAGATCATTCAATACAGTCAAGAAAAGAACGTTGCCTTAGTCGGGCATCATGAAACATCCGGGAATGTTGAACTCTATGAATCCCAATTAGATTCAGCTTTGAATTATTATCAACACTATGGCATTCCCGCAATCAAAACGGGCTATGTAGGTCCCATTAAAAACGGGCAATATCACCATGGTCAATGGATGATTAAGCACTTTCAGAAAGTAGTAGAGAAAGCGGCAGAACGAGGCATCAGTATTGTGGCTCACGAACCGATTAAACCAACCGGACTGCGACGTACTTATCCTAACTTTCTTTCTCGTGAAGGCGCTTTAGGGCAGGAATTTAATGCCCCCTGGTCTTCGGTAAATAATACGCCTGCTCATACCACTATCCTTCCTTTTACAAGGATTTTAGCAGGTCCTATGGATTTCACACCTGGTATTTTCAGTCTTACTTACGAGAAATATGGCATAAAGGATAAAAGAGTCAACACCACTTTGGCAAAACAGTTAGCCTTATATGTCATCATTTACAGTCCTGTTCAAATGGCTGCCGATCTTCAGGAAAACTACGCAAATCATCCCGCTTTCGATTTCATTAAAAGTGTGGCTATTGATTGGGAACAATCCATCGCAGTAAACGGTGAAATTGGTCAATACATTACAATGGCTCGTAAAGAACGAAAAGGTGAACGCTGGTTTTTGGGAAGTATTACCAACGAAAAAGCAAGAGACTTAAGTGTCTCTCTAGACTTTTTGGATCCGAATAAAAAATACCTTGCGAAAATATATGCCGATGCAGCTCAAACTGATTGGAAAAAGAACCCCTATCCCTATACCATTTCAGAAAAGGACGTTGATTCACAATCTATATTAAAAATACATTTGGCAGCTGGTGGCGGTCAGGCAATCGAATTAACACCAATAGAAGACTAATCCTTTTTGGTATAAAAAACGGTGTAGTTAATCTTTGCTGCACTTATAAGGATTAATAATAAATAGAATATTAAAAATTAACACAGACATTGAAATCAATGTAACAGAACAGGGAAACCTATGGTGATAAAAACTTTAGAATCTTCACCATATAGCCCCTTATTCTTTTCTCTGATCTGAAATCTCACATCTAATTAAAAGTTCAAAATAAGAAAGTATGAATCATACATTTTCATTTTTAGATTACGCGATTTTCATCACTTATGGAATCGTTATATTAGGCGTTGGCTTATGGGTATCTCGCGATAAGACAGGACATCAAAAAAATGCTGATGACTATTTCCTTGCAAGTAAGTCATTGCCATGGTGGGCTATTGGAGCTTCCCTGATTGCAGCCAATATATCGGCAGAGCAATTTATTGGCATGTCGGGTTCTGGTTTTGCTATTGGTTTGGCTATTGCTTCCTATGAATGGATGGCGGCCATTACCCTTATTATTGTAGGGAAATATTTCCTTCCGATTTTTATCGAAAAAGGACTCTATACCATTCCTGAATTTGTCGAGAAACGTTATTCAACCAATCTGAAAACAATTTTGGCTATTTTTTGGTTAGGCTTGTACATCTTTGTGAATTTAACCTCGGTACTTTACCTTGGCGCGCTGGCTATGGAAACCATCATGGGCGTTCCCATGATTTATGGTATTTTAGGCTTGGCACTTTTTGCTGCCAGTTATTCCCTTTATGGGGGATTATCTGCAGTAGCCTGGACTGATGTGATTCAAGTTGTTTTCCTAACCTTAGGTGGACTCGTGACCACATATTTAGCACTTAATCATGTTTCTGGAGGAGAAGGTGTTTGGGCAGGTTTCCAACATATATATAAAGCAGCACCAGATAGTTTCCATATGATTTTGGATGAAGCACATGATCAATATGTGAATCTTCCGGGTATTGGTGTTTTAATTGGCGGTATGTGGGTAGCAAATCTTTACTACTGGGGTTTTAATCAGTATATCATTCAAAGAACCCTTGCTGCAAAATCTCTAAAAGAGTCGCAAAGAGGAATTGTATTTGCTGGTATATTAAAGCTAATTATTCCTTTAATAGTAGTGATTCCAGGTATAGCAGCTTATGTAATGGTGAACGATCCTTCAATTATGGCTCGCTTGGGTGATGCAGCTCAAAATAATATGCCAACGATGGAGGCTGCTGATAAAGCTTATCCCTGGTTGTTACAATTTTTACCTAATGGACTAAAGGGAGTTGCCTTTGCCGCACTTGCAGCAGCTATCGTCTCTTCATTGGCTTCGATGTTGAATTCAACTTCTACCATTTTCACAATGGATATTTATAAACCTTATTTTGATCCTAAAGCTTCAGATAAAAGAACGGTGAATGTGGGTAGACTTTCAGCAGCTGCAGCACTAATTATTGCTTGTTTGATAGCGCCTTTCCTTAGCGGGTTAGACCAAGCTTTCCAATACATTCAGGAGTATACCGGTATGGTTAGCCCTGGTATTTTGGCTGTTTTCATTTTGGGTCTATTCTGGAAAAAAGCAACCAATAAAGCTGCAATTTGGGGTGCATTAATGTCAATTCCTGTAGCTCTCTTCTTCAAGTTTGGTCCTAAGGGCTGGCTTGAGAATACGGCTGTAGAAGGCTTCTTCCCTAACCTGCCTTTCCTTGATCAAATGGGACTGACTTTCCTGATTTCAATGCTATTCATCGTCGTCCTAAGTTATAAGCAAAACAAGGGTGCTGACGATTCTAAAGGCATTGAGATAAGTAGAGAAACCTTTAAAACCGGTAAAACGTTTAATATCGTATCCTATGCAATTGTTATTGTGCTTGTGGCCTTATATGCGTTGTTCTGGTAAATAACATAGATTGGATGAGTATTCACTTTATTGAGAAGAAAGTAATAATTATGGCTAGCTATTTCTGATTCCTATTCATAAAATACGCATTCAATTTATATATATAAACAAGGCTGATTCTGAAAAGAATCAGCCTTGTTTTTTATATAACTCGCTTAGATAGAGAATAACTAAAAAACTGGTATAAAAAGCACAAAAGTCATTTCTATTAATTGTAAATGATATAAGGCAAAAGTGCAATCAAATAAATCTCATTAATTTACTGTTCCACAATGAGGCTTCTTATGCGATGGTATTCTTTTGTTAAGCCAGTTAAAGCAAAGCCTTAACAAGACTAATAGATATAAATAGGGGGAATAAAAAACTCCATTCAAACAATTTGTTTGAATGGAGTTTTATTTAATACAAGTGGAGCTGCAGGGGATCGAACCCTGGTCCAAACATGCGATCAATAAGCTTTCTACATGTTTATTCCCTTATTAATTTTCGAATCTAGTTTGGGAAAGGACACCCGAGACTAGACCTTATCTTCTTAATTTTGCCGACTCCCCAAAGCTTGAAGCCGACTAACCTCGAATTGATAGCACCCCAAAAGCTTACCGGAACAAGGTGGAACCATAAGCGGGATGTCTCGTCCTGACTCCTAGAGAAAGGATGAAGCAAAATCTACTGTAATTCGATTAAGCAGCAAGAGCGTAGTTATTTTCGCCAATTACATAGTTTGAGACCTGATATTTACGAGCCAGATACACAATGCTCGACATGCTTACATACCAATTCTACATGCTGTCAAAAGCCACGTCAGCCCCAGAATTTGCACAAAGCTAGGAAATTCAACTGGATTAAGCTTGTTTTTTCTTCGAAAACTTATCTATTATTATTAAATTGGTGTTCCTTAAAGGAAATCCCTATTAATAATTGATTTTCTATATCCAAATTTAACCACACACAAGAATAATGATTAGACCCACAAGAATTGGAGTGCTTCGCGAAACCAAGAATCCACCCGACAGAAGAGTAGCCATAACGCCTCAACAAGGTTTGAATATATTAAAATCACATCCCAATGTCAGTATCTTTATTCAACCCAGCGATATTCGCTGTTACACCAATGCTGAATACCGTAAAGCAGGATTCTTTTTAACTGAGGATTTACGCGAATGTGATATCCTAATTGGTGTTAAAGAGGTGACTATACCAACCCTCATCCCCAACAAAAGATACCTTTTCTTCTCACATACTGCAAAAAAACAAATTTATAATCGAAAGCTCCTTCAGGAAATTTTAAAACGAAACATCACCCTTATCGATTACGAATACCTGTGTGATGATAATGGCAAACGTATTGTAGCTTTTGGTTATTGGGCAGGAGTGGTAGGAGCGTATAAAGCATTACGTGCACGGGGTATGCGTACCGATTCTTTCGATTTGCCACCAGCAAGATCGTGTCTTAATATGGAAGAGATGTACAGTCATCTGAAAACGATTAGTTTGAAACCGATAAAAATTCTTATTACCGGTGGTGGTAGAGTGGCAAAGGGAGCTATGCAAACCATTCGGGAATTAAAACTTAAAGAAATTTCTCCCGAAGATTTTTTACACAAGACGTATAATGAACCTGTGGTTTGCAGGATAGATCCGGAAAATTACGTTGAACGAATTGACGGAAGTAAATTTAACCTTCAACACTTCTACGATTATCCAGAGATGTATCGTTCATCATTTAAGCCATTTACCAAGGTTACCGATTTATTTATAGCTTGTCATTACTGGGACCCTAAATCACCAAAATTTATTGAACCTGAAGATTATAAGGAGGATGATTTCAATATTTCTATCATTGCTGATGTTAGTTGTGATGTTAACGGGCCAATCCCATCAACCTTACGCCCATCTACAATTGCGTCATCTTTTTACGGATATGACCGATTTACAGGAGAGGAAACAATACCTTTTGTCGACAAAAAAAATGTAACCGTTATGGCTGTAGATAATTTACCTGGAGAATTACCTCGCGAATCTTCTGAAGATTTTGGGAAAGCCTTAACCGAGCATATCTTCCCGGCTCTATTGGGCGATGTTGATGATCAAATTATAGAACGAGCTTGTATTGCCAAGGATGGTCGACTCACACCTGCCTTTAGTTATCTGCAAGATTACGTTTACAAATCAGAATAATTAAAAGAAAGCCCAATAACAGATTGGGCTTTCAAATATCTTTCGATTATTGCTTATAATTGCTTTAATTCTGCAATAGTTTGTGTTGGATTAGTTGAATTGAATACAAAACTACCAGCAACCAAAGCATCAGCTCCAGCTTCAACCAATTTCTTTCCAGTTTCAAGATTAACGCCACCATCAATTTCGATTATGACATCCGTATTCTTCTCAGCGATTAAGGCTTTAAGTTTTTCAATCTTAGCATAAGTGTTCTCGATAAAGCTTTGACCTCCAAAACCTGGATTTACACTCATCAATAAAACCAAATCGATATCTTGAATTATATCTTCAAGCACAGAAATAGGTGTATGTGGATTAAGTGAAACTCCAGCCTTCATTCCATGAGAATGAATATTCTGAACAGTACGGTGCAAGTGTGTACAAGCTTCGTAGTGTACGGTTAAAATATCAGAACCCGCCTTTTTAAAAGCCTCGATATAACGATCAGGATCTACAATCATCAAATGTACATCAAGTGGTTTCTTTGCAATCTTGCTGATTTGAGAAACCAAAGGAAGACCATAGGAAATATTTGGCACAAAAACGCCATCCATGATATCTAGGTGAAACCAATCGGCATCACTGTTGTTTACCATATCGATATCGGCTTTCAAATTCATGAAATCTGCCGCTAATAATGAAGGTGATATTAATGTTTGCATCTGTTTAAGGGGCTTTTATTTGTTAGCTAGCAAAGATAAAAGATTTTACCCAACTTAGCTTTCTAAATTAAGATAAAGCCCCTGATTTTGAAAATCAAAAGAAGTGTATCGACGGAATAAACTGTGATACACTTCTTTCAGTTTTTTTGCAGACCTATCCCCTTACTCAACAGCCTAGCCTAGATAAGTTTTTAATATTTTAGATCTAAAAGTCGATTTCATTTTCCTAATTGCCTTTTCCTTAATCTGACGTACACGTTCTCGAGTCAAATCAAATTCCTTACCAATTTCTTCCAATGAACAAGGAGGATTGCCCTTTAACCCAAAATACATTCGAATAATGGTCGCTTCTCTATGAGACAATGTTGAAAGAGAACGCTCAATTTCAATAATTAGCGAATCTCTCAGTAAAGTTTTATCCGGACCAGCATCATCAGTACTTAAAAGAATATCATATAATGTATTATCCTCTTCAGAATTAATAGGAGCATCCATCGAAACCTGACGGCCCGAAGCTTTAATTGCCTCTTTCACATCCTTAGGACTCATATCTAACACATTAGCGACCTCATCGGGTGAAGGTTCACGCTGATATTCCTGCTCGAGAAGTGCAAGAGTTTTACTAATTTTATTTATCGATCCGATTTTATTCAAGGGTAATCTTACTATTCGAGACTGTTCTGCCAATGCTTGTAATAAAGACTGACGAATCCACCAAACAGCATAAGATATAAACTTAAAACCACGGGTTTCATCGAAACGTTGAGCTGCTTTTATTAAACCTAGATTGCCTTCATTAATCAAATCAGATAGACTTAATCCTTGATTTTGATACTGCTTTGATACTGAAACAACAAATCTCAAGTTAGCCTTAATCAAACGATTCAAAGCTGATTTACTTCCTTTCCTTATTTGTCGGGCTAATGCTACTTCCTCTTCGGCAGTCACAAGGGCTACCTTGCCAATTTCTTGCAAGTAACGATCCAAAGAAGGGGTCTCTCTGTTGGTAACTTGCTTTGTAATTTTTAACTGTCTCATATTCGATTAGGGGATTTAGGTCATCTGATAAAAAACATCAAATATTTTAAACTCTATCTTAAAGAAATAGATTTTATTGTGAAAATCAAAATCATAAACCTATAATTTTCACCTTTTTAGCTAATTTAGAATTAGAGACTATCAATAGTCACCATAATGTCTTACAGCTAACCTACAATTCCCAAATAAACCCTCAACCACCTAAACAACAGACATATATATCCCCATCTAAAATTGGAATAAAGCATAATTAGGTACAAATTATCTAGACTAATGAAGTGTAGATAACTCAATAATAAGATTATGGCTTACTTTTTTTGTATTTTATAAGTTATTGTGTAATATTGCAGATGAATTCCAGTAGATCTCCAAATTCTGAGATCGACAAATCAAATCCCTAGAAGATAATATTTCTATCAAATTATAAAATCCAAAATATATAACAATATTGTTTATGTACGACATTCTTGAATTAAACAAGAAGCTTGTGCCCGAATTGAAAGAGATTGCTAAAGAACTTAACATCAAAAAAATCGAGTCCTTTAAAAAGCAAGACTTAATCTACAAAATTCTTGACCAACAAGCCATTGTAGCTTCAGAAATGAAAAGTTCTGATAAAAAAGCTATACGCAAACGCAGCAATAGAAAAGACGAAGATCAGGTGACCAAAGAAGAACCTCGAAAATCAATTCTGCACAAAAAAAGAAAACCTACTGAAAAGCCTGAAGACGAAAAAGTAGCCGAAACAATTGAGACTGCAGAAGCTCCAGCAGCAGCAGCTCCAACTGAAAAGATTGAAACCAGAGAGGTTCGTAAACCAAATCCTCGCAGAAGACGCGAAGATCCTCGACCAACGGACAGACCTCAACGTGAAGCTATTCAGAAAAAAGACGCTATTTCTAATGAGCACGTAAAGTCAGAGTCTATACTTCAGGACACAAAGACTGAAGAAGCCAAAGCTCCTCAAGCTGTTGCTTCAAAAGAAACAACTCCTCAGGAAATAAATACTCAGGAAAAAGCTCCACAAGAAAAAACGCATCAAGATAGAGCACCTCAAGGCAAAAAACGTTTTGAGCGTCGTGAAAAAGATAGACCATTTGAATTTGATGGTATCATCAGTAACTTTGGTGTTCTTGAAATCATGCAAGATGGTTATGGTTTCCTTCGTTCATCTGACTTCAACTACCTGAATTCTCCTGACGATATTTATGTGTCACAATCTCAAATTAAACTTTTTGGTTTAAAAACAGGTGATACAGTACAAGGAACAATCCGTCCTCCAAAAGAAGGCGAGAAATATTTCCCATTGATTAAAGTTGAGAAGATCAACGGCCGTTTACCTGAAGTGATTCGGGATCGTGTACCATTCGATCACTTGACTCCACTTTTCCCTGATGAGAAATTCAACTTAACAGGAAAAGGAAAGAGCACCCTATCAACTCGAGTTGTTGATATGTTTGCCCCAATTGGTAAAGGTCAGCGTGGTTTGATCGTTGCACAACCAAAAACAGGTAAAACTGTATTGTTAAAAGAAATTGCTAACGCTATTGCTGCAAACAATCCTGAAGCTTATATGATCATTTTACTGATTGATGAGCGTCCTGAAGAGGTTACAGACATGGCACGTTCTGTAAATGCAGAAGTTATTTCTTCTACATTTGATGAGCCAGCAGAGCGACATGTACGTGTTGCCAATATCGTTTTAGAGAAAGCGAAGCGTATGGTGGAGTGTGGACACGATGTGGTTATCCTATTGGATTCAATTACTCGTTTAGCACGTGCTTACAATACAGTATCTCCTGCTTCAGGTAAAGTCCTTTCTGGTGGTGTTGATGCAAATGCACTTCACAAGCCTAAGCGTTTCTTTGGTGCTGCTCGTAATATCGAAAATGGTGGTTCATTAACGATTCTAGCTACTGCATTAACAGAAACTGGATCGAAGATGGATGAGGTTATCTTCGAAGAATTTAAAGGAACAGGTAATATGGAACTTCAATTAGATCGTAAACTATCTAATAAGCGTATCTACCCTGCTGTGGATCTTACTGCATCAAGCACTCGTCGTGAAGATCTATTGCTTGACGAAGCTCAATTGAACCGTATTTGGGTATTAAGAAACTTCTTAACTGACATGAACTCTGTTGAAGCTATGCAGTTTATTAGTGACAGAATGCGCAAGACTCGTTCGAATGAAGAGTTCTTAATCTCAATGAACGATAATTAATTATCATTGAACTAAGATTCCCGTTAGATACAACTCCCAAAAGGAGCTACTAAGCATTAAAACCAGGGATTCTTAAGCTTCCTAACTGAACTATAAAGCTTTAAGCTTATTACATAAAAAGGAACAGTGCTAAACAGCATTGTTCCTTTTTTATTTTTATCAAGTATAAATTCCAATTTAAAACCGTAATTGTAATCTGAAGATTGCAATTACGGTTTTTTATTTTCTAGATTTGTAAGGCACAATTTTTTTTAGAAAATGAATACTCTCTTACAAACTCATTGTAGTTTACTCAAAAATAAACGAAGCACAATTAAACGTGAACTTGGGAAAGAAATTGACTGGAGTCAGCGTTTAATTGCAATTAAAGGATCTAGAGGGGTTGGTAAAACAACTTTCCTTCTGGACTATATAAGAGAAAACAATCGTGAAAACGATAAATCTTGCCTATACATCAATCTTAACAATCTATTTTTTACAGAAAAGGGTTTGGTTTCCTTTGTAGACGAATTCTACAAAAAAGGTGGCAAGACGCTACTTCTTGATCAAATTCATAAATACCCTGAATGGGCACAAGATCTACGAATCTGTTACAATAATTATCAAGATTTACAGATCATTTTTACAGCATCGTCTATTCTAAGAGTAAAAACCAATGAACATTTAAAAGACTGTGTCAATATTTACTATCTGGATGGTCTTTCATTTCGAGAATTTTTAAATCACGAAGCAGGTTGTGATTTCAAACGTTATACTCTAGAAGAAATTATTGAGAATCACGAATCGATTGTTGAAGATGTATTAAAGAAGGTTAGACCTCTAGCTTTTTTCAACGATTATTTAAGATTTGGGTATTACCCATGCTATCTTGAAGAGAAAAGTTTTATTGACAATCTGCTTAAGATTATCAATTTAATGCTGGAGTTCGATATCACCTATTTAAATCAAATTGAACTAAAGTATCTGACCAAACTTAAGAAGTTACTATATATTATTGCTTGCAATGTACCTTTTCAGCCTAATGTAAGCAAGCTAGCCAACGATGTTGAAACATCACGAGCTACAATTATGAATTATCTTGGATATTTAAAAAATGCACGATTAATTCATCTATTAAACACATCTGAAGAGGATAAAGAAAAACTCAAGAAACCTAATCGCGTTTATTTGCATAATACGAATTTACTTTATGCGATATCACCTGACAATGTCTCAGAAAATAGCCTACGCGAAACGTTCTTCTACAACCAAGTTGGTGTAGGAAGTGTTTTAACCAGTACAGATAGAGGACATTTTTTAGTTGATCAAAAATTCAACTTCGAAATAAAAGGAAGCTCAGTTGCTATAGAGCCAAAATTTAGAACCGAAGATTATTTTGTTGCTGCTGACATGATTGAACGTGGTAAAGGCAACACAATTCCTTTGTGGTTATTCGGCTTTCTTTATTAAATGTAATACTGACTCAGAAATGTGTCTTTAAAAATTGATATTTATTAAAATAAATATATAAAATCTACCATAAATAATTTTTTTAATTGGAGGAGTAAAATGGCAAAAGAGAAAAAATTCATTACCTGTGACGGTAATGCCGCTGCTGCACATATAGCTTATATGTTTAGCGAGGTGTCGTGTATCTACCCTATCACACCTTCTTCGCCTATGGCTGAGAACGTTGACGAGTGGGCTGCACAAGGACGTAAAAATTTATTTGGTGAAACCGTTCAGCTTGTAGAAATGCAATCAGAAGCGGGTGCTGCAGGTGCTGTTCACGGTGCATTGCAAGCTGGTGCTCTAACAACAACTTATACTGCATCTCAGGGATTATTGTTAATGATTCCTAACATGTATAAAATTGCTGGCGAGTTATTACCATGTGTATTCCACATTAGTGCTCGTGCTCTTGCTGCTCAAGCATTATCAATCTTCGGTGATCACTCTGACGTATATTCAGCTCGTCAGACTGGATTCGCTATGTTAGCTTCAGGATCAGTTCAGGAGGTTATGGACCTTTCTGCTGTATCTCATCTTACTGCTATCAAATCAAGAGTTCCTTTCATGAACTTCTTCGATGGTTTCCGTACGTCTCACGAAATTCAGAAAATCGAAGCAATCGATATGGAAGACATGAGAGGTTTAGTTGATTACGAAGCTCTTCAAGCTTTCCGTGATCGTGCTCTAAACCCTGAATCTCCTGTAACAAGAGGTACTGCACAGAATCCTGATGTATACTTCCAGGCTCGTGAAGCTGCAAACCCATTCTACAATGCGGTTCCGGATATGGTCGCTGAGTACATGAACGAAATGACTAAAATCACTGGTCGTGAGTACAAGCCATTCATGTATTATGGTGCTGAAGATGCTGAGAATATCATCATCGCAATGGGCTCTGTAAACGAAACAATTAAAGAAGCAGTTGATTATAAAATTGCTCAAGGTGAAAAAGTTGGTTTGGTATGTGTTCACTTGTATCGTCCATTCTCAGCGAAACATTTCAAAGCAGTTATTCCTGCATCTGTTAAGCGTATTTGTGTTCTTGATCGTACAAAGGAAACGGGTGCAAACGGAGATCCAATGTACCTTGACGTAAGAGATATCTTCTATGGTGAGGAAAATGCTCCTATCATCATTGGTGGTCGTTACGGTTTAGGTTCTAAAGATGTGACTCCATCTCAGATTATTGCGGTTTATAAAAACCTTGCAATGAACGAGCCTAAGAATCAATTCACTTTAGGTATTGTTGATGATGTGACTTTCACTTCTCTTCCATTATTACCAGAAGTAAAGATGAACTCAGAGTCTCTTTATGAAGCTAAATTCTACGGTTTAGGTTCTGATGGTACCGTTGGTGCTAACAAAAACTCTATTAAAATTATTGGTGGTTCAACTGATAAGTATTGTCAAGCTTACTTCGCTTACGATTCGAAGAAATCAGGTGGATTCACTGCTTCTCATCTACGTTTTGGTGATGAGCCAATTCGTTCTACTTACCTAGTAACGACTCCTGACTTCGTTGCATGTCACGTTCCTGCTTACGTTTATTTATACGACGTATTGAAAGGTTTGAAAAAGGGAGGTTCTTTCCTATTGAACTCTATTTATGATACTGAAGAAACTATCAAGCATCTTCCAGATCATATGAAGAAGTACATGGCTGACAATGAGATTAAGTTCTACATTATCAACGGTACTGAATTAGGTGAGAAATTAGGCCTTGGTAACCGTACCAATGCGATTATGCAAGCTGCTTTCTTTAAAATTACTGGTGTGATTCCTTTCGAGCAAGCTGCTGAAGAAATGAAGAAAGCCATTGTTAAGTCATATGGTAATAAAGGTGAAAAAGTTGTTAACATGAACTTTGCTGCTGTTGATGCAGGTGGGGAAAATGTTATTGAAGTTCCTGTTTCTGCTGATTGGAAAAAACTTTCTGATTCACAAGAAGAAATTGCTAAATCGGAACGTCCTAAGTTTGTTGCTGACGTTTGTGACCCTATGAATGCTCAGAAAGGTGATGATCTTCCTGTTTCTGCATTCTCTGGTCGCGAAGATGGTACTTTCCCTAATGGAACAACTAAGTTTGAGAAACGTGGTATCGCTATTAACGTTCCTGAGTGGCAAGACGAAACTTGTATTCAGTGTAACCAGTGTGCTTACGTTTGTCCTCACGCTGCTATCCGTCCTTTCATCTTAACTGACGAAGAATTAGCTGCTGCTCCTGCTGGAACTGCCGTTAAGCCTGCAACTGGTAAAGAACTTAAGGGAATGCATTTCCGTATTCAGGTTGCTGTTGAAGACTGTACTGGTTGTGGTAACTGTGCCGATGTTTGTCCTGCTCCAAAAGCGAAAGCTCTTGAGATGAAGCATCTTGAAACTCAATTGGATGAGAAAGAAAGATGGCATTATATGGATCAAACTGTTGGTTATAAGGAATTACTTCCTAAAAACAACGTGAAAAATTCACAATTTGCTCAGCCATTATTCGAGTTCTCAGGAGCTTGTGCGGGTTGTGGAGAAACACCATATATAAAATTAATCACTCAATTGTTTGGTGAGAGAATGATGGTATCTAATGCTACTGGTTGTTCTTCTATTTATGGTGGATCTGCTCCATCTACACCTTACTGTAAAAACGATAAGAGTGGTAAAGGTCCAGCTTGGGCTAACTCATTATTCGAAGATAATGCGGAATTCGGTTTCGGTATGAACGAAGGTGTTCGCAAAATGCGTAACCGTATCGAGCTTCGTATGACCGCTGCTATTGATGCTGTAAATGCTGATACAAAAGCTGCATTCACTGAGTGGCTAGAGAATAAGGATAATGGTGAAGCTTCTATTGCTGCATCTGACAAAGTTCTTGCTGCTCTTGAAAACGAAACTCACGAAGTAGCTAAGGAAATCAAAGATCTTAAGAGTTTCTTAATTAAGAAGTCTCAGTGGATTTTCGGTGGTGACGGATGGGCTTACGATATCGGATACGGTGGACTAGACCACGTTCTTGCTTCTGGTGAAGATGTGAATGTTCTTGTAATGGATACTGAGATTTACTCTAACACAGGTGGACAAGCTTCTAAAGCAACTCCAGTTGGTGCTGTAGCTAAATTTGCTGCTGCAGGTAAAGTTATCAGAAAGAAAGATCTTGGTATGATGGCTGCTTCTTACGGTTACGTATATGTAGCTCAGGTTGCAATGGGTGCAAACCACGCTCAATACATGAAAGCGGTTAAAGAGGCTGAGGCCTTCCCTGGACCATCATTGATCATTGCTTATTCACCATGTATTTCTCACGGTTTGAAAGCTTCTATGGGTAAATCTCAACTAGAAGAGAAGAAAGCTGTTGAAGCAGGATACTGGCATTTATTCCGTCACAATCCACTATTGGAAAAAGAAGGAAAGAACCCATTTGTACTTGACTCAAAAGAGCCAGATTGGTCTAAATTCCAGGATTTCTTGTTAGGTGAAGTTCGTTATACTTCATTACAGAAATCATTCCCAGAGCGTGCTAAGGAATTATTCAAAGCTGCTGAAGAGAATGCTTTATGGAGATACAAATCTTACAAGCGTCAAGCTGCTTTAGATTTCACTGAAGAGTAAATCTATTGCACTTTATAGATAAGAAAGGGTTGGTTCTTTAAAGAACTAACCCTTTTTTTTATAAATATTTAGGATTCTATTTCTAAATCAACTTAAATGTCTCCTGGATTTAGTTAGCTTTGGTAACTAACCCATATGTTAAATTTATGAAATCATTATTTAAAGTTTTAGCAGTTCTCTTTGTAACTGCAATATTAGCTAGTTCTTGTGTTACAAAGACAGATTCGGAGCTGATAACCGGAAAGTGGCAAAGCAATGGAAGTTCCGATGTAAAAATTATTGTAGAGTTTACAAAGGATATGCAATGGATGTTTTACAAGAATGATGACTTACTCGAAAAAGGTGTTTTCGAACTTAAAGAAGGTCATATCCTTTTAAAACATGCTCAAGAAGAACATGCACATGATAACTGCAATCACGAACATAAACATTCAGAAGATCATGAAATGGATTATGTACTTGAAAGTGAAATGATTTTAAAAATGGGACATGGTGACAAAATGAGCACATATAAAAGATTGTAAGCAATAAAACTTTAAAAAGCCTGATTCGAAAGAATTGGGCATTTTTTTTGCCTATAATCCGTGAAATTTAACAACCATCAATTTTTTAATCTAAAAATAAATCACACAAATAAGACCTCGTAATCTCTTATCCATAAAGCTACCACGCGTTCATACTGATTACCACACAATTAAAGACATTATTCTTCTATTGAATTATTCACTTGGATTGATTAATTTAGGGTACCCGAAAACTTTAATCCTAAAACATATGGCTAATTTAAATGTTGAATTCATGGGGCTCAAGCTGAGAAACCCCATTATAGTAGGTGCTTGCACCCTATCGGCAACTGTTGAAGGCGCAAGAGAATTAGAACGAGCTGGCGCTGGTGCAATTGTTTACAAATCGCTTTTCGAAGAGCAAATCCAAATGGAACGTGCTCAGCTTGATGATGAAATGGATGCTTATTCGGAGCGAAATGCAGAGATGGTCTCCATATTTCCTACATTGGAACATGCAGGCCCAACCGCTCACATAATAAAATTAATTGATGTCAAAAAGAATATTTCGATTCCTGTAATTGCAAGTCTAAATTGTGTTTATGATGTAACATGGTTTGATTATGCCAAACAACTCGAAGATGCAGGAGTTGATGCCTTAGAGCTCAACTTTTATTCCATGCCAACAAGTATGGACAAAACTGCGGCTGAAATTGAAGAAGAGAAGGTGAAAATTGTACAGACTTTAAAAAAGAGACTAAAAATTCCTTTCTGTATTAAATTGAGTCCTTACTATACCAACACTATGAATTTTGTAAGTCGTCTTGACAAAGCTGGGGCCTCTTCTTTTGCGTTATTCAATCGTCTTTTCCAACCCGAAGTAAATATTGATGAGGAATGCCACATGACTCGTTTCAACCTTAGTAACCGGGGTGATTTTAAACTTGCTCTTCGCTATGTGGGTTTGTTACACAATAAAATAAAAGGTGCTCTTTGTGGTACAAACGGCATCTACACACACGAAGATATTATTCAGATGCTTTTAAGTGGAGCCGATGTTGTTCAAATGGTAAGTGCCATTTACAAAAACCAACCTTCTTATATTGCAGAAGTTCTAGCTGAGCTTGAAAACTGGATGGACACTAAAGGTTATAAGTCTATTAATGAATTTAAAGGCAAACTTTCTGCTAACGAATTAAAATCCTCCGACATCTATTATCGTGCTCAATATCTGGATTTTTTATTAAAACCCGAAGAAATCATCAACAAATATCCCATGCGCTAGTTTAACGATTAAACAGGTACAAAGCTGATCGATCGATCGGCTTTTTTCGTGTGTATGATGATGAAAAAAAGGAATTTAAAGCCCTGCAAACGTTTGAAAAAAGAAAGTCTAAATCATTTGAAAAAAGACAGTTAGATTGTCAGCTTATAGCTTTTATTTTAAAGAAAAGAACATTACTTTTGTGTACAATTTTCAAGTCCGACTACAAACAAAAAGCCTTGTAAATTTAAGATCTAGAATATTATAAGTTAATATATAATTGTTATTGAATGCTTTAGTTGAGAAAGCAGAATAACATTAAAACTAAAAAGCGATAATTATGAGTATGAAGTACGTTTATACTTTTGGTGACGGTAAGGCCGAAGGTAAAGCAGACATGAAGAATTTGCTTGGAGGTAAAGGTGCTAACCTTGCTGAAATGAACCTAATTGGTGTTCCTGTTCCTGCAGGTTTCACTATCACTACTGAAGTTTGTACTGATTACAACAATCTTGGAAAAGATGCTGTTGTAGCAATGATTAAAGAGCAAGTTGAAGCAGCTGTAAAAGCTACTGAAGAAGCTATGAACGCTAAATTTGATGCTAAGGATGGATCATTCCCATTGTTATTATCAGTTCGTTCTGGAGCTCGTGCTTCTATGCCAGGTATGATGAACACTGTTCTTAACCTTGGTATGAATGATGATACAGTAAAAATTATTGCTGAAAAATCAGGAAACGAAAAATTTGCTTACGATTCATATCGTCGTTTCATCCACATGTATGGTGACGTAGTTATGGGTGTTGAGGCTGAAGAAGGACATCATAACCCATTCGAGGTTGTTCTTGACGAATTAAAAGCAGCTAAAGGATACAAGGTTGATACTGAACTAACTGTTGAAGACCTTAAGAATCTTGTTGAAGGTTACAAAGCAGTTGTACGCGAGCACGCTGGTGTTGACTTCCCTACTAACCCTTGGGATCAACTTTGGGGTTCTGTATGTGCTGTATTCGATTCTTGGAATACTGAGCGTGCAATCCTTTACCGTCGTATGGAAAACATTCCATCTGAGTGGGGTACTGCTGTAAACGTACAAGCTATGGTTTATGGTAACATGGGTGATACTTCTGCTACAGGAGTTTGTTTCTCTCGTGATGCTGCTACTGGCGAAGACCAATTCAACGGTGAGTATTTGATCAACGCACAAGGTGAAGATGTTGTGTCTGGTGTTCGTACTCCTCTTGAAATTACAACTATTGGTTCACTTCGTTGGGCTGAGCGTAACGGTACTTCTGAAGAAGTTCGTAAAGCTGAATTCCTTTCTATGGAAGAGGCTATGCCAGAATTATACAACGAATTGAATACAATTCAACAAAAACTTGAAGATCACTATTCAGATATGCAAGATATGGAGTTCACCATTCAGGATGGTAAGCTTTGGATGTTGCAAACTCGTTCTGGTAAGCGTACTGGTGCAGCTATGGTAAAAATGGCTGTTGATATGTTAGAGCAAGGTATGATTGATGAGAAAACTGCAATCTTACGTCAAGAGCCTAACAAATTGGATGAGTTACTTCACCCAGTATTCGAGCAATCTGCAATTGATTCTGCTGTTGAACTTTCTAAAGGTCTTCCAGCTTCTCCAGGTGCTGCTACAGGACAAATCGTATTCTCTGCAACTGCTGCTGAAGAATGGGCTGCTGAAGGTAAAAAAGTAATTTTAGTACGTCGCGAGACTTCTCCAGAAGACTTGAAAGGTATGTATGCTGCTGAAGGTATTTTGACTGAGCGTGGTGGTATGACTTCTCACGCTGCTGTAGTTGCTCGTGGTATGGGTAAATGTTGTATTTCTTCTGCTGCTGGAGTTCTAGTAACAGGAAAATCAATGACTATCAATGGTGTTGCTTATAACGAAGGTGATTTTATCTCATTGAACGGTACTACTGGTAAAGTTTACGAAGGTAAAGTTGCTACAATCACTCCTTCATTAGATGGTGATTTTGGTAAATTGATGGATCTTGCAGAGAACAACACTCGTATGTACGTTCGTACAAACGCTGATACGCCTGCTGATGCTCAAACTGCTCGTGATTTCGGTGCTAAAGGTATTGGTCTATGTCGTACAGAGCACATGTTCTTCGAAGGCGATAAGATCTGGAAGATGCGTGAAATGATTCTTGCTGAAAATGTTGAAGGACGTAAGGCTGCTTTAGCTAAATTACTTCCTGTTCAGAGAGAAGATTTCTCTGGAATTCTTGAAGCTATGGACGGTTTTGGTGTAACTATTCGTTTACTGGATCCACCATTGCACGAGTTTACTCCTAACGATGATGCTTCTCAAATTGAGATGGCTGAAAAATTAGGTATCGATGTATCTATCGTTAAAGCTAAAGTTGAGTCTCTTCACGAGTTTAACCCAATGCTGGGTCACCGTGGTTGTCGTCTAGGTAATACTTACCCAGAGATTACAGAGATGCAAGCTCGTGCTATTATCGAAGCTGCTTGTGATCTTAAAGCTAAAGGTCTTTCTCCTAAGCCAGAGATTATGGTTCCATTAATCGGAACTTTAAAAGAATTCAAAATGCAGGAAGAGATCATCAGAGAAACTGCTGCTGCAGTATTCGCTGAGAAAGGTATCGAAGTTGATTTCTTAGTAGGTACTATGATTGAGATTCCTCGTGCTGCTCTTACAGCTGATCAAATTGCTGAATATGCAGAATTCTTCTCTTTCGGAACAAATGACTTGACTCAAATGGGATTCGGTTATTCTCGTGACGATGCGGGTAAATTCTTACCTATCTATATTGAAAAAGGTATCCTTAAGCATGATCCTTTCCAAGTATTAGATCAAGAAGGTATCGGTCAATTGGTACGTATGGGTTGTGAAAAAGGAAAATCTACTCGTCCTGATATCAAATTAGGTATCTGTGGTGAGCACGGTGGTGAGCCATCTTCAGTTGAGTTCTGTAACTCAGTTGGTATGGATTACGTTTCTTGTTCTCCTTTCCGTGTGCCAATCGCACGTTTAGCTGCTGCTCAAGCTAACTTGAAGCAAAACTAAGAGAATTACATTCTCAATATATAGAAAGGCTGTCCCTCGGGGCAGCCTTTTGTATTTAAGAGGTTTTTTACAGGTCCTAAATTCCTCACAGCTTATCGAGAAGGCATAACTTATTTTTAGTATATTCTATCAGGAACTGACACGCTTTTACTAATACTTAAACAAATAACATAAGCGAAACTATTGTTCTAATAAATTTAAATAGTTTAAGATAAATATGTAATTTTATATTTAAATGAAAAGTCAACCTCTTAAATGAGAAACTTAAAACTAACTTTTAAAATATAAGATCATGGCAAAGTCTCAAGACGCAAAAAAGAGCGAGAAAAAAGAGCCTCTTAAAACTGCAAAAGAAAAAAAGGCGGAAAAAAGAGAGAAAAAAGCTAAAAAGGCATAATTTTTTTCTTTAAAAAAAGCTAATACTCTTGCCTATGAAAATACAATGGCAATAAATAGGAATAAATAGGGCTGCCCAAATGGGCAGCCTTATTTCATTAGAATAAATTTGATAAGTTTGGCGGCGAAAGCTATAAAATAACAAACACTCTTCTTTTCAATAAAAATGTAAAATGATAATAGATAAAATTGAAAACTTAAATATTTATAAAAATTTAAGTGACAGACTGGCTAAAGGAATTGAATACATTAACAATTCAGATTTTTCTAAAATAGATTTGGGGACTTATCAAATTGAAGGTGATGATGTTTTTGCAATGGTTCAGGAATACAACACCAGAAAAATTGAAGATTGCAAACTAGAGGGCCACAGCAAATACATCGATATTCAATATCTTATTGCTGGAGAAGAACATATTGGGCTTACATCTAAGACTAATCAAGAACTTGAAGTGAGAAATGACGAGGGCGATTATGCTTTCTACAAAGGCGATTCAACTTTGTTTAAATTCGATCAAGCTGTTTTTGGTATCTTTTTCCCAGATGATCTACACATGCCGTGTGTCGGGCTTAACCAAATCTCAAAAGTTCGAAAAGTGGTGGTGAAAGTGCGCATTTAATCTTCAAATTTCAATTCATATTACAAAACGGATTACTGATATTATAATCAGTAATCCGTTTTGTTTTTAAAGTTCTATTGTGCTTAATAATTCGATATTTTCAATGTCACTGTAATCATATTGAAAGAGGCCATCGCTACCAATACAAATAAGCAAATCGCCAAGTGGAATCACGTCGAAAGCACTAATATCGGGATATAGAGCCAAAACATGTTGAGTAATTGTTAAGGGGTCATCTGCGTCAAATATTTTTAAACCTGCACTTCCATCACAAACAAAAAGAATGGAATTGTCTATTCCTAAACCATAAGGTTCTGTCATTTGATAGGATTTTATTTGCTTTGGTAAATTTATATCAGTGAGATCGACCACATCCAACACATTTTGATTCTGACCACAAGTATTACCAGAACGAATTGTAACATAGGCAGTATTATTCTCCACCACTACTGGATCGCAACCTCTAAAATGATTATAATTGCTGATAAACTCAGGCGAGTATGGTGAGCTAAGATCATAGATATTCATTCCATTTTGACCACCAATAAAGAGTCGATTTTCACTAATAAAAAGGGTCTCCATCATCCACCCTACATAGAAATCACCACTGTGAGTCATTGAATTTACATCACTAATATCATAAACAGTAAGCTGATATTCATTTTTCAAGACATACAAGGCATCATTGTTTAATATGAATCGAGCCATTGATCCAGCAGTACCCGTTGTACTGTTACTGATTCCCGGACTTTTGGAAGCGTTGGAAACGTTTACTCCATCATAACAGGGGTAGAATTCATCTGGTTGCTCCACTTCAATGGTTACACGCTTGGTTTCCCAGCCAATTATAACCCCTTTTGTTTCATCTATATTATCGTATCGAAGCGTATTTCCGGTTGGAGGCAGCATATAGCCCATGTAATTATTGAATCGCTGTCGTTCTTTTATATCACTTAAATCCTTAATATCCAGAACAACTAAATCGGTATAGCTATCAACATAAAGAGAATGACCTTTTATAGCGATATCAACATTTCCCGGAACATTAAGAAAAGATAAATTGACTGGATTTCTGGGATCACTATTATCAATAATATGAATTCCTTTTAGATATTCGTTGACAAAAATGTAGTTGTCTTTAAAATAGATCTTACCAGGTGATTCAAATTCACGTGAACCTTCTGTTTTCACAGAAGATCTTAAATCTTCATAACTGAGATATATCGGTGAGTTAACGTGATATTTCTCTTCAAGCTTATCTTCACAAGATGCAAATGTGATTGAAATAAGCATTAAAAAACTTAGCTTAATTATGTTGTTCATGATATAAAGCATTTATGATTTGTAAGTATGATGCAGAGTTTAAAAAAAGGTTGCGTTTAAGACGCAACCTTTTCATTATCATCCCATCTTTAGAAAAAACAAATAACTATTATGGGAAATAGATTTTTAAAAACACAGATATTAATGGCTTGTATATTTATCGCAACGACAAGTCTGGGGCAGGAAAGTCAAAATACAAAAACAAGTCCCTCTCCAATTAAAAACCTCTTACAGACTGGGGTTATTTTAGGGAGTAGTAACAACCAAAATAAAGCACCATTTTCCATAATGTATAGTTTTTCATACCAACTTAGAAATCAATTTTCGGTGGGATTGGGATTAGGATACGAAAGCTTTAAGGAAGCACAGATGCCCGTTTTTATAAGATTAGAACATCCAATCAAACACGGCGATGTTGACATTTTTGCATTTACCAATATGGGATATAGCTTTAGTCTGGAAAATAGAGAGGCTCACAACTATCAGTACTCCAATCTTGATTTCGATTCAAAAGGAGGCTGGCTCATCAATCCTGGTATGGGAATCAAATTTCCCATAGGACCTTCAAGCAAGTTGCTCCTTTCTGTAGGTTATCGTTATCAAAAAATTAAACACAAAGCCTACAATACTTATACTTTAGACAATGAAATACACTACGACAGCTACAATCGCATCTCCTTGCATCTGGGATTAGAATTTTAGACAGCTATATTAATGTTTTGTAATCAGGAATTTCGGGAATAAACTCAAAGCTGCTTTTATCGTAATCGATACGACAACAGTAGTGGTTTAGACCATTAGTTACAACCAGGTAAGGCACCTGTAACTTCATATTATAACGAGCAATCTGATTAAATGTGTCTTGTGATATTTTCACACTCGAGGCTTTGCATTCCACGATCATAACAGGAATAGCCTTATTATTATACAAGACAATATCACTGCGCTGAGGCATACGATTGACATCAACCTTTTTTTCAACAGCAATCAAACCTTTCGGGTAATTCTTCGTTTCAACCAAATAAGAAATAAAATTTTGTCTCACCCACTCTTCAGCAGTTAATACAACATACTTCTTTCTAATACTGTCAAAAATTAGCTTTCTTTGTCCTTCGAATTTTATATTAAAATTATAGCTAGGTAGATTTAGCTTTTCCATATTTTAGTTATATTGATAAAGCAAAGATAAACAGATTTAATTAGCAGCACACTAAAGCTGAGAAGCAAATTAATTAGCGCATGAAGACAAAAGAAGAAATTGTAAAGAACTGGCTAACCCGCTATACAGGGCGTTCACTTGAAGATTTTGATAACTATATTCTTTTAACCAACTTCAATAGCTATCTTGATATTTTTGCCGAAAAATACAATGTTTCAATTGTTGGCGAAGACAAGGCTATGCCAAATGTGTCAGCAGACGGTATAACCATGATAAATTTTGGAATGGGTAGTCCTAATGCCGCAACTATAATGGATCTACTCAGTGCCATTAAACCCAAAGGTGTCTTATTTTTGGGCAAGTGTGGTGGGCTGAAGAAAAAAAATAAACTTGGAGATTTGATTCTACCAATTGCAGCTATCAGAAGTGAGGGTACATCTAATGACTACTTACCACCCGAAATACCCGCATTACCAGCATTCGGTCTACAAAGAGCCGTATCGCAGGTTATTGCAGATAAAAATATTAAATATTGGACAGGAACCGTTTTCACGACCAACAAGAGAGTTTGGGAATTTGACGAGCGCTTTAAAAAGTATCTGGCTAAAACCCGTGCTATGGCAATTGATATGGAAACTGCAACCATATTTACAGTTGGTTTTTTTAACGAAATTCCATCAGGAGCTGTCCTTTTAGTTTCTGATCAACCTATGATTTCCACAGGAGTAAAAACTGAAAGTAGCGACGCCATTGTTACGGACCGTTATGTGAATCGGCATATCCAAGCAGGAATCGATGCTCTAAAAGAGGTTATGCACAATAAAGAATCAGTTAAACATCTAAGATTCTAGAAAAAAACCATTCAAAAGAATTACATGACATTCGAAGAAATATACAGCAGTATTAAAAAACAGGAATATGCCCCCATTTATTTTTTAATGGGTGAAGAGAGTTTTTATATTGATAAAATCACTGATTACATCCTAGATAATGCTCTTGCAGAAGCTGAACGTGACTTTAATCAAACCATCTTTTATGGGAAAGATGCCGATATGGCAAACATTATGGATACAGCTCGACGTTTTCCAATGATGTCTACACGACAACTTGTTGTTGTAAAAGAAGCCCAACAGCTAAAAAATATTGAGTTGTTGGATTCATATGTTAAGAATCCGCTCAAGTCAACCATATTAGTCATTAATTACAAATACAAATCTTTAGACAAAAGAAAAGCATTTACTAAAAATGTGGCTCAGCATGGGATTTTATTCGAATCTAAAAAGATATACGAAAACCAGTTGCCCGATTGGATATCAAAATATACAAGTAGCTTAAAACTCAAAATTGATACAAAAGCTAGCATTCTACTTTCGGAATTTCTAGGTAATGATTTAAGTAAAATTTCAAACGAGCTAGATAAATTAAGCATTAATATACCGCAAGGAAACTCCATTACGGCTGACGATATCGAGAAAAACATTGGTATTTCAAAAGACTTTAACAACTTCGAATTACAAAATGCATTGGGCAAAAAAGATGTTGTAAAAGCAAATCAAATCATAAATTACTTCTCAACTAATGAGAAAAACAATCCGATTTACGTCACAATTGCTCTACTTCACTCCTATTTTTCAAAAATTTTAAAATTCCATTTCTTAAAAAATAAGACTAATGATAAAATTATAGCTTCTGCTCTTGGCATCAATCCATTCTTTGTAAAAGATTATAAATCAGCAGCAAGACTATACAACCCAAAGAAACTTGTTTCAATTATAAACCACTTGAGGGAATACGATTTAAAATCAAAAGGCTTTGGAAATGTTAGTTCAAAGAATGGAGATCTTCTAAAGGAATTAATATTCAAAACACTTCATTAGCAATTTCTAAACAAATCTATTATCTTTAAAATTATATTTCGTTTACTCTAATAGGATTATTTCATGGCGAATAGAACATATTATTAGTATTTTAGTGTAAAATAATCTTTCGCCCATCATCAAAGAATTTGTATTTAACTATGAAATCAATTTTTACTCTTTCTTTTCTACTTATTATATTATTTGGACCAAACATAAGCTTGGGCCAAGATGGCGCACCCCCTGTAGCAAAGAATGATTCTGTTTCTATAAATAACAAAACACTTGTTGATGAAGTTAATTATATCGAAATAGTATTCCTTGAAAATGACATTTATTCGTCTTCAACTTTAGATTTCTCTCAAACAAAAATTCTTCGTCAAAACGATAAAGCAGGAAAAGCTTATCTGATTGAAAATAATTCATTAATAGTATATTACCCATATGAAGATAGTTTTGGTGTCGATACCATATTCTACGAAATTTGCAATAATAGAAGTCAATGTAGTCAGGCTTATATTTTAGTGAATGTTAAGAATCCTAATGAGGTAGATCTACTCATTCCTAACGCTTTTTCTCCTAATGGTGATAATATCAATGACAAATTCTTCATTAAAGGTATTGAGAACTATCCTGTTAATGAATTCATTGTTTTTTCGAGATGGGGTTCTAAAGTCTTCGATAAAAGTAATTATACGAATGATGATGCTTGGGACGGAAGCTATAGTAAAACAGGTGTTAAATTAGGCCCTGGAGACAAACTACCTCCTGGAACATATTTCTTCAAACTTATCATTAAGGATAAAAAGTACCTTAAGAGTGGTTATATCGTCATAAAGAAATAGGTCTATCTTTTTCAGATTGCTATAATACCTCTATGTTTTCAACTAACAATCTACTCAAGATTTTAACTGAATGCTTAAACAGCGAAATATCATCCACATTTTTATATTGACGACATTGATCTGTCTTTTTTCTTTTTGCAAGAAATTATCAGCCCAGGAAAACATCCTCTTTTCAAGTTATAATCACAATAAACTATTTATAAATCCAGCATATTCTGGCAGTAATCCTTATATGGAAATAGCAATGGGTTACCATAAACAATGGACTGGTATAGAAGGCGCACCCAAATCGGCAATCCTATCTGCTCATGCTCCACTAAACAATAGTCAGGTTGGTTTAGGAGCCATTCTATACAGCAATAAAATTGGGATATTAAATGAAACTGGATTCTTTGCAAACTACGCCTACAAAATTAATCTGCCAAAGGATCGAATATTCTCTTTCGGATTTCAGGCAGGTCTTGTTAACAAAGAAGTTCGTTGGTCAGAAATTACAACCTATGATCCTAATTTTAATGGAGACGACCCTAGTATTCCTAATATGAATGTGAGCAGTATTGCACCCAATTTTGGCTTAGGGGCCTATTACTTTACACCTAAATTTCATATTGGATTCTCTGCACCACGTCTGTTACAAAATGTCTATCCTCATGAAAAAGGATTGGGCAAGGCTATTAATTTTGAATTCAATGACATCTACTTTTATTTAAATTCCGGTGTTCTGATAAATATCAATTCCGAAATTCAGGCTGCCCCTTCAATGCTACTTTTTTCATCCCTTAATTCAACAACTAACTACAGTTTCAATCTTAATCTTAGTCATATAAACGGTATTTCTGCTGGAGGAAGTTTTCGGTCTGAGAAGTATTGGTCAATCAATATGGGCTATGAATTCGACTCTAAAATAGGGATTTCCTACTCCTTTGAAAATAGTCTCGACAAACTAAAAAGAGGAGATCATACAAGCCATGAGATTTTTATAAATTATAAGATTTCTACGAAGAAAAGTAGCTATACATCACCTAGATTTTTCTAAAGTTGTGTATTTTGCATGCTGTACAGTTTCAAAACATGTTTCAATCAGGTGATTAGAATTTAAACCGTCAAGTATAATTGACTAGATATATAAACTATGTATAAAAAATTGCTAACAACAATTTTTGTTGCCCTTATATTTTTCTTAACTCAAACTGCTGTTTACGCGCAGAACAAAGACTTAGAGAAAGGTCAACGATTCTTTACGAACAAAGAGTATAAACTTGCTATCCCACTCCTGAAGAAATATTCTCTAAGTCATAAGGATAAAATAGTCAAAAGAAACCTATTCATTTGTTATTTAGAAACTCAACAAGATGATGAGGCTTTGAAACTCGTGAAAAGAATCATTAATAGTCCTGAGGCAGAAGCTATAGACTATCTTAATTATGCCAATTTATTAAAAAAGTTACATAACTACCCAGAAGCAAAAGAGTGGTATATCAAATACAGTAAACTTAATCCAACAGATAAAATTGCACAACAGCATATTCAGGCCTTAAATATTATTAATGAAATCACAGATGACACTTTATATATTGCAAAGCCTTTAAATGTGAATACATCACAAACTGATTATGCAACTTCTTTTTATAAAGACGGTTTAATTTTAGTTTCTGGTCGATCAAATAAATATTCAAAACAAATAAATAAAGACACTAAAGATCACTACTTCAACCTATATTTTTCAAAAAAAACTGGAACAACCTACTCTATTCCTAAGTTATTATCCGAGGAGCTAAGTTCAAAATATCACGAAGGATCTGCCTGCTTTTCTTCGAATGAAAAATTCATTTATTTTTCCAGAAATAAAGGAATTGTTGACTTAAATGGGCAAGCGCGATTACATATCTATATGTCCCGTTTTAATAATGGGAAATGGGATAAGCCCGAGATATTTTTACATGCTAGCGATGATTATTCGACCGGACATCCTTCCATCTCAAAAGATGGTAAACTTTTGTTCTTCATTTCAAATATGCCTGGAGGATATGGTGGAACTGATATTTATTATTGTAGAAAAAAAGGCTTCTCTTGGGGGCCACCAATCAATTTAGGTCCTAGTATTAATACATCGAGTAACGAGATGTTTCCTTACATCGGTGAAGATGAGAACCTATACTTCGCATCGAGTGGACACATTGGATTTGGAGGCCTTGATATATTCAAGTCTAGTTTTGAACAGAACCATTGGAATTACCCAGTAAACATGGGATACCCATTTAATTCAGATAAAGATGATTTCGCTTACATATTCAATCAAAAGAAAAAAATGGGCTATTTCTCATCCAATAGAAATAATAGTGATGATATCTTTGAGTTCGAAAGTAACCCCACAAAACTGAAAATTCTTAACGGTCAAATATCAAAACTTAGACCCAAAGAACCTATAGACAGTGTCACAGTGTTTCTTGCGGACAAGAATCTTATTATAGATAAGACGTATACAGCTCCCTCAGGAAACTTTAGTTTCAATATTTTCCAGGATAAAAAATACAGCTTGATTATTCAAAAATATGGTTTTAAAACGAAACGTGTTTTGTATTTCCCTCAAGATTTAGTTAAGAACAGAAACCTCAAAATCAGATTAGAAGAATCTCCTTGGGCCAATATAAAAGCCTTTGTTAAAAATCAATTTTCTTCAAAACCTATTGAAGATGCTAAAATTGAAGTCGTTAATAAAACATTCAAACTATCAACATATTACAGTACAGACTCTAATGGAAATTTCTCTTTGGATATAGATACCGGAAATTATTATGATTTAATCGTTTCAAAATCTGGGTATTTTACAACAGTCCTTACCAACTACATGTACGATGAAATTCAATCTATCGATCTGATTAAAACTAAAGGAAATCAAACAATCGAATTAGAAACATCTACTTTTCCAAATCAAGGATGGTTATTAAGCGAAATAACAAAGGGAGAATTAAATAATGTGATAGAAATCTTAAATCATAACCCTGATGTTCTTATAGAGCTTAGAGCGAGTACTAAAGTTGATAATGGTAACAAAAAGAATAAAGAACTTTGTTTAAAAAGAGCAAATGAAGCTATGAATTATCTAATTACTCAAGGAATTACTGCGAATCGAATCAAAGTTTATCCAATTGGGTTTAATACAAGAAGTGCTTCAATTGTTGTCAAACTCGTTGAATCATTCTAGATCATCAATAAACTTATATCATAGCTATATTATATGTAGCTGTCACAACTAACAGTAAATCATGACCATATTAATCATAGCTATTACGGTAATTATTTCAATTACCGCCTTTAACAAAACCGAATTACTATACAAATACCAGTTCAATGCCTACCAGATAATGAAGCGTGGCCAATGGTATAGAATTCTTAGTCATGCTTTTCTTCATGCCAATTGGAATCACTTATTAGTGAATATGATTGTTCTATTCTTCTTTGGAGAAGCTCTTGAGAATTACTTCAATCACTATTTAGGATCCTGTACTTTCTATTTTATTGCACTCTATATTAGCAGTATTGTTTTCTCCAGCCTTTACGACCTAAAAAGATATGCAAATAACTACAATTACAATGCATTAGGTGCTTCAGGAGCCACATCCGCTATCGTGTTTGCTACCATCTTTTTTGATCCTTGGCAATTGTTATATTTCTTCTTTGTCATTCCTATTCCAGGCATTGTATTTGGGGTTTTATACCTAGCCTACTCTTATTATATGAACAAAAAACAGATTGACAATATCGGACATAGCTCTCACTTTTATGGTGCTCTTTTCGGTTTTCTGTTTCCTATTCTTATAAAACCAGAATTATTCTCTATATTTTTGCAGAAGTTATTTTAAACTTTCAATATGCAAAAAGCTATTTTTCTTGATCGCGATGGTGTCATCAATTCCGATGTAGGACATTACTATATTTACCGAATTCACGATTTCATCATCAATAAGGGTATCATAGATTCACTTAAATGCTTTCAAGAAGCAGGTTATAAACTTTTTATCGTAAGTAACCAGGGAGGGGTAGCCAAAGGCATCTATTCATGTGAAGATGTAGATAAAGTTCATGATTATCTCAAATCTCAGTTAAAAGAAAATGGAATCTTTTTGCAAGAGATCTATTACTGTCCACATCACGAAAGTGTAGCTAGTTGTGAATGCAGAAAACCGAGTCCTTACATGATTAATCAGGCAATTGAGAAGTATAATATCGACATTAAGACTTCGTATCTAATTGGAGATAGTAAACGTGATATTGAGGCTGCTGAAGCTGCGGGAATAAGAGGTATAAAAATTGAAGCAAATGAAGATATTTCTATCTATTGCGATAAAATTCTAAAGGGAGAAATCTAGCTATGAACTCACATCAACTTTCTTATAACGGTGAATTTTATTCAGAAGACACAGCTCTATTCACTGCTGACAACAGAGCTTTTCGGTATGGAGATTCATTATTTGAAACCATACACTGCAATGGAACTCAGATCCAATTCTTCTATGAACATATGGAACGAATACAACTGGGGATGAGCCAGTTGCAAATGGAGATTCCTAGTAATTTTTCTGAGACAATTGGGAAGAATATTAAAAGTTTAATAACAAAGAACAAATCATTTTTGGGAACTCGAATTCGATTAAGTGTTTTTCGTAATTCTGGAGGACTATACACGCCTAACACCAACCGAATTTCCTATTTAATAGAAAGTTCTAAACTAGAAGAGCCTAAGTATTTCTTAAATAAAAAAGGACTTAAAATTGGACTGTTCGATACATATAAGAAAACATCAAATTCATTATCTGGATTTAAAACAGGCAATTCATTACCTTTTATTTTAGCAGGCTTACACAAAAGTGAGATGAAATGGGATGATTGTTTATTGATAAACGAGAGACAAAATCTAGTAGAAAGTGTAAGTTCAAATCTTTTCGTTGTAAAAGATGATATTTTATTTACCCCATCTCTTGAAAGTGGAGCTGTAAATGGTATCATGAGAGAGCAAATTATTCAGATTGCTCTAGATTTAGGCATCACAGTTTACGACGACTGCATTATGAAACCTGAACAGTTAATGGAAGCTGATGAAATCTTCCTTACCAATGCAATACTTGGGATACGTTGGGTTGTTGCCTATGAAGAAAGACGCTACTTTAATAGAAGTGCAAAAGTTTTAATGGAAGAATTAAATAAAAGAGCTTTTCTATAAAAGCTCTCTATTCTATTAATTCATATTTTGATCTTTAGGAAAATTAGCCCAGAGCTTATAATTCCCACCCAATTGATTTAAAGCATCTTGCCAAATATCACTATTCTCAGACATTATCTCCTCCGCTTTTAGCGAACTTACAAGCCACGAATTCTCCTTGATTTCTTCTTCAAGTTGACCAGCACTCCAACCCGAATAGCCTGCAAAAAAACGAATTTGATGAACTTTCAATCTTTTCGAGACTATCAGTTCTTTTAAAATGGCAAAATCGCCTCCCCAATATAAGTTATCGAGAACCTGAAAAGAATTCGGTATTAGATGAGGAACAGTATGCAAATAATATATTTGATTATTTTGTACAGGACCTCCAACAAAGACTTCGCTTTCGAAAACATCCAAATCGGTCAAAAGTTCATTAATATTTAGATGAATGGGTTTATTTAAAACAAAACCCAATGCTCCATTATTTGAAAATTCTGTCAATAAAACGACAGATCGTTTAAAATAACGACCTTCTAAAAAAGGTTCAGCAATTAAGATTCTACCTTTTTCAGGTTTTATATCATTCGATTCAAACCGAAATATGTCATGCAATTCATCCACACCTATTAATTTTATGAACTCAAAGTAATCAAATTCATTTAGGAATCAAAAAAGATCCATGCTCCAATCTAGAAAACTTCAAAAATCTTAAATTGATGCTGATTATAATGCTTATATTTAAAGGGTAAACCTAAATACTAAGTCCCCTATGAACCCTATATTTAAAAAGGCTTTCCTTCCTCTTATCATTCTAATATTAAGTTTCAATTTCAATAGTTTTGCAGATAATTCTAACAATTTTTCGGTTGAATACCCCCAAATTATAATCGCTAAGGTTAGCCATACAATTAAAATAAAAGCTAATGCAGATTTACTAAACCAAATAAAAACAGATTCTAGTCATATTCTCATTAATGGGATCAATATGCCATATGAAATAGAGGAATCAGACCTAATAGTAAATTACAAATTCAGGCATAAGGAAATTGTCAAAATTCAAATCGGGGAGTTAATTCAATCAACGGAAATAAATCCTATCCCACTTTGGCTTTCTATTTTCCCTCCCCTCATCGCTATTCTGATGGCTCTCTCTTTCAAGGAGGTTTTCTCAGCGCTATTTGTCGGCTTGTTTTCTGGCACTCTCATTATATATTCCTACAAAGGGTCCTCTATTTTCATCGCCTTTTTTAAAGCTATCTTCGCTATATCCGATACCTATATTATCAACTCGGTGAACGATTCAGGGCATATATCCATCATCGTATTCTCCATGCTTATTGGCTCAATGGTCACCCTGATTTCAAAAAACGGGGGCATGCAAGGTATTGTCAATATTCTATCTCGCTATGCCAATACGGCTAAATCAGGTCAGCTTGTAACCTGGTTCTTGGGGGTTCTTATCTTTTTTGATGATTACGCCAATACGCTTGTGGTGGGAAATACTATGCGTCCCGTAACCGACAGACTGAAGGTATCTAGAGAAAAATTGGCTTATATTGTTGACTCGACCGCTGCTCCTGTAGCTTCAGTTGCGATGATAACCACCTGGATTGGGATTGAACTGAGCTATATCCAATCAGCGACTGTTCAAATTGGTGTAACTGAAAGTCCATACAACATTTTCCTGAACTCTTTACCAAGTCGCTTCTATCCTTTTTTCACACTGGCTTTTATGCTCTTCCTTATTTATAAAGGAAAAGATTTTGGACCAATGCTCAAGGCTGAAAAATTGGCAAGACAAAATCATTTAACGAAACAAGATCCAAATATTCAAAAACCCAATGGTGATAATGAATTGGAAATGGCAGCCAATGTTACTCCAAGGTGGTACAATGCGGGTATCCCTATACTAATTGTCATATTGGGAACACTTGGTGGCTTATTATACACTGGATGGGATGCCGCTATGTGGGCAGATACCTCATTGGGTTTTAGTAAAAAACTCGCGAATGTGATTGGAGCATCCGATTCATACCAAGCACTACTGTGGTCATCGCTTTCAGCTGTTCTAGCTGCTGTGGCTTTAAGTATTGGACAAAGAATTCTGAGTCTGCAGGAAACAACAGAAAGTTTGCTTACTGGATTTAAAACCATGCTAACCGCCATACTCATATTGGTTCTGGCATGGGCTTTGGCTGATATCACCAAAGATTTACATACGGCCGATTTTATATCGAATGCCCTTATTTCTATTAATGTGGCTCCCCAGATTCTGCCGGCATTAACCTTTATTCTTTCAGCACTAATTGCTTTCTCAACAGGCTCATCGTGGGGAACGATGGCTATTCTATATCCGCTTATTTTACCTGCTTCCTGGTATTTAAGCCATAGTGCCGGAATGAGCGACGAAGCTTCAATGAATATCTTCTATATCGTTGTTTCAGCCATTCTTGCAGGCTCAGTTCTCGGCGATCATTGCTCCCCGATATCCGATACAACCATACTAAGTTCACTAGCTAGTTCCTGTAATCATATCGAGCACGTCAGAACCCAGTTACCCTATGCCTTAACCGTTGGTTCTATTTCCATTTTTATTGGGCTTATTCCAGCTGCATATGGTGTTTCCTATTGGATTATATTCCCAGTCGGTTTAATCAGTCTTTATTCAATTGTCCATTTCTTTGGGAAGAAAGTAGAAGAGTAGATAATGTGCTGTTTGAGGATTAATTGATATGATGATTTTAAACCGGACAGTTTTACTTTTTCACTCTTTTCACTAAACAGGTATTGACTGAAAAATTGCTTTTTGAGCCTTCACCTAAACAGGCATGAGATAAATACCCTTTCTATTAAATAAAAAACGATCGAAGCAAAAGCTCCGATCGTTTTTATATCTAACAATTAATTTGTTCCTAGTCTTCTAAGAAGTTTGGATACATATAATCTGTAGCTGACACAAAAGTTTCCTTAATTGTACGAGGAGAAACCCAACGCAATAGGTTAATCATAGAACCGGCCTTATCGTTAGTTCCAGAACCTCTACCACCACCGAATGGCTGCTGACCAACAACAGCACCAGTTGGCTTGTCGTTAATATAGAAGTTACCTGCAGTATGAGTTAAACGCTTCACTAATTTCTCAATTGCATAACGGCAGTCTGCAAAGATAGCACCAGTAAGTGCATACATTGAACCTTTGTCCAGAATATCAAGAGTCTCATCAACCTGATCATCTTCGTATACATAAATTGTAAGAATAGGACCAAATAGCTCTTCTTCCATTGTGATATAATCATGCTTAAGCGCTCTGATAATAGTTGGAGCGACAAAATAACCTACAGACTTATCGTAAGTACCACCAGCTACAACTTCAGCATCCGGAGAAGCCTTAGCCTCATCAATAGCAGAAGCCAGCTTATTGAAAGAAGCCTCATCAATCACAGCATTTACGAAGTTTGTGAAGTCTTCAGTTCCACCCATCTTAATTTTCTTCAAATCTTCGTGAACAAAGGCCATCACCTCGTCATACTTGCTTGCAGGAATAAAAGCACGAGATGCAGCCGAACATTTTTGTCCTTGATATTCGAAAGCCCCACGAGTAATAGCTGTTGCTACTTCTTTTGCAGGAGCAGTTGGGTGCATAAAGATATAGTCCTTACCTCCTGTCTCACCTACGATACGAGGGTACGATTTGAATTTATGAATATTGTCACCAATGTTCTTCCAGATATCCTGAAATACACCTGTTGATCCTGTAAAGTGAATACCAGCAAAATCAGGAGAAGAGAACAAGACTTCAGAAGCAGCAGGACCTGATACATAAACCAAGTTGATAACTCCAGCAGGAACTCCAGCTTTAATGAAAACCTCCATCAAAACCTGAGCCGAATAAACTGCTGTTTTTGATGGTTTCCAAACAATACAGTTCCCCATCATTGCAGGAGCTGTAGGTAAGTTACCAGCAATTGCAGTAAAGTTGAAAGGAGTCAATGCGAATACAAATCCCTCTAATGGACGTTGCTCAACACGATTCCAAATTCCTTTTGACGATATCGGCTGTTGCTTATAGATATCGGTCATATATTGTACATTGAAACGCAAGAAATCAGCAATTTCGCAAGCAGAATCAATCTCAGCTTGGTATGCATTTTTCGACTGTCCCAACATGGTTGCAGCATTCAATTTTTGACGGTAAGGACCTGAAATCAATTCAGCAGCTTTCAAGAAAATAGAAGCACGATGCTCCCAAGCCATAGCTTCCCAAGCTGGTTTAGCAGCCAAAGCAGCATCAATTGCCATTTGAATATGCTTTTTCTCACCTTGGTGATAATGTCCTAATACATGCTGATGATCATGAGGAGGAGTCATCGCAAATAAATTACCTGTGCGAACCTCTTCGCCACCGATATACATAGGGACATCGATTTCGCGAGAGCGCATATCTTTTAAGGTTGCTTGTAATTCTGCTCTTTCAGGAGAACCTGGAGCATAAGACAAAATTGGCTCATTAGTTACGGCGGGAATGTTGTATATACCTTTTGGCATGATAATGTTATTTAAGGGTTATTGTCAATTTTTTTTCACTCTGAACAAATGTAAAAAATTTGGGATGTGATTAATATGAGTTATGTCATGATTGATCCTAAAGCATAGATGTATTTCACACCAAATTTCAGTTCAATACGAAAAGAGCATGTCTGCTTAATAATTAAAAAGTCAAGGATGGGTTTCCGATTTCGGATCAGAAGTTAATTTATTTTCGTGAGAGCAAGAAATATTTCTTTGAATCCTCAAAACGACGACTCCGACATCATTTCACTAATTACTTTACAATATCAATTCATAATGACTAAATTTGAGATCCTAGGTTCCCTTTAATATTCAATTTATTGAAATCGATCATTATTTAGTTTCCACCGAAAAGAAACATAGATTCATCGAAATAAATTTATACTAAAAAGGATATTCTCTTATTTTGAAAATAGATCCTGAAAATCTCCATGGAAATCAAAATCTATTTTCACTAAAACAAATTGACTATGAAAACAATTAAAATACTCAAATTAAATTCTCTTGTTCTTATTATCCTAATCGTAACACAATCTTGTGTTGTGAGTTCATTAAATCCATTGTATACAAATACAGATCAAATTCATTTGGATGAACTAAATGGAGTTTGGGAAGGCGATGAGAAGGATCAATATATCATAAGAACCATAGTTGATTCCTCAGATTATAAACTAAAAGGGAATCTAGATATGAGAAGCAGTTTTGGATCTGACGAAATTGACCATGATAAAATAAAGAAAACTATTAAAGATTTAGAGGACAAGTTGGATATGAAAGTTGAGTTTCCTAAAATGAATAAGCACTATGAGATTACTATGATTACAGAAAAAGATACCAGTGTATTTGACGGAAATCTTTCAAACTTACAAGGACACTACTTTCTGGATTTAATCCCTAACGATAACTTTGTAGAAGAAAAAATTTCCAAAAGTTTTATTTCAGGTATGATGATAAGAACACATGGCTTTTTCAAGTTAGTTTTAAAAGATGATGAATTAATAGTGAATACAATAGAGAACGATGATTTTGAAGATTTAATAGAAAACAAGCGAGTTCGCATTGAACATGTTGAACGTGACAATAAAGTAATCATTACCGCAAAAACAGAGGATATCCAAAAGTTTCTTATAAAGTTTGCAGATACCGAAATATTTAATGATCCTAATGAGGCATTAATCTTGAAAAGAATAAAATGATTAATCAAATTAAAAATAACGGACGTAATTTAATTCAGAACAGGTTGGTGCAACATCTCCTGTTTTGGATGTTTTCATTTTATACTCTGGTGCATTTTTTTGCTTTACAGGAAGATATTTCCAAGATTGATGTGGTTTATACAGCCTTATTCCATATCAGCTTGGTATTTGGAGTATATGCAAATGTATTGCTACTAATTCCGTATTTGTTAAAGCTAGAAAAATATAGTTTATATATAATTGCCATTATTGGAACATGGTTAGCAATAGCCTATACTAATCAATTTACATTTACCCATCTGAGCGATTGGTTGACTCCCGACTATTTGTTTATATCGGTTTATGATATTAAAGATTTATTAAAATTTAGTTTCGTTTACCTCTTTATTATAACACTTCTGAAATTGTCAAAATCATGGTTTACTGTGCTTGAAACTCAGAAAGAGTTGGAAATTGTGAAACGTGAACAAGTTGAAAGTGAATTAAGTGCCTTAAAATCAAATATCAACCCACACTTTCTTTTCAATAACCTGAATTCACTATATGCCTTGTCTCGAAAGAATGCCAAAGAAACACCAGATTATATACTCAAGCTATCAGAATTGATGCGTTATATGATTTATGAAACTCAAGATAAATTGGTATTCCTAGAAAAGGAGATCAACTATATCACGAATTACCTTGATTTACAAAAACTAAGATGCCAATCGGATACATTCATTCATTATAAAATAGAAGGAAAAATAAATTCACAGCAAATTGCACCTTTTCTGCTGATTCCCTTTATTGAAAATTGTTTTAAGCATGGCGGAATGAATCAATCAGATTCGAACTTCATTGATCTGGAGATCCAAATTGAATCTGATCGTATCCATATGAATCTGAATAACAGTATTCCCACCAAACCCAATAAACAAATCGTTAATGAAGGTGGTTTCGGAATTGAGAATGTAAAAAAACGCTTAAACTCGCTCTATCAAAACAAGCATGAATTGAGCCTGGAATTAAAACAGGAACTATTCAAAGTTGAATTAAACCTGAATCTCAAAAGATGACTAATACAAACCCAGAATATATCAATTGTCTTATCGTCGAAGATGAACCTCTTTCTCAGGAAATACTCGAATCCTATATCGATAATTGTCCCGAATTAAAACTTTGTAGCACTTGCAAAGATGCCATTCAAGCAAATGCCATTCTGCACAATGAATCGATTGATCTCATCTTTCTTGATATCAATATGCCAATACTAAATGGTATTGAATGGCTGAAGAGTTTGGATCAAGGGTTCGAAGTGATATTCACAACAGCCTATTCTGAACACGCTGTTGAAGGCTTCAACTTAAATGCACTGGACTATCTTTTAAAACCCTTTTCCTTTGATCGCTTTCTAAAGGCTGTTAACAAGTTTATGGTTTTGAAAAAGAATCAAGAGATAAATCAATCAGTTACATCAAAAACCATATGGGTAAAATCAAATAAGAAATCCTATCCTATAAAACTTTCGGAGCTCGCTTATATAGAATCTGATGGCGATTACCTTAAATTATATATGGATGAAAAGCCTATTATCATTCACGAAACCTTAAAGCATTTCATCTCGAAACTACCCAATACGGTATTCATGAAAATACACCGCTCATTTGTAATCAATATCACTAAAGTCGAGTATCTTGAAGGGAACCAAGTCTCTCTGGCATCCAAAATGATTCCTCTTGCAGCCTCTTACCGTGAAGAATTCTATAAGGCTATAGAAAAGAATGAACAAGTTTAGCCATCCATAAGTTTGAGAAGAAAATAGTTTTGATTTAATTTGATTATTATTTGAATAGAATCTAATTAAACTACAATATGGAAGACGTAAAATCACCTTGTATACAAATATGTCGTGCCGACTCTAATGGCGTTTGTTTTGGTTGCAGAAGAACCAATGAAGAGGTTGGAGATTGGTCATTATACACCAACGAACAAAAAAAAGAAGTACTTGTAAAAGCTAGCAACAGAAGAAATGCTCCAGACACACAATCGGGGGGATTTTTCAGATAAAAAGCACAGCTTAATAAAAATAGAAAAGGCTGCTCTTGTAAAAATGAGCAGCCTTTATCCTTTATCCTTTATCCTTTATCCTTTATCCTTTATCCTTTATCCTTTATCCTTCAAGCGTTGTCAATTCATGGTATTTGGTCGATTGCATGCCTAAAGTCTCAAGCAAGGCCTGATCTTCATTTATTTCAACATTCCCTACCGTCAAAAGCTTATTCCCAAAGAAGATCGAATTTGCACCAGCCATAAAACAAAGCGCTTGTCCTTCTTTACTATAATGAGTTCTACCAGCAGCAAAGGCAATTACAGCTTTAGGCATCAGAATACGGGCGATAGCCACTGCACGAACCATCTCAAAAATATCAACAACATCTTTACCATAAAATGGTGTTCCTTCAACTGGAACGAGAGCATTTAATGGAACATTATAAGGATGTTTTGCTTGATTAGATAAAGTGCGTAACATTTCGATACGATCCTCATCATCCTCTCCCATTCCTAGAATCCCTCCAGAACAGTAGTTAATTCCTGCTTCCTGAAGATTTGCCAAAGTTTCTAATCGCTCAGCATAGGTTCTGGTTGTGGTGATAGTTGGGTAATGGCGCTCCGAAGTATCAAGATTGTGATTTACGGCTGTGATGCCCAAATCGGCTAATTTCTTAGCTTTCTCTTTGTTGATCATCCCCATGGTACAACATACTTCCAGTCCAAGCTTTTTAACCTCAGTAATCATTTCAGCCATTTCATTGAAACGATCATCACGGTTTCCATCACGTCCAGCAGAACTCAAGCAAACACGTTTTACACCATTTGCTTTAGCCACTTTAGCATCTGCGATAACTTGCTCCAAACTCAGTTTTTCTGGTTTTACGTGGGTATTATAACGGGCTGATTGAGCACAATACTTACAATCTTGAGAACAAGCTCCTGTACGAACAGAAATCAAGGTATTCATGTTCATCTTTGTAGAGTCGTGGTATTGTCTATGAATGTTAGAGGCACGGTTCACCAGGTCTAACAAGGGTAGGTTGTAAATTTCTTTGACCTCTTCGTGGGTCCAGTTGTTTCTAATATCAGTCATGATTCAATTCTTTTTTCGGTTAATAATTAATTTTTGGGTAGGATTAACAGACGAATAAAAGAACGGATCAGATTGTTTCTGATATTTCTTTTGTTCACCTTCAGATTTACGTACAGTACTGCAAATCATATTTTGCAACAACAGTAAAGCTTCACCGTCAGGATCATCTTCGTCACATTTATCACCACCCTTCTGAGATTCGTACATAAAACCTGAAACACCAGCTTCCTGACTTGGAGTCATCATATTATAGCTTGCAGATAAACAGGCGATTTTAATCTCCTGATTCATACTTGCAAATGCCGCATACGACTTTCTGCTCCAGTGTCTAAAAACCTGTAGTTCCTGATTCCGAGCTCTTTTTAGGTTGTCAGTAAACATGTTTAAAATTAAGATTTAGATATAAATTTTCATGATGATTGCTTGATTCAAAACACATAAGAATAAACCTATCATCATCATTTGATGCTCTTTTGAGCCAGCCAAAGATATTGTTTTTTAGATTCTTTTCCCAACTCACAACCTGTTATAGGTTGTAAAGCAGAGTTCATTATCGACTCAGTCCACTATTTGTTATACTTTGAACACATATATTATTATTTTTGCCAACTGAACTCGTGAGCTCAGTAAGAATATTCTTTCTACGCTCATACATTATATCTCAAAGCAATGAAAAAGTTAAAGTCGATCATGTTTGTTGGTACTGGTTCCGATGTGGGTAAAAGCATGGTGAACACTGGTTTTTGTCGTATTTTCAAGCAAGATGGTTACACACCTGCTCCCTTTAAGGCACAGAATATGTCTTTAAATAGCTTTGCGACCCCTGAAGGTTTCGAAATTGGCCGTGCTCAAGCCGTACAAGCTGAAGCCTGCAAATTGCCTTGCCATACCGATATGAATCCGATTTTGCTTAAGCCAACCAATGACAAAAGTTCACAAGTCGTTTTGAATGGGAAACCAGTTGGAACTCAAACGGCCCAAGAATATTTTATGGGCAACAATAAGGCAGCACTCTTTACTGAGGCCATCAATGCATTTAATCGTCTGGAAAAGCAATACAACCCAATTGTTCTGGAAGGTGCTGGTAGTATCTCTGAACTGAATCTTAAGTCAAGAGATATCACCAATATGAAAATGGCTGTTGAAACGGATTCTGTAACTTATTTGGTTTCAGATATTGATAGAGGCGGTGTATTTGCAAGTGTGTTTGGCAGCATTTATCTTCTGGATGATGTGGAGAGAAAACAAATCAAAGGTATTCTGATCAATAAATTCAGAGGTGACATCAAGCTTTTTGAAGAAGGAAGAATGATACTTGAAGATCTAACAGGTGTTCCTGTAATTGGCATACTACCCTATTTTAGAGATATTCACATTGAGGAAGAGGATTCTGTTAGTTTAGAGCAGAAGTTCAAAGAATCTCGATCTAACACAATTAACATTGCTGTTGTTCGTCTACCACGAATGGCAAATTTTACCGATTTTAGCGTTTTAGAACACGATCCTCGCATTCATTTGTATTACACCGATCAAGCTTTAGAAATTGAGAAAGCAGACATCGTCATTATACCAGGTAGTAAGAATACCATTTCTGATTTAGCCCATTTGAGAAAAATTGGTATTGCCAGTTCTATAGTTAGAGCTCAGAAAGATGGCAAGAAAGTGATTGGCATCTGTGGTGGTTATCAGATGATGGGTGAAAGTATTAGCGATCCTCAAGGTATTGAGGGAGATTTACCTCTTATTTCAGGTCTGGGATTGCTCCCAATTAGTACAGTAATTGAAGACAATAAAGTAACCGAACAATGTCAATTCAAGTTCAAAGATTATTCTAACACCTGCACTGGTTACGAAATTCATATGGGTCAAACCACACTAAAGCATCCCGAGAATCACTTAAACATATTAGATAATGGCAAAAAAGATGGCTATTTCTTAAATGAAAACTGTTGGGGTTCGTACATTCATGGCATTCTTGATAATTCAGTTGTCATTCAGGATTTACTGAAGGGTTTCGATACGGAGAATATCAATTTCGATTACAATCAGTTTAAAGAAAAACAATACGATAAACTGGCTGATGCTATTCGTGAGAATGTCAATATGGATTTGGTTTATCAACACTTAAACGAGTAATAATAAATAGAATCAGCTTTCTAATATAAAGACAATACATTATCAAAACAATGCTTACTCATTCAAATCGCTATATCATTACTGGAGGGCCTGGATCAGGAAAATCAAGCCTTTTAGCTGCTCTTATCAATCAAAACTATCAAGGTTTTGAGGAGATTTCAAGAGTTATCATTCGTGAACAGCATGAGATTGGTGGAGATAGGGTTCCCTGGCAAAATTTAGCGGCTTTCGCTGAATTATGCTACGAACGTATGAGTGCTCAATTAGACAATTGCAAATCGGATTGCACATGCTTTTACGATCGTGGATTACCAGATATCATTGCCTATATGCGAAGAGGTGGTTTAAATGTGCCGCATAAGTACTTTGAAAAAGCCAAAGCTTATAATCAGAATGTATTTCTAACGCCTCCCTGGCAGGAAATATTCATCAACGACAGCGAGCGACCAGAATCATATGAAGACGCTGTAGAAATCTATAAATTTCTAAAATCAACTTATACTGAATTAGGCTTCAACATTATTGAACTACCCAAAGTTTCAATAGAGGAAAGACTTGCATTTATTGAGAAAAATCTGAAAACGTGAGGATGCCTTGTCCTGATCGGAATCGAAGGATGTGAGGATGTGAGGATGTGAGGATGTGAGGATGTGAGGATGTGAGGATGTGAAAATTTAAAAATTAGCATAGTTCTGCGAAAACTGCGAGATATTTTTTACTACTACAAAAAAAGTTAATTTATAACTCCAGAGAATTTTTTAAGGCCTGATATACGGCTTTTGCAAGTAATTCTCCAAAAAGGACATGCTTGCCGCAATACTCGACCTCAGGACCTGTTCCTGAGGCAACAGCACAGGAATCAGTCCCAGTACCTGTAGCAATTTCACCACTAACAGGGCTCTTGATATTCAGATCTTGTAAACATGCTGATTTGGCTTCTGTTGCCATCATGATACACTCAATCATGCTATTAGGAGAGAGACTAGCATTCGTCAATAGAATCATATTGATTGTCCCCACTTTCTCGCAGGCCTCATTCATAAATTGATAATCTGCCGTATCTCCTGCCCTACGAGCATTGGAAACTCCTGAGGTTAGAAATACTTCGATCCAAATACCTTGTTCTTCTAACTTAACACGTCTAAAAGAAGTCATCAGTGCTGCAGTCATCATTCCAACTGTCACACCATTCCAGGCATTTCTGTTTGCAATATTTAAAAGACTTACAGCAGGTTTCTCAAACTCTGTTTTTTCTCCTAAGAAATTAGCATCAACTTTGGTATTGAAAAAATGTGAGGCCTTGCAAAAACCACCATTCAAAACTGACGAACTCATCATACTGACAGGTTCGTCGAATTCCAAATGGAAAAATAGCTCGTTTATATCAAAATTGTAATTCATCAACTTAGCTTATTCCTTTACTCCTTGTTGAAAAGCGAAGGCAACAGCAGCATTGTATTTCTTCATGCCTCCTGATTTTTTGATTGCTTTATAAACCTTACGATCGTTATTGAAATTAGCTGAAAAGTATTCCCACATGGGTTTCAACTTAGACAGTAACTGAGTATCCCCACTTAAATAAGAAGTATATGAATCGTAAATTTCACCATGCAACTTCTCTAATAAAGCTAATCGCTCTTTAGCTGTCGGAAGTTCCTCTCCTTTGATCTTTAAAGGCAAGAATAAATCTTGTAATAGACCACGTCCAATCATCATCTGTTCCAGATTTGGGAATTGCTCTAAACGTTGCTGATAATCTTCCATATTACAGATATCACCATTATAAATCACGGGATGCTTCGATAAGATAAGAACTCTTCCAAAAGCTTCCAAATCAACATCTCCCTTGTACATTTGTTTCCCCAGACGAGGATGAACAATGATTTCAGACAAGTTGAATTTATTTAAAACGTTTAATACAGTCTCAAGCTCTTCAGAAGATTCATAGCCAATCCTCATCTTTATAGAGAGTTCAATGCGATCATCCAAACCATCTGATAAAATCTCTTCTATCATTTCAGGATACGGCAATAAACCAGAACCTTTTTTCTTTTTGGCTAACATTGGAAAAGGGCATCCCAAATTCCAATTCATTTTTGAATAACCCAATTCAATCAAATAGTCTCTAAAAAAGATAAATTCCTTAAGGCTATTTCCTATGAATTGAGGTATTAGATTCTCTTCTACATTTGGATCAACTTCCCTTCGATGTGAGGATTTTAAACTATCTCCATTCTGTAAAATAAGAAAAGGGGTATAGAACTGATCTATGCCCCCTATATGTTTTGCAAATGCTCTACGGAATACCAAATCGGTAAAGCCCTGTAGAGGTGCTAATGATAATTTCATATTAAAAATCCTAATAATTAAATCTAACGTCCGAAACTCAAAACACTCAATAATTGCTTGCGATGGCGGTAATAAGATAAACCATCTTCTGTTGCAATGCTTTTTACAAAGCTATCAATCATTGTATCGTAAATGGTTCCAAACTTAAAACGCTCTGGCGGATAGAGTTCTGGGTTGTGCATATCCTCTAATCGAGACAAATACATGCGACCAACAATTTCAGCACTCAAATCTTCGCGATACATACCTTGAGCTATACCCTTTTCAACATTAATCTGAATTTTATCGAAAATAAAAGCCATTCTCTGATCCATATGCTTCTTATAAATTTCCGGAAAATGTTTTTCAAATTCCATCGTTACAGAAGGTGAGACATTCTCAAATCTATCATTAATCTCCTGACTAACAATAAAAAGAATATCAATAGCATTTTGACCCTCAAAATTATAATCTAGAAATATTTTCATAAAGCTAGATCTCTCAAATTCCAGAATTTTCTCAACAAGCTCTTCTTTCGAATCGACATATTGTGAAATTTCCTCCTTCGAAATACCAAATTGCTCCAATTTTTCTATAGAAATATCTCCCATGCCTTCCTGCAATAGAAACTTTCTAACCTTCTCAATTATCTGAACAAAAGCCTCATCCATAAGTCTACGAAATTTTAAAATTAAAATTTAGATCTCAGATTATCTTCTATTTCACAATCCATCTGACTCCATAGAAATCTAAATCTCTTCTATGCTCTAAAATTACTTCTTTTTTCGTCAAGTAATATCAAAACAAACTTATATTTAGTATCAATTATTATAATAATGAGATCAAGTTTATAATGAGCTTAATTCAAAAAATAAAAAAAAATGCGATTGAAATTCAATCGCATTTTTTTAAGAACTAATAGCTATTCTGAAAATTCAATATCGTCGAATTAATTTTTTAGTTCTTCTTCGATAACCCTCTTCATTGCTGCAAATTCCTCTTGATTAAATAAACGAGTCAAGTAAATTATTCTACCTTCACGATTCAAGATAACATTACGTGTAATCCCACTATTTTTCAAGGCATATTGTTCAAATATTTTACCTCCATCATCTAATGCTATTGGATAAGTAATACCAGTTGCATCAATTAATTTTTGCGCTTTTTCAATAGGCTCGTCACGATCAAGACCATAAAGAGCAAAGTCCTTATTCTTATTAATTTGCCAGATTTCTTTTTCGATAAAAGGCATTTCTTTGCGACAAACACCACACCAACTGGCAGTAAACTGCAACATCACGACTTTTCCTTTTAGGTCAGATAGTTTAACTTTCTGCCCATCCATTAAGCTCATTTCAAAATCAGGAGCCATATCTCCTACATTTACAATATAACCTCTATCCTCCGGTTCCTGAGCTATTCCACTTATTACAATTCCCATAAGCAATATAAATACTGATACTAATTTTCGCATGATTTCTTTTTTCTTTCAATTAATCGGTCGGTTTAATATGGCATGCAAAATAGTAAGATTATCCGTGAGACAATATCTGTAAAGCAAATTTTAACAAGAACTTAAGATTTGGATTGATGAAAGCAATAAGCCATTGGTAGGCATAAAAAAAGAGAGAAGTAAAAATACTTCTCTCCTTTCTGTCGGGGTGGCAGGATTCGAACCTGCGACCTCCTCGTCCCAAACGAGGCGCGATGACCGGGCTACGCTACACCCCGAAAATTTAATTCCGGTATTTATATTGAAAGCTTATTCTCAAGAGAATAAAAAAAGAGAAGAATTTAATCTCTTCTTTGTCGGGGTGGCAGGATTCGAACCTGCGACCTCCTCGTCCCAAACGAGGCGCGATGACCGGGCTACGCTACACCCCGAAATAAATTTCGGTTCTTTCAATAAAAATGAAGTTTTACAACTCCTACCAATTTCTCGGTGTCGGGGTGGCAGGATTCGAACCTGCGACCTCCTCGTCCCAAACGAGGCGCGATGACCGGGCTACGCTACACCCCGAGAATTTAATTTCAATATGTGTGATAAAAAAAGAGAAGTTCTTCAACTTCTCTGGAATTTTCGGTGTCGGGGTGGCAGGATTCGAACCTGCGACCTCCTCGTCCCAAACGAGGCGCGATGACCGGGCTACGCTACACCCCGAAAATTAAAGTGAAAAGGTTGAACTTTTCACTTTGCATCTTTTCAGTTAAGAAAAGAAAGCGGAGAGAGGGGGATTCGAACCCCCGGTACCCTTACGAGTACGTCAGTTTAGCAAACTGGTGGTTTCAGCCACTCACCCACCTCTCCTGATTGCGGAAGCAAAAGTAGGCAAATTTTTGATCTGTGCAAATTTTATTTTCACACAAGTCACAATATTCCCCGCTGTGAAATTATAGTAAATTATAAATCAATGAGATTCGAGTTTAAAAATAATTATTTTTTTTTCAAAAAAAAAAGCTAGACGAGCTCAAAGAACACGCCCAGCTTGATTTTCATTCTTAAAATATTTTATTTTTTCTTATCCTTCGGAGAAGGTTTCGCTATATTTTCACGCATCGAAGTGTCTGCTTCTATGTTTTTCATGCGATAATAATCCATTACACCAAGATGTCCGCTCCTGAATGCTTCTGCCATAGCCTTTGGAACCTCAGCTTCCGCTTCGATAACTTTGGCACGCATTTCCTGTGCAAGTGCTTTATTTTCCTGCTCCGTAGCAACAGCCATTGCACGACGTTCCTCCGCTTTAGCTTGAGCAATTTTCAAATCTGCTTCTGCTTGGTCGGTTTGTAGAACTGCACCAATATTCTTTCCTATGTCTATATCTGCAATATCAATTGATAAAATTTCGAAGGCTGTTCCTGCATCCAATCCTTTTTCAAGTACTACACGAGAAATAAAATCAGGGTTTTCAAGCACTGTTTTATGCGATTCTGAAGAACCAATTGATGATACGATACCTTCACCCACACGTGCTAAAACGGTTTCTTCTCCTGCTCCACCAACCAACTGACGAATATTAGCACGAAGAGTAACTCTGGCTTTAGCGATTAACTGAATACCATCTTTCGACACAGCAGTAACTGGAGGTGTATTAATCACTTTAGGGATTACACTCATCTGAACGGCTTCATAAACATCACGTCCAGCAAGATCAATAGCTGTAGCCATCTTAAATGGTAATTCGATATTCGCTTTTGAAGCTGAAACTAAGGCATGAGTAACTTGCTCTACATGGCCACCCGCCAGGAAATGAGCCTCAAGGTCATCTCGAGTAATATGCAAACCAGCCTTATGTGCTTCAATCATAGAACGAACAATCACATTAGGTGGCACACGACGCCAACGCATAAATACAAGTTGAATTAATGAGATTCGCACACCTGAAAGCAGGGCAGAAAACCAGAGTCCAACTGGAATAAAAATAAAAAGGATGTAGATACCTACTCCTATTGCTACGATTAAAAATATTAATGCTCCAATTTCCATTTAATTTATTTTAAAGGTTTTACAACAATCACTTTATCTACTATTTTAATCACCTCAATGGGTGTTTTTTCATCAATATACCCACCTGTTGATTTGGCTTCTATAATATGATTTTTGATTCTAACTTGTCCCATTGGTGCAAGTCGAGACAAACAGATTCCCTCATCGCCTATGGCAACCAGATTATCTTCTAGTTTCTCCACTTTTGAATCGATTTCTGTTTTCAGCATAATCCTATTCCAAGTTCCCGACTTTAAGGCTAACCATAGAGCCAATAAACTAAAAATTACAGATCCGATAACTGTTAGATGCCCTATCATAGGGCCATAATGATGATAAGACAAATAGATACCTCCCAACATCATAACGGCACCAGTTATACCTGCAACAGTTATCCCTGGAAGAACAAAAAATTCAAGCAGTATAAGAACAACTCCTAAAACTAACAGAAGGATAATAATAAAAATCATCATAATTAATAGGCTGTTTTATTAATTTCGAGACTTACAATCAGTCCTTTGTCCTCCAATTGTTCTCTCATAAGTGATAAATCTGTTCTAATTCCAACTTTAATCTCACTTTTACCCTTGTAATGGGTAATGTATGCGCATTGTTCAGCCTGATCAGAAGTATGCTCACAAACTTCCATCAAAGCCTCAACGACATAGTCGAAACCGTGTTCATGATCATTATGTAAAAAAAGTATATATTCTGAATCCATCATCTCCTTATTTTACCAAACGTATGGCATCTTGTATTGAAATTCTCTTACTTCCTGTATAGGCCACCGTAAAGACATCAGTAAATCCATCTGAATGAAGTTTTTTCTTTAAGGCTCCTGCATCAGAAATAGATTCAAACTGACCAATTGTACAAACTATTTTACCATTTGCATTCTTCACTGCGGAAGCACCAAATGCCCTATATTTTTCCATCAACACACTCACCTTTTCAGGAACTCCATTGGCAAATACACCTATTTGAACTCGAAAATTAATATCACTAACTAAATCGTCTTCAGTAAGAGGTTCTTTCTCAACCTTCACTGCACTCCTAGTCTTTGAAATAAGCTCATTGTTCGGTTCTGTTTTATTAATACTTGCCTGTAAGGATACTCGTTGCTGCCCACTGTAAGCTACAGTAAAGGCATCAGTATATCCAGCATCCTGCAATTTCTTTTTTAAATCAGCCACCTCAGAAAGTGACTTAAAGCGTCCGATAGTACAAACAATCTTTCCATCTGATCGTTTCTCATAGAATGAGCCAAAAGCCTGATATCTCTCCATAGTTGTATTCAACTTCTCAGGAATTTCACCAGCAAAAACACCAATTTGAACACGATAAGTGACTTCGCCCGAAAAATCACTAGCCAATTGAGGTGAAGGACTCACTGTTGAGCTGGCAGAAACGGGATCGGTTACTGCAATGGCCTCTTGCAGATTAGTTCTAATTCCATTTTTATAAACCACCACAAAGGCAGAAGGAAAAACAGATTTTATTTGTTTCTTGAAACTATTGGCCTTGGCATAAGTTCTATATGAACCTGTTAAATATCGGAATGATTTACCACCATCAACAATTTCCTCCTTGATAAAACCCATACCTTTATAAAAGTCGTTCGTTGGTCTTTTATCAAAAACAGCTACTTGATAGCAATATTCATATTCGTAATCTAAATAACCACCCTCGTCAACCTGAGCACTCACTTCTAGTTTTGCGTCATCTTTAACGGCTTGTTTTTGAACCTCCGTTGCAATCACAGCATCTTTCTCCTCAGCTTTTAAGAATTTGTGATTTTCAATCGCTTTTGATCCCCCTTTATATTCAGGGGTGGTTGTTTCTTGAGTGGCAGCCAAAATAAGCGTAGGTGCTTTCCCTGACGTTTGTTCTAAAACCAAAGCATGTTTTGCTTTCTGAGCTGCATTATTCTTCAACTCAGAAGCTCTTTGCTCTAAGTCGCGAACTCTGCGTTTAAATAGATCTTTATCTACCCCAGAATAAACACCTTGCTTGGTATACAAGAGACTAACCTCTCGAGTCAAACTATCACTATTGAATTGATCATTTTTTGCTAGTACAAATAATTCTTTAGCTTGTTCAGAATTAAATTCTGCCAATTTGTGATAGACCGTCTTTTTGCTAATTCTAAAATTGAAGAAAGGAAAGTTATTGTAATTGTATTTTTTGGTATAGCGTATACCTGTAGAATCTTTCTCTTGGGAATGACGTCGAATAAGAGAATTAGATTGTGTTAACGTATCTAAAGCTAAAATATCTCCATCGCTTATAGAAGTCGCATATTGTTTGATTTTCACAATCTCAAATTCATTCCCAATATTGCGAGAATAAGTAGAATACGAAAAAAACATCGTTAGAATCAATAAACAAATACAAGCTCGATTCATAGCATTAATTTAATTACATTATAATCAACATACTACTCTCCAAACCTAAAACCAGAGAGCTTTAATTACCATCCTGTAAGGTAACAATAATTTTGAAAAGAAAAATAAATATGCTTATAAGGATAAGGCACTTATATTTTCTCGAATCCAATGAAAAACAAGGTTTAAAATGAACTCAATTTATTTTCCTCATCACCAAAAGAGTGATTTATATTTCTTTTAAAACACATCTAAACGAAAAACAAAGCTCGCTGCCAATTTCATGTTTCATCACACAAAACTAACAGCGAGCTTTCAATATTTAATCTTAATGAGTTCTATTTTTTCTCATCTTTCAACCACTTATCTAACCAATTAAAATAAGTACGTTGCCATAGAATTCCATTCTGAACACCTAACACCCAATGATTCTCCTCAGGCAAATGCAATAATTGAGCAGGAATACCTCTCAAACGTGCTGCATTAAAGGCTTGCATGCCTTGAGACTCAACAATACGAAAATCTTTACCACCGTGAATAACCAAAATTGGAGTATCCCAATTCTGCACAAATTTATGTGGAGAATTCGCATATGAACGCTGAGCAATCTTATTATTTTTCTCCCAGAAAGCACCACCTAAATCCCAATTCACAAACCACATTTCTTCAGTTTCTAAATATTGAGCTTCAAGATTAAACATGCCATCGTGTGCAATAAAAGCTTTGAATCGCTTATTGTGATGACCTGCTAACCAGAAAGTAGAGAATCCACCATAAGATGCTCCCACACAACCTAAACGAGTTTCATCAACAAAACTTTCTTTCTTAGCATCATCAATTGCACTTAAATAATCCTTCATATTCTGTCCACCATAATCACCCGAAATTTGCTCAAGCCATTCTTGTCCGAAACCAGGTAAACCTCTACGATTAGGGGCTACAATAATATAATCATTCGCAGCCATCATCTGGAAATTCCAACGGTAACTCCAGAACTGCGAAACAGTCCCCTGTGGTCCCCCTTGGCAATAAAGTAAAGTTGGGTATTTTTTGTTTGCATCGAAATTTGGTGGGTAAATCATCCAAACTAACATTTGCTTATTGTCAGTCGTTTTAACCCAACGCTTTTCAACTTTACCCATTTTTAATTGATCAAGAATTTTCTTGTTCTCGAATGAGATTTCAGTCGCATTGCCATCCTTAGGATTAACTTTATAAATTTCAGCTGGTTTCGACATAGAAACTCGAGTTGCAAGCAATTCATTTCCTACTACAAATACCGACTGATAATTATGAACCCCTTCTGTCAATTTTGCAATTTTACCATCAGTTAAATTGATATTATAAATTTCGTCAGTTGCATGCCAGTCAGAAATAAAGAAAAGAGAAGCACCATCCTTAGCCCAAGCTAAATGGCCTACATTCTGATCAAAATCTTCGGTGTAATATTTTTTCTCACCAGTTGCAATATCCATCACAAACAAACGATTCTTATCAGCCTCGTACCCATCACGCTCCATGCTTTCCCAAGCCATTTTTGATCCATCAGGGGAAAATACAGGATTCATATCGTAACCCATCATTCCTTGGGTCATATTAGTTGTGGTTTTCTTAGCGATATCGTAAAAGTAGATATCAGAATTTGTCGATTTAGCATACTCAACTCCTGATTTCTTACGAGAAACATAGGCTAAAGTCTTAGAATCTGGGGTCCAAACAACCTGCTCGTTTCCACCGAATGGTTTAACTGGAGCTGACCATCTTTCACCTGGCATGATATCCTCACCTTCAGTGATCATAACTCCTTCTTTATAATCGGCTAAGAAAATATGTGTATAAGTATCAACCCAATTATCCCAATGACGATAGTTCATATCATTAATTACGCGAGCATTTGCCTTTGGTAAATCAGAATACAAATCCTCAACTGATTTCTCCAAACGAACTTCTTTCATGTAATAAATCTTGCTCATATCTGGCGCGTACTGGAAACTACCAATACCACCTTCAACATCAGAAACCTGTGTAGGATTACTTCCATCAGGGTTCATCTCCCACATTTGCATGCTTCCACTTGCAGCCGTCATATAAGCAATTTTCTTACCATCAGGACGCCAAGTTTCACCATACTCATTCTTGTTAGTATTAGTCAAACGAACTGGTGTGCCTCCATCAACAGAAAGTGTATATAAATCACGATAAGAACGATTTTCGGCTTTATGGAAATAGCTTACTCCATACAAAACACTTGTTTCATCTGGTGAAATTGTCACCCCACCCAGTCGCCCAAAAGACCAAAGAACTTCGGGAGTCATAATATCCGAAGCAAGTTTGGTATCAGGCGTTCGATAAGATTCTTTATCAGCTTCGCTTTGTTTGTCGGCAGTTGCAGCATCTTGACAAGATGATATACCCGCGATCAATGCTAAACCTAGTAATAAGTGTTTATTTTTCATTATCGGCATTATTTGTTAGTGAGTTTTAATTGTCCCGTAAAAATAAAACAAAAAATAGGATTAACTTAATTTGTCTTACTATTTTGAATTCAAACCGAAGCTTTTATAATACAAAAAGGTTCTCATATCATGAGAACCTTTTTAAAATTAATTTCATTCAGCTTAAGCTTTCAGAAAATATGATATAAATTAGTTTTCTTTGGGAGCATTAATTGCTTCAACAATTTTTGCCTCTAACTCTTCTGCTAATTCAGGATTATCAGAAATTAATCGCTTAACCGCCTCACGGCCTTGCCCTAATTTTGTTTCACCATAAGAAAACCATGATCCACTTTTCTTAATAACATTATAATCAACACCAAGATCGACAATCTCACCCGTTTTCGAAACACCTTCACCATACATAATATCGAATTCAGCCTTACGGAAAGGAGGAGCAACCTTATTCTTAACAACCTTAACACGAGTACGGTTGCCTTGAATATCTTCTCCATCTTTAATCTGACCAATACGACGAATATCCAAACGAACCGAAGCGTAGAACTTAAGTGCATTACCACCTGTTGTTGTTTCAGGGTTACCAAACATGACACCAATTTTTTCACGCAATTGATTGATGAACATACATGTGGTATTGGTCTTACTGATATTAGCTGTAAGCTTACGAAGAGCTTGCGACATTAAACGAGCCTGAAGTCCCATCTTGGACTCCCCCATCTCGCCTTCAATCTCTGCCTTAGGTGTTAAAGCTGCAACAGAGTCAATAACAACCAAATCAATAGCCGAAGAACGAATTAACTGATCTGCAATCTCAAGTGCTTGTTCACCATTGTCAGGCTGCGAAATCAACAGATTCTCAATATCAACGCCTAATTTTTCAGCATAGAAACGATCAAAAGCATGCTCAGCATCGATAAAAGCAGCAATACCACCGGCTCTCTGAACTTCTGCCATTGCATGAATTGCCAAAGTTGTTTTACCTGAAGACTCAGGTCCATAAATCTCGACAATACGCCCTTGAGGATAACCACCTATTCCCAAAGCCATATTCAATGAAAGTGAACCAGATGAAATAGCTGGCAAATCTACAACAGCCTCATCACCCATTCTCATGATAGCACCCTTACCGTAGGTTTTATCAATTTTATCCATGGTTAACTGAAGCGCTTTCAGCTTTTCTTTATTAATTTCTGCAATATCTTTAGTTGCCATATCTATTATGTATTATTAATTTTATAAATTTGATAAACCCAATATGAGTTTCATTAAAATTGAATGCCTAACTCTGTTAGAATTTGATTGGCATGATCTTTTGTCTTAACCTTCTTAAAAATCTTCTCAATCACCCCATCTGGAGAAATAACAAATGTTGTTCGCAAAACACCATCATAAACTTTACCATAGAGTTTCTTCTCACCCCAAGCACCATAAGCTTCTAGTATTTCCTTTTCTGTATCAGCAATCAAATTAAAAGCCAAGTCATATTTGGCAATAAATTTCTGATGCTTTCCAGCGTCATCAGGGCTCACTCCTACAACCTCAAAACCATGCTTTGTTAGCTCATCGTAATTTTCATTTAAATTACACGACTCTGCAGTACAACCTGGAGTATTATCTTTAGGGTAAAAGTATAGAATCAGTCTTTTCCCCTTAAAATCAGATAATTTCAAAACCTCACCATCTTGATTTATACCAGAGAATACTGGGGCTTTATCGCCTTCTTTTAGTTCTGTCATTTTGAAAAATTGAATTACAAATATACCATTAAAAATAGATTAGCCTTTAAAATTTGAGCACAAGAAATCTAAAAAAATAACACATCTCAATCAACTAATCTAACTCGCTTTTAACATCCTATGAACAAAAGCTGCATGAAGATAAAGAAAATCATCAGGAATCATCGAATAAATATGAACAAACATTATACTAATCGACTTGTTTTCAGACAAAAGAAATGTTGAAAAACAGAAAAGTTATTTCTAATTTGCAATCGATGTAATCCTAAATCTTTTGCTACATTTACGCTCGCAAAATAAGGTGAATCTTTTTTACACAAACACTAAATTTTTACAAAAATATGGCAACCGAAAAGTTTGTTTCCCGTCACATTGGACCTCGCAACGGCGATATTAAAACAATGTTGGAAACTGTTGGCGCATCCTCGTTAGATGCCCTAATTGAAGAAACAATCCCTTCTGATATACGTTTAACTCAAGCTTTGGATCTTCCTGAAGCTTTAACTGAGAATGAATATCTAGCGAAAATTAAAGGTATTGCTGCTAAAAATAAATTATTCAGAACATTTATTGGTCAAGGCTATTATGACACAATCACGCCTCCAGTAATTCTTCGAAATGTATTAGAAAACCCAGGATGGTATACGCCTTATACGCCATACCAAGCTGAGGTTTCTCAAGGTAGATTGGAAGCACTTTTGAACTTTCAAACAGTTGTTTTAGATCTAACTAAAATGGAATTAGCTAACAGTTCACTTCTTGATGAAGCAACTGCTGTAGGTGAAACCATGTATATGATGCATAGTTTACGTTCAAGAGCTAAGAAAAAGGCAAACGCCAATACGCTTTTTGTTGACGAAAACATTTTTGCTCAAACATTAGATGTACTGGTTACCCGTTCAAAGCCTCTAGGTATTGAACTTATTGTTGGAGATTACAAAACTTTCGAATTCACTGATGCAGTATTCGGATCAATCATCCAATATCCTGCTGCCAATGGTAGCGTTGAAGATTACGCAGAATTTGTAGAGAAAGCACACGGAACTGATGCACTAGTTGCAGTTGCTACTGACCTTATGAGTTTGGCATTGCTTACTGCTCCTGGTGAGTGGGGAGCTGATATTGTTGTTGGTTCTTCTCAACGTTTTGGTGTTCCTATGGGATATGGTGGTCCTCATGCTGCTTTCTTAGCATGTCGTGAAGAATACAAACGTAATGTTCCTGGTCGTATTATCGGTGTAACTAAAGATGCACAAGGTAACAAAGCGATCCGTATGGCTCTTCAGACTAGAGAGCAACATATCAAGCGTGAAAAAGCGACTTCGAATATCTGTACAGCTCAGGCTCTTTTAGCTACAATGGCTGGTTTCTACGCGACTTATCATGGTCAGGCAGGAATCAAGCGTATTGCTACACATATTCACTCTGCAGCTGGTTTCCTTTCTGAAGGATTAAAAGCTTTAGGTTACACTCAAAATATAGAGAACTTCTTCGATACTATCGAGATTGTATTGCCTGCAGGTGTTTCTATGGAAGCGATTCGTACCGCAGCTCTTGAGAAAGAAATGAACTTCCGTTATATCAACGATACAACTGTTGGTATTTCTACCGATGAGAAAATTAGTGATGCAGAATTAAATGTAATCCTAAATATTTTCGCAAATGCAGTAAGCAAAGCTGAAGTTGCTGAGACAGCAATGGAAGAAAAGCTATATTTCGATGAGAAATTGGCTCGCAAAAGCGAATACCTAACTTTAGATGTATTCAACCGCTACCATTCTGAAACAGCAATGATGCGTTATATCAAAAACCTTGAGAAAAAAGATATCGGACTAAACACTTCGATGATCTCTCTAGGTTCTTGTACTATGAAATTGAATGCTGCTGCTGAAATGCTCCCTATTAGCTGGCCTGAGTTCGGTGGACTTCACCCATTCATCCCAACCAATCAAGCTGAAGGTTATACTCAAATTATAACTGAACTTGAGCAGTGGTTGTCTACTATCACAGGTTTTGCCGGATGTACACTACAACCGAATTCAGGTGCTGCTGGTGAATACACAGGTTTATTAGTAATTCGTGAGTATCATATCTCACGTGGCGAAGGTCACCGAAATGTTGTTTTAATCCCTGCTTCGGCTCACGGAACAAACCCAGCAACTGTAACTATGGCGGGTATGAAAGTAGTCGTTGTTGCTTGTGATGAAAAAGGTAATGTTGATTTCGAAGACCTAAAAGCGAAAGCTGAGAAGTTTAAAGATGATTTATGTGCATACATGATTACATATCCTTCTACTCACGGTGTATTCGAAACAGGTATCAAAGAAATGATGAACTTGATTCACGAAAACGGTGGTCAGGTTTATATGGATGGTGCAAATATGAACGCTCAGGTTGGATTAACAAATCCAGGTACCATTGGTGCTGACGTTTGTCACTTGAACCTACATAAAACATTCGCTATTCCTCACGGTGGTGGTGGACCTGGAGTTGGTCCTATTGGTGTTGCTGAACACTTGGTTCAATTCTTACCTTCACACAAAGTCGTGAAAACAGGCGGCGAGAATGCAATTACGGCGGTATCTGCTGCTCCTTTCGGGTCGGCTAGCGTATTACCTATTACTTACGGTTATATCGCCATGTTGGGTACTGCAGGTTTAGAAGAAGTAACTAAAATGGCCATTTTAAATGCTAACTACCTTGCGTCTTCATTCGAAAAGTTAGGCTTTAAGATTCTTTACAAAGGCGATAAAGGTCGTGTAGGTCACGAAATGATTTTCGACTGTAGAGAATTTAATAAAACTGTTGGTATTACTGATGGTGATATTGCGAAGCGTTTGATGGACTATGGTTTCCATGCTCCTACCCTGTCTTTCCCTGTTCACGGAACACTTATGGTAGAGCCTACCGAAAGTGAGCCATTGGAAGAACTCGATCGTTTCGTTGAAGCATTGGCTAGAATCAATGGTGAGATGAAAGAGATTGAAGATGGTGTAGCTGATGCACAGGACAACGTTCTTAAGAATGCGCCTCATACTCATATGGTATTAACAGCTGATGAGTGGAACCATTCATACTCTCGTAAGAAAGCGGCTTACCCATTAGAGTGGGTTGCTGACAATAAATTCTGGCCTTCAGTATCGCGTGTTGACGATGCACATGGAGACAGAAACTTGATGTGTACTTGTGCACCTCTTGAAAACTATATTGATGAGCATGTTGAAGTAGAATAATATCTATCACAACACAAAATTATATAATTAAGAAGCCTCGAATCACTGTTTCGAGGCTTCTTTTATATTATAAACGAACTTAATTGTCCTCTTTATTGAGATCTTTAAGTTTCTCAGAGAAAACAACAAAGTAAGCTTATTGATTTATAAAAATAAATCCTTACTTTTGCCAAATTAATAGTTCAAACAAAAACAATTTAATTTTAAGTACTATGTATTTATCAGCAGAAAAAAAGCAAGAGCTTTTCGAAACATACGGAAAGTCTAATAAAGACACTGGGGCTGCAGAATCTCAGATCGCTTTATTTTCTTACCGTATCGCTCACTTAACAGAGCATTTGAAGAAAAATAGAAAAGATTACAGTACCCAACGTGCGCTGCAATTACTAGTAGGTAAAAGAAGAAGCCTATTAGATTACTTAAAAGCAAAAGATATTGAAAGATACCGTGCTATTATTAAGGCATTAAAAATGCGTAAGTAATATCTATAATATTAGCAATCCTGAGCAATCGGGATTGCTTTTTTTATTTAAGTACGGCAACATTTCGCCTTATCCGAATATAAGTTTGAATAAAACTACAAATGATGAATGTAATCGAAAAAACAATTGAATTAGGTGATGGAAGGTCCATCACAATTGAAACAGGAAAATTAGCAAAACAAGCTGATGGAGCTGTTGTAGTAAAAATGGGTAAGACCATGTTGTTAGCAACTGTAGTATCTGCCAAAAGTGCAAAGCAAGATGTTGACTTTTTGCCTTTGTCTGTTGACTACAAAGAAAAATTTAGTGCACTAGGTCGTTTCCCTGGTGGATTTATGAAAAGAGAAGGTCGTCCTTCTGACTATGAAATTTTAGTTTGTCGTATTGTGGACCGTGCCCTACGTCCATTATTTCCTTCAGATTATCACGCAGATACATTCGTATCAATTAGCTTGATTTCTGTTGATGCAAACGACATGCCTGATGCCCTTGCTGGTCTTGCAGCCTCTGCAGCAATTGCAGTATCTGACATTCCATTCCTGGAGCCTATTTCTGAGGTTCGTGTAGCTAGAGTTAATGGCGAATTCATGATTAATCCAAACCGTGAGCAACTAGAGATTTCTGATATGGAAATTATGGTTGCTGCAACCAAGGATAATATCATGATGGTTGAAGGTGAGATGAAAGAAGTTTCAGAAGCAGAAATGCTTGAAGCTATCAAAATTGCTCACGAAGCTATTAAATTGCAATGTCAACTTCAAGTTGAATTGGCTGAAGCAGTTGGAAACACTAAGAAAAGAGAGTATTGTCACGAAGAAAGCGATGAAGAACTTCGCCAGTTAATCGTAGACAAAACTTATGCAAAAGTATTAGAAGTTGCTAGACTTCAAAACCCTAACAAACACGAACGTGCAGCTTCATTTGCAGCTGTAAAAGAAGAGTTTGTAGCCGAATATTCGGAGGGGAAAGAATCTTCAGAGATTAACATGAGCCTAATCGGACGCTACTACCACGATGTGGAAAAAGATGCTGTTCGCGAAATGGTTCTTGAAGATAGAGTTCGTTTAGATGGTCGTAAGACTGATGAGATTCGTCCAATCTGGTCTGAGATTGATTACCTTCCAGGTGCTCACGGTTCTGCTGTGTTTACTCGTGGTGAAACTCAATCTTTGACTTCAGTAACATTAGGTACTAAGTTAGATGAGAAGATGGTTGATGATGTACTTTTCCGTGGAAAAGAGAAATTCACACTTCACTATAACTTCCCTCCTTTCTCTACTGGCGATGCACGTCCTTCTCGTGGAATCTCTCGTCGTGAGGTTGGTCATGGTAACCTAGCACATCGTGCACTTAAGAATATGATTCCTGATGAGTGTCCATATGCGGTTCGTATTGTTTCTGATATTTTAGAATCAAACGGTTCATCTTCGATGGCTACAGTTTGTGCGGGAACATTAGCACTTATGGATTCAGGTATCCAAATGAAGAAAGCAGTAACTGGTATCGCAATGGGATTAATTTCCACTGAAGGTGCTAAGAAATATGCTATTCTTTCGGATATTCTAGGTGATGAAGATCACTTAGGTGATATGGACTTTAAAGTAACCGGTACCAGAGATGGTATTACTGCTACTCAAATGGACATTAAAGTAGACGGATTACCTTACGAAGTTTTAGAGCAAGCATTAATGCAAGCTCGCGCAGGTCGTCTTCATATTTTAGATAAAATTTCTGAGACTATTGCTGAGCCTCGCGAAGATCTTAAGCCTCACGCTCCAAGAATAGTATCTATTGTTATCCCTAAGGATATGATTGGTGCTGTGATCGGACCAGGTGGAAAAATCATTCAAGAGATTCAAGAAACTTCAGGTGCTGTTATCGTAATTGAAGAAGTAGATGGACAAGGTGTGGTTGATATTTCAGCTAACAACAAAGAAGCTATCGATATTGCATTAGGTCGTATCAAAGGAATTACTGCTATTCCTGAGGTTGGAACTATTTATCAAGGAAAAGTAAAATCGATTGTTGCCTTTGGTGCTTTCGTTGAAGTTCTTCCTGGAAAAGATGGCTTACTTCACATTTCTGAAATTGAGCATCGTAGACTAAACACTGTTGACGAAGTATTGAAAGAAGGAGATGTTATTGATGTACAACTTATCGGTATCGATCCTAAAACAGGTAAACTAAAACTTTCTAGAAAAGTTTTATTACCAAAAGAAGAGAAGAAATAAGAATTAATTCTTAATCTACTATAAAAAGAAAAGCCCGATTTAAATCGGGCTTTTTTCATATCTAATGATCAAATCTAATTGATTTATTCTCCTCTTTCAAGAATCAAGTTTTCCAGTTCTTCATTATGATTCTCCCAACTGGTCATCTCTTCCTCAAGCTTCTTTTTAGCCTCGTCGTAAGCTTTAAACATTTCCTGATCTTGGTTCTTTGGATCAGTTAATAAAGCTTCTATGTCTTCTATTTTCTTTTCGTATTTAGCAATCATTTCCTCACTCTTGCTTACGTTTCGTTCCAGCTTAGAAATTTGCTTACTCAATTCCTTACGCTCCAGATAACTCTGTTTATTTTCAGATAAAACAACTTCAACCTTTTCCTGACTGGCTACCTGCTGTTTTCTATCCAACTCTCGCATGGTATCCATCTTCTTATTCTGAAGAAATGAATAAATTCCTCCTAAGTGTTCTTTAATGGTTTTATTGGTAAATTCATAAACCTTAGAAGATAAGCCATCAAGGAATTCTCTATCGTGAGAAACAACGATAACAGTGCCATCAAATTTCAGAAGTGCCTCTTTAAGCACATCCTTCGATTTCATATCAAGATGATTGGTTGGCTCATCGAGAACAAGCAAGTTGACTGGCTCAAGCAATAAACGAATCATGGCCAAACGAGAACGTTCTCCTCCAGATAGTACTTTTACCTTTTTATCAATATCCTCGCCACCAAACATAAACGCTCCCAAAATATCTCGAATCTTAGTTCTCACATCGCCTACAGCAACGTCATCAATCGTATCGAAAACCGTTTTCTCACCATCGAGCATCATAGCCTGATTTTGAGCAAAATATCCAATCTTAACATTGTGACCAAGTTTGCAAACTCCAGTGTGATCAAGCTCACCCATCAGCACCTTTACAAGGGTCGATTTACCCTCCCCATTTTTACCTACAAAGGCTAACTTCTCTCCTCGTTCAATTACAAATTCAAGATCTTTTAAGACTAAATTATCTCCATAGGCTTTACTCAAATCTTTAACCTGGCAAACCAAATCTCCCGATCGAGGGGCTGGTGGAAATTTCAAATTTAGCTTAGAATTATCAACCTCGTCAATTTCTATACGATCAACCTTTTCAAGTTGTTTTACTCGTGATTGTACTTGAACCGATTTGGTCGCCTTATATCTAAAACGCTCAATAAAATCCTCTGTCTCCTTAATCATTTTTTGTTGATTGACATAGGCTTTCATTTGTTGCTCACGACGCTCTGCGTGAAGTTCAACATATTGCGTATAGGACACTTTATAATCGTAGATTTTGCCGACTGAAATTTCTACTGTACGATTGGTTATCGCATCAAGAAAAGCCCTATCGTGAGAAACTAATACTACCGCACCAGGATAAGTCTTCAAGAAATCTTCTAACCATTGAATCGATTCAATATCCAAATGGTTGGTAGGCTCATCCAGTAGAAATACATTTGGGCGACGTAGAAGAATTTTCACCAATTCAATACGCATTCGCCATCCACCACTAAACTCGTTGGTTTGACGTGTAAAATCGTTGCGTAAAAATCCAAGCCCAAGAAGCGTACGTTCTGCTTCAGCTTGAATATTCTCTCCTCCCATCATATGATATCGATCGTTCTTTTCAGTCAATCGATTAATCAATTTCATATAAGCTTCCGATTCATAATCAGTTCGCTCAGCAATTTCATTATTGATTTGCTCAATTTCTTTTTCCAACTGAATAACCTCTTCAAAAGCAGTTAAAGCTTCTTCAAGCACAGTTCTGCCATCTTCATGATGCATCTGTTGAGGTAAATATCCAATCTTAATCTCATTAGGAATACTTACAGTGCCTTTCGAAGCTTCTTGCTTACCAGCAAAAATTTTCAAAAGTGTAGATTTCCCAGCGCCATTCTTCCCGACCAAACCAATTCGGTCGCGAGAATTAACGATAAAAGTAACGTCTTTAAAAAGTGTAAAACCACCGAACTCTACTATAAGATTATTAATTGATATCATGAAAAATGAAATGTTTATACGTTAGGGCTGCAAAGATAGTAAAATAGTGTCTAAAGTATTTAAAGTGTCTTGAGTACTTATGAATACTTAAGCATACAAGTTCATAAACTGCTTTTTTAACTTTAAGTACTTATAACTTATTAAACTCTAAGTACTATTTATTTGTCTTATATTTGCAGCCAAATCTTAAAAGAAATACAAAGTGGGACGTAATAGAAACAGAAAACCCTTACTAGAGAACATTGAAATTATAAAGTTAGCAGCCGAAGGAAAGGCCATTGCTAAGGTTGATGATAAAGTTGTGTTTGTAACCAACGTGATACCAGGCGATGTTGTGGATGTGCAGGTGACAAAGAAACGTAAAAGTTATATGGAAGGTCACCCTGTTGTATTTCACAAATATTCCGATTTAAGAGTGGATGCTTTCTGCGAACATTTTGGAATCTGCGGGGGGTGTAAGTGGCAAAACCTGCCTTACCTAGATCAGCTTAATTTCAAACAACAAGAGGTTCTTGACAATTTAAGTCGTATTGGTAAAATTGATTTACCTGAAGCTAACCCTATTTTACCTTCAGCTAAAACTAAGTTTTACCGTAACAAATTGGAATTCACTTTCTCTAACAAGCGTTATTTGACCTTTGACGAGATTAATAGCGATGCTGATATTGCTCGCACACCAGCAGTTGGTTTTCACGTACCTCGTCTATTCGACAAAGTAGTTGATATCAACAAATGTCACTTGCAAGCTGAACCTTCAAATGCTGTTCGTTTGGCCATTAAAGAATATGCTTTTGCCAACGACTTAAGCTTTTTCGACATTCGTGCCCAAGTTGGTTTTTTACGTACATTGGTAATCAGAACGTCTACTACAGGAGATGTGATGGTCATTGTTGTTTTTTATCATGAAGATGTTGAGAAACGCGAAGGACTTATGGCTCATTTGGCAGAAAAATTCCCAGAGATTACTTCACTGATGTATATCATCAATGAAAAAGCCAATGATTCCATTACGGATCAGGAAGTTATTTTGTACAAAGGGGTGGATCATATTTTCGAACAAATGGAAGATCTGAAGTTCAAAATCGGACCAAAATCATTCTATCAAACTAACTCAGAGCAAGCCTACGAACTTTACAGTAAAACACGTGAATTCGCCAACATCCAAAAGGACGAGGTAGTTTACGACTTATATACAGGAACGGGCACCATTGCTAACTTTGTAGCACGTCAGGCTAAAAAAGTGATAGGTATCGAGTATGTACCTGAAGCCATTGAAGATGCAAAATTAAATTCAGAGATCAACGGTATTGATAACACGTCATTCTTTGCAGGGGATATGAAAAATGTATTGAATGCTGAATTCATTGCTGAACATGGCCATCCTGATATGATGATCGTTGATCCTCCAAGAGCGGGTATGCATGCCGATGTAGTTGAAACCATTCTACAGGCAGCACCAAACAGAATTGTATATGTGAGTTGCAACTCAGCAACACAAGCTCGCGATCTGGAAATGATGGATAACGCTTATAAGGTAACTAAAATTCAAGCAGTCGACATGTTCCCCCACACACATCATGTGGAGAATATCGTTCTGATGGAAAAACGATAAATATCCCCATTTTCTTACGGAAGAAAAAAAACAAGCTCTGAACCATTTGGTTTAGGGCTTTTTTTGTGTCCTGCCTTAAAATGATAATATTTAAGGTCTCATATCATCTTTCATACTTAACACAGCATTTAAATGTAATTTTAAATTATCAAGCACAATACATAAACCTTAAAACACGATACCAATCTCATGAACAAACTACTTTCCATTATTGCCTTGGTGCTCATCTTTAATTTGAGCAGTACAGCAGAAAAAAAAGATGACAACAAACACGTTGCAATCAAAAATTGGCTGCAGACTGAAGCTGCTCCTGTTTTACTCCCAGCCTTTCATAATTCTTTGGATATTGAAAATAAAAGCTTTCAAATAAAGGATTTACTTATCGAAAATTACATCAATCTTGAAATATTAAAACCTGAAGAAAATGAAACCCTTAATTGGAATCAACTTCAATTAAAATGGAACAAGGCTGATCTATCCAAAAAAGGATATTTAAACACAAAGGGGTCAGACAAACACTTAAGCTACTATGCAACTTATATTGAAGTTGAAGATTGGAGCAAAGCCAAGCTCATTGTGAAGACTTACCCAATGCTTGAAATATATCTGGATGGAAAAAAAATTGCATCCCATTATAATCAGGAAGATAATGTAGCTAAAGAACTGAGTGCTAATATCGCTTTAGATCCAGGTAAACACTGCCTTATTATAAAAGCTCTTTCTCTTAATAAAAATAACTCATTCAAAGTTCAATTGAAAGCTGAGGATGGATGGAAAACTGGTGATTTTAAAATTTCAACTTCAGATGAACAATTCATTACGATCAACAAAATTCTTGATGGTAAAAAAGTAAACTCATCGGTCCTTTCTGCAAATGGAGAATATGCTTTAATTTCATATTCACGTAGCCTACCTCCATCTGACAAAAGTGAAAAATGGAAAATTATTCAATCGATTATAAATGGTAAAATCATTCACACTTTTAGAGGAAGTAGTCTTTCACAAATAAAGTGGTTACCACAAGGCAACAAACTTTCTTATTCCAAAGATTATAATGGAGAAGCCTCTCTTTTTATTTTAGATTTAGATAAAGGACAAGAAAGAGAAATTGCAACGCACATCTCCAATTTGGAATCTTATACTTGGACTCCTGACTGCAGGAATATTATTTATTCTCAGGCTAAAGACCATTCAAAGGAATGGAAAATCAGAAAAATTCAGGGCATGGAAGATCGCCTACCTGGCTTTAGATACCGTAGCTTCTTATATAAGCTAAATGTAGAAAGTGGTGTTAAGCAAAAGCTAACGCATGGTACGCTTTCAACCCAACTGAATGACATTAGCTCCGATAGCGAACACATCATATTTACCCAGTCGAGACCTGATTATAAAGAGTATCCTTACAGTAAGCAGAATCTTTATCAAATGAATCTTAGAACCTTTGAAATAGATACCATTTGGGAAGATAAATTATTTGGAGGTTCTGCCCAATATTCTCCTGATAATTCAAAAATAGTAATACAAGCTGGTCCATCTTGCTTTGGTAAACTAGGTGAGAATATTGGGAAGCAAAAACTAGCCAACAATTACGATGGTCAGTTATATATCATGGATCTGAAAACAAAGAAAGTTAATCCAATTTCCTTCAATTTCGATCCTGCAATTGGCAGTACTGTGTGGAATAAAAATGATGGTCATATTTACTTTAAAGCGAATGATAAAGATTACGTTAGACTTTTTAAATATGATCTGTCAAATCAGGTTTTCACAAAATTAAATATCAAGAGCGATGTTGTTAAGAGTTTTAATATCGCATCTAATGGTTCTAAGATAGCCTATATTGCCTGTAGCATTTCGAGTCCATACCAAGCGTATATTTATGACCTGAATAAAAACGAATCTACGAGTCTTGTTAATCCAGAGAAGGAGAAATTCAATCGGGTTAAATTTGGAAAAACTGAAGATTGGAACTTCACCAAAAAAGATGGTAAAACGATTATTGGCCGTGTTTATTATCCCCCAAATTTCGACGCCAATAAGAAATACCCGATGATTGTAAATTACTATGCTGGAACTGTTCCTGTAGAACGCAGTTTTGGTGGTCGCTACCCATTAAATTTATATGCTGCAATGGGTTATGTCGTTTATTTACTTCAACCAAGCGGAGCCACTGGCTTTGGTCAAGAATTTTCTGCAGAGCACCAAAACAATTGGGGAATCACTACTGCTGATGAAATTATTGAAGGAACAAAGAAGTTTGCTGCCTCACACTCATTTGTTGACGCTAATAAGATTGGTTGTATTGGGGCATCTTATGGTGGCTTCATGACCATGTTACTGCAAACCAGAACTGATATTTTTGCAGCTGCAATTTCACATGCCGGAATAAGTGACATTACCTCATATTGGGGAGAGGGCTACTGGGGATATTCTTATAGTGTCAATGCTTCGGGAAAATCATTCCCATGGAGCCATCGAAAATTATATGTGGATCAAAGCCCTTTATTCAATGCAGATAAGGTAACAACACCTATGCTGCTTATTCACGGAAGTGTTGACACCAATGTGCCATTGGGCGAAAGTATTCAAATGTACCAGGCACTTAAACTTTTAGGTAAGGAGGTTGATTTTATTCAAGTAAAAGATCAGAACCATCAAGTTTTAAATTATACGCAGCGTATCTTGTGGAATAATACGATTTTTGCATATTTTGCTAAACACCTAAAAGATAAAAAACAGTGGTGGGAATCTTTATATCCTGATCAAAACATCTAAAAAATATCATTTAGAGATAGAGTTTTTAAAGCAGATGCCAGTCATCTGCTTTTTTCATACTTGCATGTTTAGGCCTATATAAATGAGACCAATATCGACATCAAAAAACTCAATTAGTATATCTGTTTCAAATCACATATCTTAGATTCTTAATATCAAAAATTCAACATATGTTAATCCTCATATCTCCAGCTAAATCTCTTGATTTCGAAACTGAAAGTGCTACTCAAAATTATTCTGAAGCTAGCTTCTTAAAAGAATCTCAATCTTTAATGAAGCAACTTAGAAAGCTCTCCACTGATGAAATTGCCAATTTCATGGGTATTAGTCCAAATTTAGCACAGCTAAACTTCGAACGTTTTGTAAACTGGCAATTACCATTCGATATGGAAAATGCGAAACAAGCTATCCTAGCATTTAAAGGTGATGTTTATACAGGACTTGATGCAGCCACTTTAAGTGAGGATGAATTACAAATAGCACAAAAAAACTTACGTATTCTATCGGGCCTTTATGGTATCTTAAAACCTCTGGATTTGATTCAAGCCTACCGATTGGAAATGGGCAAAAAACTTCAAACTTCAAAAGGTAAAAGTTTATATGAATTTTGGGGCGATAAGATTACTAATGAAATCAATAAAACCTTAAATGAGAAAGAAGATAAATATCTTATAAATTTAGCATCAAACGAATACTTTAAATCTGTAAATAAAAAGAAAATCAAAGCAGAGGTTATCACACCCGTCTTTAAAGATTTAAAGAATGGTCAGTATAAAGTAATCAGTTTCTTTGCAAAGAAAGCACGAGGGCTGATGACTCGCTATATCATCCAGAATAAGATTTCGGATCCAGAATATCTAAAAGCATTCAATTCTGAGGGCTACATCTTCACCCCTCATCTTTCTACAGATACGGAATTAGTCTTCACAAGAGATCAATAAAAAAAGACTTTGAGTTCTTGTTTTTTCTTACATTTTTCGCTAAGTTTAAAGGAATGCTAGTGACACGCTGTAAGCATAGAATTCAACTAATTAAGTACCACTAAATCCCTCTTATATATGACTGAAACCACACAAATTAAATATGGAAGCCTTATAAAAGAAGAAGCCTTTGAGCTTATTGAAGGTGCTGTACTTCCTAATACTTTTGTTCTTGAATCATTGAATCCATTCCCTGGATTTTATGAATATTACGACAGCTTACAAAAGGATATCACACCTCATTATATCTACTTGGTAACTGACAAGCATTACGATTTGGAGCAATTCACTCGTGCCACACAAAAAATTATGGCTGATACCAATAAAAAATATCATGCTGCACTGGGTACGATTACTATTTTCAATACCGTTCACAATGTTATTCGAGTTCGTCATATTGAGCAATATGCAGATATCAAGGAATTGCAAGCATATTACGTTTCTCTAGGTATTAATTTTAAGGATAAACCTTCAAAATTTAATCACCCTAAAGGAATAACTCGCTTAAATAAATTCTTCTCATTGGAACAAATAGAAGACAATTTTTATTTGGATACCGTAGAGGCTAATCATGGCTACTTTAAAATCCCCAAATACCTTCCATGGAGTGAATTTGAGCAGCTTACTAAGCAAGTAAAATACAATATGGACTTGTTGCACTTCGATGCTTCTATTGGCTTTATCTACGATCATTTTAAAGCTATTGATATCATTCGGATTTACGCTGAGAATTTGACTGTAGATATGCTTAAACAAATTCGAACAAAATATATCGAACGTATTAAATAAGGATCAATTAATTGATAAAAAAACAGGCTCATTCAAAGGAATGAGCCTATTTTTTTTTGTTCTAGAATTGTGGATACCTTACCCGATTAGGTCGACGTCTTCTTTTACGTTTCTCTATAACCAATGGGAATGAAAATGATAATTCATGTGCTCCTGTGTTGGTCTGTACCAACTGAGTTATGGTATAGTCGTAACTATAAGCTATCTTAAATCTATCGGTAACAATACCTGCCATCAAAATAACCGCATCATAATTCAGCTGAAAGTTTTGGTTGAACCAAAAGCCAAATACCAAAGAACTCTTACTTAAATACATTCCATAATTCATTTGAGTAAACTCACCCTGCTTTTGAAATAACAAAGCGGGTGCCAGAACCAAACCATTACCACTAATGTCTCCAGATAATGAAAATTCAGCTCCTGCATGAAATGTATATTTGGCATTCAATTGATCATCCTCAAAATCATCAAAACTAAGATTAGGCTGATTCACATGGCTCGCTGCAGCACCAAAATAGTAGTTTTTATAGTAAGCCATTAGCCCCACCGAAAAATCCATCCCATTCCAACTTCTATTGCTTGGATCACCAGAGGTATTATGAGGAAACACATCTCCATAAATAGGTGAAACCTGATCTGGGAATATTAAATTCTTAAAGTCTAACTTTTTCTGTATTAAAGCAGCTTGAATTGCTGGTCGAAAAACTAGATCACTATTAATTCGCAAAAAGAATGAATATGCACCCGAAAAGGATGTCGTTGTTATGGCTCCATCACCTTGATCATCTTGCATTACAAGAAGACCTAATCCCCCATTTAAATTCGAAAAGAAATTATCATATGAAAAACTGTAAGACACATATGGATAATCCAAATTAGGCCATTGATTGCGATAATTCAGACTAACACTAGCGTGATCACTCGAGCCTGCTAATGCCGGATTTAAGTATAACTTATTCGCATAAAATTGAGAAAAACGAATATCCTGAGCACTCCCTACTAAGCTTAATCCGAAAACAAAAAAGATAATAGAGAGTATAAACTTATTCATGTATTTTTATGATTATGTTATTGCTATAATAATTCTTATATAGCATATGATACGTACTACAAAAGAACAATTATTTCTTTTATTATTTATATACTTAACAAATTAATTCATATTGAAAGATATTCCTAATTTTTCAAAAATCAAAAACTTATCGAACTAAGACCATATGCCCCTTTTCAGTAGCTTCACCATTTAGAATTAAAATCCAAACATAGACACCTGTTGGACATTTTTCACCACGATATGTTCCATCCCATCCACCACTATATCCTGCTTCTGATGTTCTATGCATGAGTTCTCCCCATCGATTATAAATATAGAGTTCAAAAGTTTCCTCAATATTGATCTTCTTCAAGTAAAAACGATCATTCTCATTTACCGATCCAGGTGTAAATGCATTAGGTGATTCTATTCCAATAGGTTTTACAACGACGATAGCAGAATCTTTAGCAACACAGCCATTTCCATCTTCAACTGACAATCGATATGTATTCGATTCGAACACTTCCAACTCTGTAGTTACATCACCCGTTTCCCAATCGTAAATATATGGGCCATAATCTTCATTTAAATTTGGTTTTAGGACTACAGATTCCCCTTCAAAAATAAGCGTATCTCTTAGATTAATAAGTGGTGTTGGGTTCATTTTAATCACTTGCGTTTCCACACAGCCAAATTCGTTACTAACACTTAAGGAATAATCTCCAGGTTGATCAATTGTTCTATCCCATGCACTGTAACCATCATTCCACACAGCATTTTCCATGTTGCGAGTATCAATTTCAAAACTTTCACCTTCGCATAGGAATTTCGATTCGCCTATTTCCGGATTCGCTCTAACATCAACCTTTACAGAGCCTGTTGCAACACAACCATGCCTATCACTAACATTGATTGTAAAATTATGAATACCAACAGACAAATTCTCTAATTGAGGATCACGAACAGTTGATTTACTGAACTGATCCTTATCAGAAAGCCAATTAATTTCGGAAATCTCACCAACAATATCTGTCGCTAAAACCAACGGTTTACACTGACCTATAATCGTATCATTTATTGTTGTAATTACAGGAAGTGGAGCCACATTGACATTCACAATATCAGTTCCTAAACAACCATGCTTATCAACTACAAAAGCCACATATCTTTCAGATTCACCCGATGTAAATACGGGTGTCTTTGAATTTGGGTCATCCAAATAGCGACTCGGAGACCATTTTATATTATTCATTTCAGTTTCAGCCCACAATTGTTTGCTTTTACATGCCCCAACATTAACATCTTCAATAGCCTTAACGACTGGCAATGAATCTATTTTCATTATCTTCTCTACCGTTGTATTTGAGCAACCGTTCTCGTCAGTATACGAATAACGTATTGGGTATTCACCATGTCCTTTATTGGGATTAAAAGATCTTTCTCGCACACCATTTACCCAATAAATACCTCCTTCAGGAAATCCGCCTTTTAATTGGAATTCAGACTCACACAAACCGTGAGAATCCAGTGCTGATAAATTAACTTCTGGCAAAGAATGAAGTGTAACCACAGAATCGATTTGAGCATAACAACCTGTTTCTTCATCAACAATTCTTATACTTATATTCCCATTTTCGAGTTCTCCCCAAGTAATTTTAGTCTTTGCACCTTCATTTACGCTCGTGAATTCGCCTCCTTCAACCTGCCATAAATAATTAATATTAGGCTGAATCGAAGTAGTATATGCTACTCTATCCTCCAAAACACAAAGTTCCATTCGACCATATATCTGAGTATTTGGAAGAGCATTCACATCTAAGCGTTTAGAGTCTGAATACCGTTTCGAGATACATTTATCAGAAAGTTCACAAGTATAATAACCTCTGTTTGATAGGTTACTTCTATCGATTTGATAACTCGAATTATTCGCACCAATTATATTTTCTCCATTAAATTGCCACTGATAAAGGATATCACGTCCTTCTGCCTCTACTGAAAACTCGGCAGCTTCTCCATCACAAATCTCAAGATCACCACTTTCACTTAAAACCTGTAAGCTTGGGATAACTGATAAAATTATGTCAGGACTAGTAATTTCTATACTACATGATGAATTAATAGCACAAGAGTAAATGCCGGCGTCTGCCTGAAAAATATTTTGGACAGTTAATACAGAACTCGTTGCACCTTCGATATCAATCCCGTTTTTACGCCACTGGTAACTTAATTTATCACCTCCATAATTCACACGGAAACTAACTTCATCCGTTTTTTCACAAACTTCAACACCTTCAGTATGGCTTATATAATATGGCAGTTTCTGGATGTCTAGTTGTGCTTTACTACTTACATCACCACATTTGCCTGAAATATCTACACGGTATTCACCTGCTTGATCCATCACTAAATTCAAGATATTTAACGACGCCTCACCAGAGATACTATTCCCCTTATATTGCCAATCGTAGATTAGGCTTGAACCATCTACATCAGCTACCCATAGAAGATTCTCATTTTCACATAACTTTTTATCTTTCAGATTCGAGTTTAATACAGTTTGTCTATACACAATCAGATTTACAGTTTCAATCAAACTGGCACCTTCACCATTTATTTCACAACGGTATTCTCCAGAATCAGCATAATTAAGCTCAGGTATAAAATAGCTCAAACTATGATGATTCAAATTAAGACCATCTTTAAACCAGTTAATATTATAAACCTCTCCTTTTACCTCAATATTTAAACTTAAAGGATCACCCAAACACTTTTCTATATCAGCCAGTTTATTTAGGCCATCTATAATCTTTAGTGGATCTTTTACTGTCAAGAATCCAGAAGTAAATCGTTTCCCGCAGGAACCACTGATATAACACGAATATTCTCCTGAATTTGCCAAGCTTATATTCTGCAAGTCAAGTTTTGAACTTGTTTCTCCTAGTTTACTATCAACACCATCAATATTTGTGTAATGCCATTCATAACTTAGATTGCTACCCGTAACATCCAAAACAAACTCATAATCACTACCAACATATACCACCTCACTTTTTAATGAAGATTGGAGAATTGTATTGGGATGTACTATCACTTGAGCATTTTCAATTAGCTCAAGCCCACAAGCGTCAAGATTACTAACACGACACTCAAGATCATAAATACGGAAAGCATTAACATCAGCAGCTTGTACATTTTCTATTATAAATTCTGATTTTCCTGAATAAGTCAAATTTTCAATTCCATCAACAAACCATTTGTAGGTCAGATTATCTCCTGTTGCTTCTGCTCTTATCACCACATCTTCACCTTGGCAAGCTTCCTTACTTGGAATAGCAGCTAAAGTTGGTAGAGCAATGACTTTTTGAAAGCCTAGACTAAAATCATCCCCGCAAGCATTACTCACTTCTACACGATAATTTCCTTCGTCACTAATCTCAGCCTTGTCTAAATCTAAATTATAAGTATGAGAAGATGAAAGGCTACCATCACTCAAGATCCAATTAATTGTAACATCCTTACCAGCAAAATCAATTGGGCCTAAGCTTAAATCTTCACCTTCACAAATAGGACTTAAACCATCCAAACCTGCTGTAATATAAGGAACGGTATTAACTATCAATTCAGTTGTAAAAATTTCATTCCCTGATCCATTACAAGTTCCGCTTACCTCACATTTATAAATTCCAGAATCAGCCTCTATAACAGCATCTATTTTCAAGTTTGCAACATTACCAATGATTCTTCCATTAGGTGCTGTCCAAATATAAGTTGGGTTATCACCACTCACTTGGGCATCTAATAAAAACTCATCGCCAACACACAGATTCTTTTCTGCATCCCAACTTGTTGTAGCAACAACCTCATCAACTACTGAAATAAATTTCGTTTTAACTTTAGTCATACAACCGTCGCTAACCTCGACCTTATATAATCCTCCACTAGACTTATCAAGACCAGCGACAGTGTATGTACTAGTACTACTCAAAACTGTAGCACCCTCATTTTTGAACCATTGATATTTGACCACCAATGCATCATCTTTACTAACCACAACCACTAAATTTTCTGAAGTATTCTGACACAGTTGATCAGAACCCGTTATATCATTAATAATCAACTCATCGAAATGTGATAGTTTAAATTCTTCTTTATGAGATGGGCAAACACCATTGCTAACTTCAACTGAATAATTCCCATCAAGAGCATCTGTTCCACTTAAATTAAGCGAGGAATTTGTCCACGAACGTGCATTTTCCTTCCATTCAAAAGAATATGGAGTCGTACCATTCAAGTTCTTCAAATCAAAATTAATCCCTGCATCTTTACAAATTTCAAAATCATCTATAGCATCAAATGTTATGGGCTGATAAACTTTAACACTCACCTCATCTGATTCATCATTTGATAAACCTTCAACTGTCGCTTTGAACGAATATGTATTTAAAGAAATATCTGCATTACTGATACGCAATGTATTTTTGTTTGATTCCGAAATAATCGTATGATTAGCCAAACTAGTAATGGCCATAAATGCCCCACCATCGCTATATTCCCAATAGCAAGTTTTGCCAGCACTTAATGATTTGTGCTCCATTACAAATTCAAACGTATCACCTTCGCAAACCACTGTGTTTTGTGGTTGACTAGTAATTTTAACACTAGCATCGATTAATAACTTTGCTTTATTACTCGTTTCGCTAGAACATGCATTACTAACAATACAATAATATTCGTAAGCATTCAAATCTATTGTTGCAGGGTTAATAGTTAGTGTATATGTCGTTTCTCCTATCATTATCCCTGTCGGATCGCAGTACCATTGATAAGCTATCGGTTCCGTTCCGTCTGCCTTAACAGTAAAGATGGCAACTCCACCTTCAGCAATCTTAACATCTGCAGGATGCTCAGTAATATTCACATTCCTTTTTGTTTCTAAGCTAGCCTTTGATGAAACAGCTGCATCACAAAAATCACCGCTTACCTCACAATAATAACTTTGTCCATTACTCGCTAAAAGATCAACAATTTGAAGATTTGAAGACGTCTCACCTATCATAGCAATATTATTCTTATCAAACCATTGATAAATTAGACTTCCTTCTCCAATAGCACTAACAGAAAAGTTAGCTGGACCTGTTCCCTCACATAAAGAAACATCGCTTGGCTGAATCGTAATACTTGCATGTTCACGCACATCAACACTAAATTCAAGAAACTTATTCCCGCAAGCATTTGCTGATATCAATTCACAACGATAAATCCCCTCATCAGTCAGATCAGCCATTCCAAGATCAAGAGTAGAATTTGATGATAAACTCACCGCTGGAGCATCATTCTTATACCAATTATATATTAATCCAGCACCGCTACCATTTACAACAAGACGTAATGGCTCTCCCACACAAGGCGTAGGACTCACATTCGAACTTGACATAATAGAAATCGGTTCATAAATACTCACTTGAGCTGTCGCTTTTACATCACCACAATACAATGTATTGACCTTAGCAATATAATTCCCAAAAGCCGTAGGATATTTTGCATTAACAAGTGTATGAGAAAGACCATCATTTAATTTGATACTTTCATCTGCATTCCACCAACTTGCGGTTGAATAATCACTGCCAGTAATAAGCATATTCAAATCAACATCACCTTCACAAGCGTTAATATCAGCAATTGGTGCTAAACTTGGTCTGTCATGAACAAGAAGCTCAAAATCACCTTCTATCGTATTACAATCTCCACTCAGTTTATACTTATAAATAAAACGACCTGCACTGTTATGAACGCCAGTTTGAATATTTGTTTTCCCCATAGCAGATGCGATGACACTTCCTGAAGGATCAAACCACTCGATCTGATTAACCTGTCCTGCTTTACTTATCTTCAATTCAGCCTGTTCTCCTTCACAAATATTTATTGTAGCTGGACTAACTTCAACAACACTTATATTCTCATTCACGACCAACTCCCTCTGGTAAGTAATAATATCACCACACGAAAGAGTAATTTGACAGTAGTAAACTCCAGAATGTTCAACTTTCACTTCTGCTATTTCATAAAAGCTATCTGTCCCAATTACTGCAGAACTTGGGTCATTAAAATACCATGAGAAAGTTGGATTACCTTCATAGGCGATATCCAAACGGTAGTTAGGAGTGCCTTCACACAATTCAACAGCTTCAGCAGTTTGAGAAGTATTCACCTCATCGGCAGATATATTCGCATTTACGGTTTTTGAATAGCCACATCTATTAGTCACTTTACACGAGTAAGTTCCCAGGTTTGCTAATTGAACATTATTAATGACAAGACTTGATTGACTGTTTACGATCAGATTTCCTGATGGATCTGTCCATTCATAAGTCAAACTGGAACTCGTTGGAATATCTTGTATGTGTACTTCAAACTGAATATTCTCTCCTATACAAGTTGAAATATCAGCCATCGTAGGATTAGTAAAATTCTCCAATAAGTAAACATCAAATTCTTGATCAACACGTGTACCACAGGTCGCTTCAGCCGTAATTCTCCAACGACCTTGTTTCAAATCGGTAACCACTAAATTGAAAGGATTACTGATTGGATTAATAATTTCTCCCGTCGTTAAATTCTCTGCAAAATAAAGACTCGCTTCACCATTATCTGTTATGGTGAACTTTATCGTTTCATTCAAGCAATAAGGTCCTGTTTTATCAATTTTTATTTCATCAACAAGTAATTTAGGACTAACGGATAAGATACTCATTGAACTTTGGCTACCGCAGCGATTTGAAACCCTTACTTTATAATTCCCCGCCATTGCACTTTTGACTGAACCCAGAACAAAGTCTGAACCTGTTTTATCAGCACTTGTTACAAATGGAATTTCCCAATCGTAAGTATAGTAATCACCCGAATTCGCTAATTCTGCTTTATAGGTATACAAATCACCTTCACACAAAGTCACATCAGCCAAAGCTGTTAAATCAACCTGTGGAATAATATCATCAGGACCAATATTTTTCACCAATTGGTTTCCAACGCAAGTATGCTCATCGGCCAAACCAACATTATAAACTGCAGATACGGCAACTTTATAATAAGGATCAGTCATATCAGCCAAAACCGAATAGCTTGATTCACTTGTTGTGGCAAGTAAAGTCTCAGCTCTATACCATTTATAGCTTAAGCTGGCCCCTGCTGGGACTGAATTCACTACAGCTGTCAGATCTGAAGAAGCTTTATCGCATAAATCCGTTGGAAGTTGCAAATCAATCAATATCGGACGACCATAAACAGACAAGTCTCTACTATCTGATGGCGTACTACATGCATTTCCAACCTCACATCGAACGGTATATTCTCCTGCAGGAAAGTCAAATAAATAATCTTTTCCTACATATTTCTGATCATCATTCACAAACCACTTGACATCAGAATAGGTCCCAGTGACAACCGCTTGCAAGCTCTCTAAATCACCTTCACACAATTTCGTGTTATCTACATTAATCAAGACTGTAGCCATTTTATCAGCAACTAGCTCAACTTCAACCGAAGCTGTTCCCGAAGTTACACCACACTGCTGAAAACTTTCTTTAAAACTAATACCACACCTATAAGTTCCTGCATGACTTTCTTTAACTTCAGAAAACTCAATTTTGTGCGTCGTCAATCCAGTTATACTAGGATCAGTAATTGGCGCATAGTTTTCTCCCTCTTTCTTTTCCCACTGATAATCGTACCAACTCACATCACCATTTGAGATATCAAGCTGACCTGACTGTCCAACACAAAAATGTTGAGGTTCAGTAAAATCTTTATAACTGTAATTAGGAACAACTAAAGCATTGAATTCAGCCTGATCTTCAACGGCTAAAACAAAAGAGATACTATCAATAGCAAATAGACCTTCCTGCCCTGCTGGATTTGAATTAACGATTGAGATACTCGCACTCTCAGCATCGCCTGAAGCCCAAAAAGCTTTTACTGATTGCCAGGTGTTGATATCATCTAATAGGAAATTATCGTAAACTTTATCATTATTCACATATATATCAAGAAGTTGAGAATAACCTTCCTGCGCCATTCTTCCGTATAATTTTAAAATAAAACCCTGATCCTTAATATCCTCTGTGATTGTTTTTTTCCAAATCACATCACTAGTCCCAAAGCTTGAAGAATGTGTTAACAACATGAGTCCACCACCATCTTTATCATTGAAACTATGAAACTGTGTATTTATATCCTGGGGATTGTAGCATAAAACAGATTTGCCGGGATCACTTAAATTACCAACAGACATAAAATCGAAATCTGAATCAAAACTACCACGTCCAATCGCAAAATTCCCATTATAAATAATATCCAGATTAGGATCACGAAAATAAGCCTTAATAATATACTTGGTCTCTTCATTGGGAGCATCAACAATTAAATTCGAGTTTTTGAACAGTAAGTTTTCTGGCGTAATCACATTCTTGTACCACTCGTAAAAGTCAGCTTCGGGTGTACTTTGAACAGAAAGTTCGATTTTATCATTATAACTCTCACAGAGGTATCCTAAATCATGATCGAACCCAATCCCCGTTTCAGGTATAATGGGTGAAATGGCTTTAGTAAAACCCGAAAAATAACCTGCAGCACCTACTGCATTATCTTCTACTGATAAAGCCACATAAATAGCCTTATTCGACATGACAGACACATTCTCATCTGAAGTTGAATATTTATATACAACCCACTCATCATTACCTGTAATCGGCTTGGCAGACGATTGACTCAAAGGCGTTGTCGATTTGTTAACAAAAACGTTTGCTCCCTTTTGTGCATATATAGCTACTATACCAGTTCCCACTTGGTTTACAAAAGGAATATCAACCTGACGAAATCCTAAAGAACTAATTGCTGGAATAAAATTCATACCAACCGTTGCATAGGCATAATCTATACTCCCGCTTGTCCTATCGGAAGCTGAGGTGGTTTGGTATAGATAGACATCATTATCACAGGTAATCAACATGGTTCCATCAACAGTGTAATAACTCGTTTCTATCGCATAATAATCACCAGCATTTAAGGGCGTTGGGTTTATTTTTGTAGTACTTCCGTTGACAAAAATATTTGTATTATCCTTTGTTGCAACAACAATGGGTCGCTCAGTCTCGCTATTACCTTTACCTTTAAGCAGAATATATTTGCTACCCACCAAATCCTCTGGCACTATTTGATCAACACCAATATCTTGCCAGGAGTTAAGCGATGCTCCACCTGTCCACGAACCAGAGTTAACGGCAATAGGTTTATCTGAAGTAATATGAGTTCCATTAAAACGATTAACATCTGCCGCGGTTAAGAACTTGTGATCAGCTCCTAGAACATAGGATTGACCTGCATTAAGATTTACCGTAATGTCACCTGTTACAGGAAGGGCATTTTTTGTATCTGATGTTAGGTTACCGACTTTAATATCCGAAAAAGTTACTTGAGTGTTATCAACTGTAGCCATTACAGATATAAAATGGCTTCTATGATTTACAATACTATAATTCCCATCTTTTCCCCAACCATATACGTTTTCTCCTCTTACACTAAATAAGTGTCCAGAACGAAATGACGTACCTAAACCTGCTTGACCTTTAGCAGTCAAAAACAAGCCATGAATCTCTGACTTGTGTCTAATATTCACATAGAAGGCCTCGGTTGATGTAAAAATTAGTCCCTGGTCACTTATGACTTTATTTAAACTCGTGTAATTAACAACGCCAAGAGGTGGATTAACCAAGGTGCCACTTCCCAGTGCCACTGATTTAGGTGTATTTTTTGAAACACCATTTACAACCTGAAAAATTGTACCATCACCCTTCGTAATCGTAACATCAATGGGTATTTCTGAAGGTGTAGTGAGAACGACCCAATGATCTTCAATATCATACTCATGAGTAGTACCTGCATACAAAGGTGGCACATAGTGGATTAGATCTAATTGAGCCTTTGCGGCATTAGAAAGAATAACTAGAAAAAAGATGATGGCTATTTTAAAAATAACCTTTGTTTTTATCGTAAAAAAAGGAAAATAAGTCATAACAACGATTTTGATTACACAAATTAATCAACATCGACGTTTGTTGGCTGGCGTTCTATCTCAAATCAAATTCACGACCAACAACTTAATTATTGTGATAAACAGACACAATACTTACACTAACGTCACTAATCCAATTTACGCAACAAATCAATCATCTTCCAAACAAATGCACCACTTATCAATAGAAACAATCCATTAATCAAACATAAGTACTCCTTAATCCAAATTTCAATCAATTAACTAACAACTAAATAAGATCATAAATCTATTGATATCAAAAACTGATATGAATAATTTATTTTCAGTAAATTCTATAAATCAGCACCTGACCCATGATGATTAAATGACAAAAATAAACGACTAAAACATCATTTCCATACATTAAAACAATTAAACTAAATTTCACAATATATTTATTGTTAACAAATATGGATCAGGAAAATTACAAATCAGACTTCATAATTTTCAAATCGAGTAGGTAGGGGGATTACTCCCCCGCCCTCTCACACCACCGTGCGTACTCTTGGAGTTGCTACATTTACTTGGACAGTGAGTTAAGGTATAATTATCTTAATAATTTATATCTTAGAAAATGGAAAAAGAGAGACGAAAATTTAGTAGAGAGTTTAAATTAAATGCTGTTGAGTTAAG